>JBFNNX010000016.1:0-465783 GCA_040791665.1 Candidatus Thiodiazotropha sp. | reverse complement strand
CCTCTGAGTATTTTCTGCGTTTCTGCATGACACACCTCCACGGCCATTATCGGCCTTTTTTGATGTGTCCGTAAATTCTGGGTAAAACCCGAGCAGCGAAGAGAATGCGATCATAGTCACGTTCAATTTCCATTCTCCCAACACCAGTACCTATGGATTCATAAGAGCCATGTAACTCTTTACGTCGTGTTTCGTTAAGTAACTTTTCCCAATTAAGCATCTGATCTTCCTTATTTTAATCGCTTATTTGCTAATCTATAAAAAAACATTTTTTCGAAGAGTAATTCTATGTATAGCTTTTGCTCTGCAGCTCAAAATTATTCAACCTATGAAATAACAATACTTAAGTGAAAGCCCTTCCGCTTAAGGTCTAACAATGACTGTAGCTGTCAACTCTTAAGCCATAAAAATAGCACCATTGCAATGCTAATCCTGCCACCTTTTTTAACTGTAATGCTGGCATCGTTACTGATGGAGATAACCAACGGGTGTTCGTAATAGTTGAAGTTTATGGTTGATTTGCGAAGTGAATAAAAAGGTCCATTTTCACCTTGCTGGCACTGTTTATTGTCGTCTGTATATGCAACTATTTATAAATAACATTCGGTATGTGTGCGAATGCCCTTCATGTAAAACATAGAGCGTGGAATTATTTCTTACTGTGACGGCTTCTCTTGACAAGACTGTCAGCTTTTTCCCAAACTTTATCTGCCAGCTTTTTTGTAGGCATAGCGCTACTCCTTTGGATTAACAATTGAGGTATTCATTGACACAGGCTCTGAGTAACAAGATATAATAGGCCGCACAATGAGCAATATGAAAATAGATATCTTGGATTCTGAATTAATGTACATGCTATTTTTGGGTTATATAAAACTAAGAGTGAGGAAAGTGTACACTGAAATTCAAGATTCACATTTCTAAATTAAAAAACCTCAATCCCACTTCAATGCCCCACCCGTCTGATACTCCGTAACCCTTGTCTCAAAAAAGTTCTTTTCCTTCCGCAAATGCGCCTGCTCATCCAACCAGGGCAGCGTAGCCTCAGCCCCTGGAAAGGGCTCATCAATCCCAAGCTGCCGGGCACGGCGATTGGCGATAAACCGGAACTGCCCCACATGGTCCTCCTGGGAGTAACCGAGAATAGGATCGCGCAGGATGTAACTCGCATAACCGATCTCGGCGGCTTCCGATTCGTCCCACATCTCGCGCAGCACCTGTTTGTCGAGGGTGATGTTCTCTTCCTGGATGATCTGCTTGACCACCCGAATGCCGAAGGAGGCGTGCAGCACTTCGTCGCGCATGATGTATTGCAGCTGTTCGGCGGTGCCTTTCATCAGGCCGCGGCGCTGCAGGGCGAAGATGGGGCTGAAGCCGTTGTAGAACCAGCAGCCTTCGAAGATGGCGGCGAAGAAGATGTAGGCCATGACGAAGTTCTGCAGCTCGTCCGGGTCGCGCAGGTCGATGTCGGCGCGCAGGATGGAGGCGAGGCGGCGGTTGGTGATCTGGATTTTCTTGTTGATCTCCGGCACCACCCGGTAGCGGTTGTAGATCTCGCCCTGGTCGAGGCCGATGGTCTCGATGCAGTGCTGGTAGGTCCAGGTATGCAGTGACTCTTCGTAGACCTGGCGCGCCTGGTAGATCTGCAGCTCGGGGGCCGACATCTTCTCCATCACCGCCAGGCCGATGTTGCGCATCGCCAGGATGTCGGAGGTGGTGAGGTAGGAGAGCACGTTCTCGTAGACGTGGCGCTCCTCCAGGGTCAGCTTGTGCTGGTAGTCGTGGACGTCCTGGGCCATGTTGATGTCCAGCGGCGTCCAGTGGTTCTTGTTGGCGTTGAGGAAGTACTCCCAGGCCCAGGGATACTTGAAGGGCGCCAGCTGGTTGATGTCGGTCATGCCGTTGATGACCCGCTTGTCATCGGGATTGACCGGTTCCATGGAGGCGCTGTCGACCTCGGCCTGTTCCTCTGCCTGGAGCGC
This sequence comes from Candidatus Thiodiazotropha sp., assembly GCA_040791665.1. Classification (GTDB taxonomy): domain Bacteria; phylum Pseudomonadota; class Gammaproteobacteria; order Chromatiales; family Chromatiaceae; genus Thiodiazotropha. Next base: position 463,801 of record JBFNNX010000016.1, on the reverse strand, counting down.
GCGCGCCGCCTCTTCCACCACATGGGGGTGGGCCAGTTGGGGCTCGGTGTTCGCAGGGGCCGGCGCGGTTTCGACGGGCGCCGGTTTGGCGAGTGGATCGTCCCAGTTCAGCATCTTCAATTCCTCATTAATCATTGTTTGTTTCAAGGAAGTTAGTACTTCACAAGTCCAAGTTCTTGTAATCGGATTGCCATTGATAGACCAGAAACTTTGAATTGCTCAGCAAGTGATTTGATATGCCTTCCTGCATAGGATGTAGCATTAGCGATGGCAAGCTCACATGCTAGCGAGTTAGGAGCGGCATCTAACAAAGAATAGTGATCATCAGGGCAAAGCCAGAATGCAACATTGTCATCAATAACAATTGGGTGTTTTGTTTGAAAAGTCTTCTCAAATTGTTCAATTACAAGTCTACGAGGCATCAGAAAGCAGGCAGAAAAATAGTCAGCTTGTTTTTCTTTCCAAGGTTTTTTGTATGTACTCGAAGAAAGACCGTCTATAGGTCTATCTCTATGCATGATTTCATCTTCATGTAACGTCCAATGTGCAATCTCATGTCCGCCAGTGAAACGTTGAGTGTAAATTGGAAAACGAGTTGAAATAGCTATTTTTTTCGCATGTCTATCTATGAGGCCCGCTACATTTGAATTTCTTTGTGTATTAAGCAAAGGGAGTTCAGGCCAAGTTTGAAAGTCAATGCCAAGAACATGTGCAGCAACTTTTGGATCGACCATATTCAGAGGGTGAACATTTTTTCCTGGCCAAAGGACATGTTTGTTATCCCAAATTTCAATTAGGATCTCTCTAGCTTGAATTTCAATTCGATCTTTCCAGTTCATAAAATATTACTTCACTATATAAGGTTTCACTGGCACGCCTCGCAGTCCGGATCGAGGATGGAGCAGGCCTGGGGCGCTTCGCCGCCGGCGCCGATCAAGTCGACACCGCTACCGCTGTCCTCCTGCTTGATCGAGGTCTTCTCCGCGCCGGTGGCGCCCATGGAGCGCAGATAGTAGGTGGTCTTGAGGCCACGCACCCAGGCCAGCTTGTAGAGGTTGTCCAGTTTCTTGCCGGAGGGCTCGGCCATGTAGAGGTTGAGGGATTGGCCCTGGTCGATCCATTTCTGGCGCCGGGAACCGGCCTCCACCAGCCAGCGGGCGTCGATCTCGAAGGCGGTGGCGTAGATCGCCTTGAGCTCCGCCGGAATACGGTCGATGGGCTGCAGGGAGCCGTCGTAGTATTTCAGGTCGTTGATCATCACCTCGTCCCACAAATCCAGCTTCTTCAGGTCGTGCACCATGTAGGGATTGACCACGGTGAACTCGCCGGAGAGGTTCGATTTGACGAACAGGTTCTGGTAGGTCGGCTCGATCGACTGGCTGACGCCGCAGATGTTGGAGATGGTCGCGGTGGGGGCGATCGCCATGGTGTTGGAGTTGCGCATCCCCTGGATCCGGATCTTCTCCCGCAGGGCGTCCCAGTCGAGGGTCTGGCTCTCGTCCACCTGCAGGTAGTCGCCCCGTTCCGCCTTCAGCAGCTTGAGGGAGTCGATGGGCAGGACGCCCTGGCTCCACAACGAGCCCTCGTAGGTGGAGTAGCGGCCACGCTCGGCCGCCAGGTCGGAGGAGGCCTGGATGGCGTAGTAGCTCACCGCCTCCATGGAGCGGTCGGCGAACGCCAGGGCTTCTTCCGAGGTGTAGGCCAGGCGCTGTCTGTAGAGGGCGTCCTGGAAACCCATGATGCCGAGGCCCACCGGGCGGTGGCGCAGGTTGGAGTTGCGCGCCTGGGGCACGCTGTAGTAGTTGTAGTCGATGACGTTGTCGAGCATGCGCATCGCGGTGGTCACCGTCTTCTCCAGCTTCTTCAGATCGAGACCGCTTTCATCCACATGGGCGGTGAGATTGACCGAGCCCAGGTTGCAGACCGCGATCTCCTGGTCGTTGGTGTGCAGGGTGATCTCGGTACAGAGATTGGAGCTGTGCACCACGCCCATGTGCTGGTTGCTGTAACGCAGGTTGCAGGGGTCCTTGAAGGTGATCCAGGGATGGCCGGTCTCGAACAGCAGGCCGAGCATCTTGCGCCACAGGTCCATCGCCTTGACGGTTTTACTCACATCCAGCAGTCCCTTGGCCGCCTTCTCCTCGTAGGCGAGATAGGCCTTTTCGAAGGCCTTGCCGGTGAGTTCGTGCAGATCCGGGGTGTCGTTGGGCGAGAAGAGGGTCCAGTCGGCCTCTTCGGCGACCCGCCGCATGAAGAGATCGGGGATCCAGTTGGCGGTGTTCATGTCGTGGGTGCGGCGGCGTTCGTCACCGGTGTTCTTGCGCAGTTCCAGGAACTCCTCGATATCGATGTGCCAGGTCTCCAGGTAGGCGCAGACCGCCCCTTTGCGCTTGCCGCCCTGGTTGACCGCCACCGCGGTGTCGTTGGCCACCTTGAGAAAAGGCACCACGCCCTGGGACTTGCCGTTGGTCCCTTTGATATGGGCGCCGAGGCCGCGCACCCGGGTCCAGTCGTTGCCCAGACCGCCGGCGAACTTGGAGAGCAGGGCGTTGTCCTTGATGCTGCCGTAGATACCGTCGAGGTCGTCGGGCACGGTGGTCAGATAGCAGCTGGAGAGCTGCGGGCGCAGGGTGCCTGAGTTGAACAGGGTCGGCGTGGAGCTCATGAAGTCGAAGGAGGAGAGCAGGTCGTAGAACTCGATGGCCCGTGTCTCGCGGTCGATCTCGTTGATGGCCAGGCCCATGGCGACGCGCATGAAGAATGCCTGGGGCAGCTCGAAGCGGATGCCGTCCTCGCTATGGATAAAGTAGCGGTCGTAGAGGGTCTGCAGTCCCAGGTAGGTGAACTGCAGGTCCCGTTCGGGTTTGATGGCGGCGATCAGCCGGTCCAGGTCGTACTGGCCGAGACGGCCGTCGAGGAGTTCCAGCTCCTGGGCCTGCAGGATATAGCGTTTGAAATAGCTGCAGTAACTGTCGGCCATCTCCGCCTGGGTGTTGACCGGGGTGTCGAGACCGAGAAAGCCGAGGGCCTCCCGGCGCAGGATATCGAGCAGCAGGCGGGCGGCGACCTGGGAGTAGTTGGGTTCCTGGTCGATCAGGGTGCGGGCGCTCATCACCAGGGTCTGGGAGACGTCGCTCTCTTTCACCCCGTCGAACAGGTTGCGACAGGCCTCCTGCAGGATGCGGCCGGCATCCACCTCGTCCAGACCGACGCAGGCCTCGTTGACCAGCGCCTGCATCCGTTCAATGTCGAGGGGGCGGCTGGAGCCGTCATCCAGGGTGACATTGACGATATGCTCTTGAGGGATGCCTTCGACCTCGGCGCGCTTGGCCTCCTCTTCCAGGCGCTTCTGTGTCTGGCGTTCGCGATAGAGGACATAGGAGCGGGCGGCCTTGTGTTCGCCGGAGCGCATCAGCGACAGCTCCACCTGATCCTGGATGTCCTCGATGTGCACGGTGGCGTTGTCGGGCAGGCGGCGTGTCAACGCGCCGACCACCTGGTCGGTGAGCGCCTGGACGGTATCGTGAATGCGACTGGAGGCAGCGGCACTGCCACCCTCGACGGCGAGGAAGGCCTTGGTCATGGCAACGCTGATCTTGCCGGGATCGAAGTGGGTGACCTTGCCGTTCCGGCGGATGACCTGGATACCGCTGGTGCTGTTGGATCGGGTATGCGTCAGAGGCTCCTGCATCACGGGTGGCTGGGTAACTGCAGTGGAAGCGTCGCTATTGGCTGCTTGTGTGGCCATCTCTTCTCCTGAATGTGTTCGCATCGTAGCCATTATTGCGCCGGGTCTATGAACAGACTGCCTTGGCTGTCGATTGTCTGTTGGTGGTTAAACTGTTGTCTTTTCTGCGGACAGGCTGGCCGGTCTGTGCGGGTCGTTGCATGTCCTGTCCGCGTCCGGCCTCTTGTTGCGGGAGCTGTCGCCCCGGAGGCCGGTTTTTTTCTCGCCCTGGCCGGTTATATCTCCGGCCTTCTTGTCTGGTCACCGTGGTGGAATCGGAGTCCCGATTCCAAAACCAGTAAACACAATATATATCCTATTTGATCGATGTCAACCACAATATATTGTGTATGAAGTTGTGGAAAAGGCAGCCCGCTCTGTGCGAGAGCTGTGGATAAGTTATGGATTATTATGACCTTTTCTCAATAAATCATCGGTTTACGCCACTGGGTTGTTATTGCACTCCGGGAAGCGGCAGAGAGCGGGAGGCAGGGTTTTTCCGCCAGGCTGAATTGCATTCCCAATGGGTTGGGAATTCTATTCCTTCAGTGGTTGATTCGCTACTGTCCCTATATCTCTGACGATTCCAGTGCATATGATTGTGACTCGGTCGCCGATCCGGTTGAGGCCAGGAAAAGGGTTGGCAACCAGATCCAGAATGCGTATCGTTAACGGCCTGTAAAACAACGAGATTTAACTAGAGGCCATTGGATTTGTCTGAACAGGCCCGGAAACAATCGAACTGACGAGGAGTTTTATAAATGCTGGTAAGCGAAATCATGACAAGAACACCTAAAACGGTGACTCCGGATACCAAGCTTCTGGAGGTGGTCTCTCTAATGTGCCTGTTTCGTTACAGCGGTCTTCCCGTGGTGGAAGATGGGAAATTGATGGGGATCATTGCGGAGAAGGATGTGCTGCATCGCATGTTTCCTACCCTTGAGGAGGTCATGGATGGCATGTCCGCACCCGACTACAACAGTATGATGTTGCAGTATAAGGATGTGTTGAATCTAAAGGTGTCCGATCTGATGACACCGAGCGTCATTACGGTCAGTCCCGATATGCACGTATTGCGAGCTGCTACAATCATGGTGCGCCATAAATTCCGCCGCATTCCGGTTGCCGATGGCGGACAGCTGGTGGGGATGCTCAGCCTGGGTGATATTCACAAGGCGATCTTTCAGGCCAATCTGGCCGAGAGCATCAGTTGATACCGGGAAGGGTGATCCGTTAAGAAAACCAGCCGCGAATGAACGCTAATCACCGCGAATAAACGCAAATTTTTTGGCCTTATAAAGCAGAAGGATTGTTTGTAAGCCAAAGCATGTTATCGCAAGAACAGAAGTGTAACTGTTTCACAATACCATTGGCGAAAATTTGCGGTGATTAGCGACCATTTGCGGCCGATCAGAACTCGCCGGTGGCGCCGGCAACCATCACATCGAGCATTGCCTGATTGACGCGAATCGCGATCTCCGTGAGCTCGGGCGGCAGCAATTCGCTGTTGATCAGCATGTCCAGATTCAGCATCATCAGCCAGAGCTGGCCGTCCTTATCTTCCACCATGGCGATACGGCAGGGCATGTAGGCGGCGTAGATTGGATCGTGAATGATCATCTTCCGCGCATCTTCCGGGTTACAGAACTGGAAGATGTCGAGATAGGGCGTTTTCAGGCCGCGCGCCTCAAGCTCTTTGGATACCTGCTGTCTGGCGACATATTTCAGATTGATCTCGGCTGCGCGGGACATCAGCGCCTGTACCGCATCATCTTTGGTGACACCATCCTTGACGCTCATCTGCACCACCGTCTGTTTGATGTCGGTGATATTGATTTCAGGTTGATCGCCAGCCAGGACAGAGGCAGTCAAGAACAGGCTCAGCACCAATGCGAATCCCAGTGCTTGTATCGATTTCATAGCATTCTCCCGAGTGTTTCGGTTCATTATTTATTGTGGAATAGTGCGTTTACTTTTTATTGTTGGGCGCCATTGACGAAATATAGGCAAGCAGTGCCTCTATATCCTGGTCTGAAAACTCGTCAAAGGTTTCGTCTTCAGGGTCGTCATCATGTACCCGCTTGTCCCACTGGAACATCTTGATCTGCCGAAAGAGGTAGCGTGGGTATTGCAGTGCCAGCGCCGGAATCCCCTTGCGGGATTTTCCCATGCCGTTTTTGCGATGGCAGCTTTTACAGTCGCCATTGTAGAGCTCTTCACCCCGTTCCGTATTACCGGGCCAGAGCGGAATGTTGTTCAAGATAGGATTGATCTTTTCCAGATTGATAGTTTCGTAGTAAGCAGCGATATCGTCGACATCCTCCTCACTGATCGAATGCAGGGACGAGGTGACTACCATGCGGGGGTTGATCCTCTCTCCCTTGATGTAGGCCTCGATCTGTTTGATCATATATCCGGCTGGAGTGCCGGCAAGTCTGGGTGAGGCCGGCCCAGGCGTTCCCTGCCCGTAATGACCATGGCAGAGGGCGCAGCTGCGTGCCTGTTTTTTGCCATTTTCGAGATCGACTGCATGCGCAAACATGGGGATGGATAACAGGAGGGTTATCAGTAGCCTGTTCATAGTTTAGCGGCTCCTTCTTATTAGGATGGTCGTTTTTAAAACAAGGAAAGTCTTGGTATATAAACCCAACTGCGAGCCGCAGAAGCCGTTTGCCTCAGTCCGTTATGGATTGAGGCAATGAATAAATCATGCTCTTCTGGTACCCCAGGCTGGAGATCTTTTTCAGGATTATTATTCCGGTTTTGTATGGGCCGGCGATCGAGTTACGCGATCATTATGATCGCTTCTGATTCTCACAAAACTGCCTGTCGCTTTCAATTATTCTTATTCTTAATCAACCATAAAATATTCAATGGAATTAGGTTGATCTGTGCTTTATTTATTGTGTCCTGGCAATACCCTGGCTATATTACATTTTACATAGAATAAATACTGAAGCAGTGAAAACCACCTGACCTGTTGCATCTCTTATTATCAGGTATAGCTTGGTTAGTAGTCTCGATTGAGTGATTCATTTTTGATCGCACTGCACGATGACGATAAATTACATTTGGAGTTTCAATGAGAAAGTCTATTTGGGTAACTTCCTTATTGTGCGTATTGGCTACGGGGCAGGTGGTCGCACAATCAACAGACGATGCCATGCGCGAATATGAGCAGGCAATGGAGCTGACCCCAAACTTAGAGAACGGCAAGAGGGTCTACCGTATCTGCTCTGTGTGTCATACCCCGGAAGGATGGGGTCTCGAGAGTGGCGCCTATCCTCAGGTGGCAGGTCAATTGCCGACTGTACTGATCAAGCAGCTGGCCGATATTCGAGCCCGTAACAGAGATAATCCCACCATGTTACCGTTCACTTCGCCAAATCTTCTCGGCGGTGCCCAGGACATCGCGGATGTGGCGGCCTATATATCACAATTGCCGATGTCGCCGTACAATGGTGTGGGACACGGGAATGACCTTGTATGGGGTGAAAAACTCTATCAGGACAACTGTACCGAGTGTCATGGTGAGACGGGTGAGGGTAATCTGGAGGATCACATCCCTGCCATATACGGACAGCACTATCGTTATCTTCTACGTCAGTTCGAATGGATAAAGATTGAACGTCGCCGTAATGCCGACAAAAAGATGGTTAAGCAGATTCACAATTTCACCCATCGTGATATTCGAGCCGTACTCGATTATGTTTCACGCATCAAGCCGCCGAAGGAAAAGCTGGCAAAAGAGGGGTGGCGAAATCCGGATTTTCCCAACTACGCCAGGCCTACGAATTTGCACTCCGGTGCCGGTTACACCATTGATCAGCGTCCGGGCAGACCCAGGAGGCCTGAATAAATCCGTAAATGTAGGCAGTGGTGTTTATAAGAAATTGATCGCAATGGTGTTTGCCGTCGACTTGTAAGAGAATGCACCGGAGCATAAAAAAAGCGGGGATTAACCCCGCTTTTTTATTGCGCCGGTCCTTGGTGAACAGTCGGTTTACATGAAAATATCGTTGGTGATATTGGTAAACCAGCTGTGGGCGTAGGCGACTTCGCGTGCACGCATCTCCGGTGTTGCGTCAGTCGGCGTCAGACCACCGGATACCTTGGTGATCTTGGAGCCGTCCTCAGCCAGCTGATAGACAGCTGCAACGGAGATACCCCAGTCCTTGCCTACGATGGAGTAGCAGGTGTTGACATAGGCCGGTGTGCCGGGCTCCTGGCCGTTCAACAGGGCTGCCACGCTTGCGGCGCAGACCTTCGCTTCGGAATTGGCGGCATAACCGGATTTCGGCATGCCTTTGGCAATCGAGGCGTCACCGATCACATGGATGTTCTTGTGAATGGTGGATTCGAAGGTATGTAGGTTGATGGGGCACCAGCCGCTGTCGTTGGTCAGACCGGCGGCAAAGGCGATCTTGCCCGCCTTCTGGTTCGGGATGACGTTCAGAACATCGGCCTTGATGGTGTCGTCAAAACCGGTGGTGACGGACCTGGAGCCGGCATCCACCTTGACCACGGCATTGTCGTTGGAACCCTGAGCACTGCCACGCCATTCGATCATGGAGTTGTCAGACTCATAACCATACAGTGCCTTCCAGCCCTGGGTGAAGAGACCCATTTTGGAGAACTTAGGCTTGGGATCGAGGATGATGATCTTCGACTTGGGTTTATGCTGCTTCAGATAGTGAGCTATCTGAGAAGCACGCTCGTAGGGTCCTGGAGGGCAACGGAAGGGGTTGCCGGGAGGTGCGATCACGACAGTGCCGCCATCCTTCATGGCCTCCAGCTGCTTGCGCAGGGTAACGGTCTGGGAACCGGCTTTCCAGGCGTGAGGAATATCCTCAGCCACCTTGGCGTCGTATCCATCGATGGTTTCCCACTTGAAGTCGATACCTGGAGCAACGATACAGCGATCGTAAGGGAAGCTCTTTCCACCGGCTGTCTTGACGGTCTTGGCCTTGGCGTCGATGGCGGTGACCACATCGTGGACAACGTTGACGCCGTGTTTGCCGAGTCCTGCATAGCCGAATTTGATGGTGTCGATACTACGGTCGCCGCCCAATACCTCGTTGGACAAGTAGCAGGTGTAGTAGTTTTTGTTGGCTTCGATCAGGGTGACTTCGATGGTCGGATCGGCCATGCGCAGATATTTGGCAGCAGTGGCACCACCGGTACCGCCGCCGACAACAACCACTTTCTTGGAAGCGCCCAAGGCGATATAGGGGGTACCCATCATGCCGATGGCTGTAGCCGCACCCGCGCCTTTAACAAATCCTCTTCGAGTAATCTTCATATCTCTCATTCCCCCTTATTGCGTGCCCTGGGCGTAGTAGTTGAAGAGCGCCTCGAAGCCGGCGTCGCCCTCTTTCTTGATCAACTGATTGACCTTCTTCTTCATCTTCTTCGTCATCTCACGATCGCCCGCCTTGTAGTCGGACATGGTGTAGTGAAGATAAGGTGTCAGCTGACCCATCAGAATACCGGAGTCATCCTCTGCCGATGTGCCGCCGTCGGCATGACACTTCTCGCAGTACTTATCGTGCAGCTTGGCGCCTTTCTTGGCCAGCTTCGGATCGGAATCCTGCTTCGCGGGGACAAAGGGCTGTTTGGCGAAGAATTCACCCATGGCCTTAATCTCATCATCGGAATAGCCCTTGGCGATACGTCCCATGATGGTGTTTTTAACCGAACCATCTTTGAAACCCAGCATTACTTCTTCGAAATAGACGGCGGAAATGCCGCCGATGCTCGGGGTTGCCGGGCCTGCACTTGCGCCGTTGGTACCATGGCAACCGGCACAGGTAACGGCAAGCATGTTGGCACTGGCGCCCGTCATCGTCTTGGGCTTGTCAGCAGCAAAGGCCACAGATGAGGCACTGATTACCAGTGCGCCGATCAGGGCTCTCTTTAGTTTTGTGTACGCCATGTTACCTCCTTTGGAATTAAAACAGGCTTACATTATTTTTCGGCAGGGTGCTGATGCGCCCTGCCATTATGAACCGGAGCAGTTATTTGGACTGTTCCTGTTGCAATAGACTCAGATGGGTATCATCCACAGCCTCGAGAGAGGCGGTGGATAGATAATGTTGCCCCCACCTGGGCAATGCCTTTTATTTCAGAAGGCTCGCGACCTCGACATGCTTTTTCTTTTTAGCGATGTCAAGGGCGGTATGGCCCTCATTGTCTTTATTCGTTTTATCTGCGCCATGTTGAAGCAGCAGCTTAACCAGCGACTCTGAACCGTTTCGGGCGGCTTCCATCAACGGCGTGACGCCGTCAACATCCGCCAGGTTGACGTCGGCGCCAGCCTCGAGCAGCAGTCGGGCGGCTTCGATTCGGTCCTGACCGACGGCCCAAATCAATGCGGTTGCGCCATCGTTGTCTTTAGCGTTGAGATTGGCATAGTGGTCGATGAGCACCGTGACCACACTGTTATTGCCACTGTCGGCGGCTAGTATCAACGCCGTGGAGCCGTTCTTGTCACGGCTATCAATCTCTGCGCCATGCTTCAGGAGCATGACAGCGGTGTCGGCATGTCCTTTCTCTGCCGTCATCATCAATGCATTGTGACCATGCTTGTCCGAGGCCTTGGGATCTGCGCCCTTGAACAGCAGTTGCTCGACCATGTCCGTGATGCCGTAGCGTGATGCGATCATCAGCGAATCCCAGCCGGCGCGCGTGCGATCGTGCAGGTTGGCGCCCCGTTCCAGCAGCATGGCCGTCAGGGCGGGATGGCCGTTCTCGGCGGCGAATGTCAAAGCCGAACAGCCCGCTACGGTCCGTGCATTCACATCCGCACCGCGATTCAGCAGCACCACGACGCTCTCGAAATTGTCGTTTTCGACAGCCATCATCAGTGCGGTTTTGCCAAACTTGTTTGCCGTATCGACCGGGATACCTTTATCCAACAGGGCGGTGATGGTCTCCACATCACCGATGCTGGCGGCCAGGCGCAGATTCTTTTCGCCCTGTTTGTCACCGGCATACAAGGGTGACATAAGAAGTATCACAATGATTGCAAAGAGCAGTCTGGTGTATTTCATCGCATTCCTGTCAGGAGACCTAACTTCATATTTCATTGAGCAAAGCCAGTGAATTATATCAAACCTGTTTCAAGAGTGGTCAGGACGCATCGTCCTCTTTTGGCTCGTCCGGCTCCTCGTGTGCGATACCTTTATGGCAATCGATACAGGCCTTGCCCTCATCCATTGCCTTCGGGTGGCGTTTACGGGCGCTGCGATCCTGCTCACTCAGGTCCATGTTGGTAAATTCATGGCAGGAGCGGCACTCGCGGGAGTCGGAAGCGCGCATCTTTTCCCAGACCCTGTTTGCCATATCCCAGCGGAGGGCCTCATACTTTTCCTTGGTGTCGATAGTGCCCATAATCTCGTGGTAGACATCTTTGGCAGCCATTACCTTTGCGATCATCTTTGGGATGAAGGGCTTTGGTACATGGCAGTCAGCACAGGTGGCCTGAACGCCAGAAGCATTCTTGTAGTGGACCGTCTCTTTGAACTCTTCCAAATTGACTTTCATGGAGTGGCATGAGGTACAGAAGTCCATTTCATTGGTGAATGCAAGGCCCATGCTAAACAGGCCTGAAAAGATGATGCCACCAATAAAAATAATGCCCGCTAAGATTATCGATATTTTACCTGCGGACCTGTAGCCAGCATGCTGTCTGAACATACTCCACCCTCGAAATTCTGCAAGGAAAACAATCTGTATTCCTTGTGTCGTTTATAGCTATCCCGCCTACTTCCATCTAGATCGGGTTATTTTTCTTGACTGGAGGATGTTACGTCAAGTCGAATGTCAATGCAAAAAATACACTGTAAACAATCGCATGTGAAATTATTAGTAGGAACTAATCTAGGGTCTGTTGACACTCGTCCAGTCGGCTCCGCCATACCTGAACAATGCGCCACTCGGCGTTGCTCGTCGTTCATTTGGAACTGCCAAGTCTCTCTCTTCGCGGATTTATTGGCGCTTTTTCAGGCGTACCCCAAGGGTATTTCCCTCGGGGCGCACTCCGCAGGGTTGGGTCTATTTTTCCCTCCAGCGGCGTTATCGTTCTTTCAGTGTAGGGCGACTACACATCGCTCATTCTGCCATTTATGATTGATTTCACCCAGGGCCGTGAGTTCCCTTTGAAGGCGGTTCCGGTAGTCGGGATTGTCTATGGCGGGATAGAGCGTGGTACGTATCTCATGGGCAATGCCGCTGGCGGCCAACAGGCGGGCGGACCGCCAGGCCGACTCCCCGGAACCGCTTACCCCGGTCAGTGCAGGATAATCTTCTGCCAGGGCCTTGATATCCAATCCCACCCAATCGATCAGGGGCAGCAGTTGCTCGAAACGCTCGGGATAGACGCCTGCCGTATGGAGGCCAACCAGATACCCCATCGACTTGATCTCCTCGACGGCCTGCCCAACCGATCGCTGCAACGTCGGTTCACCGCCGCTGAACACAACCCCATCCAGTAGACCGCGACGGACCGAGAGAAAACCGAGAATATCCTTCCAGGGTATCGATTTGTCGGTTTGCGCCGGTAACAGTTCGCGGTTGTGACAGTAGTGGCAACGCATGGGGCATCCCTGACAAAAGATTACCGCCGACAGATGGTCGGGATAATCGATGGTGGTCATGGGAGTGAATCCCCCAACCCGGAGCGTTTCGCCTGGCACGATTCAGCTTTCGGTGATTGCCGTTTCGCCATGGGTCGCGTCCGCTATCCGGGCCTGAACGAAATAGCGGCGTTCCGCCTGTTCAGCCTGTTTGCCGGGATTGAAAGCGGAGATGGGACGGTGGTAGCCCATCACCCGTGTCCAGATCTCACAACGGGTGCGTTCCTCGTCTTTCAGTTCAATGGTTTGATGCATGGCTGGTCTCCTGTTGTTTACGTTGTATGAGTTCATGATCACACTTGGGGCAGAATTCGTGTTCGCCGCTGAGGTAGCCGTGTGTCGGGCAGATTGAGAATGTCGGTGTGACGGTCAAATAGGGGATGCGGAAATTCTGCAGAGCGCGTCTGACCAGTTTTGCACAGGCCTCGTCGCTGCTGATCCGTTCGTTCATATAGAGGTGAAGTACCGTGCCGCCGGTATATTTTCGCTGCAGCGGCTCCTGATGCTGAAGGGCGGCAAATGGATCGTCGGTAAATCCCACAGGCAGCTGGGATGAGTTGGTGTAGTAGGGTTTTTCTTCGGTTCCCGCCTGCAGGATCTCCGGGTAGCGCTTTCTGTCCTCCTTGGCGAATCGATAGGTGGTTCCCTCCGCGGGTGTCGCCTCCAGGTTGTAGAGATTGCCTGTCTCCTCCTGAAACGCCACCATGGTTTGACGAATATGATCGAGGAAGCGGAGCGCGAAGTTCATGCCTTCGGCAGTGGTGATATCCTCCCGGTCCCGAGTGAAATTACGGATCATCTCATTGATGCCGTTGATGCCAAGGGTGGAGAAATGATTCCTCAAGGTGCCGAGATAGCGTTTCGTATAGGGGAAGAGGCCGGCGTCCATATGGCGCTGTATCACCTTACGCTTGATCTCGAGGCTGTTGCGAGCCAGCTTCAAGAGTTCATCCACCCGTGCCATCAGGGCCGTCTCATCTCCGGCGTAGAGATACCCAAGCCGCGCACAGTTGAGGGTTACCACACCCAGGGAGCCGGTCTGCTCCGCCGAACCGAATAGCCCATTGCCCCGCTTCAGCAGTTCTCGCAAATCGAGCTGCAGGCGGCAGCACATGGAGCGGACCATGTTCGGGCTCAATTCGGAATTTAAAAAGTTCTGGAAATAGGGCAGGCCGTATTTTGCCGTCATCCTGAACAGCAGCCTGGCGTTTTCACTCTCCCAGGGAAAATCCGGGGTGATGTTGTAGGTCGGTATGGGGAAGGTGAAGACCCTGCCTTTCGCATCCCCGGCAGTCATCACCTCGATATAGGCGCGGTTGATGAGATCCATTTCATACTGCAAGTCGCCGTAACAGAAGGGCATCTCCTGGCCGCCGATGACGGGGACCTGGTGGCGGAGATCCTCGGGACAGACCCAGTCGAAGGTCAGGTTGGTGAACGGGGTCTGGGTTCCCCAGCGTGAGGGGACATTGAGGTTATAGATCAGCTCCTGTATGGCCTGATAGACCTGTTCATAGGTCAGGTCGTCCTTGCGCACGAAGGGCGCCATGTAGGTATCGAAGGAGCTGAAGGCCTGTGCGCCGGCCCATTCGTTCTGCAGGGTACCGAGAAAATTGACGATCTGACCGACGGCGCTGTTGATATGCCTGGGCGGACCGGATTCCACTTTGCCGGGCACTCCGTTCAGACCTTCGTGCAACAGGGTACGCAAGGACCAGCCGGCGCAGTAACCGGCGAGCATGTCGAGGTCGTGAATGTGGATGTCGCCCGAGCGATGGGCTTCTCCGATTTCTGGGGGATAGACATGATTGAGCCAGTAGTTGGCGATCATTTTGCCGGATGCGTTGAGTATCAGTCCACCCAGGGAGTAGCCTTGGTTGGCGTTTGCCGAGACCCGCCAGTCGGTGCGTTGCAGGTATTCGGTAACCGAGGCACTGACATCCAGCAGGGTACGGCGGTCTTCCCTCAGCTTTTTATGTTGTTCGCGATAGACGATATAGGCGCGGGCCGTTTTCAAATGGTTGGCGCTGATCAAAACCTGCTCGACGATATCCTGGATGCGTTCGATACCCGGAGTCAGATCCCGATAGCCGGTATGGCTCAACACCTTGATCACATGAGCAGTCAGTAAACCGGCCTCGTCTCTACTGAATTCGCCACTGGCTTCACCCGCCTTGAGGATTGCGTTTTCAATCTTGACGCTATTGAAATCGACCTCGGAGCCATCGCGCTTGGTGACTTTGGCGGGTAACAAGGATTCTCTCTTTAAGACTTGAGCATGCATGACCTGTGACCCTCCGGGTAATTTATTATGAAACACTATATGTGGCGATGTATAAGAAGTAAGACACTATATATTGTGTTTTCAAGTTCTTTAATTGACCCAGGTCAATTGACCTTCAAATCTTGTCCCGATTCGAGCAGATCAGCGATTCAAGGAGTTAGAACGGAAAATTGATAAATCACCCGATATTTTTTTGTGAGCGATTAACCGGATGCCGACTGAACAGGGAGCAATGCCGGGTGATGGATTGTCAGGCACAATTGTGGCGATCGAATTGTTTTGACAGGCCCTAGAGCGATCCAGAGCCGATAGCATTCACGTCAACGGGTCCTAGCAGCCGTCGCAGACAAAAGGGTTGCTGCGCCGCTCTTCTCCGAAGGTGGATTCCGGGCCGTGGCCGGGGATGAATCTCACCCCATCACCCAGGGGCCACAGGCGATTGCGGATAGAATGGATAAGGGCGGCATAGTCTCCACGGGGAAAATCGGTACGGCCGATGGATCCGTTGAACAGCACATCACCGACCTGGGCGATTTGTGTGGCGCGATGAAAGAAGACCACATGCCCCGGGGTGTGGCCAGGGCAGTGATAGACCTCCAAGCGCTCTTCCCCAATGGCGATTTCATCTCCCTGGTCCAGCCATCGGTCGGGTTTACAGGCTGCGCTAGCGCCAAATCCGAACATGGCAACCTGTTGCTGCATATTATTCAGCAGGAAGGCATCCTCGCGATGGGGCCCGACTATCGGTATATCCAGGGTCCGAGCCAGTTCGTTGGCGCCGCCGGCGTGGTCGAGATGGCCATGGGTAAGCAGGATCTGAACAGGCGTGAGTTCGAGGGCATTGAGCTGAGCCGCTACCTGCCTGGTGTCACCGCCCGGATCGATGATCGCGGCAGCTCGGGTTTTGTCGCACCAGAAGAGGGTGCAGTTCTGTTGAAACGGGGTGACAGGGATGATTTTGTAGTGCATCAGTCGAGCTTCTTCAGCAGAGACTCCAGTTGCGATTCCGTTTTTGCGCCCAGAGCGACATTCGTCACCACACTGTCTTTCATCAAGACCAGTGTGGGCGTGGCCCTGATATTGAAGGTCCTGCTCGTTTCGGGGTCCTCGCGCACATCCACTTTAACTATACCCCCGTGCTTCTCTGCCAATCGGTCAATGATCGGTGTCATCGTGCGGCAAGGCGAGCAGTTTTGGCTGTAGAAATAGAGCAACCGGTTACCGCTCAGCTTGCTATCGATCTTCCTGCCAATCAGACGTTTTGCCGACAGGTAGCTGAACATCGGTACCAGGATGAGAAAACCGGCGACCAACAGTAACACGATCATTACCCAGGACATAGTGACAGTCTACCTCGTGTTAACGACTACGGATCTTTTGGTGGTTTTTAGGGCCTGTTAAGACTAATCCGATCGGCGCTTTTTCAGGCGTACCCCAAGGGCACTTCCTTCGGGGCGCACCCCGAAGGGCTGGAGCTATTTTTCGTCCAGCTGCGTTATCATTCGCTCATGTAGAGCAACTGCATATCGCTCACTCTCTCTTGCCGGACAAAAAAGGCCCGGCAGGGCCGATCGGATTGGCGTTAACAGATCCTAGGCTGACCAGATACAATGACAGCCTACTTTCAGCGGGATATTGAGTCAAAAACTATCAATTTCCCAATGCCTGACCGAACGACCCTCATCCTGCAAATATATGGATTGGCAGATGGATCAGATGGCAATTATCTTCACCGTTGGAGGGTTATTGGTCCTCACCCTGATACTGGCAAGCATCGCTCACCGGTATCACGCCTTCGTGGAGGAGCGGCGGCAGCATGTGCAGCGCATTCTGAAGCGGGTGGAAGAGATCGATGGGATCATACGGCGTATGGTCTGCCTGCCCATACCGGTTGAGCTGGAAAGGCTATTGCGCGGGGACATACTTGCCCGTTTGCAGGCGGTGAAAAAGGTCCATGCCAGGTTTAAGGGTATCAATGAGATGTTAATCCAGGCTCAACAGGCCGTTGAACAGGTCGCTGTGAGACCCGCAACCGGCGATTTGAGCGAACAGAAGGTAGAGCGCTTTGCACGGCTGATAGGTGAAATAGAGTGGCTGTTGAAGGAGGACAGGCTGCTGGTCGTGATAAACGATCAGGAGAGGGAGCAGTTGCTGGAGATGATCGATACGCGGCGTATGGAAACCCTCTACGGATACCATATGCGTGAAGCGAACCGAAAGCTAAAGGGCAACCAGCTCCACCAGGCCCAGTGGCACTGTGAGCAGGTGAAATCGGTGCTGTCGAATCACGCTTTGGAGCATGACAAGATCGATGGCTGGTATCAGGAGGCTGATCAGTTGTACCAGCAGGTTGTCCAACGCCTCTCGTGAGAGCGCTCAGCGGCGGCGAGTTGCCGCAAGATAGACAGCGCTTATTTGCTGTCCCCCCCCTCAGGTTGGTCACCCAGGGGTTCCGAAATGCGGTGATTCTCATCCAGCCAGTCTCCCAGGTCGATGAGACGGCAGCGTTCACTGCAGAAAGGCCGCCAGGCGGAATCCGTTGACCAGGTGACGGGCTTACCGCATGTGGGGCAAGGGACGGTTTTCTGTTCTTCACTTCCCATGACTTAGGACCTGTTGACACTCACCCAATCGACCCTGCCGGATCCTTTATTCTGTTCAGCATGGCTGAATGGGCGATATGTGGCTATTTTACATGAGCGAATGATAACGCCGCTGGAGGGGATAAGGGAAACAACACGAGCCCCGGCCGCCCGAAGTGCGCCCCGAAGGAAGTGCCCTTGGGGTACGCCTGAAAATACGCCTATCCCCGTCGTTCGATCGGGCTTTCCATACTTCTCTCCTGGTGCACTGTTCGGCGCTTTTTCAGATGCAACAGAGCCCTTTGGATGAGTGTCGACTGGCCCTAAAAGATACAGGCTGTGAGTTGGAAATCTATATCGCGAGTGGTCTGCGCTGGTTTGCCGGCATCCAGCACCTCCAGAAAGCGAATGCTGAAGCGATGCTTGTTGCCGCTGATCTCTGTGAAAACGGCGGTGTTTCTGGGGAGACCGACTCGTATCAATTGGGCTGGGGATGAGCTGTCGAGGGTTTTCTGAAAGAATCCCTGATCGGCCCGTTCCTGGGTCGGCAGGTTACTGCTGCGAACCAGGTTCAGTAACAATACCACCGCTTCACGCACCGGGTGCAGCTCATGCATCCACTCGCTCATTTGGTTTTGCCGGACCTCATGGGGTTGGTTCAACCAGTAATGGTATTGGGGCAGATCGAAATTGCAGCCTCCCCCGGGGATGCTGCTGCGTTGCAGAATAGTGGTGAGAAACTCGTTACTGCGCAGCTTGCGGGCGATCTGGCCGTCCATGCGATAGACTTGATGGATCGCCTGTTCGAGATCATCCAATACCTGCCCCAGTGCCTGCATGTCTACACCGGGCTGTTGCCGAACCCGCTCCAGGTTTGTGGTATGGCGCTCCAGCTCTTTGAGAATCTCTGTCTTAAGATCAGAGCGGCCGAAGACCGTGATGATGCTGAGCAGGCCATCTATTGCGGCCCTGTTGCTCCAGCTGTCTGCCAGTGGGCGAAAATGATCCACATGAAGAAACAGGTGCTCGAGTCGAAGAAAGGTACGAATCCTTTCGTTCAACGGATGCTCAAAGTGAATCAAATCGGTCACGAGAGATCGGTTTTCCATTAGCGTTTGTTAGGGCCTGTTAACAGGCCCTATAAGAAACATGATCCGAATCCGGCTGTGGGTCGGTAACAGCGTTGCGGTTTTATTTGCCATCATTATGTCAGGGCTTGGTGATTACTGCTAACCTGGATCGAAATAATTGATGCTTTTGTTACCGGGTTTGCAACTATCGATAGTTAACCGCGCACGCCTGGGCTGACAGTGAAACTGTCGATAATATTGACATAGTTGACCCGCTCAAACGCGCTGGGATCGGCAACGCTGATTTGACTGACCCTGCCGCGAAACTCATCGATCGATTCAAATCCCTGCTCCTCCATCCAGGCCTCGATTCCCGAAATGATGGGTTTGATCGCCCCCGGGCCCTGTTCCAGGAGCAGGCTGCAGAGGTGGACAACATCGGCGCCCGCCAGCAGCAGCTTGATTGCGTCATCGGGAGTGTGCACGCCGCCTGTGGCCCCGAGGGAGAGGTGGGTGCGGCCATGCAGGATGGCTATCCAGCGCATTGCCAGCAGTGATTCGGCGGAGGTCGAGGTCTGCAGGCTGGTACTGAGACGCAGATTATCGATATTGATGTCGGGTTGGTAGAAACGATTGAACAGCGAAACGCCGCCGGCACCCGCCATTTCCAGTTGCTTTACCATATTCGCCAGGGAGCTGAAGGCGGGTGAGAGCTTCATGTTGATGGGTATGGAAACCTGCTGTTTCAGTTGCTTGAGCAGTTCGATATAGCGCTGTTCGATCTCACTCCCGCTGACCTCGATATCGGCGGCGACCTGGTAAATGTTCAATTCGAGCGCATCGGCGCCTGCCTGCTCCATCTCCCGGGCATGGGCGACCCAGCCGCTGGGGGTAGTGCCATTGAGGCTGGCGATAACGGGAATACCCAGGGCCCGTTTCAATGCCCGCAGGTTCTCCAGATAGCGCTCCTGACCATTGGAGAAATCGTAATGGTGGGGCAGGAAACCATCCGCCTCGGCGAAACCCGTATCCTGATGGTGGAGGAAACGCACCATGGTCTCCTCTTCAGCGGTGACGGCCTCCTCGAACAGGGAGTACATGATTATGGCTGCGGCACCGGCATCTTCCAAACGGCGGGCATCATCGATGCTGCGGGAGAGGGGGGATGCGGAGGGCACCAGCGGATTTTTCAACTGCATGCACAGATATTGGGTGGTCAGATCCATAACGCTCTCTCGGTTAGTCGGTGGGTAAAGGTCATGTTACATCGGATAAAGCGTGTAAAGCGGTTTTGGGTCAGAAGCACTCCTTCGATCTTCTGGGTTTACGCATTAGCTACGCATAATTCTAGAACCCTGTATGGTTTGTGTCAGTCAATCAGTCTCCTTCCCTTGCCGACGGATGGGGCATACGTCAATAAATAGTGGCTGCCCCTATACGCTTTTCAGTTTGAATTCATCTCTTTCATTTACTATCAGTCATGTTCTCGATTATGAGAATGCATCAGGGGGAATCAAGATTTTGATGACGACAGGTGAACTGGCACTGACAATCGTTGGTGCAATATTATTACAAATGATACTGGCGTTGGTGATTGGAGGTTTGCGTCGGCGCTATTTTGAGAGTAAGAGCGATGGGACGCCAGCTGGGCGGCCGCAAGCGCCAAATGCTGTCCGGGACCTAAAAAAAGAGAATATCCTGAGGGATTGGGAGGGATTCAGGTCTTTCCGCGTGGTACGCCGGGTTGACGAAAATGTAGTGGGAGACATTTGCTCTTTCTATTTGGAACCCAGCGAACCAATGGCGCTGCCAAATTTCCGGCCGGGCCAATACCTCACTTTCAAATTTGATCTGCAATCCGAAGGGGATCCCGGTAAGCGGACAGTGATGCGCTGCTACTCGCTCTCCGACCGGCCGCGCCCGGACTGTTATCGTATCTCGGTCAAGCGTGTGGGGATGCCGGGGGATCGATCGACGGTACCGCCAGGCCTGGTCTCCAACCATCTGCATGACCAGGTGGAGGTGGGTGATCTGTTGATGGTCAAGGCGCCTTCGGGAAATTTCCATCTGATCGAGGACCCCCTCTTGCCGCTGGTGCTGATTGCCGGAGGGATCGGTATTAC
The DNA here is from genome assembly GCA_040791665.1 of Candidatus Thiodiazotropha sp. Classification (GTDB taxonomy): domain Bacteria; phylum Pseudomonadota; class Gammaproteobacteria; order Chromatiales; family Chromatiaceae; genus Thiodiazotropha. The sequence goes on along the minus strand of JBFNNX010000016.1, from coordinate 443,379 downwards.
TCCGATGCTCAGTATCATCAATACCTTGGTGGAGCTGAATAGCGAGCGCGAGATCTGGCTCTTCTATGGCGTGCGCAATGGACGCGAAGTGATTATGCACACGTTGCTGAAACGACTTGACCAGACCCACCCACATTTTCATCTGCATCTCTGTTACAGCCGTCCCGATGTGGCAGACAGGATCGGCACCGATTATCAACATGCCGGACATGTGGATATGACGCTGCTGCAGGATGTGCTCACACTGAGACGTTATCAATTTTACATCTGTGGGCCAACGGCCATGATGGAGTCTATCGTCCCCGGGCTGCAGGCACTGGGTATACCAGCGTCTGATGTTCATTTTGAAGCCTTCGGCCCAGCATCTCTGGCAAAACCGAAAGCGAAAGTCGGCGAGGCGTCGCGCAAGCCGGATGAGTCCTGGCGTGTGACCTTCAGCAAGAGCAGTCGGTCGGCGCAGTGGACGAATGGTCATGATTCGCTGCTCAGCTTTATCGAAGGTGAGGGTATTGCGGTGGACTCGGCATGTCGCGCCGGTAGCTGCGGCAGTTGCCAGACAAGGATTGAATCGGGAGAGGTGGTATATAACCAAGCGCCCGATGCCGATGTGGAGGCGGGCCATTGCCTGCTTTGTGTCTCCCGTCCCTCAAGCGATCTGAAATTGGCGGTTTAGGGAGGGGGCATGGAGCGGTCGATGTTTCGTCACGAGATACTACCCTTTATCGCGCTCTTTGCCGGGTTGATCCTTGGCGCATTGGCGATCGATCTGCTGCTGCATCAACTCAATCTGGTCTGGTTGGGCCGTTGGCTGGGTATACCCGGTACCTTACTGATTCTGACATCCTTTCTCTACTCTTTGCGCAAACGGAAAAAGATCGGTTTCGGTAAACCGAAGCGGATGCTTGTGCTGCACGAAACCCTGACCTGGATCGGTGCGCTAATGATTCTGGTGCATGCGGGCATCCATATCTACACCATACTGCCGTGGTTGGCGCTGCTCGCCATGCTGGTGAACGTGATTAGCGGCATGACCGGAAAATACCTGCTCGACAGCTCGAGGCGGCTGCTTGCCGACAAGGAGAACCACTACCGGGCACAGGGAATGAGCGACGAGGCGATCGAGCGTGAACTCTTTTGGGATGCCACCACGGTTGACGCGATGAAGCAGTGGCGGGTGGTGCACCTGCCGATCACGCTTGCCTTCGCCGTGCTGGGAGTGGCCCATATACTGAGTATCTTTCTTTTTTGGCAATGGCGATGAAGTATCGAAAACTGCTGTTGGTGGTGACCCTTAACCTGGCGGTGTTGATCGGCTTGGCGATCGTGTGGCCCCATCTGATGATCAGTCCCGGCAAGCCGATAACGGCCCACGCGGAGATCGCCACCGACTGCTTCGCTTGTCATGCGCCTTTCATCGGCAGTACACCGGAAAAGTGTATCGCCTGTCACAAGGTGGAGGATATCGGCCTCAAGACGACCAAGGGGGCGCCGATCGGTGCTGAAAAAAAACAGGTGGCTTTCCATCAGCAACTCATCGAAGCGGATTGTGTCGCCTGTCACAGTGATCACAATGGCGTAATGGCCTTTCGGCCCATCAGTCAATTCTCCCACGAATTGGTCGCTGTCACCATGCGCGAACAGTGCGAAACCTGTCACGCCAATCCAGGCGATGTCTTGCATCGAAAGATCGGCGGCAATTGCAGTCAGTGCCATGCCATTGATGGCTGGAAACCGGCGACATTCGGTCATGACGACTATTTTCGCTTCGATCGCCATCATACGACTGAGTGCGCGACATGCCATATCGACGACGATTTCGACAGCTACACCTGTTACGGTTGTCATGAGCACTCGAGGTCAAGTGTTCGGAGTGAACATGTCGAGGAAGGAATTTTCGATTATGAGATTTGTGTCGAGTGCCATCGTAGTGGTGATGAAGATGAGGCGGAGTGGCGTTGGCGATCGCGTTATGAAGATACCAGGCGTACCGGTAGAGAGCCGATTTTTGACGGTGAGAAGAAAGGAAGATTCAGAGGTTGGCGCGATGAAGATGATGATGAGGGATACAGGCGTAGGCACGACGATGATTGAGATTACTCTCTCACTTCCATTATGCGACTTGAATTCAAACACCTGCGTAGGCGTTATCGAATAAGTTGGTTCTATCTTGATTATTTTCCGGAATTCACACCCGTAAGGTACCTAATTCGGTCATTTACAGTTAACCATGATATTCATTAAGGTAGATATTTGGTTGGTTGTCTTGCCGATCCTCAGTTGATTGACAGATGATCGACTACATTCTGTTACAGACGAATACCCTCGGTAACACACAGCCCTCGTTGATCGTGCTAATTTAGTGTAGGCAGGATGCTACCGACACTGTTGCTTGTCATAAAGACAACCTCAAACCGGTTAGACAAGGAATGGCATAGGATATTCAGGAGTGAGAGACTCAATGCAGATCGATGATGACTATGGTTTCGCAAGGGTTCTGCTAGTGGAAGATGATGTAGAACTTGCCAAACTGGTACAGGAGTATCTGCAGCGCTATGAGTTCGAAGTGAGTCTTGAGCACCGTGGCGATACCGCCCCCGGCCGGGTGAGGGAGCAAAATCCGGACATCCTGGTGCTCGATTTGAATCTGCCCGGCCGGGACGGGTTGGATATCTGCCGCGAATTGCGCATGGAGTTTCCGGGTCCGATCGTGATGTTCACGGCCAGGGACGAGGATGTGGACGAGATCGTGGGACTCGAATTGGGCGCCGATGACTACCTCACCAAGCCGGTGGAGCCGAGGGTGCTGCTGGCCAGGCTTCGCTCCCTGCTGCGGCGCTATCGCCAGACCGGGAACAATCGACAGGATACGGATGAAGGATTGCGATTCGGGGGGCTCTGCATCGACGCCAGCGCGCGGGCGGTTACTATCGATGATCAGGGTGTGGAGCTCTCCACCGGCGAGTTCGATCTGTTGTGGCTGTTGGCGGGCAAGGCCGGCAAGGTGGTTGACCGGGACAGCGCGCTGAAAACCCTGCGTGGGTTCGGTTATGACGGCCTCGACCGTTCAGTGGATATCGGCATCTCCAGGCTGCGGCGCAAACTGGGTGATGACGCCAATCATCCCTATCGCATCAAGACCGTGCGGGGAAGAGGCTATCTGTTCGTCCCGGATGCCTGGGACTGATTGATATGGCGAGACTCTACCTCACGCTCTATGGCGTACTCTTCATTACCATCGGTTTCTTCTTCGCCAGTCTCAACTGGCTGCCGGAACTGGTTCTACACGGCACCATCCAGCGCTACTACGAACGTGCCATGCTTGGTGCTTACGATCTCGTTGAGACTCGATTGGCGGATAGGCCCGAGTCCGGTTGGGAGCAGGTGATCAGAGAGCTGGAACCTCACTTTCGCTATGGACTCGGTCTCTACAGCCTCGAACAGATCGATGCGTCTGAGAAATTGAAGCGCAGGGTGCGGGCGGGTGAACTGATTTTCCTTGAAGTGGGAGAACAGACTCAGTTCTACAAGCGTGTGTTCGATTCCGATCGCTACCTGATGATGGTGCTGGGTGCCAACCCAGAGCAGGAAGAGCGGGATCAAGTGGAGGGCATCGTCCATCTGATAGAGTCAAAGTTTCTCGCCAGGGAACGCTCGGACTGGTCCTCTGTTCTGGCGGAGTTGGATACTATATTCGATATGCCCTTGGCGCTGCTCGCGATCGACGATCCGGCGCTGCCACGGGATCGGCTGACCGATATTGAGGCGGGAAAGATCGTCATCCTAAATCTGGAGGAGATGAATGAAACCTATTACAAGCGCCTGGGAGATTCGGATCAGGTGTTTCGCGCAGGCCCATTTTCTGTCCCGACCCTGATACGCTATTTCAATCCTATTCTGTTCTTTTCACTGGCGTTGTTGGTCGCCCTGGCCGTCTATGTCTGGGTGCGTCCGGTATGGCGCGATCTCACGCGTATCGATCGCGGGGTGCGAAATTTCGGTACCGGGGATATGGATGCCCGCCTGCTGGTCAGGCGGCGGTCGGCCCTGAAACCCCTGGCGGATACCTTCAACGCCATGGCCGACAGGATGCAGCGCCTGATCCACTCCCACCGGGAGTTGACCGGCGCCGTCTCCCACGAACTGCGCACCCCCATCGCGCGCCTGCGTTTCAGGCTGGATATGTTGGAGGAGCCCTTGCAGGAAGGCGACAGGGAGCGTCATATCGGTGCCATGCGCAGGGATATCCAGGAGTTGGAGGAGCTGGTCAGCGAATCCCTAAGCTACTCCAGGCTCGATCGGGAACGACCCGACCTGGTGCTGGAGCCGGTCGAACTCAATGGCTGGTTGCAGGCACTGCTGATCGATCTGGAGGAGCTGTTGCCATCCCAGGACATTGTCTGTGAACTCGCGCCTGACAGCATCGATGCGACGGTGGATCTGGATAGCCGGCTCATGGGACGGGCGGTCAAGAACCTGTTGAGGAATGGCCGCCGGCACGCGGTTTCCCGAGTTGTATTGAGCGGATCCCGCCGGGACGGCGAGGCCCGTATAGTCGTCGAGGATGACGGTTCCGGTGTGCCGGAACAGGAGAGGGAGCGGATCTTCGAGCCATTCGCACGCCTGGATGCGGCCCGCGACCGGGAGTCGGGTGGCGTCGGCCTGGGGCTCGCCATCGTCAATCAGATCGCCCGTTGGCACGATGGCCGGGTGTGGGTCGAGACCTCCTCCATGGGGGGTGCGCGCTTCGTCATCGCCTGGCCTGTTACATAACTCGATCCTCTGTTACAGCCTGATACAAATCCCTACAAGCCCACCACAGACGGTGGCATCCTTACCTCATAAGCTGAAGTCATCAGTTGAACAGACTTAGGAGATCAAATGATGACTTCACGATCAAAGCCTCGCCATATCGCCCATACCCTGCCCCTGTTGGCAGTCGCATCGCTCTTGTCACTCGCCTCGCATCAGATCGCTGCGGGTGAGTGGCGGGTCGGCGCGAACGTTGCCGGGGGACGGAACCCGTTCCTGGGCGAGGACAACGACGCCGTGCTGATTCCGATGATTGCCTACAAAGGCGAACGATTCCACGCAAATCTCGGCAATCCCGGTCTCTCCTTTTTCAACGGCAGCACGAACTTCGGCGGTTTGGGATATAGCGTCGTCAAAGAAGATCACTACAACATCGACCTGGTGGGAAGAATCCGCGCCATGGGCCTATACCCGGAAGACAACGATGATTTGGAGGGTATAGACGATCGGGATCCCGGTTTTGATGTGGGTATCGCTGCCCGATGGCAGACCGGGGTCGGCGAGTTGAATGCCCAGTTGCTGGCCGATGTCAGTCACACCTCCAAAGGGCAGGAGGTGATTCTCAGTTACGCCTATCCCCTGAAATATGGTCAATGGAGCCTGCGGCCGGAGCTGGGGATCAGTTGGCAGAGCGGCGATATGGCCGACTACTACTTCGGGGTCGACAGCGACGAGGCTACCGCCGGTCGTGCCGTCTATGAGGCCGGATCGGCAGTGACGCCCTTCGCCGGGGTAGAGTTCGAGTATGCGTTTGATCAGAAGATCGATTTGATCGGCGGTGTGGGTGTCGGCCGGCTCGGGGATGAAATCGGCGACAGTCCGATTGTGGACGAGCGCAATCTAGCCGGCGGCTACCTTGGGCTGAGCTACAAATTCTGAGATCAATGGCGATGAAACCGGTACGCAGCCTGGCCGCTCTCCTTATCGGGTCGATACTTCTGTCCGCACTCTACCTGGTGTTGTTGGAGCGGCCGCAGGCGGTTGAGACCATCCCCGTGGAAAGGGGCGACCTCGAGCTGGTGATCAGAGTGACGGGAGAGGTGATCAACGACCGTCAGGTTGCACTGACTGCCCTGGTGGATGGCCAGGTGAATCGCATCGACACCGCACTGGGCGCCCGGGTCAGGGCGGGACAGGTGCTCGCCGCCATGGACAACCGGGCGGCTGCGGCCAGCCGGCAACGGGCCATGGCCTATCTGCAGCAGCAGGATGTGCGTCGACGAGAGGAACGGATGCGGTATCAGCGCCTAAAGAAGCTCGCAGCCAAAGGGGCTGTTTCCACCGAGAAACTCGAAGCGGCAAAGCTCGACTGGGAGGCGGCAAGCGCGGCCTGGGAGGTGGCCAAGGCCGATCTGAGTCTGGCCGATGTGGCGCAGGAGTGGCAGCAGGTACGCGCCCCCTTCGATGCGGTGGTTATCGGTAAATCGACGGAAGTGGGCCAGTGGGTCGAGGCGGGCACTCAGCTCTTCACCTTGGTGGCCCTGGAGCGCTGGGAGATCGAGGCCCATGTGGATGCGGTGGACAGCGGACGGGTGAAAACCGGGCAGTCGGCGGTGGTCCGCTGTGATGCCTTCCCCGGATTGGCGTGGCGCTCCACAATCAGCTGGATCGGTCCCAGTGTGGAGCGGGAGAAGGATAAACGGCTGAATACCTTTCGGGTCCGGCTCGATCTGGGAGAGGACCCGCCCCCGCTACTGCTTGGGCAACAGGTGGATCTTGAGATTGCCGTGGATCGGCGACAGGGGGTGTTGAGGGTCCCTTTTGCAGCCCTGCAGGAGCGGGAAGAGAGAATTGAAGTGGCGCTGATTGAAGCGGGACGGGTGCAGTATCAAAGCATAGAAACCGGACTGGAGGGCGACACCCATGTGGAAGTGACGGAAGGTCTCGAGGAGGGTATGAGGATTGTGCGTCTGGATGGGGAGAGTCTCGATCCGGGGCTTAGGGTGAGCACAGGGATTGAGCCATGATCGAGATCCGGGGAATCAGTAAATCCTATTGGCGGGCCGGGGTGGAACTGGCGGTGATTCGGGGTGTGGAACTGCACGTTGCCCGGGGTGAGTTCGTTGCCATCATGGGGCCGTCAGGTTCCGGCAAGAGCACCCTGCTGAATATCATCGGTTGTCTCGACGTGGCGGACCACGGCCACTACCGATTGAGTGGCGAGACAGTGGACCACTCCATCCCCCATCGGCTTGCCCGTCTGAGGGCGCGTTATATCGGTTTCATCTTTCAGTCCTTCAATCTCATTCCCACCCGAAGCGCCTTGGAGAATGTGGCGCTTCCGCTCCTCTATCAGGGGGTGTCCGGTTCTGCCCGTCGACAGCGCGCAATGGCTGTCTTGGACCATGTAGGCATGTCGGATCGGGCTTCCCACCTGCCGAGTCAACTCTCCGGTGGCCAGCAGCAGCGGGTTGCGATCGCCCGGGCACTGGTCAACCGGCCGTCACTGTTGATTGCGGATGAGCCCACCGGCGCATTGGACAGTCGCAACGGCGGGCAGGTGCTGTCTCTATTCAAGAGCCTGCACGCTGAAGGGCATACCTTGCTGATGGTGACCCACGATCCCGCGGTTGGCGAGTGTGCCGACCGGATCGTGAGGTTGCGTGACGGAGAGATCGCGACATGAAGGGATTTCGCGTATCCATCGAGCTGATCAAAGAGGCCTTGCGAGCGCTTCGGGAGAACCGCCTGCGATCCCTGTTGAGCGTGGTGGGCATCGCCATCGGCATCGCCGCCGTGATGACCGTCAGCGCAGTGAGCAGCGGTGGCAAGGCCTTTGTCATGAAAGAGCTGGAGACCTTCGGACTGCGCTCCGTCTGGGTCTTCCGCGACTATAACGACAAGGATCCCAACCGGCGGATTCGCACGGGATCAGGCTTGCTGGAACAGGACTTGGCTGTGTTGAGCGGCGACTGTTGTCCGGCCGTACGCAGTATCAGTCCGGTGTTGCTGGTGGAGAAGCAATCGATCATCCAATGGGGCAATCGCTACAGCAATGCCTCGATCAAAGGGGTGAACGCGGATTTTGTCGCCATCAATAATGATCGCCTCAAACAGGGGCGTGGATTCAGGGAGCAGGAGATCGTTGCCCGACGTCCCGTGGTATTGGTCGGAGAGACAGTGGTGAAGGATCTGTTCCCCCAAGTGGACAATCCCGTCGGTCGGCATTTGCGTATCGGCGGAAGAAAATTCCGGGTGATCGGCGTCCTGCAATACAAAAGCCGCGACCTGTTGGCGAGTATCGGTTCGGGGGGCGGCGAGGATGCGAATAACCGGATTCTGCTGCCCTATACCGTGGTGCAGCGGATGAACGGCAACCGGGAGATCAGCTACCTGCAGGCGGAGGCGGTGTCGTTGATTCAGGCGGAACGGGCAGCGGCGCAACTCAAACAGGCGTTGCAGCGCCGCCACCGCGGTGCTTACCACTATAACCAGGTGACACTCGCCTCCTATCTGAAGACCGTGGAACGCATCCTCGGTGGGATCACTGCCATGGGGGTGGTGGCGGCCTCCACCTCCCTGCTGGTGGGTGGTATCGGTGTGGCGGGAATCATGAGTACCGCGGTGGTGGAGCGAATCCGCGAGATCGGCGTGAGGATGGCGATCGGCGCGACACGTCGGCAGATTCTGTTCCAGTTCCTGGCGGAGGCGGTGCTGATCAGCGTTATCGGTGGTTTTACCGGTTTGGCGGTGGGCTTGATCCTGGGCGGCCTGCTCGATCTCGCGACCGGTTTTCCGCTGATACCGACAACCGGCGGAATCCTGGTCGGTTTTATGGTTTCCGTATTGGTGGGTTTGGCTTCCGGTTACTATCCGGCGCGGCGTGCGGCGGGTTTTCTACCGGTTGAAGCGCTCAGGAGGGAATAGACATGATGACTGATCGACACGACTTAGCGGTTAATCTGAACGATAGGGCTGAGCCGGCCCGGCGTCTGACAAAAGCGGATGTTACAGATCTTATCGAGCAGGCGAGGCACGATAATAATATTCCGGCCCTGGCTGTAGTCCTAGTGGATGCAGAGCGAATTCTTGTCTCCGATATCCAGGGAAAAAGAGTGGTCGGTTCAAATGCCGACGCCACCCTTGACGACTATTTTCATATCGGCTCTTGTTCAAAATCGATATTGGCGGTGATGGCGGGAAGGCTGATTGAGCAAGGTAAGCTCGGTTGGCGTACTCGATTCTTCGATATTTTTCCAGGCTTGAAAGGGGCTGCCAGAAGCGAGTATCTCGGTATTACGCTTGAAGATCTGCTGCTATGTCAAGCCGGCATATTGCCCTATACCAAGGGTGAGGAATTCGCTCGTTTGGACGTATCCATATCCCAATCCAGGGAGACGTTTATAGCCTATCTTGTGCAGCAGAGACCCGCTGCGAAAAAAAAGACCAAGGGACGCTTTAAGCATCTTTACTCGAATGCGAGTTACACCATGGCAGCCGCGATGCTGGAAAAGGTTACAGCTATCTCCTGGGAGAATATGATTCAGCAGACCCTTTCCGATGAGCTGGGGTTGCCGGTTATCTTTGGATGGCCAAACAACCTCAACTACAACCAGCCATGGGGACATGCGGAAATCAACGGCAGTCTGCAAGCGTTTTCACCAGGACATGAATATAAACTGCACAAAACCATAGCGCCTGCCGGTGACCTGAGTCTAAAACCCCTGGATTATGCGAAGTATGTTCAGCTCCACCTGCAAGGGCTTAGGAGTGTGGACAACTATCTCGCCGCGGAAACCTATCAGACTATCCACTATCGCCAACCAGGGTTTTCACTGGGTGTGGCAAGTGGGACATCCTGGGGTGAACGCTATTCAATGTTTGATGGCAGTGCGGGTACCTTTTACTGTGCCAGCTTGATTTTTCCCGATTCAAACATGGGATTTGTCATCATGGCCAATTCAGGCACCGAGCAGGCGGTGAAAGGTATTTCCTGGCTTTCCAAAAAGATCATAAAAAAGCACTTCAACCTGTGGTGGATGTTCTGGATGTAACGAATGTTCGAGGTTGTCCAGGGGAATGCCTTTGCGCTCGGCTGTTTCAGCTTGTGACTACGTGGTGGCCAGTGTCATGGAAACCATTGATGGTTGAAACGCTGGCGTTGATAACCGGTGGAGTCAATGGAATTAAGCAAATGGTGATGAGATGAGTATACGATCTTTTAAATGCCTGGCAATACTGATGATCTGCGGCTACCTGTTAACGGCTTGTACCACCCTGCGCCACAGTAAGCGTGTTGAGATAGAGGGGATGCCCGTCGGTTATGCCGCGGTTGGTGAAGGCGAGGTGACGATCGTACTGGAGTCGGGACTGGGTGACGGCATGGCGAGTTGGGATGGAATCCTGGATGAGCTTTCGCAAATCTCACGGGTCTTCGCCTACAGCCGTCCGGGTTATCTTCCCAGCAGCGCATCGAATAGACCGCGCAATCCCGAACAGATCGTGGATGAGCTCCGCCGGTTGTTGAAACAGACAGGTCATGCGCCTCCCTATCTGTTGGTCGGGCACTCCCTGGGAGGACTCTACGTGCTCAATTTCGTCGAGCGATATCCCGACGAAGTGGTCGGTGTGGTACTGGTGGATGGACGTCACCCGATGATGACCCAGACTTGTCTCAAGCGGAAGCTGAGCGGTTGCACCATGCCAGGCCTGATGCAATCCCTGCTTCCCAGGCATGCCTTGGAAGAATACAAAGCCGCGCAAACATCGAGGATGCCAGTCACCATGGGTGACAAACCGTTGGCTGTTATCAGCAGGGCGCCGGGACACGGGATTGATTCGGCTGGCTGGCGGACGCTGTGGTCGGAGATGCAGGTCGATCTGGCCGAGTTGAGCAGCCGCAGCAGGCACCTGATTGCCAGGCATGGAGGGCACTATGTCCACAAGGATGAACCGGCCAGGGTGATGGAAGGGATCAACTGGGTTTTATATAACCTGCAAGGCGGAATCCAGGATGCGGTTGATGTAAAGAGCAGAGGGGGAAATCGAACGCATAGCCGTCTCATGCCTGTGCGTGGCACCCGTTGAGCTGGTCGCGTCTGCTATCCATTTAGTGGCTATTCGGTTACAGTCGGTCGGTCTTTTTGCTTCTCCCGGGTGGTCATGACTTACCAGCTGCTATTTCTGTTCGGTGCAGGATTTTTCGGTGGTGTGCTCAATGCAGTCGCGGGTGGCGGCAGTTTTATTACATTTCCCGCGCTGCTGTTTGTCGGCGTGCCGCCCATCAGCGCCAACGCGACCAATACCTTTGCCTCCTGCGCCGGTTACCTGAGCGGGGCCTATGCCTTGCGCAAGGACCTGGCGGCCTGGCGGGATCAATTGCCGCAAATCATCGGCATTAGTTTGGTCGGTGGAGGGCTGGGCGCCCTGTTGTTACTGCAAACACCGGAGTCGGTATTTCGTCAAGCCATACCCTGGTTGCTGCTCTTCGCGACCCTTTTGTTTGTCTTTGGCGGACGCTTGAATCGGATCCTGCGAGACTTCGCCGCAAGACATCGGCACGCCTCGCTACTGGGCGGGCTGCTGCAGTTATTGCTATTGATGGGGGTCTCTGTCTATGGTGGTTTTTTTAATGCAGGTTTGGGGATCATCATCCTCAGCTACCTGGTGTTGGCGGGCTATACCGATATCAATACCATGAATGGTGTGAAACTGCTCATCTCTTCGGTCATATCGCTGGTCGCCATACTCCTGTTTATCTATGATGGGGTCATTGCCTGGTTTGCGGGCGTAGTGGTCATGCTCGGTACGCTGGCCGGGGGGTATGTAGCCGCTCACATGTCACGCAAGCTACCTCAACGCTACGTGAAATCTTTTATTGTTTTTGCCGGTAGCGGCATAACACTCTATTTCTTCTATGAGACCTACTTTTAACCAGGGCCTGTTAACCTGCCCTAACGCGAATCCGACACTCCCTGTCCCTCAGGTGTAACTACGCCCGATGGCATAGGGTCGTCAGGCCCGACGAATGTTTTTTGTATCTTGAGCATGATATCGCTTGAAAGGGCGTCAAGTTTGGCTTCAACCTCATCGAGCTTGCCTTGCCGGTCGGTCGTCATATCAGCGGATTCCAACAATTGCCGCAGCAACGGAACCAGCTCAAGCGCATGATCGGTTTGATGATTGTTCTCCAATGCCTGCAGCAGCGCCTGGTCGGCATTCTTGTAGTCTTTCAGTTTACAGTAGACACAGGTAGTCCGCAGGTAGATGGCGCACTGCCGCTTTTCATCATTGTTGAGTCCGTGATCAAGCACTGCATAATGCTCCTTCGCCTGATAGTAGTCTGCCGCATCGAATGAGGCATCCGCTTCAGCCAGCAAATGACGATTGCAGATGCCGATCCAGAAATCGATACGGTGACCGTAAAGATTGAATTTACGGTTTCTGAGCTCAGCCTTTGCCAGCCACTCCCGGGCTTCAACGAAGCGTCCCAGCCGTATATAGTTGCGTCCGATAATAAAGGCGCTCTGGGCATATTTTTTTTTGCCCTGTTCGAATCTCTCTATGACCGTATTGATGATGCCCTCGGAGTCCTCCAATTCGATATTCATCTCCAGCTCGGCAAAGACATCGAGATGTTTACGTGAAAGTTCGCTCATCTGATGCAGGGCTTCTCTGGCAGCCTTGTGGACCTCTTCGGGCTCCTCCTCATCGGCAATGATATCCACCAGCACCAGCAAGGCCCCGTCATCCCTTGACTCCCCCAGTGCCCTGGCGGAAGCGCAGCGTTCAGTAACGTCGTCCGACCTCAACAGGAATTTCATGCAAAAGAGCATCATCTCACCTATGTGTTCTTGCTTGCGCCCCCACGTGACTAGTCCGGTGATGATCAATACCCCCAAGGCAAGGGAGAGTAGCAGCGCAAAGATCAAGGTGGTTGCCATACCCTCGCTGTGATTGATGCCAAGGGCGTCGTCTGCGGCCAGGATATCGGTTGCGATCATGAAGGCGGTGATGCCGGTTATTGAGCATAGACGAACAGGTTGTCTCAAAATGCCTGTTTTCATGTGGCGGATGGTGGCAGTCAGCATATTCGTATCCATGTTCGTGTGCGTAGTACCGCTCACTGGCAGGGTATATATAAACACTGTTACATATGTGCTTAAGCAAAGTCCAGTAAAGCTGCTCAGTCAAACAATATTATACAAAATATCATTCGCCCCGGTCCTGGGGAAACTCATTATATCGTTACAGTCTTATATAGGCGCAAAATGAGGCGCGTCGCATAAATCCTTGTTGGAAAGCCAATATAGAAGTTATCACGAAAACCCTATGGCAGACATTGTATGCATACTGGCGCCAGTCACCTTCTGTCATAATTTTTTACCTCAATACTGATAGCATATACAGGTCAAGCGGCCGGCCCTCTTTCGACGCTTGGTTATGTACAATAGGCAAAGTAATGGTTCGCAAGCATAAAATTGATTCCCTGCAAGAACAGATAGGCCGTCATGACTGAGACAAAATCTCATACGCTGCATATCCAGCGCTATCTTATCAGCGGGATAATCACCCTGATTCCGCTCTGGGTTACTTGGCTTGTTTTCAAGTACATCTTCAACCAGCTTTCCAAGTTGGGATCGCCTTGGGTCAAAATGCTTTCCCGCAGCATTCAGAACGAGTATCCGTCAATCGCTCAATGGCTTCTTGAACCGTGGTTTCAAAATACACTGGCCGTTTTCATCATGCTCTTGGGCCTCTATCTCGTTGGCTGGCTGGTGAGCCGGGTGATTGGCCGCAAGATCCTGTTTTTTTTCGAATCGACCGTGCAGCGTCTGCCAGTGGTCCAGAACGTTTATGGGTTGGTGAAAAAACTCATATCGGCCTTGGAGCAAAAACCGGAAAATGTGCAACAGGTCGTGCTGATCGAGTTTCCGTCCTCCGATATGAAGACCGTCGGCTTCGTGACGCGCACCATGGTCGATGCCAACAGTGGAAAGGAGCTCGCGGCGGTATATGTGCCGACGACGCCGAATCCCACATCCGGTTATCTGGAAATAGTGCCGATTGAAAACCTGGTATCGACGGATTGGAGCATTGACGAAGCGATGAGTTTCATTATCTCGGGTGGTGCAGTGGCACCTGACAGAGTGCCTTATACGAGTAAGAAATCAGACTGATTGCGCTTTAACATGGCTGGAGCTCTTCGACATGGCCATGTAGTACGGATTACGACCGTAGCTGATGGCTGCCTCAATCGTGAAATATCAGGATACTATAAGTGTCAAGCTTAATAATTAACCGGTTTTAAACCCTATATTTTTGTGTGTGCCATCACAAAACGGTTTGTTTTTCGAAGCACCACAGCGACACAAGGCCACGTTGTTGCCTTGCCAGGCGGTGCGGCCGCTGCTGGCTTTGATCGAGACATTTCCCGATAACAGGAGCGGCCCATCTTTTAATGGGGTAATGTGTAATTTACCGCCAGTTTCCTTTAATGGCTCGCCGGTTTCACCTACCGCACCATAGTCTTTGAATTGCCCTTCATGACTGTTATCGCAAAATGGTTTGTTTTTTGATAAACCACAGCGGCATAATGCTGTTCGAAATTGAATGCCTGGCATATCGCTGGGTGATTGATCTATTGCCAAATCACCCTTCAAAAAATAGGGACCTTGGTAACTTACGGTTAAGGTGTTTTCTGGCATTGCAGTTTCAGTTATCCGGCCATCTTTGGTTCGGTGAACCAGGGCTCCACTTGGACAACGTTCCACTATTTCCTTTACTTCGTTAAGGGATGAAAGGTCGGGCTGACACCAGGGATCCCTTCCAGCAATGAAAAGTTCACCTTCTGAATACCCGCATTCGCCTATATGTATGCAGAGTCTTTCGTCCCATTCAACGTCGATCTCCGCGCCCGTATAGAGAAGAACCTGTTTTTTGCCCATGGTATTCTCCTTTTTGTCATTTAATACGATGAGTATAGAAGCTTATTTGGGCATAACGCCTCGTATACGTATTGTTCGCGCGCTTATATCACGTATGAACGTTTTTACACCGGAACCATCCACAGACCGGAGATATGAATGTTGAAAGGTCCATGTAAGGGTAGAGCCGGTCCACAAAGCGTTTGATAGCTGCGCATTCGCGCATAGTCTGGATAACATCACCAGTACTGAAAACCGTGATATGGTAGTGATGCAGCGGATTTTCCTGACCGGCGAGCCACAGGGATAGTTCGACTTCGGGCATTTCGGCTTTGGAGTACTCCACTAGCTCGGTGGCGGCCGCCTTGCCCTCGTTTATATCGCCACCCGGCATGAAGAAGTGGTCGTATACGATTGTTATGGACATGGTGACTTCCTGCAGGTCGTATTCATCATGACGGCGAAGCCACTCCATAGTGAAGCTAAGATTGTCCTCATCGCGGCCCTTGGGGACGATATCTAAATAGTGGTAGGCCGTGATGAACATATCGAGACCACGCTCATACACTGAATACGTGAGATAAACGGTTCCTTCACTGTCTTTTCTGAAATCGATCGGTACCTCATCGATGACTACGTCTGCTAACGGCCGAAATGAGACTTGTCCGATGTGCAACGATTCTATTGAAAAACTCCATTGGAGTTGAGCAATATCATTTCAGAGTTTAGCTGGGAGCGGATATTCAGGTGAGCAGGCCCTAGAGGGCTGATCCTGGCTCAGTGCTGCCGGTTGCTTTTGGGGAACGACGAAAAAACAGAGCCGCCATGATTAGTGCAGGCAAGAACGTCAAGGTAACGATTGCAGTTCCAACCAGCCCGCACAGCACGATTACACCAACACCACGATAGAGTTCAGTACCCTCGCCCGGGATCAGGACAAGCGGCGCCAATCCGCATACGGTCGTCAATGTCGTCATGGCGATGGGCCTCAGGCGTATGGCAACCGCATCGCGCACGGCCTGCTGTGCCGCCATATTGTGTTCCCGGACATTGACCATGGCCTGATGCACGATCAGAATGGGATTGTTGACCACGGTACCCATAAGAATGAGAAAACCAAGCATAGTGATCATATCGAATGGCTGGCTCATTATTGGGTAGCCAATGGCTGGTAGCCAGGCGCCGATCGTGTTCATCAACCAGAGTCCAACAAGTCCAGAAGCGATTCCCAGCGGAATAGTGGTCATGATCAACAAGGGATAACCCCAGTGGGAAAAGATAGCGACCAGGACCAGATAGATAATGACAAGGGCCACCAGGTAGTTGGCAGTCAGTGATTCGCGGGTGGCCTGCAATTGGTCGCTGGCGCCGGAGATGACGATTTTTACATTGCTGGGTACGGCGCCGCCATCCTGTAGGTATGTCACCACGTCGCGTTTGACAATCTCCAGCCCCGTCTCCAAGGCGATGTTGTCTGGCGGTATGATGCTCAGGGTTACGGTGCGTTTACCATTGACTCGGCGGATGTTGCTGGTATCGACTGACTCCACGATCCTCGCCAGCGATGCCAGGGGCACCACGGCATTGGTGGGCGTATAGACCGGCAGACTATCCAGACTCTCCAACGAGGCGTTGCTGCCCGCACTGCTGTAGAGATAGATATCGATCTTGTCATCTTCAAGGAAGAACTCATCGACAAAGGCGCCGTCGGTCAAAGCGGCGATGGTGAAGCCCATGTCGGCATTGGATATACCGGACTGTGCCAGTCGCTCCCAGTTGGGCTTGATTTCGATCAAGGGTTGAGAGAGGGTCAGCGAAGCGGGTTGCGAACGGACCCTCGGTTTTTCGAAAACCTGCTTGGCGCGTGATTCGGCACGTGCGGCAACCGCATAGATGGTCTGTAGGGAGGGACCTGAGATGTCGAGGTTGATGCTGCGAGTACCACCGCTATTGCTGGTTATGATGGAGCCGCGTGATACGAACGAACGCATACCGACATACTTTTCATACTGACTGTCAACGGCATCCATCAGCGGCTTGATATGTTTGGGATCCTTTGGCTGAGCGATGATGCGCAGGCGAGTGGCCTGAATGCTCAGATTGAAATAGGCCATGGCCGGCACCTCGGTCTCGCCACGGTCAAATCGGCTCGGGCTGTGCTCCAGGAAGGGCATGAAATACTCCTGCACTTCATGGCCGATGCGCGTCATGGTTTCGAGATTGTAGCCGGTGGGTGGACTCATGCTGGCAAACAGCTTCGGCTCCTCGCCTTCCGGCAGGTATTCAGCCGGAGGTGTGAGGTAGACGATGATCGCGCCGCAGATACCGATCACCACCGCGATGACGCCCAACTGATGTATGCGTGTCCCGACTATCCATTCGACACGCCTGATCAGGAATTCCCTCCACCCCGCCTTGTCTGTAGACCGATGCCCCCCCTGGCTGCCGCTGAAGACGTGTGCGGCTGCCGCAGGTATCACGGCAATCGCCACCAGCATGGAGGCGATGATGGAAGCAGAGATGGCGATGGCCACATCGGAATACAACTGCCCCGCCTCTTCGGCGATAAACACGATGGGCACGAACACCAGCACCGTGGTCAGGGTCGAGGCGAGCACCGCCGGCCAGACTTTGCGCACTCCGTCAACGGCGGCCTGCCATCGGTCCAGCCCCTTGCGCCATGACAGTTCGATGCTTTCCAGCACTACGATACTGTTGTCCAGAGTCATGCCGATGGCGAATGCCACACCGGCCAATGAGATGACATTGATGGTGCGACCCGCCAAGATGAGGCCCATAAAAGCGGCGATGGTACAGATCGGTATGCCCATCACCCCGATCAGAGTTGCCTTGCCGGTGCGCAGAAACAGGAACATCACCATACTGGCCAATATTGCTCCGATAAGCAGATTAGTCCAGACGTTATAGATCGAGGCCTCTACATAACCCACGTCATCCGCCACTAGAAACATCTGCATACCTGCGGGTTTGAGCACCTCTTCGTTGATGGTCTCGACCTCCGGCATCATGGCCCGCTTGATGTCGATGACATTGGAACCCGCTTGACGTCGAACCGACATGCCGATCACCGGATCGCCGTCCGTATAAGAGAAACGGGTGATCTCGAAATGGCCGAGCCGGATCTCCGCTATCTCACCAAGACGAGTCAGGGCATCGCCCTGATGGTCCACAATCACCTCTTTCAGATCTTCGACATCGCGAACACGCCCGATGGTACGCAGCAGATAACGCCGCTTGCCGGATTCGATCTCGCCGCCGGAGACGTCACGATTTCGCTGTTGGATGGCACCGCGCACTTGGGCCACGGTGAGATTGCGTTCGGCGAGTCGAGCGGGGTCGACCAGTATCTGTATTTGTCGTTCGGCACCGCCGTAGACAGAGATCTCCGACACGCCTGGCACCGTTTCCATGCGCGAGGCCACATGGTCCCGTATGAAATCCTGCATCGGGATCATGTCCAGGTTGCGCGGATTGCCCGCTAAGGGCGTAACCCGGAAATACATGAAGGAGTTGGCTGAAAAGGAGGTGGCGTAGATGCGCGGTTCATCCACGTTGTTGGGATAAGAGGGCACGCGGCTAAGCGCGTTGATCACTTCGATCAGGGTATCGTTGAGGTTAATACCGAACGGGAACTCCAGTTCGACCTGGGCACGACCAAAGGAGGCCGAGGAGACGATGCGCTGAAGGCCGCGCACGCTGCGTAAGTGTTCTTCCTGTTCGATGAGGATCTCTTTCTCGACATCCTGCGGCGTGGCGCCTGGCCAGCTGGTGCGGATGGAGATGGTGCGAACCTCCAGATCGGGGATCATTTGCACCGGTATCTTCAAGGCGGCGACGATCCCCAGCACGATCACGATGAGCGTGCCCACAGCGATCAGAATTCCGTGTTTGACCATGGCTTCGAACATGACGCTTTCCGGTGGCCTCTTTATTCCTCACGCTTGATGATAACACTCTGCCCGTCGCGCAGCGCTTCATTGCCTTGCACCACAACGGTGGTATCGGCGGCCAAGCCGCTGGTGATAGCGACCATGCCGTTGAAACTCAAACCGGTTTGAACCTGTTGTTCAGAGACAGTGGCGCTTTCTCCTTTCTGATTGACCGCCCAAACGGTGACACGACCGTCCGGGTAGCGTATCAATGCATCCCGATGGATCACGACACCTCGAGTGCCGGTATTCAAACGCAGCACCGCGCTGGCCGACATCCCCGGCGCCAGCTTCACTTGGTGATCGTCTAGCGTTGCCCGAACCAGAAAGGTGCGAGTGCCCGGGTCGGTTACCGGGATAATAGTTTCGATCACGCCATCAAATGTTCGCCCGGGCAGTGCATCCAGGCTGATAAGGATCTTGGTGGACTTATCCAGTTTGGCGTAAACGGATTGCGGGACCCGGAAATCGATGCGCAGTCCCTCAGTAGCGATCAATTCGACGACGGTGTCACCCGGTTGAATCCATTCGCCCTGTTCGACCAGTCTGCGACTGATGACGCCGGCGAATGGCGCTGTCAGCTTGTGGCGCTTCAGTTGCGCCGCCTGGCGTTGCTGCTCTGCCTGGTAACGTTTTACCCCGGCACCGTCAATGCGAACCTCAGCCGCCAGCGACTCGATTTCATTGACCGACACGCTGTGGCGCTTGGCCAGCACCTTGGCATCGTTCAGGCGGCGCTTGGCGTCCTCCAATTCCTGGATCGCACTTTCCGTTGCAGCGCGAGCCGCCGCCAGGGAAAGCCTGTCCAGCTCCGAATTGAGCTGCAGAATTTCATCACCGGCCCGCACCTGGTCGCCTATCTCGATTGAAATACGCTCAACGATACCGCTCACCTCAGTCGATAGTTTAGCGATACGTGCTGAGATTACGCTGCCGGTTATTGGAACCTCTTCAATGAGTGCGACCTCCTCGGCTGAGTCCACCAGAACCATCGGACCGCTCTGTTGAGCAAATGCAAAGTTGCCGTAAATGAATGCCATTAACACCAAGCATTGGTTCAAAACAAAGAGATGTGTCTGGTACCTGTTTTTCTGCGAAATATCCATACGGTCTCGGCAGGAGGAACAATGATATGACTTCATAAATATATCACCGAAGTTCGGAAATGGAGTACTATTATACTAGGGCCGAAGATAATGACTCATAAAATCAGTGGCTCGCTGTATGGCATCTTTTGCAGCCAAATCATCAGCAAATGTGCGAATGTTCTCTGGACGAAAATCGAAACCACGCCCAACACCGGGATAGATGAATAGCTCAACAGGACGATTGTTGGCCTGCATTGACTTGACAGCGGTTTCTATACTCCGCCTTCTTTGGTACTGCTCTTTTTCACCAATAAAGATGAGTGCGGGAATGACAAGATCATCAGCCTCTTTGGCGTAGCGATAAACCTGCATTGGCTCAGGTGCATTTGGGTCCTGCATATGTGGATAGTAAGAGACGTAGCAAGCGACTTCTTTGTTTTGCCGCTTCTTGGTAACAGCGACCTTCAGTGTAATGTAACCGCCGCGTGTATGTGAATAGAGGCAGATTTTATTTGAACTGATATCCGGTAAACTAAGTAAATGATCAACTCCCATGTTGACGTCACTTTCCAGTGCGTAGTCATGCTCTATTGGAAATTTTTCGATAAAACGCGCGGAAAAGATATCAGGTGCTAGAATCACGAATCCACGGGCAGCAAGTCTTTTTGCATGGCGTACCACCAAATCATCAAGGCCGCGCCGTCCATGTTGAAAGAGAATGCCAGGATATTTCTTGCTGTCATCAGGGCGGATAATCAAAGCGGGTATTTCAACATCTCCATTTGTGTAGGATGTATGACGTATAGTCACTGTGTTGTTGACCGGTATCGTTAATCTCCCTTTCTCCCACCATTCTTCATCCCACCACTGCTTGTTTGGGTTTAGGGGGTCTTCAGCCTTCGCCAAGGGGCAAAGAAATGTTATCAGACAAAGAATGGTTCTTAACATTTTTATACTTACGGTACTTTGGTTTCAGCAATATGTTGAAGTACAAGAAGATAAGTCGAAGCAGAAAGCGATTTGTAAATATAAATTAAGTGTGGAGGATAAAATTAAATAAATACCTTAAGAAAGTTAGTGGAATACCTCAATCTAACATTACGATTATACTTTCTGAATAGTAGCTGCAAAATTCATTTTAGGCGCCTGGACGACAAATATCTCGAAACTATAAACGACCGATTTTGGCCGAAACCGGCTAAAACGCCATCCTCAAGAAATGTCCTCTTCTACCCGTAACATCCTGGCGTTTACATGTAATGTATTTGGATCTGTCGGTCTACTTTGTTGAGGTGATTTTAACTTACAACAATTCTTCCATAGGTTAGTTCATATAGAACAACCTGCGGTAGGTAAAATTGAGCGCCTGTCACGAATAGCGAAGTGACTATTTATCTGTCTCTCCCACAGCCAGTTTCGCCAACTGTTCATAGAGCTGATAGCGAGTCTTGATATGGTGCTGCGCCTGGCGCAGGAAGCGTTCCGAGAGATCCGGGTGGGTACGCTCCAATACACTGAACCGGGTTTCTGTGCTGGCGAAGTCGCGATAGGGAATGGAGGGTTCCTTGGAGTCCATCTTCAAGGGGTTTTCTCCCTTTTCAGTGCGGCGCGGGTCGTAGCGAAACAGGGGCCAGTGTCCCGAGTCGACCGCCAGCTCCTGCTGCCGGATGTTGTTCGACAGATCCACGCCATGGGCGATACAGGGTGAGTAGCAGATGATCAGCGAGGGCCCGTCGTAGGACTCTGCCTCGAGAAAGATGCGCAGGGTATGCACATCCTTGGCGCCGAAGGCCACTTGCCCCACGTAGACATTGCCGTAGGACATGGCCATCAAGGCGATATCCTTCTTGTTGGTCGGCTTGCCGCTGGCGGAGAACTTGGCGACCGCGCCGAGCGGCGTGGCCTTGGAGGTCTGGCCGCCGGTGTTGGAGTAGGTCTCGGTGTCGAGCAGCAGGATGTTGACGTTGCGCCCGGATGCCAGGACATGGTCGACGCCGCCGTAGCCGATGTCGTAGGCCCAGCCGTCGCCGCCCACCAGCCAGACGCTCTTTCTTGCCAGGCTGTCGGCCACCGCCGACAATTGTCTCGCCTCCGGCGTGTCGAGATTCACCAATGTCTGTTTCAGCGTATCGATACGCTGGCGCTGTTCGAATATCTCCGCCTCATTTTGCTGTTCTGAGCGAAGCAAGGCATCGCAGAGTTCACCGCCCAGTTGATCCCGCATAGTTCGGATCAGGGTCAATGCCTGGTCCCTTTGCTTGTCGATGGCGATGCGCATGCCGAGACCGAACTCCGCATTGTCCTCGAACAGGGAGTTTGACCAGGTGGGACCTCTGCCCTCCGGGTTGGTGGTGTAGGGTGTGGTGGGCAGGTTGCCGCCGTAGATGGAGGAGCAGCCGGTGGCGTTGGCGATCAGCATGCGATCGCCGAAGAGCTGGGTCGCCAGTTTGATGTAGGGAGTCTCGCCGCAGCCGACGCAGGCCCCGGAGAACTCGAACAGGGGCTGCATGATCATGGATCCCTTGAGGGTCGTCTGTTTGAGCCGGGTGCGATCGTATTCGGGCAGGGTAAGGAAAAAATCCCAGTTATCGCGC
Organism: Candidatus Thiodiazotropha sp.; assembly: GCA_040791665.1. Taxonomy (GTDB): domain Bacteria; phylum Pseudomonadota; class Gammaproteobacteria; order Chromatiales; family Chromatiaceae; genus Thiodiazotropha. Next base: position 421,072 of record JBFNNX010000016.1, on the reverse strand, counting down.
TCCTGCTCATGGTATGCCTCGTCATCCACCATGTTGAGTGCCTTGCGATGAGGGTCATTTTTATCCCGGATGGGGCAGATCTCCACGCACAGGCCGCAGCCGGTGCAGTCGTCCGGTGCCACTTGATAGCTGATGTGACTCCCCGGTTCGAAATCCTTGCCACCCTTGACCTGGGTATGAAGGAAGCCGTCGGGCGCGTTTTCGGTCAGCGCTTCGGGGAAGACCTTCGAGCGGATGGCGGCGTGAGGACAGACCAGGGGGCACTTGCCGCAATGGGTACAGAGGTCCACCTCCCATTTCGGCAGCTGCAGCGCGATGTTGCGTTTTTCATAGGCGGTGGTGCCCAGGGGCCAGGTACCGTCCGACGGCATCAGACTTACGGGAACGGCGTCTCCCAGCCCCGCGATGATGAGAGACGTGACCTGCTGCACGAAGGCAGGGGCATCGGCTGGCACCACCGCCTTGGGATTCTCATCCTTGGTCACCGCTTTCGGTATTTCGATCTGATGCAGACCGGCCAGCGCCGCATCGATGGCGTCAAAGTTGCGTTGCAGCAGGCGCGCTCCCTTACGGCCATAACTCTTCTTTACCGCCTTTTTGATCAGCTCAATGGCACGATCCTGCTCCAGCAGGCCGGAGATGGCGAAGAAGCAGGTCTGCATGATGGTGTTGATACGCCGACCCATGCCGGTCTTGTCGGCTATTTCGTAGGCATCGATGATATAGAAGCTAAGCCCCTTATCAATTATCTGCCGCTGCATCTTGCCAGGTAGGGTCTCCCACACCTCATCCGGTCCGGCACCGGTATTGAGTAGAAACACGCCGTCAGGTTTGGCCTTGTCGAGCATCTCGTATCGGCCGGGAAAGGTGGGTTGGTGACAGGCGACGAAACTGGCTTCGTCCGCACCGATCAGATAGGTGCTGTTGATCGGGTCGGGGCCAAAGCGCAAATGCGAGACGGTCACCGCCCCCGATTTTTTCGAGTCGTACTGAAAATAGCCCTGGACATGATTCTCGGTCTGCTCGCCGATGATCTTGATGGAGTTCTTATTGGCGGAGACGGTGCCGTCGGCCCCCAGGCCATAAAAGAGGCAGGCGGTGACACGCTGGCTGGCCGTGGGCCGAAAACGGCTGTCCCAGGGCAGGCTGGTCTTGCTGAGATCGTCGATGATGCCGACGGTGAAAGGGTTTCGCGGCTGATCCAGTGTCAACTCGTCGAAGATACTTTTGACCATCGCCGGGGTGAACTCCTTGGAGGAGAGGCCGTAACGGCCGCCGATGATGCGTGGCAAGTGGCTGCGGTGTCCGTCGTTGTAGGCCTGGGCGAAAGCCCCAAGAACATCCTTGTATAGTGGTTCGCCAGCAGCGCCGGGCTCCTTGGTGCGGTCTAGTACGGCAATCTTCCGCACCGAATCGGGTACCGCAGCCAGCAGCCGTTCCGCATCGAAGGGGCGGAACAGGCGCACCTTGACCATGCCCAGCTTTTCCCCCTCGGCGACAAGATGTTCCACCGCCTCCTGGGCGGCGCCGATACCGGAGCCCATCAGCATGACCAGGCGCTCGGGTCGCTCCGTACCCAGGTATTCGAATAGGCTGTATCGTCGGCCGTTGAGGCGGGCAAAACGATCCATGGCCGATTGCAGGATAGCCGGTGCTTCCGCATAGAAGGGATTGACCGTTTCACGCCCCTGGAAATAGACATCGGGGTTTTGCGAGGTACCGCGAATCACCGGGTGATCGGGGGAGAGCGCACGTTCCCGATGGGCAGTGATCCACTCCTCGTCGATCATCGCCCTGATGGTGTCGTCACCGGGCAGGTGGATCTTATTGACCTCATGCGAGGTGCGAAAACCGTCGAAGAAGTGGAGATAGGGTAGACGACTTTCCAGGCTGGCCGCCTGGGCGATCAAGGCAAAGTCCGCCACCTCCTGTACGCTGGCGGAGCAGAGCATGGCATAGCCGGTGGCGCGGCATGCCATCACATCGCTGTGGTCACCGAAGATGGAGAGGGCCTGAACCGCCAATGAACGGGCTGAGACATGCAGTACTGTGGGGGTCAGCTCTCCCGCGATCTTGTACATGTTGGGTATCATCAATAACAGACCCTGAGAAGCGGTGAATGAGGTGGAGAGAGAACCCGCCTGCAATGCCCCATGTACCGTCCCTGCGGCGCCGGCCTCGCTCTGCATCTCGATCACATCCGGTACCGAACCCCAGATGTTTTTTATGCCCCGGGCGGACCACTCGTCGGACCACTCCCCCATGGGCGATGCCGGAGTGATCGGATAGATGGCGATGACTTCATTGGTTAGGTGTGCGATATGAGCAGCGGCTTCGTTACCGTCTATGGTCACCATGTTTTTTTGCATAGCCTGAATTCCTGATCTGGTTGCCGGGTCAATCGTGAAAGCTAAACTGATCTGCAGCAGTTTTCAGTTATTCGCGTGAGTGCATTCCCGCTCCTGTACGGTGCATTTAATATCCATGATTGATGAAGGTCATAGTACAACTGATTTTATATTTTTTTGCCTATGCAGCATTGAATCCTTGGCTAGAATTAAGTCGAAGAAGAATCCAATTCAAATCCTGAATTCTTTATTAGCGTAGGCACGTTTATTTAACTTTACGCTTTTTCCCAGTGATGACCAAGTAACGGTCTCAAGGATCCAGTGTGAATTCTCAGTTGCACTCATCTGTCGAAAGGCGTCCGGGTTTTCTCCCTCGTTCGTCGTTCCAGGCACTCTTTACGGTTTTGTTACGGACCGGTTACAGGATATACGGTCCCCAGGTTCGCGATGGCGCGATCCAGTTCACACCTATGGACGGCCCTGAATCGTTGCCGGTGGGTGTGACCAACGAGCAGCAACCGGGATGCTATCGATTAAATAGCGGTGAGAGCCAGCGGCTCTTCGACTGGAATCACGGTCCACAGGCTTTGAAACCACTCTGTTTCACTCCCCATGAAGTGCTCTGGCTTGAGAGTGAGGCGCCCTTCACCTTCAAGCGCAGCCTGCCGGAGGTCACGCCGACTGCAGTTATAGGCGTACGGGCCTGTGATCTGGCGGCGCTGGCGATACTGGACCATCACTTCGAGCTTGAGATGCGGCCGGACCCCCATTACAGGCAGCGCCGAGAGAGCCTGTTGCTGATCGGTGTCGATTGCGCCCGTTCAGCCTCGACCTGCTTTTGTGCCTCCACCGGTGATGGCCCGGCCTTGGATGGTGGTTATGACATCGGTATGGCGGAACTCGATGAGGGCTTTCTGATCTGGCACCAGAGCGACAAAGGCCAGGCGATCACCGATCAATTGGAACTCCGGACAGCCGGCGATAATCACTTGGAGGCGATGCTGCAGGCCACCACCCGGGCAGCCGGAGAACAGAAGCGCCGTCTGCCAGGGAATGAGGAACTGCAACAACTCTACAAGCGTTTGGAACACAGTCACTGGGATCAGGTTGCAGAGCGCTGCCTCGCTTGCGGCAATTGTACCGCGGTCTGTCCCACCTGCTTCTGCTACCAGGTCGAACATGAAATGGCCCTGGCCGGCGACACTGCGGAGATGGTTCGCAGTTGGGATTCCTGTTTCAGTCCGACCCATAGCGATATGGGACATTTCCAGGTCCGCAGCGAAATCAAATACCGCTATCGTCAATGGATGACCCACAAGTTGGCCGGGTGGCAGGTGCAGCAGAGGCGTATCGGTTGCACTGGCTGCGGCCGTTGTATTGCCTGGTGTCCGGTGGGAATAGATCTAACCAAGGAGGTAACGGCAGTGTTGGAAGAGGGCAGTCTCGATGTTTGATCCCCATATGCCACATGTCGCAGTGATCGATCAGCGTATTCAGGAATCACCCACAATCTTCACGTTAAGGCTTCAGTACGACTGGGAGGTGCAACAGGCCTACGAATTCGACCCTGGACAGTTCAATATGGTGACCCTTTTCGGCGTTGGAGAGATCCCCATCTCAATCGTCAACGACCCCCTGGACAACCACTACTTCGATCACACTATCCGGGTGGTCGGGCGTGTCTCGGACGGGTTATCGAAACTGCAACCGGGTGATCGGGTCGGTATTCGCGGTCCTTTCGGTCGGGGCTGGCCGCTGGCGCGGATGAAGGGCAAGGATATTTTGCTGATCACCGGAGGACTGGGTTGCGCCCCTCTGGTCTCGGTCATCAGATTCATCATGCGCCGCCGCGAATACTATGGCCGCATCCATATCCTGCAGGGAGTCAAGCACTCCGATGATCTCATATGGCGCGAACAGTATGACGAATGGGCAAAGCTGCGAGACGTGCATATTCTGCTGGCGGCGGATGTTGTGGGTAAGGGCTGGAAAGGTCAGCAGGGGATGGTGACCGAGCTGATCGGCCAGATTTCGCTGCGACCCCATCGGACAGTGGCCATGCTCTGTGGACCGGAGCTGATGATGCTGACAGCGATCGCCAATCTGCGCGACATGGCGCTGGCCGACGGCAGTATCTGGTTCAGCATGGAGCGCAACATGCAATGTGGCATCGGGCAGTGCGGCCACTGCCAGATCGGTCCGCACTATGTGTGCCAGGACGGGCCGGTTTTCTGTTATTCGGATTTGGCCGATTTTTTGGGGGCGAAAGGTTTTTGACTGAAGCGTTTTGAGTTTTGGTTGTCTGTGTGCGGCAAGCCGTACGATTTTTGATTCCCTTTCCCGTGTGGAGAGGACGAACTCTTAATTAGTTGGGTGGTGTTAACGATGACCGGTACTAAACCAAGGCTTGCGGTACATAAGTTCAGTTCCTGCGACGGTTGCCAGCTGGCACTGCTGAATCTGGGTGAGCCACTGCTGCTGCTTCCGCAGCTGCTGGATATCGTTCATTTTGCCGAGGCCGGTCCCAGCGACCCGGTGGCCAAGGCCGATATTGCACTGGTGGAGGGGAGCGTCTCCACGCAGGAGGATATTCTGCGGATCCAGCAAGTGCGGGAGAACAGCGGTTTGCTGATCTCCATGGGCGCCTGCGCCACCGCAGGCGGGTTACAGGCGCTGGCCAATTTTACTGACCGTGACACATGGATGGCGGCGGTCTATGAGCATCCCGACTCTATCGACGCCTTGCAACATTCCAATCCCATCTCCCACTACGTCAAGGTCGATTTCGAGATCCCCGGCTGTCCGGTCAATTCGCGTCAGGTAGTGGGGACCTTACGTGACCTGCTGAGCGGCGTCATGCCCCGCCGGGAGAGCCGGTCGGTCTGTATGGAATGCAAGCGCAGGGGATTGGTCTGTACCATGGTCAGCAAAGGTGAACCCTGTATGGGACCGGTGACAGTGGCAGGTTGCGGCGCACTCTGTCCCTCCATGGGGCGTGGCTGCTACAGCTGTTACGGACCCCTCAAGCTGATCAACGATCGTTCCCTGGCAGAGCGTTTTGACGAGCTTGGCCTCGATCGCGCAGCCGTCGCGCGACGCTTCCATTTTATTGCCAATCACGCCGCCGCTTTTAAACAGGCTGGTGAGCGGCTGAAAGAAAGCGCCAATGAATGATACAACACGTGATATCCATATCCATGTGCCGGTCTTGACCCGGGTCGAGGGCGAAGGCGCCCTGGAGATCGATGTGGAGGACGGCGTCATCCGCAACCTGGCCCTGAACATCTATGAACCACCGCGGTTGTTCGAGAAATTTGTCGAAGATTATGAGTGCGATCAAGTCATCGATATGGTGGCGCGCATCTGCGGTATCTGCCCGGTGGCCTACCAGATGAGTGCGGTGCAGGCATTCGAGAGCCTGTTCGGCTTTCAGCCGCCGGACTGGGTGAGGGATATGCGCCGGGCGATGTACTGCGGTGAATGGCTGCAAAGTCATGCCCTGCATATCCATCTGCTGTCGGCCCCCGATTTTCTCGGCTTCGATTCGGCTATCGCCATGGCGGCCGACTATCCGGATGCGGTGCGTCGGGGTCTCGAACTGCAGAGCCTCGGCAACGACCTGATCGCGCTATTCGGGGGTCGTTCGGTACATCCGGTCGGAGTTCGCGTCGGTGGATTCTATCGGGCGCCGAGACAGGATGAGGTGGAAGCCCTGCTGCGGCGCCTGGAGGCGGCGTTGCCAGCAGCCGAGGCCCTGGTAGGCTGGACTGCCGGGCTAGGCTTTCCGGATGATGAACAGGCCTTCATCAGTGTTGCCATGAGTCACCCCGAGGAGTACGCCATCGATCGGGGCAACCTGATCTCCGGACAGGGTCTCGAGACCGAAATAACCTTCTACGAAAGCTATTTTCAGGAGCACCAGTCACCCCACTCCACCGCCCTCCATTCGACCCTGGATGGACGCCCCTATCTGGTCGGTCCCCTGGCCCGGCTCAATCTCAACTTCCACCAGTTGCCCAAACCGGTGCGCAAGGTCATGCACGAGTGCGGTATCCCGTTTCCCAGCCACAACATGTTTCACAGCATCGTGGCGCGGGCCATCGAGCTCCACCTGGCCGTTTACGAGGCGATCCGGCTGTTACAGAATTATCGCCTGCCCGATGAACCGCATATCCCGCTCAAGCCCCGGGAGGGTAACGCATTCGGCTGCACCGAGGCACCGCGCGGTCTCCTCTGGCACCGTTACGACGTGGATGATCAGGGAACGGTGCGACGTGCCCGTATCGTGCCGCCCACCAGCCAAAATCAGGGGCGGATCGAAGAGGATATCCGACTTTCACTGGAGCGCTTTGGCCTGGAGAATCCGGATGACGCGCTGCGTCTCCGGGCCGAACAGGTGATTCGTAATTACGACCCCTGCATCTCTTGTGCGACGCACTTTCTCAGACTCGACGTTTGTCGCCGATGACCCGCATTCTGGGGATCGGTTCACCCTTTGGCGCCGACCGGCTGGCCTGGCTGGCTATCGACCATCTTGCCGGCATGGTTTGGAAGGATTGTGAACTGCTCAAGCTCGACCGGCCCGGAAGCCGACTTGTCAGCTATTTTCAAGGGGTCGAGCAGGTGGTGATCATCGATGCCGTGCGCCTGTCCGATAAACCGGGAAGCGTTATATCAATAGACCTTGAGACGATGCAGCAGCTGGAGTGCCCGACATCCAGTCATGGATTTGGCGTGGCCGAGGCCTTGGCTCTGGCCGGGCAACTGGGTGAGCTGCCATCCCGTCTCCATGTGGTGGGTATTCAGACAGGCGAGGATGCCGGGCGACTGCCCACCATCGACCTGCCGATGCTCACTAAGCTTGTTAGCCGTTTTTTGGATTCGACATCCTGAAAGAGCGGTAACAGGCCCCCGCACTCGTCGCATCATCCGCATCAGGTTTTCAGTGGATTGCCGATAAGAGAGATGGGGTTATTTCGGGAGTGGTGATGAAGCCAAAAAAGATCGGGCGGTTTCAGGTCGGAGAACAGTTGGGTATTGGCAACCAGGGTACAGTCTATCTCTGTCACGACAGTCAACTTGAGCGGAAGGTTGCGATCAAACTGCTCAACAAGTCGCTACAGACGTCGTCGTTTCTGGATGAAGCGCGGGCGGCGAGCAAGCTCCAGCACGCCAATATCGTCTCAATCTACGAGGCCGGTGAACATCAGCAGATTCCCTACCTGGTATTTGAGTACGCCCAGGGAGAGTTGTTGAAAGATCTGATTAACGGTGAACCTCTTGAGCTTAATGATGCGCTACAGATCTTTCAAGGCCTGCTGGAAGGTATGAGCCAGGCCCACAAGGCGGGTATCGTCCATCGCGATCTGAAACCGGCAAATATCGTTATCGGTGAAGAAAAGGTTCCGAAGATCATGGACTTCGGCATTGCCCGCCTGTTATCGGAGGCAAAGGGTCCGGATCGCCAACTTGTCGGTACGCCCCGATACCTGGCGCCGGAGTACATTCAAAAAGGCGAAGTTGGGCCACCGGCCGACGTGTTCGCCCTTGGTTTGATTCTGGATGAGATGTTGACCGGAATGCCTGTATTCAGCGGCCACAAGCAGCAGATCGTCATCGATGCCATTCTCAAGCTGGAGGTGAAACCTCCATCCCAGTTCAATCCGGCAGTGGAAGAGAAGCTCGACCGCTTTATCCTCAAATCCCTGGAAAAGGATCCTGTGCTGCGATACAGCGATGCGACCGAGATGCTGCAGGCCTTCAAAGAGATGCGTGGTGTGACAGGGGAAAAGCTGAGTGTTGAAGAGGACGCAAGCGGTACCGTGGAGTTTCTGCTTCGGCGGATGAAACGAAAGAGTGACTTTCCCGCGTTGTCGCAATCGGTGCGCAGCATCAATGCCATGGCCGATGCCAGCAACAAGGATGTCAATCAGATGGCGGGGGTCATCGTCAAGGATTTTGCGTTGACGAACAAGATCCTGAAGGTGGTCAACTCTGCCTACTATGGCCGCTTTTCCGGAAGAATCGGGACCGTATCGCGTGCAGTCGTGGTTTTGGGTATACAAGCTATCCGTTCACTCGCGGCCTCTTTGATTTTTTTCGAGCATATCGAAAACAAACAACAGGCCGGACATCTCAGGGAGTTGGTCTCTTCGGCAATGTTTCGCGCAACCCTGGCCCATAAGGTGGCGGACGAAATCGATGAAAAGGAGGCCGAGGCCTATTTTCTCACCGGTTTGTTGAACGACCTGGGCAAATTGCTGGTGGCCTTCTATCTGCCCGACGAGTCACAGGAGATCGATCGGTTGATCAAGGTCGAGGGAAAGGAGCCGGTTGCGGCGCAGCACGCCATACTGGGTGTCAGTTACGAAAAGATCGGGATTGAAATCGCCGGGCAATGGAATTTTCCCAAGTCACTCATCGATAGCATGAAGTGTTGGCAGGGGGATCATAAACCGGTCAATCGATTGGAACGCAGACGTTTGGTCACCGCATTCGCCGACGATGCCATGGCGGTCATGGTTGACTCGGGGCTCGACGACAAAGCTGCAATGGAATCTTTGACAAAAAAATATGCCAAGGGGCTCAACATCACGAACAAACAGATCAATCGTTTCGCCGCTCGCTCCATAGAAGAGTTTCAGGAAGTGGCGAAAGCGATATCAAGTGATATATCAGATCAATTCATAAAAAAACTCACCTCTAAATCCGATGACCTGCAATTACACAAAGGCGTCGAAAAAAGCAAATCCAAAGGTATCGACAAAGACGGTTTGTCCGAGACACAGATACTGGATGAAGAGGGTACCCAGACAGTAGAGTCGACAGCGTCGGTAGTCGACACACCGGCAACCCCGGAAGACGCGGAAACCCTGCTGATGGACGGTCTGCAGGAGGTGACGGGTATGCTGGTGGGCAATCACAGCGTATCCGAGATCTTCAATGTGGTGCTTGAAACCATGTATCGGGCGGTTGGCTTTCAGAGAGTCGTGCTGGCGCTGCTCGATCGCAAGCGGGGGGAGATGGTGGGCAGGTTGGGTTTCGGCAGTACTGCCGATGAATTTGTCAAGCTGTTTCATTTCCCCACGGTATATAACGTGGATGTCTTCCATGGGGCATTGAAGAATGCCGTTGATGTCTATATAGCAGACACCACTGAAGAAAAGATACAGGCCGATATCCCCGATTGGTATAAGCAGATCTCCAGTGCAGGTTCTTTTCTGCTCTTCCCGCTGGTGGTGAAAAACAGAGCGGTCGGTTTGATCTATGCGGATCACTCCAATCCACACGGACTGGAGATCGATAAAAAGAGACTCAATCTGCTGAAGTCGCTAAGAAATCAGATTGTTTTGGCTGTGAAATCCTAGGGCCTGTTAATACTCATCCAATAAAATTCACTCATAGAATATAATCGAATGAGAGGTTTATTTTGGCCGACTTAACCGCACCGCGTGAGCGGGGTCTTTGCCTCGCCTCGCGAGAGTATTGAATGTCAGGATCAGTATATCTTCTTTCTTTATCTCTCAATTTTGAGTCCACGATATATAAGCGACACACAGGTTAATTCAGAGTTTCGACACTCAGAAGGCCCTCCCTGGCCCGTATGAATTACCCATTTAACAAGCAAGGTCATCGCAATACACATGGCCAGCCGGTGTAGGTGTCAACGCTAGCCTGTTGCTGCGGCGTCAGTATCTCGAAGAGGTCCTGACGCGCTGCGCTCACCTGCTGCATCTGCTCCAGACCCTGCTGATGGAAATTCAGCCTCTGATCGGGACTGACAGGACCGCGGGTGAACATTTGCTGACGGTGCGACTGCATCAGATTGGCGCGCTCCGTCACCGCATCGGCATAACGATTCCATGCAGCCTCCTGATCGGTGGTAATTCCCAGGGTGGCTTTTAGATCGGCAAGTTGCTGATCAGCAAAACCAGCTGTATAACCGCCCATCATCATACCTTTACCGCCGCTTGGTCCGCCCATCATCATGCCTCTGTCGCCGCCGGGTCCACCCATCATCCCATGGTGGCCGCCCCAGCCCGGACCATAACCGGGACCGTATCCGCGCGCAAATGCGATACTGCCCACGCCGACGATGAGGGCGGTGGCACCAACGAGTGACAATATGTGTTTGGTAGACTGTTTCATGACATGCTCCTCAGATGTGTTAGCTTTAAAAACATCCCTGTTTGTCTCGTCCCTGATCTTATGAGACACCCAGTTTGTATTTGGCAGGTGTCGGGAAAGCGCCATTTTGTAAGTTTGTGTAACAGATCTACGGGGGGACATACCGGTTTACAATTTGCCATCTAAAAACGGGGGAAAGACGATATAGTTAGGTCATGAGCGCATTGCAAGATCACATATTGGTCGTCGACGACGACCCCGAGATTCGTCACCTGCTGAAGATCTATCTGGAAAAGAACGGCTACCGGGTATCCACGGCGGCTGAGGGTGGCGGCATGTGGCAGACGCTCGAGCGCGGCCGTATCGATCTTATCGTTCTCGATCTGATGCTGCCCGGTACCGACGGCATGGAGCTCTGCCGCACTCTGCGCGTGCGTTCCAAGATTCCGGTCATCATGCTGACAGCGCGGGGTGATGAAATGGATCGCATCCTGGGGTTGGAGATGGGAGCCGACGACTACCTGCCGAAGCCCTTCAGCGCACGGGAGCTACTGGCTCGTATCAAGGTCATTCTGAGGCGGGTCCGTGACATGCCGGCTGACCCCCTGGCCGACGCACCGGAGAAGCTCGCCTTCTCCGGCTGGGCGCTGGATACTCGCACCCAACACCTTCATTCCCCTGATAACCTGGTGGTGCCGCTCAGCAGTGCCGAATACCGGTTGCTGCATGTGTTGCTGACCCATCCCAACAGGGCGTTGACGAGGGATCAACTGCTCGACCTGACCCAGGGCCGTGAAGGCGGTCCCTATGACCGCAGCATTGATGTCTTGATCGCACGCTTACGCAAACACCTGGGGGACGACGCCAAGCAGCCGGCACTGATCAAGACAGTGCGCGGTCGTGGCTATCTGCTGGCCAGCAAGGTCGTACCGACCCTCTGAGGGGAGCGATTCAAATGCACCTGGCTCCAAAATCCCTCTTCGGCCGCCTGGTTCTGGTGATGTTAACGGGCCTGGTACTGGCGCAACTGTTTACCGCTTTCATCCTGCTGCGCGACCGGGGGCAGGCACTCTACGACGCCGTTCGACAGAACCTAATCGTTCGTACGACAGGTATCGTTCGTCTGCTCGATCCCCTCACACCGACAGAGCGGCAGCGGCTGTTGCCTTTGCTGTCGGGCTTGGATCTGCAGGTCACCCTGTCACAGCAACCCCTGCCGCTGATGGATAGCGAAACCCAATCCCGTCTCGCCTCGGAGGTGGTAAAAAGCCAGCTGGTTGCACATATTCCTGACAAACGAAACATCCGTGTCTCCGTGGAGGGGACAGTGATGCAGTCGACCATGCATGGCATGCACCGGCGCATGATGGGCGGGCCGCCGATGTCCGGACCCTGGGCCTATGCACGGGGTGTGCATGCCATGGCCCGTTTTTTCCGCATCCAGATCGAACTGGCGGACGGCACCTGGGTGCGCTTCGAGCGCGGACTGCCCGAGGAGATGTTCGACTGGCCCGTGACACTGCTGATCGCACTCAGTGTATTGTTGTTGAGCGTGATTCTGCTCTCGCTCTTCGGCGTACACACCATCGTCCGTCCCCTGCGGGATCTGCGGCAGGCCGCCGAGGGGCTTGGTAAGGATATCCATCAGCCACCGCTGGAACCTACAGGTCCTGCAGAGGTTAGGGAAACGGCCCGTGCATTCAATACCATGCAGCAGCGTTTGAAAAACTATATCGAGGATCGAGCGGGGATTCTCGCTGCCGTTTCGCACGATCTTAAGACGCCGCTGACTCGCCTTCGCCTACGATCGGATTTGATGGACGACGACGAGTTGCGCGAAAAAACCCACAAGGACCTCGAGGATATGGAGGCTATGGTCACGGCCACGCTCGACTTCATGCGCGGCACCGAAACAGGCGAAACCAGCCAACGTCTCGATCTGATGGCCCTGTTGGAGAGTGTGCAACAGGATGCGCAGGAGGCCGGTAAGACCGTCTTGATCGAAGGGCGTGTCGTTTCGCCCTACACAGGCAAACCCCTGGCGCTGAAACGCTGCCTTGTCAACCTGGTGGAGAATGCCGTCCGCTATGGCGGTAGCTGTGAGATCAGTGTCGAGGAGCGTACTCAGGAGGTGGTGATCGATATCTGCGACCAAGGTCCGGGTATTCCGGAGGCCATGCTGGAGAAGGTCTTCGCTCCCTTTGTTCGCGTAGAAAGCTCCCGCGCGCAGCATACCGGAGGCACAGGACTGGGCCTTGGCATCGCCCGCAACATCGCCCGTGCCCATGGGGGGGATCTGGCTTTGAGTAATCGAAGGAACGGCGGACTGTGCGCCCGGCTCAAACTGCCGAAATAGCTTTCACCGAGAAAAATCTGGCGAGAGACGACAGAGCGACTTTGTCCAATCCAAGCTCAACAACCCTTGAAAAAGAAGTATTCGAAATCATACAGCATGCTCAGTGATTGTGACCTTCGTGCTCAGGGTGAGTATCCTCGGCGGTATGGTGATCCACATCGTCACTTTCGTGATCATGTGCGTGTCCTCCCAGCACTGCTTCACTCAACATCGTGTCATAATCGGCGGCAGAGAGTCCGGGCAGCTGCTTAATGAAACCGACCAGCTGCCAGACCTCTTCGTCCGAATGCGTCTTACTCCAGGCCGGCATACCAGTCATCCGGATACCATTCTTGATGGCCCAAAACAACTCGCCCGGCTCGCGATGTTTGACCAGCTCTGCGAGATTGGGTGGGGGCGGATTCATATCCCCGGCACCTACGAAGGGTTTCTGACCGGGCGCGCCATGGCATCCGGCGCACATGTCACCATAGGCGCTGGCTCCAGACGCTATAAGTCCGCGATCGTCAAGAGCAGGCACAGTAATGGTTTCCGCCCTCCGTTTTATGGAATAGCGCCTGACATTGCCAATGATCCAGTGGATCGCCGCTGGATCGTCATACATTGCGCTGACATTGAAGACACCGGTCGTGACGAAGACTACTCCACCGACCGCACCGAGAACCAGTATCAGCAAGGTGCCTGCTATTATCTTCATGATTCACCTTAATTTTTCAGACAGTTCCAATGACACGCTTGATTTAGGATTCAACGGTTGTCTGTCTCTTTGTCGATTAGATGTCCGCAGTGTCTATGAAACTCCCGATCCGCAATCCAGTTGCTCAATCGATCACTGTTCGCAACAATCTCCAAAACTCCGAAAGACTGCAAAAGCTGATAGAGAATGAAGACGGCCAACCCAGTCAGGCCGGTTATCTACAGGATGTCTGCGATCGAACCGTTCCTTGTATCGGTCATGACAAACTGCACCGCTATTTCGGCGGCTTGTTGCAGCATTTGGGTGGCGGCGCATTGGCATTCTCCCGGGTAATCTCATCGGAGGAACGATACCAATTACGCTTGAAGCGGCTCCACCAGTTGTTCAGCGGTGGAAAGCCGGTTTTTTCCATTGTCTCCACAATGTTCTGAAAGTTCTGCTGACTGGCGTTGTACCTCACCACCACCCGATGTTTTGCCACATCCGCGGCCACCTTCACTACGCCCGGCAACTCAGTGAGTGCGCGTTCGACCGCCAACGCGTCTGCCGCATGTCCCATGGATTGCAGCTTGATCCTACGTCTGACCTCCCACGGGCCTGATGGCTTCATGGATATTTGCCTGTTCATCCGTTTCACCGTCCTCTGTTCAATCGGTTAAGTCCTTCCGCTTCTGTTCGAATTCCTCCCGATCAATCTCTCCTTTGGCATAACGCTCTTTCAGTATGTCTAACGCAGATTTATGCCTTTCTGAAGGGGTACTCTTGCCACCCGCCGTCGCTTTCACGGCCCATACGATCAGAATGATCAAGCCGATCCAGAACAGCCACATTAAGCCTCCGCCAAAACCGAACCCAAATCCGTCATGCATCACAGATCACCCCCCTTATAGTCGCACGCCTTTGAGTCTGAGCGCATTGCCGATGACCGACACCGAACTGAAACTCATGGCTGCCGCCGCGATGATTGGTGAAAGTAACAAACCGAAAACCGGATACAGCACACCCGCCGCTACGGGAACGCCCAGCGAATTGTAGATAAAGGCAAAGAACAGATTCTGGCGGATATTTCGCATGGTCGCCCGACTAAGCCGCCGAGCCCGCACGATGCCAGTGAGGTCGCCCTTCACTAGGGTAACATCGGCGCTTTCCATCGCCACATCGGTTCCTGTGCCCATGGCGATGCCGACATGGGACTGCGCCAGGGCCGGTGCGTCGTTAATACCGTCGCCCGCCATGGCGACCGTACGTCCCTCAGCCTGGAGTCTCTTGACGGTCTCGGCCTTCTGCTCCGGCAGCACCTCGGCCTCAACCCGATCAATACCCAGCTTGTCTGCTACTGCCCTTGCCGTGACAGGATTGTCGCCTGTCAGCATGACCACCTCTACGCCCTCTTGCCTCAGATCTGCAATCGCCTGCGCCGAGGATGTCTTAACAGGGTCAGTCACTCCGAGCACGCCGGCGGCTTGACCATCGACGGCCAGGTACATAACAGTCTGTCCGCTTTCACGATTTTCTTTGGCTTGAACCGGCAGCCCGCCTGGTACCACCTTGAGACCTTCCAACAACTTGAGATTGCCAAGTGCGACCATCCGGCCACCGATAGTGCCGATTACACCCTGGCCGGTGATCGATTCGAAATGGTCTGCGGACATTAACAGAACGTCCCGCTCCTCAGCGCCACGCACAATAGCCTCCGCCAGCGGATGCTCGCTGGCCCGTTCAAGGGAGGCGGCAAGGCGCAACACCTCATTCTCATCGAAACCATCACTGACCTGCACCGAAACCAATTCTGGTTTTCCTTCGGTCAGGGTGCCGGTCTTATCCACCACCAGGGTATCGACCTTCTCCAATATTTCGAGCGCCTCGGCACTCTTGATCAACACACCCAGGCTCGCCCCCTTGCCGGTACCGACCATGATCGACATGGGTGTGGCCAATCCCAAGGCGCAGGGGCACGCGATAATGAGCACCGCAACCGCATTGATGATGGCGTGGGCCAATCGGGGTTCCGGTCCGAAAAAGCCCCAGACGATCAGCGTGATCACAGAAATCACCACCACCGCCGGCACGAAGTAGCCGGCAACCACATCCGCCAGCTTCTGGATTGGGGCGCGCGAGCGTTGGGCTTCGCTCACCATTCGCACGATCTGCGCCAGCAGGGTGTCGCCGCCCACTTTCTCCGCCCGCATCAGCAGGCCGCCGGTGCCGTTTACCGTGGCGCCGATCACCCGGTCTCCCACATGCTTCTCGACCGGCATCGGTTCTCCCGTCACCATTGATTCGTCGACGGCACTGAATCCATCGGTGACCACTCCATCCACCGGGACCTTCTCACCCGGCCGGATGCGCAGGGTATCTCCGCGCACGACACGATCCAACGGGATATCCTCCTCGCTGCCGTCACCACGCACGATGCGCGCGGTTTTCGGTGCCAGTCCCAAGAGTAGTTTGATGGCTGCATTGGTGCGACTGCGGGCCTGCAGTTCCAACACCTGGCCCAACAGCACCAGCGCAGTTATCACGGCGGCAGCTTCGAAGTAGACCGGGACCGTGCCGCCTTCGTGTCGCATATTGAGCGGAAAGATGGCGGGAAACAGCAGGGCGATCACACTGTAGCTCCAGGCCATCGCAACACCGAGCCCGATCAGGGTGAACATGTTGAGGTTCCGGCTCACAAGCGACTGCCAGCCGCGCACGAAAAACGGCCAACCACCCCATAAGACAACTGGCGTGGCGAGAGCGAACTCGATCCACTGCACCGTCTTCATGGAGAGACCGACCGGCAGCCAATGCGGAGTGAGATCCGCCACCATGGCCAGTAGGAAAACCGGCAGGGCCAGTACGGCGCTCACCCAGAAACGCCGACTCATGTCGATCAGCTCTTCGCTCTTTTCCTCCATGGCTACGGTGGTGCGCGGTTCCAGGGCCATACCACACTTAGGACAGCTACCCGGGTGATCCTGAACTATTTCCGGATGCATCGGGCAGGTATAGACAGTACTGCCGCTATGGTCTCGATCCGTTTTTTCGTTGATGTGGGTCTGGCGATGGCCATGGCCATGTTGATCATGGCATTGCTGATCTAATCGCTCGTCGTCGCCATGTAAATAGCGTGAGGGATCGTCTGAGAACCGGGTTCTGCAACCTTCGCTGCAGAAGCGATATTCGATATCCTGGTGGCTGAACCGGTATCGACTCGTTTCCGATACCGCCATACCGCACACGGGGTCGGTTTCAATCAGGGTTTCCTGTTGATTAACGGCAGGATGTCCCATTGTCGTCTCCTTACACTAGCACCGACAGTGCCATGGTTGTCGACCATACTACCTTTCGTTTGACGGCATGATTGCTACTGCACCGCGCTATCTTCGAATGACTCGATGAGACGGCAGATACTGTCCCCGTCAGGTATTCCGTTCGGTATCGATTCCCAGTGTTCCAGCGCCCCTTCCATGCGACGCTGCAGGGCGATCATCTCCTCTATTTTTATGCTGTTTTCCACCAAACGATGCCTGATGATCGACCTCACATCGTCACAGGGAGATTCGCCTTTATCCGCATTACAGATGATTTGCTTGATCTCGTTCAAGGTAAATCCAAGATGCTTCGCCATACGAATAAAACGCAGCCTTGCCACATCCTGTGATGCGAACAATCGATAGCCGTTCTCTTGCTGTCCTACAGGCTGTAGTAAACCGATACGTACGTAATAGCGCACCACATGAGTGGGCACCTCACCCTGCTTCGCAAGCTTGTTGACTGTCAACATCGGAAACACTCCTCTCTGCCTTTCTGTCCAAAGTCTAAAACCTGTGCGTTACGCACAGGTCAAGTCCTTGTTAATATGTTTGGCAATAGCTATTCGCTATTGATCGTCAATGAATTGCGGAAATACCGGATAGGGCGATTGCAAACCGATTCACTTAACCCTCACAGTAATTTTTTCCGACATCAAAACAGGGTCCTGCGGTTCATGATCCTCGTCTCCCAGCAGCAATTGCAGGGTGTGGATGCCAGGCGGCAGATCCAGCACTACCCCCGTCTCTCCACCATCGAAGTGCAGATGGTGTTCATCCCTGGGAATCGGGCCGTCCAGATCGGGCAGTGTTTCCACATCTATAAGCAGATGGTGATGCCCCGCCGTGTGTCGCCGTTTGCCTTCGGTACCGGCTGGTGTAATACCGAAGCCCTGAATGCCGAACTTTACCTCAAACGGACTCTTCACCACGTCGCCGTCCGAAAGGCCAATGAAATAGACCTTGGCGTGCTTCGGCGGGGTATGAGCCCAAGAAATAGGTGATGACAACAGCAGTGCCATGACGCTTAGTAGAACCACAGTCCACTTCATCTTTATTGACTCCTATTGATTTCTGCTCGAAGAAGTCCTGCCATCAATGGCATGCTGCCTCCTAGCCTGACCGTTCGGCGCAGAACGGATAAGGGGTGATGCCAGGGGTGAGCGGTGCCATTGAGTGGCGGTCGTCTCTTCATGCTTTTCATATTCTTTTCGCCATCGCAACATTCGTTCCCTGTAATGCGGCGCCATGGATGTTGGTTGATAACGTCACAACCATGCGCGTATACCGACCACGATCTGCGTGTCGCTGGAATCCTCTCCCTCGTCCTTGGCGAAGTCGGCCGTCTCACCGAACTTTTTGCTCCAGTTCACACCAACATAGGGTGCGAACTCGCGCCGAATCTCGTAACGCAGCCGCAGTCCGAGCGACATGTCGGAGAATCCGGAACCGATGCCCCGCTCGTTGTCGTCCTTGCTGTAGAGATTCATCGAGAGCTCGGGCGACAGTATCCATTTCTGAGTGAACATGTACTCGTACTCCGCATCCAGGCGCGCATTGACTCGTCCCGACTCGCCAATGAAGAGGCCTGCATCGACCTCGAAGAGGTAGGGCGCCAATCCCTTGAAGGCGAGGGCCAGATAGTCCCGGTTCGGCTTCGGCCTGATGTCGCGGCGCCAACCGGCCTGGAAATCCCAGAATGGCGCGATCGCGCGACTGTAGAGCAGCTGCACTTCCGCCTCCTCGGTTTCGCCGTCTACCCGTTCCACATCCGTCTTGAACCAGAACTTGTGCAGGTCGTAACCGATCCAGGCTTCCGCCTCAAGCACCAGCGGATTGGGGCCGTCGGTGATGCGCGTCTCCAGTTGGTCGATCATGACTTTGGAGATCAGCGGATCGTCCTTGCCGCTGGCGAAGAGCGGTAGCGACAGCCCCATCGCCAGCAGGAAAACTGTTGTTCTTTTCATTCGCTATACCTCCTCAACTGACGATCACTGTGCGGAACATGCCGAGCATGTGGTAGAGCAGATGGCAGTGGTAGGCCCAACCCCCTTCCGCGTCCACGGTCACCCGGTAACTGATGCGGGAACCCGGCTGCACGATCACCGTGTGCTTGCGCGGCAGGAAGTTGTTGTCGCCCGTCTCCAGGTCGCTCCACATGCCATGCAGGTGCATCGGATGGTTCATCATGGTGTCGTTGACGAAGGTGATGCGTAGTCGCTCGCCCAGTTTCCATCGCAATGG
Organism: Candidatus Thiodiazotropha sp.; assembly: GCA_040791665.1. Classification (GTDB taxonomy): domain Bacteria; phylum Pseudomonadota; class Gammaproteobacteria; order Chromatiales; family Chromatiaceae; genus Thiodiazotropha. Next base: position 402,004 of record JBFNNX010000016.1, on the reverse strand, counting down.
CTCGGCGTCGGCGAACTTCACGCCGTTGATCGACCACATGTAGCGACTCATATTGCCGGTGAGATGCAGTTCGATCTCCCGGTCCGGTTCGCGCAGGTCCGGGGAGATGCGCAGGTTGCTTAGGTCGGCATAGGTCAACACGCGGCGGCCATTGTTGCGCAGACCGACGCCGGGATCGTCCAGCCGGTATTGCGGGGCATCGGTGCGCATGTCGATATGAGGGCCGTATTCGGTCTCGGCATGGGTGACGGGACCGGCAGTGAAGTCGGAAGGGTTCGGCTTCAGAGTATTTCCATTCGCGCCGCCACCCATCCTCATTTCATGTTGGCTGTGGTCCATACCTGCCATGACGCCACCATCCGGCATCGTATGTTGGCTGTGATCCATCCCCTCCATACCGGGGCTGCCTGACATGGTGTGCTGACTGTGGTCCATACCGCCCATGTCGTGAGCGTCGTGCCCCATGGCGTGCATTGCCATTCCCATGTCGTTATGACCGAGATTGGGTACCGGATCCATCTCGGGGATCTCTGCGGTCATCGAAAGATCGGGCGTCAAAGTTCCCCGGGCGTAGCCGGTGCGGGCACTATCCTGCGCGAAGATCGTGTAGGCCATGTCGTGCATGGGCTCGACGATGACGTCGTAAGTCTCGGCCACCCCGAGACGGAGCTCATCAACCGTCACGGGTTCCACATCCTGTCCGTCGGCGGCCACCACCGTCATCTTCAGCCCCGGGATGCGCACATCGAAAAAAGTCATTGCCGAACCGTTGATGAAGCGCAGACGCACCTTTTCCCCCTTCCTGAACAACCCGGTCCAGCCATCGGCAGGCGTGTGGCCGTTGGTGAGGAAGGTATAGGTGTAACCGGTGACATCGGAGAGATCGCGTTGGCTCATGCGCATCTGGTTCCACATCTTGCGATCGCTCCAGGTGGCTTCCAGCCCCTTGGTCTCGATATCCCGCATCAGATCGGCATGGGTGCGTTCGTTGAAGTTATAGTAGTGACTGAGCTTCTTAAGCTTGCGGTAGACGTCGTTGGGATCCTCGTCTGTCCAATCGGAGAACATCACAACATAGTCCCGGTCGTAGGCAACCGGGTCCGCCTGCTGGGGATCGACCACAATCGGGCCGTAGAGGCCGGTCTGCTCCTGAAAGCCGGAGTGGCTGTGGTACCAATAGGTGCCGCTCTGGATCACGGGAAAACGATAGATGAAGGTTTCGCCCGGGGGGATACCCTGGAAACTGTCGGAGATGTTCGGCACCCCATCCATGCCGCTGGGCAGGATGATACCGTGCCAGTGGATTGAACTGGTCTCTGGCAGGAGATTGGTCACTCGCAGGGTTACCGTGTCTCCCTCGCGCCAGCGCAGAATGGGCGCCGGCAGAGAACCGTTCACCGTCGTGGCCACACGGGGAGCGCCGGTAAAGTTGACCGCCTGCTCGGCAAGGGTCAAGTCGAAATCGGTACCCCGCAGTGTCTGTGCTCCTGGTTGTTTCATGGTGGCTGAAAACACATGCCCACCTAAACCAAGACTAGTGAAGGCGCCACCCAGTGCCAGCCCTTTGACGAATCGACGGCGCGTCAGACAGACGCCACCGCTATTTGCTGGATCATGATTGTCACTCATCGATTGTTTCTTCCTCTGCACATCAGACCACCGACGCAAGGTCGCTGGTATGTATCTAGAAATTATCCGTATGGGAATATCGTTCGGCGATCACTGAAAACAGTGATCACAAGCTGAAGAATTCAGGCCCTGGGCGGGCGGAAGAGTGATGAAACAGTTTGATTTAGCAGGTCGCTGTCCGTTTGAATGACTATAGAGACAGCAGTATGGAGTGTGGGGAAAAAGAAATCTGGGAGTAGTGCCAAGAGGCAGGAAACGCAATGACCGAATGAGCAGCTATTTCCATCATATCCAGCATCTGTACTGTGTTGGCCACAATTCAATTCTGCGGCATGATCATTCATCATAATCATACCAGCCTCATGGTGAGCTTCTATCTGATACTGATGCTCCCCGCCCTTCTGCTTGAGGGGTGAGATAAAACCGCCCATCGCACCCTGCAGTGGGATCAAACCCAGCAGTAGAGAGAGTAGAACTGCAAACAGTTTGCGGGAAAGTCGGTGCATAGCTTTGAGTATTGCTGAGATTAGGTCTCCTTTCAACTAACTGTTGTAGGCATCATCTCTCCATGAAGAGTTCCATCTTCTGTTACATATTTTAATTATTTCTAATTAATACAATATTTTAGTAATTCTGCAAAAATTTGACCCTGCGAATAAATGTATTCGCAATCGCTCACTGAGACGCTAAGCTATGCTGTGCGGCATTTACTTAAATCATTGATTACCAGCTTCACCGAGAGATTGGATGTCGTTCGATTAAATACATTAATGTTCCTTTTAGTCGTAAATGGGTCATGCCCCACTCCCGCCATAAGCAGAAATTTGTTTAATCGGTTAGACAGAAAATCCGGGAACCGGATCAAGATTACTGTCGCCTCTTGAAATAATCAATTGCATTTTGGTAACGCACCTTTTGGGCGGCCTCGGCTGGTAGCTGCTTTAACCATTCACGATGAAAGTCGAGGAAACGTGACAGCTCCTGCCAGCCGCTATCAGGTTCGTCCCAGGGATTGAGTTGTTCTACCGGCCAAACCGGGTCGGAGCCGATCATGAATCGGTCCGCGTAGGCGATCACGAGATCCCTCCATTCGGTTTTCAGGGCCCCCCTCTCATAAATAGGTCTTCCCACATGCCGCCATGGATCACGAGCTGACAGCTCTGCACTCAGATTTGCACAATGTCTCAATGCGCGTGCAACCTCATCCGGCGGCAGAATCGAACCGGCATGCGCCCACAGAAAGCGGGTTGCCGGATGTGCGCCGCAGAAGCCAATCAGATAATCTGCCCTGGAAAATTCCGTGTGCACAAGCACCGGCACATCAAACTCCGCTGCCAGTTCAAACAGACCGGAGATATTCGGATTCCTCCAATCACTGATAAAGCCACTGATCATGTGAAGCTCACCAATGCCCCGGTACATACCCGATTCCAATGCCACTCGGACACGCCCAACCAATTCGGTATCGCGATACCAGTTCGACCAGTCGATACCATCCTTATAGATCCCATAAATAGGTATCACTATGTCGGGTGCCAACCGCTGTAGCTCAAGCGCCAGTTCAGGGGGTGTGCCGGTCACAACCGCAAGGGTGACATTGTTGTCGCGCAGGATATTGATAGCCTGTTCCGGTTCCGTGACCTCTTTCTGATTCCATTTCCAGTGCAGATGAATATCCGCCAGCTTTGAAGGCCTTTCGTCGCTGACACAGGGTAAAGCCACTGTAAACAGTGGAAGCAGGAGGGCGCACGATGCGATTCCGATGAATCTGTTCATGAATATTCTGAGGTTCTGTGTTTGGAACCCATGCCTTACAAATCTATACTTGCAACATGCCTATTCCAACATCAAACAAATGTTATTTTCAATGTTAAACATTAAAACTTGTATGCTTTTAATGTTCTTGCTGACCACCGCGCCACTGCATGCGGGTGTTACCGCCACATTCGTGCGTGCCGGCCCAGCGGAGCTTTCAAACCCCCACGATCTCAAGCTGTCGCCGGATGGCCGTTACCTGTTCGTGTCGGATGTTGGTAACAACCGGATAGCGATACTCGATCCGGACTCTCTGAAAGTAATCGGCTCTTTCGGTTCCGATCACCAGTCGGGCACTCATGATATCGACATTGATTCGGCGGGACACGCATACGTTGCCGACACTCATAACAGTCGTGTAACCATCTACACAATCGATGCAATGCACGCGGAATTGGTTGGCGAGTTGAATGAACGCATCCGGGGTCCCGAAGGCGTGCTCAAACATCCGAACGGTCGCATTTACGTGGCGGGTGCGTGGTCGAATAACGTGGTTGCCTATGAGAATGGAGAGGTCGTCATGGAGCTCAAAGGGTTGTCGGCACCGCACGACCTAGAGCTTGCGGTTGATGGAGAAGACATCTGGCTCGCGGACGCCGATAACGATCGCGTGCTACTGCTATGTCCGGATCTGGCGATCAAGCGAGAGCTGTCACGTGAGACGTACGGTTTCGACGGCGTACGTTATTTGGACCTGCTTACGGACGGTACGCTTATCGCCGCGGACAAGAATAACCACCAGATCAAGTTCGTTACGCCGAACGGAAGCATGCCACTCGTACTTGGCGACGGTCGCCCCGGGCGCGGCCGAGGAAAGTTTACGACACCAGAAGGTGTCGAAGTGCGCGGGATGGATCTGTGGTTGTCTGATTCCGGCAACAACCGGATAGTCCGTTACCGCTTAAACCGATCACCGTAAAATCAGATTACCCATGCTTGCCGGTACGGGGGCGATCCGGGCAGGCGGCCAAGTCTACGGCGATGTGAGTGTCAGTGGGCACCCTAGGGCCGATTGGATTAGTGTAAACAGGCCCTAACACAAGTTGTTTCATTTCGTAAAAAACTATACTTCCAGTGATTCCTAAACCTAATTCACTACCTGCAGTTGATTGTCTGACTCTGCCCGGATTAATGAGCGCTCTTTATATGTAGCGTAGATACGTGTTACGTTTCTCTCTACCTAACCCCTAATATGTCATCCAGTAAACCATAGTCTCGTGGTGCATTAAGGCGTCTAACCTCAGAGCGTCTATAGCTTCTGAGGTCGGTCGTCACACGATAGTAGATGTCACCCGTATCATCGTAATCGTTGACTATCACTTCACGCACACGATTAGGAATCTGGCTCCAGACGTTGTTGGCTTTCAGTACGCCGTTTTGGCCACCACTTTCACTGAGTAGACTCTGTCTGCGCAAATATGATGACCAAGCCTGTATGGCACGAAATTTTGGCTCTCCACTTAAAAATGCTTCCACGGTTATGGAGTATGCGGTTAACCAGTTTAAGTAAGGATAGATTACTCGGCCATAGTCACTTTCACCTGGAAAGATTCCACCCATTCCTGCTTGAATCTGAGGAGGATTGCGCCAGCGGATATAAGATTTGAGCTTATGCTCAGCGAAAAAGAGTTCATTTGATGAGACGGATGTTGTTTCTGCTGCTGGTGGTGAGGCCGTACCTGATGATGAGTACGCTCTCAAATATTGTTCCGAGACCCACCCACCAGTAGCCAACCGACTCCATCTCTGGCGCGTTTCGCTGACTTGTACGATAGATCCCTTATTCAGTTTGGATATCACAGAATAATTCAATCCAGGACCGCTTCTTACGTTAAGTCTGCCCCTGCGAGTTGCCACAATGAATTTTATGGTCATCTCCTCATTGAGTGACTATCTCTTATATTTGTTCTTTCAATAAAGTATCAGCTGTATAAAAAACAATAATCCATATTTGTAGTTTAATTGTTATTTTTATTGTGGCATAGGCAGACTGTTTACACTTAATTTGTGGAATATTACCTTCAACTCATCTAGCAAGTGATGTTTCAATGAGTAATATCAACTGATCTATAATCAAATGTGCTTTAACTCATGTCTCAAAATCATCCCATGCGGGGTATCCTCAGACAGGTCCTAGATTGTAAGTTTGTAATTCAAAGCGGATTTGTGGTCCCATGGTAACGCACGAGAAATTTAACCAGAGCGCCGTCTCAAATACTTCTGATCGGCATGGATGCGCTGCCGATGTGCACCGTGACGGGAACAACAGCACTCGAAAATTCACATCAAAAGGAGCGACTGGTCATGCAACTATCCAATCTAATCGAAAGAGCAGTCTCGTGCATGCTTATTGCCGTTTGTGTCCTTGCCGTAGAAACAACCGCGTCGGCTGCAGATGTCAAAGACAGTGCGGATCATCCCCTGATCTCACGTTTTCCCGGATCATCCATCATGGAATACCGGTTCAGGGACTTCGATGAGTTTACGTTACCAACCGGACCTGAATACTCCACGAAGCGTGAAGTTGAGGGAAAGGTTACGGAAATCAGGTATACGTCCGGGTCCGGGAACAGTCCGGCACAGGTATTTCGCAGCTATGGGATGGCACTCCAAGAAGCAGGATATACCGATCTGTACGAGTGCAAGCAGCAGCAGTGCGGAGTGGGAATCAAGCAGACGCTCGGCAAATTCGAAGGCCCCGGTGTGCTTGGTGACGACTGCCGCTACAAAGCTGCACACCTCGTTCGCGATGCGGGTGACATGTATGTCTCGTTGCTCGTCTGTGACTGGTGGAGCACTGATAAGGTTGCCACGTTTCTGGACGTGATCGAAGCCGAGCTACTCGAGGACGGCCTGGTAACGATCAGTGCGGAACAGCTACGGGAAGATATCCTGCAGGAAGGTCACACCACCCTGTACGGAGTCTATTTCGACACCAACAAAGCGGACCTGAAACCGGCATCGAAACCTACCCTGGATGAGGTCAGCAGATTGCTTCACGAAAATGCGGATCTGAAAATTCTGGTCGTCGGCCACACGGATAATGCGGGTGAGTTGGTATACAACGTCGCGTTATCTAAACGCAGGGCGCAGGAAGTCATCAATGCCCTTGTCAACGGTTATGGGATCGATGCGGGACGACTCCATGCCTTTGGCGCGGGTATGTACGCGCCGGTGGCTAGCAACAGCAGCGAAAAGGGCCGTGCGCTCAACCGGCGTGTCGAGCTTGTCGAGCGCTGATCGCCACGGCTATTATGATGATACTGCGACTTTTAGGCTTCAAATTATTGATCGAGGTGGCAAAACTCGGTCAGGTGATTTGTCTCACGCATCACCGGCATCTTTCAGATATCGACGAATGATTGTCCTACGACCAAGATCTATGATCTCAGTTCAGAGATACAATGATATTCGGTTACAATAACATAATCTCTCTCGATCATTTCGAAAGGTAAAAAAGAGTGCACCGGACCTAAGGATGGTAATCCCTAGAATCCGGTGCGTGGTATAGCCAACCAATCGACTATCTGATTGAAGCTATATCCAGTTAGCTGCTCCGGTCACCGATCACATGGTGTGTTTCATGGCGATGTTGGAAAATTCGCTCTCATTGCCTTCGGTATCGTAAGTGGTGACTGCGAAGTAGTAGTCGCCGATTTCGAGATCGTCGAAAACATAGTCTTGGATGGTGCAGTCTGCCAGATCCATGACCTGTTGCAGGTTGTCTGCGCTTGTTCCCATATAGATCTTGTAGCCGGCGATTTCGCTCATATCGAGTGCGGTGCCGTCAGTACGAGTTGAAGGTGGGACCCATGCCAGCGATACGCTGCCTACGGTGGGTTCCGGTTCCAATACCTCGATGCTCAGTGGGCTCAGAGATGCGCTGTCGGTTCCATCCGTTACCGTGATGACGATAGCGTCGTAGCGTCCGATATCCTCACTGCTTGGCGTGCCGCTCAGTACACCGGTTTGGGTGTTGAGGCTGGCCCATGTCGGCAGGTTGGAAGCGCTGAAGCTCAGCTCATCGTTGTCCGCATCGGAAGCATCGGGTGCAAACCTGTATTCGTTTCCGGCGATGACACTGGATTCGGCCGTGCCGCTGATGACGGGGGCATTGTTCGGGTCTGCTACATCGTTGATGGTGATGGTGAATCCATCGAGGCTTACACTGTCATTGCCGTCGGATACAGTGATGACGATATTCTGGTATGTACCGGCGGATTCGGAATCAGGTATGCCGCTGAGGCGTCCGCTGTTGGGGTTGAACGCCGCCCAATATGGCCGATTGCTGATTGAGAATGTCAGTGCATCGCCATCGGGATCGCTGGCGGCCGGTGTGAAGCTGTAACCATCGCCCTCTTCAATGGTGGTGACGGGTGTGCCGCTGATGCTGGGGGCGCGATTGGTGTCGCTGACAGTGATGTTGAAGGCATTCAGGGATGCGGCAGCATTGCCGTCTGAGACGCTGATGACAATATGCTCGGTAGTGCCTGCGGAACCATAGCCAGGTGTGCCGCTGAGGACCCCGGTTGAGGTGTTGAAGCTGGCCCAGTCGGGTCTGTTGTCGATGGAGAAGGTCAGGCTGTCGCCATCGGCATCATGTGCCTGAGGCGCAAACCGATAGCCGTTGCCCTCTGCGACCGTGGTGGCCGGTGTGCCACTGATTGTGGGTGCTTGGTTGCTGTCGTCGACAGTGATACTGAAGGCATCGAGGGATGCACTTGCGGAACCGTCGGAGACACTTATCACGATATTGTTGGTGGTACCGGCGGCGTTTTGATCGGGTGTGCCGCTCAGTTGGCCTGTGGATGTGTTGAAATTCGCCCAGTTGGGTCGGTTGGCGATGGAGAAGGTCAAAACGTCGCCATCGGCATCATTCGCGCTGGGGGTAAAGCGGTAGGTTTGGCCCTCGGTAATCTGGGTCTGCGGTGTGCCGCTGATTACGGGAGGCCTGTTCTCGGTGGGTGGCTCCGAGCCGCTGACGCAGTCTGCCGGTGCCCGAACAACGGTTCTTTCCTGAACAAGCGATCCATATTCGGCACGCACGCCACAGGGTATGTTGGCCGGATTATAGAACTTTAATCTCCAGTAGCCCCGTTTGTTGACGGTTTTGCTACCCAGATAAAGATCTGTGCCGGCGATGAAAGCGTCTACCTTTGCGCCTGGTGTTCCACTGCCTATGAGAACCAGCAGGTCTTTTCTTTTCCTCCATACGGCTTTGTCGAAACTGAATGATTCAGCCGGTTCGACATAACCCTCTTCAGAGACAGTTCCGGCTTGCAGTTGGCTCATCTCGGTCAGGAAAAGTGTGGGGAGAAGAACAAGTGGTAGCAGGGTATGTAGAGCTTTCATTGTACAACCTCAATATGCGAAATCCTTTGGTTGTTCACTATGGCGGTCAACACCTGCTTTTATTCATTCACGAGGTCACAGTTTTAGAGGACGAATTTCACACATTTTGTAGTGGCACTCCGCAGTGTGAAAGAGCTCGAAAATATGAAATTAAATTTGTAAAAATTCCACGGAATAACACCTGATACGCTTGCCTTTTTCGTACATTGAGGGCGGCTATGCGAGAAGTGAGAACTGGTCGAAGTCGACTATGAGAGTCAATTCTAAAAAATCTTTATTTTTGCCTTATTTTTGGGAATTAAATGTTGTTTATTATCTGTATTTATATTTGGATTTCTTATGGTCTCCATGACTATAAATTAACTGAATGACGTTCGAATAAAATCATCGCCAATCAGCTATTTTTATTACAGCGGACATATAAAACATTTTGGAGCAGGATATGATCAAAATTCCTATCGAGCCGGTACTGATTTTGTTCCTGGTCTTTAGTCTGTCGCAATCGGTTTCGGCATCGGATTATGTTATCGATACGGAAGGTGGACACGCCTACATCCAATTCAAAATCAGCCATCTCGGTTTCAGTTGGCTGACTGGACGATTCAATCGCTTCTCCGGTGAATTCAGTTACGACGAAAACAACCCGTCAACGGCAATGATCGATGTCGTGATAGATACCCGGAGTATCGACTCCAATCATGCCGAACGCGACAAACATCTCAGGGATGAGGATTTCCTGAATGTTGCAGCCTATCCGGAGGCCAGGTTCATCAGTAAATCATTTAATGAGCATGGCGAGGGCAAGGCAACGCTGCTCGGTGATCTGACCTTGAGGGGCGTTACCCGACCAGTGCAAATCGAAGTGGACCATGTCGGTGCCGGGACCGATCCCTGGGGTGGCTATCGGCGTGGATTTTCAGGTAAGACCCGCATTGTCCTGGCAGATTTCGGTATAACCAAGTATCTTGGTTCAACCGCCAAGACGGTGGAGTTGAGTCTCGGTATCGAGGGCATACGTAAAAGATCGAAAAACCGCTCGAGAAGGCCGGGCGGATTACGTGTTCGTTAGGGCCGTTTATCCTTACCGGTGTGGTGAAGCGCATTCAGCGCTGTCATGAATGCAGCCACTCGACACGAAAGCGGATTCTACGCCATGGGTTTTCCTCTTCAAGAAGACGAACGATGGTTGTCTCCAGCCGTTCGCCCTGGTCCAACAGCCTGGCAAGGGTGCGGTTCTCGCGCCGTGGTATGTATCCCAGATGCTCATTTTTGAACCACACGGCCACTGCATAGCGGTCATGGGGGTTGCTGGGTTCACGCTTGAGAAGGAGCTGTTCGCCGACTCGTAGAAAGGACCAGATCGACGCAGCACGATGATATTGAAAGCCGGCCAAGGGCGATTCCTGAAGCAGTACTCTGCGCCGGGCAGGACGTGTCAGGCGATGACGCGGGTAGCGTGATGCCAAGCCCGCCATCTGCAGCATTGAGATTAGGAAAATATTGTTCTTCATGGGGTACACTCCTAGGTTCTGTTGACACTCATCCAATAGCCCCAGCCCCTCAGGTGCAACAGGGCTGATTGGATGAGTGTCAACAGGCCCTATAGTCAAGTAGCTTAAGAATACCCTGGTCACAGGCTCAAACCGTGAGCCTGGACGGGAGGAGCAATTGTTATGTTGGAATATATCCTGTTCGATGAAGATGCTTGGCGCGATTTCGCCGACTATCTGCGCCGGTTGGGTCTCGATCCGAAAACCTCTGTTGGAGAAGATGGATGGCTGATTGCCCTGCCGGAGGATCTGGATGAAGCGTTGGATTTAAAGATCGAGCTCTATTACGACAAGCTGTTGGAGGGCAATGAGGCCGCGGTAGCGGAGAGGGAAGGAGATGCGCATCAGCATGCCGCCGGCGTGAATGTCACACTGGCGGATGGACGTGTCGTTCAGGCTGTCATCGATCCCAAGCTGATGCGGCGCCTGTTGGGTGCGGTTTCACCCCGGGAGTTGGGTGAGTTTGTGGATGCCATAGCCGCCGCCGTGGAAAATCCGGATGAGCGCCCCTTTTGTCAACGTTGAGTATCTGCCGCCTGCTCTGACTGGCTCTGTTGCTCCTGTTTCTGGCGACTTTCAGTCGAAAGTCTCTCCGCCTTTCTCTTTTCCACCATCTCGATATACTCTTTCGGTGTCTGGTGGATATTCGTTTCAGGGGGATTGTCGCTGCTTTTCATGACATACAAAATGCCGAGAATGAGCACGATCAACACGGCAAAAAAAGCGGTGTTTCCCATAATGGATCTCCTGGCCTGCTAGGGCCTGTTTACGCAAATCAACCATGTAATTGTAGAATCTGCCAGTTACGCTCCCTGGCGATCCCTGAGAGGATTTCGTCAGGGTCCACGGCTACCGGGTGTTCCACGGCCTCCAGAAGGGGAAGGTCGTTGTGTGAATCGCTGTAGAACCAGCTTCCCCGGAGATTCTCTTCATGTTCCTGCAGCCAATCGCGGAGGCGGTTCACCTTGCCCGCCTTGAAGCTGGGCTCTCCCTCCACCTCACCGGTGTAGTGACCGTCCAGTCGTTCCGGTTCGGTGGCGATCAGGTGGTCGATACCGAACTGTCGGGCGATTGGAGATGTAACGAATGCATTTGTGGCGGTAATGATGAGCAGCGTATTCCCAGCCTCACGGTGTTTTTCCACCAATCGACGGGATTGAGGGCTGATGATGGGTGAGATTTTGGATTCGAGGAATTCTCTGCGCCAATCGAGCAGATCCTCCATCGCGTTGTCGCGCAGGGGTCTCAGGGAGAAACGCTGAAACTCGAAGATATCCAGGCGTCCAGCCTTGTATTCTTGGTAGAAACGATCGTTTTCCCGCTTATATGCCTCACCGTCCACGATACCCTTTTCCACCAGGAACTCACCCCAGAGGTAGTCCGAATCCCCCGCCAAGAGGGTATTGTCTAGGTCAAATATTGCCAACGTCATATCAGGGCCTGTTAACGCTAATCCAATCGATACTGCCGGGACTGTTTTCGTCCGGCAAGGCAGGGTAATCGATGTGTCATCACTCTCCGTGAGCGAATGATAACGCCGCTGGGAGGAACATGGGACACTGCGCAAAACTCAGCCCTTCGAATTGCGCCCCGAAGGAAGTGCCCTTGGGGTACGCCCCGAAGGAAGCGCCCTTGGGGTACGCCTGAAAAAACGCCACTTTGCGTTACCCGTGGTTGTTTTTGTATTACCAAACTTCCCTCCTCGCCATCGTTGGCACTTTTTCAGGTGAAACAGAGCCGATTGGATCAGTGTTAGCAGGCCCTGATTCCCAGTGCAGACACCACGCTTGCGACATTCAAGTGATTGTGTTGTGAACAGTAACGGAATATCCATAATTAGCAAAGGCTTATGTTTTGCCACCTTGCCGCTCAAGGGCGAATATGGAAGAATCTACCGTAGAGATCTCACTATGATTTGGCTGCTACCTTGATTGACACTGACGGTTATCGACCCAATGTAGGTATCATCCTGTGCAATGACAATCGCCAACTGTTTTGGGGGCGCCGGGTCGGGCAGGATGCCTGGCAGTTCCCCCAAGGCGGTATAAAATCGGACGAAACCCCTGAAGAGGCTATGTTCCGTGAGTTGCGAGAGGAGGTGGGAATAGGGGCAGAGCAGGTAGAGATCATGGGCGCAACCCGAGACTGGCTGCGCTATCGCCTTCCCGAACGCTATATCCGCCGCAATCGTGAGCCTCTATGCATTGGGCAGAAGCAGATCTGGTTTCTGCTGCGGGCACATTGCGGGGAGGATGCCTTCTGTCTCGATAACTGCGAGACACCCGAATTCGAAGAGTGGCGCTGGGTCAAATATTGGCACCCCATCCGCGAAGTGATCTACTTCAAGCGTAACGTCTATACCAGGGCGCTTGAGGAGCTGGCGCCCCTACTCTATCCGGAAGGGACGCCAAACCGAATTCATACAAACTTTCTGAGACAGCAGCGACGTTGAATCGTCTTTCTTCGACAGCCGACCCTCGGTATGGTGGTCGAGGCCCCTATATTCCCCGTCTGCCCATGACTGCCTTTGAAGGGGGCGGAGATGGATCTAAACGGTCATGCTCACCTATGACCACCCATTTGCGCGAGGAGCACCGGCATGCTTGATACCCTCCATCGTATCGTAAAAGAGGTCAACGCAGCGCCCGATCTGGAACAGGCCCTTGAGATCATCGTGACTCAGGTGAAGGGGGCGATCAACACCGATGTCTGTTCGGTCTACCTAACCGATTTCGAACGGCGTGAACATGTGCTGATGGCAACCGAGGGCCTGCATCGGGATGCGGCAGGCAAGGTGAGACTGCCCTATCATCGAGGGCTCATCGGCCTTGTCTGTGAACGGGCGGAACCGGTCAACCTGGCGGATGCGCCCAGCCACAGCCGTTATCTGTTTACCCATGAGACGGGTGAGACCCAGTACAAGGGTTTTCTGGGAGTCCCTATCATCCAGAATCGTAAAGTGCTGGGCGTACTGGTGGTTCGTCAGCATATTCAGCGCAGTTTCGAGGATCAGGAAGTCACTTTTCTTTTTACCCTCGCGGCGCAACTTGCCGGCGCCATCACCCATGCCCAGGCCAGCGGCAATCTGGTGACCCAGGGCGATCTTGCGCCACCCAACCGTTTTCTCCAAGGCAGACCGGGATCACCAGGGGTAGCGCTGGGTACTGCCGTAGTCGTCTATCCCCCCGCAGATCTGGATGCGGTACCGGACAGATCGTCCAAGGATCCGGATCGAGAGGAGGAGGAGTTCCGTACAGCGGTTGCCGCCGTGGTTGAGGATCTGATGGCAATAGAGGATCGTTTCGAGGAGACGCTCCCGGTGGAGGACAGAGCCCTGTTCGACGCCTGGCTGATGATGCTGGGAAGCGATTCGCTGATCGGCAATACGGTCAGAAGGATCCATGAGGGAAGCTGGGCATCGGGGGCATTGCGCGAAACCATAGAGGAACATGCCAAGGTCTTTGACGCCATGGAAGACGTCTATCTGCGAGAACGCGCTTCCGATGTCAGGGATTTAGGGCGGCGTATTCTGATGCATCTGCAGCAGAAGGTTAGCGGGCCGACCGACTATCCGGAAAATACGGTACTTGTAGGCGATGAAGTCAGCGCAATGCAGATGGCTGAGGTACCGCAGGGGCGCCTGGCGGGTGTTGTCTCGGCCCAGGGGGCCAGTTTTTCCCACGTGGCGATCTTGGCGCGGGCCATGAACGTGCCGGCGGTGATGGGACTTAGTGATCTGCCGGTGAACAGGGTCGACGGCCGCTTCGTGATTCTTGAAGGTTACCTTGGTCGTCTCTATGTCTCTCCATCACCATCGGTGATCCAGGAGTATCAACGTCTTGCCAGCGAGGACCAAGCCCTCTTCAAAGAGCTCGAAGCGGAGAAGGATCTGCCCTGCGAGACGACTGACGGCGCCAGGGTGCCGCTGTATATGAATACCGGACTGATCTCCGAGCTGGGCTCCCAAGGCAGCGACGAGTCGGAGGGGGTCGGTCTCTATCGCACAGAGCTGCCGTTCATGGTACGCGACAGCTTTCCCGGCGAGTCGGTGCAGGTGACCAATTATCAGAGGGTGCTGAGTGCATTTCATCCCCGTCCGGTAACCATTCGCACCCTCGATATCGGTGGCGATAAACCACTCCCTTACTTTCCTGTGGAGGAGTCGAACCCGTTTCTGGGTTGGCGGGGAATACGCATCTCTCTCGATCACCCTGAGATTTTCCTCACCCAGGTGCGCGCTATCCTGCGCGCCGCTATCGGTCTGAACAACGTCCGTATTCTGCTGCCGATGATCAGCCATGTGCAGGAGGTGGATGACGCACTGCTTCTGATTCAACGTGCCCATGACGAGTTGATGGAAGAGGGCTATGCCGTAACCATGCCGAAGATCGGTGTGATGATCGAAGTGCCGGCAGCAGTCTATCAGGTCGATGCCCTGGCCCGCCGGATCGACTTCGTCTCAGTCGGTACCAATGACCTCACCCAGTATCTGCTTGCGGTGGATCGGAACAATGCCCACGTTGCGGATATCTACGACGATCTGCACCCGTCGGTACTGCGGGCGCTTATCCAAATCATCTCCGGCGCCAAGAATTATCAGCGCGAAGTGAGTGTCTGTGGTGAGATGGCGGGCAATCCCGCGGCCGCTGTGTTGCTGATCGGCATGGGTGTGGACAGTCTGAGTATGAACGGGGGCAGTCTGTTTAGAGTGAAGTGGGTGTTGCGATCGGTCTCCCGCTCCCGAGCCAGAGAGTTGTTGCAAGCGGCACTGAGATGCGAAAAAGTAGCCGAAGTCAAGCTGTTGCTTGGCAATGCCTTGGAAGAGATTGGATTGGGTGGCCTGATGCGTGCGGGCAGGTAATGGGGTGTTGTAAATCATGGTAATAGGTCCAGCCATTGCCAATGATTTACCTCTTGTGGGGAGAGTTTCGGGCTCATATCCGATTCACCGATACTTGATCACAACTTCCTTAGACGATTGCTCAGGCGGGTTGATAGGTCAGCGTATCCATTAAGTCGATCATGAATTCCATCTCTTCCTCCTCGACCTTTACCCAGCTATCGAAACCGAGAGATTGAAGCACTCCACTCCCCTTGGGATCCTCAGACATACCCGCCAACAACTCGCTCAGCCGCTGTTGCTTGTCCGCCAGCTTGGGACCTATCAATAAGGCGTGGTGGATGATATGGATCTGACTGGTGACGAGTGGACGCAGCTGCTTGCGGGTGACGCCAGACAGCGAGTTAAATGCCTCAGCCAGAAAGAAACCCAGATCAACCTGACCTTGGATCACCGCTTTAGCAACAAGTGGGTAGCTTTCCTTCTCGTCGCGTTGCGTGTTCTCGGCATTGAGCTCGGCTGGTTCAAGCATGATGGCGCACATGAGGTTGACATCGGGATCATCGGTAGCGGCGATTCGTATTCCGCTGCTTAGGTCTTCCACTGCCTGTGTTGGGCTGTCATCCCGTACAGCAATAATCGCTTCATCCGCCACACCGCCGGGCCTGGCCACAGGCAGGAATCCTTTTTCGCGCACCAGCATGGCCGCATCGTAAGGATTGGCGTAGATCAGATCCACCTGGTCGGATTGGATTGCGGATCGCTGATCGTTGAAATTATTGTATAGCTCCAGATGAACTCCTTCATCAAGGGCCTTCTGCAGCCAGGTGTTGAATATATACCAGCCGGAGATATGATCGGGTGTAAAGTCGGGGCTTACAGTGAGTTGAAATGGCATTTTGGAATCTCCAGCTTAGAATAGGGTTGGGTAGGTCTTGATGCACTCCTCGATCTTTCTCCGGGCAGGTTTACGGCGGACAGAGGTGTAACCGGTAATCTTGCCGTTACGCACATTGGGGATAACCGTCGCCAATACCCAATAGAAGCCACCATCTTTTCGCAGATTTTTCACATAGCCATGCCACTTTTCTCCTTTTTGCACCGTATCCCATAAATCCTTGAAGGCAGCCGGAGGCATATCCGGATGACGCAGGATATGGTGAGGCTGACCCAGCAGCTCATCTTCACTGTAAATGGCCATCTCCACAAAGGAGTGGTTGACCTGGGTGATGATGCCGGCGGGATCGGTACGGGAAACGATGAGGCGTCCATCCGGATAGGGTGACTCGATATCCGTCACCAGAACATGGCGACTGCTGCCATCCTGGAAAGTGAGCGTATGCTCACGGTAATCGCCAACAATGTCGTCAGGGTTCATATCATGCATGGTAATGAGCTCCAAGTGATCTCACTGAATCAAGGTTAGATGAGTTTTGAGATACCTTCCGCCGCTCGTTTTACATCAAGGAAGATCAAACCAAGTTTTGTGCTGGATTTTGCCAGAACGGATATGACCGCCTCTTCACCTGCATGGGTCATGATGACATAGCCTTGATTACCCTTAATCAATACCTGTTCAAGTTCCCCACGGGCCAGTTCTTGGGCAGTTCGGTCACCCAGGGAGAGCATGGCTGCACTCATCGCGCCGACCCGGTCCTCATCCAGATTGGCGGGTAGCAGGGAGGCCATGATCAGGCCGTCAGTAGAGATGACTGCAGAGGCCTCAATGTCTGCAGAGGTGCCGTTGAGTTCACTCAGTATCGATGCCAACATGTCTTCACGCATTGTCGTTTACTCCTGGAGTGGTATAAAAAATAATTACAGCTAAGGTTCTATTTGGTGTAAGTACTGACCAGTTTGTTGAGCTGTTTCCGGCTCATGCCCGTTATCCGGAAGAGTTGGTCAAGCTCTTCGACCAGGCGGAATGAATCACAGAGCTTTCGCTCCACCCTGTTGATGTCAACCATTGTCGGTTTGGTTCTCCCATAGTTTTTCTGTCGAGTAACGCAGGGTTAGTGTCCACACCAGATCGCGAAATGCCGGTTGATTGAGACAGGGACGGTCTTCGATAACCAGCACAAAGCGTTGTTGGCCGATATGCAGGGGCCAGAATCCAAGCTGGCTGTTGCCTGAGGCGTCAGCCAGCGTCCAAGCTTGCTGATTCAAGCCCAAGTTATTGGCGAGCAAGTGTTGGTGTCGTTCATATAGGGAACCCAGATCGGCACTGACGGCGGATAGCGCTTCTGCGGCTTCATGCGGTATACCGCTGGTTGCAAGGTAGAATCCCTGGTTGTCTGCCAGCAGCGCCTTGCCGGTGAAGGAAACCTGCTTCAACAGTTCAGGCAGTACATCCTCCAGCGGGCCCACCGGTGCCGACAGGGGGGCGTCGAGTCCAGTTAACCAGCCGAGGTCCTGTAGCCTGGAGATCAGCTCCACAGTCGCTTGCTGATCCAGTCCACTCCAGTTGGTAAGACGTTCACTATCTGCAATCGGACATCTGTTTTGCGCCAGAATGCCAAACAACAATCGTCTTGCCGGTTCCATATGGCTTGAACTCGCCGCATAGAAGGCGCCTGCCGGGGTGGGTTCCAAATAGGCAGAGGTATCCAGGTTCATGGTCATGTCATTAGTTCGCCAACGTGGGATCTAGGGAGTAGAGCAGAGACTGTACCAGTAGAGAGACATCGCCCTTTTTGCGGGCATCCACCTCCAATAGCGGCAGCGTTGACCAGCCGAGGGCAGACAGTTCTCGTTGATAATCGCCAATTGTCGGGGTGGACTTTTCATCCATACGGGTAATGCCGATGGAAACCGCTGTACAGCCGATAAAATCTTTAAAGGCATCAAGAAAAAAGTGGAGGTCGCGAAACGGTTCGATCCGTGAATTGTCGATCAGCAATACCAAGCCGAGTCCGCCTTGTGTGAGAATGTCCCACATAAAGTCAAAACGCTCCTGACCGGGGGTGCCGTATAAGTGGATACGCTCTTCTCCAGCCAACTGCATAATGCCGTAATCCATCGCGACTGTGGTTTGGGCTTTGCGATCTTTCGTCATGTCGCTGGCCAACTCATCAGTGGCAACCATAGGCACATCTGACAGCACGCTGATAGCCGTTGTTTTACCGGCGCCTACAGGGCCGGTGAATATGATTTTATAATTTGCCATAGGGTTTTATGATCCGGTTTCAGTATTCATCATGCAGCACGCAGATGATTCAGGATGCGCCCCAGCAGTCCTTTACGTGAAGGCTCCGCTTTTTGCATCTGAACCATTTCCTCACCCCCGGGTACTTTTTGAAGTTGTACCAATCCCAAGTTATGGCAAGCGGAGTAAAAGGCACAGACATAGCGCGCTTCCATGCCCAGGGTGTCCACAGTCTGGAGCAGGGAAACCGGAGTTCGGGACCACAACGCGGCGATACGAAGAAATGGTGAAATGCTCAATAGCCGGGTTAAATTAGGCCACTGACGTAGATGTACCGGTGCATGAATATCCGTATTGAGCGGGAGGCGGCCGCGGGCACTCCATAAGGTCACTTTCCAGAGCAGCGCATCCATATTTTGAGGTGTCTGCTTGCTGAGTCGCAACAGGTTGGTTTCGCTAACGCGAGGATTCTCAAAACGAATCTCGTCCGGTTTGACTGCCATGAGGCAGCGTGGGCGTAACCTGGAATCACTGAGGTCAGTCAAAGCAACACCGGCTTTTGGCAGCAGGGTGATGCTTTTTCCGCCAGGCAGATGGAGAGCGATCGGATACGCATCTTTTCGGCAGCGTGCTATGGCGGTCTCCAGGATGTGTTGGAACAGGTTTTGGGAATCGTAAAAAAGCTTGTCGCGGTCTGCTCCATTGGCTAAGTCTGCACTGTTTTCAGTACCGCAACATTCATGGGTGATACGGGTTAGAGTTTCAAGGTTGCGTACGGCATTTTGAGTGTCGTTGGCTGCGAAACCTACCGGGATTCGTTTCTCTTCTGTATCGGGCTGTCCGGTAGTGATTGGTTGCACTGGCGGTTTAGTGGGAGATTCAACTTTTTGGACTTCAGCCGGGGTTTTTGTTTCGGAATCTGCGTTTTTATGGATTGGTTCATTGCGATAAAAGTCAATAATTGTCTTGAGTAAATCGACCTTTATGGGTTTACGCAGGAACTGCACGCCATCAATTTCCCGATCACGCACCGAGAGTGCGAGTACAGGGCGGTGAGGATGGTGGTTGCGCTGATGCTGAAGTAGTTTTTCACCGTTTAAACTGTCTAAATCCAGGATACACAACTGCGCCTGTTGTTCCGGCACTATGGTATATTTATCTTTGTTCTGCCTTTGGAGGAACAGTTCGAGCATGGCCATATCCCTATCGCTTACTCCCAATAGTGCTATTTTGAATAGCTTTTGATCGTTTCGAGCAGACATAAAAAAATTCCTCAATTTTCCAGCTTACTGCGTGTCTGATTCCATTCTTCACGCGCAATAGCAATGTTGTTGCCAAGCCTCTCCTGCATGCGTATCAGGTCTTCAAGTGAACGTGTATGGCTATACAGTTCCAGTAATTCGTGATGCAGTTCAGGTGTTTTTGGTGCTTCTATCAGTGCCGCTTCCAGGATCTGCTGTGCCTTGGATACATCGCCAAAATTAAGCTCTTCTCTCGCTAGGTCCAATGGGTTTTGTCGTTTTAGGCTGGGTGCGGTTCGAGAGGTTTCTTTTTTTACGAGAATTGTATTCCCTGCAAAAAAGTTGCCCAGCACAGAGTGGCGACTGGTGGGCAGCGGTTGATCAGGCCGCAGCCCAGGCTTATAGTGCTTGAGAAACAGGTCATAGCGGTCTTGCGGCAGTATTTTTTTCAACTGTCGTAAAAGGCTGCCCCGTAGACTGATACCCTTGTCGCCAAGTACCAAGTGAAGGTCCAGCATGGCGCCGAATGATGCATCAGCTTCATTGCATGCCAAGTGTAAGCGTACTCTGCGCACATGGTTGATCAGGTTGAATGGTTCGCGTGCGACAGAATATGCTAGATGTTTCGCCCACAAGTTCAGGTCAACACCTTTCGGAATGGTTAAATCCCATTGAGGCTGATCAATGAAGGCCATCTGCATCGGATATCCGGCCGTCTCAGCAGTGTGTTCATCAATCTGAGAATTTTTCAGAGCGTCTGACATTCAAGTCACCTAATATCAATGTTCCTCTGATTGTCACCAAACCGGACAACCAGAGACCCCTTCATTAATCCAGGGTAAAGAGTTGATAAAATTAAGCTTTAATGTCAGATAGAAGGATCAGCCTACACCCTTGAGTGCATCCCTTCAGTATTGCGTATGGTAGTCTGTCGCTCCAGAGAGGTTCTGGACATGTATCAGCCTAAAGATTTCCAGTTTTAACGGTAAGGATGACAATATCTTTAGTACTTTTGTGACTTAGATCACACATTCTTCGAAGTAATGGCTGAAAGAAGAAGTTAATTCTGGATGTATTTTTACGCGGTTGAATATGTGATGTCTGATTTATAGGCGGCCGTCGAGGGCTGTGGCGGCTAGTTCCTTAAAGCATGCAAGCACTTGTCATGCTCATGG
Source organism: Candidatus Thiodiazotropha sp. (assembly GCA_040791665.1). Taxonomy (GTDB): domain Bacteria; phylum Pseudomonadota; class Gammaproteobacteria; order Chromatiales; family Chromatiaceae; genus Thiodiazotropha. The sequence continues at coordinate 381,257 of JBFNNX010000016.1, read as the reverse complement.
CGTGGAAGGAATGGAGAGTATTTATGCTGCCTTTTCAGGTCTCGGGTAAATAGTTGTAGATAAGGCGGCAACTCAATTGTTTAAAGAGAACCCCAGCTGCTGCGGCGTCTTTGGAATCGCAGGTGTGGCAGGATCAGGCCAATCAAAATGCCGGCAATGATGACACCCGCGCCGATAAGGAACCAGTCACGTGTGGCTTCGTTGCTGAGGTCGCGGTTTTCCTGCTTCAGCTCCTCCGCTTCCCGGGTCAGATCGGCAACCTGTTTGCGCAGTTCATTGCGTTCGTTGGAGATGCGAATCGCATTGGAAGCGGTTCTCTGGATGCTTTGCAGCTCCTGCTCCTGCTTGTCCTTGATCTGTTGCAGCTTTTTGTGTGAGGCCAGCAGTTCACGGTGATTCTTCTGCAGGTCGGCAAGGTTACGCCGCAGTTCTCCCGGAGCTGCCTTCAGCGCATCAATCTCTTTGCGCATGGTCTCCAATTGGGTACGGGCGACAGGTTCACTCAGCAGCTGCCTGGTCAGCACGAAGCCATCTTTGGTGCCCACACGAACCCTGCTGTAACCGGTCTCCTTGTTGGTGGAGATGACCTCCACTGCAGTGCCGGTGTTGAGGTAACGGGTTATGCGGTGTTTGATACTCTCGCCGGTACGCATGGCGATTTTAAAGTCGTCGGTAACATAGTAGGTTTTTGCCTGAACCACCGCAGGCAGTAGCAGCAGGCAGAAGATCGAAATAGTGAATCTCTTCATGGCAATCTCTCAGTCCGACGATTATCGGGCATTTTACAACTCTAAGCGTTCCTTGTTACAAAACAGACCACATTTTAACAGGCTGTTTACCTGCCGAGCAGTAGAAACTCCATCAACGCCTTTTGAGAGTGAAGACGATTTTCCGCTTCGTCCCATACCACGCCCTCTTCTCTGTCAATGACGGATGCGCTCACCTCTTCACCGCGGTGGGCAGGCAGACAGTGAAAGAAAAGCGCGTCATCGGTCGCCCGTGCCATCAGCTCGTCGTTCACCTGGTAACGGGCGAACGCTTTTTCCCGCTGTGCCTGCTCCTCTTCCTGCCCCATACTGGCCCATACATCGGTGACCACCAGATCGACGTCCTCTGCGGCAAGCAGGGGATCTCTTACAATAGAAACCTGGTCCTTTGCAGCTTGCAGAACCGTTGAGTCGGGATCGTAACCCTCCGGACATGCGATGTTCAAGTGGAAGTCTAATCGTCTCGCTGCATTGATATAGGAGTGGCACATATTATTACCGTCGCCGATCCAGGCCACGCGTTTGTTGCGAATGTCTCCCCGATTTTCAAAGTAGGTCTGCATATCCGCCAGCAGTTGGCAGGGATGGAACAGATCAGTGAGTGCATTGATGACAGGCACCTTGGAGTGGGCGGCAAATCGCTCCAGGACCGATTGATCGAATGTGCGGATCATGATGATATCGAGCATGCGCGACAACACGCGCGCACTGTCTTCAATCGGTTCGCCACGCCCCAGTTGAGTATCCCTGGGTGAGAGAAAGAGGGCGTGTCCTCCCAGTTGCGACATTCCCACTTCAAAGGAGACACGGGTACGGGTGGATGACTTCTCGAATATCATGCCGAGATTTTTGCCCTTCAATGGCGTATGGATATCGCCTCGGTGCTGTATGCGTTTGAGTTCACTGGCTCTGCGGATAAGCGCATGCAATTCGTCGCCGCTAAGATCGAGAAGGGATAGAAAATGCCTTGTCATAGTTACTGTCTCAAGCAGACAATCAAAGATATTCCAGGATCAACGCACAGACCTTGTCGATGATTTCTTCGCATTCGGCGTCACTGATGATCAATGGAGGTAACAGCCGTACAACCCTCTCGGCAGTGACATTGATCAGAATGCCCCGGTCAAGGGCATGGGTTACCAGCTCAAAGCAAGGCCGATCGAGTTCGATACCGACCATAAGGCCGGACACACGGATTGAGACAACTCCCTGTTGCTCGCCAAGCTTGGACTGGAAGCCGTCCCGCATGCGTTCACCCAGCTGTGCTGCCCTTGCTACCAAGTTATGGGACTCAATTTGATCCAATACCGTCATTGCAACCCGGCAGGCGAGAGGATTGCCGCCGAACGTGGAACCGTGATTCCCGGGCGAGAACACCTCGGCCGCGGCACCCCTCGCCAGGCAGGCGCCGATAGGCATGCCGTTGCCCAATCCCTTCGCGAGGGTCATGACATCCGGGAGGACGTCATTATGCTGGTGACTGAACATGCGGCCGGTACGCCCGATCCCGGTCTGGATCTCATCCAGCATCATCAGCCAATCGTTTTCATTGCAGATCTCGCGTATCCGATTGAGGTAATCCCCGTCGGGTATGTTGATCCCACCTTCACCCTGAATGGGTTCGACAAGCACCGCTACCACGTTGTTGCTGTTATTGGCTATCTCGATGACCGCTTCGATATCGTTGTATGGGACTCGCACGAATCCCTGCACCAGGGGCTCGAATCCGGCCTGAACCTTGCGATTGCCGGTGGCGGTCAGCGTGGCGAGAGTGCGGCCGTGGAAACTCTGGTCCATGACGATGATTGCGGGATTCTTGATGCCTCTTTTGTTGCCATGGAGACGGGCGATCTTGATGGCCGCTTCATTGGCTTCGGCACCGGAGTTGGCGAAAAATACCCGGTCCATCGAGGCCAGTTCGCAAAGCCTGTCCCCCAGCTTTTCCTGGTTGGCAATGCCATATATATTGGATGTATGGATCAGGGTTCCTGCCTGTTCACACAAGGCGTCTCGAATTTCAGGATTTGCGTGACCCAGTCCGCAGACGGCAATGCCGGCGATGGCGTCGAGATAGGTGCGGCCCTGATCGTCCCACAGACGGGCGCCCTCACCCCGTAGGAAGGTTACAGGTAACCGATTGTAAGTCGTCATCAATGAGTCGACCATGTGCATACCCATAAAACAAAAAAGGCATCCGTTTAGGACGCCAGTCAACGCGTTAATCCCGCCAAATCGACAGGGAATCGATTAGTTTACCTAGCCAGATGCAGTTTTTCAAACTTCTGCGCTGGCAGAATCTCTCGGGGTGGGGCAGGCATGATTCAATCATTGGCGAGAGAAAAGGAGCCGTCCCGGTGGATAGGTGTGGATATTTCCCATGCTCCGGGTTGCACTCACCCCGCCAGATGAACATTGCAGATAAGCGGATGTTGGTCTTGACTTTAAAATCACGCAATGAGGGTAAGGGTGGCCATCGACGATACGACAGTTGGAGATTGGATGGCTGTTAGGCACAATGGACGGTCCTTCATTAATCACCCCCATTGTAGAGGTGGATTGTTATGTCGATAGCTATGACCCTGCATATCCTTGGCGTCATTATTTGGGTTGGAGGGATGTTTTTTGCACATATGGTTTTACGTCCCGCCCTCAATGATTCTCTGGAGGCTCCCCAGCGTTTATCGCTTCTGTTGCGTGTGTTTGATGGTTTCTTTCCCTGGGTTTGGGCGGCTGTCATTGCCATCATGGCCAGCGGATTCTGGATGCTTTTCACACGCTATGAAGGCAATATCGGATTATGGTTGGGGTTCATGACTGTGATCGGCATATTGATGTCGGCTATTTTCGTTTTTATCTATGCCATACCCTATAAGCAGATTGGGGTGGCACAAAAAGAGGATGACAAGCCTAAGTTAGTGGAAGCCGTCAGCCTGATACGACAACTGATATTGATTAATCTCACCCTCGGAATGCTGGTCACTGTAGTTGCGGTCGTCGGGAAGTATGGTCTGTTTCTATGATCGGCGAGGGATGTTTCTCAAAGCTTACATCAAGTCGGTGAGTGATGACTGAATACATAAAGTACTGCTATTTGTGGTGACATGAATATGATTAATTGGATTGACCTGTTCCGCCGACGCCTCATTGGATCTCTTATCGCTGCATTCATCCTGATCATGCCTTGTCTTGCGCATGCGGAGGAGGATGCTGGAGAAAGCGCTGACAAAGAGAGAAATACCCTCTCTACACTGCTCAATCTGGTAACCATCAGGGAAAATATAGAAGATGATATTGCTGTCTTAAGCAGATCCATCGCCGCCGCTGAGTCGGAAACACAAAAGGCGTCATTGAAACAACAGTTGCTGAAGTTGGATACCGAGCTGTCGCGTACTGTTGAGAATTTTGAGAATATCTCCGCAGGTCTCGACCTGACAAGCCTGCGTAGCGAGGAGGAGAGTCAGTTCGATCTCAAGCAGGAGTTGTTCTCATTGCTCAAGCCAGCCATCGATGAGATGAAGGATATGACATCGAAGGTGCGTCAGAAATCGGAGTTGAAGGAGAAGATCGCCTACTATGGCGATAGATTGGAAATACTCGACAACGCCCTGAAAAATCTCGATGCCCTGCGAAGGGAAAGTGATTCTGACAAGTTGAAGGAATCCCTCGACACACTTGCTGAAAAATGGCTCAAGAGTCACGCGTTTATGAACAGTGAATTTCAAGCGGCGCAATTGCAGCTTGATGAAATACTCGCTTCCGAAGTCTCGATCACTGACGCCTCACAGGACTATTTTAAGCAGTTCTTTCAACGTCGCGGCCTCTATCTGATTGAAGCGATACTGGTTGTCGTGATCATTATTTTCCTATCAAGGATGAGTGACAGGGCGATGAGACGTCTGATGCCCGGCTTCAAACAGAGACATCGCAGTTTTCGCATCAGGCTGCTGGAGCTTGTGCATCGAATAGTGACGACCTTGCTGATTATCATTGGCCCAATGGTGGTTTTCTATGTTGTCGAAGATTGGGTGTTATTCAGTTTGGGCATCCTCTTGCTGTTGGGAATGGCATGGGGGCTTCGTCAGGCCCTGCCCAGATACTGGCACCAGATACAACTGTTTCTGAACATCGGTTCAGTGCGTGAGGGAGAGCGCATCTATTTGGACGGGTTGCCCTGGCGGGTAGGGCAGATAAATGTATTCTCCATCCTAGAGAATCCGGATGCGGGGCTTACACTTCGGGTGCCAATAGATGAACTGGTCGATCATAAATCGAGACCCGGTAATTTGGATGAGCCATGGTTTCCTTGCCACAAAGGCGATTGGGTGATTCTGAGTGATGGAGTCAGGGGGCGTGTGACCGGAATATCTCCGGAACTGGTGCGGTTGGTGGAGCGGGGCGGTGCGCAATTAACTTACCAAACCAGTGATTTCCTTGCCGCTTCGCCACGCAATCTTGCAACGAACTTCCGCATCAAAGAGGTGATTGGAATCAGCTACGCACTCCAGGAAAAGAGTACTGAAACCATCCCGGAAATCTTGCGGAATACGATTCAGCAGCGAGTGGAGCAGGAGGGTTATGGTGAACATCTGCTCAATTTACGCGTTGAATTCTCTCAGGCCAATAGTTCTTCACTCGACATAACCGTTATTGCGGATTTCAGCGGTGAACTCGGGGACCTCTATAATCGTCTGCGCCGCGCCATTCAACGTTGGTGCGTAGATGCCTGTACTGAAAACGGATGGGAGATACCCTTTCCTCAAATGACCCTGAGTGGCAGTATAGGCAAACTCTCTTGAAAATGGCCTATGCTTACCGATGCGGGGATGCCTAAGAACGCCCCAGTTGTCTACCACCTGCTTCACTCTAATCAAGAATAGGGGGGTATTATGAAGCTGGAATACGAAGTCATCGAGGATCAATACGATGATACCACACACATCAGAAGCATGACGGAACAGGCTCGTATACCGGGGGGCGGATGGTTGATCCGTACCACGCTCTATACACCTCACCAGATCGGTGTGGATGTACTGAGACTACCCGCTACCAAAAAGAAGGGCGCCTTGTATAAACCCGTGGGTTGACGCTACTCCATACTCGTTCAGCCACCAAGGGCCGACATCGGGCGAATGATGGCGGTCGGCGTTTCATCGAAATGGTGCCGTTCAGGCTTACGGGCAATGGCGGAGCGAATCGCCGTCTGTATGTCTGCATCCGTTGCGCCCTCCCGTATGAGGGGACGCAGCGCCAGCTTATCCTCCTGTCCGAGGCAGAGATGGAGGTCGCCGGTGACGGAGACACGCACCCGATTGCAGGTAGCACAGAAGTGTTGTGATTGAGGGGTGATGAACCCGATTACGAGGCCGGAGTCGTCGATCTGGAAATAGCGTGCCGGTCCACTGCCGCGCATGGCCGCCGGTTGTAATTTATATCTTTTTTCAAGCCGCTTCTCGATCTCGGAGAGAGGCATGTAATGCTCCGTGGCTGCCAATCCACCCTGACCAACCGGCATGGTTTCGATAAAGCGCAGGGTGAGTCCCCGTTCCATGCAGTACTCGATCATGCTTTCGACTTCATCATCGTTGATGCCGCGCATGATGACCATGTTCAATTTTATCGGTGACAGTCCTGCCGCCTGGGCGCAGGCAATACCCTCCAGAACCGGTTGTAACTGACTGCCGGTGATCGTTTTGAATTTTTTCTCGTCGAGTGAATCGAGACTGATATTGAGTCGAGTCACGCCCGCGCCGCTCAATGGTTCGGCGAATTGGCTGAGACGGGACGCATTGGTGCTGAGGGACAGCTCCTGAATGCCGTGAAGTGTGGCTATACGATGGGCGATCTCCTCCAGCCCCTTGCGGACGAGAGGCTCACCCCCCGTGAGTCTGACGTGTTTGACGCCAAGCGCAGCAAACTGGCCAACGAGCCGCTCTATCTCATCCGTTGTTAGCCAGTCATCCGGGGTCTCGAAGTCTCTATGGCTCCTGGGAAGGCAATAAAAACAGCGAAAATCGCAGCGGTCTGTGACGGATAGGCGTAGATACTCAATCCGTCTGCCGAACGGGTCACTTAGCATGGTCGCCTCTCACACTAACGATTTAATCGTTGTAGACATGTCAGTAATCCTATCATTCAACGAGACTGGAAAAAGGTCAACTGTTTTCCATCATTCGCTGAGAATATGCCGGTACAGCTTAGTTAGGGCCTGTTAACAGTTCATAACCCGGGTGGCTGACGGTACATCCTTTTTTACATAAGTGATGTAGCAACAATATCTCCGTCAGCCACCCCTAACCGTTTAAATATGCAGCACTTTCAATTAGGTGTTGGATATAAACACCTGAATGCCATATCAATACTCGGCATTGGGATCAAACCCTTCGGGTAGTGCATGGGCAATACCCTTATGGCAGTCGATACAGGTTTTTTGCGGTTCATTTCCATCCACCGCGTCCCAATAGTGTTGGTCATGCTGCTCGGAACTGCGGGGCGCCTGCTTATCCAGATCCATGGAGATAAATTTATGACAGTTGCGGCACTCCCGCGAATCGGTCTTTTTCATCGAACGCCAGACATTTTGTGCCAGCTCCAGACGCTTGGCCTCATACTTCTCAGGTGTATCAATGGTCCCCATCATCTTGTGGTAGAGCTCATTGGTTGCCTGAATTTTACGTACGAACTTATGCACCCACTCTTTGGGAACATGACAATCGGGGCAGGTTGCGCGCACACCGGTCCTGTTGGTGAAATGAATCGTCTCCTGCAGCTCCTGGTAGACCGTCTCTTCCATTTCATGACATGAAATACAGAAGGTCTCGGTATTGGTCATTTCCATTGCGGTATTGAATCCACCCCAGAGTACGATACCGGCAACGATACCGACGAGGATCAGGACCAGACCGCTTCTTTTTTTGCTATCACTCATTGTTACACCAAATCAATAATCAACTACTACCTATAGTGCGAAAGGGCCCCTTCGATTGAAGAGGCCCCGATCGGCACTATTTGGCGCCTTGGAAGTTGTTCTGTACCAGCGGGTCCGCACCGACCTGGGGGGCGTGGCACTGATTACAGAAGTAGCGGCGGCTCGAGACGGTCTTCAACACCTTGCCTTCACGATCCTCGTAGTGGCTGTCTCCCACCTTGGGCGCCTTCTCTTTCTCGTAGGTCTCTTCACTGTGGCACTTCATGCAACCGTTGTTCTTCAGGTTGATTTCATACTTGTCGACCTCGTGAGGCACCATGGGGGGTTGCAGTTTGAAGCTTCTTTCAATACCGCCCTTGACGTTAACGAATTTCAGATTGGCCGGTTTCTTCGCCTTGGTGTCGAGTGCGTCGCCACGCAGCGATTGAACATCGGCCAATACGGCAGTCGACAGGAACATGGTTGCGATTGCCGCAAGTGTCAGTAATGCGATCTTTTTCATACCTTTCTCCATCATCACTCTCATAAACAGAAATGGTTTGTTGTGCCGGTCAAACCCGGACACCCTGATTGATTCCACCCTCTCGCTTGTACTCGTCGATTTTTTTGGCGTGACGACCGCCATAACTGAAAACCTCCGGTGCACAGATATCGATACAGCGCCCGCAGTTGGTGCAGTCGGAAGAGAGGATCACCGGGCTCAGCCCCTTCTTCTCCCCCTTCAACGCCGGCTTGATCACCTGCGGTTCCGGACAGACCACGTAGCACTCCATGCAGTCGTTACAGGCCTGGCGTTGAGCAGCATTCACCCTCAACAGGCTCTTACTGCCGACCAGGTTGTAGAAGGCGCCCACCGGGCAGACGTGTCCGCACCAGCCGTCCTTCGCTACGATCAGATCGAACAGGAAGATCCCCAGGACCATCACCCAGGCCGCACCCATGCCGAAGACGATGCCGCGGAACATCATGGAGACCGGATTGACCAGTTCCCAGATGATGCCCCCGGTCACCACCAGTGGCAGAATCAACGTCAACGCCAGCATCCAGTACCGTGTTGAACGTGAGAACTGCGAGGTGGTCCTGATCCCCAGCTTGCGCCGCAACCAGGCGGCCAGATCGGTGACCATGTTGACCGGACAGACCCAGGAGCAGTAGACCCTGCCGCCCACCAGGAGGTAGAACGCCAGCACGATGACCACGCCGATGATGGCGGCGGTCTCCGGTACAACCCCCGACAGACTGGCCTGCAACAATACGTAGGGGTCAGTCAGCGGCAGTACGTCCAAGGTCAGGTTGGAGGCCAGATTGCCCTTCACGATCCAGATGCCGAACCAGGGCCCGGTCAGGAACAGCGCCAAAATACCGAGTTGACTGAGTCGTCTCAGGATCAGGAACTTGTGGGACTTGAACCAGCCTTTGGCGGCGATGGCGTCATCACCCAATGTTGTCATATCGACCATACTACTTGTCCATGAAACCGCTATTGAGTGTATCCAGAGGATTGGAGGAGAAGGGTGTCTCCTCGGCCTCGCCTTCGATGATCAATCCTTCACCTTGCAGGTCGTAACGTACCCCTTCGGGCAGGTTGTAACGATGCTCGGCGTCGGGCGTGACCAGTGCCTTACCTGCTTTCTCTTTCTCCTTCCAGCCCAAACGGTAGTGCTTGCCCAATTCACCTTTCGCAAGGTGCATCGGGAAGACCTTGATGGCCGCTTCTTCCAGGATGCATGCGCGTTCACAGAGTCCACAGCCAGTACAAGCCTCGGAGTGAACCACGGGAATGAACAGGGCATGCTTACCGGAACGGGGGTTGTGCTGCATGTCCAGGGTGATGGCACGATTGCGGATCGGACAGACGTTGAAGCAGACTTCACAACGCAATCCGTGGAATGCAATACAGCTCTCCTGGTCGATGAGCACAGCCAGGCCCATACGCGAATCTTCGATATCCTTCAGGTCATGGTCGAGGGCGTTGGTGGGACAGGCCACTACACAGGGAATCTCCTCGCACATCTCACACGGCCCGGTACGGGCGATGAAATAGGGCGTTCCCGTGGCGACTTCGTCACCGACCTCACCCAGAAACAGAATGTCATAGGGACAATCGCGCACGCAGAGGCCACAGCGAATGCAGGCGCCGAGAAAATCCTCCTCCGGCAGGGCGCCGGGCGGACGAATGTAGTCAGCCGGCAATGACGAGGCCCGTTTCGAATAGGCGCCCAGTCCCAAACCGACCAATCCCACACCACAGGCGGTCTTGAGCATATTGCCCAGGAACTGCCTGCGATTGATCTCGTTTTTTCTCTCTGTTTCTGACATGACTGATTTGATACTGCGATTCAGTGCTTCCGTTTTCAGTTAACCGCCGGTCCGGTTACCCGGACCGGCATCGTACAAGCTATGCGCGCGTGATCTTCACACTGCACTTCTTGTAGTCCGTCTCTTTCGAGAGCGGATCGGTCTGGTCGAGGGTCAGTTTGTTGACCAGACGTCCGGCATCGAACCAGGGGATGAAAACCAAGCCCTCTGGACACTTGTTACGTCCCTTGGTGTCGACCTTACAGACGATCTCTCCGCGACGAGAGCTAATCTTGGCCAGTGCACCGTTACGCAGCCGACGTTTCTTGGCGTCTTTCGGATGCATGTAGACCACCGCGTCGGGCACCGCACGATAGAGCTCGGGTACGCGACGGGTCATGGAGCCGGAGTGCCAGTGCTCCAGGACGCGGCCGGTGCAGAGCCACAGATCGTACTCTTTATCCGGCGGCTCGGCAGCCGGCTCATAGGGCGCCGTGATGATGTTGGCCTTGCCGTCAGGCTTGCCGTAGAACTTGACCCCTTCACCCTTGGCGACATGGGGATCGTAGCCTTCGCGGAAACGCCACAGGGTCTCCTTGCCGTCGATTACCGGCCAGCGCATACCGCGGACCTTGTGGTAGGTGTCGAAGTCGGCCATCTCATGACCCTTCTTCGGGATACCCTCGACGGAGTTGAAGAGGCGATACTCCTCAAACAGACCCTTCTGTACATAGAAACCGAAGTCCGCAGACTCGTCGTTATCGTACTTGTTACCGCGGCTGTCGGTGACCTGTTCCACCGGGAACTTGTCGACCTGGCCGTTTGCATATAGCACATCGAACAGCGTCTTGTCGGCGTATTCTGGCGCCTTGGCGATCAGGTCCTCGGGCCAGACGTCCTTCACCTTGACATACTTGGAGAACTCCATGATCTGCCAGACGTCGGACTTGGCCTCGCCCGGTGCGGAAACCTGCTGCCGCCAGAACTGGGTGCGACGCTCGGCGTTACCGTAGGCGCCCTCCTTCTCGATCCACATGGCGGTGGGCAGGATCAGGTCCGCCGCCTGCGCGGAAACCGTGGGATAGGGGTCGGTCACGGCGATGAAGTTGTCGGGGTTTCGCCAACCGGGATAACTCTCGTCATTCATGTTGGCGGCGGCCTGCATGTTGTTGTTGCACTGAACCCAGAAACAGTTCATCTTGCCGTCTTTCAGCGCCCGGTGCATGGCGACCGCATGGATCAGCGTCTTGCCCATGGGTTTGCCGCTGATGTCGGTCTGATCGGCGCCGTCGGTCTTGCCGTTAGCTCTGGGAATCGTGCCGGCCGGCAGCTTCCAGACTTTCTCGGCAAACTTGCAATGGGCGTCCTTCTTGGTCACCAGGTCTGCGGGCAGACGGTGGGTGAAGGTGCCGACCTCGCGCGCGGTACCGCAGGCGGAGGGCTGGCCGGTCAGTGAGAAGGGGCTGTTGCCGGGTTCGGCGATCTTGCCCATCAACAGATGGACGTTGTAGCAGAGGCCGTTGACCCAGACGCCGCGGGTGTGTTGGTTGAAGCCCATGGTCCAGTAGGAGGAGACCTTCTTCTTGGGATCGGCATAAGCCTTGGCCAGCTTCAGCAGCTTGTCTTTAGGCACCTTGGAGAGTTTGGAAGTGTACTCCAGGGTATAGGGCTCCACCGACTTGGCGTACTCTTCGAAACTGATCTTGGTGAGCTTGCCCTTGGCCCGGTTCTTCGCGGCTTTCTCGCGGGGATCGTTGTCACGCAGACCGTAACCGATATCGGTCGGGGTCTTGGTGAAGTTGACGTGCTTGTCGATGAACTCCTTGTTATAGGCTTTGTTCTGGATAATGTAGTTGGCGATGTAGTTGAGGATCGCCAGATCGGTCTGTGGTTCGAATACCATACCGTTGTCCGCCAGCTCGTAGCAGCGATGCTCGAAGGTAGAGAGCACATGGACTTCACAGCCGGGCTTGGTCAGACGGGTGTCGGTGAGACGGGACCAGAGAATCGGGTGCATCTCCGCCATGTTGGCGCCCCAGAGCACGAACACATCGGCATGCTCCAGATCGTCGTAGCAACCCATGGGTTCGTCAATACCAAAGCCCCGCATGAAAGCGCCCACGGCAGAGGCCATACAGTGGCGTGCGTTGGGCTCAAGACTGTTGGAGCGGAAGCCGGCTTTCAACAGTTTGGAGGCGGCATAGCCTTCCCAAACGGTCCACTGACCGGAACCGAACATACCAACGCCCTTGGGGCCTTTCGCTTTACGCGCGGCAATCCATTTATCGGCCATGGTCTGGAAAGCCTCTTCCCAGGAGACGGCCTCGAACTTGCCGTTCTTGTCGTACTTGCCATTGGTTTTGCGCAACAGCGGCTTGGTCAGTCGATCCTCACCATAGAGGATCTTTGGCAGAAAGTAGCCTTTGATGCAGTTGAGGCCCTTGTTGACCGGTGCATCGGGATCGCCCTGACTGGCCACGACTTTACCGTCTTTTACACCCATCAGTACGCTACAGCCGGTACCGCAGTAGCGGCAAGCCGCTTTGTCCCAACGGATACCGTCGTCCGCATCGGCAGCCACGGTTTGGCTGACCGGCAGGGTAACACCAGCCACGGAGGCTGCTGCTGCGACTGCATTACTTTTAATAAAGTCTCTTCTAGTTAATTTCACGGTTCATTTCCTCCATCGACTCTTCACCGCCATAGTGATAGATCAAAACAGTGTTCACGACGCCTTTCACGTCACGAAGGGCATTCATGGTGTCTGACACGGGTGACATCGATTCACCCTCATCCTCAATAGTGACAATCAATTTGTCTTCCTCGGTTCCTCCATGGACCTCGACTCCCTGGAACACTTGTAGGCGTTGGCACACCTCGTATCCCTGGGTCGGTTTGGTATGGACGATCAAGCTGCATATATTCATGGATTGAGCATCTCCTCACGGACTTTTGTTGATACCGCGTGGTCATTTGGAATGGGGGTAATTGTTATTGATTTACTCGGACAAACTGCGACGCAGGCCCCACAACCGGTACAGGTTGCGGGATCGGGTTGCGGCTGTGAGCGGCCACCCGTTTGAAGCTGAAATCGAATCGCACGTTCCTCGCAGATGTCGCCGCAACTTCTGCAGACCACGGCATTGAGGGAGAGGCATGATTGTTCGATTTCGATCTCAAGCGACCAGGGTGGAGTGGTAAAATCATCAGGAAAGTTCAGTGCCTTGGGTTGACACGCCTTTACGCAGTCTCCGCAAAATGTGCAGTGACCCCGTGTGAAGTCAATGGCGGGAAAGCCGCCGGATCCATTTACGATAATCCGGGACGGGCATGCCTTGATACACTCATCGCAACGGTTGCAGAGCTCCAGGAAGTCGGAATCCCCGATCGACCAGGGAGGAAGAATACCTCTACGGCGACTGTTGATGTCGCCACGGAGGAACTGAACTCTGTCTATGGATATATCCACAAATCATGCCTCAAGCGAGGTAGTCGAATCGGCGATGACTCGCCGGGTTGCGTGACAATTCCTGAATGAGCTTAAAGTGTTTCACCAGAGGGGGTCCACTGCTTTGACAAGGATCAAGGATTGAATGGAAAAAATTAAGAATTTATTAATAGAATCAAGAAGTTACCAATATATTGGTAGATATGGTTACTACTATATGGGTAGGAGGTATGTCGTATGAGGTAGAGATCCGGAAAAATCGAGGAAAAAATGCTCCGACATGTCGGATATTGTGGCAATCGAAACGATTAGTGGGTTGTGCTTATCCCCTCCTTCAATGCCCACACCGCCGCTTCGGTTCGGGAGTGCAGGTTTAGCTTCTTGAGCAGATGCTTGACGTGTACCTTGACCGTTCCTTCCGAGATTTTCAGGACATTTGCTATCTGTTTGTTACTTTGGCCCTGGGCTATGCATTGCAGTATCTCCTTCTCCCTGGCCGTAAGCGAGGTGATAGGATCCTTCTCCTTGAATTTGTCGTCCTCCCTGAGCGCTTTCGCAAGCAATTGAGTCAGGTGGTCGCTGATCACCAGGGTGCCTTCAACCGCCTTACGGATCGATTTTAGGATATCCTCGGGTTCCATGTCCTTCAGCAGATAACCGTCCGCACCCAGGCGTAAGGCGGTCAGGACATCCTCTTCATTATCGGATACGGTGAGCATAAGTACCTTGGAATCGATCTCCTGTTCTCTGATCGCTTTCAGGGTCTCGAGTCCGTTCATGCCCTTCATATTGATATCCAGCAGGATCAGGTCCGGATTGAACTGTTTCGCCACTACAAGACCATCCGGTCCGTTGGCGGCCTCGCCCACCAGTTCCAGGGTGTCGTCCATATCGATCAGATCGGATACACCCTTCCTGAACAGAGGATGATCGTCGATGGTGAGTATGGTGTAGGTCTCTTGTTCAACCATGTTTTAGCTGCTCGATTAACGTTTTCTTGGATTCACTGTTGGAAGCATCCGTAATATTGAAATTGAGCTCTATTCGGGTGCCGCCACCGGCCGGTTCATTGATGGTCAGTGTACCCCCCAGCCACTCAGCGCGCTCTTTCATGATAGGCAATCCGTAGTGCTGCATCATATCACTTTCGTCATTGATTCCGATGCCGTCATCCTCAATGCTGACATCGACCCGCCCCGTCTGATTGCATTCGAGCACCACCCTGGCGCGTCTTGCATTGGCATGGCGAATGACGTTTGAGAGTGCCTCGCGGATGATCTGTATGATATGGATCTCTGCGTTGGGGGTGAACTGACAATTCCCGATATGGTTGGTGTATTCAATAACAATCCCGGATCTGTTTTCAAATTCCTCGACCGTCTCCTTGATCAGTTTGCCAAGGTCGGCGTTGTTCACCCTGAGTCTGAAGGTGGTCAACAGTTCCCGCAGTTGACGATAGGCGCCATTGAGCGCTGAGCGCAATGCGGCGCTTACCAACAAAATCTCTTTTTTGTCGCGCTCATCGTTTATCGATTTCTCCAGCTTCGACACCTGTATCTTCAGATAGGAGAGGGATTGAGCGATGGAGTCATGCAGCTCTCTTGCAATGACACTGCGTTCCTCCATTAACGAGAGTTTTCGACTCTGGGTCACTTGCTGGGCGACGTTGATCGCCAGCGCAATATGGCTGGCAACGGTCTCCAGCAGACGCTCCTGCCACTCCTCCAGTTGCATGTTTACGGGGAATTCCACCAGCAATATGCCGTATTGCTGGGTCTTGTCCCTTATTGGCGTGGAAAAGATATTGACCGGTGCATGGGTATCCGATTTGGCGATTTTGAAGGTATGCGATCGGCCTTCACCTAGACAGATCGCGCACTGACTATCCGGTTTGTCCTTTGAAAGGATATCCGTGTCTCGCGTGGAGGCGTATCGATAGGCATGTTCATCTCCGGGCTGACCGAGACAGATGGTGCCGTTATTCACGCCCAATAACGCCTCGATATCGTGTATCACCGCTATCAGTACATCCTCGCTCAATGTGGAGTCGCTCAACCGTTTGGTCGCGGAATAGAGCAGTTCCAGTGTGCGATTGCTCTGTTCCAAGTCATGGGTCTTTTTACGTACCCTGTTTTCAAGATCTGCATAGATTACAGAGAGATCCTCGGCCATTACATTAAATGCCTGACCCAGTTGACCCAGTTCGTCATCGCCGAGATAGCGGCTGCGCACGGAAAAGTCCCCATGTCGTGCCGCGTTGGCGCAGGTAAGCAGATTACGCAGCGGATTGAGTACCCGAGTCTTGGTCAGATAGAGGCTGATCAAAGCTACCAGAAAGGTAAGTGTCAACAGAATGATCTGGATGATCCTGAGCTGTTGATTTATCTCTTCGGCATCGATTTCGAGTGCTTCGACGAATCTATGGATATCATCGACGAAGCTGTCCACCAGGGAGAGATAGTTGCGCTGGCTGGTATCGAGCTGTCGCCTCTCCTCGGCGGAGAGTGAAGCGGATGTACTCAATTTCAAGTAGTCTTCCAGATTGGGGAGCATCAGCTCGCGCCATTGGGATTCGACCTTTTCATAGCTTTCGGTGACCTTTTTATGTGGTCCCTTTGTGAGGACATCGTGGATACGGTGACTGAACAGGCGCTGGTTATATTCCGTAACCAAGTTTCTGGTCCGGTTGGCAGCCAGTTCACCATGGAATTTCGTTCTATGCACCAGGCTGCTGGCGATACGATAGGACTGCATGCGCAAGGTGCCGGCCTGGTTGATGGCGGCGGCGTAACCTTCGGCGGTATCAGCGACGATCACCGAACTAATCATCCCCGATACAGCCAGAATGAAGAGAATGGTGATGACCGTTCCGAATCGGAGTAGCAGTGAATTTTTCACAGTGGGATACTCTACTGATTAGTGTCTCATAGTGATCGATGTTATCAGTGTGGGATCGAGCCGTCAGCCACGTTGCCGCAATGGAAGCGATCTTGGCCAAGGGAATGCCGGCCCAGTCTGGTCATGGAGCGAGTAAGGGGCAGGGAAAAGTACTATATTTCCCATTTATTTGGTGTCAGTTGTACACCGCATCCCTAATGTTTCAGTCAATCAGAGGTTGAATATGTCGTCGGAGCAATCAAATGAAAAACTGGACCGGATCGTCGCCCAAGCCCGTCGTGACAGGGAACAGCGGGAGAAGGGTTATCGGGAACAGGCGCTGAAGCTCTATCCGTGGGTTTGCGGTCGCTGCGCAAGAGAGTTTACCCGGGAGAATCTCAGGGAACTGACGGTTCATCATCGCGATCATAACCACGATAACAATCCGCCAGACGGCAGCAATTGGGAGTTACTCTGTATCTATTGTCATGATAATGAACATTCGCGCCACCTCGATGCGGATGCCGGGTACTCCTCTGCCGAGACAGCTGAGAGCCGTGCCAGTACCTATCAGCCATTCGGAGATTTGGCTGATCTGCTTAAACAGAAAAAGTAGTGACGAAGGCGCTTGGCGCGGTGTTGAATGTTTTCGAGCGAGGCTCTTCAGTGCTGATGTGACAATGAGTGATCGCTCAGTAAAGGGATTGGTATATGCAGGGCTGACCCGATCACTCTCAGGAGTTCCAACTCCTCAGTGGTGACATGGGTGTCGGTAAGGATTGTTTCCATCAATGCGGTAATAAGCCGCTCCTTCTCCTTGTTCTTGAGGTCGTCGAGTTGATGCAGCGCCCTATCCAGTGTTTTTACCCAATCGGTCGGCCACTGTATGGGTAGATGTTCCAGGCCTATACTGTTGATGCCGTTTTCATAGCTGCGATTTATCAGCTCACTCTCCTTATGGCCATGATCGGCGAGGATGGCGATCACATCCCGAACCGCCTGAGCCTGGTCCACCAGGGTTCGGTTACCGCCGATGTGGCTTTGGGCGGGGTTGATCGCATCCGTCAGGTGGAGACTGATCACTTTCGCGAGCAGAAACTCAAATACCTCTATCTTGCCATCGAGATGTACGATCTCGGTAACGGTATCGAGTAGACGATGAATGAACTCGACCGGTCGACGTTTCAGGGCGGGGAAGGCGATCTCCAACAGGGGAAGGCGCTGCTCAGGTTGGATCGGCATGGCGGATGTCATCAGGTATCGCACTTGTTTCTCACTCTCAGCTCCCAGCCTGCGGGCGATGGCGAAGAGCTGTGGGTCGCGTATCGACTCCTCCTTATCGAGTAGAATACAGAGTAAGAGTTCCGGTGCCCACTCGGTTGAACGGGCCGCCGAGACCAGACTCTCGGGTAGGGTGGCAGCCAGGGCCGCCGCAGCCACAATCTGCTCCCAACCGGGTCGGCCTATTCCCTCGATGATCGTACGCGGATCGAAGGGGGCGCGTTTTGCAGTGGCCTGGGATGCGTCAGCCTCCCGTTCCGCTTCTCTTCGTGAGCGCCGCAGCATGCGTTTGGCGATTTCGCCCAGCTCCTGTTCCCGAAACCCAGGTTCGATACGCTGAATGCGTTCGACGATGGGAGGATGGGTGGCAAACAGCGTGGTGCGCATCCCCTGTCCGAACAGCATGTGGGCAATCTCCTCACTGTCCCTGGCTAAAGAGGCGCCCTGGCTGTGCACGGCAATCTTTTTCAGCGCGCCGGCGATACCTTGTGGATTGCGGGTAAACTGCACTGCGGAGGCATCGGCCAGGTATTCCCGCTGACGGGAGACGGCAGCCTTGATCCAGCGGGCGAAGAAGAGGCCGATGTAGCCGATGGCGGTAAGCGCGGCGGCAAACAGGATTATGGCGCCACCGCCATTGTTTTTTGAACTTGAGGAGAAGCGGGCGCCAGAGAGGATTCGCCGTCCGGCAATGGCCAGGATCATGATGCCGAACAGGGCTCCGATAAGCCTTATGTTGAGGCGCATGTCGCCATTGAAGATATGACTGAACTCGTGGGCGATGACGCCCTGCAACTCCTCCCTGTTCAGACTCTCGAGTGTGCCCCTTGTCACCGCCACCGCCGCATCACTGGGTGAATAACCGGCGGCAAAGGCATTGATGCCCGACTCCTGCTCCATGATATAGATCTCGGGTACCGGTACGCCGGAGGCGATGGCGATCTCTTCCACGACGTTGCGCAGACGTTGACGCAGCGGGTCCTTCGGATCGGCTTCCACCGGTACCCCTCCCATCTGCCGTGCCACGGTGCCGCCGCCATCCTTCAGGCTGGCGCTGCGGTAGAGACTGGCCAGGCCGATCGCGGCGCCGGTTCCCCCGCTGCCGAACAGCAGAATGGCGCTGTTGTTAGTGAGAAAGCCACTCAGGGTTTGGGATGTTGCCGCCGTGTCATTGAGTACGTTGCCAAACAGCAGTAGCAACACCGCATCGATGGTGATGACAATGATTACGACGGCAAGCAAAAACAGCAACACCAGGCGTCGTGTGTTGCGCTTGGCTTGGTCCTGATGTTCGAAGAAATTCACGTTCCGTGATCCTAGCTAATAACAGATCGCCTCAATGAAAGACGAAATGTTAATTGAATGAGACCTTCGGTACTTCACGTTTGGCTTCGTCCTCTATTTCCAGTAGCGTTGCGGCCTGGAATCGGAACCAACCTGAGATCAGGTTGCTGGGAAAGGACTCCCGGTCGATGTTGTATTGCATCACAGCGTCATTGTAGGCCTGGCGGGCAAATGCGACCTTGTTTTCTGTACTGACCAGTTCTTCAGAGAGTTGCATCATGTTTTCATTGGCCTTCAAGTCAGGGTAGGCTTCCGCCAAGGCGAAGAGCCGTCCGAGGGCGCCGCTCAGCCCCTGTTCCGCTTCTGCAAGTTGCTTCATTGCATCGGGGTTGGAGGGGTCCTTGGCTGCCTGCTGCAATCCGCTCACTGCCCGGTTACGTGCCTCGATTACCGCCTCCAGGGTCTCTTTCTCATGTTTCATATACCCCTTCGCCGTCTCCACCAGGTTTGGAATCAGGTCATGACGTCTTGTCAGTTGCACATCGATCTGGGCAAAGGCGTTTTGATAGCGGTTGCGTCCAGAGATTAGCTTATTGTAGAGGCCGACGCCGAATCCGATGACGCCCAGAATGATTACCAGTAGCACGATCAGTGTTGTCATTGTTTGTGGCCCTCCGGCAGAGTTTGGCGATGGTGATGAGGTGGCTTAGATTCTATGCCTCAATTGTTAGAATTTCAGCCGTCAACCGATTTACATGAGCATAATGTCACCAGTTTTTACATATTAGTATGGTATCAATGTTTGGGAACCTCTTAGTATTTTTGTGCTTTCATGGACCTGTGTGAATACCACCTAAGTTAATGGTGATCTATTTAATCTTACTCAGTCTCTATTGCTGCCATCGGTTGAGAAGCGATTTAAATCTACGCTTGATTTTAGAGAGGGCATTGAGTGACGGGTTCTTAAGCTCAGGTATAGTGGCTGTTATTGTATCGGTGATCTTGCGCAGTTGTACGGAGGTCTGGCTTGAATTGCGTGACCTGGCTGGCATAGATTGGATTTGCCGTTGAGCCTGCTTAAGGAAATAGCAGTTGAGGAACTGGCTTTTAAAATCAACTTGTAGGCTTTTGGCCGCAAGTAGGGCAGCCAGTTCGTAGTAGTGCCCCGTTGGTGCATCAATGCCACGAAGATACTCGGCTCGATGATAGAGATAGATTGCCAGTGAATAGGGGATTGTCATACCAAAATCGAATAGGGACGTTTGTTGGTTTACCCTCTCTGCCAGTTCCAGTGGGGCTTCAAAAGAGAGGTTGAATAGGCGGTAAAATAGTTTGTCGATTCCCTGAGAAACGCCATGCTCATCAAATGGTGTATTGGATTTGACGGCAGATATGTAGTAGTTAATCAGATGGCCGAGATAGACTCGGTCGTCAAGTTTCACTTCAGTTGTGATTTTCGCATCGTAATATGCAGTAATCCGCATCTCAGTTGAGGATGCGGATTCGAGTGTAATGGGCCGGTCGGATAGGTATGCGATAATAGTATCACCGTTCAACTCGATGACAGAATGCAGAAAACCAGCTTGTCTGGAAAGTTGCCGAAGCTGTTTCTGTGAGAGTACGAAGTAATGGGCGCCAGGCGACAATATCGCATACAACTCACCTGGGGTAGTTAGTTTGTTAATTGATGATGAGCTGGGGGTTGTAATGAGCAGGACTCCGTCAGGCTCAAGGTATGAACGTATCTCCTTTAAGAATGCAAGCGGATCGGTAACGTGCTCGAGGACTTCGGTGGCGTAGATGAAACTGAATTTTCTGTTGCGCAACTCCTCAGCTTCATGGGTATACGCATTGATGATGGGAATATCCAACAATTCTGCCCCTTTGATGCCGTAGGCTGAAGGTTCGAGTCCAAGGGCATCTATCTTCCATACTGTACGGCAATAATCGAGGGCGACGCCGACATTGCAACCGATCTCCAACATGGACTTGTAGCGATGGTAGGGAAGACGCTCAAGAAGTGGGGTTTTCCATCCCAAACCTGCATTTAACTCCAGGTAGAGATAGATCAGATAGATAAAATTCGGATCTTGAAGATCCACATCAGCCGATGGGTATGGGGTGATCACCTTCCTTGCGTTTAGTGTGAAAGCGCTTTCACAACCACCGCATCTTGCAACTTCGAGCTGGCCATGTTCGGGATGCCAATGCAGCGCGTTGAGGATAATCTTATTGCCTTGTTTGTTGCCGCAGACAATACACGGGTGGTCGGTGGACCTAGGTGTAGTCAGCCAACTGACCAAGGACATAAAACGCTTTCCCTTGCTGGTGAACCAGCGGGCAGCATACATGCCCGTTGTTATATGGGTCAACTTGGCGATTGGCACGGTCCAAATCAAATCTACAATAGTATCAACAGTCACCGACACGATGGCAATCTGGCGCGGAGAACTCGCCAAGCTTAAATTAGAAAAATACTTGATATTTTTTTGTACATCGGTGAAATGTCTCGCAGTCAATCAATATATGTTGAGCCCGAAAAGGAGTGTGATCGATGCGTTGTCATGAAGTGGACTATGAGATCCTCGGATCCGAAATGCAACTGGTGGAAGTGGAACTGGACCCGGGAGAGACGGTGATCGCCGAAGCGGGCGCCATGACCTATATGGAGGAGGGGATCGATTTCGAGACCAAGATGGGAGACGGTTCCAATGCGGATGAGGGTTTGATGGGAAAGCTCTTTTCTGCGGGTAAGCGGGTCTTCACCGGCGAGTCGATCTTTACCACTCATTTCACGAATCGGGGTAACGGTAAAAAAAGGGTCTCCTTTGCCGCCCCCTATCCAGGCAATATCGTGCCCTTGAATATGCAGCAGCTGGGTGAGAAGGTGACCTGCCAAAAAGACGCCTTTCTTTGCGCTGCCCTTGGCACCAAGGTCGATATCGCATTCAACCGCCGCCTTGGCGTGGGGCTGTTCGGTGGCGAGGGCTTTATCCTGCAGGCCCTCGAGGGGGACGGCATGGCCTTCATTCAGGCCGGCGGCACGGTCATTGAAAAGCGCCTTTCCGGGGAGACATTGCGGGTGGATACCGGATGCCTGGTCGGATTCACCGGAGGCATCGATTATGACATCCAGCGCGCAGGTAACCTCAAGTCCATGGTGTTCGGTGGCGAGGGTATGTTCCTGGCAACCCTGAAAGGGCAGGGTACCGTCTGGTTGCAGAGTCTCCCATTCTCGCGCATGGCCGACCGGATTCTGGCGAACGCGCCTTCATCGGGCGGCGGTGATCAGGGAGAGGGTTCCGTACTCGGCGGTATCGGTAGGTTGCTGGACGGTAAATAGTCACGGCAGAGCTTTTTGGATACGTGTTAACAGGTCCTAGAACTCAATCCCCTGTTCAGCATGAATGCCCTGCTCAAAAGCGTGTTTGACCAATCTCATCTCTGTCACTGTATCTGCGATGTCGATGATCTCTTTGGATGCGCCTCGTCCGGTTAGGATCAGGTGCATCCAGGGCGGCTTCTCCTGTTGGATGAACTCAGCGATCTCCTGGCCGCTTATCCAGCCATAGTGGCAGACGTAGTTGATCTCATCCAGCACCACCAGGTCATAGTGTTGGCTACGAATCTTCTGTTGGCAAAGTTGCCAGATCTCCCGGCTTGTGTCACGGTCCTGGTCGGGATTGTTGGTATCCCAGGTGAATCCGTCACCCAGGGCGTGCCACTCGATATTCTCAAATCGGGAGGCGGCTTGTTGTTCACCCGTCTTCCACTTTCCCTTGATGAACTGAATCACCAGGACCTGCATATCCCAACCCGCCGCCCTGAATGCCGTGCCGAAGGCGCTGGATGATTTACCCTTGCCTTCACCGGTGAGGACAAGGGTTATGCCGTTTCTTTTGTGATGCTGTTTCATTTGGTGGCTATATTCACCCACCCGGTCGGTGTTGCTGGGATCATTTTGCTTCCCGCAGGGTTGCATGGGCGGTGAGTGGTTTCTCTTCCTCCACGAATGATAGCGCCACTGGATGGAAAAAGTACCCCCTGCCTTTCAAGCCTTACAGGTCTGATGGGCCATATTGTTGGTGGATTCTTAATAAATCTAATAATATCAGTTGGATAGGGTAAATGAGTGCGATGGCAGTTGTTTTGCGATATTTATTTTTTTGCCAATCTAAATAATAATCGTTATCATTCATAAAATTTTATTTTATCCCATCTCGACAATGTATTTATGGAGGTTATTGTGTCACCTTTATCGAAATTGATTATGCTGGGTCTAGTGCTGGCCTTTACTGCACCTTCAATGAGCCTGGCGGATGATGTCGTCAATCTCTACTCGGCAAGAAAAGAGCAACTGATCAAACCGCTACTCGATCGATTTAGTGATCAGACCGGGATTAAAGTTAATCTTGTCACCGGCAAGGCCGATGCTCTCTTGCAGCGATTGCAGAGCGAAGGGCGTAACACGCCGGCTGACATGTTGATTACTACGGATGCCGGTCGCCTGCACCGGGCTAAAACGGCGGGTGTCACCCAGGCGGTGGATTCCGAACTCCTGAAGGGTGTGGTGCCTGAGAGTTTTCGCGATCCGGAGGGTCACTGGTACGGGCTTTCATTGCGGGCTCGTCCTATCCTGTACGTCAAAGAGAGAGTGGATCCGTCAAGGCTCTCGACCTATGAAGCACTGATAGACCCTGACTGGGATAACAGAATCTGTATCCGCTCATCCGGCAATATCTATAATCAATCCCTGGTGGCTTCGATGATAGCCGCCAATGGTGCTGAAGCGACAGAGACCTGGACCAAGGCCTTTGTCAAACAGTTCGCACGACCACCAAAGGGGGGTGACCGTGATCAGATCAAGGCCGCCGCCGCAGGCCTGTGTGATATCGCCATTGCAAATACCTACTATCTTGCCGGTATGCTGACCTCCAAAGACCAGGCGCAACGCGATGCTGCTGCGAAACTGGCGGTCTTTTGGCCGAATCAACAGGGTCGGGGCGCGCATGTGAATGTGAGTGGGGCAGCGCTGACCAAGGCGGGAAAAAACAGGGAAAATGCAATAAGGTTGCTGGAATTCCTTGTCAATCGCGACTCGCAGGCCTGGTATGCCGAGGCGAATGGAGAGTATCCGGTTCGAACGGATGTGGAACCGAGTGAACTCCTTAAAGGCTGGGGCGATTTCGAGGTAGACCGGCTTAATCTGGCGCAGCTTGGTCTGCTCAATCCAGATGCGGTACGCTTGATGGACCGTGCGGGATGGAAATGATTCGGCGTGCAATCCACGACCGATAAATTTGTCTGGCCCCGTCTCTCCATCAGGCTGAATGGGTGGAGCATCGGTGTATTGTCGTTGGCGCTTTTGCTGGCGGTGCCTGTGGTCGTGGTGCTCAGCTATATATTCGAACCTGCTGGTGAAGTCTGGCGCCATCTGGCGGATACGGTCTTACAGGACTATGTCGTCAACTCTCTGTTGTTGATGGTAGGAGTCGCTATCGGGGTGTTGTTGTTGGGTGTCAGTACGGCCTGGCTTACCAGTATGTGCCAGTTTCCGGGGAGATCGGTGTTCGAATGGGCATTGCTGCTGCCGATGGCGATTCCCGCCTACATCATCGCCTATACATACACCGGTCTGTTTGATTTTGCCGGACCTGTGCAAACAACGATTCGGGACTGGACAGGCTGGGGTTACGGTGACTACTGGTTCCCTGAGATCCGATCCATCGAGGGTGCTGCATTTATGCTGGCACTGGTACTCTATCCCTATGTCTATCTGCTTTCCAGAGCCGCTTTTCTGGGGCAATCGATCTGTGTGCTGGATGTCAGCCGTACCCTGGGCAACGGTCCTTGGCGGACATTTTTTACTGTCGCTTTACCGCTTGCCAGGCCGGCGATCGTGGCGGGTCTCTCATTGGCCCTTATGGAGACACTGGCAGATTATGGCACCGTGCAATACTTTGGCGTCTCAACCTTTACCACAGGCATTTTCCGCACCTGGTACGGCTTGAACAATGCAGCTGCAGCTGCACAGCTCTCCGCCATGTTGCTGCTGGTGGTGTTTGCCTTGATTATTCTTGAAAAGATATCGCGTAAACAGGCGCGCTATCACCACACCAGTCAACGCCACCAGGCGTTGACCCGCTTTAAGTTGAATACAAGACAGTCGGTCATGGCCTTCCTGATCTGTTCAGGGGCGCTGCTGTTCGGATTCATGCTACCTGCCGGTCAGCTCTTATGGTGGGCATTGACCACAGCGGAGGAGAGTCTTGACAGCCGTTTTTTGAGCCTGATCACACATACAATTATGCTGGCGGGTACGGCTTCGGTGCTGGCACTGCTGTTAGCGCTGTTGCTGGGCTACGGGAAAAGGCAACAGAAAAGTTGGTCGACCGTATTTGCGGTGAGACTGGCGGGGATGGGGTATGCCATACCCGGGACGGTAATCGCCATCGGTGTGATGATACCTTTTGCCGCCTTTGACAATGCACTCGACAGTTGGGTTCGTGAACAGTTCGGCTGGTCGACCGGGCTGCTGTTGAGCGGCACCCTGGTCGCCTTGGTGTTTGCCTACCTGGTGAGATTCCTGGCGGTATCCTTGCAAACAGTCGAAGCGGGATTGGGCAAGATTCGGCCGACCATGGATGAAGTGGCTCGTTCACTGGGTACCGGCTCCGGTGAGATTGTACGCAGGGTGCATATGCCGATGCTCAAAGGGAGCCTGATGACGGCCCTGTTGCTGGTCTTCGTGGATGTTTTGAAAGAGCTGCCCGCAACCCTGATATTGCGCCCCTTCAATTACAATACCCTGGCTGTCCGGGCCTATGAACTGGCTTCTGACGAACGTTTGGCGGATGCATCGTATGCAGCGCTGACGATTGTTGTAGTGGGTATTCTCCCGGTGATATTGTTGAGTCGAACCATTACCCGGTCTCGTCATGCCAAATCAACTTGAAGTCAGACATGCCAGTGTCAAATATGGCCGCCAGATTGTGGTGGATGATGTCAGCTTTGAGCTGGAGAGCGGTGTTATCGGCTGTCTGCTGGGGCCAAGCGGTTGTGGTAAGACCAGCCTGCTGCGCGCCATTGCGGGGTTCGAGCCCTTGGCCCAGGGAGAGATCCTGTTACATGGCCGCCGGGTCTCCCTGCCGGGACATACGCTTGCCCCCGAGAAGCGCCGGGTTGGCATGGTATTTCAGGATTTTGCCCTCTATCCCCACCTCACCGTCAGGGACAACGTCATCTTTGGATTGCGCAGAATCAGCGGCAAGTCACAACAACGGCGAGTCAGCGAGTTGTTGGCATTGGTCGGCCTCAGTGGTCTTGAGGATAAGTATCCCCATCAGCTTTCGGGTGGACAACAGCAGCGGATCGCATTGATCCGCGCCATGGCGCCAAGGCCGGAGATACTGCTGCTGGACGAACCCTTTTCAGGCCTCGATGTGGAGTTGAGGGAACAGTTGGCGGGAGAGGTTCGCGCGATATTGAAAAGAGAGGGTGTCACGGCAATCCTAGTGACCCACGATCAATTGGAGGCATTTGCGCTTGCCGACATCATCGGAATCTTAGGTAGCGGACGCTTACGTCAATGGGATAGCGGATACAACATCTACCATAAGCCGGCGGATCGATTCGTAGCGGAGTTTATCGGGCAGGGCGCAATGATCCCGGGGCAGGTGTTGGTGGGTGGCCGCATCGATTCTGCGCTCGGCATCATGTTTGCCGATTTTAAGCAGCAGCACCAGGCTGGCGATTCAGTTGAGCTGTTGCTGCGTCCCGACGATATCGTTCACGATGACGAGAGCGACTTTAAGCTGGAGATCGTCGGCAAGGTTTTTCAAGGTGCCGAGTATCTCTATACGCTCTCCCTGGAAGATGGCACCGAGTTGCTCTGTCTGGTACAGAGTCATCACGACCATGCGATCGGGGAAAGGATCGGAGTACGCCTGGCCGTGGATCATGTAGTGGCATTTCCGGGCCATGCAGAAGTGGGTAGCGATTTTGAGCTCAAGGAGTGACCCATGTAACCGCTTTGACTCACCTTCTTATTTCGCATATTTAGACATGATGCAAATAAGCTAGATGGGTGGGTGGCAAAGGAGTGTTGCATATAAGTAGTCGAATAGTGAAACAGTCACGTTTTGGCGTCTGGCACTAGCTGAACACAGATCTTACTTTCCTCCATTATTTCAATTTTCTTTTAATACGTTTGAGTTATTGCGGGTCCCGGCGCCTCAGCTTCCTTGGCGCCAGTTGTGCTGCGCTTCCACCTTATGAATTGTTGTTGGGAGCTGTGTGCGTCAAACACCCTATGTGAGTGAAATCCCATCGATAGAGCGGGAGGCAGACCGGGATTGAGGCATTGCGCCTCTCTCGGGCGCAAGGGTGATTGTCGATAGATAATAATAATCAAGCTAAGTGAAATAATATATTCTAATAATTACATGGCTTTCACTAAATCTACCTCAGGTCCATTCCTTGTCGGCAGTCTCTTTGTACTTAAACTTGGCGATACGGATCAGGTCATAAGATGAGTGACAAGGATGTAATAACGATAGCTTCGGGTACCCGCTGAACGATAGACGTTATGGTGAGCAACCATTGAAGACCGGCGGGAATACCGTTTCTTACGATTATTGCAGCGGTGGCATGGATTGCCGGAGTCAGGCGGGCGATCAGTTTCGACGAATGGATGAGGAAGCTAGTCTATGATTGACCGATAACAGGGTGCATTGAAGGACATGCACCCCATGAATGGAGGGATGAAGGTAATGGGTTACAGGCTATCGGTAAATAAATTGTGCGAGGCGCAGTGAATCTGCTCCGCCAATCTGAATTGCCCTTGGGGAGATAAGATGACAACGAATCAATTGACGAGGAGGTTTCGTAAACGCTTGGCAACACTCCCGAATTGGCTGCGGCAGTTGACGGCAGCCAGCTTCCTTTTCTTCCTTGCAAAAGGACTGTTATGGCTTGGTTTGGCGGCTTGGGTGATTCTTTGATCCTGCACCGTTTAGCCGTGGATCGGTATATTTGCTACAAGCCTCGGCATCGGCTTGAGTCGAATGCTTAAGGGTTAGGCGCTTGGTTGATTACACTGCGCTCTCAAGCGGGAGTGCCGGCATTAATTATGCTCCTATTCCTTCGGCCCGAATATATTCGCGGATGATTTTATCAAGTGCGCTCAGCGCGTGGCTGTCGCGGAGTGGATTGCGATAGAGTGCCAGCTCCACTGGCTTGAGCGCTGGCAAACGTGAATCCTCGGAACCCTTTCCGGCAAGTCTCGCGGTGACTCCCATGCCGGCCTCTACGGCGGCAAGGATGCCTGGCAGGCTGGGGCTTGTATAGGCGACCCGCCAGGGGATCCCGGCTTGCTCCAGTGCGCTGACCACCCGGGAGCGAAACAGACAAGGCGTGGCGAACATCACCAGCGGAAGGACTTGGGAGGGCCGCCAAATGAAAGAATTGGGCACTATCCACTGTATCGGAATGAGACCCAGGCACTCACCCTCGTCGCCGGGGCTTTGAAATGCAACAGCCATATCGAGCTGTTCGGCTTGGATCGCCTCCACGAGATGTGAACTGGTATCTACCTGGACATCGAGGCGAACAGCCGGATGGCTGCGTGTGAATTGCGCCAGGATGGCCGCCAGCCCTCGGTCAGCGAAATCCTGTGCGACCCCCAATCGCAGATGTCCCTGCAAAGGGTCCGGCCTCAGCATGGATGCAGCCTCGTCATTAAGACTGAGGATGCGTCGTGCGTAGTTAAGCAACAGCTCTCCCGCCTCGGTCAGAGTTCGCCGGCGGCCCGCTTTTTGGAACAGCGCATTGCCACTCGATTCCTCGAGGCGTTTCATCTGAAGACTGATGGCGGACTGAGTGCGATGCAGCCGCTTAGCCGCTTGAGAAAAGCCGCCATGATCGGCAATGGCAACCAAGGTGCGGAGCAGGTCGATTTCAAGGTTGTACGGCATAATACATTAGTATCGCAAATATATTAGGTAATAAAAAGTCAATATATTTATGTTTTTGATGTTGCTAATCTGGTCACGTCGCCAATGCAACATCTCGGAGCACCTAATGCCGGTTATAACCATCACACTATCAGGTGAACAACTCACCTCGTTGCAACAACGGAGTTTGCAGGAAATGACGACCCACCTGATTGCGGAAATCATGGCCAAGCGCAAGTCCGTAACCGCGGTTATGGTGCGGTCGCTGCCATCCATAAATTGGGCGATTGCGGGAAATGCGCTCAATGACCACCTGCGTGCTGCCCAGGTGGATATCACTATTACCGCCGGTACGAACACTGCTGAAGAGAAGGGCGCCATGATCGATGGGGTATATCGTATGCTGAATGACCAGCTGGGACCATTAGCCGAGGCAAGTTATGTGGTGATTCGCGAAGTGGCGGCGGATGCCTGGGGATATGGGGGTATTACCCAGCGGTCGCGCCAAAAGATGAGAGAGGCGTTATGAAGCGGGAGGTCCAGCTACGAGTAGAACCCCGGCGCCGGGCTGACGGCAGTCTCGACATTGAGCACTACTTGAAGTTGGGCCGCTTCATACGTGCCACAGCCATGGCGCGGTGGTGGACGAAAGTGTGTGGAAGGTTCAGACCGAATCAGCAAGTAAACAGGCGATCAATGGCATCCAGTCCTTCCTGTACGATCTCATCCAGGTCTTCCGGATCGTCATCATGTTCATAGGCAAGCATGGAATAGATTGCCAGTGATTTCAGCCCAAGGGCGATCTTTTCCACATCGACGAGGTTCAACTCGACCCCATCTCTTAAACGGCACTCTTCACTCATTGGAGACATCTCGTAAATACTGCTTAACACTACGATATTCAGACAGCGTCGGCTTGCTGTCAAAAGATTAGAGACTTTTATTGATGTAGATCAAGTTTGGATCTTGTGCGGTTTGTTTCAGCCTGTCCGTATACCGTAGTTTATCAGAGGGTCTGCTCAGTCACGTCCACATAGAGCTTAAGTTTTTGACCGGGTTGAAGATATTTGCTGCCAAGCGTATTCCAGCGCTTGAGATCGGCAACGGAAACCTTGAAGCGCTGCGCGATACGGGACAATGAGTCACCGCGTCTGACTCTATAGTGCAGCCTGCTCTGCGTGCCTGATGGCTGCAGGTTGAGAAGAGAAATTTCTGAGGCGGGGGCCTTTTTCACCCAGATGACCAGTTTTTGACCCGGCTTGAGCGGATCACCCGGGGCCATTCCGTTCCAGGCCGCGAGTTTACGATGACTGACTGAATACGCCTTGGCAATCTTCCACAGGCTATCGCCCGGTTTGACCGTATAGTTTTGTTTGTGGCCGTTACGGGTTCTGTTTTGGATTGCCGCCTTGCGTTGTTCGGCGCTGAAGGTGTATTGGTTGAGGCCCTTGCTGGAGACGGGAATCAACAGGTGCTTTCCGGCACGGATTTTATTGCCTTTGAGCTTGTTTATCTGTCTCAGCACCTTAGTGGTCGTACCATGTTTTCTGGCGATGATGCTGAGTGCATCACCCTGCTTGATCTTGTAGCGTTTCCACGTCAGTCGCTCTTCGACCGGGAGCGACTCGAGTTTTTTCAGGAAAGTCTCAACCTTGTCCAGTGGCAGGCTGAGTTTGTGGGGTCCGTCAGGGTCTGTGGCCCATCGATTCAGACCTGGGTTGAGGAGATAGAGATCCTGAATGGAGAGATCCGCCAGCTCTGCAGCCAGGGCAAGATCCAGCTGAGACTGGATGTCGACAGTGGTGAAATAGGGCTCATCAGGGAAAGGTATCAGCGTAACTTTATAGCGCTGCGGATTCCTGAATACCTCGGACAAGGCCAGTAGACGGGGCACATAGGCACTGGTCTCATCCGGTAATTTCAGTGACCAGTAGTCAGTTGGCTTGCCGCGTTTTTGATTGCGTCGAATGGCATTGCGTACCGTTCCCGCCCCCGAGTTGTAGGCGGCAAGCGCCAGTTCCCAGTCATTATTGAACTGACGGCTGAGCGACTGCAGATAGTCTAATGCCGCATGGGTTGAAGCCACGACATCCCGCCGACCGTCATACCACCAGTTCTGTTTCAATCCATAATAACGGCCGGTGGACGGAATGAACTGCCACATACCGGCAGCGCGTCCCGGTGAGTAGGCAAACGGCCGATAGGCGCTCTCGACGGCGGGCAACAAGGCTATTTCACTGGGGATATCCCTTTTCTCGATCTCCTGCAAAATAAAATGGAGATAGGGTTGTGAGCGTTCCTGGATGCGCTGAATATAATCCGGATGCTTTTTGTACCAGTTCAATTCACGTTCGATCCGGTGATTATGAGGAAAAGTCAATCGATAGCCATCCAGCATCCGGCTCCAAAGGTCGGCAGGTTGTTCTGCGAGCGTCGTTTCCGTGACGGTGGCCTGCAATTCCTCGGTGACCTCAGGAAGCTCTTCGGCAGTCATGGCGCTCCTCTCGGCGCTCGGCTGTGTTTGCAGTACTTGCGTTGCAGTCTGGGAGAGTGGGACTTGTTGCAATGCAGTCGTCGCCTCCCCGTTGGGCAGGCTTTGGCAGGCAGCGAGGAGGCAGGTGGCGAAAAGGTTCATGATACGCAGTGGAGACTTTGGAGACTTGAAAAACGGCATCGATCTTTTATGGATTGTTGTGGACATATTCTGTATCGGAGGAAAATAGTATCAGAGCCGCGTATCATTTCCATGGCCGGTACTCCATATTGCGTGGCTGCCCGCAGCGGACTGTCACTCGGGCATACCTCCTGATAACCTGAAGCCTCGTATGAGGCGTACTGAACTGCACAGATTACCTGACAGTTGTGTCGGTGGCAAAGTCGATACCTTGAAAAATGAGAGATAATAGGCTGTTGAATTTGGGATCTTGTCAGCAAAATCAGCTACAAACCTGGTTTGAGAGCGACTTGGGCAAACTATTGGCCGAGCAGGAGGCGGAATGCCTGAGTTCTCGGGTTGCCACCCTGTTCGGCTACCATGTGATCCAGCTCGGGCTGCCATGCAAAAATCAGGATTTTCTGGGGATGAGCCCGGCGCGGAACCGTGTGGTCATGGGCAGCGGAGATGCCTGTTCAGGCATCGATCTGCAGGCCGACAGCCATCACCTGCCTCTTGCGAGTGACAGTGTAGACGGGATGGTGTTACCCCATACCCTCGATTTTGCCACCGATCCCCATCAGGTGTTGCGGGAGGTTGAACGGGTATTGATCCCCGAGGGAAAGGTTTTGCTCTGTGGTTTCAATCCCTGGAGTCAATGGGGATTGTGGCGTTTGCTGCGTCTCAGGTCTGCCACGATACCCTGGTGCGGGCACTTCTTCAGCGGGAAGCGGATCCAGGATTGGTTCTCATTGCTCGGCTTTGAGTTGGAAGAGGTTGTCTATCTTCACTACCGTCCCCCGGTCTCCAACTTACCCATCATGCAGAGACTGGCCTTTATGGAACGACTGGGTGAGAGCGTCTATCCACTATTTGGTGGGGTCTATGTCATACTCGCGGTCAAGCGGGTGGTCACGATGACTCCACTACGCTCTAGATGGCGGGTGAAAAAGCGGGTCTTGCCGACTGCTGCGGAACCGACGATGAGAAGGGTTGAATGACACAAACAGTAGAACTATATAGTGATGGTGCCTGCCGTGGGAACCCCGGTCCCGGTGGCTGGGGGGTGGTCTTACGCTACGGCCGACATGAAAAACGGCTCTTCGGCGGTGAACCTGAGACCACCAACAACCGTATGGAGTTGTTGGCGGTCATCCGCGGCTTGCAGAGCCTGACAAAAAGGAGTCGGGTGAAAGTGACCACGGACTCTCAATATGTGAAAAACGGAATTACCCAGTGGATTCACAACTGGAAACGGAACGGATGGAGAACGGCAGCGAAAAAGCCGGTCAAGAATGCCGATTTGTGGCAAATGCTGGATGCGGAAGTCAACAGCCATCAGGTAGAGTGGGCCTGGGTCAAAGGTCACTCCGGCCATGCCGAGAATGAACTGGCGGATGAATTGGCGAACCGCGGTATCGAGGAGTTAGAGCCTGTCAACAGGCCCTAGTGAACTGATGCGACAGATCGTACTGGATACCGAAACCACTGGACTGGAACCGGAGCAGGGTCACAGGATCATTGAAATCGGTTGCGTGGAGATGGTTGATCGGCGATTGACCGGGAATAACTTTCATCAATATCTGCAACCGGAACGGGAGATCGATGCTGCCGCCATAGAGGTTCATGGCATCACCAACGAGTTTCTGGAAGACAAACCCAAGTTCGTGGATGTGGCTCGGGACTTCATCGAGTATGTGAGTGGAGCGGAGCTGATCATTCACAACGCCCCGTTCGATGTCGGTTTTCTTGACCACGAGCTTCGCCTTGTGGAGAGCGCTGCGCGTATCGACACTCTGTGCGCGGTTACCGACACCCTGGTGATGGCGAAAAAGATGCACCCGGGGCAAAGAAACAGCCTCGATGCGCTCTGTAAGCGCTACGATATCGATAATTCACACAGGGAATTGCACGGAGCGCTCCTGGATGCTGAGATACTGGCCGATGTCTACCTAATGATGACCGGAGGGCAGGCTTCACTGGTGTTGGACGGCGTTGCCAGCGATGAATTTGGTGATGATTCGGCTGATAGCATTCAGCGTCTGCCTTCGAACAGGCCAAAATTGAAGGTTGTTCATGCAAATCAGCAGGAACTTGCTGTCCATGACCAGCAGCTGAAGGCTATGGGCGAGGCCTGTATCTGGTTAAAGAAAGACTAATGCTAACAGGTCCTAGATCCGAGACTGACTCGACTTTGTCCTGTCCGTACCCTGCACAATTTCATAAAGCCGGGGAATATCCAGCAGCTGAACGTGCTTTCTTTCGACATGCAGCAGCTGTTCGTCCTGGAAGCGGGTAAACAAGCGGCTGACAGTTTCTACCGCGAGCCCCAGATAGTTGCCGATTTCGTGACGCGACATGCTGAGAAAAAAATCGCTGGCTGAAAACCCGCGTTGCTTGAAACGTTCGGAAAAGCTAAGCAAAAAGGTGGCTAGTCTCTCCTCTGCGCTCTTTTTTCCTAGCAGGGTAAGCATCTCTGTTTCCTGACCGATCTCGCGGCTGAGCAGGCGATACATCTGATGTTGCAGGCTCGGCATGATGGAGCTCAGGGATTCCAGTTGAGAGAAGGGGATCTCACACACTGCTGTGGTTTCCAGGGCGATTGCGGAGCAGTTATGGTTATTGTCCTGGATGGCATCCAACCCTATCAGCTCTCCCGGGAGGTGAAATCCCAGGACCTGTTCACCGCCATCCTCATTGGGTGAATAGGTTTTTACCGAGCCACTGGTGATGACCCGGAGACTATGGAACTTGTCGCCGCCACGGTAGAGGTGATCACCGCGGTGATAGGGACGGCCACGTTTGATAATGGAGTCGAGGCGTTCTATGTCTTCTGGGGTCAGTCCCATGGGGAGGCATAGGGTCGAAAGACTGCAGTTTTTGCAGGCGACCTTGATATTTTCAAATGAGACAACTTTTCTGCTAGTCAAGGAACCGCTCCAGCTAAGGGTGCATTCTTGTCGCTTCTATTTTTCCAGAAGTTATTGATCCGGATCAAGCAATTTTAGGTTTTTAATTATCTTAGATCATATTGCATAAAAAAAGCCGGCCATTTGGCCGACTTTTTTAAGTGCCGTAAGCTGATTGCTTATTTAGCAGGAGCAGCAGGAGCGGCAGGAGCGGCAGGTGCTACAGGCGGATACCCATAGGGTGCGCCATAGGGTGCGCCGTAAGGAGCGCCATAACCGTAAGGTGCGCCGTAGCCGTATGGGCCATAGCCATAGTAGTCACGGTAGTAGTTGTTGCCACGGCCATAGCCGGAACCACGACCGCTGCCACTCATGCCAAAGCTGAAATCGCCGGAGCCGTCGCCCCAGCCGTCGCCCCAGCCATCGTTATTCCAGCCACGGTTGCCCCAGCCTGGACCACCGCCCCACCATGCAGATGCTGTTGTGGAGACGGCTACGAGAGCAGCGACGCTCAGGACCTTAGCAAATTTCATCATGCTTTCTTCCTCTTTAAAGATTGATTTTTTATTACTGCTTTTTCTATTGAAAAACAATTAGTTGGTCGTTACGTGTTGTAAGTGTGCATAGGCTAATCACGAGCCTGCTTTGATTCGGTTTAGTCTCACCGAGTAACTGCCAACTGGTTTCTGTGGTTGTTATTTGCGGGTTTCGCCAAACGATTATAGACCCTGGGGCGCTAGAATTAAATGAGATTGTTGGGCAGTTGCTTGAGATACGTCGCATCAGTCCAACCTTAATACGATTGAGAGAGGCGGTCTGATCTGTTACTGTTCCCTTCCGTCCGTTCCCCTTATCCATCGCGTTAAACTAGAAGTTTCATGACTAGATTTATATTCATCACGGGCGGTGTTGTCTCCTCCCTGGGCAAAGGAATCGCATCCGCATCTCTGGCTGCACTGCTCGAGGCCCGCGGCCTCGATGTGACGATGATCAAGCTCGATCCCTATATCAACGTTGATCCGGGTACCATGAGCCCCTTCCAACACGGCGAGGTCTTCGTTACCGACGATGGTGCAGAGACAGACCTTGATCTGGGACACTACGAGCGTTTCATTCGCAGCACCATGGGTCGGAACAATAACTTCACTACCGGCCAGATCTATGACAGTGTGATTCGTAAGGAGCGCAAGGGCGAGTATCTGGGCGGTACTGTGCAGGTAATTCCTCATATCACCAATCAGATCAAAGAGAGTGTGTTGTTGGGTGCCGACGACAAAGATATCTGTCTGGTGGAGATCGGCGGAACGGTGGGTGACATTGAATCTCTACCCTTTCTGGAAGCGATCCGTCAGATGGGGGTCGAGTTGGGACCGCAACGGGTGATGTTCATGCATCTCACGCTGGTGCCTTATATCAAGGCCTCGGGTGAGATAAAAACCAAGCCGACACAACACTCGGTGAAAGAGCTGCGCTCCATCGGTATTCAACCTGATATTCTGGTATGCCGTTCAGAACAGCCCCTGCCTGAAAACGAACGTAAAAAGATCGCGCTCTTCACCAATGTACAGGAAAAAGCGGTCATCTCCGCGGTGGATGCTGACTCTATCTATCGTATTCCCGTGCTGTTGCATGCCCAAGAGATGGATGAACTGGTGAATCAGCGTTTCAACTTGGATCTGCCGCCGGCGGATCTCTCGGAGTGGGAGGCGTTTCTGGAGGGCCTCGACAGCCTCGCCGAAGAGGTCAAGATCGCCATGGTAGGAAAATATGTGCATCTTACAGAGGCCTATAAATCACTCTCCGAAGCTTTGGTGCATGCAGGAGTCCATACCGGTAATCGGGTCGTTATTCACTATGTGGATTCAGAGCAGATAGAAAAGAGCGGAACCGAGAGCCTGGAGGGAATGGATGCCATCCTGGTGCCTGGAGGCTTCGGCAACCGTGGCGTTGAGGGCAAGATCACCGCAGTCCAGTATGCTCGCGAAAACGCTATCCCCTATCTGGGGATCTGTCTCGGTATGCAGGTTGCTGTGATTGAGTTTGCACGTCATGTTGCCGGATTGGAGGGGGCGCACAGTACCGAGTTCAAACGCGATACCCCACACCCTGTAATCGGTCTGATCACTGAGTGGCTGAATGCGGACGGCCAGGTTGAGAAGCGGAGTGAAGAGTCGGATCTCGGCGGAACCATGCGCTTGGGAGGGCAGCAGTGTCAGCTTGAACCCAACAGTAAAACCCATCATCTCTATGGCCAGGAGGTTATTACCGAGAGGCATCGCCACCGCTACGAGTTCAATAACAGTTATCTGGACAATATTGTCACTGCGGGGATGAAGGTGTCGGGCCGGTCAGTCGACGGGCGGCTGGTTGAGATTGTCGAGATCCCTGAACATCCATGGTTCGTTGCCTGCCAATTCCATCCGGAATTCACCTCGACCCCGCGCTATGGCCATCCGCTCTTTTCCGGGTTCATTGAGGCGGCAAGAAAGCACCGGGATGCTACGGCATGAAGCTCTGCGGCTTTGAGGTTGGGCTGAACCGGCCGCTCTTCCTGATTGCAGGTCCCTGTGTCATAGAGAGTGAGCAACTGGCCCTGGATACAGCCGGGGAACTGATGATGCTGACCCGGGACCTCGGCATTCCGTTCATCTACAAATCCTCCTTCGATAAGGCAAACCGTTCATCCGCGGAGAGCTTTCGCGGACCGGGTCTCGAGCGGGGATTGGAGATTCTGCAGCGTGTCAAGTCGTCGATCGGTGTACCTGTATTGACCGATGTGCACGAAGATACTCCGTTGCAGGAGGTTGCTTCGGTGGTGGATGTCTTGCAGACTCCAGCGTTTCTCTGTCGTCAGACGAACTTCATCCGGAATGTGGCCGGGCAGGGTCTGCCGGTGAACATCAAGAAAGGGCAATTCCTCGCGCCCTGGGATATGACACATGTGGTCGATAAGGCGAAGGCCACGGGTAATGACCGGATTATGGTATGTGAGCGGGGTGTCTCCTTCGGCTACAATAACCTGGTTTCGGATATGCGCTCCCTGGCGGTAATGCGTGAGACAGGATGTCCTGTCGTCTATGATGCAACCCATTCGGTACAGTTGCCGGGAGGTCAGGGCGCCAGTTCGGGAGGCCAGCGCGAGTATGTGCCTGTACTGGCACGGGCAGCGGTTGCCGCCGGTGTA
Source organism: Candidatus Thiodiazotropha sp. (assembly GCA_040791665.1). Classification (GTDB taxonomy): domain Bacteria; phylum Pseudomonadota; class Gammaproteobacteria; order Chromatiales; family Chromatiaceae; genus Thiodiazotropha. Next base: position 343,678 of record JBFNNX010000016.1, on the reverse strand, counting down.
TCAGGCCTGTTCATGGAGACCCATCCTCAACCTGACAAAGCGCTGAGCGATGGCCCGAATGCCTGGCCACTGTCTGGAATGAGGGAACTGCTCGAGACGCTGGTGGAGATCGATCATCTTGTGAAAGGGAAACATCTTGCTGAGATGGCACCCTGAGACTGCTCCAGACAGCTTGCTTCAACGCAATCCTGATTAACTGAATCACCACAATTAAATACTGAAAGTACACAGAATACGGAGACAATATGTCTGAAATTGTTGATGTTCGTGGTCGAGAGATCCTCGATTCACGGGGGAATCCGACCATCGAGGCCGACGTGATCACCGCGGACGGTGCCATAGGCCGCGCGATGGTGCCATCGGGTGCCTCTACCGGCTCCCGGGAAGCTCTCGAGCTGCGTGACGGCGACAAGGGGCGTTATCTGGGGAGAGGCGTTTTGCAGGCGGCATCCCATATCAACGGCGTCATCAAAGGGGCGCTGATGGGGATGGAGGTGACCGATCAGACGGCTATCGACCAGTGTATGCTCGATCTGGATGGCACGGAGAATAAATCCAAACTGGGTGCAAATGCACTGCTGGGGGTTTCCCTGGCGGCGGCTCACGGCGCGGCCCAGGAGAGAGCCCTGCCGCTCTATCGCTCACTGGCATCCGGTCCCTACAGGCTGCCTGTGCCGATGATGAACATCATCAATGGCGGCGCCCATGCGGATAACAGCGTCGACCTGCAGGAGTTTATGATTCTGCCGGTGGGTGCGGGATCCATTCGTGAAGCGGTACGCTATGGCGCAGAGGTCTTTCATGCCCTGCAGAGCGTATTGAAAAAACGTGGTCTGGCTACTGCGGTAGGTGACGAAGGGGGCTTCGCTCCCGACCTCCCCTCAAATGAGGCTGCGATCGAGGTTATCCTGGAAGCCATAGACAATGCTGGATTCAGCGCCGGTAAGGATATCTATCTCGGCCTGGACGTGGCCAGCTCCGAGTTCTATGAAAATGGCGTCTACAACCTGGCATCGGAGGGCCGCAAGTTTTCCGCAGCCGAGTTCGCAGATTACCTCTCGGCATGGGTGGATCAGTACCCGATCATCACCATAGAGGATGGCATGGACGAGGGCGACTGGGAGGGATGGAAACTGTTGACCGAAAAGCTGGGTCAGCGGGTACAGCTGGTGGGCGATGACCTGTTCGTCACCAATACCAAGATTCTGCAACGGGGTATCGAAGAGAATATCGCCAACTCCATTCTCATCAAGGTCAACCAGATTGGCACCTTGACCGAAACTCTGGCAGCGATTGATATGGCGGCGGCCGCAGGGTATAGCTCAGTCGTGTCCCACCGCTCGGGCGAGACCGAAGATACGACAATTGCCGATCTGGTGGTGGCAACTGGTACCGGTCAGATCAAGACGGGCTCGCTTTCGCGTTCGGACCGCGTGGCCAAATACAATCAACTGATGCGCATCGAGGATCAGCTTGGTGAGGATGCGGTCTATGCAGGTAAGGATGCATTTCCTGTGACTATCGAATAACTCGTAATCCATGCGAGCCGTGGTTGCCATACTGATCGGATTGCTGCTTTTTCTGCAGTACCGCCTGTGGGTAGGCGAGGGGAGTCTGGCTGAGGTCAACAATCTGAAGCAGGAGATCGGCCAACTGCAGAAGGAGCTGGTCGGGTTGCGTGAACGAAACCGCGCCCTGCAGGCGGAAGTGGAGGATCTGCGCAGTGGTCAGACCGCCATTGAGGAGCGCGCCCGCAGTGAACTGGGCATGATCAAAGAGGGAGAGACCTTCTATCAGGTGATAACCCCAGGCAAAGAGAAAAGGGATGAGTGACGGGGCGCGTTGCTGGGGGCTCGTACCGGCCGCGGGTGTGGGACAACGCATGGGCGCGGCAATACCCAAACAGTATCTGAGTCTGGCCGGTAGGCGGGTGATTGACCACACCCTGGAGAGGCTCCTGGCCCATCCCAAAATGGAAGGGATCTACCTGGCGCTCTCGACTCAGGATGAGTTGTGGCGGGATTGTGAATTTGCCGACGATCCGAGAATTTTCAGGGCCCAAGGTGGAGCGGAGCGCTGCAATTCAGTGCTGAATGCCTTGCGGGAACTGCAGCATCATGCTGCGGTGGATGATTGGGTGTTGGTGCACGATGCGGCACGTCCCTGCCTCACTCGGCATGACCTCGATCGTTTAATCGACACTCTGTTTGATCATCCCGTTGGCGGTCTGCTCGGGGTGCCGGTCCGCGACACCCTGAAATCGGTCGATGACAAGGGCATGGTCGCGGGGACTGTATCTCGGGATGGGCTTTGGCACGCACTGACCCCGCAGATGTTTCGAATCGATATCCTCTACCAAGCGCTGGAAAGCGCCATCCATAAAGGTGTATTGGTGACCGATGACGCCAGCGCAGTCGAGTTGGCAGGTTATCAGCCTATGATGGTTGAGGGCGATGCGGGCAATATCAAGATCACGCGTCCGGAAGACCTGCAGCTGGCCGCCGATTATCTTTCCCGTTCTGACTGATTGCATGACAAAGATGATTTAGCCGCGAATGAACGCCAATCACCGCTAATATACGCTAATAAAAAGCAAGGCTGTGGTACTGCTACCATGTCACCGATTAGTCATCTGGCATCATAGGTTCTAATAAAGCTTAATCACCCTGTTGCGATCATTTGTGGTGATTGGCGTTCATTCGCGGCCTGTATTCTTCATATCTCAGATCGCCAACAGTTCCCGAAGCTCCCGTATCTGGTCTTTCGCATTGTCTATGATACCGATTGAGTGCCGCGGGGTTAGCTTGCCCAATGCCAATTTATGAAATGCGGGTACCAGGTCGAGCCGGGGAAGGGAATGTATCTTGGGCGTGCCGACATAGGCGTGCAGCTGGGCAATAATGACCAGATCGACGTAGTCGGGTTCATGGCTGATATCCTCCATCCAATCCTCCGCATGCAGGGCGGCCTGTACGAAGTAGTCCGGAAACTCCCATTTACGCAGCACCATTGCCCCTACTTCAGCCTTCAGATGATCGATGATCAGGTCGAGTTGCTTGGGATTTTCCTCCAATTCGGGTCTTCTGGCGGCTGCACCAAGGATGGCGAGTGCGCCGATATCATGCAACAGGCCGCATAGCAGGGCCTGATCATTTTCCAGACCCGGAGTGACTTGGGCCAGTTCGTGGCAGATCGGCGCCACGTAGCTGAGGTGCTTCCAGAGAGCGATCATGCGTTTTTTCAAAAGCGGTGAGCGGCTGTTGAATAGCTTTCCCAAGGCGAAGCTGATCACCAGGTTGTGTGTGACTGAGCGCCCTAGTCGGGTGACGGCATCAGGAAGATTGTCGATCGATTGCTTGCCTCGGTAGGCGGCGCTGTTGACCACATTGATAATTCGTGCGGCGACTGTGGGGTCGGCCTGTACGACTCGGGCGATCTCTTCGCTGTCGGTATTGGCGTCGTTGATCACTTTCGCAATTCGCATAGTGATATCGGGCATGCTCGGCAGCTCCAGCGTACCGTTCTTGATCGCTTCGTGGAACTCCCAGTAGAGCGTGTCTTCCGAGCCTTGCGTATCTTTCAATTCTATAGTCTGGTCGGTGCGGGTATTGGCCACCGGAGGAAGACGCTTGATTGCATCATAGAGTTCCCTGGGAATACACAGCAGATCCACTGCGCTGACGCTGGTGATGTGATCTCGATTGGGAGACTTCTCCGCCAGCGGTGAGAGGCTGCATGGCCGATCGGCCTGACAGGTCAGTCGTTCGCCATCCTCCGAAACCACCTCGATTTGGCCCTCCAGCAGAAAATAGACCTGTTCAGTCTGCTCTCCTATGGTCGCAATCCCAGCCCCGGCGTTTTGATGCTCTACATGGGTTTCGGTCAAGACATAGTCAAGCACCCGTTTGGGCAGATTTCTGAGGAGAGGTATTCTTTTGATCCTGTTGCTCGTGACTGCGGTTACTCTTTGAATCATGTACTTGTCGCTCTGTGGAGGGTTCCTTTTGATTGTACGGGCGGTATTTGATCGGAGCTTTACGTACAATGTCAGAACATAATATCGACACTGGTGTAGTGTCTCACACTGTTTGACGTTTTCAGAGACTCGCTAATACTGCGAGACAAGGCGCAATGTGCAGGCAATGGCGTGCCCTTGTCAAGCATGGCTACACTAGTGGTTGACACTTAAAGGCAGGGTAACACGCATGCTTATAGGACAGGGCTATGACGCCCATCGTTTTGAATCCGGTTCACGCCTGGTGCTCGGGGGTATAGAAGTACCTCATGATCAGGGCTTGAAGGCCCATTCGGACGGGGATGTTTTGATACATGCCCTTTGTGATGCCTTGCTGGGTGCGGCCGGGCTTGGCGATATCGGCAGGCACTTTCCCGACAATGACCCGTCCTATGCCGGGATCGATAGCCGGGTGCTGTTGCGAAGGGTGATGGGACAACTCCACAGCAATGGTTTACGGGTGTGCAACGCGGATATGACTATTGTCGCGCAACGTCCAAAACTTGCCCCCTATATCGACGCCATGCGCAACTGTTTGGCCGAGGATCTACAGCTTGCGCAGCAACGGGTCAATATCAAGGCGACCACCACCGAAGGCATGGGTTTCACCGGGCGTGGAGAAGGTATTGCCGCCCTGGCTTCCGTGCTGTTGGAGGAGCGTCGGCTTGTCGATTGATCCTCCTTGGCAACCCCTTGAAAAGATGCCGTGCGCATGCGGTCCCACCCTCGGACGTGGTGTGATACGCACGACCCCTGACGATTTTCAGGTAGACGAGGTGCTGGGCTTTGAACCCGACGGAGAGGGTGAGCATCTGTTGTTACATATCAAAAAGCAACAGACCAATACTCACTGGCTGGCCGGTCAATTGGCCAGACTGGCAGGCGTACCCGCTAAAGATGTCAGTTATGCGGGCATGAAAGACCGTCATGCAGTGACGACCCAGTGGTTCTCCCTGCGCATGGCGGGACGCCCCGAGCCGGATTGGGGTCGGCTAAAGAGTGGGCTAGTGGAGATCCTGCAAGTGCATCGGCATCGGCGCAAACTGCGCCGGGGTACTCTGCGGGGGAATCGTTTTCAAATACGTATCCGGGAGCTGAACGCTGACCGGGAGAAACTGGAACTGCGTCTGACACGGCTGCGGAAGTTGGGTATGCCTAACTACTTCGGTGAACAGCGGTTTGGCCATGATTACCAGAATCTTGCCCTGGCTGATCAACTCTTTACAAGAACCAAGCCGCCTTTGAAGAGACAGATGCGTGGATTGGTGATCTCAGCGGTGCGATCGCAACTGTTCAATCAGGTTCTGGCTGAGCGTATTGAGCAAGGGAACTGGAACATGCCGCTGCAGGGTGATTACTTCAAGCTTGATGGAAGTCGGGCAGGATTTGTCGACGACCCAGAGCAGAGCGTCGTTCTTTCACGACGTTGTCAATTGCAGGATATTCATCCTAGCGGGCCAATGTGGGGGCGTGGCAGCCCATTGGTCACCGGTCTGGCCGCTGATCTGGAGGCGAGAGTGTTATCGGACTTCGAGACCTGGCGTCACGGGCTCGAACATGTAGGCCTGGAACAGGAACGCAGATCACTGCGGATAGGGTTGCGCGATCTCGCATGGTGTTTTATCGAAGGTGAGTGCCTGGAGTTGAGTTTTTTTCTGCCAGCCGGAAGCTTTGCCACTGCGCTGCTGCGTGAACTGGTCGACTATTGACCAGGGCCTGTTGCCAGCCGCAATGGTCGAATCGAAACTGCCTGTTTCTCTTCGCTATTTACCCACTCATCGAATACCCTGAAGAATAGGGGTGGTAAAAGGCTTCTGTCGGGATAGGATTGCTATTGAGAGTCAGAATCTTCAAAATCAATGACAGCGATATACCCGACTCTTTTGCCCCTGGGTGAGGATGCAGGAATATGAGATTTACCAATAGTGTTTGTCCTCAATTTCTTTACCGCAAGGCGCACCAATGAAAGGCTCGTTGCGCCAATTTTGTTGCGCTGTCCAGAGAAATTGTCATATCTCGGATGCGCGTCATGGTGCCGACTACGGTCTCTGTACCTACCTGCTGAAAATGCGCGAATACTACCGTTGGGAGAATGGACTCGATTACGGAGCATCGTTGACCAACGAATCTGTAGGCGAGTGGCTGACACGGCGGGAGCAGCTTTGGGACTCCCTCAGCGATGACGATTTCACACCCCTGCCGTTTGCAGGCCGGGTATTCGATCCCTTTGATGTGGATCGGATCAATGAACTGCTCGATCCCTTTGGCCTGGTCTATAGCGCCGGCTACGGTTCAAAGAGCAAACCCCTTTTTTTCCTCGGCCACCTTGAACGCAGGGAGGAGCCTGGTGGAGCCTCTGTGTGGGTCGCCGGGCGTGAACTGGCACGTGATCTGATGGCGCCTGCGGCAATGTGTCAAGGTGATCGAATCTTCATTCGTCAAGAGTCATTCCGGCGCCTGCTATGGGAAAAACTGGAAAACTGGCGTTGGCACCGTGCGGACAATGCCATGGGCCGGGCATTCGCCTACTACGCTTTCGAGGATGATCTTGAATACGCTCTCGATCAGATGGTGGAAAAAGAGTTGGACGTGGTTCTACTGCATGAGCAAGGTGAGTATCAGGCTGGGAAAATACTGGGCGAAGAATGGAATCGACTACTGGCGGCGCTTGGGCATTCACCGGCGGAACTGATGGCGCGCGCGGTACGCGATCATTGGGCGGACTGTCTGGTAACTCTGCCTCGTCTCATCGAGCGGGAAGAGCGCGCCTCGGTCCATTTCTTTGTTGGCGGTCTCAACGGTATGCGTAAAACCCTCTTTCCCAGTCTCATCAGCGCCTATGAGAGGTGGTGCAACGAGGATGATTGGCGGCCCCTGAAAGCGTCCATGCATGAGGGTAGAGAACACTGGTCGGCATTGGCCGGGGAAGTGCTGAAGATCCACCGTGAGCAACCGGATCGGGCCCAGGTTGAAATAAAGTCTTTGCTTGAGGGTAGTAGGTTGTAATTTGCCAGCGGCCAGCGGCCAGCGGCCAGCGGCCAGCGGCACGTTTATGGTGTCTGGGTGTTGAAGCTTGTCTCCTCCGGAATGCCGGTGTTGTCGATGACCACCTGTTTGACGTTTGGCATTCGGGAAAGGATATAGCCGCCCATCATCAATGCGAGCTGTTCATTGTCGGTTTCCAGCGCGGTCAGCAGCTTGCCGGCAACCAGTTGGCAGCGTTGGGTCGGGCTTGGGTTTCTGACCCATCTTCGGCCGATTTGCCAACCCCTGTCCATGTCTTTATCCATCTTGTCGAAGGATTTGCGCATGGTTTCAAGATAACCGTCAGGTATCTCCAGGTCCATTGACCATTCATCGATAACTAGATTAAGTTGCATGATTCTATAAATACATAACTGCTCGGTGACTCCACTGAGAAGCCTCTGCCTTAATCAGGGCTTCAGCAGCTATGATCAGGCTCCGTAGAGGTAAAATCAAGCATATGGAAGTTCGGGAATTACTCGCATTGGTCGAACTTGGTGGATATCCCAATTTTGTGCCACTCTATCAGCGTTGCGGCTATCGTGTGGAGATGGTCAATTCGGTACGCAAGGCGCAGGCATGGCTGAAGCGACATAGACCCATGGTGGTTGTGGCGGAGTTTTATGCCGATCCGCAATTTCGCGATCGACTCAGTAATCTTGAATCGTTGCTGGCCGCTCTTCAGCGTTATGATGCGGATGCGAAGGTGATTGTGTTGATTGATAAAAAGTATCTGGATAATTTAGAGAAAATAAAACAACGCTATCATGTGCATGCTGTATTAACTTTTCCTGTCGACGAGTCGGGTATGCAAGCTGCATTGGAGAATCTGTGAGGAGAAGCGGATGCTGATGGAAATCGATGGTCTTTTGCAGAAGGCGCAGTTGGACAAGATCGATCAGGTATTGGCACAGGCGGAATTCGTCGATGGCAAACTGACTGCCGGCAAGGCGGCGCAGCGGGTGAAGAACAACCAGGAACTGAAAGGTGAGCCCAAGCAGATGGAACTGCTGATCAGAATTCTCACCAGCGCCATGGCGAATAGTGCGATCTTTCGCTCTGCGGTCCTGCCATACCGCATGGCAGACCCGATCTTCGCCCGCTACCAACCGGGTATGACCTATGGCGATCATGTGGACGACCCGCTCATGGGGCTGAGTGGACAACGCTTCCGCAGTGATGTCTCGATGACAATCTTCCTGCGCGGGCCCGAAACCTACATGGGCGGGGAGTTGGTTGTGCGCACCACGTTTGGAGAGAAGCAGGTTAAACTGCCGGCGGGCAGCGCGGTGATCTATCCCTCATCAAGTCTGCACCATGTCGCTGAGGTGACCGGGGGAGAACGACTGGTAGCGCTAGCCTGGATTCAAAGTTATGTGCGTGATCCGGCACAGCGTGAACTGTTGTATGAACTGGATCAAGCCAGGGAACATCTGTTGGCAACTGCACCGGGTACAGAGACCACTGGGTTGGTGGACAAATCCTACGCGAATCTGTTGCGCATGTGGGGTGATGTATAGCCGGTATCTGGTGTGGAACTCTCTCTTGGTCAGGTTTCCACACACATCCTCAGTTGCGCCAAGCCGCGGCGGATCTGTGTCTTGACAGTACCGATAGGCGTATTGGTCTGGTTGGCAAGCTCACTGTGCGTGAGACCCCTGAAATAGGCTAAGGTGATCATCTGTCGTTGGTTTTCATTGAGTTGTTCCAGGCATGTCTTAAGCCGGGTACTCTGTTTATCATGTGAAAGGTGTTCCAAAGGTGTGGGGCTTATATCAACCTCATCTAAGAATGTATATCCGTCGGATTCCAGTAGCTCACGTCGACGTCGCAGTTGATCAAGTGCCTGATTGCGAGCGATTGTCATCATCCAGGTCATTGGCGCCGCCAGATAGGTCCGATAGCTTTCCGCGTTGTTCCAGATCTTGACATAAGCCTCCTGCAGGCACTCTTGCGCAGTCGCCTCACTGTTTAGCATGTGTTTTACAATGCCATGCAGTTTTGGCGATGTCAGTTGATATAGACGGGTGAATGCACGCCGATCATTCAACGCACATGCAGCCAGAAGTTCTTTTAGTTCCTGATTTCTCAGATTATTATATTTTGGTTGTTTTTCGTTTACGCTTGACATGATTCACTCCAAGGAATGTTCTAATAGTTGTATTGAGCGTAAAACGTAGATGTCTAGCTATCGTCACGGATATATAACAATTTATAAATACACAGTCAGAATGGAGATAGTGGCGATTGCCAGTAACACCTAACCGAACGATAAATCAATAATGGATACTGATTACCCTTGAGATACGATCTGTCCCCATACCATATCGATTGATTCCGGTATCTCTGTATTGTTTAGAAGGTCTGTCTACCTAGAAATCGAGTGGAGGTGACGATTTCGAACTGTGGGTGTGTATCAACATCGAAGCGCATTGAATGCATAATTGTTAACCGGGTGCATCCGCAGCGAGTGTGGTTGTTATATGCAGATGGGCCGGTGAAGCTCAGATTCATGCTGCATCGTATAGTTGAGGATGACCAACTATATGCGGGCCCGATGGCGTATATGGGGAAGTCTATCAGAGTGACGTCACCGTACCCTGCAGAATCCACCCAGGGTACGGGCGCCTTGTTTGGAAAGGAACGACGTTAGTCGTTTCACGTCAATTAACTCAGTAACCACCCTTGCGCTTGGTCTCGGGCAGGCCGGCAATCTTGCTTGCCTGTTTCGCCGGTCCCTTGGGGAAGTGTACATAGAGGGATTTCGCATCCACTTTGCCCTCGTCGGACCAAACGCCCTTGAAGTGTTTGACCATGTTGCGCTCGTTGGGCTGATTGCCATTGTTGTTGAAATATTCGTCACGCAGAAAATTGATGATTTCCCAGGCCTTTTCGCTCAGTTCGATGCCCTCGCTCTCAGCGATGACCTTGGCCACGTCCTCGCTCCACTCGGTCTGATCGGCCAGGTAGCCATTGGCGTCGGCTTCGATGGTTTTACCGTTTACTTCATAAGACATTGATCTCTCCTTACAAACAGATACAACGGCGGGGTTGCTGCCCCGTCTATTATGGGATTAATTCGGTTGTCGGGGCGGTATCTTATACAGTCTTGTGTGGAACAAACAAGCCGAAGCCGCGACTTCGATGGGGGCCAATGCCGTACTCCTGCAGCGTGATTGCATCATTCAGGGATAATCCTGCGACCATCAAACTGCGGGTAAGGATGGGTGTCTGTGGGGTGGAGAACTGTGTCCCTTTACCGCACAGCACCTTTTTAAAACGCAGGTCGAGAGAGCGCAACGACTCGACCGCGGCCTGTAGGAACTCGTCCTCACTCTGCTCGCTCTCGCTGGCTAGGTGACGGCAGTAGAGTGTCGTGGTCATCGCCAGAAATCGGCTATGTGCCTTGCCGATCTCCATTGTGAATCCGTCGATATCCAGGGTTTTGCCGCTGAGTTCAGTGGCATCGTCGAGCCTCTCTTTAGGCAGTCTGAGGATCAGGGGTGTGCGACGTGAGAGATAGAGCGTCTCACCAGCATCGCTTGGCCGCTCCCAGCCATTGCCTGAGTCGGCGCCGTAGACCAGGTGGAGGCCGGCTTGCGGCTCTGTAGAAAACCAGGGTAGTTCCCTATGTATCGCATCGGAAAGGGACCAGGCGTGATCGACAGGCAGCGAGGGGCATTTGATCTTGAATATCAGGTCGACCACATTGTCCGGTACCACAAACTGCTCTTCATCCTGCTCTTCCTGCCAGAACGTCGCACTCATCTCATTCAACCTCGTCGGCCGGGATTTTCGCCCGCAGGGCATCCCTATCGAACCACCAGTCACCATCCACGATGACCTCGAGCACCTTGGCCAGCCTGGGTAGAAACTTGCCCGGATCATCCAGTTCCATGCGCTCGACCCAGAAATCGAAGATCTCCTGCTCCTCTACTTGACTGTGGCGCCTGGCGACCTGGCCCAGTAACTGGTTGGTAAAGAACTTGAGATCCTCATGCGCCTCTCCCTGGGCACGGATATCGACCACGTAACAGGCGGTCACCGCAGCCACCGCCGCGCCATCTGAGTTGTCGGGAGTCTCATCGATGAGGTGCTGCAGCATGGCCACACTCAGCTCGGGATCAATGGGAAATGTCACGCCCAGCCAGATGCCGTGAGCCAGCGCCTTTATCGCGTCCGTCCGCTCCGACTGATAGAGAATGTCGCAAGCTTCAACGGCCCTTAACCACAACTCCTCGTCAAGTGCCCGATCCAGCACCGTTTTGCCGATCTCAAAGGCCTCTTGCGGCCTGTCCAGATCGAGAAGGATATAGGCGGATTCGAGCTGTAGTTCAAAACGCCGGTCATGGGAGGCGTTCTCAGATAAGGCAGACAGCTCCTGACGCTTCTCGTCGAGCTTGATCTGCAGCAGCTTGCTCGACTTTATGGCGTCTTCAGAACACTCGTTGTCACCGATAAAGGCTTCAGATTCCAGGTACTTCACAATAATCTTCCCGGTTGTTACCAGGGTCTGTAAACAGGCCCTGAATGTCTCTCTCTCGACTTCAGGTGAAGGTCGCTTCCAAGCGGTCCTCCCAGTTGTCGGGGGTGTCGCTAAATGGGGGTTTGACATCGATACGGAAAAACATCTCAGTTTTCGACCGTTCCTTCAACACATCCAGCAGTTTATCGAAGCTGTCGGCCTCTGGGTGTTGCATCATTAATTCACTCAAATACAGCATTTTTGACTTTGTCCCGGTGGTCTGGCGATTGCCGAAGCAAAATCGCAGTAAAATACTCAGGTATTGATATTGAACATCATGTGCGATGCATGATCAAGACTCTTCTGAGCAAGTTTATCGGTAAAGCCCACCCTGATGAAAGTAAGGGAGTGTTTTAAATATTAGAAATGAATTAAAGACTTTAACATATTGTTATTAAAATCAATTTTGTGCCGGTCTTTGCCCTTTTACACCCCATTTTCTATGCAAATATATCCCAAATGGGATAGTCATAAATATCTCTTTCCCTCCCATCGGAAGGATATTGGTCTGCATTAGACATCCCTAAACTTTCGCACCAGTAGTAACAGGCCTGTCGCCTGTGACGGTTTCGGATTGCAGGTCGGTGGCCGGTTTTCTATGCCAGAGTGTTTGGCGCAGCTGAAACATCAGGCGAAGAATCAGCAAAAAAGACCTGAACAAACGACCATTGGGAGAAAGAGTGATGGCAAAACAGATGCATGATACCCCCATGCTTGACCAGCTGGAGAGCGGCCCCTGGCCCTCGTTTGTCACCGGCCTCAAGCGTCTCGCCAACGATAACGATATGATGGTTGACCTGCTGGGTCAGCTCGAGACCTCATACGAGACACGCAAAGGCTACTGGAAAGGCGGTACCGTTGGCGTGCTCGGTTATGGTGGCGGTATCATCCCCCGCTTCACCGAACTCAAGGGTGACGACGGAAATGCCTTGTTCCCCGCAGCGGCCGAGTTCCACACGCTTCGGGTCATGCCCCCTCCAGGCATGCACTACGATACCAACACAATTCGCAAATTCTGCGACATCTGGGAGAAGTACGGTTCGGGGCTAATAGCCTTCCACGGCCAGTCCGGAGATATCATGTTCCAGGGTTGCACAACCGACAACGTCCAGCCCGCGTTTGACGAGATCAACGAGATGGGCTTCGATCTCGGTGGTGCCGGTCCGGCTGTACGTACCGGCATGTCCTGTGTCGGTGCAGCTCGCTGCGAGAACTCATGTTTCGACGAAGGTCGTACCATGCGCATGCTGGTCAACAACGCCCTCGACGACATGCATCGTCCCGCGTTGCCCTACAAGTTCAAATACAAGGTTTCAGGTTGCCCCAACGACTGCATGAACTCTGTGCAGCGCGCCGACCTGGCCACCATCGGTACCTGGCGCGACGACATGAAGGTCGACCAGGACGAGGTCAAAAAATTTGTGGCCGAGAAAGGCCGCAAGTATGTCATCGATAATGTCATCACCCGTTGCCCGACCCAGGCCCTGTCGCTGAACGACGACGACACCCTGGCGGTGGACAACCCCTCTTGCGTCCGTTGCATGCACTGCATCAACGTGATGAACAAGGCGCTCTCTCCCGGCGACGACAAGGGTATCACCCTGCTCTGCGGCGGAAAGCGTACCCTGAAGATCGGCGATCTGATGGGTACCGTGATCGTGCCTTTCCACAAGCTGGAGAGCGACGATGACTTCGAGTGGCTGGAAGAGCTTGCAACCGAGATTCTTGACTTCTTCGCCGAGAACGCCCTCGAGCACGAGCGCACCGGTGAGATGATCGAGCGTATCGGCCTGGTCAACTTCCTGGAAGGTGTCGGCCTCGAAATCGATCCCAATATGATCGAACGTCCGCGCATGAATCCTTACGTCCGTATGGATGGTTGGGACGAAGAGGCGGCCAAGTGGGCTGAGCAGAAGGCTCAGTAATCCAAATCTTGTATTAAAGGGGGGCAACGGGTTCGTCCGATTGCCCCTTAAAACGAATCAATTACCCTATTTTTTTGGAGGTAGGTATGTCGCAACCTCGTATGCCGATTGAGAGTGGCGTCCCGGAGATGGAGCCCTACTTACACCCCGTGCTGAAGAAAAACTATGGCCAGTGGGCCTGGCATGAGCGTCCGCGTCCCGGTGTGCTGCACCACGTCGCCAAAAGCGGTGACAGCATCTGGACCGTGCGTGCCGGCACCCAGCGTCAGATGGATGTCTACACCATCCGCAAGCTGATGGATATCGCCGATGAGTTCGCGGAAGGTTATGTCCGTTTCACCATCCGCTCAAATATCGAGTACATGGTGAGTGAGGAGTCCAAGGTTCAGCCTCTGATCGATAAGCTGGAGTCTGAAGGCTTCCCGATAGGCGGCACCGGTAACTCTGTCTCCATGATCTCTCACACCCAGGGCTGGTTGCACTGCGACATTCCCGGTACCGACGCATCCGGTGCCGTGAAAGCGCTAATGGACGACCTCTACGATGAGTTCGTCAAGGAAGAGATGCCGAACCGTGTGCGAATCACCACCTCCTGCTGCCAGATCAACTGTGGTGGCCAGGGCGATATCGCTATCAATATCCAGCACACCAAGCCGCCGAAGATCGACCATACACAGGTCGCCAACGTTTGTGAGCGTCCTTCGGTTGTAGCTCGCTGCCCGGTGGCGGCTATCCGGCCCGCTATGGTCAACGGCAAGCCTTCGCTTGAGGTGGACGAGAAGAAATGCATCTGCTGCGGTGCCTGCTTTCCGCCCTGTCCTCCCATGCAGATCAACGATCCGGAGCACTCCAAGTTCGCGATCTGGGTGGGCGGCAAGAACTCCAACGCCCGCTCCAAGCCGACTTTCCACAAGCTGGTTGCAGCCGGGGTGCCGAACAATCCGCCCCGTTGGCCCGAGGTCTCTAACATCGTCAAACAGATCCTCAGTGCCTATAAGGAAGACGCAAAGGATTGGGAGCGTATCGGTGAGTGGGCTGATCGTATCGGCTGGCCGAAGTTTTTTGAAAAGACAGGTCTGCCGTTCACCAAGTATCACATCGATAACTGGCGTGGCAGCCGGAACAACCTGAATGCCTCTGCGCATATCCGCTTCTAATTCGGTAAAACGTATAGGCAATAACAGGAAGGTCTACTGATGAAATTCGCGATTCAGGTAAATGAGGGTCCTTATCAGCATCAAGCCACGGACTCTGCATACCAGTTCACTAAGGCTGCGCTGGAAGCCGGACACGAAATAATGCGTGTCTTCTTCTATCACGACGGTGTCAACAATGGCACCAATCTGACAACGCCTCCGCAAGATGATCGGAACATTGTCAAGCGCTGGTCCGAACTGGCTAAACAGCACGATCTCGATCTGGTGGTCTGCGTGGCTGCCGCCCAACGGCGGGGTATCGTCGACGAGGGCGAGATGCAACGCAACGGTAAGGATGCGCAGAACATTGCAGAAGGTTTTCGCATCTCCGGTCTCGGTCAGTTGGTTGAGGCGGGCATCCAGTCGGAACGTCTTGTCGTATTCGGTGATTGAGCATAGGGGTTGACGATGTCTGAAGATATTAAAAAGTTCATGTACCTCAACCGTCGGGCCCCCTACGGCACCATCTATGCCTGGGAGTCACTGGAGGTTGTGTTGATTGGCGCTGCGTTCGATCAGGATGTCAGTCTGGCTTTCCTGGATGACGGGGTCTATCAGCTGATCAAAGGGCAGGATACCGCCGAGGTGGATATGAAGAACTTCTCGCCCACCTACCAGGCGCTTGGGGATTACGATGTCACCAAGTTATATGTGGAAAGGGAGTCACTGGAGGAGCGGGGTCTGACCTTGGAAGACCTCATGCCCTTGACCTACGAGGACGAAGATGACGATTGGGCGGAAAAGGACTCGATTCGCGTAGTCAGTCGCGCTGAAATGGCGGACATCATGGATGAGCAGGATGTCCTGTTCAGCTTCTAACTCGGAGACAAGCGAATGAGTACCTTACATACTGTCAACAAATCACCTTTTGAAAAATCTTCGATGGATAGCTGCTTGGTTTATGCCAAAGCGGGTAGTTCTGTCCTTATGTACGAAGACGGCATTTATGGTGCGATCACGGGCACTGACTGTACGCAGAAAATTGCCGCCAAAGAGGGCGTGAATTTCTACGTATTGGGCCCGGACCTTAAGGCTCGCGGTGTAGGCGAAGACAAGGTTGCTGATGGCATCGAAATAGTGGACTACGCCAAATTTGTCAGTCTTGCTGCGGAGAATGACAAGGTCCAGGCTTGGGTCTGATTAACTAACCGAACAATTTTTAACTCTACTGGGAGAGAAAATATGGCTATCGACGTCAATGGTAAAACCCTAGAAACCGACGAGGAAGGCTACCTGACAAACCTGTCCGATTGGGAACCTGGTGTGGCTGAGATCATGGCGAAGGAAGACGATCTGGAGCTGACCGACGAGCATTGGGAAATTATCAACTTCCTGCGTGAGTACTACGAAGAGTATCAGATTGCACCGGCGGTTCGCGTATTGACCAAGGCTGTAGGTAAAAAGCTGGGAAAGGAAAAAGGTAACTCTAAATATCTTTACGCCCTCTTTCCTTATGGCCCAGGCAAGCAGGCTTGCCGTTTTGCCGGTCTGCCAAAACCGACTGGCTGTATCTAAAAGTACGTGCTTGCGATGGAGGTGCGTAATGCTCCTCCATCGCAAACCACCTGATCACTTTTTGAGGAACGCAGGATTATGTCATTAGCCTACGCGTTGCTGTTTATCGTAGCGACCTTAGTTCTTGTTCTTGGACTGGCCAGGAAAATTGTCCAGTACGCCAGAACACCTGCACCGTTAAAGATTCCGACTACACCGGCACCCGTCAATCAGACTGGTGTAGTACTAAGGATGTTTCGCGAAGTTGTATTTTTTGAGAGTTTGTTCAAGAGTACCATGTGGACCTGGATCTTCTCTTGGATGTTCCACATGGGGCTGTTTCTAGTTCTTGCGCGGCATGTCCGATACTTTATCGATCCCGTGTGGCTGCCAATACAACTGATTCAACCTTTTGGTAAATATGCGGCCTTTGCCATGATTGCGGGGCTTGCGGGACTGCTGATCCGGAGAATCTTCGTCGATCGCGTCCGCTATATCTCTTCTCCCTCCGATTATCTATGGTTGCTGTTGCTGATTTTTATCGGCTTGAGCGGTGCGACAATGACATTCCTGATTCATACCGATGTGGTTGCCGTGAAGCAGTTCTTTACCGGTTTCTGGACATTAAGTGGCGGCGATCTTCCCATGGACCCGCTCCTGCTTGTTCATCTGACCCTGGTGGCAGTACTGATGCTGCTACTGCCATTCAGCAAATTGCTGCACATACCGGGTGTCTTTTTCAGCCCAACACGTAATCAGGTGGACAATCCGCGTGAAAAACGCCATCTGGTTGATTGGGCAAGAAAGCTCGAAGAATCCTAGGGCCTATGAGGTTTACAAATGGCTGGAGCTGAGTTTGAAACACCGGAACTGACAGAATTCATTGAGGTTCCGAGACTGGTTGACGGTACCATGGAGCACATCACCTGCTTCGTGGCCAAGCCCGAACATCAGGAGGCTTTAGGCTTTCCTGGTGAAAAGGTGGAGAACTGGAAAGAGGTTGCTGTCGACAAGATGGGTGATCTGCTGAGCCGTTACCGCTCCTTCCAGGTATTCATGGATGCCTGTGTGAAGTGCGGCTCCTGTACCGATAAGTGCCACTACTATCTCGGTACTCAGGATCCGAAAAATATGCCGATCGGCAGACAGGATCTGCTGCGTAAAGTCTATCGCCGCTATTTCACCTTCGCCGGCAAGTACTTTCCCAAGCTGGTCGGTGCCGTGGATCTCACCGAAGAGGTTATCGACGACTGGTATAGCTACTTCCATCAGTGCTCCCAGTGCCGTCGCTGCTCGGTCTTCTGTCCCTATGGCATCGATACTGCGGAGATCTCGATGGCGGCCAGGGAGATACTCGACTCCATCGGCGTCGGACAGAAATATTGCAACGAGATCATCGGCAAGGTCCACAAGATCGGTAACAATCTCGGTCTGCCGGGACCCGCTATCGAAGATACGCTTGAAGGTCTCGAAGAAGATGTCTATGACGAGACCGAGGTGGCCGTTAAGTATCCGCTGGATGTGAAAGGCGCGGAAATACTGTTGGTGACGCCCTCCGCTGACTTCTTCGCCGAGCCCCATGTTGACGGACTGATCGGATACGGCAAGGTGTTTCACGAGGCTGGTGTCAGCTGGACACTGAGTACCAAAGCCTCCGAAGCCGGCAATTTCGGCATGTTCATCGGCAGCTACGAGAATATGCGCCGCGTCTCGCTGCGAATTCGCGAGGCGGCACTCGAGCTGGGCGTCAAGCGCATCGTCTTCGGTGAGTGTGGACATGCCTGGCGTATTGCCTACAGTTTCTTAAACACCCTGGCCGGCCCGTTCGATTTTCTTAATCCCGACTATCCGGTGCCGCAGCATATCTGCGAATTCACCCTGAACGAGATTGAGAAGGGAACGCTGGAGTTCGATAAGTCGGAGAATGACGACATGTCGATCACCTTCCACGACTCCTGTAACGTGGCGCGTGCCTCGCGCATGGGTGACAAGCCGGGTGGCCAGTTCGAGATGCCGCGTAAGGTGATCAAGGCGGTGGTCAACAACTATCACGATATGGAGTGGGACACCATCCATGAGCGCACCTTCTGCTGCGGCGGTGGCGGCGGTCTGCTGACCGACGATCTGATGGAGGTTCGCGTGAAGGGCGCCAAACCGCGCATGACGGCCTTCAAGAATGTGATGGAAGAGAAGGGGGTCACTCACCTGGCAGCGATCTGCGCCATCTGCAAAAGCCAATTCTCCAAGGTGTTTCCCTACTACGGGATGGATATGTTCCAGATCGTCAGCGTCCATCAGCTGGTCAGTAACGCGATTGTGATGAACAGAAAAACGCCGCCCGAGGAAGCCCCCGGCTATGGCGAAGACGATGATGACGAATAGCATTCGATAACTAGCGCAAATAACGATTCCTACCCTGGGGGTAGGGCACGACCAAGACAAGTACCAAAAGGAGACTGAAAATGGCAACTCCTAGTGAAGAGATGAAAAAAGATATTACTTGGCGCCGTTTTGAAGACGGTGAAAACGAGTGGGATGATTGGGGTGACAAGATCTTCCTTGAAGATACCTCCTACAAGTGCCCGACCTATATCAACCGGACACCTCCTTGTCAGGGTAGTTGCCCCTCCGGCCATGATATCCGCGGCTGGCTCGCCATTGTTCGTGAGCAGGAGAAACCTTCAGAAGGGATGGAGTGGGAGCAGTACGCCTTCGAGCGTGCGGTAGAGGCCAACCCTTTTCCTTCCATGATGGGCCGGGTCTGCCCAGCGCCCTGTCAGGATGGGTGTAACCGTAACGAAGTCGAGGACTTCGTGGGTATCAATTCGGTGGAGCAGTACATCGGTGATACCGCCATCGAGAAGGGTTTCAAGTTCACCCCGGGTACCGACACCGGTAAGAAAGTGGCGGTCATCGGCGGTGGTCCCGCCGGTATGGCGGCCGCCTTCCAGCTGCGCAAGATGGGTCACGGCGTAACGGTTTTCGAGAAAGATCCCGAGCTGGGCGGCATGATGCGCTACGGTATCCCCAACTATCGTATCCCTCGCGACAAACTGCAGGCTGAGATCCAGCGTATTGTCGACATGGGTGTGGAGACCCGGACCGGCGTCAAGGTCGGTGCAGAGGTCCCCGTTGCCGATATCGAAAAAGAGCACGATGCCATCCTCTGGGCCCTCGGTTGTCAGAATGGTCGCGACCTGCCGGTGGACGGCTGGGTCGGTACCTCCAACTGCGTCTCCGGTGTGGCATTTCTCAAAGCCTTCAACGAAGGCCGCATGAAGGTCACCGCTAAGAAGGTGGTCTGTATCGGCGGCGGTGACACCTCTATCGACGTGATCTCCGTTGCCCGCCGTCTGGGTACCAACGACGCCGCCGGCAATCCCGAAGATGTGGTACTCGACACCTCAATGAATCAGGATGAGGCACTGGCTGACGGTGCCGCGCCTGCGGCAGCGACCCTGACCTCGCTCTTCACCAAGGACAAGATGTTTGCGGCGCAACACGAGATTCACGATGCGCTGCACGAGGGTTGTGAGATCCTCGACGGCGTGATGCCCCTGGAAGTGATCGTGGGCGACGACGGCCGCGCCACCGGCCTCAAGGTCTGCGACTGTACGATGGACGGCATGACCCCGATTCCGACCGAAGGTACCGAGCGTGTGCTGGAGGCCGATCTCATCGTCTCCGCCATCGGTCAGAGCGCCGATATGGAAGGTCTCGAGGAGATGGCCAACGACAAGAATCTGATGGATGCCGACAAGTTCTACCAGGTGCCCGGCAAGGAGGGTCATTTCGTGGCCGGCGATATCATTCGTCCCCACCTGCTGACCACTGCCATCGGTCAGGCCTCGATTGCCTGCGAAAGTATCGATGCGTACCTGAGCAAAAAGGAGCTGGCCAAACGGCCTAAAGTGGATGTGCATCACTTCGATCTGCTCGACAAGCTGCAGGAAGCCCACCTGGAACCCGAAGCCTACGACAGCAACACGCAAGGAGATATGCGCGGCACTAACTCTGCAAAATATGCCGTGCATAACTACGAGGACCGTTCGAAACACGAAGTCATTCCTGCCAACGACCTTTACCTGGGGCACTTCTCTTTTACGCCGCGTGTGCTGCGTTCCGAAGATGTGCCCACGGCCGATGAGGTGCTGCACCACTTCAAGGAGCGTATGTCCGGTCTGAACCAGGAACAGGTACAGGATGAGGCAAAACGCTGCATGAGCTGCGGCATGTGCTTCGAGTGCGACAACTGCGTCGTGTTCTGCCCGCAAGATGCGGTCTTCCGGGTCAAGAAAACGGAATCGACCACCGGCCGATATGTCGACACCGATTACAACAAGTGTATCGGTTGCCACGTTTGCACCGATGTTTGTCCCACAGGATATATCCAGATGGGGTTAGGTGAATAGGAGCTGAGATGCGTAGTTCTCTCATCAGCAAAGGACTCTTCATCATACTGCTGGCAGGTTTGTCGTTACCTGCCATGCAGGCCATCGGTGAGAGTCGATATGTAACCGAAAATTCCAAGGCAGCCTCGTTGGACAGCTGTGTGGCGCCGACCGACGAGATACGTCGCAACCATATGGATTATCTCCAGCATGGCAGGGACGATACGGTTAGGGATGGAATGCGTGGTTTGAAATACAGTCTCTCCGAGTGCATCGATTGCCACGCCTCAAGGGATTCCAGCGGCCAGGCTGTATCGGTCACCAGTGAAGGCGAATTTTGCCAGGCCTGTCACGGTTACGTTGCGGTGAGCCCCGCCTGTTTTCAGTGTCATCGTACGACACCGATGGAGAGTGGAGGGGGAGATTCGCTTGGTTACCATTCGGATGCGCAGACCCATGTCTGGGATGTGCAACAGCCTGCTGGCAGACAGAGAGACTGATCATGAGCAATAAGAGTGACCAGCCGAGTGTAGACCGCCGCCAGTTTATCGGCGGAACCGTAGCAGCTGCCGGGGCGTTGACGCTTGCGCCTGGTGTCATTTTGCATGCTGCGAGCGAAACAGGTGATGCACCTTCGGGGGCGTCCGGCAATCACCGCTGGGGCATGCTGATCGATGCCAATAAGTGTGCCGAGGGTTGCAGTGTCTGTGTTGAGGCCTGTAACAACGAACATGGCCTGACCGGGCATGACAGGCCAGCCACCGATGCGGTCTGGATTCGTCCGGTCAAACTGAAGGACAAGCAGACCGGCCATGTCAATCGCCTGGTTATGATGTGCCAGCATTGCGAACACCCTCCATGCGTCGATGTCTGTCCGACCAATGCATCATTCAAACGGATAGACGGCGTGGTACTTGTCGATCGCCACCGATGTATCGGTTGTCGTTACTGTATGATGGCATGTCCCTATAAGGCGCGCTCCTTTGTGCATGAGGCGCTGACTGATCAATCGGTGAATGCACCTCGTGGCAAGGGGTGTGTCGAATCCTGCACCCTTTGTGTACACAGGATTGATGCCGGCGTTATGCAGACGGCCTGTCAGGAGGCATGCGACAAGGAGGGTCATTCAGCGATTTTATTTGGTGACTTGAAGGATCCTAACAGCGAAATAAGCCGGGTTCTCAAGTCTCACAACTCAGTACAGATCCGGGCCGACCTAGAGTTGAATACCGGCGTTCGTTACCTCAACCTGTGATCTGTAGGGAGCTTGGAATCATATGAGTAAGATGTACTACCGCGAGCTCTACTGTGGCTCACCTATCCGCTACTGGATGGGCTTGACACTGCTCGGTGCATTTATCGCCGTGGGTCTGGGTGCCGCCTACTACATGGAGCACCAGGGCCACTGGGTGACCGGCATGTCCAACCAGATTGTATGGGGGCTGCCGCACGTCTTTGCCATCTTTCTGATCGTAGCGGCATCGGGGGCATTGAATGTGGCCTCCATCGGCTCTGTTTTCGGAGGACCATTATATAAACCGCTGGGTCGTTTTTCCGGCCTCTTGGCGATCGGGCTGCTTGTAGGTGGCTTGATGGTGCTGGTTCTCGATCTTGGCAGACCCGACCGGCTGATCGTTGCCATGACGGAGTACAATTTCAAGTCTATCTTTGCCTGGAACGTTATCCTCTATAGCGGATTTATTGCCATTGTCGCTGTCTACCTGTGGGCGATGATCGACCGCGGCATGGAGAAATATAAACGCCCATTGGGTTTTGCGGCCTTCTTCTGGCGCATAGCGCTCACCACGGGTACCGGGTCCATATTCGGTTTTCTGGTGGCACGCGAGGCGTACGATGCGGCTATCATGGCGCCGATGTTTGTCATCATGTCTTTCAGCTACGGCCTGGCTTTCTTTATTATTACTCTCATCGCCGCCTATATGTGGGGCGACAGGGAGCTTGGCGATCTGCGACTGACCCGGCTTAAGAACCTGCTCGGCGTGTTTGTCGGGGCGGTGCTCTATTTTGTGCTGGCTTACAATCTGACCAATCTCTATGCAACCCAGCATCATGGTATCGAGCGCTTCATCCTCTTGGATGGGGGTATCTATACAGTGATGTTTTGGATTGGTCAGATACTCATTGGCAGCATTATTCCACTCTTTCTGATCTATTCGCCTGCCTTTGAAAAATCCCGCTGGGCAATCGCCGCGGCATCGATTGCGGTGCTCATCGGAGGTTTCTTTCAGATCTACATCATCGTCATTGGGGGACAGGCCTACCCAATGAATCTGTTCCCAGGCAAAGAGGTCCTCGAAACTGGCTTCTTCGATGGCCAGGTCGCAAATTACGTCCCCACATTTCCTGAAGCCGCTCTGGGTGTCGCGGGCATTGCTGTAGCACTGACGTTAGTGGCGATTGGCGCGCGGGTTATCAAAGTATTTCCCGAAACCCTCGAAGACTGACCCCCCAGAGGAATTACTGCTGAAAATCCATCGCCGCTTGTCGGTGGTGGATTCTTTATCTACAAGGTAGGATGGGGCCCTGTATAGGGCATACCGATCCACCCCGTTGAGAGTAATTGATCCTTTTACGATGGTTTCCTGTGTCAGCGATATACCTATCAGCCGCCCATAAATCCTCCGGGAAGACAACCCTGGCCATTGGCCTTGTCAGAGTTTTGATCAAACGCGGTATCGCGCTACAGCCATTCAAGAAAGGGCCTGACTATATCGATCCTTTATGGCTCTCCGCCGCTGCGGGCAGGGATTGCTACAATCTCGATTTCTACACTCAGAGCAGAGACGAAATTCTGCATAACTATGCCAACTATATGAGGGGCAGGGAGATGGCCCTTATCGAAGGAAACAAGGGGCTTTTTGATGGGGTGGACATCGAAGGCTCGAACAGCAATGCAGCGATGGCAGCCTTTTTAGGCACGCCGGTGATACTGGTCATCAACTGTCGCGGCATGACCAGAGGGATCGCTCCGTTGCTACTGGGTTATCAGGCGTTTGACAGGAATATCCATTTAGCAGGTGTGATTCTCAATCAGGTTGGAGGTGGCAGACATCAATCCAAGCTGATCCAGGTCGTCGAACACTATACGGATATTCCGGTTTTGGGCGCTATACAGGCAGATAGCCGGCTGCAGATCGATGAGCGTCACCTGGGGTTGATTCCAAGCAATGAGAGTGAGGCATCAGAGCAGATTATCCAACTGCTGGCAGAAACCGTCGAACAGCATATCGATATCGAAAAAGTGATTGAAATTGCTGCGCATTCCTCAACGCCCCCTATCAATACCACACGAACTTCGTCCTATTCACTGCCGAAAAATCCACTTAGAATCGCAATTGCACGCGACAAGGCATTCGGCTTTTATTATCCGGACGATTTGGACATGTTTCGCGCGCTTGGTGTGGAATTGATTGATATCGACACCTTGAACGATAAGAAACTGCCTGAAATTGATGGGCTTTTTTTAGGAGGAGGCTTCCCGGAAATGGCCATGGATGCGCTCGAGGCGAATCGCTCGATGCACGCCGCGATTACTGAGTATGTGGAGCAGGGTGGGCCGGTATATGCGGAGTGTGGTGGTTTGATCTATCTAACCCGAAGCCTTACCTGGGGTAGCAAAAAATGTAGAATGGTTGGCGTGATACCGGCAGATACCCGGATGTACGAAAAACCACAGGGTAGGGGTTACGTGCGTTTGCGCGATACCGGCAGGGGGCCTTGGCCCCAACTGACGGATGATGAATCGAACCGGGTGATCCATGCGCATGAGTTCCACTATTCATCGCTGGAGTCATTTGAATGTGATGAGAATGACTTCGTATATAGGGTGGAACGCGGTACCGGCATCAACGGCGAATATGACGGTTATGCCTACAAAAATCTGCTGGCGAGCTATACGCATATGAGAAATGTGGGCGGAAACAACTGGGTTCAGCGTTTTGTGGCGCATGTGGATGCGTTTAAAAACAAGGGATAAACTACTGTAACTGGAAAATTCAAACAGGTGACAGATGTTTAAGATAACACCTCGGGCAGCGCAACAGATACAACAGGCAGCAAAGATGGGTGGTACTGAAGGCATGGCCCTGCGATTTGCCGCGCAAAAGAAGGAGGATGGCACATTTGACTATCTGATGGGATTCGATGATGCCAAGGATGACGATATCCAGTTCGATTCCGAAGGGGTCAGTGTGATTATGGAGCCAGAGTATTTCTCTCTGCTCGATGAGACAACCATGGACTTTGCTGAATTGGATGATGGGGAAAGCCAATTCATTTTTATCAATCCTAAAGACAGCAACTACACGCCTCCGAAAGAACCTGTTCAATAGAACAGATAGTGTGGACATGATTGTGCGCGGAACAAAATCCCCGTTCGTATCGAAAGTAGCAGGGATCGTTGTCTGACATGGAGCTGACGAGTGAGGACTCGCTACGCCTGAACGTGTTATTGGCAAACAAGCCGCAGGCGATACGTATTGACGAATCATCCATGACCCTGTTCGGATTGTCTGAAAAGGGCGAATCCAAAATAATTCTCAATCCTAATTGCCGTGACGATCTCTATCTGCGTAAAGTGCGAGAGCTGCTGTCAGGCCATGTGCAGGGCTCACCGGGTGGTTATCCGGTCTATCTCAAGCGCTGGAGTCGCATGGGACAGACCCGTGGTGATAATCTCGAGCAATTACTGTTGCTCGGTGAGCCAGAAGCGGTGGTAGCCTTTACCTGTGCCAAGGGTATAACCGACGAACTGGCCAGACGCGCCTGGTGGATCAGCCAGGATCCCGACAACGCGCGCCGAATGTTGGTTAATCCAAAGATAGCGGACGGCAGCATGGGCCCGCAATTGGCCCGCTTTCTGCTCGACTATCTCCCCTTTGAAACTGAACCGATGGTAATCATCGAGAGTTTACGTTTGATATTGCAACCCGGTTTGATCAGTAAAGAGGAAAGGGCCAGCCTCTGGAAGCGCTGCCAGCGCAAGCCGACCTACTACCTTGGATTTCTCGCCGCCTTGCCGGACGATCTGCCCGCGGATTCTATGCCGGGTTCGGTGACTGATGATGAGAAGGCCGCCCTGCTTCCATTGTCGGAACGGGGTAATCCCTTTGCGGTACAACTGTTACGGATACACTCACCACCCGGTCAAGGCTTCATCTCCACCGTTTTGAGCGTCATGGAGCGGCCTGCCAATCAGGATGTGGTGACGACACTGCTCGAAGTGGTTAGTGAATACCTGCGCTCACTTCGGCCCACAGGGAATCCCGATCTGACCCTGGAAGAACTTCAGGCTGAAGCAGACGATCTGTGTAGTGATGCGTTTCTTGCCTGCCGCGACATTGCCGGTCAGCGTGAGTCGGAAATGCGCACGCTCTATCTGTTGTCCGGTCTTGGATATGGGGTCGTCAGGCCGGTTTTGCGTAACACCGATGCGATTGGTTCACTGATGCGGAAGAAATTGGCGCCGGTATTTGTACCGTTGAAGGAACTTCTGGTGCGATTTCAGTCGAGGGCCAATTGGAATAGTGTTAACAGGCCCTAGTTAACGGCTATTGCCGCGTTGTCTGCCTTTATAGGCGGACACCTGCTGAATGAGGGTTTGATAGGGTAAATTCTCCAATCGTCCATATACTGTCGTAGCCTTGTTGATCAATTCAAAGATATCATCGATCAGTTCAGGTATGGGATGTTGCGGATGTAGCGCCGTGAATAGACCCCGCAATCCACCCACCTGAAGACGCATCGCCTTTCCATGCGGAAGTACTGCCTTGTCATCGTTAGATTTCAGGGCGAACCTGGCCTGTTGGCGGAGTGTTTCCAGCAGTTCGTGACACTGTTGCAGTGCTTCATCGGAAACACAGTGGACACCCTCGCGCTCCGCGATGCATAGCTTCTTCGATTGTGAACAAGCGCAATGGCGAGAGAGGATGCTTTTTTCATAAGCGCAGATACGCTCATTCATCTCTCGATATGTTCGACGGAAGGCATCCTGGTCCATTGCTAGGGCCTAGTCAACCGGATTTTCCGGTGAATCGGTGAATCATGCGCCTTTGCTTCTTGTTGGGTTTGGCGTGATCCGTTCTGGGCGACATTGAACGTTCGAGTCGTTGTACCTCTGCTATCTTCTCCCGGCGGGCGACACTTTCAGTTGTTTCATCATAAAAGTTGCGCGCCTCTGAAGCGGGTCTTCTTTGAGTCGCTAACACCCGCACCGTTATATCCCACTCCAAGGCTCCTTTATGGATTCGCAGTTGCGATCCCGTTTTGATCTCCTTACCGGGTTTGGTGCGCTGGCCATTGAGATGTACTTTGCCGCCGTTTATCGCTTCTGAGGCTATTTGGCGGGTCTTGAAAAAGCGCGCGGCCCATAACCATTTATCCAAACGGACTTTTTGAGGTGCTTTGTCAAGGGATTGATTCATTCCTCTGCTCTACCCAACAAGAGATCGAGTTGCCCCGACATTTCGAGCGAGGCGAGATCGTCGTAACCACCAACATGATAGTCATCGATGAAAATCTGAGGGACAGTGTGTCGATTGCTGCGGCGCATCATTTCCTGCATCACTTCGTGATTGTGTTCGATGCGAATCTCCTCATACGCGACACCTTTATTTTCCAGCAGATGTTTGGCCCGAACACAATAGGGACAGATGGCGGTTGAATACATGACGACATTTGGCATAAAACGCTGTTCCTCGGCAACAGATTGTAATTATACTATATCTAACTAATTGTAAAAAAAAGGAAAATAAAAATAATTATTTTTGTCCCGACTATCCTATCAGCAGAAGAAAACGAGTTCTACGACGAGGACAAGCAATGTTGTTTTTATCGCTTTAAACCTAGAGATTAGCAGATCGGTATAGTGGTAATAGCCGGCATCTCCATACCCTTTTCGATGTGTTGGGCTGCCCCATTTGCGAGCGGCAATGCGTGCTCTATTTTCCGTGCAAAACGGTGTTTCGCGCCGGAATCACATGGGGGTCGCTCAGCCGCTGAAAATCAGACAATTAATCAGCGTTTATCGATGCAGGCTATTATAGGAAAATGAATGGATTCTGGCCTCAATTACTGAAACGACTCCCTGTTCCCAGTCTACAGAACTCAGATTAGGTGAAACCAACCGATGCGTACAGATAATGCGAAAACCATCCATTTAAAGGATTACCGCCCACCGGATTTCCTCATCGATGAAGTAGAGCTGATTTTTGATCTGCAGGTTGAGTCGACGAAGGTTACGAGCCGATTGTATATTCGGAGAAATCCGGCCAGTGAAGCCGTAAATCCCGAGTTGAAACTGGATGGTGAAGAGCTGCAGCTTTACTCCATTGAGTTGGATGACCGGCCCCTCGGGGAGGGGGCCTATACGGTCGATGAGAGATCATTGATTGTTTCCGATGTGCCTGAGCATTTTACCCTGACCACTCAAGTCGTTATCTATCCACAACAGAACACCACCCTCGAAGGGCTCTATCGGTCAGGTGGGCTCTATTGCACCCAGTGCGAGGCCGAGGGCTTCAGACGTATCACCTACTTCCTCGATCGGCCGGACGTGATGGCGTGCTTTACCACCACCATCATGGCTGACCTGGTAGATCACCCTGTGATGCTTGCGAATGGGAATTGTGTCGATGAGCGAAAGTCGGAGGATGGCCGCCACCAGGTGAGTTGGAAAGACCCCTATCCCAAACCCTGTTACCTGTTTGCCATGGTCGCCGGCAATTTACGCTTTCAGCAGGAAAGTTTTACCACCCGTTCCGGCCGGGAGGTCGACCTGCGAATCTATGTCGAGCCGGAGAACATCGACAAATGCGATCATGCCATGAGCTCATTGAAAAAGGCTATGTCATGGGATGAAGCGCAGTATGGACGCGAGTATGACCTGGATATCTACATGATCGTGGCGGTGAATGATTTCAACATGGGCGCGATGGAGAACAAGGGGCTCAATATATTTAATTCCAAATATGTGCTGGCGCGGACCGACACCGCCACGGACAACGACTACCAGGGAATCGAAGGTGTCATTGCCCATGAGTATTTCCATAACTGGACCGGTAATCGGATCACCTGTCGAGATTGGTTTCAGCTCAGTTTGAAAGAGGGGCTGACCGTCTTCCGAGACCAGGAATTCTCGGCTGATATGGGGTCACGGGGGGTCAAACGAATCGATGACGTCCGTCTGCTCCGCAGCCATCAGTTTGCCGAAGATGCAGGTCCGATGGCTCATCCGGTGCGTCCTGACAGCTATATTGAGATCAACAACTTCTACACCGTGACGGTCTATGAGAAAGGAGCTGAGGTGGTACGCATGCAA
The DNA here is from genome assembly GCA_040791665.1 of Candidatus Thiodiazotropha sp. Lineage (GTDB taxonomy): Bacteria > Pseudomonadota > Gammaproteobacteria > Chromatiales > Chromatiaceae > Thiodiazotropha. Next base: position 314,770 of record JBFNNX010000016.1, on the reverse strand, counting down.
GCGAATCTTCTCGGTCCTACACTCTATCGAAAGGCAACGGATCTCTATTTTCAGCGCCACGATGGCGAGGCCGTCACCACCGATGATTTCGTTCAGTGCATGGAGGATGCCAGTGGCCGGGATCTAAGCCAGTTTCGCCTCTGGTACAGCCAGTCGGGTACGCCGGTGGTGGAAGTGGAGGCAGAGTATCAAGCGCAACATGGCAGCTATCGTCTACGTTTCCGCCAACACTGTCCGGATACACCGGGACAAAAGCATAAAAAGCCCTTCCATATACCGCTTGAACTAGCCTTGCTGAACAGGGAGGGACGAGAGCTGCCGTTGCAGTTGCAGGATGAGGCCGAGCCACAAGGTACCCGACGACTGCTAGAACTGTTTGAAGCAGATCAGCAGTTCACCTTTGTCGGTATCGGTGAACAGCCTGTACCCTCGCTGTTGAGGGGATTCTCGGCGCCGGTGAAGCTGCGATACCCGGCGACTGACGATGAGTTGACGTTTCTGATGGCCAGGGACACGGATCCGTTCAATCGATGGGATGCTTCCCAGGCCCTGGCACAGAGAACCCTGTTAAACCTGGCGGCTGACTATCGGGCAGGTAAGACACTGCAACTGGCCGAAGGTCTGGTGAACGCCTTCGAGACCGCCCTGATCAACGAAGCCGCGGACAAGGCGTTGCTGAGTGAGGTTTTGCAGCTTCCCGGTGAATCCACATTGGGTGACCAGATGGAGGTTGTCGACGTCGAAGCGATCCATCGTGTCAGGGAGTGGCTCAGGCACGCATTGGCCAGCCGCTTACGTCAGCGCTTATTGGCGGTCTACCAGCAGAATGGATCTCAATCTCCGTACGACACGGAACCTACCTCTATTGCCAGGCGAAGATTAAGGAATCTGGCCCTGGATTATCTTATGCAGCTGCATGAACCGGAGATCAACAAGCTCTGTTTTGAACAGTTTGAGAAGGCGGACAATATGACCGATGTGATGGCTGCACTCAGCTCTCTGGCCAATACCGATTGCCCGGAGCGCGACCTTGCCCTAGCCGCTTTTGAGAAACGGTGGATTGATGAGCCGCTGGTCATGGACAAGTGGTTTTCGGTACAGGCGAGTTCCCGCCTGCCCGGGACACTGCAACGGGTCAAGGCGTTGATGAACCACGCCACCTTTTCCCTGCGTAACCCGAACAGGGTTCGCAGTCTCATCGGTGTCTTCTGCAGTATGAATATCAATGCATTTCACAAGATTGACGGATCGGGTTATGTTTTTCTGACCGATCAGGTCATAGCGCTTGATAAATTGAATCCGCAAATAGCAGCAAGGATGATGCGGATCATGAGTCGCTGGCGTCGATATGACGATCAGCGCCAGGCATTGATGCATGCGCAATTCGAGCGTGTCCTGACTCACTCCGAGATTTCGAAGGATGTGTATGAGATAGTCAGCAAATGCCTGGCCGAAGCCGCTGATGATCAGTGAATGAGGAGCTGGACAGGGAACAGTTCTGGCACTGGTAATTGTCACATCCGGCCGGGTCAGTTACTCTCTTGGTTTGTTCAATTCGAGGTTGCCCCATGGCACAACACCCGCTTACCTATATGCTACCTGATGAGCTAGATCTCGATGGGCTCAAGAAGATACTCTCTGAAACCCATCGCTTGTCTGAAGAATCACCGGTCAAGGTGAAACAGACCTATTTTGATAGTTTCGACTGGCGTGTCTGGCAAGCGGGCGGAGAGTTGTTCCAAGAGCAGGGAGAACTGAACAAGCTGCGTTGGGTGAATCGGAAAAGTCATCAGCAACTTGCTTGCCAACCCATCGAATCAGCCCCCGGATTTGCGCAGGATATACCTCAGGGTCCGCTCCGGGAGTATCTGCTGCCGGTGTTGCAGATGCGCGTGTTGTTGCCCATGGTAACTATTACTCAACAGCGATATACCTTGCGCATTCTGGATGGTGAGGAGAAGACGGTTGTCAGGGTCATTTTGCAAAAGAATCAATTCAGTGCGGTGAAGGGCAGATTGAAGGGCGATCTGGATGGCCGGATCGTACTGCAGCCTTTGAAGGGTTATGAGACTGACTTTCTCAAGCTCAAGCAACAATTCGCATCACTCAAACTATGGCCATCCCAACAGAGCCTGTATGATGATGCGTTGCAGGGTGTCGGTCGAAAACCGGGCGATTACAGCTCCAAACTCAATTTCAGACTCGATCCCGATGCGCCAGCTCATGTGACGGCTCGACAGATCATGCTGAGCTTGCTGAATACCCTGGAAGCCAATATCGATGGCACCAAGGCAGATCTGGACAGTGAGTTTCTACACGATTTGAGGGTTGCCACACGGCGAACACGTTCTGCCATGAGCCAGATTAAAGGAGTGTTGGATCCGGCACAGCTGGAGCCTTTCAAACAGGCCTTTGGTTGGATCGGACAAATTACCGGTGAGACTCGGGATCTGGATGTCTATCTGCTGCACTATCCGGACTATCTCGCCTCCCTGCCAAAGACAATACAAAAGGATCTTGATCCCTTTCATTCTTTCTTGCAACAACACCATAAACAGGCGCAGGCCGAGCTGGTGAAGAAAATCAATTCACCCCATTTCCGAAAAAATTTGAAAGCCTGGCGCAGTTGGTTGCAATCCCCGGGAGGAAAGAGTGATCAGACACCCAATGCGATGCGCGCAACCGCGAAACTCGCGGATAAACGGATTGAAAAACTCTACAAGAGGGTTCTCAAGGATGGTTTGAATATAGGGAACGACTCCCCTGCAGAACTGCTTCACGATCTCCGCAAGGATTGTAAGAAGCTGCGTTACTTAATGGAATTCTTTCAGAGTCTCTACCCCAAACCTGCAATCCGTGAGTTGATCAAGGCACTCAAGGTGATACTTGACAATCTGGGCGAGTTTCAGGATTTGGAGGTGCAGGCAAACTCGCTAGGGAAATTTGGCGAGCAGATGTTGAAAGAGGGGGCACCGGCAAGCGCATTGATGGCGATGGGTATACTCGTGGGCAAGCTGTTGGAGAGACAGGAGCAGGCAAGGTCCGTCTTTGTTGATCTCTTTTCCGATTTCAGCAGCGAATCGAATCAAAACGCCTTTCAACAGTTGTTTGGAGTGAGATGATGCATATCATCGGTGTCTATAACATCAAGGGTGGGGTCGGTAAAACCGCGACAGCCGTCAATCTCTCCTATCTCGCCGCAAAACAGGGTTACCGAACACTGATTTGGGACTTGGATCCCCAGGCGGCCGCGACCTTCTATTTTCGTATTCAACCGAAGGTTAAGGGCAGTAAAAGGCTTGTTAAGGGAAAGCTCGATCTGGATGACGTGGTTAAGGCGACAGATTTCGAGAACCTCGATATGCTACCTGCAGACTTCTCATATCGGAATATGGATCTGCGTCTGGAGGACGCCAAGAAACCCACAAAGCAACTGCTGAAGCTGTTACGCCCGCTCTCCAGGACCTATGACTATGTCTTTCTTGACTGTCCGCCGAGCATTTCCCTGGTCTCGGAAAATATTTTCCGTGCTGCAGAGGGATTGTTGTTGCCGTTGATACCGACCACACTCTCGCTGCGCACTTATGACCAGCTGCTCGATTTTCTGCAAGGTCACCGCATTACCGGATTGAAGTTAATGCCTTTCTTTTCCATGGCGGACCGGCGTAAGCGGATGCACCTGGATATAATGGAGAACTTCCCGGATGTCCACGGTGAACTGCTGAAGGCCCAGATCCCCTATGCCAGCGACGTGGAGAGGATGGGGATTCATCGGATGCCGGTACAGGCGTTCTCCCCCAACTGTTTTGCGGCCAGTGCCTACCAGGCATTGTGGATGGATGTACAGAATCGTCTGGGCTAGATTCTGATATCGCCTATCAAAAATGACTGTGTCTGCCCTTGTTATCAAAAAACTTCACAAGACCTACCGCAATGGTTTTGAGGCCCTCAGAGGAATCGATCTCAAGGTTGATGAGGGAGATTTTTTTGCCCTGTTGGGGCCGAACGGTGCCGGCAAGTCCACCGCTATCAGTATCATCGCTTCCCTAATCAGCAAAAGTGCCGGTGAAGTCGTCATCTATGGCCATGATCTGGACAAGGAGAAGGATCAGGCCAAGTATCTGATCGGCCTGGTGCCCCAGGAGTTCAATTTCAACATGTGGGAGCCGGTGGTGGAGATCCTGGTCAATCAGGCGGGCTATTACGGGATTCCACGCAAGTTGGCGTACCAAAGAGCCGAGGCGTCATTGGAAAGATTGGGTTTATGGGAGAAGCGTAACACCCAGTCACGATGGCTTTCAGGAGGGATGAAACGCCGATTGATGATCGCCAGGGCCTTGGTACACCGGCCAAGACTGTTGATCTTGGATGAACCGACAGCCGGGGTCGATATCGAAATTCGTCGCTCTATGTGGAGTTTTATGCGTGAGATCAATCAGCAGGGGACGACCATTATTTTGACCACCCATTATCTTGAGGAGGCCGAGAGCCTGTGTCGCAATATTGCCATTATTGATCATGGACGAATCGTCGAGCAGACCAGTATGTCGAGATTGCTGAGTCAATTACATACCGAGGTTTTTCTGCTCAATCTCTCATCACCCATCAACAGGCTGCCCGATCTGCCGGACTATCGCGCCACCTTGATTGATAGTGAAACCCTTGAAGTGGAAGTGATACGTGAACAGAGTATGAATCAGTTGTTCGGGCAGCTTTCGCAGCAGGGCATCGAGGTTGTCAGTATGCGCAACAAACAGAACCGTCTGGAACAGATGTTTGTTGACCTGGTCGACCGATCCAAACAACAGCGGGTGTGATCGATGGCGGTACCGTCAACATCAACCAATATGAGACTCTACGTTGTATGAACCCCTGGCGAGTCAACCGAATCGCATTCCAGACCATAGTTACCAAGGAAGTATTGCGCTTCATGCGTATCTGGGTGCAGACACTGCTGCCACCCGCTATAACCACCACTCTCTACTTCATCATTTTTGGAAAGCTGATCGGCGACCGGATTGGTGAGATGGATGGCTACCGCTATATCGATTTCATCGTCCCCGGCCTTATCCTGATGTCGGTGATACAGAACTCTTATGCTAATGTCGTCTCATCTTTTTTTGGCACGAAATTACAGCACTATATTGAGGAGCTGTTGATTGCTCCTGTGCCTCACTGGGTGATTTTAGGTGGATATGTTGTCGGTGGTGTGACCCGTGGCACTATGGTCGGTATCCTGGTTACCATCATATCGATGTTCTTTACGGATCTCACCATCAACAGTTACGGTTTGACATTATTGGTCTTTGTTCTTACATCCATCCTGTTTGCCCTGGCCGGCTTTATCAATGCGGTATATGCAAAGAGTTTCGACGATATATCCATCGTGCCGACCTTTGTCTTGACGCCACTGACCTATCTCGGTGGTGTCTTCTACTCTATAGAACTGCTCCCGGAAATATGGCAACAGTTATCCTTGGCCAATCCGGTACTCTACATGGTCAATACATTCAGGTTTGGTATCCTCGGCATTACGGATATCGATGTATCGGCGGCATTGATTATTATTCTTGGCTTTATCGTCCTCTTGACGTGGTACAGCCTGGCATTGCTGACACGTGGTGTCGGAATTAAAGACTAGAGTCGATTTGCTGAGTGTTAACAGGCCCTGGATGGTGTATGAGCAGATCATGCATGTGAATATCTTGCTTTTGTTTAAAGCCACCTCGTAATCAAGCCGAGGTTAAATATTCAGCACTGTTCCCAGGGTAGACCGTGGTATCGCCATCCGCCGGAACTGCTGCGGTGATGATCGTCATCCAGGTCACCTTCAAAGCCCTCATCGATGTGAAACACGCGCATAAACCCTCCTTCGAGCAGCGCCTTGCCTGCCTCAAGGGAGCGTTTGCCACTTCGGCAGATGAGGATCACGGGCGCGCAACCGTCGTCGATGGTGCAGATACTTCCGCCCAGAAGGAGTTTTCTTATATCGGTGACAAAGTGGGGGTTTACCGTCCAATCCGGCTCATCAATCCAGGGTACATGAACTGCCCCTTTAGGATGTCCTACAAAGAGAAACTCCATACTGGACCTGATATCCACTAGAACGGTGCGTGGATCGTCCTGCATCATCTGCCAAGCTTGTTGTGGTGTAAGGTTATGGAGTTGAGTATCACTCATCGGTAATATCCTGTCGCTTTATTTGTCACTCATACCACTACATGGTAGATGGTTTGGCTATGAAAGCAATCTGCTTTGGCCATATGAATAGCCGGAAAACAATAGCACTTTCCCAAAACGGACAGGTAGGAAAATGAGACAAGGCAGGCTTCACTCGAATGCCAATCTTTAACAATTACCAACCATTGATTGCAGTTGCACAAACGCTCCTGGTCAATGGCGTTTTTAAGGGTTCGAGCATAAATTTGGAATTGATTTGTTATACGCTTACTACAGTTTCATCTGGTTTGACGTTAGATTTATGATTATTTGCACCGATTGGCATTTGTTTGCGGATAACCCGATATTTCTCGTTTACTGATGAGATCGCTTTGGCGAGTAGCCATAAGTTTTCGATATGCAGGATCAAGATATTCAGGCTTGTTAACACTTTTGTGTACAATCCTCCATCATGTCAAAGCACCCAATATATCCGATCTGGCGACTGTTAGGTTATCTGCCATTGATTTGGCTGCACCGAATCGGCCATCTCCTGGCTTGGTTTTATATCCGGTTGCCGAACCGGGAAAGACGATCGACGGAGGTCAATCTTCGTCTCTGTTTTCCAGAAAAGTCCGATATGGAGCTGAAGCAGTTACGCGACAGTTCTATCAGGCAGATGGGCGCCACGTTGATGGAAATGGCTGCCATTTGGTTCACACCGACTGAACGTGTATTGGGTATGGTCAGACAGGTCAGTGGTTCGGAGCTGCTTGAGAGAGAGAATGAGCAGGGTTTGATAGTTCTTCTTCCACATTTGGGTTGCTGGGAGATAATCGGACTGGAACTACCCACTCATGAACGGGTGACCTCTCTCTATCGTCCCCCCAGAAACCGTGCCTACGAAGCTGTTGTCAAACAGGCTAGAGAGCGCAGCGGGGCGGAACTGGTACCGACAGACACCTCGGGAGTAAAACGGATATATCAGACACTGAGGGGGGGTGGGGTTACCTGTATCCTGCCTGATCAACAGCCGAGGTCTGACAGTGGGGCGGTATTCGCTCCTTTCTTTGGGGTGCCGGCATTGACCATGCTGTTGACCAACCGATTAGCCAGAAAGACGGGTGCGAAAGTGATTTTCGCCTACGCCGAGCGACTTTCTGCCGGTACCGGTTACCATATTCACTATCTGCCGGCGGATGAGAAGATCAGGGACAATGACCCGGTAGTGGCGGCGAGCGTGCTGAATCATGGTATCGAGTCGATCGTTCGAGAGCTGCCATCCCAATATCAGTGGTCCTATAAACGCTTTCAAATACAACCGGATGGCATGCAGTCACCTTACCGCAGAAGCCGTTGAAATTCTGCCTGCACCAGCGGGACGAACATTCCGAGTAGGAATTAAAGAGCTACCCATTCCAGCCGCTAAGCGAATAAGGGGATTTGACTATATGTCTGAATATTGACTCTTGATATAGGGCTGGGATGACTTCGAAATGAACAAAGGAAAGGCCTGGGTTTTTGTCGTACTTCTGTGGATACCGCTCTGGTATGCCCAGCTGCAGGCAGCGGAAGAGAAGGCGGATGTACGGATTCTTATCGATGTCTCCGGCAGCATGAAACAGAATGATCCAAAGAATCTGAGACGTCCTGCGTTACGTCTTCTGGTTGGTCTTTTGTCTTCCGAAACCCGCGCGGGTGTCTGGACCTTTGGTCAGTATGTCAATATGCAAATCCCGCTGGGACAGGTCGACAAGGCATGGAAAAAACGTGCGCGCAAGAGTTCCGAATCGATCGGCTCGCCAGGTCAGTTCACCAATATTGAGGATGCACTGAAACGTTCAACTGAAGATTGGAGCGGTGTATCCGGTCCTTACCGTCGCAGTGTCATTCTGCTTACCGACGGGATGGTGGATATCTCCAGGGACAGGACAAAAAATGCCGCTTCAAAAAGACGCATCCTGGAACACATTCTGCCTCGATTAGCCGGTCTAAATGCCACGGTCCATACCATTGCGCTGTCAAAGAATGCCGATCATGCACTGATGAAAAAGTTGGCTGCCGAGACGGGCGGCTGGAATGAGCAGGTTGAAACGGCAGAGCAGTTGCAAAAGGTATTTCTCAGAATCTTCGAGAAGGTCGGAAAACCGGATGCCGTACCCTTGCAGGATAACAAATTTAAAGTAGATGAATCTATTACCGAAGCAACTCTATTGGTATTTCACAAACCGGGGGCACAGGAGACTGAGGTAGTGCCGCCCGATGGCAAGGCATTCGGAGCCGGTAATGCCCCTGCGTCAGTCAGTTGGCATCGGGACCAGGGGTACGACATGCTGACTATATCCGATCCTCAGGCGGGTGAGTGGAAGATTCGTGCTGAGGTTGATCCGGACAACCGGGTAATGATTGTCACTGACCTAAAAATGCAGACAACCGATCTACCCAATAGGTTGATACAGGGTTCGTCGCTACCTGTAATCGCAAAATTCAGTGATCACGGCAAGTTGATTCAAAAGCAGGAATTTCTTGCGGTGGTCAATGTCTCTGCCATACAGAAGGATGATACTGCAATCTCCGAAGCAAGGCCCATGTTGGATAATGGTCAGGATCCGGACAAAAAAGCCAATGATGGTCTATTTACCCTCTCTTTTGGTGGCGAGTCACTCGGCAGCGGGGTTGGGGAGTTGCTGCTTAATGCAAGCGGCCCCACCTTCGTTCGAGAGAAAAGAATGACTTATGAGGTTGTACCGCCAGTCAAACTGGAAGCATCGCCACGCAATGATGGGCGGGTACTCGATGTGAAGATTACACCCGATGTGGAATTGATCGATCCTGCATCGTTGCATATCGACGCCTGGTTGGAGAATTCCGAGGGTGAGCAATTCCGCCTGCCACTGAATATCTCCCCAGGCGGTCGAGGCGGGAGTGGTGAGATCGATCTCATGAGTTTTGCAGGTCCGCGCCGGATAGCGGTCAAGGCAAAAGGGACAGCCCTGTCAGGGGAATCGATCAGCTATTTCGACACACCGATGGAAGTCGAGGGCATGAAAGTACCGGAACCGGTAGCTGTAGCGAAACCGGAACCCCCGCCGCCCGCAAAGCCAGAACCTCTACCGGAGCCTGAACCTGAGCCGGAACCCGAGCCTGAGCCGGAAGCTGATGAAGAGGGAGGATGGGGTACCGCATTGATCTGGTTTGGCGTGATTAATCTGATGCTGATCATCGGCGGTGGTGGCGCTTATTGGTGGATACATAGACGCAACCAACGCAACATGGTGAGTCTGGTCGATGATACGGACTCGGCAATGGTCAGTGAACATAAGGGGGAGGACAATGATTGAAGTCAGCTCCCTGGTGGCATTGATTGTTGCTGAAGTGATCACCGGTTTGGTGGTTTTGAGTGGTTTGTTGGTCCTATTCACGCTGCTGCGAAAAGGCCGGATACGAAAAGCCGCGGCCCATTTGGCTGAGCGGGTGAAAACCGACAAAGCAACACGTGAAGCGCGGCTGAAAGCACTTTTGCAGGATCGGTATCAGTATAAAGAGGCCGAATTGCAACAAACCCTGCACAATATGATGCAGACGGAGATGCTGCTCTATCAAAATGTCATAAACAGTTTTTTGAAGGATGACCAGGTGCATCTGCAACAGATCGATGTGGATGTGGAAAACCTTGTTCTTGGCTATCAGGGGCTCAAGGTGCCTGAGTCGGCATCCAGTCCAAGTCAGGTTTCCGATGGTGATGAAGAGATAGTCAAGCTCAAAGAAGAAAACGAGCGATTGTCTGAAGAGCTGCGAGTGACCATGGATACCATGGGTAGGATGTTGAATGAGTACTCAACCATGTTCGCGGGTGGTGCTGAAACCGCTCAAACGGCTGCATCTCCGCTCACTGAAGAGACGTCTGATAGCGAGCAGGTTGATGATAGTGCTGCAGAAGCCATACAAGGGGATGTTGAGCAGGAATCGGCGGAACCTACCACAGCCGAATCGATGATGGACGATGTGCCAGTGGAAGAAGTGGTCTCAGACCTTGCAAGTGACACGGATATACCGGATTTGAGTGCTGAGGAGTTGGAGCACTCCTCATATCTTGAGGAGAGTGCCGATTCGGGGGATCATGCTTCGGAAGCGGACGATGCAATAGAAAATGCCAGTCTGGACGAGGATGCAGCTGAGGCGGATGAGGAGGTTTCAGAGATCATCGACGAGGTGATGGAGATCGCCGATGAAATGATTGAAGATTCGATGCAAGCGGATACACAGAGCGAAACCGGTGAGTCCATGGTCGATGATCTGGAGAAGATCGATATAGAAATCCCCGGCGCAAATGAGACGTTGCCCGAAATAAACGAAGAGGAAGCGGGATCACTGGAAGAGGAGTGGGCTAAGTTGCTGGAAGAGGATGCCGCAAATAAAAAACAGGAATAGAAAAGAGAGCTATTGTTTCACTACGACAGAAGTAAAAAAAGGACGCACTCAGGCGTCCTTTTTTTACTGCAAAGATTGTCTCCCAAACGGATGCGGACAACTAGCAAGCGGTTTTGCCAATGAGGCTTATTTGATGGCGCTTGTCATGCTGTCGTTGCCACCTTGGTTATCGCTCCAGGAGAGCTCGATTTCGTCGCCCTTGGCACCACCGGTAAATTTAAAGGAAATGTAGGGGTTCTTGGAAACGCCACCGCTCCATTCCGCTGTCATCACGGTATTACCCTTATGTTTACAGACAACTTCCTGGATGAAGTGAGCAGGTATCTTTTTACCTGTCTTTTTGTCCTTGCGCGCACCTGTCTCCATCGGATGGGTCATCAGGGCCTTTACGGTGGTTACACCGCCTTTCTCTTTGGCGCGGATCTTAATCGATTTAGCCATGTTCTATTCCTCGTATACTGAGTAGCTGGGATCGATCCGAAAGGGATCAACCGCCGCAACCACCGATGGTGACTTTAACTTCTTTTTTGGCGCTGTGGAGTTTGCCGCCGGCCTTTACTACACCGAGAACGTCTCCGGTCTTACCCATTTTGATACGGGTGGATACGAAACCGGTAGCGCCTGTGCCCATAACGAAGTTGGCAACCAAAGGTACCGGGTTGTTCGAAGCGATAATGGAGATCGACTCCACACCTTCCATGCCGGTTTCCACAGTGATAGGGACCACTGCGCCGTTCTCTGCTATGTCAGGCGCTTTTACAGTGATGTCGGCGGACTCTGCCACATCGGAGCTACCCAACAGCGCATTCAATGCTGCTGGCAGTTCTTTAGCTTCAAATGCTTCTTTGTTCCAGGCCGCAAGTACCCGCTGAGGTGCCAGTAAACCCGCGGCGGCAGCAACACCTACCGTGCCTGCTGCAAGCGATCTTTTGAGGAAGATCCTGCGTTTGATTTCAGTGCTCATTCATTCTCTCCAGACTGAGAAAGTTTAGTGATTAACAGTTTATTTGTTGAAACTGATTTGGTTGGTCAATTTCATTTCCCGGTCATTCTAATCATCGACATGCCATCCACCCATCAATAAATGAGCCGCTGCACTATGACTACCGGGTTGAGTGCACGTTTCTGCCGTCATCATTGCTTGTATGCGCGTGCCAGACAAAGCCGTTAAGAGTTGGCAATCGGATCGTTGACAGCGTCTTGTTGAACTAAACAACCAAGACGTGCTCAATCCGATGTTTCATGCGACATCAAACGCTTTAGAACAATTTATACAAAAAAAAGTTGCGACAGCTTGCACTCACGCATCCATATTGCAATTCACTCTACGGCAAGACCGATTCAATAGTTGTTCTGTAGATGCTGGTCTGCCGATACACATCATACCCTAAACAGGTAGCTCGTAAGAATACCTAAACAAACGACGATATCAAGTAAAAAATGTCGAAATATTAGTGATTTGTGATTTTCAAGGCGTGTCATCTGCATACTGGAGTTGGGTTTTATGCGTGGTTGATTGGGGTTTACCTGAATAGATGCCTAGGAACCTGTGCCAGGAGAGCCCGGCCATCCATCGGCTGAAAGAAGTGTAATGGCCGATGATGAGTGGCTGACCCGCTCCGCCGGGTTCGAGTGTCATTTTCATATTCAATTCATCGATGCGCCATTCAATTATTTTTATTATCTGATTTTTTCTGTGCCTTCTGCAGATCACGCAATTTATTGAGCCGGGATTCTATGCGTGACGTGAGATAGAAATCCGATTTGTTCGCGCTGTTTAACGCTATCTCCAGTTGCTGAACGGCTGCTGCAAGATCGCCATCGGCAGCAAACGCCTCAGCCAGAATACGGTGTGATTCCGCCTGGTTGTCGTCCAGTTCCTCGATCTTGCTGAGCAGGCGATAGAGCGTGGGTTCATTGTTGCGCAAAGTTATTGATTGCTGGGTGATTTCGCGGGCTTTCTCCAGTTTGTTCGCGGTCGTGAGTGCCTGAATATAGGCGATTGCAAGTGGGTAGTTCTCCGGCATCAGGCTGTAGTAGGTATCAAGAATCTTGAGTCCCTTTTCAAGGTCGCCGCTTTTACCCGCAATGCTTGCACTGGCCAGCATGTACTCCACCTGACTCGGGTTCTCGCGCAATAGTTCTTCGAGTATCTTTTCTGCTTTCTGATATTGCTGATCAGCCGAGAGGGCAAGCGCATACCCGTATTCATGGGCCACCTGATTTAGGTGGCGTCCCTCTTTGAGTCCAGTGGCAAAGTGTTTGACTGCCTTGCCGGGATCTTTGAACTGTCTGACGCGTAGGGCTTCACGAGTCAGGTTGTAACTCAAGTTGCCTGGGAACTGACGGTAGCTGTACTTTTCCGCTCGACCCAGCGCATCGGCTACACGGTTGCTGGTGACCGGATGGGTTCGAAGTATTTCGGGTATGCCGGATTCGTAGAGTCGGCTTGCATGGGTCAGGCGTTCAAAGAAAATTGGCATGGCCCGTGGATCGAAATCGGACTTTGCGAGAATCTGGATGCCGACCGTATCCGCCTCCTCTTCATTACTGCGAGTAAAGTTGATTTGTTCCTGAATGGCGCCTGCCTGGACACCTGTTGCCATGGCGAGACCGGCATCGGGCGAACCGGCAACGCCCACCAGAATTGAGGCCAACAAAAGGGCTGCGGTCTTGCCGCTCATTCGGTTGGCGGCATCGAAAGCACGTAGCAGATGTTTCTGAGTGACATGGGCGATTTCATGGGCGATGACAGAGGCCAATTCACTTTCACTCTGAGTCGCCAGAATCAAACCGCTGTAGATGCCGATATAACCCCCTGGGCCGGCAAAGGCGTTGATTTCAGGTTTTTCGATTACGAAAAAGGTGAATTGCTGGCCAACCGCTTCACTCTGTTTCAGTAGCTTGTCACCCAATTGCTGGATGTACTCTGTGATTAGAGGATCATCCAGCACTGTTCCCGTTTTTCGCACACTGCGCATGAACTCTCTTCCTAAACGGGCTTCATCACTGGGCGTCAAATACTGATCCGATGGAGACCCGAGTTCCGGCAACTGGATCGTTTCAACCTCCTGCGATCCGGCACTGGATATGGCAGCCAGGCTGGCGACGAGCATGAAAATGTATGGTTTTTTCAGCGCACTTATGATCATGCCTTTAACTGATCCCCTGCAAGCACGGTTAGTTCCTGATATTACTGATTTGATCCGTAAAGGTGCCATCCCGCTTTGTTAACACAATTTGCTGTTGATCGCCAAGGACATTTGCAGTGGCAGTCTGCAGCTGTCGGTTTGTCAGCTCCTCAAATCTCTTAGCATAGGCGGAACAATTGGTTATGCTCCAAGTCTATCCACTATTAGTCCACCGTACCTATAAAGGCGCCACGATTGAAAGGTGTGCTCGAGGTGACGAGGCATGATAAAGAATGCTCCCGGCAGGCAGGATATGCAAACCCGTGGTTGTCCAATCGTCACGGCAGCCTTGCTGTGATGGGGTCAATTTGTTTAATCTTAGCCGCTATTTACTACCGGGTATGATCGATCCGGTTGATTCGGCAATTGTTGGAGATTCATCGATGACTAAAAGCGCATTAGCTATGGCGACAGCTCTATTGATTTCAGGCAACGTACAGGCAGATCAATCCCTGCAAGCGAACATGGAGGAGGGAAAAGGTGTCATTAAGGCCTTTTTCGGCGATCTGAAAGGCGAATTGGTAAAGGGAATGAAACAGAGCGGGCCTGTAGGTACCATTGCCACTTGCAATATTGTCGCTCCAAATCTGGCAGAGGCCCATTCTCAAATGAGTGGCTGGGAAGTCGGCAGGACCAGCTTGAAACTGCGAAATCAGAAAAATGCACCTGACGCCTGGGAAAAGTCTGTATTGATGGAGTTCGAGACACGCAAGGCCGCCGGCGAGGATCCGATGAAGTTGATCAAAGCTGAGATCGTCGATGAGGGGGGAGGTAAGGTTTTTCGCATGATGAAGGCAATCCCCACCGCTGAGGTCTGTACCAAATGTCATGGCGAGGCAATTGCTGAACCTGTGGCGGCTAAACTGGATGAACTCTATCCTGCCGACAAGGCACGTGGATACAAGGTGGGTGACCTGCGAGGCGCCTTTACCCTTAAGAAATCAATGTGAACTGAATTCAAGTGGACGCTGTTGCCTGGATCAGTGTCAACAGGCCCTGGATCAATTGAGCTGGATGCGTCGTCCCCAGGGCGGGGTGCGTTTTCCTTTCACCAGCCAGATTACCGGATAGTGGGGTGCTTGGGCAGGAAAGGCGCCCTCCGCGTCAGTGAAATAGACTAGCAGGTCGGGTCTCATGCCCTGCGTGGAGATCCATTCAAAGACCGGTTCGAAACTGGTGCCGCCACCGCCGGTGAGTTTGGCTGGAAGCTGGAAATCCTCCCAGGCCTCATACACCCAGGGTGCATCCTCGGCGATTGCCGAGTCGCAGGCGAGGAGGGTAATGCGGGCTCGCAACTGCCCCTTCAGGGCGTTGATTTCCGAAAGAAACTCGCCCATCTCATGGTCCTGTATGGAACCGCTGCTATCCAGTGCAACGATTAGTTCGACCTGATTGCTGCGTAGGCTGGGAAGAATATGCTCACCCTCCCGCCGGGAGGGACGCATATAGCTGAAATCATCCCGGGCGATCGCGGTCATATAGCGGGCAAGCAGCAACCGCCAGGGCAGCTGCGGTTGCAGCAGGTGATCCACCATGCGTGCCATCGCCCCGTCCAGCTTGCCTACCTGCATGGCTTGTTGGGCTGCGCCCGCAAGGCGTTGCTGCCACTGGATATTCAATGTTTCAGCCTCATCGGGCGTGAGGGGAGGCGGTTGGTCGGCGGCTGACCCGTCACCGCTTTGTTGATTCCCGCTATCATCACCTTCATTCTCAGTTTCGGTCCGGTCGTTTCTATTGGAGATATCCTTCTCGGTCTTGCCGGCTCCCGAGCCCTTGGTGTTGTCCTGATCGTAGACATGATTGTCCAAGGGTGTTTCATCGTCCTTCTCATCCAACAGAGGATAGATCTCCTCGGCAGTCATGCCCTCGAATTGGAGTAGGAACAGGGATCCGGGCGGAGGCCTGAGGCCGTCCTCTATCAACAAGGGATTGATGGCGTAATCACACGCCATATCCCAATGGAGTTTGTTACGGTGTTGGCGTCGGGCAAAATGCGAAAGGGCGCAGTGCAGGGCCTCATGGGCCAGCATGAATTGTGTCTCATCCAGACTCAGCTGATCGATGAACTCGGGATTGTAATAGAATTTTTTTGCATCGGTTGCGGTGGCGGGACACCAATCCGCATTGGCCTCCTGCATGGGAAGCCGCATCACCAAAGCACCGAGAAAGGGTTTGTCCAGAATCAGCTTGGTACGGGCCGCCGACAGCTTGGTTTCGATCTGTTCCTTGTCCATTTGATTTTAGAGTCCGCAAATGAACGCAAATGAACGCAAATGTGTTTCCTTATAGTTCATGCCGTTCATCTCCACCCGCTTGTTGATCGGCCAACTCCCACAGCTTATTACTTGCGTAGGGTGCGGCTCGGCACCACCGATGTTCTGCAACCAGATTTGGTTGGTGGGGTATATGGCCCCGGTCTGCGAAATTTTCATGATGCATAGTGGACATTCATTTGCTTTTCTTAGCGTTCATTTGCGGATTCCTAAGATTCATAGAGCATCACATCCGATACCGCCTGGGCCCAGTCGCTGAATTGGGGGACGGTGAAAATAGCCTCACCGATGGCACGATGCATATCGGAGACCAGCATTACCCCCATCTCCCGTTGCGGAAACAGGCCTGCATACTCAAGGATCCGGCCATGCGTGACGGTTCCATCACCCGCCTCATGGGCACGTATGGCACGTCCTACCAGGGCGGCGGCTATGGCGTACTGCAGGTCAATTTCATCGGGTACCGGCACATTTTCACCGGCGATGATGGCATCCAGATCCGGCATCTTGTCGAGACTGTTGACGAAGGCGTTCAACTCCACCCCTGCGGCAGGTCCGACACAGGCCTGTAAGGCACCCTGTAAAAGATGCGGATGTCTATCGAACTTTTGCAGTGCGCGATGGGCGAACTCCCATGAACGGGGCGAAGGGAAGGCGACAGGATTGTGCGCGGGGTCGAAGTCAAAGAGCAGTTCTGGCCGAAAGCGCAAAAAAGCGATAATCCGCTCATCTATATCGGTGCGATAGGCCCAGGCGACCCAATCATCCAGATTGGTCTCCACTTCGAAGTGGGAGAAGCGGTTGGCCAATGGAGCCGGCATGCTGTAGGTGACGCCACGATCTCCCTGCCGATTTCCGGCGGCAAAGATGGCCCATCCGTGCGGAACCTGGTACTCACCCAAGCGGCGATCAAGAATCAACTGGTAGGCGGCAGCGGAGACAGTCGGTGGCGCCGAGGTGATCTCGTCGAGGAACAGTATTCCCTCCGCTCCATGACGTTCGCTATTTGGTAGGATAGAGGGGATCGCCCACTCTACACTGCCATTGACTCTGAACGGGATGCCTCTCAGGTCACTGGGCTCCATTTGCGAGAGCCGAATATCGATTACCGGCGCCTGGTGGTTCTGCGCGACTTCACGCACCATATCCGACTTGCCTACACCGGGGGGGCCCCAGAGCATGACCGGCGTATGGTGGCCGGCGCGGGTACTTATGAACTCCTGTTCGAGGATCGTGATTAACTGAATTGGACGCATACGGATCTCCTAATCGAAGAGATTTCTGACCGCGCGTGCCAGCTGTTTGTAGACTTCAGGGGCATCCACATCCATCACCTGATCGATAACCCAGCGGTTCTCATGCTCCCTGTTGCCCATGACCTGTTGGATCTCAAAACCGAGATGGCGCAGAAAAGGATAACTGGGACCTTGCCGATCGAAATTGAAATCAGCGTACTCGCCTGAACGTTGGTTGTAGCGTTCAATGAAGCCGTTTCCATGGTCGCCCGCTCCAAGCAGGTCAGATGCGTTGTCTTGAAAGTGTTCAGCCATTTTCATCACCAATGCGGTAATGATTGCTACCCGACTCTCATTGTCGGCCATCCCATGGATCAGTCGGTCGCAGATTTGAGCCTCAAAGCATAAGTATTCAGCAATCACGGCGAGTCGTTGTTCGTCGTTTTCATAGACAAAATTCCTACCATGTAACGTGATGGCCTTATCCAGGGCGAGGCGCCAGGCAATGAAGGCGATGGCGCCTCCCAGCTCTTCCGCCGAACGTGAGGTGTCCTCGTCGTGCCACTGACTTTTAATTCTGATTGCCAATACAGCTCTCCTTCATATGTCTCCAGGCTTACATACAGAGACCAGGGGCAGTCAAGTCGTTTTGGGGATATGCCATCGGAACCGATAGTGCTTGTACTGCGGACTCAATAACCAACCATTTTACTAGGTATAACTTAAATTTCAATGATTCATGCAATAGTCATCGCTTGCCCTTTCTGGGGTTACGCAGCAGCACATAGGCTGCACCGGTACCGCCATCCCGACGGGTGGCTGATGTGAAGGCGAGCACATCATCCCTCTGTCTCAGCCAGAGGTTGAGTTTTTGCTTGAGAATCGGTTGTTTTCCCTCTGACCGATAGCCCTTGCCATGGATGATACGTACGCAACGGATATCCCTTTCCTGACAGACCTTGAGAAACCGATTCAGATCGTCCCGAGCGTAGCGCACGGTCAACCCGTGCAAATCCAGCTCGGCACCGATCTCCAGATAGCCTCTACGCAGATCATGCAAAACACGCTGTTGCACCCCAGGCCTTGCAAACTCGAGTACCTCGCCTGTCTCGATCTCCTGATCGGCATAGAGATCCCGCTCGGTTTCGTCTTCATCACCGACAGGGAGATTCAGCGGTCTGGGCGGCAGTTTGCGGCGATACGGTTCAGCCCGTTGCTGTCGTATCGGCTTTACATCGCCAAGTGCCTCGAAAAACAGCATATTGTCGTCGACTTTTTTCTCTTCGTTACTCATTTCCCATCAACTCAACGGGTGTTTGTATCTATGGTATGGGCTGCTGAAGGGAATCTCAATCGGAGAGTGTAAAGGAGAGGTGAGAAGGTTGAGACTTTCCAGTATATTGTGCCCGGTATGAAAATCCTCCTTAGCAACGACGATGGTTATCAGGCCCCTGGGCTGCGGATATTGGCCGGGCAGCTGTCGACGGTTGGTGAGATCGTGGTGGTGGCCCCTGATCAGGATCGTAGCGGTGCCAGCAACTCTCTGACCCTGGTCAACCCACTACGTGCCCGTACCATGGAAAACGGTTTCATCAGGGTGGATGGTACACCGACCGATTGTGTCCATCTCGCAATCACCGGACTCCTTGATGAAGAGCCGGATCTGGTTATCTCGGGTATCAATGCAGGTCCGAATATGGGGGATGATGTACTCTATTCCGGTACGGTAGCGGCAGCGACAGAAGGGCGCTTTTTGGGTTTTCCTGCCATTGCCATATCCATGAATTCCCACGATCCCCAACATTTCGATACCGCGGCCCGTGTTGCCGAGGAGTTAATCACCCGGCTGGTGCGTTTTCCGTTATCGGAAAATGTGATCCTCAATGTCAATGTTCCAGATCTTCCCTATGACCAGTTGCTGGGGATCCGCTCAACGCGCCTTGGCCACAGACACAAGGCCGAGCCGGTTGTCAAAACCAGCGATCCCAGGGGAAACACCATCTATTGGGTCGGACCCGCAGGCGCAGAGCAGGATGCCGGACCGGGTACCGATTTTTATACGGTCAGGCAGGGGTATGTCTCAGTGACGCCGCTGCAGGTCGATCTTACTCGTCACAGCGCGTTGCAGACTATTAACGAGTGGCTTGTACAGTGATCATGCGCCCAGAGCATCAAGGGATCGGCATGACCTCACAACGTACCAGGCAGCGTTTGATCGAACGGCTGCGAAAAAAAGGGATTCGGCATCAGGCTGTGCTGGAAGCGATGCGGAATACCCCCCGGCATATCTTTGTCGACGAGGCGCTGGCAAGCCGCGCCTATGAAGAGACGGCTCTACCCATAGGCCATGGCCAAACCATTTCTCAGCCCTATACCGTCGCGCGCATGACTGAGGCGTTGATCGAGGGCGGGATGCCGGAGATGGTCTTGGAAATTGGTACCGGTTCCGGCTATCAATGCGCCATTTTGGCCCAATTGGTGCGCCGGGTATACAGTGTTGAACGAATATCGGCACTACTCGATCAGGCCCGGCTCAGGTTCAGGGAACTTGGCCTGCGCAACATTCGTCTCAAGCATAGTGATGGAGGCATTGGTCTGCCTGAATACGCACCTTTCGATGCCATATTGGTGACCGCCGCGCCACCGGGGCTACCGCAATCACTACTGGACCAATTGGCTGTGGGAGGCCGCTTGGTGATACCGATCCAGAGCAGCAAAGGACAGATCATGGTAAGGGTTACACGGACACGCGATGGATTTCAGCAGGAGCATCTGGAATCAGTGAACTTTGTACCGTTGATGGGTGGAATGATCTGATGTCTCTTTTCTCCTCGCTCTATGCCCGTACCATGCAGTGGTCTCGCCACCCCCATGCACCCGCCTATCTTGCGGGCCTAAGCTTTGCCGAATCCTCATTTTTTCCGATTCCTCCCGATGTCATGCTGGCGCCGATGAGTATGGCGCGACCAAATCAGGCTTGGTTCTTCGCAGGCCTGACCACCCTGGCCTCTGTAATAGGAGGTATGTTCGGTTATCTCATCGGCGTATATGCGTTCGATTTGGTACAGCCATGGTTGCACAGCTTCGGTTATTGGGAGGGCTATCTGAATACCAAGGCGTGGTTTGGCGAGTGGGGGTTCTGGGCAATATTCCTGGCAGGTTTCTCACCCATCCCCTACAAGATTTTTACCATTACCGCGGGCGTTATTGGTATGGCGTTCCTTCCCTTTGTAGTTGCTTCCATAATCGGACGGGGGGCACGTTTCTTTCTAGTGGCGGCATTGATGGCTTGGGGCGGTGCGCGCATGGAAAAGGTACTGCATCGCTATGTGGATCGCCTTGGCTGGATACTGGTGATCGTCTTTTTGGTGTTAATAATTTATCTCAAATAGTCAGGAGGTTAGGTATCGTAACTCTGCTTGTCAGAAGCCGAAACCAATTTCTGCTACAGGGGTCAATCGGTCTCATGTTACTGCTGAGCCTGCTTTTCAGCATGACCGCCTGCTCGTCCAGAGGCAGTGCGCCTGTCTACAACCGTTCTCCAGCTCCACCGTACCGGGTGGATTCAGAGCCTCAACAACAGCACCAGTCACCATCGGTTCGTCACAAAACGTCTCGAACATATTACCTGGTGCAAGCTGGGGATACCCTCTATGCCATCGCTTGGAGGCACTATCTGTCTTTGAGTTCCTTGGCGGCCTGGAATGGGATAAAAGGGCCGGATTACGCCATCTTTCCGGGACAGCGTCTGCGATTGAAGCCACCCGAAACAAGAACACGGCCGCTAAAACGTACCCCACAGGCTGAGCGGTCGCCGTTACGGTCTAAGCCAGCAAGCGAAGCTAAACCGTTATCTGGCAAAGCCTCAGGTACGGCTGCTGCCAAGTCCCGAGCCAAATCGTCGAATAGGGAGTCTGTCGCCAAATCTGGACCCAAGCAGGTGAAGAAACGTATTAAGTTAAGCTGGTCATGGCCGACCAAAGGTAAAGTAGTACAGACATTTTCGAAATCAGATCAGAATCGAAAAGGAATTAGAATCCAGGGATATTTGGGGCAACCCGTAAGGGCTGCCGAGGCGGGAAGAGTGGTGTATGCAGGTGGGGGATTGGTCGGATATGGGAATCTCGTTATCATCAAACATGACCAGGAGTTTTTGAGTGCCTATGGATACAATCGTAAACTGCTGGTCAAAGAGGGTGATAAACTGGCCAAAGGCGATATAGTGGCGCATATGGGATCACCAAACAGGGGCGGACAACCGATGCTGCACTTTGAAGTCAGGAGGCAGGGGAAGCCTATCAATCCTCTGCCATTGCTGCCGCGCAAATAATTATTAAATGGTCACAACATTAGCAAGGGTGATTGGGACATGCTTCGAAGTGAATTCATGGCTGTGAGAACAACCCGGATGAGCTTCAAATCCAAGTGTGTCTCGGTTGATGGAGATGTGAGATGAGTAAAAGTCCTGTAGAGCCTGATGATTCGGATGAAAGTCCGATCATTGATGATCTCGCGGAAGATCAAGTTATCCTGTCGGATGATGCCGATGACAGTGAAGAGATCGTAGAGCAGAAAGCCGAGGAAGATATCAGTGATGTCTTGAAGATCAAATCACCAGAACCGGGCGACGCGCAAATGGATGCCACCCGGCTCTATCTCAATGAAATTGGGATATCAAAACTGCTCACAGCGGAAGAGGAGGTCTACTACGCCAGGCTTGCTCAAAAAGGCGATCAGTCAGCAAGACAACGCATGATCGAAAGCAATCTCCGTCTGGTGGTGAAGATAGCACGTCGCTATATGAATCGCGGTCTTGCACTGCTCGATCTCATCGAGGAGGGAAACTTGGGATTGATTCGGGCTGTGGAGAAGTTTGATCCTGAAAGGGGGTTTCGCTTTTCTACCTACGCCACTTGGTGGATCCGGCAGACAATCGAGCGGGCGATCATGAACCAGACACGCACGATCCGTCTTCCCATTCATGTTGTGAAAGAGATAAATGTCTACCTGCGAGCCGCGAGAAAGCTCGCACAAACCCTTGATCATGAACCCAGTTCAGAGGAGATCGCCGATCTTCTGGACAGGCCGATCGATGAAGTCAAACGTATGCTGGGGCTAAATGAGCGCGTAACCTCGGTGGATACCCCATTCGGCAAGGATGCCGACAAGCCACTGCTCGATACCATCGCCGATGAGAAGAGTATGGATCCGACGGTGGATATTCAGAATGACGGGCTGAATGCCAATCTCGACCGGTGGTTGAGTAAACTGAACGATAAACAGCGGGAAGTGGTGGAACGCCGTTTTGGTCTTCATGGCTATGAAAACTCAACCCTGGAACAGGTGGCGAATGAACTCGGCGTAACCCGCGAACGCGTCAGGCAGATCCAGATGGATGCTCTCAGGCGCCTGCGTGATATCCTAGAGAGAGACGGCTTTTCGGTAGAGTCGATCTTCAAGTGATGAAACGCTTGATATGGTGACCGTAAACTCAATTCCGGCATAAATTGAACAGTGCAAAAGTCTTGTTGCCTTGTAGATACCCGAAATCTTGAGAGCCAGCTTGAGGTGGCATGCAGAGAATGCGGCCTCGATCCCATGTGTCAGGTTCTGGATTATGCAGAGCCGGGTAGCGGAGTGCCATCGGGCATCTTGCTGAGACGACAGTCGGTAATGAAGGGGGAGATGCTGTTCGGCGTCGAGCAGCCGTTTAAGGCTGTCTATGCCGTAAAATCGGGATCATTTAAGGCCGTGATAGCCGATCTCAATCAGCAGGAACGGGTCGTTGGATTCTATCTGCCCGGCGACTTGATTGGGGTCGAAGGGATGGCGAATCGACACTACTCCTACTCGGTAAGGGCGCTAGAGGCAGGATCAGTATGTGTATTGGACATTGGCCGGCTGGCTGAAAGCGGACGCTCTACCGAGGCTATTCAGCGTGCGCTGATCGACATGCTCGGGAGGGAGGTGGCATTGAATCACTCCCAGACCGCCTCTTTGATACGGCAGAATGCGGACCAGCGTCTGGCGGCCTTCATTCTCGCCTTGGCTTTACGTACTTCGCTACGCGGTCTGGGTGGAGATAGGC
The DNA here is from genome assembly GCA_040791665.1 of Candidatus Thiodiazotropha sp. GTDB lineage: Bacteria > Pseudomonadota > Gammaproteobacteria > Chromatiales > Chromatiaceae > Thiodiazotropha. The sequence goes on along the minus strand of JBFNNX010000016.1, from coordinate 291,393 downwards.
TCTATTTGGGCATGTCAAGAAGCGATATGGCCAGTTATCTTGGTCTTGCCCGGGAAACGGTTAGTCGGGTACTGACAAGGTTTCAAAAAGAGGGATTGATCCGACTGCGCAATCAGAGCCTAATGCTGCTCAGCTGGGAAGGATTGCAGCAAGTCGCGGCTTCCCGTTGAGTATCCCATCCTCGAAGGCATCGGTTCTCATGTGGTTTTCAAAACACTTTGTGACGGTCTGCATCTAATCCAGCCATTCAGGGCTGCTCCGATGTCTGCGCCAAACAACTCGTTTCTTGTATCATCCATACTCGGCAAAGCTGGAAATGGTGTTTTTTTCAACTTTCGTTGATCTATGTCAATTTATATGATGAGCCTATAAATATCTTTTAGCATCAATCCCTTACCTCGATACTGGGTCATTAGATTTTTCTAATGTTCGTATTGACATCTGAGTCATTTAAGAGTGATATATGTCACGCTGCAATTGTGGCATTTGACACAATTGGAGTGGTAGGGCTTTTCTGAAAAGTCAAATTTTAAAGTCTTGTTCAATTTAGTTTTATGAGGGGGGTTCATGGACGCCGCAGCCGAGCAGAAATACAACTTCGCAGTTGTACGCTGGTTTACCGTCATGGCCGTAGTCTACCTTGTCGTAGGCGCATTGGTGGGTGTTTACATCGCCGCCGAACTGGCATGGCCGTTTCTAAACTTCGATTTACCGTACATCACTTTCGGGCGTCTACGTCCGCTTCACACCAATGCAGTCATCTTCGCCTTCGGCGGATGTGCGCTGATGGCAACCTCGTTCTACAGCGTTCAACGCACCTGCGGCGTTCGGCTATGGAGTGACAAACTGGCTTGGTTCACCTTTTGGGGCTGGAACCTGATCATTGTGTCTGCAGTGATCACCCTACCTCTCGGCATCACTACCGCAAAGGAGTACGCCGAGCTGGAGTGGCCAATCGATCTGGCGATCGCCGTTGTCTGGCTGGTCTATTCCTTCAACTTCATCATGACCATGGCAACCCGCAAGACGTCGCACATCTATGTCTCCAACTGGTTCTTCCTGGGTATGATGGTGATGATCACCTACCTCCATGTGGTCAACAGCCTAGCTGTTCCGGTTGACCTGTTCAAATCCTATTCAGCCTTCGCCGGCGTTCAGGATGCGATGATTCAATGGTGGTACGGGCATAATGCGGTGGGCTTCTACCTGACAGCCGGCTTCCTGGGTATCATGTACTACTTCGTACCCAAACAGGCCGGTCGCCCTGTCTACTCCTACCGTCTCTCCGTGATCCACTTTTGGGCGCTGATGTTCGGTTACGTATGGTTGGGTTCACACCATCTGCAATACACCGCGCTTCCTGATTGGGCCGGCTCCCTGGGTGCCGCGGTCTCCCTGGCGATGATCATTCCGTCATGGGGCGGTGCCGTGAACGGTATGATGACCCTCTCCGGAGCCTGGGATAAACTGCGTACCGACTACATCCTGCGTTTCATGATCATGTCCCTGGCCTTCTACGCCATGTCCACCTTCGAAGGGCCGGTCATGTCTCTGAAGACCGTGAACGCGCTCTCCCACTACACTGACTGGACGGTCGGTCACGTACATTCAGGTGCCCTGGGCTGGGTGGCCATGGTCGCTATTGGCGCCATCTATCACCTGATGATGCGTACCTTCCACACCGAAATGTGGTCCATGAAGCTGATCAACGCTCACTTCTGGACTGCCACTATCGGTGCGGTCATCTACATCGTTGCGATGTGGGTATCCGGTATCATGCAGGGCTTGATGTGGCGTGCCTATGATGAGTACGGCACTCTGGCCTACACCTTTGCTGAGTCTGTCGAAGCCATGCATCCATACTACGCCATGCGTACCGTGGGTGGTGCGATCTTCCTGCTTGGCGCAGTGATGATGTTGATCAACGTTCTGATGACCGTTGCCAAAGCATCCAGTGAAGGTAGCCTGCAGCAAGCACGTACCGCTGCGGCAACTGCTTAATTAAAGGGGGTTTCGCAAAATGGCGAATGAAAATCAATCAACAGGCTTCCAGGAGAAGATGGAGAAGAACGTTTGGTTGCTTCTGCTTATCCTGGCTTTGTCTCTTACCGTGGGCGGTATCGTCGAGATCGTGCCGCTGTTTACTATGAAGTCCACCATGGAGCACAATGCTGCACCTGAACTGGTTTGGCAACGTCAGCCCGGTCAGACGCTCCAGGACCATAAACCTGGTGACGGCGTACGTCCCTACACCGCTCTTGAGTTGGCGGGACGTGACATCTATCAGAGAGAAGGCTGCTACACATGCCACTCTCAGATGGTCCGTCCTTTCCGCGATGAGAAAGAGCGTTATGGCCACTACTCTCTGGCATCAGAGTCCATGTACGACCATCCCTTTCAATGGGGATCCAAGCGTACCGGTCCCGACTTCGCCAGACTCGGTGGTAAATATTCCGATGATTGGCAACGCAAGCATCTACGCGCACCGCGATCAGTTGTGCCGGAGTCTGTTATGCCCAACTATCCGTGGCTGAAAGATAATATGGTCGAGGGTAAGGATATGGCGGCACGCTTCTCGGTTATGAGACTGCTGGGCGTTCCGTACACCGACGAGGATATCGCCGGCGCCAACGGAGAATTGGTAGGCAAGACTGAAGAGGATGCCATGGTGGCATACCTGCAGGTCTTGGGGACCATGGCAAAGCTTGACGAGAACAAGGTCTATCGTGAGTAGTTTCAGCGACTATTTTCATACTGACTGGGAAGCGATGACCACCAGTGATTGGGTGGGCCTGATCATGACGGTGGTCACCTTCTTACTCATGATAGGCGTGTATTTCTACGCCTTACGTCCGAAAAATCGGGAGAAGCTGGAGAAGAACCGTTTTATCCCGATGGATGATGATGCAATTGATAGCGGAGAGAAAAATGGCGGATAACAATTCTTTTCCGGGTGAAAACAATACCGGACACGTGTGGGACGACAATCTCCGGGAGTTGACCAATCCCCCACCGCGTTGGTGGATGTTGGCCTTCTGGGCTTCTGTGATCTGGTGGGTCGTTTACGGTGTTCTCTACCCCATGTGGCCAGTTGGTCATGAGTCAAACAAAGGCCTCATGGGCTGGACTCAGATGGATGAGTACATTAAGGGTGTCGATGAGGTGGAAGCGGTCCGTGCCGAGTTCGAGACTCAGATAAAAGGTATGTCAGCCAAGGAGATTTTGGCGGCACCCGGCCTTTCTCAATATGCAGAGGCTTCAGCCAAGGTACTGTTCGGCGACAACTGTGCCGCTTGTCATGGCGGCGGTGGTCAGGGTGGCCCAGGGTATCCCGTGCTTGCTGACGATGATTGGCTTTATGGCGGTAATATCGATGCCATTGAGCAGACGATTACTATGGGCCGAAAAGGTATCATGACGGCACATGGCAAGATATTGTCTGACGCAGAAATCGATAGCATGGCTAAGGCGATTCAGGCAGGCGATCCGACTTCAGATCCCAACTTTACCCAAAAGGGCTGTATCGCATGTCACGGCATGGACGGCAAAGGTATGGCTGTCCTGGGTTCGGCAAACCTGACCGACGGTATATATCGTTTCACACCCGATGAGGGTCAGGACTTGCTGGATAGCATCAAATACACCATCAAGTATGGCGTAAATGATGTAACCGAGCCGAAGACACGTGAAGCCGTTATGCCGAATTTCGGTGATAGATTGTCAAAGGATGACATCAAAAAGCTGGCTGTTTATGTACATAAGTTCGGTGGCGGCCAGTAAATAAAGATGGATTACTATTCACTGAATAGGCATTTTTTCCACCATTACCCTGTGTGGCAGGAGGCTGCACAGGGTTCTAGAAGAGTTAGGGGATTGCTATGAACGGAGACGCAGTATTCTGGGGTTCGATTGCAACTGTGGCAATAGCCATAGTTATTGTCGTCTTTCTTGCATTCAAGGTAAGAAGCCTCATTAAGAGTGATGCCGAAAAGCACAATAGCTAAATTAATAGATCATCGATTTTAACGAGGGGGGGAAACCCCCCTTTTTTTATGGGTAAAGGATAGATCCCTTAAAATCAGCAGCTGGGAATTTGATTGGGAACGGTTGTTTAATTGATGCTAATGTATTGATAAATCGCATTGGCGTGTAATTATGCTAGCATTTATCATTTTGCCCTGAACGACATCACTGATTTCACAGGAGTTGATCCCTTGAGCGGAAATGAAAACGCGACAGCCCGGCAGTCTGTGGTGGATGACCTTTATGCGGAGTCTGTGCATTGGCATCTCAATACCGGCGAGGAGACCATTCATGCCAAGCGTATGGGAGGGTACTGGCGCAATATCAAATGGCTGAGCGCCGCTGTTTGGATCAGCTTTTTCATCGGGCCCTATTTTCAGTGGGGTGATCGGCAGGCGATTCTGTTCGATATTCCCAACCGCCAGTTCCATATCCTAGGCATAACCGTACTGCCTCAAGATTTCTGGATGCTCTCCCTGACACTGCTCTTCTTTGCCCTTTTGTTGGCGGTAGCCACGGCATTGGCCGGTCGTGTCTATTGTGGCTTTTTCTGTTTTCAGACGGTTTGGACCGATGTTTTTACCTGGTTGGAGGATAAGCTCGAGGGCTCGCCTCAAAAACGGCGCAAACTTGAAAAGGCGCCAATCAGTTTCTCAAAGGTAAGAATCAAGGTAACCAAGCATCTCCTTTGGCTCGTTATCTCGGTACTAACCGGTATCAGCTTTGTCGCTTGGTTCTATGACGCCTTCGATCTTTGGCGCGATCTGTTTACTTTGCAAGCCAGCGCGGTCGCCTATGGCACCATCGCATTGTTTACGGCAGGCACCTATGTCCTCGCGGGTTTTATGCGTGAGCAGGCCTGCTTCTGGCTCTGCCCCTATGCCCGTATACAGGGTGTCATGATCGATAAGACGACGGTGGTACCCACCTATGACTTTCATCGCGGCGAACCCCGGGGCAGAATCAAGAAAGGGCAACCCGAAGAGGAGAGAACCACAGGGGATTGCGTCGACTGCAAACAGTGTATTGCCGTCTGTCCTACAGGTGTGGACATTCGTCATGGCCAACAGGAGGGTTGTATCATGTGCGCCCTCTGCATCGACGCCTGCGATGAGGTCATGGTGAAGATCGGTCGGCCGAAGGGGTTGATTCGATATGAATCCTATGAGGCCCTGGAGGCGAACAAGAAACCGCAGCCGCTCTACAAACGGCCAAGGGTATGGATCTATGCGGCGATTATGTCGGCTGCCGTGATGGGTATTGCCTATGGATTGACCTCCCTGGCGCCGCTGGAGTTGAAGGTTATCCATGATCGTCAGCCGCTGTTCGTGCTGCAGAGTGATGGCAGCATCCAGAACAAATACACCTTGAAGATTCTCAATAAGATGACCGAGGATATTTCGGTCAAAGTTTCGGCACAGGGACTGGAAGGTGTGATCATGGTGGATGAGGATCAGGTGACCACGGCAAGACGCGGAAAGGTGACGGCACGGACGGTGTTTCTTCGAGTACCGAAAGAGTTGTTGACCGCTGAAACCTCGCCGGTCAAGTTCACAGTACAAGGAGAGTATGACGGCCGGCTGTTGAAAGGCAGTAGGGATAGTGTCTTTATCGGCCCAAAGCGTTAGAATCAGCGAGTCTGAATTTGAGGGCGGGCGCAAATGCCCGCCCTTTTTAATTGTTCTTCCAAAAAGATATAATCCGCCGTTATGACAGAGAAAAAATCAGCCTGGCAGAGTCCGTGGGTCGTCGCCTGGGTGGCCATGGTGGTGATCTTCTTCACCATGAACATGATCATGATCTATCTCGCCATCGACAATAATCCAGGTTTGGTGGTGGATGATTTCTATGAACGCGGCGAGGATTATGAAAAAAACATGCTCAAACGGCAGGCCAGGAATCCCGGTTGGACCATGAGGATTGATATGCCCCGGAAAATCGACGTGGGTCAGTCGGTTGTCTGTCATTTTTCGGTGAAGGACAAAGCAGGGAATCCCATTTCCCGGGATGATGTGACCTTTCATGCCTATCGTCCGTCTGACGCCAAACAGGACTTTTCCATCCCCATGAAACAGGTCGGGCCTGGTGAGTACGAAGTAGAGGTGAGCTTCCCTCTGAAGGGCGCATGGGATACCTTGGTAAGCATCAAAAACGGGGAAGATGAATACAACACGCCCAAGCGAATTGGCGTTGGAATTGATTGGGTCCCTTGAGCATCTCTCCTTTAGTACAAGCCAATCAATCAGAGGAAGACAGTCCGGAGGGCTGTTTTCACTGCAATCTGCCTGTTCCTCCTGAAGAGGATATCGTCGCCGAGATTGAGGGCGAACCTCAACATTTCTGCTGTATGGGGTGTAAGGCAGTATGTGAAGCGATCTATGCGGCGGGATTGGACGGTTTCTACCTGCGTACCCCGGAAGATGGCTGTCTCGCTCCACCACCCGATATCCCAAAGGAGCTTGCGCTCTACGATCTGGATGAGGTGCAGGAAGAGTTTGTCGATAACCTGAGCGAGGAGAGAGATATACATCTGTTGATCGAAGGTATTCACTGTGCGGCCTGCGTCTGGCTCATTGAACACACCTTGAGTGCCGAAGCCGGAGTAACCTCGGCTCAGGTCAATCTGTCCGGGAAGCGGTTGCATGTGAAATGGTACAATAGCACCATCAGCCTGTCCCGGATCATCAAACGTCTAGGCCAGATCGGCTACGCGGCCGTACCATACGATCCGGAAATTGCAGAGGGTTCGCTGAAAAAGCAGAACCGCAATTTACTCTACCGCATGGCCTTTGCCGCATTCGGCATGATGAATCTGCTCTGGGTATCCATCGCACTCTATTCGGGCGCGAATGAGGGAGAGTTCCGCTCACTTTTTCACTGGATCGGATTCGCTCTGGCAACGCCTGTGTTGCTCTACTCCGGTTACCCCTTCTACCGTGGCGCCTGGTCCGGTTTACGCAATCTCCATCTGGGCATGGATCTACCCATCGCCATCGGTGCCTCGATCACCTATCTCTATTCTCTCTATGTGACTGTTACCGGGAGCCTGATAGGTGAGGTCTACTATGACACGGTAGTCAATTTCCTGTTTGTTATTCTGGTTGGCCGCTATCTGGAAGCGATCTCTAAACGCCAGGCTGTCGCGGCAACCCAACGTCTGCTGGACCTCCAGCCCCGGGTAGCAACCTGTCTGGTAGATGGCGAGGAGAAGATCGTTCCTATCCGGGCTGTCAGTACCGACGACACGGTCATGGTCAAGCCCGGTGAAAGGATACCCGTGGACGGTGTTGTCACCAATGGGCGAAGCAGTGTCGACGAGGCTATGCTCACGGGAGAATCTCAGGCTGTCAATAAGAAGGAAGGCGACAAAGTTTCTGCAGGCACCATCAACGCTCATGGCGTCTTGCAGGTCAAGGTTACCGGTTCCCTGAAGAATACGGCACTTGGGCGTATTATACGTCTGGTTGAAGAGGCTCAAGGTTCCAAAGCCCCAATCCAATGCCTCGCGGATAGGATTGTACCCTGGTTCGTGGCGGTAACACTTCTATTGGGGACGGTGACCTTTCTATATTGGGTCGGCAGCTCTTTTGAAGTGGCGTTGCTGGCAGCCACATCAGTGCTCATCATCACCTGTCCCTGCGCCTTTGGATTGGCAACACCCATGTCCATCGCGGTAGCATCCGGACTGGGAGCGAAATACGGCATTCTGGTTAAGAATGGTGAGGTGCTCGAATCTCTTTCCACGATTAACCATGTCATCTTTGACAAGACGGGAACCTTGACTGAGGGTGGTATGTCGGTGGTCGGGATCTACATGGACGAGACCAAATGGGAAGTGGGCCAAACAACTCCTCCAGCTGAATCCGTGGTTGAGCTAATGCAAAAGGCATTCGCCATAGAGCGGTTTTCGGAGCACCCTACCGCCCAGGCGGTTACCGGTTGGTATGAAGCGTTTGCAGCAGAAACAACACGGTTAGAGGGGAGGGACTTCAACTATAGGCCTGGTTTGGGTGTGTCTGGGACAGTTGCAGGTCAACAACTCTTTGCCGGCAACTCGGTGATGATGAGTGACGAAGGGCTGGAACGATCGGACCGGCTTGAGCAGCTCGCCCGGCAATTGGGAGAGCAAGGTGTTGGCTCATTTTATATCGCCATAGACGGCCGCCAGGTCGGATTGGTTGCGGTAGAGGATAGAATCCGTTCGGATGCCAGAGAGTTGATCTCTGATCTCAAGGCAGAGGGTTTGCAACTTACCCTGCTAAGCGGTGACCGACAACACGCTGCAGAGGCGATTGCGCATCGTTTGGGGGGATTGGACGTGATTGCTGAAGTCTTGCCGGAAGAGAAGGATCAGGTTGTGCGGCGATTGCAGGAACAGGGGCAACGGGTGGCGATGGTCGGCGACGGTGTCAATGATGCGCCTGCCCTGGTTCGGGCTGACGTGGGCATTGCCATGGGGTCTGGAACAGATGTATCCATTGCCAGTGCGGATATCGTGCTGATGAGCAGTGAGCTGGAGAAGGTGAGGCTTGCCATTGGCCTCTCCAGACGGACGCTTTTGACCATTCGGCAAAATATCGGTATATCAATCGTCTACAATATCATTATGATTCCACTGGCGATGGCGGCGATTGTTACACCATTGGTTGCTGCTATCTCGATGCCACTGAGTTCATTGGCGGTAATTGGTAATTCGGCACGTATCCGAACTTTATTCAAGGGTGTCAGAAATCAGTAATGAAGTCTGATGGCCTGCGATGAATTATTTATCACCTGAATCAGACAGGTATATTTTTTTGGCGGCCTGTAAGCCTTGTTCGAGAGAGTCGGTAGGATTGAGCGTCAATTTTGAATACCAGTATATGAAAGCCGGCAATCCGCCTAACCGCGAGGTAGGCCTGGAGGTATCACCTCCTTGGTTTGTGGTGAGTCAACCTTTTGGAGCAGTTAGATGGACGTCATTTATGGTTTGATACCCGGTATGATTCTTCTTGGACTCGCGGCAGTCGGAGTACTGTTTTGGGCAGCCCGAAGCGGACAATTTGATGACCTGGATGGTGAGGCCCACCGTATTCTGATGGACGATGACATTAAAACGACTAAAAAAAAGAAGAAGGCATTGCCCAAACAGATGATGCCGGATGCTGAGGATCAGGAGTGACTTGTCGGGAAGCTCTGATTAACCAGAGCTATTGCCCCGTTTTACCCTGGTTGTGAGTGATATGTTCCACAAAGGACGGGATCCTCTCCAAGGGCATATATTGAATCAGCTCTTTTCCTTCCAGATTGACTCCGATACTCATGCCTTTATCGGGGTAGATCCAGTGGGTTATCCCGCCCTCACCCTCGCTGATTCTCTCGGACGGTTCGCCGAATCGCTTGAGAATGAGTGATTCATCCAGGTTCGCTGCAGGTACGTAGTTGATCAATTCGATAGGAAGATTGGCTGCCAGGAGTTGGTCTTCACTGGATAATTCCACCTTGTGTATGGTTTCAGATGTCCTGCTGATACGGGATCCCCGGTTGAACAATCCCTGCAGTTGCGCGGTTTCAGCCTTCAGAACTAATATAATGTCAGCCCGCAGACCGCTCAGGAAGACCCTCTCAAAATAGGCCTCCAGCGCCGGTTCTCCGGTTTCGGCGAGAAACATATTGATCTCCCCCTGTTCCTGAAAGACCTCACGGGCATCAACGAGGCGGCTGTGATTCAGGGTAAGATCGAATACTTCAACTTCATTGTTTGCATTGATAGTAACCTCCCAAGGCAGTCTGGGATTGGTATCGACTGTACGTCCGCCGGGCAGAAGTATTGCGAGAGCAATCGCTACTAGCGACAGCGAGACAACCCAAAAAATTATCTTTTTTTCCATATTTCAAACCGATTAACAGAATTATTTTTTTCAATGGCCGACTCAGATGGGAGTTGCAGCAGGTTGTAGGGACCAGCATATAATTGCCCGACTGACTCTATTCTTTCAGGAATTCTACATTGGGAAACGGTATTTCGCTTATAACAATTCTCAAAGGACATCCATGGGTTGGTGCAATGATCGTTATCATACTGTTTTTGCTAATTATTCCGAGAAATAAATGGTTTGTGAAAATTGATGTATGCGAATCAGGGGTGAATAAGTCTACCATCTTTGCGCCGATCGCCGCTTTGCAGTGATGCATTCAAGCAGATCCGGTGGTAGTCTCATGTTACAGTTTGATGATCGTTTAGGCTCAGATAAATGAAATTCGAGATTTCCGATGATTTGGTGCATAAAGCCAAGATTCCACATGATATCTTCCTTACCAATCTGATCGGTAACCATATCCTGTGGTTTGTGGCGGCACTGGGGCTTGTTCGCTCATACTGGCAACCCCTGGCACTGGTACCCATCCTCTCTTTCGTGGCACTCTTCTACACACTATGGCGGGCCAAGAAGTCCCGGGACCCCTGGTATGTCTGGGTGCATTGGCAGATTGCGGCAGAGCGCAGCCGCATTTTTATCTATATGTTGCTGGCCGTTCTCAGCGTCTGGTTTTTGGGTTGGATCGGGTTTACCTATTTCGAAATGAAAAAGGTTGCCGTGATGGCACTGATCGGAGGGGTCGGAATATTGCCTATTATGGTCACGGTGTTGATTCTGATTCTCATGGAATCCGACGCATTGCACCAGGCCTCATCATGTCGATTGAGTAAAAACGTTGTGAAGAAATATCCCTATCCTGATGATGTTGTTGTAGTGGAATATGACAATGAGGATGAGACACCGGTGGAAACGGAGGAGGTGGTTAAATCATAAACAACGCGGCAGCCACGCGACGTCCCTCTGACATCAGGATATTATAGGTCCGGCATGCCGCAGCCGTGTTCATTATCTCGAATCCGATCCGGTTCTGTATTAGTGGCTCCGTCAGGCCGGGATGTGGAAAGTGTTGTACGTCGCCTGTACCCAGAACGATGATTTCCGGGTTGAGTTCAGCGAGAAAGCTAAAGTCCTCCGGTCTAAGATCGAGAAAACTGCTGGGTCGCCATGCTGAGATGATCCGGTCAGGGAGTACGATACAATTTTCTCTGTAAATGACCCCGCTGACGGTGACTTCACCCCGGTCGTAGCGCTGAATGGAGAGGCCATCGTTGGCATCGGCGAGTATGAATTTCATGCTCAGACCATACCCTATTCCAACCTAGGAAAAAAGTCGGTTTCTAGCTGATCAATCGCTGCTTGGCAGATGTGATGTATCTTGAAATATTTTTCCACCGGGACGTAATCCAAACTTTCCATTCAGCAATAGCCATGCAGCGGAACTGTGGTGTAATTCTCGTTCCGTTCACCATATGAAATGACTCGCCGGGTTAATCAATCTGGATCTTTCTAATCTTGTCAATTGATCTTTGATAATGGGTCAGTTAACTTTACCTCTTTTAACCCATGTGAAAAGTCGAGGTTCTCGTGTCAACGCCAGAGATGGAAGAGTTCCGCAGAATCAAGCGGTTGCCGCCCTATGTGTTCGCTATAGTCAATGAACTCAAGGCGGCGGCACGAGCGCGTGGGGAGGATATCATCGACTTCGGCATGGGGAATCCGGATCAGCCGACACCCCAGCACATCGTCGACAAGTTATGCGAAGTGGCAAATCGAAAGGATACTCATCGCTACTCCATGTCAAAAGGGATACCCAGACTGCGCCGCGCCATGAGCAACTGGTACAAGACCCGTTACCGTGTCGCGCTGGATCCCGAGACTCAGGTCATCGCCACGATCGGCTCAAAAGAGGGTCTGGCCCATCTTGCATTGGCCTGTATGGGTCCGGGTGATTCGGTGCTGGTGCCAAATCCGGCCTATCCCATACACCCCTACGGTTTTATCATCGCAGGCGCTGATGTGCGTCATGTTCCAATGGTACCGGGTATCGACTTTTTCGATGAACTGGTGAAGTCGATCAAGGACTCCTGGCCACGCCCCAAGATGCTGGTGCTTAATTTTCCCGGAAATCCAACCACCCAATGCGTCGATCTGGAATTTTTCGAGAAGGTAGTCGAGATCGCAAAAGAGTACAATATCTGGGTCGTGCATGACCTGGCTTATGCGGATATCGTATTTGACGGCTATGTGGCGCCATCGATTCTGCAAGTGCCCGGAGCCGATGAGATAGCCGTTGAGTTCTACTCTTTGTCAAAGAGCTACAACATGCCCGGTTGGCGGGTTGGGTTTATGTCGGGTAACAAAACCCTAGTCGCTGCTCTGGCCCGGATTAAATCCTATCTGGATTATGGTACCTTCACGCCGATTCAGGTGGCGGCAATAGCCGCCCTTGAAGGACCGCAGGATGTGGTAAAAGAGATTTGCGGTATGTATCAGAATCGTCGTGATGTGCTTTGCGACGGATTAAATAATATCGGTTGGCGGGTGGAAAAACCCAAGGCGACCATGTTTGTATGGGCGCCTATTCCAGATGCATACAAATCAATGGGATCGCTGGAATTTTCCAAGAAGCTTCTGAGTGAAGCGAAAGTGGCGGTCTCACCAGGTATCGGTTTCGGCGAACATGGCGACGACCATGTGAGATTCGGATTGATAGAAAATGAGCACCGGACCCGTCAAGCTGTGCGTGGAATCCGTGATATGTTTCGTAATGATGGTATTAAAGCCTCATAGGCTAATTGGACTTTTACAGCAGGAGTAGAGATCTTGAATCCAGTTAAAGTTGGTTTGTTGGGACTCGGAACCGTGGGTGGTGGTACGCTGAATGTTCTGACCCGCAATGCCGATGAAATCGCACGCAGGGCAGGCCGGGGTATCCAGGTTACCCATGCAGCAGCTAAACAATACGACGCCGGTCAGCTCATCGGACTCGAGAATGTCGAAATCACCGATGACGCCTTTTCCGTGGTAGAGAATCCGGAGCTGGAGATCATTATTGAGCTGATCGGAGGTTATAATCCTGCGCGTGAATTGGTCTTGAAGGCTATCGAGAATGGCAAGCATGTCGTAACCGCCAATAAGGCGCTGATTGCCATGCATGGCAATGAAATCTTCGATGCGGCACAAAAAAAGGGTGTAATGGTTGCCTTTGAAGCCGCCGTGGCGGGCGGGATTCCGATCATTAAAGCGGTTCGAGAGGGATTGGCGGCAAACCATATTGAGTGGATCGCGGGCATTATCAATGGCACCGGCAATTTCATCCTCACAGAAATGCGTGACAAAGGGCGGGAGTTTGCCGATGTCCTCAAAGAGGCACAGGCATTGGGGTATGCCGAGGCGGATCCGACCTTTGATGTGGAGGGTATTGATGCCGCTCACAAGTTGACAATCCTCGGTTCCATTGCCTTTGGTATTCCACTCCAATTCGAAAAGACCTATACCGAAGGTATCACTAAAATCGAACCACAGGATGTTGAGTATGCGGATCAGTTTGGCTATCGGATAAAGCACCTTGGAATTACTCGCAAGACCGAGACTGGAATAGAGATGCGTGTCCATCCGACCATGATTCCCAGACGCCGTCTCATAGCCAATGTGGATGGCGTGATGAATGCTGTGTTGGTTAAAGGAGATGCGGTAGGGCCTACCTTATATTATGGAGCAGGTGCCGGTTCAGAACCCACAGCGTCGGCAGTTGTGGCGGATGTGGTCGATGTTGTGCGCATGTTGACTACAGATCCGGAAAACCGGGTACCGCATCTTGCATTTCAACCGGGTAAGCTGGTTGATTTAGCGATATTACCCATCGAAGAGGTGGAAACCACCTTTTATTTGCGTATGCAAGTCGTCGACAGACCTGGAGTGGTGGCAAGAATTGCCAGCATTCTGGCTGAATCGCAAATCAGCATTGAGGCGATTCAGCAGAAGGAACCCACCGAAGGTGACAATACCGTTCCATTGGTCATGCTGACACAAAAAGTCATCGAGAAACAGCTAAACAAAGCAATCGCAGAAATAGAGCAGCTGGATACTGTATTTGGGCAGGTGATGCGTATACGTGTCGAACGCCTCGACGGTTGATCTGTGTGTTCTGAGGCTTGTAAATCCATTATAAACGTACCGGATTAGAATGTTCACAACTGTTCGGAAGTAATATTCAAACCATAAAATAGGTCTGACGTCTTCGGTACAGCAATTAGCTTTTTGAGGTTTTATATCATGCCATTCCGTACCCGCTATACAGGATTGATAGAAAGATACCGCGACAGACTTCCTGTTCATGATGATACTCGGATCATAAGTCTCGGCGAGGGCAATACACCGCTTATACGTCTTAACAATATCCCCCGACAGCTTGGAAAGGATGTAGATATTTATGTCAAGTACGAAGGCCTGAATCCAACAGGTTCTTTCAAGGACCGGGGCATGACCATGGCTGTAACCAAGGCCGTGGAAGAGGGAAGTAAAGCCATCATTTGTGCATCGACTGGAAATACATCGGCTGCCGCGGCTGCATATGCAGCTCGTGCAGGTATCACCGCATTTGTCTTAATACCGGATGGAAAGATCGCCATGGGAAAGCTTGCTCAGGCAATGATGTATGGTGCGGTTACTATTCAAATCAAAGGGAATTTTGATGATGGTATGCAGTTGGTAAAAGATGTTGCCTCGCATGCCCCTGTAACCATAGTCAACTCGATCAATCCATACCGTCTGCAAGGCCAGAAGACTGCCTCTTTTGAGATAGTTGAGGAGTTGGGGCATGCACCTGACTATCACTGCCTGCCGGTTGGAAATGCCGGAAATATCACTGCACACTGGATAGGTTACCGCGAATATAGCTGTACATCGGCGGATCATGTGACTGAGGCATGCGCCTACTGTAACGGCAAGTGTAAATTCGCCGGGGGTGCGATTACTGGTAAACAGCCAATAATGGTAGGCTATCAGGCCTCCGGTTCAGCACCTTTCTTGCGCGGAGGGCCTGTCAAAGATCCCGATACTGTCGCTACTGCGATACGTATTGGCAATCCGCAATCATGGGATCAGGCTTGGAAAGTCAAGGAAGAGTCTGGAGGTTGGTTCGATGAGTGTGCGGATGAGGAAATCCTGGCCGCACAAAAACTCCTGGCTGAGCAAGAGGGCGTATTTTGTGAGCCGGCTTCGGCCACCTCATTGGCAGGTGCCATGCGTGATGTCAAATCAGGAGTAATACCCGAGGGTTCTAGCATCGTATGTACATTGACCGGCAACGGACTCAAGGACCCGGATACGGCTATACAACAATCGACGTCACCTGTGATTACGATTGATGCAGAACTTGATGAGGTCAAGCGATCCATTTTGAGTAATATGGAATAGCGACCAATAGTTAGATTTGTCGGCTTGCGATGGATATCTTAAATGAAAGATACGAGAAGCCTCCATCTGCTCTTACCGGATATACTTTGGCCACTTGAGGAAGACAGACTCGAGAAGCCGCCAGTAAGGCCCACAACTCTTGAAAAATTGTTTACACGCTCAAGAGTGGTCCCTTTTCAAAGTAACGACTTAACCGAAGCACTGTTCAATTTGTTCGGGATCGCGAACGATTCAAGCGCTGACTATCCGGTTGGTGCTGTTTCATTTTTAGGGAATGGCGGTGATTCGTTTAAAAGATGTTGGGCAAAAGCCACGCCGGTGCATTTGATGGCAGACAGGGATAGGGTTTTATTGGTTGGTCCGGATCAATTAGACATCAACTTAAATGAAGCAGAGAACCTAGCCAGGGAGTTTAACGGTCATTTCGAACAGGACGGGTTGTCTCTTTTAATTCAACATCAAGATGACTGGTATTTACACCTTCCGGAATGCCCAGATATAACAACACATGATATCGATTTTGTTGTTGGCCGTCATATTGAAAGCTATCTGCCCAACGGTCTCGATAGATCCGAGTGGTTGAATATTGTCAATGAGACTCAAATGCTATTTTATCAAAGTAGCGTAAATCAACAGAGAATGGCATCGGGGTGTATGACGATAAGTGGGTTATGGTTTTATGGGTTTGGAGGACTGCCTTCTGTGGGCCAGGCTTATGATGCAATATATTCAGCAATACCGCTGGCAAAAGGATTGGCGCGGCTTTCGAATACACCTCATTACGAACTACAGAACACCTTTGATGAGATCAATTGTATTGAGGGAGAGACCATTCTGATCTATATGGGATTTACGGATTCGAAAAGGGCTCTGGACCTTTCGCAATGGGAAGATGCCTTGATGCATATCGATCGCTGCATAAGCCGTGTTTTAAACAGCAATGCCTGTGAAGAATTATCCATTTACAATTGTAGGGGAAAAGCCTTTCAGGTAGACAGAAAAAGATTAAGAAGAGGCATTTGGAAACTAAATAAGAATATTTTCAGCTTTGCAGAATGAAAGAGAGGATAGGTTTAATGTCATAAAGTGTATATTGATTTGTTTGTGGTGACACTGAGGCCGAAAAAATAAGCTATCCCGAGAATATGGGTAATGCGGACTCTATGAAGGAGTGATTGGGTAGAGATTTATAAATATATTGACAAGTTCACAATTCACTTCCACGGGGAATATAGATTAACGAAGCGGGTTGAATCTACCAGCGTACCTAGCCGCATTACTGAAGATTCAATACGGGCATGTCTGTTCAAGGTATGATAAACAATTGATTTAAATGGATATTAAGCTTACTGATAGGGAGTGGTATTGCACATTTTCTACACAACCCGGCATGAATGAGTTATCGAATGTGTCAAGGTCTGCTGTTTTGGAAAGTGCCGATCTTTGTGCATTATTTCGATTGCCAGAAAATGGCATTAAAAACCTGAATTGCTTAGCGGCAATACTGCATTGCAATAGTATTTTGTGAACTTAATCATATCCAATTGCGAACTGACGCATGGAGAAACTACTATTAACTGCCGATAATAGCTTTAGATTGAGTGTTTGACACACTACAAAGCCGGGGTGTGAGTTAAGCGTTTGGCGAGACTATGTAGATCTGAAGAAGGCAAAATGTGCTATTTATCAATATGTTATGCCGTCATGCACAATTGCCGCAAGAGCCCTGGTCGTCAGGTTCGTTCAGCCAACCCGCTTGGTTGATTATTTAGGGTATTTAAACGACACAATGTGATGATCATTCCATGAGTGGAGGCCTACTGTAACGATAGTTTGATTAAAGGCTAACATGGTTATTGGAATTCTTGTATGAGTCGACTTTCCTGATAGAAATGCTAGTGAATTAAATTCTCTCTTAAGGGCCAATATATGGATCACACAAGTTACAACTACTGTAATATACACAATCTATGATTGTTGAGGGTAATATCATGAAGAAGCTGTTAATTTTTACATCACTATGTCTTGCCTTCTCAGTCGCGCAGGCAAAAACGCTCTATGTCGATATAAGTACTGGCAACGATAGTACCAGTTACGAAGCTAACAGCAGTTCAAATCCCTGGGCGTCCCTTGGACGAGCCGCATGGGGAAGCACTTCCTTAACAAACACGAACACTAGTCAAGCTGCTCGTGCCGGTGATGTCGTGATAGTCAGGTCTGGTAGTTATAATGTCAGCTCTGGAACAGGTGAAAGATATCTACCTGTTTATAATCCTGTTAACTCAGGATCAAGCGGTAGTCCAATTGTATTTAGAGCAGACGGCAATGTGGTCTTGAGTTCCAATACCAATACAATAGGTGAGCCGCTGATTGGCACATATGGAAAGAGTCATATTGTCTGGGATGGCTTTATTCTTGACGAGAGAAATATCAACACTAAATCGGATACCGGGCCGGTTGTTATTTGGAACTCCAATAATGTAACTATTCAAAACTTAACAGTAAGAGGTATTACATCTAGCTGGAATGACAACCACAATGCCATCCGAATCGAACGATCCAGAGATTCGTTAGTGCGAAACAATACCCTGTATGGCACAAGGAATGCGGGCAGAAATCGAAACGGATCTTCGATCATGCTCTATTATTCCAATAATATAACGATAGAAAACAACGACATCTCTGATAGTAGTGGTGGAATATTCGTCAAAGGTGCCAATGGCGGACCAATGACGATCAGGTATAACTATCTCCATAATATCGATGCTGAAGGTATTGCGATTGGGGGACTGGGAACTGCATCGGAACAGTTTGGTGGAGAGATCTACCAGAACATTATCCGGGACAGTAGTGCTGGCATTACTTTTATCGGTTACGATTCATACAGCCCGGCGAATGTTGATGTTGTAAATAATACATTCTATAACTGCTCGAATGGCGGTTTATTCTTTAAGCCCAGTACAAACGGTTATAGAAACCTTGTATTTGCCAACAATATTTTTGTTGGAAATTCACGCGGAATACAGGCAGAAGATATTTCTGATTTAAGCAGTATGACGTACAGAAATAATCTTTATAGTGGCAATGGGGTAACATCTCGCGTCAACTACAGTAATTACAGCTTTTCGAGTTGGCAAAGTACCTTCAATAAAGACACTGTAGGCTCGATTTCCACAGATCCTGCTTTTGCAAATACAGCGGGCAATACCCTGACTCTCTCGAGCAGTTCTCCGGCAATTAACGCTGGTGTAGATATCCTGAATCTACAGGGTCGCGGAACCAACGCCAGTATCAACTTGGGCGCACATATCACCAGCAATGATGTTATAGGTGTAACAACCGGTACACTGCCTGAGCCACCGGCTCCCAGCACGGTACCGCCGAGCCCAGCAATTTTGTATTAATCACGGGTATATAATAACCACATAAGCGGGAGAGCACGGATAGTATCCGTGCTCTCCCACTTTTTCTTTATCCGATACTAAATAATAACCAAATACAGGGTGCAATTACGGTAATCCCCCCATTAATTATGGGACTCAAAAGTAGTCACTGTTAAGCGGTCTGAGCCAGCTTCTGTATCGGGGGGATTACCTTACGAGTGCAAAAAATCAGTTGTATTGGCCTAAAAAAATCTAGTTACTGGCCCTGGAATAAATTTTATATTCATTTTCTTTTATGATAATGGTTTTGCTCACCCACTATTATCCTATTCCTATCTGTAATTAGTAGCTGTTCAGCTAGTCCTTTTGTTTTCACGACCTTCATGACATACTTGGTAAGCTTTTTTGCATCTCGCATGGGTATTTGATATGTATAACAAAATCAATATGTTACTAGGGAATAAGGATGAGAAAGCGTTATAAGATTCTGATTACAATCAGTGAATTAATTCATAGTTCGCAAGTACGCAATTTATACGATCTTTTGTCAATTATAGATACGGATGTTTTTGATGTTGAAGTTGGTGCGCTTGCTACAGGCAATGAAGCTCAGGTGGATATCGAGAATTTGGGATTTGAAGTATTTCGGCTGAGACTACAACCCACACGTGGTTTTACATTGGAGAAATTTATAGATCTAATTAAAGGACCATTTATTATAAGAAAAAGAAAATATGATTTAGTGCATTCATTTTTATACCAATCAATATTTACTGAACCGTTCTTTTTTAAACGCTTAACAAATTCAAAATATATATATACCAAATCAAATTTAGAATGGAATAATCACCCAAAAAATTGGCACAAAAAATCGCAACTTGCAGACAGAATTATTAGTATTTCAAAAGCAACTGATGAATTATTAATTGATCAGGGATTTGCTGAAAAAATAGCAAAAATATATTTAGGCATAGATACCGATTACTTTAAGTACTCTAAGGAAAAGGGGAATGAGTTTCGTTTAGAAAACAATATACCGAGTAATGCGGTTGTATTCGGTTGCGCTGCGCAGTTTATTGAATTGAAGGAGCATCTGACATTACTGGCAGCTTTTGAGAAACTCGCTGGGTCTAATGAAAATATTTACCTTATCTATTGCGGGCCGAATCACAGGAATGACTACTATAAAAAGTTTAGGTCTGAAATGGAGCTGTCCGAATATAGTGATCGCATCAGAGAGTTGGGCTCATTAAGCGATATGCCTAGCTTTTATTCTGCGATTGATTGTTTTGTGCTTCCAAGCAGGTTCGAAGCATTCGGGTATGTATATGTAGAAGCTATGAGTTGTGGCATTCCAGTGATTGCGTGTAGAGCAGGAGGGCCGTTGGAAATTGTTGTTGATGGTGAAACAGGTTTCTTCGCGGAAGTGTCAGATCCAGCGGATTTATCAAGTAAGATGTCAATATATTTAAATAACGCAGAACTGCTAACGAAACATGGTCAAGAAAGCAGGGAAAGAGCGGTAGAAATATTTTCCAAAGAAACAATGGCAAGAAAAATGATGGATCTGTACATAGAGACAATCGAAAAATAGCTATCAGACAAACAACTATTTAGTTTTTATATATTTCTAGAATGATAGATAAAAAAAAGCTGTTTAAGAATATCTTTTCAAACTGGGTAAATCTCGGTGTAAATATAATCATATCATTTTTTTTAGCGCCTTTTATCGTCCATAAACTGGGAAACATTTACTACGGTGTTTGGGTAATTGTTATGCAGTTTACAGGTTATCTCTATCTTTTGGACTTTGGTGTCAGGGAGTCAATTATCCGCTATGTCTCAAAGTTTAAAACCCAAAAGAATACTAACGAGTTAAATGAAGTACTCAGTTCAGGACTGCTTTTATATGGTGGCATAGCAATAATATGCCTATTGATATCTGTCATTTTCTCTTATTCATATCCATATATTTTTGAAATAGACAATGTAGACTTACCAACAATAAGTATAGTAATAATTATCTGTGGCCTGACAATTGCCCAAACAATAGCTTTCAATGTCTTTAACGGCATATTGATGGGGCTGCAAAGGTATGACATTTTTAACATAATTGGGGTTGTCTTTGCCTTTGTTAGATTGGGCTTGATTCTCTATTTCTTGAACCTGGGATATGGCATTGTTGCACTTTCACTAATACAATTAGTAATCGGTCTTGCAAATAGTTTAAGTATATATTTTTATTCTAAGCACTTGCTTGTAGAAAATAAAATCCCATTTCACTACTCCAAAACCCCACTCAAAACAAAACTGCCAGTCCTAAAAAAGTTATACAATTACAGTGTATATGTCTTGATAAATAATTTGGGGCAAAAAGCAATATTTTATACTGATGCGTTGGTAATTGGCGCCTTCTCTTCCGTTGTTTCAGTTACTTTTTATGCTATCGCCGGAAACCTGATTGAGTATCTCCGTCGATTAATTATGATGAGCAATAGTGTGCTAAATCCTGTAGCCAGTGAGTTGGAGGCAAGCAACAACACTAAAAGCATAAATAGTTTAATTATAAATGGCAGTAAACTTTCACTGCTACTGGCACTACCGATATGTATTGTATTTTTCTTGATGGGAGATATGTTTATTGGTATTTGGATGGGTGAGGAGTATGTTGAACGATCATCAGTTGTTCTGTATATACTCGCATTCAGCACTTTAATAGCCGTGCCTCATACAACTATTAGCAGCATACTGTATGGAATTAATAAGCATAAAATCATCGCCAATCTAAGAATATTAGAGGCAATATCAAATCTGGCTTTGAGTATAGTCCTAATACACTACTTAGGAATTGCCGGTGTAGCGTTAGGAACCGCAATACCACAGGCTATATTTATGGTTGTTGTACTTCCAATATTGACTAAAAGGGAAGTGGATTTTGATTATAAAAAGTATTTATTGAACGTTTATCTATTGCCATTTTTCGCATGTATCCCATTTGCCGGATCTATCTATTACATTAGTGTAAATCACACAACCAGCTCTATGATTATATTTTTTATGTGGATATTGTTATTATTGCCTATATATATGATTTCAGTATTTATGTTTTGTTTCAGCCAGGACGAAAGAAGTCTCTTCACGAATTATGTGAATAGTAAGATGAAAAATAGATTGTCTGGAAATAATAGTTAACTGATTGGCGATGACAATGGCAAGTATAAAAAGAATAATGTATTGCGAGGGTAATACGGACGGTACTGTTGGGGGCTCTTTTTATAGTTTGTTGTACCTTACTGGTGGACTTGACAGGGCTAAATATGAACCGATTGTTGTGTTCCATGAAGATCATTCTCTTTTACCAGAATATACAAAAGCAGGTGTGAAGACTTTAATAGTGCCACCATATAAGCCATTAAATATCATGCCGGATAACAAATATCTTTCTAAATTAAATTTAATATTCAGGGTTTTTCAAAAATCGGTAAATTTATTGGGTTACATTTTGTTTTCAAGTTACAAGAAAAAACGTCTATTAGTTGAAAATAATGTAGACTTGTTGCATTTGAATAATTCTGTTTTAAGAAATAACGATTGGATGATAGCTGCATATCTAGCAGATATTCCATGTATAACCCATGAGCGTGGAATTAACAATTACTATCCCTTTATTTCTCGGATGTTGGCAGCTAAATTAAATGCGATTATAAGTATTTCAAAGTCAGTGACAGATACGCTAAAGAGAAATGGCATTAAAAATAAAAATATCGTGACAATCCATAATGGTATTGACCCGGAAGAGGTATGTGCAAAGATTTCGGGGAAAGATGTCTTAAAAAAATTAGGGTTAAGCCAGGGGGCAAACATAATAGGTGTTATGGGTAATATAAGGGAGTGGAAAGGGCAAGAAGTCGCAATAAGAGCGATGCGTAAAATTGTTGATAAGTTTCCGAACACCGTATGCCTGCTTATAGGCGATACAGCTAAGGAGGATAATCAATACAAGGATAAATTACATTCAATTATTAAGGAATTAAAGTTAGAGTCCAATATTATATTTACGGGATATATAAAAAATGTCTCAGATTACCTCAATATATTACAGGTGGTACTCCACACATCAATTGAACCAGAGCCATTTGGCCGTGTTTTAATTGAAGCGATGTCTCTTTCCAAGCCTTTGATCGCCGCAAATGATGGGGCAGTACCGGAAATTATTGAGAATGAGAAATCCGGACTGACTTTTGCACCAGGCGATCATGAACAACTTGCAGGGTTGGTAATAAAGCTCTTACAGGACAAAAGATATGCAGAAAATGTCGGGAATGAGGGATATAGAAGATTATTAGAGAATTTTCATATTAAAGTGAATATTGAAAAGACACAATTGCTTTATGATAAGATATTATTGGGTAAAGAATGACTTTTTAGTTATTAAGGTTTTGACAAAGCCCTCACCTAGACAAAATAGTAAATCAATTAATCAATCGAATGCGGATGGTCTTGACTGATGTTAGTAAACGCAATGACAGTAGATGTAGAAGACTACTATCAGGTGTCTGCATTTTCTAATAATGTTGATAAATCAGAATGGGACAAATATCCTTCCAGAGTTAACTCAAATACTAACTGGTTGTTAGACTTGTTTGATGAGCATAATATTAAAGCAACATTTTTTGTTTTGGGATGGGTGGCAGAAAGAGAGCGCCAATTAATAAAGCGTATTTCCGATTTGGGCCACGAAGTAGCATGCCATGGATACAAGCATGATTTGATTTATAACCAGACAAAGCAATTATTTACCGAAGAAACAATCAAGTCAAAAGCTATACTCGAGGAAATAACCGGCAAGCAGGTAAATGGTTACAGGGCAGCGAGTTACTCGATAACGGCAAAGTCAATTTGGGCAATTGATGTTTTGTGTGAGGCTGGTTTTACCTACGATTCAAGTATTTTCCCAATAGTGCATGACCGTTATGGAATACCTAATGCTGAGACTGTGCCACATAAATATCGTACAGACTCAGGTAACGAGATAATTGAATTTCCTCTTTCTACAGTCGGGTTTGGTAATAAACGATTGCCAATCAGTGGCGGTGGTTATTTTAGACTCTTTCCATACTGGTTGACTCAGCAGGGTTTGAAAATTGTAAATAAAAAGAATATTCCATTTATATTTTACATGCATCCATGGGAAATAGATGTTGATCAACCAAGAATTAAATCTTCGTTGTTGTCTGAATTCAGGCATTATCAAAATCTGGAAAAGTTTAAACCAAGACTAGTTCGACTGATTGAACAATTTGAATTCAGCACTGTAGAAGACGTTCTTAATATAAATGGTTTAACAAGTTAAGAATAAAATATTTAAAGTTGAGATAATGCTTGATTTTTTAGCAAGAGTTATAGCATCTTTAGCCAGGCGTATGCGGCATGTCATTGTTTTGATGCACGCAAGAAAAAACAGCAGGGAATCGATAAAACGGAGACAAGGAAATAACATACTTGTAATCTGTTATGGCAATATTTATCGCAGTCCACTTGCCGAATATCTGCTCAAGAAAAGTTGTCCGCCAAAAATGTTTAATATTGATTCTGCAGGCTTCCATAGAAAAGAGAATAGACCTTGTGATCCGGAATACCTAAAATTGCTGGAAGAACACGGATATGACCTGTCAGAACACAGATCAAGGCTCATTATGTCTTCAGACATATCCTGGGCAGATATTATTCTAATTATGGATAGATATAATTGGGATATGTTAAAAACAATGGATGAAAATTGTATAAGAAAGACAGTATGGATAGGTGCGTTATCAAATAAAAAAAGAGTTGAAGTGGACGATCCATATGGCAAGGGATACACTTTTACTAAAGGCATAATTGGTGATATCGAGGTGTGTATACAGGACATCTGTTTGGAACTATCAAAACCTCGAATATGAGCTATTAATGATGTATTTAAAGCGCAAATAATCTTGTCAAACAATACAATCATAAATTATTCATAATATACGGCATTGACTTATAAGCATGTGCATGACAAATATAAAATATATATTAGCTGTAATAGACAGGAACAAAATAAATGATTAATCATATGATTTTATATCGTTTTGTGGCTCATGTGTATATTTCACGGTAAACAATGATTTTGCATATTAACTGTTGGCATATGGTGACTTTGAAAAATGCAAGAAGTAGCAGAATTTATTCAAATAAATAATGAAAAAATATTTGCAGTTTTTCATGTCCCTGAGAAAACAGATATTAGTAAGGCGTTTGTTTTTATTCACCCATTCGCTGAAGAAAAGCTATGGAGTCATAGGGTCTATGTCAGTTTCGCACGTGAATTGGCTAGACAGGGGTACCATGTAGCACGATTCGATTTTAGGGGACATGGTGATAGTGATGGTGACTTTATAGATTCGTCATTAGAAAAACATAACAAAGATATAGGTACAGTCATCAATCAACTCAGAGTCAAGTTTCAAGTGGATGACATTGGATTATTTGGTCTTCGGCTTGGCGCGACGCTGGCTATAAATTATGCATCTTCCAACAATGATATAAGAGATATTATTCTCTGGGATCCAGTCTTAAAAGGTGAAAGATATATGCAAGAGTTGCTAAGAAGCAATCTTGCAGGACAAATGGCATTAAAAGGAAAAGTGGAAGTAACTAGAGATGATCTGGTGAAACAAATGCGATCAGGGATACCAATAAATATTGAAGGATATTTTCTGACATATAGTTACTATAGTGAATTATCAGAAATCGATTTACAAAAGCTGAAAGACAGGAAATCCATTAACTGTTTGATCAATCAGATAGTCAGAAATCCGAAGCAACCGCAGAACAAAACATTTCTTGAATTTATTAACAAGTTTAGTGAAAAATCAGAATTAGTGAAGTCACATGAGGAGCAATTTTGGAAGGAAATAAAGACATTCTACCAAACTGCTGAGAACCTATGCTCATCAACACTATCCTGGATGAACAAACTAAAATGAAATCAACTCCGGTCATCTTCTCTAACAGAAATGGATTAAAATTGTTTGGGATACTTGAGCAGCCAGATTCCGGTGCAAAGAATATCGCTGTATTGTTACTTTCACCAGGTATAAAGATGCGCGTCGGTCCGCATCGAATGTACAATAAGTTATCAAGAGTACTTGTGAGCAATGGTTTCACTGTTCTAAGGTTTGATTTTTATGGCTTGGGAGATTCTGAGGGGGAGTTAGATCAAAAAGTACTTGTTGATGTATATAACAGTATACAGAATGGACGTTATACTGAAGATACAATCGATGCAATGGATTGGGTCAGCAGAACTTATAGTATAGACAGCTTCATTTTAGGAGGTCTCTGTGGTGGTGCTATCACAGGAATGCTTGCTGGCAGTATAGATAACAGGGTAAAAGGCTTGATCGCACTCGGGTTAATTAATGTATTTGAGGGAGGGGAAGAAAATTTTTCAAAATTCGTCACTGAAGGACAGCTTGATGAATTGAAAAGAGGATATGTAAGTAAATTAACAGACATAAATTCATGGAAAAGAGTTATTACGTTAAAAAGCGACTTTAGAACAATATTTAAAATACTCTTAAAACCATTTAGAGTGGTCTCTAAAAGAATACGTGAAAAATTGAATAGAAACACAAAAAAGAAAATCGAGTTTATACATGACGATTCATCAAATACAAATCCCAAGTTTGCTCCAACATTTTTTTCAATGTTACAACATTCGAGAAAGATGCTTCTAATATATAGCGGAGGGGATAGATTACTTTGGGAATTTAAGGAAAAATTTGAGAGTATCTACAAATCGCATTTGTCGGATTATTCTCATATGTATGATTTGCACATAATTCCGGATGCGAATCATATCCTTTCCCTATCTGAATGGGAGGAAACGATGCATAACCTTGTAAGAGAATGGCTTGAGACAAACTTTAGAAACTTATAGTAAAGATATCAAGAATATTGGCTGATTGAGAAGAGCTGAAGTCAAATATAGGAAGTTATAATGGATTATGTGTAATAAAAAATGCAAGGCCATAAAAATTATTTGTTCAATTTGTCCAATTGTATTTGATAGTGAAAAAAACCATCAATAAAAAATCCTTTTAATAAGCGTCTTGTGTTGTCAATGTCGACATTCAAGTTAGAAGAGATTATAAAGACTGTTTCATCTTTTCTTCCGCTAAATGAGTTTAATATACTAAATAATTTTGCATTTAGTTTGTCGTGCGTCAATTTCTCATTTATATAATACCAATTCCATATAATTCGTTTTTGCTTATACTTATTTATAACAATAGATTCAGTAATAGTATATGCATTCCCTGTTTCTAATTTGATATCAACTACACTGGTCTTTTCTAATTTCCAATCTTTAGTTTCGTATGGATAATTTAAATCATTAATTAATTCTTTACCCTGTGCTTGATTAAAAAAAGTAGACATAAATATATCAACCTGGCCAACTTTGTTGGAATAACTTGCAAGCAGTTCGTAATCTGAAGGTTGCCAGTTAGGTTTCCACTGTTGTGTTGTTTTAGTGCGCTTCCAACCGTCTATATTTAGTTCAAAATTCATAGCCTCTCTATATACAGTAGAAGAAGAACTTGTAGAAAAATGACGAACTGATAATGGACCTACACTGGCGAGTCCAATCAAGGTGATCGATATTAAAATAACCTTAGTTGTATTATTGTCAGAAATATTTGTGTGTGCAGGATCATCTAAAACCGAGACAACTGTGTAATTATTCTTGTCTGTTCTGCCTAGAATAAATAGATATGCTAAAAAGAAGGCGCCAAAGACCGCCCATCCAAGCCAAATATGATCCTCCAAAAGAGAATGTGTCATGTTCGTATAGTGTCCTGAAAGAACAACGATATATATCCGAACGGAGTTTGATAGAAAAGCAATTAGAGAAGCAATGAATACGAAGAGAACTGATGCTACTAATTTGTATTTATAATAAAATACATATAGAGCTGCAGTTGTGATGGCAGCTATCTGATATCGAAGTCCACTACAGGTATCACCAACCTCAAAAATGCCTTCAGGGATGTGTATAAAATAACTTTCCCGAAAGGACGTATAGCCAGTAATTTTTAATAATTTATCAACTAGTATTGCAGTCGGTATTTGCAGGGGCTCAGAAAATATAAACCACAGAGGAACAGAACTTAATAGAATTAAAATAGGGAAAGAAATTCTTAGGCTTTGTCTGAAACCAAAAAGACTGTAGATATAGAATGATATGATGATAATAAAAAGGATCTGAGATGTAATTTGTATATTGACGGATTCAGATAAATACCACAATACAGATAGCAGAATTAAAATTAACGATGGAAAAGGCCGAAATTGAATATTGGATTCGTAACGCTTCAATTTCCATTCGTGCTGCATTAAATACAAAGAGATAGGAAGAAGCAACAATCCATGAGAGTAGGGACTGTCTTCGGCAGTCCAATTGTAATAAATACTAACGGCGGTTGATTTAAATAGGATAATTAA
Source organism: Candidatus Thiodiazotropha sp. (assembly GCA_040791665.1). GTDB lineage: Bacteria > Pseudomonadota > Gammaproteobacteria > Chromatiales > Chromatiaceae > Thiodiazotropha. Next base: position 263,180 of record JBFNNX010000016.1, on the reverse strand, counting down.
TAGCGCTATTCCAAGAAAAAGCGATAAATCATGAATGATAAATGTATTGGAAACCGGTTTGTACATATTTTATGATGTATTGTAAATGTATATTATATAATATTCGGCAATTGCATATTGTCAGTAGTATCATATTAAAACTTTTTCTATTCCTAATCCACACAAAAAATAATATAAAAAAGCATCAGCATATGGCAATTATCCATCCCTGAAAATCTATTTAGGTATATTATTAAAACAATAATGATTACTAAAGAGTAATGTAACAAGGTCGATATATATAGAATTGAATATCATATATTTAATAGCCGAAAATATTAATTTATGAGAGTATATATCATTGATTATTATTCATTTTCATCATTATAATTTTTAATCCTAACGGATATTTGCCATGAAAATTGACCATATCTGCATAGCAGTCCGATCTATCGACAGGGCTATACCAAGATTATTTGATATATTTGGGTACACACAGAAGACTGAAAAAATCACGAATACACGACAAAAAGTAAATGTCGTATTTTTAGAGAAGCAGGAATCGCTAGACATCAAACTGATAGAGCCCTCTGGGAGTGATTCACCATTAATTGAAAGTTTGAAAAAAGGAGAGGGGCTTCACCATATCTGTTTCAAAACCGATAAATGTGTATCCGAAGAGCTGGATGTTCTGAAACAAAAAGGACTCAGAGTATTATCTGATGCAAAAAAGGGTGAGGCCTTTGATGATGAAATGATAGCGTTTTTGTACGCAGGATTTGGTCTTAATGTAGAAATTATTGATACGGATAAGAGGAGGGCTGTAATTAACAAATAAAAATAATGATATTTAAAATAGAGACAATTAACATTGTTAATGAAATATCTACCAAATAGACTTTTTGACCGGTCAAATGTAAGGATTACAAAAATGGTGGATTTTAGTTTTAAGAAACGGCAATTCAAAGCATCTATCTTCGACTCGGAATAATTAAAATGATCATTCTGTTCTGGTTGGCATTATTTTGTATCTTATATGCATACTTTATTTATCCATTGTTGCTTATTTTAATCGGTAAATATGTCAACAATGAGGTAAAAAATACTAATCAAAATAGTGAATTTCCTAGTGTTGCCTTGCTGTTGCCTGTACATAATGAATCAAGTGTAATTCAAGCCAAATTATCCAATTTAGAAGAATTGGATTATCCAAATAATTTACTCAAAGTGGTAATAGTGTCAGATGGATCAACAGACAATACGGTAGATCTACTCAATAATTATCAAGGTAAGCTGAATATAAAGATTATTATTATAGATAAACAGCAAGGTAAAGCTAATGCCCTTAATCAGGGGTTGGAGGAGATAGATTCATCCATAGTGATTTTCACCGATGCCTCGATAATGCTTGAAAAACAATCCATCAAGAAAATTGTCACCCCATTTTTCTATAGTAACGTTGGATGTGTGTCTGGTGAAGACCATATACCAGCGAGTCAGGGAGGTGAAGGTCTCTATGGAAAGTATGAATTATTCCTGCGTAACAAGGAATCAAGGATTGATTCTATAGTCGGAGCAAGTGGTTCTTTTTATGCTCAGAGGATGCATTTGGTTAAACCATTTAAGGAAGGTCTGGCACCTGACTTTCTTTCAGTACTAAATACCGTTGATGCTGGTTTCAGGGCGATTACTGAACCGCAAGCAATGGGTTCAATGGGCGCCTCTAAGAGCACTAGTAATGAATACAACAGGAAAGTACGAACACTCCTGAGAGGAATGACGGCTTTATTTTCAAATTTAAAATTATTAAATACGTTTAACTATGGCTGGTTTTCGTTTTTTTTGTTTTCTCATAAATTGATGAGGTGGTTGGTTCCATTTTTCTTAATTATATTATTTATCAGTAATTACTATTTGTTAGATCAAAATCTATATAAAATGCTATTCGCTGGCCAGGTACTATTTTATTTACTGGCCATTGCTGCGATTCCGGGTAACGGCATTATAAGTAAATCGTTTTTAGGTAAAATACCTCTTTTTTTTACAATGGTTAACTTGGCAATACTTAAAGCCTGGTATTTATTTTTGGTTGGCGAACGCCAGGAAATATGGAGTCCGACAAAAAGACAAAATAAGTAATATTCTACGTCATATATTAATTTACAGAGAGTATGCCTATATATATTCAAAATTAATTTGTATTCTGATGTGAGAAAAAATCGGTAAAATGTCATATCAAAAAATATATAAATGCTTTATGTTACTATTCCTGTATCATGAATTAAATTACCTTAGTTAATTTAAAAACAACACTGCTCTTGAACGATATGCCAGACAAGATATTACAGGTACTGGATCTGCGTGATTCACCATGGATTGACGGTCCGGGCAGGACTATCCTGCAGTGTGCGGAAATGATTGATCGGAATAAGTGTAATATTCACATTGGTGCATTTTCTGGAGAGAGCCACAATGATCATGCATATATGAAAAAGGCCAGCCAGCTAGGCCTGGATGTTGTGGCGATAAAAGAAAACAGCTCATTCGACAGGAAGGTGATTGATCAGATTAAGCAGGTGATACAAAATCAATCTATCGACATAATTCATACGCATGATTTTCGTTCTAATATTTATGGTCTTATATGTGCGAAAAGTCAGAGATTGCCGTTGGTTTCAACTTGCCATGGCTGGATCTCCAATAGTCTGAAAGGAAAAATATATACAGCTATAGATAAGTATTTATTAAGGTACCACGATCAAGTCATAGTAGTGTCAGAAATAATGAAAGAAAACCTCGTCAGCGGTGGGATGCAATCCGATAAAGTCAATGTAATTAATAATGCACTGGTAATAAATGACTATGTGATTGAAAAAGGAAATAATAAACTGAGAAGCGAATTTAATATTTCGCCTGAAAAAAAAGTGATAGCAAATATAGGTAGACTGAGTCAAGAAAAAAGACAAGATTACTTTTTAAAAGCTGCAAAATATCTTAACGGCATAAACAAAAACTTAATGTTTATTATTATTGGTGTGGGGCCTGAAGAGAAAAGATTAATGAGTTTGTCACATGAATTGGGCATATCGGATATAGTCAGATTTACAGGATACAGAAATGATATGGTAGACGTATATAACGGCATAGATTTGGTTGTGCAAAGTTCAAACACAGAGGGAATGCCAAATGTAGTGCTGGAATCACTTCTCATGGGCGTGCCTGTGATAGCGACAAACGTGGGAGGGACTGCTCAAATTATCCAACATAATATCAATGGCATACTGATAGATCCTGAAAACATAGGTGCCCTGGAAAATGCCATGAAGGATTATATAGATAACGTGACGAAGTATAATGAGATGGCATTGGTTGGGAGACAGCATGTAATAAAGAACTTTAATCAAGATGCAAGGGTTGAGAAGCTGTTCAATGTCTATGAGAGTCTAGTGTAATAAATAATTATGCTTTATTTAGGCCTGTTATTATCATTATTTCTGGATTACGTGCGTCCCGCCACGTATGTGCCATTAATAGGTCTTTTGAAAATTAATACGATCATACCTTTGGTTGTTACTATTGGAGCGGTTTTTTCTAACAGTATAAATGACAACAAAAAAATATTTAAGCACAATAATACAAAATTATTTTTGTTTTTTCTATTTTTACTTGCGATTTCAGTGCTTGTTGCCGATGTTACGGAATTTTCATTCAAAATATTTAAGCTGGTGTTCGGGTTTATACTCTGGTATTACATAATTATCAAAATTGTAACGGATATAGATAAAATTAAGGGTATTTTTATTGTTTTTGTATTTAGTCACATTCTCCTGGTCATCCTCAATCCTGATGTTGTTCTTGACCCTGCAACAAGAACATATATAACTGGTAATGCGTTTCTTGGTGATGGAAATGACTTTTCTCTATCGGTATCACTTACTGTGCCGATGTGTTTGTTTTTAATTCTTGAATCTAAGAAGACGCTACACAAAGTAGTATTTATTTTGGCCTTATTGGTTTTGATATTTGCTATTGTTGGAACTCAATCACGAGGTGCATCCTTAGCATTAATGGGAACATTTGCATATCTATGGTGGATGGGGCGTCAAAAAATACTCGGTATTTTATTGATTGGAGGGGTGTTGATATCCGTACTGGCTTTTGCTCCGCCAGTTTATTTCGAAAGGATGAATACAATAAGAAACTATGAATCTGAAGGTTCTGCAATGGGACGAATCGTAGCGTGGAAAACTGCTATTAGGATGGCATCGACACATCCTATAACTGGTGTTGGAGCTGGACATTTCCCAGTAAAATTAGGGACAGAATTTAGACCTCCAGAGTTTGGTTATGAAAACTTTCCATGGTTAACTGCGCACTCATCCTATTTTCTGATCTTAGGTGAACTTGGGTTACCTGGTATAATATTTTTTCTTGCTTTGTTGATTGGTAATTACAAAAGAAATAATAGATTTATAAAGCTAGTCAAAAAGAAAACAGTCCCGGATGAACATGGAGAAGTCTTTGGTAGTTTATTTTTAATGCTCAACTCAAGCTTGGTTGCGTTCGCAATAGGAGGGGCATTTTTATCTGTTACCTATTATCCTCATATTTTTGTTTTGGCAGGATTATTTGTTTCTGCAGAGTTTATGTATCAGTCACATATTGAAAAGACAAAAAATGAGATTGACACAAAGAAAAATATTACAGTTAATTCAGGTTAGGTCATGACTATATCTAACAATAAAATCAAATTATGTATTCTGCACTCTACATTACATATCGGCGGTGCAGAAGAGGTTACAGCAAATATCTGTAATTCTATAAATAAAGATATATTCGATATATCTGTTTGCTATCTAAAGGAAATGGGGACTATAGGAGAGAAAATTGTTGTGCAAGGAACGGATGTAATAGGTCTAACAAGAGACCAAAATAACAACAAAACAGATTATTTTACATCCTTAAGGCTTAGAAGATATTTAAAACAAAATAAAATCAAATTAGTACATACACATGATGTGCATTCCTTGGTGGACGCCTCTTTATGTAGATTGACATTGCCATCCATGCATTTGATACATACGTTTCATTTTGGTAATTACCCAAATAGAGAGCCGGAAATGGCTAAGTTTGAGAGACTCTTCTGGCGTGTACCCGATCAATTGGTATCAGTAGCTGAAAAGCAAAAAAGTGATATATGTGGTTACTACAATATACCAAATGACCGTATCACTACTGTATGGAACGGTGTTGACGTTAATAGTATAGATAAAAAGTTCGACTTAATTGATGAATATAAACAACAAGGAAAAGTAGTTATAGGCTGTGTGAATACACTAATTGAACAAAAAGGGATGTTTGATTTAATAGAGGTATCAATAAAGCTCAGGAATATACTACCTGATAAATTCGTTATAGTCATTGCAGGTGATGGGCCTCTTAGAACCAAATTAGAAGAACGGTTAAAAAAGCATAAACTTGAAAACTATGTAAAGTTGTTAGGATGGGTGGATTCGGCGTCAGCTGTGTTATTACCGAAAGTAGACATTTTTTTTCAGCCATCACTCTGGGAGGCAATGTCAATGGTATTGCTTGAGGCAATGGCATCAAGAAAAGCGATAGTCACCACGAGTGTTGGAGAAACACCAAAAATAATAAATAGATCAGATCAGGGGATAGTGGTGGAGCCAGGCGATATAGAAAACATGGCAGCTTCACTACAGTCGTTGATAGAACATAAGACGCTAAGAGAACAATATGGAGAAAGCGCAGGCACTAGATATGAAGAAAATTTCACTGCAGCAAAGATGTCAGCACGCTATTCAGACTTGTATCAGAAAATAATAAACAAATAGGTAACAATAATGAAAATTCTATTTCTGTCGCAAATTATCCCTTATCCGCCTCATGGTGGGGTTTTACAGAGAGGATATAACATCATACGTGAAATAGGAAAGGACAATGATGTGTATCTGCTTGCGTTTCATCACCCAGATACAATTGCAAGCAAATCCTTATTGGATGAGAGTATGGCGGAACTTAAGAAATTGTGTGCTGAGGTGCATTATTTCAAATTATGGCCTAAGCAATCTAAATTCCACAAATTAATAGCTTTTTTTATTGGCATTTTTTACCCATTACCATTCAGCGTTCTCGCACATAAAAGTAATTCTTTCAGAGAAAAAATACACGATATTATAGGAAAGTATGATATAGACGTAGTACATATAGACACCGTCGGACTATCTCAATATAAGAAATATGTCAAAGATATCCCTTGTATTGTCACACACCATAATATTGAATCATCCTTGATGGCAAGAAGGTCGAAAGTAGAATCTAACTGGTTTACCAGATACTACGTTGCCAAACAATCACAAAGATTAAGAAAATATGAGACAGAGGAGAGCGCAAAATACCCCGTCAACGTTATGATGTCTACCAATGATGCTGATGAATTAAAAAAGATGTCACCAAGTGTTGAGACATTTATCGTACCTAATGGTGTCGATATAAACTATTTCGAAAATCTGCAGCAGCAAGAGGAACGAGCGATTATTTATACCGGTGGTATGAATATGTTTGCTAATAAAGATGCAGTTATGTATTTAATTAGCGACATATGGCCAATGGTGAAGGCAAAAATACCAGATATTAAGTTCTATATCATAGGGCAGGATCCTCCAAAGGATTTGATTCATATTGCTTCAGAGGATACTGGAATTAAAGTTCTAGGATATGTTGATGATATCAGACCGCATGTCTCTAAATCAGCCATTTATGTAGTACCTTTAAGAGTCGGTGGAGGTACCCGCCTGAAAGTGTTAGATGCCTTGGCACAAGGTAAAGCAATAGTATCTACTTCTATAGGTAGTGAAGGTATAGAGGTAAGTGATCGAATAAATATCTTTTTGGAGGATACATCCGAAGGATTTGCATCCAGCATCATAGAATTAATAAAAGATGAAACAAGAAGGAAAGAATTGGGGCGTCAGGCGAGAAAGCTCGCAGAAGATAAATATGCTTGGCCGTCTATAGCGGAAGAGCTAATAGAGGCTTATAAAAGCGTTATTAAATAGGTTTGTATATCTGCAAATATCATGGATACACCATTTAAGAATCTATATGATGTAATGCCTGCAACGATTCAAAATCTAGCAGTAACTGGTTATAGCATAATATTAGATAAGAAAAGATATGGAGGAGAATTCAGAGAGGTAAAGCACTTTCTTGAAGAAAGTCAGTGGTATACTGAAAAACAGCTAATTGAATATCAAGAAAAAAAGCTACAAAGGCTCATTCAATATTGTTATGAGCATGTCGATTATTACAGAAATTTAATGGAAAAACTTAAATTAAGACCTTCGGATATCAAGACAATTGGAGACTTGCAAAAATTACCTGTATTGACAAAGGAGATAATAAAGAAAAATTTTCAATCCTTGCTATCAGATGAATATTCGCTTGAGACAGTGGAAAAGGGGCACACGAGCGGCACAACAGGTTCTCCCCTTGAGATATGTTACAGTAAAAACCTCATCAACTATAACTATGCCATGCTAGACAGACAGTATAGTTGGGCTCGAGTGAATCTGCAGAGATTTGGAGACAAAGTTGCTGTTATCAGGGGGAATATAATCGTTCCACTGAATACAAAAAAACCGCCTTTTTGGAGATACAATTATTACCATAATCAACTATTGTTCTCTTCCTTTCACTTAAAACCAGATAACATCGCACACTATTTGGAAGAGCTTCGTAGATATTCGCCAAAAACTCTTGATGGCTATCCGTCTACTGTATACATCTTAGCCAAATACCTAAAAAATATCGGTAAAAAGATTAAGCTCGAATCTGTCTTGACCTCATCTGAAACATTGTATGATTTTCAAAGGGAAACAATTGAAGAGAGTTTTGATTGTAAAGTTTACGATTACTACGGTTCAGCAGAACGAGTGTTGTTTACAACAGAATGCGATTATCACTCTGGAGGCCATATTGGAATGGAGTATGGTATTACTGAAATATGTGACAGTAACGGGAACAGCATTGAACGAGGAGCAACAGGCACGGTAGTAGCCACATCACTACATAATTATGCAATGCCACTAATTCGCTATAAAACCAATGATATGTCTGCAATTAAGGAACAAAAATGTGCATGTGGAAGGGCACATTATCTACTTAATGAAGTAACAACAAAAGCTGAAGATACTTTGGTTCTCAAAGATGGAAGACTCATCTCGCCATCTGTACTTACGCATCCATTCAAGCCATTAACTTCTATACTGGAATCGCAAATAATCCAAACAGATCTCACGAATATTACCATAAAGCTGAGAATCGACAGTGACTTTACTGATTATGACAAGTCTGCCTTAATACATGGCCTTTCAGAGCGCTTGGGTAGTGATACAACAATTACTATTCAAATAGTAGATGAACTTGAACGAACTCCAACAGGAAAATTCAAGTGGGTCATATCCAATATTGATATGAATATATAATCAGGATTATAAAGATATGTGTGGTATTGCAGGTGTTTTCTACGCCGACCCATCTAAAATCGTCGATAAAGCAAAACTGACAGCAATGCGGGATGTTTTTTCATATAGAGGTCCTGACGACAGCGGTCTTTATATTTCTGGTTCGCTGGGGTTGGCTCATAGAAGACTTAGTATTATAGGGCTAGCGACTGGCCATCAGCCAATGGCGGATAGCAGTAAGAAATACTGGATAGTATTTAATGGAGAGATATATAACTACAAAGATCTAAAAGTAGGACTGGAACAAAAGGGATATACTTTTAGTACAACTTCAGACACGGAAGTTATTATCTATCTATATATGGAATACGGTACAAAATGTGTAAGTTATTTAAATGGCATGTTTGCATTCGCTATTTACAATGAAAATGATCAATCGTTGTTCTTGGCTAGAGACAGAATGGGAATTAAGCCCCTTTATTACTGTAAAACAGATTCGGCGATCTATTTTTCGTCAGAAGTGAAGTCAATATTGGAATATGGTGAAATAGAAAAAAGCATAAATACGAAGGCCTTATACGAGTACTTCATGTTCAGAGGTGTGGCTGGTGAAAACACAATGTTTGACAAGGTGCTTTCACTTCTTCCTGGCCATTACATGTTGATAAAACAAAATCATACGGAAATCGTGAAGTATTGGGATCTGCTGGATATTGAAAAAGATCCCACGCTCAACCGAGCAACAGCAATAGAGGGTATTGAATACCTACTTAAGGATGCAATTAACATAAGGCTGATGAGTGAGGTGCCATTAGGCACTTTTTGTAGTGGAGGGATAGATTCAAGTCTTGTCACAGCAATAGCTGCAGGGATTGCAGGTGATAATATGAACACGTTTTCTGTAGGGTTCAATGAGGTTAACTATGATGAATCAAAATATGCAAAGTTAGTTTCTAAAAAATACGATACAACACATCATGAGTTGATCCTTAACAATGAGGAGTTTGCAAGTTTATTGGAACGTTCCATAAAGTTGAATGATGAACCTCTCCACTTCTCAAATTCGGTGCATATACTCGCATTAAGTGAACTTGCAAAGCAAACTGTCACTGTGGTTTTAACGGGTGAAGGAGCAGATGAATTATTTATGGGTTATCCAAGGTATTTAATACCGGAATTACTCAACAAAATTAGAAATATCTCTTGGGTAGCATCACCGGTATTAAAATTGTTAACGACGCTAATATCTGACCATAGATTGAGAAAATTGAGTGATTATTCTAGCTTTGACTATGAGACTATGATGATGCTTAATTCCGCTGTCAATCAAAAAGATATAGTAGACAGGGCAGTGACAAGTAGTGGTATTAACGCTCTTGAATATCGGAAATATGTGGCTGCATCAGTCATGAATTATGAAAAAACCATGGACATGGTCTCGCTACAAGATCAGCTGACCTACCTAGTCTCAATTCTAAATAGGCAGGATAAAATGAGCATGGGGGCTAGCGTAGAGGCAAGAGTGCCTTTTATAGACTATAGACTTGTGGAATTTGCTAATTCAATACCGTCAAGCATTAAAATAGAAAAAACTAATACTAAATTGTTAATCAAAACGATCGCGGAAAAGTACTTGCCTAAAGATTTGATATATAGAAGGAAATCTGGCTTTGGCGTGCCGATTTCAGACTGGATTAAAGACAAGAATGGATTAGGCAAAATCGTCAAGGAGGTTATATTTGATACAAAGCGTGATGATAATATCAACTTGGATATGGTCAGGGATCAGTATCAAATGCATGTGTCAGGTAGGAAAGACACATCTGAGCTCCTATGGACGACAGTCAATTACTTGCTGTGGCGCGATATCTACAGTCTTTGAGTCCGACATAAAGGCGCAGTGTGAAACCTTAATCTGAGAGTTTAATAAAAATGAGTACACAAAACTCAAGTGATGCAGAAAAGACATTACAAAAAAATTCGATACATGATGAGTGGGTGGATAATTACAGAACACCCGACAACGAAAAATTTTACAATATGGCATTTGACTATATTCGTGATGTTTTTGCACAAACAGAGGGTGACGTTGTTCTGGATGCTGGGTGCGGCAGTTGCGCAAAATCAAAAAATCTCGTCGACCGCGGTTTTAGGGTGGTTGGTACTGATCTATCTGAGTCTGCTCTAGAATTGGCGAGAAAAGGGCTAATTGGAACCGGCTATGACAGTCAAATAGAGCTCAAGTGTGAGAATCTCACAGATCTCTCATTTGAGGATGAGACATTCTCAAAGGCTGTTTGTTGGGGGGTATTAATGCATATACCGGAAGTTGACAAGGCAGTATCAGAACTTGCAAGAATCATGAAAAAGGGGGGGACGCTGGCAGTAAGTGAAGGTAATATGCGCTCTCTGCAAACGAATGCAATCAGGGCAATGAAAAAAATCCTTGGTAGAGAAAGAGCTGTTGTTAATATTGTCGAAGCTGGAATTGAAAATTGGGAAGAAACCGAGGATGGTCGTCTTATGACAAGGCAGGCGAATATAGACTGGCTGATAAAAGAATTTGAGAAATATGGTATGGAGTTGCAAACCAGAAGGGCGGGTCAGTTTACCGAGTTGTATTGGGTGGTCCCAACAACAGTCCTAAAAAAATTAATACATTTAGTTAACAAAATATGGTTTAAAAACATAAAATCTCCAGGGCCGGCTTTTGGGAATATTTTAATTTTCCAAAAAAAATAATATTTTACAAATTATTAAGATGAGAAAGTATTTCTCTAAAATATTCAGTTATTATAAAAAGATGATTGCTAACATCTTTTATTACACAGGCGTAACCGGATTTATTCTCAAAAAAAAGTTAGCAAATAAAACTCTTGTACTGACCTATCATCGTATCCTTCCTTTTAACATCCGTTACCGTAGCTTTTCACATCAAGCAATTATGGTGGATCCCGCTAATTTTGACATGCATCTTCACACTATAAAAGAATATTTTGAATTAACGGATACATCTGCATTGGCTTATGGTGTGGATAAGCGTAAGCATGGGAGTGATCCGCAGTGTCTAATCACATTTGATGACGGTTGGCGAGATAATTACGATTATGCCTATCCGATCTTAAAAAAACATGATTGTTCGGCCATTATATTCGTTCCGCTGAATTATGTTTCAACAGAACAAACATTTTGGCAGGAGAGAATGGGTTATTTGATTTGGAATATTTGTGAAAAAAATACAAAGGAATCGATAGAAATAATACAGAAATATGGTATTGAGGATATCGTTCTAAAAAACAAAGATACCAAGCATGCAGAGATAATGAATTATGTGAGATCATTGAAGACTAAGTCATATAAGGAAATTGAGGGAATGATAAATGAATTATTAGCTATCCTTTCTCATAGCGATGGATCGGCTGTCGACATGCATATGACCTGGGATCAACTGAAGGAATTGAGCGATAATGGAATTGAAATAGGTTCGCATGCCTGTAGCCACAAAATATTGACCAAACTTACGGATGATGAGGTTGTTGAAGAACTGAATAGATCAAAAAGGAATATAGAGGACAACTTAGAAACTGAAGTTATATCAATTGCCTATCCCAATGGAGATTACAATGGAGAAATAGGCGAGATGGCGAACAAAGTGGGATATAAATGCGGTTTTGGCACTGAATATGGATACATTGATAAAGATACGGATATATACAATCTAAAAAGAATTAACATCAATGATGTTGTGGCAGATAGTAAAGCTACTTTTTTAGCTACGCTTATAGGGATATTTTAATAGTAAGGAAACTACCTGATCTTTTCACCATTCATACAAGATTTATAAGCAATGATATTCTTACGTTTTATAACCAGTAGCTCTCAAATTCCTAAAAAGATTAAAAGTTACAGAAATAGAAATTATATGGTCAAGACATGACGCAAAATAATATCTCGGTAGAAGTCTATAATATTGAAGAAGATAATATTAACAAATGGAATGACTACCTCAAAAATAATAATCAATCATGCTTTTATCAATTATTTGAGTGGCAATTGATTAACAGTAAATATTTTAAACATGATGTATATAGTTTAGTGGCGACAAACAATGATGAGGTAGTAGGTGTTCTCCCATTGGTTTCCTTACATAGTGTATTGTTTGGTCATATACTCTGTTCTATGCCATTCGTTAACTACGGATCAAGCTGCACAGATTCTATAGAAATTGAGAAAAAATTACTCAATTATGCTTGTACCCTAACAAATAAACAAGAAGCGAAGTATCTTGAAGTTCGTAGTCAAAAGCCAACTGTAGTAAGCATGAAGGAATCTAAAAACAAGATATCGCTAACAATTAAGCTTGATCAGGATTACGATAAATTGTGGAATGGATTTAAGTCAAAGCATAGAACAAATATACGTAGAGTATACAAAAACGGAATAACTGTTAAGCAAGGAGGTGAAGAACTGTTGCCAGCGTTTTATGAAATATTATCAAAGTCATGGAGGGATTTGGGAACGCCAATATACTCATTAAATTACTTCAAAGAGATAGTTAAATATTTTAAAGACGATATTTTGATTTTTGTGGCATATAAAGACGGTGTGCCAGTGGCTTCTGCATTGAATGGTTATTTTAACGATACTGTAGAAGGGATGTGGCTTGGATTGGATAATCATTACAGAAAATATCAACCAAGTTATGTATTGTATTGGGAAATGATTAAGGATGCATGTGAAAGAGGTTACTCAACCTATCACCTTGGCCGGTCAAGCGTGGATTCCGGAGGAGAGTCATTCAAGAAGAAGTGGAATGCGGAGATTAAACAATTATATTGGCAATATTATTTGAATAAAATAGATGATATGCCAAATTTGAATCCGTCAAACCCTAAATACAGACTTGTGATAAAGCTGTGGAGTATGCTGCCATTGAAGATGACACAACTGATTGGACCAAAAATATCAAAATATATTCCATAAGGAAAAACTTCTATGCTCAAATTCTATCCACCAAGTGGATCGCCTATTAAAACAGGGGAGCTGTTATATTGGATTATATGTAATATTTTATTTGTTGATAAGCGGCCAACCATTTCAAAAGTGTTAAAAGACAGATTTAACATTAAATATAGCTATCTCTTCACTACTGGCCGTGGCGCAATGACTTTACTCTTGAGGTCACTAAAGCAACTACCAAACAATGAACACAAAGATGAGGTTATTGTACCGGCATACACTTGTTATTCAGTCGCTAGTTCTGTTCTGAATGCTGGTTTAAAGATAAGGCTTTGTGATATAGATCCAAATACATTGTCATACAATTTGGACCAATTGGTGAAGATGCCCTTTGACAATGTGTTATGTATTATAACGGCAAATCTTTACGGTATTCCTAATCAGTTGAATGAATTGGAAAGCATCGCAAACTCAAGTGGTGTCTATTTGGTGGACGATGCAGCGCAATCATTTGATTCAAAATCTTCAGGTAGGGACGTCGGAACGTTTGGTACCGCAGGACTTTACAGCTTTGACAAGGGTAAAAATATTACGTCCATTGAGGGGGGTGTTATTGGAACGAATAATATTGAATTGTCAGAAATCATAGCCAGTCAATACGATAATCTACCGACAAGTTCTCTAAAAGAAAGTTTACTAACCACTATTAAAGTGATTGCATATTATCTTTTTTTAAATCCATTCCTCTATTGGTTGCCGGCCTCTTTGCCATTTTTGAATCTAGGAAAAACGAGATATGAAGATGTCATAAGCATAAAAAAATATTCGCGTAACCTAGCGCCATTGGCACTTTCGCAACTTAAAAGATCAATAAATATTGCAAAGAAAAGAGTGGAAAACGGACTATGGTATAAAAGTCATATAACTGAGAGTGAAATACATAAAAAGATCAAAGAACTAGACGATGCAAAACCCGTTTATTTGAGATATCCAGTAAGAATCACTGATGAATTATTAAGAGAGAAACTCATCAATGATGCCAAAAGATATGGAATTACCATATCCTATCCAAACTCAATTAATCGATTGAAGGAAATAGAAGGATTTATCGTAAACCCTGGTAGGTTTGAAGGTGCTGAGCAGATATCAGAGCAATTAATCACGTTGCCAACGCATGTCTATATCAATGATAAGGTTAAAATAGATATAAATAAAATTATCAACAGATATGTATCACAATATATATTGAAAAATTAAGCGTATACGCAGCATGCATTAAACAATTCTATCAATAAAAATACGATATATTCTTTATGCAACAAATAAAAAAAATACTGGTAACAGACGGAAACAGCCGGGCTGCACTGGCAATAACAAGGTCCTTGGGATCTAAAGGATATGAAATATTTGTAGGAGAAAGGGAAAAGCAGTCTTTGGCATCAAGTTCAAAATACTGTACAGAGGCAGTACTCTATCCGGATCCTGTAACGGAGTATGACCAATTCTGTAATAAAATCAGAGATCTAGTGATAAATTTACATATTGACCTTGTAATACCGGTGACCGATGTATGTGTGTTTCCCATTACCAATATGGTTAAGCAAGGCGGAATTGAGTGTAAAGCGCCAATAGCGAATGAAGAGACTATGATGTTGGCTGCAGATAAAAGAAAGCTAACAATGATCGCAAGAGAGTTGGGGATATCTGTTCCGCTAACTCAGACAATAGAATCAAGAAAAGATATTACATCTGAATCTTTACAAATAACCTTCCCAGTCGTTGTTAAACCATCACGTTCAAGGGTCTTGGTAGGAGGGAAGTGGGTATTCACCGGTGTCTCCTATGCTAGCAGTTATGATGAGTTGCAGATTATTTTAGATAACACTAATCATAAAATATTTCCTGTTCTTTTACAGGAAAGAGTTAGAGGGAATGGCATGGGTGCCTTCTACTGTTATGATAAAGGTAGATGCATAGCTAAATTTGCACATCGAAGAATAAGAGAAAAGCCGCCCTCTGGTGGTGTGAGTGTTTTGAGGGAGAGTGTGGAAATTGATCCAACAATAGATAAATATAGTCAGCTTTTATTGGATGAATTGAATTGGCATGGTGTGGCAATGGTTGAATATAAATATGACAGCCTGAAAAATATACCATATTTTATGGAGATAAACGGTAGATTCTGGGGGTCACTACAGCTGGCCATTGATTCGGGTGTAGATTTTCCAAATCTACTCGTCAATATTTACCAGCAGAGTGAAGTTAAAGATACGGTAAAGTATGAAATTGGTGTCAAAACCAGATGGTTGTGGGGTGATATAGACTTGTTATTAATGCTGCTTTTTAAAAGTAAAAGCCAATTGAATCTGCCGGAAGACTACGGCTCGAAGTGGAAAGTGATCGGTGACATACTCAACCCATTTGGGAGAAATCTCCACTTTGAGGTTTTACGTTTTAAAGATATAAAACCCTGGTTATATGAGAGCAAGCAGTGGATAAGTCGGCTGGTGAATTAAGCGTATAACCTGCTGAATTATTCATTGTCAAACGAGAAAGCCTCTTTAAGTACAACATTAGATAATTGTCCTTCAGTACCTTGCGTATCATAAACGGCTAATGCAAAAAAATAACTGCCGGCAGTCGGTACGCCTATCCGATATTCATCAATTCCGGATCCTTGAATATCCACTAAAAGTTGTAGATCATCATTATTGTTTCCATAGTAGACCTTATATCCGGCAACGCTTGATGATATGAGATAGCTTCCATCTGTTCTCGTCTTAGGAGAAATCCAAGACAGATCGGTATATGCAGTAAATGTATCGGGGATCTGTATGCCACCGCCAGAACTGCCACCACCGCCACCACAGCCTTGAAGTAGAACCACAATAATAAAAATAACCAAAAAATGAATAAGCTGGCGATACATACGGCGGTACTCCATTGAGTCTATAGAGACATTGATACCACAAATAATGTTCTAACTTCAGTGAAATATACCTAAATAATGAAAATTTGCAGATCTTAAGAAAAATGAATACGGCAAATGGATCAGATAAGTAAGAATATTATAATATAATTCTTAAAGGAAGAGTAACGGATTAATAATATATAGTTTTAATGCCATGTCGAGTAAACACAATCCGATTTACGTTTCCTCTAATAAAACACAACGAATAAACGAAATATACTATTTTTCGTTACTCAGACATTTTTTCTTCCACAGCGCTTTTTAGGCAACTTAGTCTCTCTTCATCCAGGATTGGCTTATCCTCCCTGTCAGTAATAAAAAATATATCTTCGACTTGCGCCCCAAGTGTGGTTATTTTCGAATGCTTTAATCTGATTTTACACTCTGCAAAAGCCTGTCCAACATTCGACAAAAGACCTGGGCGATCTAATGTAACCAGACGCATGGTTGTTCTTTGCAACTTTGGTTCTTGGGTAAAGTAGATAAATGTCTCATAGTCAAAATGTTTATTTTTACGGGGTATTCTGCGGGTTACTTTGAACGGTTGTGTGCCTTCTAAACGAAGACCATTGGAGAGCGTATCAATGATCTCATCACTGCGTTGGCCAATTTCCACCGGACTGCCATCCTGCTCCAGCACAAGATAGGAATTCAGGGAGTGTCCATCGGATGTACTCATTACCCTTGCATTGACAATGGATAGAGCTAATTGATCTAGCAGTGTAGTCGTAACGGCAAAAAGATTATCCCTGTCCAAGCAATAAATCAGTACTTCGCTTCCGCCGCGCTTTTCTGTCTGGCGCATCTGTATTAACGGCAGTTCACTTTTTGGGGTATCAATGATTGCCTTAGTATGGCGTTGTATTGCATTTGGCGAATGTGTAAGAAAGTACTCTTTTGTAAAGGTCGCCCACAAATCACGGGTGGTTTCGTTTGGGATGTTCTGAAGCAGCAATTGATGCATCGCCGCTGATTGTTTTTCCTGTATCAGCTCATCCTGTGCAAGTGGATTATCCAGTCCTCTGATAAGAGCTCTTCGTGTCGCATTGAACAGGTCTCGCAATAGTGAGTCTTTCCAGGAATTCCATGCTGCGGGATTTGTCGCTCTGCTGTCTGCAAAGGTAAGCAGGTAAAGATAAGTCAAACGATTTAGATCACCTACCAGTGACGCAAACTCCTGTACTACCTCTGGATCGGTGATATCCTTGCGCTGCGCAGTCATAGACATCACTAAATGATTACTCACAAGCCAGCTGACCAAGTGGCTGTCATATTCACTTAAATGATGTAACCGGCAAAAATCATAAGCATCGATAGCGCCTAGCTCTGAGTGATTGCCACCCCGTCCTTTAGCTATATCATGAAATATTGCCGCCAAATAAATAAGTTCTTCTTTAGGAAGGGTACTCATCAACTGGCTGCAAAGTGGGTACTCGTCAGCATGCTTTTCCGTTGTCAATCGCCGCAGATTTCTAACCACCATGAGAGTGTGCTCATCAACGGTATAGACATGAAAAAGATCATACTGCATACGACCGACAATATTTTCGAAAATCGGTATATAAACCGCTAGTACACCATAAATATTCATGCGCCTAAGTGCACTGGTAATGCCGAACGGTTGACGCAGAATCTCCATAAAAAGGCTTTGCGCACTTATATCCTGGCGGAATTTTTCGTCTATAAGATAGGTGTGATTGCGTACCAGACGAATGGTGCTGGCCCTGACGCCTCTCAAATCAGGGTTTTCTTGCATTATCAGGAACAATTCCAAAAGCGCGGTGGGATATTTCTTGAAAACATTCTTGTGAGTGACTTCGAGAAAGTAGCCGCGTTTTTGAAAGCGTTTATTGATAGTAACCGGCTCTCCAAGTTCATTTTTGAAAAGAATATCCTCTTGGAAATGTTGCAACAGCATTTCATTGAGACGGCTCAACTCCATGACGGTGCGATAGTAATCGCGCATAAAGCACTCGACAGCCATGTTCACATGATCTGCATCATAGCCTAGATAGGAGGCGAGAGTGCGTTGGTGATCGAAGAGCAATCTGTCGTCGTGGCGCCCGGTCAGCAAGTGAAGTGCGAATCTCACTCGCCATAAATGTTCCTGTCCTTCGATCAGGGTATGGTATTCTGCTTCCGTGAGAAAGTCATGTTCCACCAGGTCATGCAAACTCTCGGTCTTGAAATGCCGTTTCGCAACCCATCCAATCATATGAATGTCCCTCAAACCGCCTGGACTCTCTTTGATGTTGGGTTCTAGATTACTGATAGTGTCGTCATGTTTGGTGTGGCGAATGCGTTGCTCGTTCCATTTGGCCTCAAAGAAATCATGACTGTCCCACATCCTCTCAGGTCCGGTGGCCTTCAACATTTCACTGAATAACCGAGCCGAACCTACCAGACGACGGGATTCAATCAGGTTGGTCATGACGGTGATATCCTGATCAGCCTCTCGAATGCAGTCATCAATAGTACGAACACTGTGGCCGACATCAAGGCCGATGTCCCAGAGCAGAGTGAGAAATTGTGTGAGGGGGTCCTTGAATGACTCAAACAGATCCTCATGATTGAGTAGAACTAGCAAGTCTATATCGGAAGCTGGGTGTAACTCGCCACGCCCGTATCCACCAACGGCAACCAGACAGGCTTCAATGGAGATGTCCAGATAGCGATTCCATGCGCGGATCAGAATTTCATCGATCAACTGAGCACGTTCAGCGACTAGTTTGCTGATGGGGGTCTGTCCGGTGGAGAAACGTTCTTCAACGCCTTCCGTATAGTGCTTCAGAATGACCTTGCATGGCTGAATGGGAGAGCCATCCTCCGCGAATGCCTGGTTCAGTGACGCGAAGTCGATCATTTTTCAGTCAGTTCGATCCCATTGACGGGATTTCGCCGCGCTCTTCATCTCGTAGTGTGAGTACTTCAAAACCATCATCTTTGACCAGTATGGTGTGTTCGAATTGCGCTGAGAGACTGCGATCCTTGGTTACCACTGTCCAGCCATCGGGTTTGAGTTTTACCTGTTGTTTACCGGCATTGACCATGGGTTCGATGGTAAAACACATTCCCGGCTTAAGTTCGACACCCGTACCGGGTTGTCCGTAGTGTAGTACTTGGGGGTCCTCATGAAACTCACGTCCGATACCATGACCGCAGTACTCACGCACAATTGAGTAATTGTAGCTCTCCACATGGCTCTGGATGGCGTGGCCGATATCACCCAAATGGCATCCCGGTCCGACCTTTTTAATGCCGATCCAGAGCGCTTGCTGCGTCACCTCAATCAGTCGTTTGGCCAACACCGAGGGTTGCCCGATACAGAACATTTTACTGGTATCGCCGTGAAAGCCGTCTTTGATGACAGTGATGTCGATATTGACGATATCGCCCTTTTTCAGTCGCTTCTCTCCGGGTATGCCGTGGCAGACGACTTGATTCACCGAGGTGCAGATCGATTTGGGGAATCCGCGATAGTTGAGCGGCGCCGGGATGGCAGCTTGTTCATCTACGATGTATTCATGACAGATCCGGTCCAGCTCCTGGGTGGTCACGCCGGGCCGGACATGAGGAACGATCATTTCCAATACCTCCGCCGCCAGTCTTCCGGCGACACGCATCTTTTCGATCTCTTCTGCGGTTTTTATTGTGATACCCATATGAAAATGTTTAAAAATCCGGGGAAATGAAGGGGCTAGGGGGATTCGACGCGATTGTCGCAACAAGCAGGTTATGGTATAAAACGCCCCGCCGAATCGCAAACGCTTCGGCGTACTAAATCCGCTGTAAGACCTCTGGTATTAACGGCGGCAAACGACACACACATATCGACACATGGGCCTGGGTGCCGCAAGATGTCGTGATTGTAGGCATAAATCGCTTACAGATCAGTGTCTTATGGTTGGGCCATGGGATATGTGGAGGTATAACCCGATACAATCAGGAGTCACTCATGAGTGAAGTATCAATGCGCCAAATGCTTGAGGCTGGCGTGCACTTCGGGCATCAGACCCGTTATTGGAATCCCAAAATGGGTTCCTACATCTTTGGTCATCGCAACAAGATTCACATCGTCAATCTTGAAAAGACCATGCCACTATTCAAGGATGCGATGAATTTCATCGGATCCCTCTCCGCCAACGGCGGTAAAGTTCTCTTCGTAGGAACCAAGCGTGCGGCGCAGAATGTGATCCGCGAAGAGTCAGATCGTTGCAGCATGCCCTACGTCAACCATCGCTGGTTAGGTGGTATGCTGACAAACTACAAGACCATCAAGCAGTCTATCAAACGTCTAAAAGAGCTGGAGGCCATGTTTGAAGACGGAAGTGTTGAGCAGCGCTTCAACAAGAAGGAGACCCTCGGACTGAGTAGAGAGCTGGAAAAGCTGGAGCGGAGCCTGGGTGGAATAAAGAACATGAACGGCCTGCCGGATGCGCTTTTTATTGTTGATGTAGGACATGAGAAGAATGCCGTGGCCGAGGCGCGCAAACTGGGTATACCTGTCATTGGTGTGGTCGATACCAACAATGATCCTGATGGTATCGATTATGTGATCCCGGGCAACGATGATGCTATTCGAGCAATACAGCTTTATGTACAAGGGGCTTCTGCAGCCATTCTCGAGGGTCGTGCGAGTGCCGCAACCATGGTTGGCGGCAATGGCAACGAAGAGTTCGTAGAGGTTTCGGAAGGCGGTTCCTGAAGCTGTGACTTAGCTCAGGTATGCCGGTTGGTGCCGGAATATCCCGGCATCCGCAAGTAATAAATTTCAGCTTAACATTATAGGTAGACAGACTATGGCGATTACAGCCTCTCTGGTTAAGGAGCTGCGCGAGCGTACAGGCGCAGGCATGATGGAATGTAAAAAGGCACTGGTTGAGACCAATGGTGACGTGGACGCCGCCATTGAGCAGATGCGCAAGTCCGGGCAGGCCAAAGCGGCCAAAAAAGCCGGACGCATCGCCGCTGAAGGGGTGATTGTCATCAGCTTCAGCGAAGATTGCGGCCAGGCAGCGATGGTTGAGGTTAACAGCGAAACCGATTTTGTCGCAAAAGATGACAATTTCACCTCATTCGCGAAGGCGGTTGCCGAGCGGGTATTGGCTGGCGGGGCCGACGATGTGGCGGGATTGATGGAACTGCCGCTGCACGAAGGCGAGGACACCACAGTGAATCAGGCACGCGAGGCATTGGTATCGAAGCTCGGCGAGAACATGAACGTACGTCGTTTCTCCCGTATCCAGGCTGGCAACGGTAAGCTTTCGAGCTATAAGCACGGAGCACGCATTGGTGTCGTACTGGAGCTTGAAGGTGGCGATGATGAGCTCGGCAAGGATCTGGCGATGCACATCGCGGCGACAAACCCGATCTGCCTCTCCGCGGATCAGATGCCCCAGGACCTGCTCGACAAGGAGCGCGATATCGTAACCGCTCAGGCAAAGGAGAGCGGGAAGCCGGATGAGATCGTCGCCAAGATGGTGGAGGGTCGCATGCGTAAGTTCCTGGCTGAGAACACATTGCTTGGCCAAGCCTTCGTCAAGGACCCGGATACTACGGTGGAAAAACTACTGAAGAGTAAATCAGCATCGATCGTCCAATATACCCGTGTCGAGGTGGGTGAGGGCATCGAGAAGAAGCAGGAAAACTTTGCGGAAGAGGTTATGGCGCAGGCAAAAATGTAACCTGGATATGGATCTAGTGTACTGTCTCATACTAATGTGTGATATCAGAGTCTCACCAAGATCCCATGACAAGGCGTGCCTAGCGGCCAATGGCCTGGTGTCTCGTTGATGTCACACATTAGTAATGAGACAGTACACTAAATGACTGATCTGATTTGCCAACGCATTTTACTCAAGCTCAGTGGTGAAGCCCTCATGGGAGGAGGGGATTTCGGTATTGACCCGGATGTCATGCATCGGGTATCCGAAGAGATCAGGGAGCTGGTGAATGCGGGGGTTCAGATCGGATTGGTAATCGGTGGCGGAAATATCTTTCGCGGCGCAGGTCTGGCTCAGGGTGGTTTTGACCGGGTGCGTGGCGATCACATGGGCATGCTGGCCACGGTCATGAATTCGTTGGCGATGCAGGATGGGCTGTCTCGCACAGGTGTCGATGCCGTGGTGTTTTCGGCACTGCAGATGCCTGATGTTTGCGAAACCTTTACTGCCAGAGGGGCGCGACAAGCACTGGATGACGGCAAGGTGGCCATTCTGGCGGCCGGCACAGGCAATCCCTATTTCACGACCGATTCGGCAGCCAGTCTCCGCGCTGTGGAGATAAAAGCCGATCTGATGATCAAAGCGACAAAGGTCAACGGTGTCTACTCTGCTGATCCGGTAATAGACACACAAGCTGTCTTTTATCCCGAATTGACTTATGATCGTGCATTGGCGGAAAACCTGAAGGTCATGGATGCAACGGCGATCGTTCTCTGCCGTGACAATGAGATGCCACTTCGTATCATGAATATTAATGATCCAGGTGCTCTCATGCGCTTGATGCAGGGAGAGGAGATCGGTTCACTAGTGGTAAAAGGCGGCTGACATGATAGACGACATTAAGAAAGATGCTAATACCCGTATGGGCAAGAGTGTTGAGTCATTGGTGCATGAATTAGCCAAAGTGCGCACGGGAAGGGCTCATCCCAGTCTCTTGGATCACATCCGTGTCGATTATTACGGTTCAGACGTTCCAATCAGTCAGGTCGCCAATATCAACGTTGAGGATGCGCGCACATTGACCGTTGTTCCCTGGGAAAAGAACATGGTGGCTGTTGTCGAGAAGGCGATTCTGACCTCCGATTTAGGTCTCAATCCCATGAGCGCCGGCACTGTTATTCGAGTACCCATGCCTCCCTTGACCGAAGAGCGGCGTAAAGACCTGATTCGTGTTGTACGCCATGAGGCGGAAGGCGCCAAAGTGGCGATTCGAAACATCCGTCGTGATGCCAATCATGATCTCAAGGATCTGATGAAGGAGAAGATGATTTCCGAGGATGACGAACGACGGGGTCAGGATGTAATCCAGGGCTTGACAGACCAGCACATCAAACAGGTTGACGAGCTGTTGGCTGAGAAAGAGAAAGACCTCATGGAAATTTAGCTAGGGTTTGCGAGACGGATTATTAATATAATTCTGTCAAAGGCCCCAAATCTGGTTCATCCAACAGGTGAAACCCACCTATACTGAATCAATGTTCATGATTTCAAAGCACACAGGACAGAATTTACTAATCCCAACCCTCACAAAGCCTTATCCAGCGAGCCGCTGTGCGGCTATCCACGGCGGAACGCCGGTCGTAACTCTCAACCGGGGATTCTAATGACATACGGCACGACAAAGGAGTCTGTAGTCGTCGAAAAGCGATTGCCGAGGCATATCGCGATAATCATGGACGGTAATGGTCGTTGGGCAAAGAAGCGTGGTCTGCCACGCTATGCCGGTCATCCTGCAGGTGTGGAAGCGGTTCGCGGGGTGGTTGAGGTCTGTGTCGAACTGAAGATACCGGTACTGACTCTGTTTGCTTTCAGCAGTGAGAACTGGCAACGGCCCCAGAAAGAGGTCAATCTCATCATGGACCTTTTTTTAAGGTCGCTGAAGAAGGAGATTCGTCGCCTGGATCGAAACCAGGTCAAACTCAAAGTGATCGGTGATCGTAGCGCCTTCGCCGACAATCTGCAGCAGCAGATAGAGGAGGCTGAGCGGCAAACGGCGTCCAATCAGGGTCTGCTTTTACAGGTGGCAGCCAACTACGGTGGACGCTGGGACATAACACAGGCTGCAAAACGGTTGGTGGAACAGGTACAGCGGGGTGAAATATCGCTAGATCAGATCGATGAGGAGTGTTTTTCCCAAAATCTCTGTTCTGCCGATCTACCCGAACCTGACCTGTTTATCCGTACTGGCGGCGAGCAGCGGATCAGCAATTTTCTATTGTGGCAATGCGCCTATACAGAACTCTATTTCACCGACCTGCTTTGGCCTGATTTCAACCGTAAGGCCCTGGAGGAGGCGTTGCACGATTTTTCCCGTCGACAACGCCGCTTTGGCCGTACCGGCGAGCAGGTCCAGGATCAGACCGCAGAGGCCTCTTAAGGGCCGTCGATATGATGTATAGATCAAATGTCGGTAGCCAGCTTGATATCGTGTATGCGACATGGGGTGCGGTCAGCCGGCAACGAACTAGCAAGACGCTATTCAATCGCCCATGTTGAAACAGCGCGTCATCACCGCCCTCATACTAGCGCCTCTGGTCGTCGCAGCGGTGTTGCTGCTGCCCAGTCATTATTTGGCACTGATCGTCTCCTTGGTGATTGCAGTCGGAGGCTTGGAGTGGGCCAGGCTGAGTGGCATTGAAACCCCATTCCTGCAGATGCTATATCTACTTTTTCTGCTGATCTGTCTGGCTGCACTCCACTACCTGTTACCGTCGGCCTGGGTGCCAGGGATAATGTTGCTCTCCGTGGCCTGGTGGTTGCTCGCACTGTGGCGCTTGACTCGCTATCATGCAGACCGGCAACAGTCTGACAGGTTGCTGCTACGGGCAGTCGAAGGTTTTATCGTACTGCTACCCGCCGGGTTGGCGTTAGTCTCGATACATCGTATACCAACCACCGGCCCCGGACTTCTGCTGTTCGTGCTGATCCTGATCTGGAGTGCGGATATAGGCGCCTATTTTGCAGGACATCGCTGGGGAAAACACAAGCTTGCGCCTCAGGTGAGTCCGGGAAAAACCCGCGAAGGTGTCTATGGTGCGATGGCAAGCGCCTTGCTTTGCGCAATTTTTCTGTCTGTCTGGTTGGGTGGCAGTGTGGGCCAAACCCTGTTGATCATTTTACTCTGTCTGGCCACCATGCTCGCATCGGTGGTTGGAGATCTTTTCGAAAGCCTGATCAAACGTCAACGGGGTGTCAAGGACAGCGGGCAATTGCTACCCGGACATGGCGGCATGCTGGACAGGATAGACAGCCTTACCGCTGCGGCTCCGGTGTTTCTGTTTGGCTTAATCCTTCTGGGAGAGGTGCAATGAAGGGTCTTACCGTACTTGGGTCCACAGGCTCAATAGGTGTGAGCACCCTGGATGTCGTTGCCAGGCATCCCGAAAAGTATTGCATAGTCGCCCTGACCGCCAACCGGGATGTGGAGGGGATGCTGCTTCAGTGTGAACGTTTCAAGCCGAAAATCGCGGTGATGGCAGATACGGAATCCGCAAACCTGTTGGCTAGAGGCTTAAGTCAAAAAGGTATTTCAACTGAGGTCTTATCCGGCTTGCGGGGGCTGGAGATAGCAGCCGCAATACCCGAAGCCGAAATAGTGATGGCAGCAATCGTCGGTGCGGCGGGGTTGTTACCCGCACTGGCAGCGGTGCGGGCAGGAAAGCGTTTGTTGCTGGCGAATAAAGAGGCGCTGGTGGTTGCGGGCAGTCTGTTTATGGCGGAAGTGGCTGCCCACGGCGCAGAGATCCTGCCGATCGATAGTGAGCACAATGCGGTGTTTCAGTGCCTGCCTCCGGGAGGAGAGGGGCTGACTCCAGGTGGGGTAAAACGCATCCTATTGACTGCCTCTGGCGGGCCGTTTCGCACCATGCCGATTGAGCAATTGGCAGGCGTCACTCCGGCACAGGCTTGTGCCCATCCAAACTGGGACATGGGACGGAAAATCTCGGTTGATTCCGCAACCATGATGAACAAGGGATTGGAGGTCATAGAGGCGCATTGGCTGTTCGGTGCCGAGGCGGAAGAGATTCAAGTGGTTCTGCATCCGCAAAGTATCATCCATTCCATGGTTGAGTATGTCGATGGTTCGGTATTGGCTCAGCTCGGCAATCCCGATATGCGAACGCCGATTGCCCATGCCCTGGCATGGCCCCAGCGCATCGACTCGGGTGTCGACAGTCTCAATCTGTTCCAGGTTGCCCGGCTCGACTTCGATCAGCCCGATCTGCAGCGATATCCTTGCCTGAAACTCGCCTATCAGGCAATTCAATCGGGCGGTACGGCGAGTGTGATCCTCAATGCAGCCAATGAAGTGGCCGTAGAGGCCTTTCTGGCGGAACGCTTGGCCTTTACTGACATAGCCTGGGTGGTCGACGAGACCTTGCAGAGGTTGTCGGTGGAAAATGGTGACGATCTTGATACTCTACTCGATATCGACAGACAGGGGCGGGCCATAGCGGAACAAGTCGCGCAAAACAGGGTCATAAGCAGCGATATAGGCTAGGGCCTGTTATTACTCATCCTATCGGCTCTGCTGTGCCTGAAAAAGCGCCAATCAAAGCGCGAGGAGAGAGGTTTGGTTACGGCAAATGAACGACAAGCAATACCGAGAGGCATTTTTTCAGGCGTGTCCCAAAGGTACCCCCTTCGGGGCGCACCCCGCAGGGCAGGGGCTGTTTTTCCCCCAGCTGCGTTATCATTCGCTCATGTAGAACGACGACACATCGCTCATACTCTCTTGCCGGACGAAAAAACAGTCCCGGCAGGGCCGATAGGATGAGTGTTAACAGGTACTGATTTTTTCCAATGGACTCACTACTCTTCACCCTTGTTTCATTTATCGTCGCCCTGGCAATTCTTATTGCAGTACATGAATTCGGCCATTTCTGGGTAGCGCGTAAATTGGGTGTCAAGGTCTTGCGTTTCTCGATTGGCTTCGGCCGAGCCCTGTGGCGACGCACAGGTGCAGCGGATGGCACCGAATATGTGATTGCCGCCATTCCCCTGGGCGGTTATGTGAAGATGTTGGATGAACGCGAGGCCCCAGTGGAGGCAAAGGAACAGCATCGCGCGTTCAATCGCCAGACTTTGGGCGTTCGCAGCGCCATTGTTGTGGCGGGTCCGCTGTTCAATTTCCTGTTTGCCATTCTGGCGTTCTGGCTCATTTTCGTCACCGGCGATACCGGCCTCAAACCCATAGTGGGTGAGGTTGAGAGCGGCTCTCTCGCAGAACAGGCAGGATTTACCCAAGGCGACGAGATATTGGCGGTGGCGGATCAGCCCACACCGACTTGGGAGAGTGTGGTCTATGTGATGTTGTCAGAAGCGCTCGACAGTACCAATCTCCCTATAAGGGTGCGTAGTCAGACGGGTGTGGAGCATGTTTATCCATTGGCAAGTGATGGCCTCTCCAGGCTGGCGGAGGATGGCTTGTTGCTGCAGAAACTCGGACTCTCTCCCGACCGACCCACCCTGTCGCCTGTCATAGGCGAGGTGCTGGATGGAGAACCGGCCGCCTTGGCCGGCCTGAAATCCGGTGACCGTATCGTCAATGTTGACGGTGTCGATGTGGTGGATTGGAGTGATTGGGTCAATTATGTACGCGAACGGCCCGGCCAGGCCCTCGATCTGGAGGTCGACCGCAACGGGGATTACATCGCCATGAGTGTCACCCCTTTGAAGATTGAGGGGGATGGGGAGAGCTACGGTCGCATTGGCGCAAGTGTGAATGTGCCCGATGATCTGATGGACGACTATAGGGCTGTTGTCAAATATGGGCCGATCGATGCCATAGGCCAATCACTCTATAAGACCTGGGACCTGTCCCTGTTGATGCTGCGGATGCTGGGCAAGATGATCATTGGCGAGGTATCGGTGAAAAATCTCAGTGGTCCGATATCAATTGCGGATTATGCTGGTAAATCGGCTAGTTACGGTGTCAGTTATTTTCTTAAATTTCTCGCAGTGGTGAGTATCAGCCTGGGCGTGTTGAACCTGTTGCCTATCCCCGTTCTGGATGGTGGACACCTGTTTTTCTTCCTCATAGAAGGAATTAAAGGTCGGCCGTTATCGGAGCGATTTCTTGAGCAGGGCCAAAAGATCGGATTATTGATCCTGTTGGCGATCATGAGTCTCGCCTTCTATGTCGACATAAACCGGTTCCTTGGGTAGATGCATAGCAATTATTCGAAATCATTAGCTCATGCTGCCTTGCCGGACGAAAAATAGTCCCGGCAGAGCCAACTGGGTGAGTGTTAACAGGCCCTAAGATCACTTATACTAACGCGCTGTTTTACGGCCGTAGTCGTTCTGAGCATGAACTATCCAGAACGGATAATATGAAAAAACACTGTTGTAGCTATTGATAATGTCTCAATTTTCCCGGATTTTGATCCTCTTGGCGCTAATTGGTGGACAAATATTCCCCCAGCAGGCCTCCGCCTTCGTGGTTGAGGACATCCGGGTCGAGGGTCTGCAACGGATATCAGCCGGCACGGTATTCAATTACCTGCCGATAAAGACGGGGGACGAAGTCGATGCAGGCAATACTTCCCATATTATCCGCACTCTCTATAAAACGGGCTTTTTCAAAGATATCAGGCTCGAACAGGATGGCAATATTCTGATTGTGTTCGTTCGTGAAAGACCTGCCATCGCTGAGATAAATATCTCTGGAAACAAGGAGCTGGATACAGAACCACTGATGGCAGGTTTAAAGGATATCGGTCTTGCCGAGGGCCGGGTCTTTAAGCGGGCGTTATTGGAAAAGGTCGAGCAGGAACTCAACCGCCAGTATTTCGCCCGGGGTAAATACGGCATCAAGATCCAGTCAAAAGTAACCCCGCTGGAGAGAAACCGTGTGGGTCTGGATATCGAGATTTCAGAGGGCCTGACCGCCAGGATCAAGCACATTAACATCATCGGTAATAAGGCTTACGAAGACGACGAGTTGTTGGATAAGTTCGAACTGGGGGTGCCGTCCTGGTATGCCATCTTCTCCAGCCGGGATAAATATTCCAAGCAGGCGCTCTCCGGCGATCTGGAGACGCTGCGCTCGTTCTATCTTGACCGCGGTTATATCGATTTCAAGATCGAGTCCACCCAAGTCTCCATAACACCGGACAAGAAGGATATCTACATTACCGTGGTGGTCGACGAAGGCGATGTCTTCACCCTCAGCGATATCAAGTTGGCAGGGGATCTGGAACTCCCCCCGGAGGAGCTGTTCCCCCTGATCCACCTCAAAAGGGGGGCGGTCTTCTCCCGTAAAAAACTGACAGCCAGCGCAGACAGGCTCAACCGGCACTATTCCGATGTGGGATATGCCTTTGCCAACGTCAACACCATTCCTGACATTGATCGTGAAAATATGCAGGTGGCAATCACTTTTTTCGTCGATCCAGGAAAAAGGGTCTATGTCCGTTATATCAACATATCGGGGAATACCAATACCCGTGATGAGGTGCTGCGCAGGGAGTTGAGGCAGATGGAATCGGCCTGGTTTTCCGGTGAGAAGACCCGGCTCTCGCGGGAACGGCTGCAGCGTTTGGGCTTTTTCAGTGAAGTGAACATGGAGACCCCTGCGGTGCCCGGCTCCACGGATCAGTTAGACGTGAATCTCGCGGTGACCGAGGCAGCATCCGGGCAGTTCAGTGCCGGTGTCGGATTCACCCAGACTCAGGGTGTGATCTTCAATGCCAGCATCAGCGAAAACAACTTTCTCGGTACTGGGAACCGGTTCAGCGCGGGCTTCGACACCAGTGATGCAACCAAGAAGCTCTCCCTCTCCTATACCAATCCCTACTACACCATCGATGGCGTAAGTCAGGGCTATGAGCTGAGTTATCGGGAGACAGACTTCTCCGAGCTGAATATCTCCAGCTATTCGACCGATGTGGGGCGTCTTGGGGTCCACTACGGTATACCCTTGACGGAATACGACCGCCTCAGATTCAGTCTGGCATACGAGCATACGACCTTCTTTCTTGGATCTTCCCCTTCTGATGAGATCAGGGAATTTATCGAGACCAACGGAGATAAGTTCAGCGATTTCGAACTGGTGGGCAGTTGGATTCATGACACCAGGGATCGCGCCATATTTCCCAATCGGGGTGGTCGGCAGGTCTTCACCATCGAGACCAACACCCCCGGTAGTGATTTGCAGTACTACCGTGTCAGATACTCGAATGCCCACTATTTCCAACTCACCAACTCCCTGACCTTGAAGCTGAATGGGGAGTTGGGGTACGGCGATGGTTACGGGGAGGATGATGAGCTGCCGTTTTTCCGAAATTTCTATGCCGGCGGTATCGGTTCGGTCAGGGGGTTCGAGGAGAATACCCTGGGGCCGCAGGACTCCCAGGATGATGCTTTGGGAGCAAATGCTAGAATCGTGGGTCAGATGGAGTTACTCTTCCCCGCCTTCGGTGATGATTTTAAGGATACGGTGCGCGCCGGTTTATTTGTCGATGTCGGCAATGTATTCGATCTGGCTGGGGATGAGAAGGTCGAGTGGGACCTGTTTAGGGCTTCCACCGGTCTGATGTTATCCTGGTTCTCGCCTGTAGGAGCCCTCTCTTTCAGCTGGGGGTATCCGATCAAAGAGGAAGAGGGTGATGATATAAAGAACCTTCAATTCAGGATTGGTAGTGGTTTCTAATCAGTTAGGGAGTGAATGGGTGAATTCGCTAAGACAAATATTACTTGCTTTGACTTTAGGTTTGTTCGTGACCGGCAGCGTTGTAGCCGAGGAGTATCGAATCGGCTTTGTGAACGCCACAAAAGTCTTCGAGGAGTCGCCGCAATACAAAGAGGCCCGGGAACGGTTGCAAACGGAGTTTTCCCGCCGGGAGAAAGACCTGCTCGCCTCCCAGAAGCAGCTGAAACAGCTTGAAGAGAAGCTCCAGCGGGACGGCTCGGTGATGAGTGAGTCCGAGGTCAAGCGGCTGGAGCGGGATATTCTCAGTCGAAGCCGCAAGTTGAAAAACGCCCAGACCGAGTTTCGTGAGGATCTCAATCTGCGTCAGAACGAGGAGTTCAAAAAACTCCGTCAGCAGGTGCGCGAAGTGATCAGGGAAGTGGGAAAGAGTGAGAAGATAGACCTTATCGTTTCGGACGGTGTCGTCTATTTCAGTAAAAAGATCGACATTTCAGATAAGGTGTTGGAAAAACTGCGTCAGTTGAAAGCGGAATAAGGTGATTTCAAGATCATCTGGATCTAGTCTCGGAGACCTGGCTGATGCGGTTGGGGCGAAATTGCTGGGTGATCCGGAAACGATGATTACCGGGGTTGGGACGCTGCAGAGCGCGCAACCCGGAGAGATTAGTTTTCTCAGTAATCCTTCCTACCGCCGATACCTTTCAGCAACACAGGCCTCCGCAGTGATCCTGTATGAAAAGGATGCTGCCGATTGCCCGACTTCCGCTTTGGTCTGTGAAAACCCCTATCTTGCCTATGCCAGGGTGGCGGCACAGCTGTTTCCCCGCAAAGCCTTTACTCCCGGTATCGATGCCACAGCGGTAGTAGGTCGATCGTCTTCGATTGATAACGGTGCCTGGATCGGGCCCTGTGTCGTGATTGGAGAAGGGGTGACTGTTGAATCCGGAGTCTATATTGGTCCGGGGTGTGTGGTCGAGGACGATTGTCGGATTGGCGCCGACAGCCGGTTGGTGGCAAATGTGACGCTGTGTCACGATACCCGCTTGGGGCGGCGTTGTCTGATCCATCCGGGGGCGGTACTGGGTGCGGACGGCTTCGGCCTGGCAAATGAAGCGGGGCATTGGATCAAGGTGCCGCAACTCGGCCGGGTGCGGGTTGGGGATGATGTGGAGATAGGCGCCAATACCACCATCGACCGCGGTGCGCTGGAGGATACAATCCTACATGACGGGGTCAAGCTGGATAATCTGATTCAGATTGCCCATAACGTTGAAATAGGCCGAAATACAGCGATGGCCGGCTGCTCAGCGGTGGCGGGGTCAACAAAGATCGGAAACCACTGTACCATCGGCGGACAAACAGGTCTGGTGGGGCATTTGACGATAGGTGATAATGTGCACTTTTCGGCAGCCACCCTGGTTACCCGCTCATTCACCGAGGCGGGGTACTATAGTGGAAACCTACCCGCCATGGAGAATGGGGCGTGGAAACGAGTGGTTGCCCGGCTTCGAAAACTGGAGTCGATGGCAAAAGAGATGAAATTTCTAAAAAAAAATCTAAACGACCTGTAGAGAGCCGTCGAAATGAGTGGCAAGAGTAATTGGAGGACAGTTTGATCGCAATGGATATCAACAAGGTGCTGAGCCTGCTACCGCACCGCTATCCTTTCCTGCTAATTGATCGGGTTCTTGAATACAAGAAGGATACACACCTCCTGGCGTTGAAAAATGTCACCTACAATGAACCCTTTTTCAACGGACACTTTCCAATACAACCGGTGATGCCGGGTGTCCTGATCGTCGAAGCGATGGCGCAGGCGACCGGTCTGCTGGCGATGGAATCCAATCCGGAAACGGTCAATGAGACGACTATCTATCTGTTTGTTGGTATCGATAAGGCACGTTTCAAGCATCAGGTGGAACCCGGTGATCAACTGATCATTGAGGTGGTTCAGAATAAGATGAAACGGGGCATCGGCTTTTTTACCTGCTCCGCAAAGGTGGAGGACAAAACCGTAGCGACTGCGGATATCATGTGTACGGCACGGGAGATAGGCAGCTGATCGACCCACACGCAGTTATCGATCCGGATGCCGAGCTTGATGAAGGGGTCAGTGTCGGTCCCTTCTCCATCATCGGTGCCGGTGTCAAGATTGCAGCAGGCACCGAAATCGGTCCCCATGTGGTGATCAAAGGGCCGACCCAAATTGGCCGGGACAATCGGATCTACCAGTTCGCCTCGGTTGGGGAGGATCCCCAGGACATGAAATATGCCGGTGAGCCGACCACCCTGGAGATCGGCGACCGCAACGTTATCCGTGAATTCGCCACCCTGCATCGCGGCACCGTGCAGGATAAGGGCGTGACACGGATCGGCAATGACAATCTGCTGATGGCCTATATTCATGTTGCCCACGATTGCGTGCTGGAGGACCATATCATCATGGCCAATGCCGCATCCCTGGGCGGCCATGTGAAGATTGGAAGACATGCCATTTTGGGGGGATTCACGAAAGTGCACCAGTTTTGCCGGGTGGGAGCACACAGTTTCTCCGGCATGGGTTCGGCCATCAGCATGGACCTGCCGCCCTATGTCATGGCATCGGGACAGCCGGCCAAACCTCACGGCATCAACCGGGAAGGATTGAGTCGTCGTGGATTCAGTAGCGAATCCATCCAGCAGATCAAGCGTGCCTATAAACTGATCTATCTTTCCAAGAAGCGCCTGGATGAGGCATGGGAAGTGATCGATGAGATGCTGAGTGAAACACCGGAACTTGAGGTTCTTTGCGATTTTCTCAAACATAAAGGTCGTGGCATTTTACGTTAACCCTGAAACAGGGGATGCGCCAGTAGAACGCGAATGCCCCTATCCCCGTCTATGCAGAACAAACAGCAACAGCACCCGTTGAGGATCGGCATAGTAGCCAATGAAGTGTCGGGAGATCAGCTGGCAGCGGCTTTGATCGGTGCCCTGCATGCCGAACAGGCGGATATCGAGTTTGAGGGCATGACGGGACCGTTGATGGAAGCTGCGGGATGCCGCTCCCTTGCCAAGATGGTTCCGGTAATGGGGTTTGCCGAGGTGATCGGTCATCTACCCGGGCTGTTGCGTACCCGTAGAAAGCTGCTGACCCGTTTTCTTGCCGATCCACCTGATCTGGTAGTGGGTGTCGATGCCCCCGATTTCAATCTGGCACTGGAGAGACGACTCAAAACGGCCGGCATCCCGACGGCGCATTTTGTCAGTCCAACGGTTTGGGCGTGGCGACAGGGACGGGTAGAGAAACTGCAAAAAGCGGTTGACCTAATGCTCTGTATCTTTGATTTCGAGGTCGATTTCTTACAGCGAAATAACGTTCCTGCGGTCTATGTGGGGCATCCTCTGGCTGATCAGATCCCACTGCAACCCGCCGACCCAGGAGAGACTCGTGATGGATTGGGGCTCGCCAGGGAAAAGCCTGTTGTAGCGCTATTGCCCGGAAGCCGCATGAGCGAGGTAGGCAGGCTTGGCCCGTTATTCCTGCAGACGGCGTTGTGGCTGCAACAACACAAGCCGGATCTGCAGTTTGTCGCGCCGATGGTGAATCGCAAGATCAAGCAGCTTTTTCAGGAGCAGATAGCTTCGACCGCACATGAACTGTCGGTTATGTTGCTGGACGGCAGGCCCAGAGAGGCAATCCGTTCAGCGGACGCGGTATTGACCGCATCGGGTACGGCTACCCTTGAGACCCTGCTGTTGAAGCGCCCCATGGCGGTGGCCTATAGGCTCTCACCCCTCACGGTTTGGCTGATTCGCCACTTTAATCTTTTGAAAACGCCACATGTGGCCCTGGCTAATCTGCTTGTGGATGAGCCCTACGCCCCTGAATTTATCCAGGAGGCGTGTAAGCCGGATTCCATGGGCAGGGCCTTGCTGGGTTTTCTCGATAATCCAAATAAATGTGGGCAGATATCAAGGGCCTATACAGAGGTACATAAGAAATTGCGCCGAAATGCCGCCCAGGCTGCGGCAAAGGCAGTTATTGAGATGCTGGCAAACAGATAGGGCCTGTCAATCCGATGTACATTAATCAATTGATTAGACAGGGGGAGGTTTTTTTGCTCTTATTGTCATACTCGGAAAGTATAAAGAACGCATCAATTTCCTGTGCCAGGGATATCAAATAGTTAGCGATGGCCGTACTACTCCATGATCTGATCTTCGAATCGGCCACCCGCACTCCGTCAAAGACGGCTTTAAAGTACAAATCGACCTCGCTGACCTATGCCGAACTGGCGGAACAGGTCAGCTGCTTATCGCGGGCGTTTGTCGATATCGGTATCGGGAAACAGGACCGCATTGCGATCTATCTGCCAAAATGTCTGGAGAATGTCGTCGCTATCTTTGCGGCCGCTGCAGCCGGTGCCGTGTTCGTACCTATCAATCCAGCCCTGAAGTCCCACCAGGTGTCGCATATTCTGTTGGACTGCGAAGCCAAGGTTCTGATTACCACACAGGGCAAATGCAGGGCGCTGAATACCGCACTCGGATATTGCGTCGATCTGCAGACCGTAGTCCTGATCGACGGGGTGGACAACGAAGAAGAGGGATTGCATGCCCAGCGTTTGATCGCTTGGGACGGGCTGCTCGAGAATCCTGTCTGCCCTTACGGCCATCGTGTGATCGATTCGGATATGGTCTCACTCATCTATACGTCTGGCAGTACCGGTGATCCAAAGGGTGTGATTCTCTCCCATCGAAATATGGTGACCGGTGCAAAAAGTGTCGCCCAATACCTGAAAAACACCTCATCAGATAGGATCCTGGCTGTGCTACCCCTCAGTTTCGACTATGGTATGAGCCAGTTGACTACCGCATTTCTGGTTGGCGCCTCTGTCGTCTTGATTAACTACCTGTTGCCTATGGAGGTGCTCAACACTCTTGCTCAGGAGAAGATTACCGGGCTGGCGGCTGTACCCCCTTTATGGAATCTGTTGGTCGAGTTGCCCTGGCCGAGTGAGGCTGCAACGAACCTGCGCTATATCACCAGCTCCGGTGGCGTGGTGCCGGTAGAGACCACTGAACTTTTGCGTCAAGTGTTGCCCAATACTGAGATCTTTCTCATGTATGGCCTCACAGAGGCGTTTCGATCGACCTACCTGGCGCCTGAGCAAATCGACAAACGACCCACCTCCATCGGCAAGGCCATTCCGAATGCCGAGGTACTGGTATTGAGAAGCGACGGTACTCCCTGTGCTGTTGATGAACCCGGCGAGCTGGTGCATCGGGGATCGCTGGTGGCAATGGGCTACTGGAACGATGTCGAAGCTACCAGGCAGCGCTTTCGCCCCATCTCTAATCGGTTTGATGCCATACCTGGAAAAGAGATAGCGGTCTGGTCGGGGGACATTGTGAAAATGGACAGCGAAGGCTATCTCTACTTCTTACGAAGAGATGATGATTTGATCAAAACTATGGGTTATCGGGTAAGCCCAAATGAGATCGAAGAGATATTCTACCGAACTGGTTTGTTGTCGGAAGTCGTAGCACTGGGAATTCCCAACACCACTATGGGACAATCGATCATTCTGGTGGTCATCCTGAAAAATGGTGTGGAAGTGACGGAAAAACAGTTGCTCGACAACTGTAAACAGCGATTGGCAAACTACATGTTGCCTGCCGAGATAATCTTCCGCAGCACTTTACCGACGAATCCAAACGGCAAGGTCGATAGAAAACAACTGAAGCGGGAGATACTGGAGTCGAATTCTGATCATTGACGTCGCTTAGCGAGGAATAATATCGCGAAGGCGTAGCTATAGAAATATGGGTAAGAGTATGTCAACAACATTTATCCTGGTTGCAGGTGTGGATGAAGTGGGCAGAGGGCCTTTGGCGGGACCGGTAGTCGCAGCGGCAGTGATTCTTCATCCAAAACGCCCGATCAAGGGTTTGGCCGACTCAAAAAAACTGAGTGTAAATCGTCGTGAACAACTTTCACAGTTAATCAAGGAACAGGCCCATAGTTGGAGTCTGGGGCGGGCCGAAGTGGAAGAGATCGATCGGATCAATATCCTGCAGGCAAGCCTGCTGGCAATGAAGCGGGCGGTGGAGGGTCTGCCATGCATGCCGGGCTTGGCGAGAGTGGATGGCAAGCATGCTCCGCATCTGGCGTGCAGGGTGGAAACGGTTATCGGCGGTGATGCCCTGGTCGATGCAATCAGCGCGGCCTCGATCATCGCGAAGGTGGCTCGAGACCAGGAGATGGTGGAATTGGACAGTACCTATCCCGGCTACGGGCTGGCGCATCACAAGGGCTATCCTACCAAGCGGCACCTGGAGGGTTTGCGAACCTTGGGTATCACACCCATCCACAGGCGGTCTTTCACGCCGGTCAGGCGGCTGATCGATTGGTCAGATTCGGAAAAAGACGAGTGAGTTGCGGCTGACTAGTGAAGGCTGAAGGTTTTCGGTTCCCTAAGTGTTTATTATCTCGTCAACCTTGGCTTTGGACAGTTCCGCTAGTTTTCCATAATCCATTTTCAGTAATCTGTCCGCCACATGGAAATATTGATCATCATGACTGATGACAAACACGATTTTTCCCTTGATTTTGAGTTCTTCGAGTAAAATCGTGTAAAAGAGTTTTTTAAACGCGGGATCCTGATCGGCGGCCCATTCGTCGAAAACATAGATAGGTCGATCTTCCAGATAGGCTATTAGCAATGCCAAGCGTTTTCTCTGACCCATGGATAGCTTGGTGGTCGAAAACTTCCCATCTTCAATCTTGACTTTTTCGTCGAGTTCCAGCTTCCTTAGATAGGATTGCGTAAGGTTTTCGATATTTTCATCCGGCATCCTGTTTTGTAAACCGCCAATATTCTCGAAAAGGTAGTAGTCTGAGAAAAGAACGGTGAAATGTTGCCGGTACCAGTCCATATTGGATTCGTCTATCAATGTATTATTGATCGATATACTGCCATTTTTTGACTGATAGAGACCGACTAGTACTTTTGCAAAACTGCTTTTGCCGCTGCCGTTTCCTCCTGTGAGGAAGATGATTTCCCCTGGAGTCAAATCAATATCCAAAGGACCCAGTTTGAATCCTTGGCCGTTTTGCTGCTCATATTCGATTTCTATGTCGCGCAAGCTTAATAGGTCGACCTGTCCACTATCGGGTGCAAGAACGGGCTGTGACTGTACGGTATCTCCCAGAGAGGCACCCAGATCGGTGATTTTATGTAAAGATATCTTAGCCTGAATAATGCTGGGATAGGTGGATAGCAATACCTGAAGCGGCCCGATCAGGTAGAGAATGACGATGACATATCCTCTTAACGCATCCGAATCAACCACAAAGGATCGAGGTGCGACGAATATCAGTACTCCGATAAGAATAAAGAACAGAATCATGCCAAAGTTCCGGGCGAGTATAAAATAGAGGCCGCTGCTCAGATTCAGGCTATTTATTTGACTGACGACTGTTTTTAGGTCTGAGTTGAGGAAGTGGTCCCGCCGGAGATAGTGCATTTTGAGCTCTTTCACGCCGTGGGTGACACCCTGAAAGCACTTGTACAAACGGTCATGTATATTACGAGCCTCTTTTACGATTACTCTCGCTTTGTTTGATAACGTGATATAGATTGAGAGACCAAACAAGATGAAGGATAAAGTGAGTATCAACATTTTCCAGGATAGAGTGCCTAAATAGATAAAGCAGGATAACAAGATAATGGCGCTGACTCCCAGTGACGGAACAGTCGTGATAAAACTGGTCAAGGTGCCGATATCGCTGATGAGGTTTGCAAACATTTTTGATGTGCCGAGCTTCTCTAGCGTCTCAAATGGCGAAGTGATGATTTTTCTACTCAGTTCAAGCCGCAGTTCCATTGTGACTCTTTGCGCCATTTTTAAGAGCAGCAACTCAGTAATGATTTTTGATACCAGAACGATCAAGCAGAGTGCGGTAAAGCTTAGGGCCAAAAGTGTTAAGCCATCGCCATCACTTCCCAAGGCACCGAGGCCTTTGTTTACGGTTACTAGCAGTAATGTGGTGCTGATGCCACTGATTAAGCCTGTCAGGAGAGTCGTTGTGATAAGCGACCAGGATCTAGAAAAAAAATCAATAATGAAATTCATGTATCATCCTTAATACGGTGTCGTAAAGCTACTGCTACATGACAATCTACCGGCAGCGTAGCCTGTGATTGTTGCGTGCGCGTCTGATCGGCATGTCGCAGAGCCATCCGCACTTTGGTGTTACCATGGAGAAACATGTGCAAGACTTGTTTTGTATCACATACTTGATCATCGCATACAGTCGCTGCTCGGGAGTGGGATGTAAAAAGTGATTGTGCATCGTCTACCGACATCTTACAAAGAGTTCGTCATCGCTATTCAGAATATCCGAAGGTGTATATTCTCCATCATGTAAGAAATAAGAGGATGCCCTTGTTCGAACAGAGACTGTTTTATTCACCCAACGTGTCATAGTCGTCAAAAAATGAGAACGGTGCGAGATGCCATTCGAGTCGATTAGAGCATGGTCAGCATGTTGATAGATACAAAGTGTAAGATTGCTTTTCTGATGATTTTCGAAATAATCGTGTAAGGCAATTGCCGACTCGACCGGGACACTTTTATCTGATTCGCCTATGCCGACAAAAATAGGAATATCGAGAGTAGCGTAGAATTTCATTGGATCGACATAAGCGACGGAATTCCAATATTTATAGGTTTGACCATATACGGTCTTTTCAGTATTCGTAGGGTCTTTGAGAATAGTCTTGAAGATATCATCGATATTTGCATTTACCCCTGATTTTTTGACAAGAAGTTTCAGTTCTTCAATTTGTTTCATTCCGCCGCTCCCCAGGATGGCAAGATGAGAAATGACGGGTGTAGTGGCAGCTATGGCAGCTGCGACATTCCCTCCTTCGGATATGCCAAGCAAGACAATGGTTTTATTCTCATAATGAAGTGTACGGGAGATCTCCTCGACAAAGCGTTTATTATCGATGATCCACTGACTGAAGTGATCAGTGTCCAGAAACGCCTTATCGCAATCAAAAAGACCTATGTTAGTATTTTCAAGATTTCTTTTTTGAAGGGCGTAAACGCGAACAGAACCTGTTAAGTGAGACAAATATGGCTTCAGATAGTACTTTAAACTGGTGCAGCCTGAGCCTGGTATAAAAAAAAGTATGATATCGGGCTCGCCTTGGCCAACCTGATAGGTGTAATAGGAGGAGCGTGTGCCATTGTCCAGCTTGATATAATTGACTGCCAGGGGATTGGCCATACTGGTGACTAAATAGCCGATTTTGGTGGAACACCCACTGTTCAAGACGGAAGAAAATATGACAGCACAAATGGCCAAGAAATTGTTTAAGGTAAATGTGTTGATAGAAAATGTCATCGAAATGTGCGTTTAAATACTTGGTACTATCAAGGATAGTGTAAGCATTTTGGCTCTAAAACGATATAGGTAATCAGCCGTATTCCTAACAGTGTTAAATAAATGAGCGTATTGATAATAGCTGTTGTCCAGTGAAAAAATTATGTATGTTTAATTGTTGTGATTGACATAAGCGTATTATGTATGTTCCAGTCGTATCGCGAAGTGAGGCGGCAGTGTATATCATCCGCTACAGTCTTCGTGCTATCAATAAGATGGAATCCTGTATAATGGAGAGGAACTCATGGAAATCAAAGTAATCAACAAAAAAGCATTGGAAAACTATCTGACAGAAATGAGTGGCGGTGATAACAGGGAGGATATTCTGGCCTGCGACGGTGGCTGTTCCTGTGATACCGGTAGTGATTGGGTCAACGATATCTGTCCGAACGAATGGGTTGTCGGCTGGAAAAAGTCGACTTGTTGACAATATGCTAGGCTGATCCGACGCGGCGGGGTATGCACTACTTGTGGTGTCTCTAAAGTAGGATTGCATATCCTGTCGCAGTAGGACCGGTCAACATGCTCTGCAATATTTATCAAAGCTCACCGCGTTCAATGCGGTAGTCAGCTCGATCAGTACTGATGGCTGGAATCGGGTATTCGCATCAGGGAAGAAACAAACGGATGAAAAGGAT
This sequence comes from Candidatus Thiodiazotropha sp., assembly GCA_040791665.1. Lineage (GTDB taxonomy): Bacteria > Pseudomonadota > Gammaproteobacteria > Chromatiales > Chromatiaceae > Thiodiazotropha. Next base: position 222,329 of record JBFNNX010000016.1, on the reverse strand, counting down.
CGAAATCGTATTGAATGTTACAAATGGCTGTAATCTCGACTGCCACTACTGTTATTATGCAAATGAGATGAAAAACCGTCCCTCTAACATGAGGATAGGGATGGTTGAGAGCGTTATGCGGAAGGTGGCGAATTCTGATGCTGAGTCAATACATTTCTCTATTCACGGCGGCGAACCTCTCTTACGCAAGTCACACTATCTACACAATATTTTCAAGTTGCAGCAACACTACTTGCATGATAGAGATGTGCGCAACTCCATTCAAACAAATGGAACACTATTCGATGAAGAGTTTATTGCTGATTACAAAGCCATTGTAAGTTCGGGTGTCAATGTGGGGTTGGGCGTTTCGCTCGATGGACCGAAATATATCCATGATTCGTCTCGTGTATACAAAAAAGATACACATGGCTCCTATGAAGATGTGATGAGGGGCATTGAGCTGTTAGCGGAAAATAACATTGAAATAGCATTGCTATCCGTTGCTAATCTGAATTATGCAGCACAATCCCATGAATTGTATCCCTTTTATAAATCGTTAACAAATGTACACTTTCTCGACTTGCTTGTACCAAGAAAGGATTCTTTTCCCGCAGCGTACAAAAATAGTCTGAGTATATTATTCAATCGTGTTTTCGATGATTGGTTTTATGATGCCGACAGTCGATTCGAAATAAGATTCTTTTGCAGTGTGATCATCGCACTGCTGACGGAAAAAAGCGTACTTTGCACATTTCAGGAAAACTGTATTCTAAATCAAAACATGATTTCGATTGCGCCGGATGGCGAGTCTTCATTCTGTGACTCGTTTCCGCTAGTAAGCTTGGGTAACATTCAGGACGACTCCGTGGATACGCTCATCGACAGAAGAAATAAGACAAGAATGAAGTGGTCTGTCAAAGAGGAACAACGTATGGAGCACTGCCTATTTTGCAAATACTACAAGGTATGTCATGGTGGCTGTCCGGCAGACTATTCGACGGAAGGGATAATCGGCCCATTCTTTTGTGATCAATATAAGAAGATATTCAATCACATTGAAACCGCCATGTACGAAACAGGTGTAGTTAGAGAATATGGACTTTGTGAAGATAACATTCTGAAATTTCCTAATCCGGCACTACAAAGCTATCTGATGCATAGAGGCATGAGGAATCAGTCAAAAGATAACAACACGTGTCTAATCAAATCAAAAGATGCGACACTATCAATAAATCAACAGGGAATTAACTGAAGAGGACGATATCACATCAATGGTAGATAGAAGAAGAGGTGCACACGGTTAGCAGTGTTGAAGAAGGATCCGCAAACAGTATCGTCAACCCCGCGTTATCGACTGCTCTACGTTGTCGTGGATGACTTGGTATAGTCCTAATGGATGGTAATGCAATGGAACAAGAAAACAGTAAGTTATTTGAACTGGAAAGTCACGGACATAAGTATATCTTTTCTGGTAATACTGGTTTAATTGTGGAGGTGGAAGACCAGTTGATTGAAAAGTTACAAGCACCCGATGAATTGGACGATGAAATCAGAAAGTGCCTTTTTGGCGATAGTGATTATAGCAAATCGTTGCGGATCCTACCTGCAAAAGAGACGGCGCTAAAGAATATAACTGTATTTACATCAAATCGGTGTAACCTGGATTGTTCATATTGTTATGTGACGAAAAACAATGCAATGAACGATGAGAAGATGTCTATCGATACGTTCAAGTCGGCTGTTGGTAACTTACTCACTGAATTTGATACAAGTAAGCGTATCAATATTCTCTTCTTTGGTGGTGAACCATTACTCAATATCTCTTTTCTGACTGATGCCATAGGCTTTCTAAAAAAGATCGAGGCAGAAGGCAAGACGAAGTTTTCATTTTCACTCACGACTAACGGTACTATCCTGAATGACAAGATACTTGATTTATTACTGCGATACGACATCAGTATCGTTATCAGTATAGATGGATCACAGGATGTCCATAATGCGATGAGACCCTACAAAAATTCCGGACGAGGATCATACGATACAATTGTGGAAAATGTTCGTAGGTTAGCCGAATTTAAAAAGATAAAGGCAAGGGTGACATTATGTGATGTAGATGTCGATTTGGTTGAGATGTATGAACAATTGAAAAGTGCGGGATTTTGGGATGTCCATCTTGCCATTGTCGCAGATGAAGAGACTGACACGATAAAATTGAATGAAAAGATGGACATCCTCAGGCGTAGGATAGGCGAGATGGAAGCCTATATAATGGAAAAAATGGGCGATGGGGTACTGGTCAGGTTCGGTGATTATTTAAAGTATCTGAAAAAAATCCATCTCGGATTTACACCAGATAACAGACCAATGCGCTTTCCGTGTTCGGCAGGACATAGCAGTTTTAGTCTGGCAACCACGGGTGATTATTATTTATGCCATAGATTCAACAATGTCGACAAGTACAGGCTCGGTGACATCAATGAAGGAGTCAATCAGGAAATCAGGGACAAATTTTTGCATGAGCACAATGTCTCTTCAAGAGTCGGTCAATGTCAATCATGCTGGGCTTCCGCTATGTGTGGCGGTACTTGCTATCACCCAAGCTACACTCACAGCGGGGAAACCAGGATAGTCAACGAACTACATTGCAAATATACGCGAGAAATGGTGCAAAGTGCATTGAGAGTTTATTTAGGTATGAATCCGGACAAACGGTATCTTTTAGAGAATATACACTGATCGGCAAATGACAGATAATGAATACAGCCGATTTTGCAAAACTCGCACGTGATTATTTAATCAATAATCATGGACATGGTATGGGGCACTATCGATACTTGGTACAGCATGAAAAAAATACGATAACAACAAGAGACTGCGTGTTGGATTACAGGATAGAAAAAAGCGAATTTAAACATACTTATTTTAATATCTTTATCGAAGATGACCTTCAGTCATGTTGCGTCGGGAATATGACTATATTTTCACTCAACCATTCGCATTACAAACAGATTAATTTCTGGAAAATTGATAGGAATCGACAAAAGGGAAGCAACCATTTGCATAAAGTAAGTCTACATGACTGTTTGGCGGGTCGAAGTGTCAATGGTGTCATAGTGCATGGATATGTTGAAAGTCCGCGGTACAAAACCAAAACAGTTTATACGGATTATTACACAGCATTGGCACTGCGTTACGTGAAGTTTGTGGCAGCGCTGGAAAAGTTAGGTAAAAAAAACAATATGCCAATGCTAATCGAAACCACCGGGCTTTACCATTTGTCTGAGGAACAGAGGGCGCGACAAACAATCGATCTTACGGAGTTCAACCGGTCTGCGCTGTCGAAAGTGGGTGTCAGTCGTGAGGAAAGCATTGCCAGCAAAAAGCTGGCAAAGTATCTCGGTTTAATTGAAATACCCGATACATATAATGAACGTACGCTCGGTAAGGTATATATATCCCAGATGGATTGTAATAATGGATAATGGCTATAAATATTAATGGCAGTCTGCACATGGTAAATAGTTGATATTACAGGTAGGCATAGATACGCCTAATAACGAAAGATGGATGCATACAACCTGTTGGATCGAAAAATTCTACGCCCCATATGGAGAGTTGGCCCCCTGTGGAATGTGCTTGTAAGTAGGCAGATAGCATGGGTAGCCTTTCTCTATGACCAACTGTTCAATGGAAAATTGTCTGTCAAGCGTACGATGAAACTGTTGCCGGAAATGCGGAAATCACTCGGACCTGAATGTACAAGTTATCGGTTTTCCTATTTAAATCATTACTATAGCATTCTTGCGTTATTCAATTATGGATGGCTGCTCTATACAAGGCCTCAACATATTCGAGACAAAATATCCACTGTTAAAATAAAAGGGTTAGACAATCTATACAACGCAGTCAAGCGTGAAAAGGCAATAGTAGCGTTTTCGGCACATATTGGGTGTTTCTTTAATATTTTGTTTAGCGATAGCGTGCTTTCAGCCATCGATAAAAGAGGCGTATGTTTGCTCGTGCCGGGTACAAAAGATTCAAGAAGAGAACAAATGCAGGCGCAATTATCGGATTATGGAAAGGCATGCCAACTTATCGATATCACTAAGAAGACAAGTGCCATACGAATAATACGTGCACTGAAGTGCCGATCGATAATAGGATGCAACATGGATTATGCCTATCCCTTCACTAAAAATAGAAGCGCGCCCTTTTTGGGAAGGGTCGTCGAAATGCCGGTAGGTATACTAGAGTTGAGTAGAAAATATGCAGCTACCTATTTGCCTGCATACAGCTATATCAACAATGACGGTATCGTCATCGAATTTCAAGAACCATTCGACGCTTATTGTACTGATAATCTAGAAAACGATATAACCTGGGTTGCCAATAAAATAAACAGCTTGCTGGAAGAAAAGATCAAGGAAATACCGGAACAATGGAGTTTTTGGGCAAGACTGCTCAATGCGCCATCAGTGGAATTGTCTGAAGGCAAGAGATAGCTAGGAATGAGATGTCTATACCGAGCGTAAGCAGTGTGTTAAGCATGACAAAGAAAAATCAAAAGGTAGCCTATGCGGATTCGACAAGCAATGTGCAAGAATTGATAAATATCATACAAGAAGAAAAAAAATACTGTTTCAGCATAATAAAACAATATGTCCCTGTGCAACGAGAGCCGAAAGTGAATATTGTCGTAGGGGAACCAGACTTGAAATTTACGGATGGGAAACACTATCCAACATGGATAAAAGCTTTATCGATAAGAGACAACGTATATTTGCTGGTGAACAGAGGGATATGGACGCGCAGTATCACGATCAGCACGCTTACTCATGAATTACTGCATTCAGCAATATGGATCTATTACGGGACTTCAAAACATATACCTGTCTGGTTTAACGAGGCACTTGCGTACTGGATAACAAAGGTCGAAATTATCAAGGACAGCCATCACCTGGACAAAACTGAAGATAAACAGAAAAAGAATATATCGAATGTGCATGGTGAGCATTGGTTCGATAATTCACGAGTCAATGCGCAGATAGAAGTGATGGTTTCCTACTTGCTAAATTCAAATGCGCAATCTAAAGATATCCGCAATCTCCTGCGAAGTGTCAAGAAAGGCGAGGAATTCACATCGGCGGCAAAACGGATATTGAACCTGAATATAGGCCAAAATATGGCGGTTTCATAGGACTGTAATGAACAATAGCAACACTATTATAGCTGTAGATCTTTTGACGATCGTTTAGCGGTGATCGGTTGTCTACATTGTCAATAAAGTGAAAACAGTAATTCTAAGCATGCCTGGAGGTTCGCCCTTTTCACCTCCGCTCAGTATACTAGCCCTCGGGAGTTACCTGAGAAAAAATGGTATTGACGCTACAACCATAGATATATCCTCCAGTTATTTTCATTACACATTAAATCCGGAGTTATTTCAAAAACACTATGAAATAACGCACAAAACACTAAAAGGAGTAAAAGAAAATATCACCATCGCTTCCGATCACGCAACTGTATCGAAATTTCTTCAAAGATTATGGATACCGGAAGGTTATAACCACAACATGCTGGTACCGTTTCACGATGCCATCACTCTTATCGGCGATGCAAGGAAAATATTACAACTACCTTATCACCCGGTTAAAATATCAGCGGAAATAGCATCTTTACCCAGTCGATTCCGCCCGATAAACTGGTCGTTCAGAAGGTTTTGGGATAGGAAAGCTGAGACGATCAATAGCGGTCACCCCCTATTGCGATACTGTGAAGAGTACCTTATTCCAAAACTCAAAGCGATAAATCCTGAATTGATCGGTGTATCAATCAATTACTCCGAGCAGGCACATCATAGTTATATTTTGATTGATAAAATAAGCAAATTACTGAATATACCGATTGTCGTTGGCGGCACCTATTTTCACGATCTATTTGAAGGGAGGCCGGCGGTAATTACAACTGAGGATGAAAATTATGTGAAAATCGCACCCATGCTGCGGCCGTATGGTATTCTAGGTGAAGGCGAGAAACCGCTGTTGCAACTGTGCAACAGCCTGGCGACTGGTCAATCGGTCGACAATATTCCAGGTCTCTTTTACCAGCAAGGTCAGAATATACTGTTGTACCCTGAAGGACCGCCTATCGAAACGGATGACCTACCGATCATCGATCTCAGTCTCTTACAAGACAAAAATAAATATTTATCGCCGATGAAGATCGCACCCCTTATGACCTCGAGAGGGTGTTACTGGAACAAATGCGCATTCTGCGATCATGCCAATACACTCCAAAGTGTCTGGAGAGAATTAGATGTATCTCTGGTCGCAGAAAATATGCACCGGTATAAAGAGGAGCATCATATCGAGTATGTGGTTTTATGCGACGAATCGACTTCACCCAGGATGTTGGAGCGGTTGAGCCGCGAGCTAATTAAGACAACAGATCGGGTGTTTTTTGGTACCATGGTACGTTTTGAAAAGAAAATCATAAAGTTAATTGAACCGTTGGCGAAGGCTGGTTGCCGTTCCCTATCGTTTGGATTAGAGTCAGGAGCCCAGCGTGTGGTAGATAAAATGGGAAAAGGCTACGAGTTACAGGATGCAGAACGGATACTGGAACTTTGTGAGGAGTATGGCATCTCTGTAGAATTATTCATTATGTTCGGCTTTCCATCAGAACGGCTATCTGAGGCATCCCAGACAATAGAGTTTCTCGAAAAGCATCAGTCGAAAATCGACTCTTTCAGGGCCAATCCTTGGTACTGGAAAAAGGACAGTCCCATAGGGATGTGCCCGACACAATTCAGTCAGGATGCAGACAAGGCGTCCTATCCAATCGCAGCAGAACAAAGGCCCATAGAAAATACAACAGGCGTGACGAAACGTTTAGCGATGGAACTGGTCAGGTCTTTGGCGGAGCATGAAGCATTGGGAGATAAAATTATCCACCACTCACCAGGTGAACTACGCCAGGAGGAGTACCATGTAATTGCCAGATTCTGTAAAGGCAACAACCAACCGAATGCCGATGTGGGATGAGAGCAACTGACTCGCTAAGTGAACAAGGAAAATGAAACGACTATTCAGCACACTCATTGTCCTCGCCGCTTGCGTCAGTCTCTGGAGTTTCATGTCTTATCGTGGCGACTCTGCAATATCAGTGAAGACCAGCCCGGTAGAGCGAGGATCTATATCAACCTATCTAACAGTGCCAGGCGTGGTTAAGGCTGCTCGCCGCGTCGATGTTATTTCGCGTATTCCCGGCCATTTGATCTCGGTTCTTGTTAATGAGGGAGAGCATGTCGCAAAGGGACAGTTATTGGCACAGCTGGATGATGCTGAAGCACGCGCGCAGGTATTGCGCACAAAGGCAATCATGGAAAGGTCCAAAGAAAAGATCAAGGAGCTTAAGCGAAAGCTGCGAAGAGTAAGAGAGGTAAAGTTAACGGGTGGTGAATCTCTACAGGCCGTTGAAAATGTCGAAGCGGAATTGAGCGATGCTCAATCTGAACTCAAAGTCAATCAGGCAGACTATCAACTGCAAAACATCAAACTTGATCTACATCGGGTATTGGCGCCTTTTGCTGGCGTTGTTGTGCATCGAAACGCAGAAGTCGGACAGGCGGTTCAGCCTGCGTTAGGCGAGGCAACGACGCTGTTCACCGTCGTCGATGACTCGGTTCCCTATATCGAGGCGCAAGTGGATGCGGGAGACAGCGGTCTTATCTCTCAATCAAGCCTGGTTCAAGTGATGACAGATGCGTGGCCAGATATCATCTGGGATGAAAACGTGGTCTATATCGCGCGGGCAGTGAACAAGCAGGATACCGACGGCACCAATACCTTGAGTGTAAAAATCAGTCTAAGCAGGTATGCGCAGGAACTGCTGATTGGACAACAGGTAGATTTGAAAATCCGTACAGCGCACCGCGATAATGCCATAAAGTTGAAACACAGACTCATCATCGAAAAAGAGTCTGGGCCACATGTTGCGACAGTCGAAAATAACCGGATTTCCCTCCAGCCTGTAACAATGGGTATTCAAAGCATTACACATACCGAGGTTGTTTCAGGGCTGTCTATTAACGATCAGATCGTCATGCCGGAGGGGAGACACCTGGCTGACGGTGATCGCGTCCTGCTTGAACAATGATCGAATTGCAAGCTGTATATAAAAGCTACTATCGTGAAAAAGTCGTTATACCCGTATTGCAAGGCGTGAGTTTCCGCATCGAACCAAATGAGTTTGTCGCATTAATGGGGCCGTCAGGTTCAGGCAAATCGACACTTCTCAATATAATCGGCTGCCTTGATCACTTTGATAGTGGAACATATGCATTTGCGGGGGCGGATATAAGCAATTTGGATGATGATCATTTGACTCGGTTGAGAAATGAGAATCTCGGATTCGTTTTCCAATTGTTCAATCTCATTCCACGGATAAGCGCGAGACGCAATGTAGAACTCCCAATGCTCTATCGAGGGATTCCATCGAAAAAGCGCCACTCGCTCGCGCAGGAGGCGCTGGAACGAATGGGACTGAGCAAATGGGCGGATCACAGTCCAGCTGAATTGTCGGGAGGGCAACAGCAGCGCGTCGCCATAGCGCGCGCGCTGGTCAACAACCCGCAATTGATTATTGCCGACGAGCCGACGGGTAGTCTTGATACAAAGACAGGAAATGAGATCATGGCCCTATTTCAGGAACTCCATCATGCCGGTACAACTATTCTGTTGGTTACTCACGAACAGGGTGTGGCTAAATACGCCCAGCGCACGATCCACTTAAAGGATGGGCAGGTAGTTGGTGATTAGGAAGAATTACACCTATGTCATTGGCATATTTTTCGAAGCATTGACGGCATTAAGGGACAATAGGCTTCGAAGCATTCTCAGTATTTTTGGCATGGCGGTCGGTGTGGCCGCAATCATTGCTGTCAGTGCGATCAGCAGTGGCGGACATTACCTGGTCTTCAATGAGTTAAAAACATTCGGGTTGGAGTCTCTATGGGTATTCAGGCAAAAGAATGATAAAGATCCAAACAAAGCGTTGCGCAAAGGTAGCGGGATTGATGAGACAGACTACCAGCTGATTCGGCAAGGCTGTTGCGATAAAGTGAAGCATGTAACACCACTTGTTTACAGCCAAGGACGCAGGGTCATCGTTCGCAGGGGCGACAGCTACAGCAATGCGGAAATTCGAGGTGTCGGCGTCGATTATTTTCAGATCAATAATGATCAGCTTGTGGATGGTCGCTATTTCACCCTCAGCGATGAACTGCGAAACAGAGGAATTGCGATCATTGGCCCTATCGCTAGGAATGATCTATTTCCTCCCTATGCGACTGTCGTGGGTGAACATATACGTATCCAGGGTAAGAAAGTTATGGTGATTGGTGTGTTGAGGGAAAAAAGCCGTGACTTCCTTGCCAGCATCGGCTCCACAGGAGGGCGTGATGTCAACAATCGCATCCTTGTCCCTTATACCTACCTGCAAATGCTCAAAGGAAAAGACCAAGCAAAAGCTATCGATGGACTGCAAGGGGAGGCCGTCAGTCTGGAGGCGGCGGAGGAAGCCGTCGGACAGATCGAATCCCTGCTGCAACGGAATCACAGTGGCCGGTTCAACTACAGGCATGAGACCATGGCCCAATATATTGAAACCGCTAACAGAATCTTAGGCGGTGTTTCGATTATTGGTTTGGTGGCGGCATTCGTCTCGCTTCTGGTTGGAGGGATGGGCGTGATGAATATAATGAGTACGTCTGTGCTGGAACGTACAAGAGAGATTGGACTGAGGCGGTCAATCGGTGCTCGCAAGTCCGATATTCTGTCCCAATTTCTTATGGAAGCGATGATGATCGGATTGATAGGCGGCGGGATCGGTCTAGTCGTGGGAATAGGCGCCAGTTTTGTATTGTCCTGGTTGACTAACTTTCCACTGCAACCCACCTGGCTCATGGTGACTGTCGCCCTGTGTGTATCAATCAGCGTCGGCCTGTTGTCGGGTCTGGCTCCGGCGATCCGGGCCGCCAATCTGAGGCCGGTAGTCGCGCTTCGGTATGAATGAGCCTCTGGGATTGAGACGCATATGCAAGCCCTGTTGAGCGCCGTCCGGTACATGATCAGGGTGGCATATCGATAATCTGGCTGTTTTTTCCCTTATTAACAATTGGTTAGATTGGTCGTTGAGGTGATCGGTTTGGGGCCATCTGCGAAACTGGTTGGGATTGAGGTTGTAACTATTCCATTCCGCCTATCGGGGGCCGGGGAAGAGAGTTAACCCTTCCATGGGTCAATGAAAAAGTCTGTATCCGGACTCATGACCTGAGCGCGTTTCGGGGTAGAATAGGTTGCTATGGAAGTCCCCTTTGTTCATCTTCGCGTTCACTCCGAGTACTCCCTGGTCGACGGCCTGGTACGCGTCAAACCCCTGGTCAAACAGGTGGCCGAGTCAGGCATGCCTGCGGTAGCCATGACCGATCAGTCAAACCTCTTTGCCCTGGTTCGTTTTTATCAGGCCGCCTTGGCCGCCGGGGTCAAACCGATTGCCGGTGTCGACGCCTGGATTCGCAATCCCGAGGACATCAATACACCCTTTCGATTGGTGCTGTTGGTACAGAACCGGATGGGTTACAAGAGCCTGACGCGTCTCGTCTCACGCAGCTACCGCGAGGGCCAGCACCTTGGGCGCCCATTGATGGAGCGTGAATGGTTGAGTGGCAGTACGCAGGGGTTAATCGCCCTCTCCGCCGGTCGTCAGGGCGATGTGGGGCGTGCACTGTTGGCCGGTAACCAGGTCGAGGCGGAACGGCTGCTAAATCAATGGCTGGAACTGTTCGGTGACCGCTACTATCTGGAGCTGCATCGCACGGGCCGCACCGACGAGGAGCGCTGTCTGCATGACAGTGTCGCATTGGCTGCCGATTACGGTGTTCCCGTCGTCGCCACCAATGATGTGCATTTTCTGCAAGAGGAGGATTTCGATGCCCACGAGGTGCGAGTCTGTATTCATGAAGGGAGGACCCTCGACGACCCAAGGCGGCCGCGAAATTACAGCCAGCAGCAATATCTGCGCACACCGGAAGCGATGGCGGAGCTGTTTTCCGATATCCCGGAGGCGCTGCAGAATACGCTGGAAATCGCCAAGCGCTGCACCATCGAACTGACCCTGGGGGAAAACTATCTCCCCGATTTCCCCATTCCCGAGGGGATGACCATCGAGGAGTTTCTCGCCGCTGAATCCCGCAAGGGGCTGGAGTGGCGGTTGCGCTCCATTTTCGATACCCAGTGCGCCGACTTCCCACAACAGAGAAAGGTCTACGACGATCGTCTGCAGGTGGAGCTGGATGTCATCAATACAATGGGTTTTCCCGGCTATTTCCTTATCGTTGCCGATTTTATCCAATGGGCCAAGGACAGTGACATCCCGGTGGGCCCCGGGCGTGGCTCGGGTGCGGGTTCACTGGTCGCCTATGCACTGAAGATCACTGACCTCGATCCCATCGAGCACGAGCTGCTGTTCGAGCGCTTTCTCAATCCGGAGCGTGTCTCCATGCCCGATTTCGATGTCGACTTCTGCATGGACAAACGTGACCAGGTGATCGACTACGTGGCCCAGCGGTACGGACGCGATTCGGTATCCCAAATCATCACCTACGGTTCGATGGCGGCCAAGGCGGTAGTGCGTGACGTAGGCCGGGTATTGGGCCATCCCTACGGCTTCACCGACCGCGTGGCGAAGATGATCCCTTTCGAAATCGGCATGACCCTCGACAAGGCACTGGTGGAGAGTGACGATCTGAAACAGGCCTATGCCAACGATGAGGAGGTGAGTGAACTCATCGACATGGCGAAGAAGCTGGAGGGTTGCGCCAGGAATGCGGGTAAGCATGCCGGTGGCGTGGTTATCTCGCCCGGGTTGTTGACCGATTTCACACCCCTCTATTGTGAAGCCAACGGAGAGGGACTGGTTACCCAGTTCGATAAGGACGATGTGGAGAAGGTCGGCCTGGTGAAATTCGACTTTCTCGGTCTGCGCACCCTGACCATTGTCGACTGGGCACTGAAGACGGTGAATGGGGAACGCGCCAGGCAGGGCGAGGAGCCGATCGATATCAATGCCATTGCCATGGATGACGAGGTTTCCTTCAAATTACTCAAGAGTGCCGAGACCACAGCCGTATTCCAGTTGGAATCCCGCGGTATGAAGGAGCTGATCAAAAAACTCCAACCCGATTGCTTCGAAGATATCACCGCCCTGGTGGCGCTGTTTCGCCCGGGTCCCCTGCAGTCAGGCATGGTGGACGACTTCATCAACCGTAAACATGGCCGGGCCAAGGTCTCCTACCCGCACCCGGATCTGGAACCGATCCTGAAACCGACCTACGGCGTCATTCTTTATCAGGAACAGGTCATGCAGATCGCCCAGGTGTTGGCGGGCTATTCCCTTGGGGGAGCGGATCTGCTGCGCCGGGCTATGGGCAAGAAGAAGCCGGAGGAGATGGCGAAACAGGGTGAGATCTTTCGCAAGGGCGCCGTGGAGCGGGGGGTTGAGGAGGGGACCGCCACCTATATCTTCGACCTGATGGAGAAGTTTGCCGGGTACGGCTTCAATAAATCCCACTCCGCCGCCTATGCTTTGGTCTCCTACCAGACCATGTGGCTGAAGGCGCACTATCCAGCTGCCTTCATGGCCGCGGTCTGTTCCGCCGACATGGACAATACCGACAAGGTGGTGCCGTTGATCGAGGAGTGTCGCCGCATGCGGCTCAGGGTCGAGGCGCCCCAGGTCAACTTGTCGGAGTATAAGTTCACCGCTACCGATAAAAAGACCGTGGTCTATGGTCTCGGCGCCATCAAGGGGGTGGGTGAGGCAGCCATCGAGGCGGTGATCGATGAACGCAACAGCAACGGTCCCTACCAGGATATCTTCGAATTCTGTCGCCGCATCGATCTGCGCAAGGTCAACCGGCGGGTAATCGAGTCGCTGATCCGTGCCGGCGCCCTCGACGGGCTAGGCGCCAATCGCGCCACCCTGATGATGCAGCTGCCGCTGGCGTTGAAGCTGGCCGAACAGCACAGCGCTATGCAGGCAGTGGGTCAGAACGACCTCTTCGGTATGGGAGATCCGCAACCGGAGGAGGCCAGCCATGCCCAGGTGATACCCAAGGATGTGGATGAATGGGAGGAGGAGCAGCGCCTGCAGGGTGAAAAAGAGACCCTCGGTCTCTACCTTACCGGCCATCCCATCGACCGCTATGCAGAGGAGCTGAGCCATATCAGCAGCAGCCGTATCGGCGATCTCAGCCTCGATGGAACGCCGGAACCGGGTCAACGACGTCGCGGTGTACCGGTGGTGGTGACAGGTCTGGTAGTCAGCGCCAGCCACCGGCAGACCCAACGGGGTCGCATGGGTACACTGGTATTGGACGATCGCAGCGGTCGCATCGAGTGCACCCTCTTCAGCGAAGTCTATGAACAGCATCGCGAACTGCTCTCCGCGGACAATATCCTGGTGGTTTCGGGCAGCCTGAACTACGACGAATTTCGTGGTGGACTCAGCATCCGGGCCGACAATCTGCTGACCTTTGAACAGGCTCGTTCACACTATGCCGGTCTGCTGAACGTCAGAGTCTCGCGCAACGGTCTCCAGGTGGCTGGGTTCAGCGAGCAGTTGCAACAGATCCTTTCTCCCTTCCGTGGGGGTACCACCGGGATACGGCTGCACTACCAGACAAATGAAGCCTGTGGCGACATTCAACTGGGCAAGGAGTGGCAGGTTACCCCCTCCGATGAGCTATTGCGCCGGCTTGAACAGTTCTTAGGCCCCGGTTCGGTGCGAGTCGCTTACCGTCACTCTCAGCAATCGGGCAGCGCTGTGGGCAGTCGACCGGCAGTCCACTGATTTAGGGCCTGTTAACACTGTTGCACAGTGGCGTTTGGTTGTAGCCTGCGATGTTCGCTGTTTCCACAATCTGAGGCTGTCCTAACTAATATGAATCCGGTATATTTCGCGCATGGATCTGAATTTTCTAGAATTTGAACAACCCATCGCCGAACTCGAAGCGAAAATCGAAGAGCTCCGCCTGGTCGGTACCGACAACGAGATCAACATCCAGGACGAGATCGCCCGGCTGGAGAACAAGTGTCAGACGCTGACCGAATCGATCTTCTCCAATCTCAAGCCGTGGGATATCTCGCAGCTCTCGCGCCATCCCCAGCGGCCCTATGTGCTCGACTATATTGACCGTATCTTTGATGAATTCCACGAGTTGCACGGCGATCGGGCCTTTGCCGACGACCATGCCATCGTTGGTGGCGTGGCGCGCCTCGAAGGGCGTCCGGTGATGGTGATCGGCCATCAGAAGGGCAGGGACACCAAAGACAAACTGTTTCGTAACTTTGGCATGCCCCGTCCCGAGGGCTATCGCAAGGCGTTGCGTCTGATGGAGCTGGCGGAGCGCTTCAAGCTGCCGATCATGACCTTCATCGACACCCCGGGCGCCTATCCCGGTGTCGGCGCCGAGGAGCGGGGTCAGAGCGAGGCCATCGCCCGCAACCTCAAGGTCATGTCGGGCCTGCGCACCCCGATCATCTGTACCGTAATCGGTGAGGGCGGATCCGGTGGTGCACTGGCGGTCGGCGTCGGCGATCGCATCCTGATGCTGCAATACAGCACCTACTCGGTGATCTCTCCTGAAGGTTGCGCCTCGATTCTCTGGAAGAGCGCGGAAAAGGCACCATTGGCCGCCGAAGCCATGGCGATCACATCGGACCGGCTCAAGGAGTTGGAGCTGATCGACGAGATCGTATCGGAACCCTTGGGCGGTGCCCATCGCGACATCGAGACCATGGCCAAGAATCTCAAACATGCACTGGTGGAGGGGATGGACAATATCACCAGCATGGCCATCGATAAACTGCTCGATACCCGCTACCAGCGGCTCATGCAGTATGGACAGTTCTCCGGAGACTGACAGGGCCTCCTTGTGAACCTCACGGCCAACCGGCTGTTTGAGACACTCAGGCAGCTGCCAAGCGCATCCCGTTGTCATCTAGCCCTTAGCGGCGGACTCGACTCCTGCGTACTGCTCCATCTTCTCTACGATCTCAGGTCGCAACTCCCCTATGAAATCCATGCAATCCATGTACACCATGGATTGCAGCATCAGGCCGATAGCTGGCTAGAACACTGCGAAAGAGTGTGCGAGGGCTACGACATCCCCCTAGAAACCGTTCGGCTGAACCTCAAAGTAAACGGCGGCGCAAGCTTGGAGGCGATCGCCAGGGAGGCTCGCTACCAGGCAATGGCAGAGCGGATGTGCGAGGGGGACCTGCTGCTGACTGCCCAGCACCAGGACGATCAGGCGGAGACGCTTCTGCTGCAACTGATACGAGGCAGCGGACCTGCCGGACTCGCCTCTATGCCGCCGATCACGCGTTTCGGTCCCGGCTGGTTGGCACGCCCACTGCTGGACTGTTCCCGTCACTCCCTCGAGCATTATGCCAGGGAGCATCGGTTGACCTGGCAGGAGGACCCCTCCAACCGGGATCAACGATTCGATCGCAACTTCATCCGCCATCAGGTCATGCCCTTGCTCCGTTCCCGCTGGCCGGCAGCGGCCACAACCCTCTCCCGGTCCGCCCGCTTCAGCGGTGAACTGTTGATGCTGGTGAGAGAGGAGGCGGAGGAAGATCTGGCCAAGGCCCGTATAGAAGATAGTGATAACCTTTCAATCTCGGCATTGAAACAGCTGAATTCCGTTCGACTTAGAAATCTTTTGCGTCACTGGATTAAAGCCGTCGGCGCTCCTCCGCCCAGTTCTAAGAAGATCGCCCGCATCGAGCAGGAAGCGGTGCATGGCCGTATCGATGCGCTGCCTCTGATTCGTTGGGAGGATTGGGAGGTGCGCCGCTATCGCGATCGGCTGTTCCTTAATCGTACCCTAGACATAGATCTCCCCAGTCAACCGCTTATCTGGTCCGATGGCGACGAATTGGCTCTACCGGAAGGCCTGGGTCGGTTGATTGCCCGACCCGGTGAAGCTGGGGTCTCGGCGGCTCGTTGGCGACAAGGTGAAGTTGAAGTGCGTTTTCGCCGGGGTGGCGAGCGGTGCAAGGTATCTGGGCGACCCGGTCACCGATCTCTAAAAAAGCTGTTCCAGGAGTGGGGAGTGCCACCTTGGGAACGTGGATATATACCGCTAGTGTATTTGGATGGGAAACTGACGGTAATACCGGGGCGTTGTATCTGTAATACGACACATGTTCAGCCCGGTGAGCAGACAGTCGTCATTGAATGGGATAGTGAATCGAATTAGCTTTAATGTAAATAGCAACAAGGTCGTACACGGCGCCTAAAACTTATAAACCTGAGTGCCTGCAGGATATGGCGATATAATTATTAGACTGAGTTATAAGGTGATGAACTTGTCCAAGGATTTAGAATGGCAATAAGAAGTCATGTCGGAATACTTAAAAAAGGAAAGTCCTTCTGGAACAAATGGAGATTGGAACAAAGACATATAATACCTGACCTGTCATATTCACAATTAACTATTGGTGACTATGCAGGATATGATCTGTCAGGCTGTAATTTTCGAGGAACGAATGCCAGTAATTCGAATTTTGCAAACGCAAATCTCAAAGATAGTAACTTTTCCAGTTCGATTTTGAATCAATGCATACTTGACGGAGCTGATTGTCAAGGGGCTAATTTTTTATTTTCTGATCTGAGTCAATCATCATTAAAAGGTGCTAATTTGGCGGAGACGAATTTTAATGGCGCTTTTTTGATTAATGTGGATCTGACTGATGCAGTGCTCTGGCAAACAAACCTCGGTGCTGTTGTGTTGACGGGAGCTGTTGGGCTAAACAGTTGCCGTCATGGAGGGCCATCTATTATCGATCATAGAACTGTTAAGACAATGTTGGCATCAGGTAGTTACAATCATGAGTTTTTGCAGAGGTGTGGTGTACCGGAAGAGTTAATAAAGTACATGCCGACTTGTATCGAAAAACCTCGGGAATACATGTCATGTTTTATCAGTTATTCACATTACGATCATCAGTTTGCAAAAAATCTCTATGACGCGCTAACATCCTATGGTGTCAAGTGCTGGTTCGACGAGCATGAGATGATAGGAGGTCAAAGTATTCTAAAAGGAGTACATGAAGGGATTAGATTTGGTGAAAGGGTTATCTTGTGCTGTTCAAAATCATCATTGTCGGAGAGTATTTGGGTAAGTAGAGAACTGGATAAGGCAATAGAGAAAGAGGAAGATCTATGGAGGCGGAATAAAACTGATGAATCTGTCATAATCCCAGTGAAATTGGATGACTATCTCTTTGAGTGGAAAAGTGAGAGGGCATCGTTTTTGACGTCGCGCTATGCTATAGACTTTATTGGCTGGGAAAGGAACAGATTGAAATTTAAAAATCAAGTGGAGAGTGTATTAAAAGCACTGTTAAGAAATAAGCACAATATCCATAAACAGTCTTCATAAAGAAGTGGTGCGGAAATGACTGTCTACAACCATAGACCTGATTGAATGATTATCAGTTATTGATGCCAAGATCGGGGGCTGTTACGCAAACAATAAATCGAATAGTCATATTTAGGGGCGGATATGACAAACACTGCTTGGAAGTTTGGCTGATGGAGGCAATGCATGAAGATCCTGGTGGCTGTTGATCTTTCTGAATCGACAGCGAAAATAGTAGAAAAGGCAGAAGAGCTAGCGATTGCGCTGTCCGCGAAACTATGGCTATTGCATGTTGCGGAGCCAGAACCTGACTTTGTTGGGTACGATGTGGGGCCGCAATCAGTACGGGACACCCTTTCGCAGACATTCCACGAAGAACACAGGCAGATACAAGAAATCGCCGAGCGAATACGGGATAATGGTATTGACGCAACAGCACTTCTTGTTCAGGGTGCAACGGTTGAAACCGTAATGCAAGAGGCCTCCAGGCTCGGTGTGGATATGATTGTCATAGGTACTCATGGACGTGGTGCCATGTATCAACTCCTGATGGGTAGCGTTACAAAAGGCGTCCTTCACGCGGCAGATTGCCCGGTCCTGGTTGTGCAGACGCATAATCGAGAATAAGACATATCTACATAATGGATGCTTCCCTTTATAGCTGAACGGGGAAATATATGTAAGTCAATGGAACTTGGCAGTAATTCTAATGATTTTCCTGTCAGGCTGTACAGGTCTGCCAAGCGCCACTCAGCATGAAATAGAGGGACGTAAACTGGATCACGCTGCCAAAGGGGAGGGCAGTCCGTTAATCGTGTTCGAGTCTGGACTCGGACCGACAATGTTTATTCTGTTAGCCGGTTGTGGTGTGGTGGACAGCATGACAGAAGGATTCAAGCATACCCAGGAGGTAGCGAGCGAACTCGAAAATGCAATTGGCGAGAAACCCTTTGTCGGCTTTAATTGGTCTAATGGTTCATTGACGAACATAACGGTTACTTTTAAAGGCGTACCGGAAGATAAAGGCGTCAAGGATATAATCGAGCTGGCCCGTCACTCGGTTTCCCGGCACTTCAAACAGACCCCGGATCAGTTGATTGTCGCGTTTTCAGTCGATGGTGATCCAAGGTAGCTATTTTTCAACGGGAAGGTTGTCGTCGAATGAACGCGAAACCCGGTACCTATGGCTTGGTATTACGTGCAGATAAGCGTGCTGTTGTGCAGGTGGGACGTTGGGGCGCCATCGACATGAGACCGGGTTACTATATTTACATTGGCAGTGCATTCGGACCAGGCGGCTTGCTGGCGCGCGTCTCGAGGCATTGCCGGGAAGTGAAGCCGAAGCATTGGCATATCGACTATCTGCGTGAGATGGCGACACTTGAATCGGTCTGGTACAGCCACAGACAGACTCGCCTGGAGCACCGATGGGCGAAGGCGCTGGCCAAATGGAGCAATACAGATTCCGTCTACGGTTTCGGCTGCAGCGACTGCCGCTGCGATTCACACCTCTTCTATTGCGACAAGCGACCGACCTTGGCCGGATTTGCTGATACCGTTGGATGTTCGGTCAAATCATGGTTCTGCGATGAGGCCGGTTAGCTGGTGCAGTTTGGATTGGCGACAACAGGCCTTAATGCAGGAAATTAAACATCCTATTGCGGTAACGCTTAACCAGATCGCCCTGTCCGCCCAATAGCTCGAAGATCCGCAACATCTCTTTCTGTGCGGCGTTGTCGCCATAACCGCGATCCTTCTGCAACAGAGTCATGAGTAACTCGAGTGCCCCTTCGAAATCGTTATCCATTACCTTGTGGGATGCCAGCAAGTGGAGGGCCTCGCTGTCGGCCGGATTCTCCTGCAGCCGCTTTTCGAGTTCCGCGGCGGGCGGGCTGTCGGCGGTTGAGCGGTCGATCTCTATCCTTGCCAGCATCGATGCCACCTCCGGCTTGTCCCTCTCCTCAATGGGCAGGGTCTTGAGCAGTTGTTCGGCTTCGTCCAGCCTGCCCAGGGTGGCCATATAGCGGGCGTAGGCGACTTTAACCCGCGGGCTTTCGGGATCGGCCTCACTGGCCTGTTTGAGCAGGCCGCCGGCGCCATCGGCATCCCCCTGAAGCAGCATGGCGTCCGCCTGGGCCAGCAGGGCGTCGGACTCGCGGGGAATATGCTTGTCGAGAAAACTGCGGATCTCCGCTTCCGGCAGGGCCCCCATGAACTCATCCACCACCTGTCCCTGATGGAACAGCTTGACGCTGGGAATGCTGCGGACCTGGAAATGGGCAGCCAGTTGCTGCTCCTGTTCGGTATTGACCTTCGCCACCAGGAATTTGCCCTGATACTCATCCGCCAGTTTCGCCAATGTGGGCATCAGCGTCTTACAGGGATTACACCACTCGGCCCAGAAGTCGACCAATACAGGAACGTGCATGGAGTTTTCCAGCACCAGTTGTTGAAAACGGTCCGTCGTTACATCAAAGACAAAGGATTGCTCCGCCATATTGTGAATGCTCCTGTGCGTCAGCCCATAAGGGGCGCCATTATACTGAATTCAGAGCGAAATGGTGGACTTGAAATCTTCATTGCTACGCCCCATCTAATGGAAAAATCCAGAGCATTGGAAGTTGTATCATGAGTGAAGCCCTACATATCGTCTGTCCCCATTGCGACGGCATCAACCGGGTCCCGGCCGACAGGCTGCGGGATGGCGCAAAATGCGGTAAATGTCACCAGCCCCTATTCGTCGGCCAGCCTCTGGCATTGGACGAAGCACGGTTCCAACGCCACACACAGAAAAGCGACATCCCCTTACTCATCGATTTCTGGGCCCCCTGGTGCGGGCCCTGCCGGATGATGGCTCCCGCATTCGAACAGGCGGCCGTTCAGCTCGAACCGGCAGTCAGGTTAGTCAAGGTCAACACCGAAGAGGCTCAACAGCTGGGTGCCCGATTTGGCATACGCAGTATTCCCACACTGATGCTGATGCGCGGCGGCAGCGAGGTGGCCCGTCAGGCGGGGGCCATGGATCAGGGGGGGATTGTGCGATGGGCTCGGCAGCATCTCATGATGTAGCAATTTGCTTGATCTTTTGAGTTATGGTGGATGGGTATTGACACGTAAATACACTGTTATATTATCAACTGCTCTTTATTGGAGTTGTGTTTTAGGGAGATAGGTAGGGGCTACCCAGGGTTGGGTGGTCATTTGCAATATATGGTATGGACACCGGACTCAATACTCTCATAGCCATCGCGCGCTTCCACCAGCTGCCTGCCGAGCCCGAGCAGATCGCTCACCAATTCGGTAAACCCGGTCAGCCATTTACCGATAGCGAATTGCTACAAGCAGCCAAGGCCCTAACTCTTAAGGCCAGAAGGCTGAATCTTACACTAACCGATCTTGAAAACAGTGTACTGCCGGCCATTGCAAAGCTGAAGGACGGGAGCTATGTCATTCTCGCGCGTATCGCCAAACCGGATCCGCATGGAGACCGGCAGCCGGCACAAACCGGTGTATTGGTGCACGATCTTCGTGAAAGCAGCCCGAAGAGTATGGCGTTGGAGGCCTTCAATGCCATCTGGTCAGGCGAACTGATCCTATTGGCCAGAAGGCAGGGCCTGGGCGAGAGTCTGCAACAAAAGTTCGACATCTCCTGGTTCATCCCCGCCCTGGTCAAATACAGGAAGCTCTTCGCCGAGGTTTTGATCGTCTCTTTTTTCCTCCAGCTCTTCGCCCTGGTTACACCACTCTTCTTTCAGGTGGTGATGGACAAGGTGCTTGTGCATCGCGGTTTCACTACCCTGGACGTACTGGCGGTGGGTTTCTTTGTCCTGGTGGTCTTCGATGCCCTGATGGGCGGTATCCGCAACTACCTCTTCAGCCACACCACCAATCGGGTGGATGTCACCCTGGGTTCCCGGCTCTATAATCACTTGATGGCCTTGCCGATGGCCTATTTCGAGTCACGCCAGGTGGGGCAGAATGTGGCCCGGGTGAGGGAACTCGACACCATCCGCAACTTCATCACCGGCACCGCCCTGACCCTGATCATCGATCTCTTTTTCGTCTTCGTCTTCCTCGCGGTGATGTGGTACTACAGTCCCACCCTGACCTGGATCGTGCTGGCGACCATACCTTTGTATGTGGTGTTGTCTATCTTTATCACCCCCATCCTGCGCCACCGCCTCAACGACAAGTTCAAGCATGGAGCGGCCAACACCGCCTTTCTCACCGAATCGATCACCGGTATCGGTGCCGTCAAGTCGATGGCGGTGGAACCGCAGATGCAAAGAAAACTCGAAGACCACCTCGCCAACTATGTCCACGCCTCGTTCCGCAGCCAGAACCTCAATAATGTGGCCAACCAGGTGGCGGGCCTGATCAACAAGCTGATGACCCTCGGCATCATCTGGTGGGGCGCCCACCTGGTGATCGCCAACGAACTCACCGTCGGTCAACTGGTGGCCTTCAACATGCTGGCGGGGCGGGTCAGCAGCCCGATCCTCAAGCTCGTGCAACTCTGGCAGGATTTCCAGCAGGCCGGCATCTCCCTGGAGCGGCTGGGAGACATTCTGAACACCCCCCGGGAGCCTGGTTTCAATCCCAATCGTTCACGCTTGCCGGCGCTGAAGGGTGAAGTGACCCTGGATCATCTGCGTTTTCGCTACCGTCCCGACGGGCCTGTGATACTTGACGATCTCAGCCTTCAATGCCGGCCGGGTGAGGTGATCGGTATCGTAGGGCGCTCCGGCTCCGGAAAAAGTACCATCACCAAGCTGATTCAACGGCTCTACATCCCGGAATCGGGAAGGGTGCTCATCGACGGCGTCGACCTCTCCATGATCGACACCACCTGGCTGCGCCAGCAGATCGGCGTGGTGCTGCAGGAGAACTTTCTTTTCAACCGCACCATCCGGGAGAACATCGCTCTGGCCAACCCGGCGCTGCCGATGGAGCAGGTCATCCATGCGGCGAAACTCTCCGGTGCCCAAGAGTTCATCGTCGACCTGCCGGAAGGCTACGACACCCTGGTGGGCGAGCAGGGCAGCAACCTCTCCGGCGGACAGCGGCAACGCCTCGCCATCGCCCGGGCGTTGATCGGTAATCCACGGTTGTTGATCTTCGACGAGGCCACCAGCGCCCTGGACTACGAATCGGAACGGCTGATCCAGGACAACATGGCGGCGATCTGCCGGGGGCGTACCGTGTTCATCATCGCCCACCGCCTCAGCACGGTCAGGCAGTGTGATCGCATTATCGTATTGGAAAAGGGACGCATTGTAGAGCAAGGGGATCACGAGGGACTGCTTAAAGCGAATGGATACTATGCCAAGTTGCACAGTTATCAGAACCATACGCCAGTGCTGCGCCAAGTGTCCAAAAAAGAGGAAACACAAACCCCGGCTGAAAGAGACGCCAATCTTGTTAATAGGGGTGAAAAGGACATCCAATTAAAACATAAAGCAGGCAGCGGACAGGGGATCGTCAATGAGGCGACAGAGATAGAGGAGGTCGATGAAAGCTGGGCGATTGAAATGCTTGAAGCACTGGAGAAGGAAGAACGGGAAAATGATAACAGATCAAAGGGGCCGACTGAATGAATCTGTCGTCCATAACCGTTACTCAGGCAAATCTATGGGTTTAATTTTGAACATATCATGAATGGGTGGCTAGACAGATTCAAAGATGCCTGGAACAGCAGGCATACATTGGGCGACGGTGAAAAAAGCCGTGATCTCACCGCCTTTCTTCCTACGGCGCTGGAGATAGAGGCGACACCACCAAACCCTCTTACGCGTTGGCTTGCAAGAAGCATCGTGGTGTTACTTGTGTTGTTTCTGTTATGGGCGCTGCTTGGTGAGGTCAATATCGTTGCCAGTGCTCAGGGCAAGATACTGCCAGGTTCCAGGATAAAAGTCGTTCAACCTCTGGAGAAGGGTGTGATCAAGAAAATCCTTGTCAATGAGGGTGAGTATGTAATCAAAGGGGAGGCTCTGATCGAGCTTGACGCCACCAGGTCGAGTGCTGATGAAAAGCGAATCAACAGCGAACTGCTCAATGGACAAATGGAACTTGCGGTCAATGAGATACTGTTGAGGAGATTAAACAGCAAAGAGAACCACAGCGAGCAGATCGAAGCGATCAATCTGGATGCTATTCAGTGGTCGGGTGATATTGAGAAACTGCAAGCCCATTTCAACAAATTGTTACAAGAGAAATGGCTGCGATATCAGGCAAGGGAATCGGCATTGATCAGTGCACGCGAAGCTGCTGACGCGGAATATAAAGCGACAAAAATCGAAATAGAGAAACTGGATAAGACCCTGCCGATCATTACAAAACGTGCAAAAATCGCCAAAGGCCTGTATGAGAAAAAATACGCCTCAGAAACTGAATACCTGCAACTCGAGCAGGCACGGATCGAACAATCCCACCAATTGGCGGTTGAGAAACAGAACCTTAGCCAGTTACAGGCGACGCGTAACCAGGCACAACGGCAGATAGAGACACTTCACGCAGAGACTAAGACGGGTGTTTTAGCAGAGATCACGCAAAACCGACGGGATATAACTGCGCTTCAGGAGGAATTGGTCAAGGCAAGGGATATAAACCAACGCCAGATCCTCTATGCGCCGGTATCCGGGCAAGTGCAGGAATTGGTTGTAAACACCGTGGGTGGTGTCGTCACCGAAGCCGAATCCCTAATGAAGATTGTACCTGATGAAGAATCACTGGTTGTCGAGGTGTTTCTTGAAAACAAGGATATCGGCTTTGTCGAAAAAGAGATGCCGGCGGAAGTGAAGATAAATACTTTTCCCTTTACCAAGTATGGCGTGGTGGACGCAGTAATCAAGAATATCTCCGATGACGCCATTTTCGATGAAAAGCGGGGGTTTACCTATAGTATGTTGTTGGCGATGAAAAAGAAAACCATAGCGGTTGAAGGAAGAGATGTGCGATTGATGCCTGGCATGGAGGTGACGGCGGAGATCAAAACCGGGGAGCGGCGTTTGATTGAGTATTTTCTAGCGCCTTTGTTGCGGCATGGGCAGGAGAGTTTGAGAGAGAGATGAGTTAAGCATTTATAGATATATTTGAATCAGGAACACATTACTTTAATTGAGGAAAATGATGTTGGTAGTTAATAAACTGACCTCGGCGGTAGTAAAAATAACATTGTTAATAAGTGTTATGTGCCTAACAGGGCATTCTCTGTGCACGAACGCGGTTGCTGGTGATGACCCAAGGGCGCTCGATTCAAAAGAATTACAGGATATTGTCCGTAGAGAGGCAAACATAGATAGCAAGCTATTCGCGATGAATGATCAGTGCCTGCGAGTTAAATTTACAGGGCCTTCACCAGAGATTGTGGGTAGCCATGGAATCGCATTTAAAAAAATACCGGGACAATATGAAATTAACCTTTTATTGAAGACGGAATTTGAACAACAACCAAAACGAGATCTTCAGTTAAAGCAATTGGACTATCTAGCTCAGCAGGGAATATTAGATGCGAAAAGTGGAACTATTGAAACGATATATGGAGAAAGAAAGGTAAGACGCTACAGATTAACGTGGCCGGGTGCATTAGTCATGGGAAATCGAGGCGGGTCTACTTCAATATGTCTTGATTACGGACGAATTACCTATGGTGAGATTAAAAATATAGAAAAGCTCCAGGAAAAACATAAAGCAGGTGATGTATATAAGGTGACCTATACAATGAAACTGGTAGATATTCCTAGTTGGGCAGTAAATGAGCATGCTTTGAAACTGTTTGATAGGCTGCCTGGCGTTCTAAAAGAAAAAGTAAGAGTGACGAAAGTTTTAAGGACAACAGATGGTTGGCAATTATTGAAAGAGAGGCAGCCTTCAAGAGCTGTCAGTGGTTTTAAAAATATCACTATGCCTATCGACACTAAGCAAATAACTAAAGAGATAGATATACCCTCTGTTGAAGCAATTAATTCCTATATTGATGAGAATGCACGGAGCATCGACTGGTTAGTCAGGTATGAGAAGACTTGTATGCCGTTTAGGATTCAGACAAGTGATGCTAAAAATATACATACCGATGATGAGTTTTCCGTAACCTACTATGACTTAAAGGTAAGAAAAGATTATGAGTTTCAAAATGTAGTGAATTCGTTGCACTTGCTGAGTGCGTTAGAGCGTACTGGCCTTGCGGAAATGGAATACATTTCTGAAGAAGCGAACAGTAACATATCGACGCGCGAACCAGGTGTTCGATTCAGAATTGGCCGACAGGCGGTAGAGGCTCTTAACTTGGATAAAAAGGGCAAGGGATGCATGCCCTATGGAAGGCAGAAGCTGGGAGTTCTGTCGATCGAGGCGGAGATGGGGGTGAAACGTATGAACTATCACTTTACCGCAAGAAAAACAGTAGAGGAAGTGCCGGGTTGGGTAAAGAAAATAGCCGAAGAACTACCTGCACTAGAATCAGTAATAGAGCATGGAGTATTGGTGAAAGGGTATTTGTATGGCAAGTCTCATAAAAATGAAAAATACTGGAACATACTAAATACTAAATCCTTTTATCCAAGGATAAACTACAATTCACTGCCAGCATATCTAGAGCCGGTGCTGAGAAATACTGCGTTAGCAATGCCGGAAAAAAAGATAAGTGCACCAATAGTACCGGCAAGTGACAGTGGATCTAAATATGAGCCCCCACAATCCAGTATTGAAAAAAATACTTCGAAAAATACTGAGGTTGAATCTAGTAGTAACCAATATCAAGTCAAACAGGATCAGGATAACACGGGTCCAAAAAAGTCCAGGGTATCAAAGGTTCCACCCTATCCGGCAGGCAATAGTGATGTACATGTCATTGCTATACGCAAAAGTTCCGGTAAGCAGGGTGGTCCGAGAAAAAGAGTAGAAGATATCGTTGGCCAGGTGAATCTAACTGTCCGTGTGACTGATAGCTTGCTTCTTTTATATGCTCACAATCCAACATTATGGAATTTGAATTTAGATGATGGTTACACAGTCAAGAAAGTTATTGTTGCTGGATCAAAAAATCAACAGATAAATGTTACAGGCGAAGATAAATCCGAGATTATTGCAATTAGTGAAAGGGATTTGTTGAATACTGTAGAAGTCGAGCGATACATACAGTTTCCGACTGACCAATCTAAAAATGATCTGCTTGATGCCGCGGTGATTACAAAGGCAGTTACCGGTAGGATTCCAACTACTTTTCAAGCTCATGATAAAGCTCCAGCAGGCGGCTTTTATATTAGTGAGAGGACACCAGGCTTCAGGTTACCTTTGCCAATAAAGCCGAGTGATTATCCTAATAATACAAATATATTCATGCAATCAGAGCGGTTGAAGTATTGGTCGGATAGAGAATTTTCATCTGGGAAGTTATACACTGAGATGAGGCTGCGTGTTGTTGATGCATTTTCTGCGAATAAGAGTACGAATCTTGGGCTTTGTCTTTCAAAAATAAAAGGTGTGATACGCAGTGGTAATAGTTATCTGATGCTTATGATACAAGGCGAACAAAGTCTACGTAAAGATGGTGATATTTTTGGTATCGCTGCGGATTTTGATAATCAACGCATCTATTATCATGTCAATGGTAACTGGATGACTGGAAAACCGGGCAGTGGTGATGGCATAAAGTTGGAAAAAGATAAATTCTATCGAGTTTGTGCTTACGGTTCGATTAAGCCGGGGGTAGATGTTAGATCAAGGACTGATTGGGAAATTAGTAATACTAATTTCCAATATTCTCATAATATACCATCAGGGTATGTAGAGATGTGAGTAAATCATGAGAAATATTTTACGGATGTCAGCTGGAAAATATTGTACGGGTGGCGATACGGATGATCGTGTCAATTGTAGCCGCGTCGATGACATTCAATTGCGTGCCGCGAGCGCAAATTTAATATGCCAACAACAATTTAGTATAAGCACTGGGAGAGCATTATTGTAGTCGGTTTTATCATACTGATCGGACTGGTTGTTTATCTGATCATTTCGATCGTCGTTATCTATCTCGGAATCAGGTATGCCAGGAAGAAGAATATACCCGGTTGGAAGGGTGGTGTGCTGGCGACGGTCGTGATGTACCTGTTGATGTTTTGGGATTTCATCCCTTTTCATATTGCGCACAAATATTACTGCACCACGGAAGGAGGCTTTACACTCAACAAAACCCTTGAGGAGTGGAAGGTGGAGAATCCGGGAGTAGCGGAAAAACTCACCCCAAACAAAAAACCAGAATATGAAAAAGTGGGTAACAAGGAGCGATACCAGCTAAATCAACGTTTTGCCTGGGATATTATTACAAACGATCATTTTCTTGGTCTACGTAAGAGAGACAATCGTATTGTCGATGTCAAGAATAGTGAAATACTAGCGCAGTATGCAGATTTTGATTCTAATCAAAAATCATTGGAGCCTAGGCAATTTAGGGATTTTAAGTTTTGGATATATGTTGAGTCGTGCGAGTCTATGTCTGATAGACCGGAAGAGAGAAAGTTTTACAAAAATAAATATTTATTTAAACATCAAATGGAGCACCAAGAATGAACACGGAATACAATTATGCATTATTATCTGAAGCAGCTTATGCGAATTTGCAAAATAAGTTCAGCTCTGAAGATGTAAAAAGTTCATTAATCAACAAAGACTTCTCGCTCACCCAAGCTGCCGACTTCGTCACCCACTGGCGGGTAGCCCACCATCTCCCCAACACCTCAACCGGCTTTTCCGCCACCATCTTCGAAAGTCTCGACAACCCGGGTGAGTATGTATTCGCCATTCGAGGTACTGAACCGGGCCATTGGCCCACTGACGTAGTGCTCACGGATATCGCCGACATCGGCGCGGATGGTATCGCGCTGAACCAGGCGATCGATCTCTACAACTACTACCAACGGCTGATCGTGCCGAGTGGCGGCGACGCTTCGCAATGCGCGCTCTACGAAGGCATTCTGCCACCGCCGCAAGGGGTCACGGAATTCATCCAGCTCGATGAAGGCAGCGGCGCGGTATCCGCGCCGAGATACCGGTATCTTATCAGCACCGACCCGGCCTCCGGTCTCGGAGTGATCCCCGGCAGCACTTCGACAATCGATCTCACCGGCCACTCCCTCGGCGGCCATCTGGCCTTGATCCTGTCCCGTCTCGATCCTAACCGGGTGGGCGAGGTCTATACCTACAATGCACCGGGATTCGATACCGGGATCATCGGCAGCGACGATACCGAATGGTTTTTCCGCGCGATGGCGCAGGTTGAGATGAACGAGACAGGTATGACCACGGTAGGTGCCTTTCCCATCTATCGTATCGACAACCTGGTGGCGACCCATGACAGGATTTCCGATATCGGAAATCTGCCGGGCAATATCACACCCTTTGCCAACGAAGGTGACGACCAGCTGCAAGGGGAGGCAATGCTACAAGGCAAAAATTCGACATCACTTTATTGGCAGACTAAAAATCAGGGTTATCTGATAAGGGACGCCTGGTAATAAATACAGCAGCCTTGGTATACTCCATGAAAGCTACACTCAAGGATAGAGAAATCGTGCTGTTTCAATGTCTGCATTACTTCTACATTAAGCTCTTTCCTAATTGCATCCAATCAAATAGCAATTTGCTGGATATTTTCCATGCCTTGAGTGTTCAATGCATCACTGCCGTTCTGGCACGAACGCAAACGCATCATAATCAACAACAATCTTATTCAAGCACCGGGAGTGCATTATGGTAGTCGGTTTTATCATACTGATCGGACTGGTTGTTTATCTGATCATTTCAATCGTCGTTATCTATCTCGGAATCAGGTATGCCAGGAAGAAGAATATACCCGGTTGGAAGGGGGGTGTGCTGACGGCGGTAGTGATGTTTCTGTTGATGTTTTGGGATTTCATCCCCTTCCATATTGCGCACAAATACTACTGTGCGACGGAAGGGGGTTTTACGCTCAACAAAACCCTTGAGGAGTGGAAGGTGGAGAATCCGGGAGTGGCTGAGACATTGACGCACAAACGACTGAGTGATTATACGAAAAAAGGCAACAAAGAAAGATACATACTTAATCAACGCTTTGTTTGGGAAATTATTCGATCTAGAAAATTCCTTGGCATGGTGAAAAGTGACAATCGTGTAATTGATACCGGGACTGGTGAAATGTTGGCGCAATATGTAGATTTTAGCTCAGGGCAAAGTTCTTTGGAGCCTGAAGAGTTCAGGGATTATAAAATATGGATTTTTAAGAATTCATGTGAGCCTGATGGGCAAAAGATAGCTAGGGGTCAATTTAACGATTACAAATATTCTATTAAGCGTATAGGGAGATAATAAAATGTTAGGGATATCTTATGAATATGCTCTATTATCTGAAGCAAGTTATGCAGATTTAGAAAGGATAAGAGATGCTGAAGACTTAAAAACAGCCTTGATCAATATCGGTGGCGAAAATAATGAGGACAAAGGTTTCTCCCCAACCCAAGCCGAAGACTTCGTCACCCACTGGCGGTTAGCCCACCATCTCCCCAACACCTCGACCGGTTTTTCCGCCACCATCTTCGAAAGCCTCGACAACCCCGGTAACTATGTATTTGCCATGCGGGGTACTGAACCGACTGCCCAGTGGGGGACTGACATTACATTAACCGATATTGCCGACATTGGCGCCGATGGCATCGCGCTTTATCAAGCCGTCGATCTGGTCAACTACTACCAGCAATTAATCACACCTGCAGGCGAACTGGCCCCGCAGTACGAAGTCTATGAAGGTACATTGATCCCACCTGAAGGTACGGATTATGTCGTCACCGGACTGCAATATCGCTACCTCAGGGTGATCGACCGGGTACAGGGATTGGGCGTCATACCCTACAACTCAGGCCCCATCGATCTCACCGGCCACTCCCTCGGCGGCCATCTGGCCTTGATCCTATCCCGTCTCGATCCTAACCGGGTGGGCGAGGTCTATACCTACAATGCACCGGGATTCGATACCGGGATCATCGGCAGCGACGATACCGAATGGTTTTTTCGCGCGATGGCGCAGGTCGAGATGAACGAGACGGGCATGACCACGGTCGGCGCCTTTCCCATCGGCCGCATCGACAACCTGGTGGCGAGCCATGACAGGATTTCCGATATCGGAAATCTGCCGGGCGATATCACCCCCTTTGCCAACGAAGGTGATGGCTGGTTATCTGCACACTCCATGAGCAACGTTACCGACGTGCTGGCGGTCTGCAATCTCTTTGCCGCGCTCGATCCCACTGCCGATCTCACCGATGACCTGACGCCGATCTTCATGGCGACGACCAATGCGGATGATCTGCCCCTGACCCTGGAGACGATGACCCGTGCGCTATCCAGTCTCCTTTCGATTCAGGCCAAAGTGCCAAAGGATGATCGTGACGCACTCTATCGGGCCATCCAGGCGATTGAGTCCGAAATTTATGACGATCGCACAGTAGGGAACCCACAAGTCAAACCGGCCTATCAAAATCTGGAAGTCGTTTCACTCCCCAATCTGACCCGCGCAGAGACCATAAATCGTGCCAATAACGATATCGCCTACCGATATGCCCTTGCTCATCTCAACCCCTTTGTCATTACCGGACGGGAATCACTGTATGACGACCACAACCAAAACGGCGAGCTTGAGCTTTACGACCCCATTACCCAGGCAGGCGAGATCACCCAGGCCTACCTGGAAGACCGTTCAGCGTTTCTAGCGCTATTGAATCAAGGCAATATCACAGGTGAGCCGGTACCGGGTGAAGAAGTCGAGTTCTATGATGTTGCAAGAGACATCGTTGCCCGTTACGACAACTACCTGCAACCACCGCACCGTATATATTTCGGTGGTGATGGGGATGAAGCACTGTCAGGGATGTCGAAGAGTGATCGTCTATATGGCGGTGGTGGAAATGACTCGCTGACTGGTAACACCGGAGACGACTATCTGGAAGGCAACGCCGGGATCGACAAGCTGGATGGCGGTGTCGGAAATGACGAACTGTACGGAGGATCGGGAGACGATGCCCGTATACACGACTCCGGACTCTACGGAAGAGAAGGTGACGATGCCTTGTACGGCGAAGCCGGCCACGACACCCTCGACGGCGGCACCGGCCGTGACCTGTTGGTGGGCGGTCTTGGGCAGGATCATCTGATCGGCGGCGACGGTATCGACAATCTCTACGGCGACAACCGCTATTTCGATGAAGCGAACAACCGATATGTCCTGGTCGACGACGGCGAATCGGACCGCTTGGAGGGCGGCCTGGGCGACGATCTCTACTATGCCGGTGCAGGGGGCGTGATCAATGACGCGGATGGCCTGGGTACGGTCTGCATGAACGTCACGACCGGGAGTGGCGATCAGACCTATGTGATGTTGGGCCTCAACTCTATTACATCACTTGCAGTGACAAATAGCATTTCGCTTCAGAACGTAGGTCCTTTATAATCTTCTCAAATATCTCCAAGGAAGATCGATGATGATGGATGCATCTCATGCAAACTGGTGGCTACTGATAACCTTCGATCGGTTTCCCTCGGTACCCTTTTTCAGTCGTTCGCATACTAAGGCTGCCAATCGTCGTTCTCCCCGGAAGAGGCAACGGTCGTGCTGACGGCAACTAAGCTTGGTCAATTCATGCCGCCTATACATGGCAGCTATTCCAGGTTGCATCATATACCACAAATATTCATAGAGGGATTCTTAAATGCTTGCAATTGCATTTTTATTTTTCTTCTTGCTTTACCTGGCGATCAGCGTCTGGGTAGCACGGTGGGCTGCGAAACAGGCGAACAAGCGCGGCCACTCGGGCAGAAAATGGGGTGTGGCAGTGTTTCTGCTGATGCTTGGATTGGTCTTTTGGGATTGGTTACCCATGGAGATCCTGCACAGCTCTAAGTGTGCTAATAAGGCTGGCTTCTTTCAGGACAAGACACTTGACGAATGGAAAACGGAGAATCCTGGGGTGTGGGAAACGCTCAGTTTTGAAGCACTGCCAGAGGAGTACTTTGTAAAAGAAAATCATGGCCAGAAAAGAAGTAAAGAGCGTATTTACCGGTTGCCTGACGGTACGGAACTTATCGCAGACTATGATCTAGCGGGAAAGCATATAACTACCCTGATGTTACGTGGTGATGGAAAGCAACGCTATTGGCTCAACCAGCGGTTTTTCTGGGAGACAGTCTGGACAAAACACTTCTTTCATGTCCGTGAATGGGAGGAACGGATCGTGGACCTGAAAACGGGCGAGGTCTTGGCGCGGTATGTGGATTTTGGAACAAACATTCCGCCGATCGGGATCGGAGGCAATAGCCTTGGCGATTACAAGTTTTGGATGCAAAAAAGAGCATGCAAAAATGGAAAACAAAGTAAAAAGCTATTTAGAGAATTAAAAGGCATGATCAGATTTTGAGAGGATAATGAGTTATGAACACGGAAGCAATCTTTGCAAACGCATTATTGTCAGAAGCAAGTTACGCAGATTTTGAGGACGTTAATTTTAACAGCCTCGATGAAGTACGGGATGCCTTGCAACGCATCGGCACCGATGAAGGCGAGCCCGATGATCCAGACAAAGGCTTTTCTTTAACCCAGGCTAGGGAGTTCACCAGACAGTGGGAAGTGATTCACCACCAACCCGACACCGACTCCGGCTTCTCCGCAACCCTTTTCAAAAGCACAGACGCTAGTTCAGACCAACCCTATGTTCTGGCCATTCGCGGCACAGATGGCTACCGCGACCTGATGATCACAGATGGCTCGGACATTGTTGTCGATGGTCTTGCGCTCGATCAGATCGTTGACCTTTGGAACTATTGGAAACAGTTGACCACGCCGCAAGGTGTGAGTTTCACCGGTTCGCGGTTAGTGACCTTGGAAGCGGAAACGGTTGCACTAGCCGCCGCCAAGCTGGGTCAGTTCGTGCCGGGTTTCAATATGGCGGCGGACGCTTATCTTGAATGGCTCTACTCGCGGGACGACATCATTATCGACAACGGCCCATTCGGTGAACGGGTCCGGACCATAGAACAGGTCATCCCCGCGCCGGGTGATACTGAGTTCAGTGGCATTCTCAGCGCCCCTTTGGCCGAAAGTGAACTGGCCGCGGTAACCGGCCACTCCCTGGGCGGTCACCTCTCGACTGCCTTGACCCGTCTGGTGCCGGGAATAGAGGCCTTGACCGTCAATGGGGCAGGATTCGCCACGGGGGCAGCCCCGGGTCTTGGCGGTGATGCCGAACTTAATATTCGCAACCTATTTGGAATGCTGGGTGGCGCCAACAGTTTCGAGTTTTCCCGCAATCTAAACCTGTATGGCGACAAGATGCCTGAGTTCGTCACGCAGAATAACGTATTTGGTTTGGTGCAACAGGGCGGACATGAATCCGCGTATATCGAACAGAGTCCCTGGTGG
Organism: Candidatus Thiodiazotropha sp.; assembly: GCA_040791665.1. Taxonomy (GTDB): domain Bacteria; phylum Pseudomonadota; class Gammaproteobacteria; order Chromatiales; family Chromatiaceae; genus Thiodiazotropha. The sequence goes on along the minus strand of JBFNNX010000016.1, from coordinate 188,415 downwards.
GAGAATGTGCTGGGCCACGGCTCCAGTCAGATGACCGACAGTCTTGCCGTTTATGACCTGTTCATAAAGCTCTCGGAAACGCTGGGAGACAACACACCGGACGATACACTGGCCAGGCTCATGCCTGTTTTCAAGGCGGCATCAGATGAAGCGGATCACTCGCTGGAGACGCTGGTACGCTCGCTGAGCCGCCTGTTCGGGGTATCAGAGGATTTGCCTGAAATAGATAATCGCGAGGCCTTGTATGCCGCAATAAGAGATATTCGCGAGTCCGTATTGTACCAGCAGGCAATGGGCAGTGTCGAAATTGTTCCGCTCACTGATACCACACAAACCGAACTGATTAGGCTTGCTAACACCGACCAGGATGCTTTGGCCTATCGTTATGCATTGATTCACCTTGATCCATTCGCTGTTACCGGAGATGGGGCTTTGTTTGCCCAGCACAATGAACATGATGAACTGGAGTTGTACGAGCCGGCCACACAAGAAGGCACCTTGACAGAAGCCTATTTGCAGGATCGAGCCTATTATTTTCGAGCAATCATGCATAGGAACGAATACGACTATCCTGATTCTGCGACATCGGGTGATGACGTATTATTTTGGGACGCGGATGACGGACAGATTGTTGCGGCTTCTGATCCTAACATAGAGGGAGCAGATTGGAACAGCCTAGTTCACTACCGCTTCGGCGGCGATGGCGATGAAAGGAATGGTGAGCTTGATGGCGGAAGCAAAGATGACCTGATTTACGGCGGTGGCGGCAACGACACCCTGAACGGTAACGCAGGTGACGACTACCTGGAAGGCAACGCCGGGATCGATAAGCTGGATGGTGGGGAAGGTAATGATGAACTTTACGGAGGATCGGGAGACGATGCGCGCATTCATAACTCCGGACTCTACGGAAGAGAAGGTGACGATGCCTTGTACGGCGAAGCCGGCCACGACACCCTCGACGGCGGTGCCGGCCGCGATCTGTTGGTGGGCGGCCTGGGGCAGGATCACCTGATCGGCGGCGACGGTTTCGACAATCTCTACGGCGACAACCGCTATTTCGATGAAGCGAACAACCGCTATGTGCTGGTCGACGACGGCGTATCCGACCGTTTGGAGGGTGGCCTGGGCGACGATCTCTACTATGCCGGCGCGGGTGATGTGGTCAACGATGCCGACGGCCTGGGCAGTGTCTGCATGAACATCACTACCGGCAGTGGTGAGCAGAGCTATGTGATGCTGGGTCTCAACCTGATCCGCCAGACCGCCAACCCCAATGTGTACGAGGAGTACAACCCCTCATGCGATGCCACCATCCGCTATACCGTCAACGGTAATGGAACGCTGACCGTCAGCGAATGGGGGGGCGGCTTCAACACGATCACTATTGAAAATTTCAGCGACCGCCGACTGGGTATCAATATTGGTGAGGAGTACAACAGCCCCAACTGGCGAAGCTGGGTACATGTCAGTTATTGGTTCGACTGGTATTGGGACACCGAATACAACCCTGGCGATGAATACGATGTCTGGTGGCCTTGGGCCTTCAATCTGTTTGACGATGCGGTCAAGTTTGAGTCGGGTTTAATAAAAGTACCGAGAACGTGGGAAATAGTGCTGGACGATGGAGGTATAGACATCGTGCAGGGAGATGATCGGGATAATGAAATGACGGGCAATGATGAAACCGACCGCATGCATGGCGGCCGGGGCGATGATCTCCTGACGGGAGCTGCGGGCGACGACTGGCTCAATGGCGGCGAGGGCAATGACGACCTTGAGGGTGGTGAGGGACAAGATACCTTGGAGGGAGACTATGGCGATGATCTTCTGCGCGGTGGCCCGGGCGAAGGCGACCTGCTTGACGGAGGTGTCGGCAACGACATCTACCTCTTCGGTGCGGGGGACGGCAATACCCTGATCAATAACTTCGACGCCATGCATGAAAGCCAGGATACACTGCGGTTTCTCCCCGGTATCGAGCCGAATGATGTCCGGGTCGGCCGCGCCGGCGACAACCTGCTGCTCATGGTAGGGAGTAGCGCAGAGGTTATTACGGTGCTCGGCTACTTTCTGGACGGGGGCGAGAGCCCCTATGTCCTCGATCGGATCGAGTTTGCAAACGGCGCCGTTTGGGATGTGACGCAAGTCATCGAGTTATTGCGGCCGAGCGGGGATGCCGACGACCATATTGAAGGAACGGTGGGGGATGACGCGCTGGATGGCCGGGGAGGCCATGATCTTGTACAGGGTGGAGATGGAAACGATACCCTGTCCGGCGGCGAAGGCAATGACGAACTCCATGGTGATGCGGGTAACGATGAAATTCTGGGCAATGCGGGCGACGACCGGCTATACGGTGGCGCCGGGGATGACCGGCTGCGAGGTGGCGCGGGACGCGATGAACTCAGCGGCGGGGGCGGCAACGACACCTACCTTTATGGTTTGGGCGATGGGGATATGGTCATCCGCAACCAAGACAGTCGTGAAGGGCGGCATGACGTATTACGCTTTCTCGAAGGCATTGCACCCACCGATGTGGTAGTCCGGCGTTTCATGTATGGCCTTGTTCTGGATATTGCAGGGCGTGAGAACGTTATTACAGTGGCGAACTTCTTCGATAATGACGGTCGGAGCGGGGATTCGCTGGACGCCATCCTGTTCGCCGACGGCACCGAGTGGGATCTGGAAAACATCCTGGCACAGGTGCAGGTGGCGACGGCGGGGGATGACCGGCTGTATGGCTATGCCGGCGATGACATGCTGGATGGGCTACAAGGCAACGACTACCTGGTGGGCTATGCGGGCGATGATCTACTCATGGGGGGCGAAGGGCGCGACTATCTTCTGGGCGGTGCGGGAAACGACACCTTGCGGGGCGAAACGATGGATGGCGGGGCCGGAGCGGATACCTATCTCTACGGCTTGGGCGACGGTCAGGTTCACATAAGCAATTGGGAATCTCAATCACCCAACCGGGACAGGCTGAGGTTTCTCGAGGGTATCGCTCCCGAAGATGTGGTGGTCAAGCGGGGAAGCAATAATCTTTATCTCAGTATCGGCGACGAGGGGCAGGTCTCGGTCGACGGATTCTTCGCAATCGACGATGGCGCAGTTTCCAATACCAATTGTCTTGCCGAGGTGGTGTTTCAGGATGGTACCCGATGGGATGCCGAGACCTTGCGCCAGCACGCCCAGCAGGCGACAGAAGCGGGCGAGGAACTGCATGGCGGCGCCGGCGATGACAGCCTGGATGGCTTGGGAGGTGACGATCATCTCTACGGTTATGGGGGAGACGATAGGCTGACAGGCGGCGAGGGTGACGATGGTCTTGCCGGTGGCGACGGAAATGACACGCTGTTGGGCGATGAAGGCGACGATTTTCTCTCGGGTGGAGATGGAGCCGATCTGCTTCAGGGGGGCATGGGCAATGACTACCTTACTGGCTGGCGAGGCAACGATACTCTCGATGGCGGCGATGGAGATGACGACTTATATGGAGGTGACGGCAACGATACCTTGCGAGGGGGGATAGGTGGAAACGACCATTTAAGCGGTGGCGCCGGTGACGATACTTACCTCTTTGCGGCGGGCGATGGCGATATCTGGATCAGAGGTGATGATACAGGCGCCAACCGAAACGATAGGCTGGTTATGCTGAATATAGCGCCCAATTCGGTCCTTGCGACCCGCTCGGGCGACTCCTTGATCTTGACCCTTTCTACAATGGGAGAGACAGTTGGAGTTAGGAACTATTTCGAAGACGAGGTTACCGGCTATCATGCTTTGATCGCCATAGCGTTTGACGATGGAACGGTATGGGATTTTGATTATGTCAAAGCTGCCGTGCAGCAAGCGACCGAGGGGGCGGATCGGCTTTATGCCTATGACGGTGGCGATATCCTTGACGGGCTCGGCGGTAATGACACATTGCGTGGTGCTGCCGGTAATGATCAGCTGTCGGGTAATGACGGCAACGATACATTATCGGGCGGTTACGGCAATGATGTGTTGGCGGGTGGTGACGGCAGCGATGTCTTATATGGAGGTCCGGGCGACGATCAATTGAGTGGCGGACTGGGAGATGACGACTATCTACGGGGTGGCAGCGGCAGTGACACCTATCTGTTCAGCGTCGGTGACGGCAATACCACGATAAACGATTTCGATAACAGCATTGATGCCGCGAACAGTAGTCAGGACAGACTCCTGATTACCGGTGCTACGCCTTCTGAAGTGACGGCAACACGGTCCGGCGGCGACGTCTTGCTGACAGTGCAAAGCAACGGAGAGGTCATAACATTGGATCGGTTTTTCTACCTCAATGGCGAGAATAACCGGGTGGTGGAGTTCATTGAGTTCAGCGATGGCACGGTGTGGGATATTGATACCGTAAGGACGCTTGTTCAAACGGGCAGCGAAAGCAACGATACCTTGCTGGCCTACAACGGTGTTGGAGATACGCTCGACGGAATGGGCGGAAATGACACCCTGCAAGGCGCCAACGGCGATGATCATCTATCGGGCGGCACAGGGGATGACGAATTGCTGGGAGCGGCGGGCAACGATGTGCTTGACGGGGGTGCCGGAAACGATCAACTAAGCGGAGAAGAGGGTGATGACCAACTGGCTGGTGGCGAGGGTAATGACACCATTAACGGTAATGAGGGCGACGACCTCTTGATTGCCGGTCCAGGTTCCGACACCCTCATCGGTAGCCTTGGCAATGACATTTACCGGCTTGCGCCGGGTGACGGCAACAACGTCATCAATAACCAAGATTGGTCCGGCGCGGAGAGCCACGACAGCATCGAATTCGATATCGGTATTACGCCTGATAATGTTGCACTGACACGTAGCGGTTACGATCTGGTAATCGAGTATGCCGGTTCGGTAACCAGCATCACGGGCTTTTTTCAGACTGACGAGCACAGCAGAATAGACGCATTGCAATTTCACGATGGCACCCAGTGGACATACGACGACGTCAGGGCGATGTTGCTGCAGGGGAATGACACCGGTCAGGTCTTGACGGGGTATGAAACCGCCGACCTGATCGATGGCGGGGCGGGCAACGACACCATCAGCGGAGCAGATGGAAACGATCAACTCCTGGGTGGATCGGGTAACGACACCCTTGATGGTGGCAATGGCAATGATCAACTGGATGGCGGTGCGGGCGACGATACCCTGGCAGGGTGGCAAGGCAATGATGAGCTGATTGGTGGGGCAGGTGATGATCAATTGTCTGGCTCTCATGGAGATGACCGATACGTTTTTCAAACGGGTCACGGTCAAGACACCATCGATGACCTGCTAGGCAATAACACCATTGTATTTTCCGATCTGCCCTCAACCGATGTGCAGGTGCGTCGTGACGGGGACAATCTGATTCTATCCAACCCGAATAATACCGACCAGGTGACCGTGATCGGCCAATTCGATGGCGCCGACAGCGTCAATGTCAGCAACAGCATTCATCAAATCAGCTTTTCCGATAGTGTTACCCTGACTGGTGCAGAGTTGCTGTCCCAAATAACACCCGGGACTGCCGGCGACGATGCCATACAGGGTAACGACAGCGCAGAAACCATCGATGGCCTGGCCGGCAATGACACGATTCAGACGTTCGGTGGTGACGACAATGTGCAAGGAGGGGATGGATTCGACCAGATCGATGGGGGTAGTGGAAACGATGTCCTGGCCGGTGGACTGGGAGACGATACCCTCGACGGAAGCGCCGGTGATGATCTGCTGGATGGCGGTGCGGGGAATGATCTGCTCTATGGTGATGGCGACATAGACTACTACGGACCGGGACGCAGTTATGATGAGACCGCTCACGACCAGTTGTTTGGCGGCGATGGAGATGATCGTCTCTATGGCGGCAGCCGCTATGAGTTGGACGCCTTCAGAGACGAGAATTTCGATATCTTACACGGCGGTGCGGGAAACGATTACCTGTATGGCCAAGGAGAGCTCTATGGCGGTGACGGCAACGACGAACTGATCGGCTACGGCACCATCGATGGCGGTGACGGTAACGACAGCATCCGGCTTGGAACCGACGGTAGCCTCGATTCGACTCACATCAGTGGTGGTAGCGGTGATGATAGTCTAGCGGGCGGCCACATCGCCGCCACATTCAGTTTTAATCTGGGGGATGGTGTTGATGTATTAAGTCACAATCTCTGGGACTACTCGGCCTCAGCCATGCAGCAGGATGTCATTGCCTTTGGTGATGGGATTGCCCAGGCGGATGTCCGTTTCGAACAACAACAAAACACTCTCATCGTATATTACGGTAGCGGCAACGATCAGATCACAATCACCGATTGGTTCATCAGCCAGGGGCGGGGTAAAACCCTGAGATTTGAGTTTTCCGATGGCAGTGTGATTACCGACATCGATCAGTTAACGGTCACTATGGGTACTGCCGGGAACGATACCCTACTAGGAACAGAGTCGAGCGATACCATCCAGGCCGGTGATGGAAACGATCAGGTTTGGGGCCGAGGTGGCAACGATGAGATCCGCGGTGACGGCGGAGAAGATTATCTGGCCGGCGAGGCAGGCGACGATACCCTCATTGGCGCCGCTGGTGATGACAATCTTGCAGGTGGTGAGGGAAATGATCGTCTTGTTGGCGGAGACCAGAATGACCAACTGAATGGTGGCCTGGGAAGTGATCATCTTGAAGGTGGTGGTGGCGATGATATCTATGTTTATAGCGCCGGGGGCGGGATGGACGTCATCGATAATACGGGCGGTGGCGTGGACTGGCTCTATTTTACCGATGTTACAAGCGACCGGCTCAGTTTCAGCCGGGATGGGGATGATTTGCTTGTATCGATAGATGGCGATCCAGCACAATCGATACGGATTTTAAGCCACTTTCTCGGTGGTGAAAGTGAGATTGACTATATCCAGCCAAGTGGTAGCGCCGCTCTCACGGCCAGTGATGTTTCGGCATTGTTGGCGGACCAATCCGGTGGAGATACGGGCTCCGGTGATACCGACAGCGGTAGCGGTGGCGACGGGTCGACTGGAAGCGGTGACACAGGGACCGATCCAGTCACTCCGCCACAGCCCGGTGGTGATGATACACTGGTCGGCTCAGGGGCAGACGAGATCCTGATCGCAGGTGCGGGTAATGACAGCCTGGGTGGTGGTTTCGGCAACGACCGCCTCTTGGGCGGCGAGGGCGACGACACCTACCTCTATACAGGCGGCCAGGATACTCTGGAAGAGAGGGCAGGTATCGATCGCCTGCGTTTTGAAAACGGCATCACCTTCAATCAGGTCGCTTCCGGCCTGATCAAATCGGGTGACGACCTGGTCTTGCGGGTCAATGGGGGCCCGGACCAGATAACCCTGCGCAACTTCTTCCTGGGTGGCGATCATCTGGTTGAGACTATCGAGTTCGCCACAGGCGGCGCGTTGACGGCGGAGCAGATCTTCGGCGCCTTCGGCTTTGCCATGCCGGTTGAGACGAGTGACTTTTTTCAAACCATCCATGGGACATCCGCCAGCGACGGCGCATTAAGCGGCGGTGACCAGGCTGATTTTATCGCCGGTTACAACGGCGACGACACCTTGATCGGCGGCGCCGGGGGTGATCGTCTTGAAGGAGGCAATGGCGCCGATACGCTGATGGGTGGCGCCGGCAATGATCAGCTAGTTGGCGGAAGAGGTGACGACACCTATATCTTCAACGCGGGCGATGGTCAGGACATCATCGACAACCTGGGTGGCGGGCTCGATACCCTGCGCTTCGAGGGCATCGATTTCAATCAGGTGGCGAGCGGTCTGATGCGCTCGGGAGATAACCTGATTCTGCGCGTGAGCGGCGACAGTGATCAGGTGACCTTGCGGGACTATTTCAAAGGGGGTGATCAGGCCGTCGACCGGATTATCTTTGCCAGCGGTGGGGAGCTTAGCTCTGCCCAACTCTTTGGCGTCTTCGGCGTGACCGATCCCGACCCGGCCGGCTCTCCCGACTATTCCGCTTTGCCGGATGAACGTAACTACAACACGGTAACCTTGGGTAGTGCAGGCGATGACACCTACCTGGCAGGGTCTGATGCCGACTTCATCGATGGGGGGGCGGGTGACGATCTGATCAATGGTGGCGTGGGGAACGACTATCTGATCGGTGGGTACGGTAGTGACACCTATTTGGTCGGGGCCGCTTCGGGTCAAGACATCATCAACAATTACGATGCTGATAATCCAGGCACTGATACATTACGTTTCGGATCCGCCACCATCGAGGATCTATGGTTCAACCGCACCGGCAACGATCTTATCATCACCCAGGCTGGTACCGATGACCAGGTGACGGTTGCCCATTGGTACAATGCGCCGGCCAACGAGGTCGAGCGGATCGAGGCAGCGGGTTCGGTATTGCTCAATAACCAGGTCGATCAACTGGTGGCTGCTATGGCAGCCTACGATGTACCTGCAGGCGTGGGTAATGTGGTACCTCAAGACGTAAAGGATAGCCTACAGCCTGTTTTGGCAGAAAATTGGCAGGTGATTACTTAATGTTAGCAGGCCCTGAGGCCACAGATTAATGGGTCTTTTGTGTCAAAGATATTGATATCATTGTAAATATCGATTATTGAATAGGCTTGAGTCATACCAAAGGTTAGCGCGAAAAGGCAGATTACGCTTCCGAGCAGTCAATGCGGGGAGCTTGGAATAGAACCTGGTGATGAGGTAGAGAGTTTTGTTGCTGACGGTTATTTGAAAATCATCAAAAAACGTAAAGGTTCAGCTAAAGGGCTTTTGAAATCAATTCGTGTGAAGCCCGATATGACGGATGAAGACTCATTGCAAAGTGCACTGAAATGATTGCAGTAGATACTGATGTAATACTTCGTTACTTATTTAAAGATGATGCCGATCAATCTGTCATTGCGGCAAAATTGATTATGGGGAAGCGCCCGGTATTGGTCACAGATGTTGTGTTGGCAGAGTTGATTTGGATACTGAGAGGAAAAAGTATCAGCTCATAAAGTCAGATACAATTGCCGTAATCTGGCTCTGTTTCCGGAGCCTAAAATCAGGTTCGAGGATGGGCAGGCAGTATGGACTGCATTGAGTGACTACCGCAAATCAAAGCCCGTTAAAGGTAAAGAAACAGATTTTGCCGATAAACTGATCGTCAACAAGGCCAAATCCATAGCCGCGAGAAAGAAGTAGAGGTTTCAGGGGAGCTATTCCTTCGATACGACTGCGCAGTCATTGCCTGGGACCAAGGCTCCGATAGGATAGATAGTCACCTTCTCCATCAGCACAATATCCGTTCAACCATTTCGTGTGGCCTCCTTGATCACAGCGCTTCACAGGATCATGCCCCTCTCTTTTCAGGTGCAATAGAGTAGATTGGATGAGTGTTAAAAGACCCTGGATTCTTTTTGTGACTGAAAAAGCGCCACTCGGCGTTGCTCGTCACTCATTTGGAACAACCAAACTTCACTCCTCGCACCCCGAAGGAAGTGCCCTTAGGGTGCGCCTTGATTGGCGCTTTTTCAGGCGCAACAGGGCGCATTGGATTAGTGTTAGCAGGCCCTAAGTTGTATGCTGTGCTTTTGGTTGAGTATGGTATGAGGTAAAAAATGGCGAATGGTTCGGGAAATCCCAAGAATGGATTCTTCGCCAAACTGAAATCGGCGTTTTCTCAGACCTCCCAATACACGGTGCATCGACTGCAGGAGAGTTTTCTGCTGCAAGGCGGCAGTGTCCGCGTTCCCTATGAAGGTATTCCCATCGAAATCGAGTTTGGGAATGATTTTCGGCTCCTGCTCTATGCGGAACAGTCGGTGCATGGAGACGATTTGCAGGCGCAAGCCAGTTTCCTTCTTATTAATCCGGAACACTATTTCAAGGAGATCAGTGGATTTTTACGTCTGACCAAAGGGGATCATCTGATTCTTGGATATGAGGATGAACTGCAGAGGCGTATCTTCAAGTATCCACGTACCTTGGCTAAGCGTCAGCTGTCGATTATCCATGACGGCGATGCGTTATTGTTCAAGGACCTGGAGGCCGGTAAGGGAACGCGGTTGATCCCGTTACCGAATGAGGAAGCGAAGAACAGGGCCGGCAGACGACGGATGTCGAATCTCCAGGAGATACGTCGTATCTTCGGCGGACCCATCCGGCTGCTGCCTCCCGATGAGGCGTTGCAGGATCTCAAGGCTGTCAATGAAATTCTTGAAAAAGAGCCTTTGCGGCCGAGAAACGACCGGGGGATGCCTGGCGGAGTGGTCAGCCTGCCGAAAAAGATGATACCCATCATACTCGGCGACCTGCATGCCCAGGTAGATAACCTGCTCACCATTCTGAGTCATAATGAATTTCTGGAAATGATGGGTGACGGTAAGGCTGCGATGGTCTTTTTGGGCGATGCCGTCCATTCGGAAATGGACGGCAAGCTGGCGGAAATGGAGAGTTCTCTACTGATCATGGATCTGATCTTTCGACTCAAGTTGTGGTTTCCTCAGCAGGTTTTCTATGTGCGTGGCAACCACGACAGTTTTTCCGAAGAGATCGGCAAGGATGGTGTACCGCAAGGATTGCTGTGGGCCAAGGAGGTGAAGCATGTTCGCGGCGAGGCCTACAAAAAGGCAATGGAGTATTTTTATGAGCTGCTCCCCTATGTCGCGGTATCGAAGGAATATGTGGCCTGTCATGCGGCCCCTCCAAAGAGCAAGGTGACAATGGACATGCTGGTAAATGTACACAGCTATCCCAGCCTGATGGAGGAGCTGACCTGTAACCGCCTCTACAGACCGAATCGGCTGGCTGGTTATACCAAAGGTGACGTGAAACGCTTTCGAAATTCACTCAGCTTGAAGCCGGATGCTGAACTGTTTGTCGGACATACTCCATTAACCCGACACGATACCTTGTGGCACAATGTTGGAGGAATTGAAAACCATGATGTCGTATTCAGTGGTAATCTTCCCTGGATTGGGCTCTTTACCAGCGTTGATGGACATATGATCCCGATTCGATATCGCAGCGAACCGCTATTGTCGGTACTGAATGAGCTCCAGGACAGTGATGATTAGTCCGGAGTGTGGTTACGTTATACGCAGTCAGTGCCATGAGTAGACATAGTGACGATTCTAAAGCGGCCAAGTCACTTAAAGAGGGGCCTGTCATCTATCAGTCGGAAGATTCTCTGCTCGATGAGGATCGAGTAAAAAAGGACCTCACCCTGGCTGAACTAAATCATATTTTCAAGCTTTATCTGGCAAAAAAGAGATCACGCCTCGCGGATTTGTCCATATTGGGGCAGTTCTCCGTTATCTTCAACGACAACCGCATGGAGGAGTGGCATACCCTCGTTAAGCATGAACAGAACGATGTGCTCTCGGAGCTGGTGATATTGCCTGAAGTCTACAATGAACTGATCGGCAAGATCGGTGAAACAGCAGGGGATGCGCAAATAATAAGTTCGATCGTCAAGGATGCCTATCAGAACTCAATAGACAGCTTTTCTCATGCCGCCTATATACAACAGAAGTATACAAGCAGGTTTCCCGGTTTTAAGGTCATCCTCTATCTCGATCAGAAAAGGAAGCATACCGTATTATTAGTTGTTGATAACGGTTTCGGTAAGAATGTTGCCAAGCCGAGAAGATCCTTCTTAGGTGAGGATATGGACAACAGCTTGCCGAATAGAATCATCGAGTGGTGTATCAACAGGTTCGATAAAAGCGAAGATAATGTGGACCGCAGGATCGCCTATACCGGTGGCCAGGGTATGGCCTTAAAAAAAATCAAGATAGAGTTGGATCTTGACGTCAATGTTCACTATTTGACTACCGGGGCGGTATTTGAGTTGCAGCTGACCAATTTTTTCTGAACGATGAATAAGCGAATAAAGGAGGCTGGCCTATTTGGCCTTTTTCAACGATCATTCCGTCTTGCCGGACACCTGTTAACAGGCTCATATCCCCTTGCAAAAAAGAGACAAAAAGACACTGAGTCATCAATGCCGATAACGGCGCCGACTCAAGAGGAACAACCGCAATCTTCCGATGAATTTGTTGAAAAATATCTCAGATGCATTGTGCTCTCCGATACTGACAATGAAATCGACTCGGTGAAAAACACATTGGGATATGCCGCGCTACTCGATGACCGAGGAGAGCTGACAGACGATTTGAACGGTATCACTATATTCCACACGGGTGACCTGGTGGATAAAAAAAGGCCTGATCCTTCGGTTGTGGATTTCTGGCGGCAGACTCGGCAACAAGCGGAGTTGAAAGGAGGACGTGTGAAGATAATTGTCGGTAACCATGAACAGGAGCTCTGGCAAAAAATCGAAACCGGCAAGAAAATCGGTCTGGGGAAGGATCGCATAGAGGATTTAAAACTGTTTATTGAATCGCTGGATCTGTTTCACCTGGAGAGAGGAATTCTGTTTATTCACGGCTATCCAACGCTGGAGTTTTTGCGTACATTGCAACACTACGGTGAAGTGACGGGAAATGCCCTGAATCGATTCAATTCAGACCACTATAAGAAAGCCTTCAAAAGCACTGAAGCAGTGCAGCTATATACCTACTCGCGAGATAGCAAACAGAGGAAATATCTGCTCTATGATGTTAAGGATGCGGCGCGATACTATAAAAAGCACGGTAAATCGATCGATATACTTTTTAAGGCATTGAAAATCGAAATTGTCATCCACGGACACAGGCCGCAGCGTTCAGGCGTACAGGTTGACTATGAATTCAGGAAGTGGCTTCCGGATGTAAGAATGATCGGCAACGATACAATGGTGAGGCGAAAGGGGTTGGGTGCAACCGTGGTTCGGTCGTGCGCAGACGGGAAGATCGATATTATATTCATCAATACCAAAAACAAGTCAAAAAAACAGCGTAAAATCGTATCTGAATATCTTGGTGCCAATCAGAGTGGAACTACGGCAGAGACCCAATGACTGTTAGGGATATTTTCTCCACCAGGGTTGCTTTGCATTGATGAACTCCTCCCAACGGTCATCGAATGAGTCCAGCATTTCATAATACTGACGTGTACGCCAGCCTACCAGGCCTCCGGCATACTCCAGAACTTCATGGTTGTTCTCATTTTCCATCATGATATCCAGAAGATGCTTCATGACCGATACGTCGTTCAAGATGCCCAGCAGATCCTGCACTCTTTTCATGTGGCGTATAAAGTCATCCAGTCCCTTCAATACCGGAATGAAGAATTCGGCTGCGTAACGTAGTTTTTTGCATTCGATGCGCAGCTTATGCATCTCGTGTGCTGATTCCTTATTCACATGGCTGCCGGCTTCCAATACGCCCCGTTCCAGACTGTCCAGCAACTTGCGGGAAAAGGGGACGATATTGGTTGACAAGTTGTTTCGGTGTTTAGTTTTCAATTCCGCCTGTTCCCACTCCTTAGCGTCGATCCATTTAGGGAAATTGTCTTTGAAAAGTTTGTATTGGTCGCTGTCGAGCATGGCGTTGACTTGCCGGTAGGCCTGTTCCCTGTGCCGATGGGCTATCTGGGTAACTCCTTCTTCCCCACGTAGCGGCAATTTGCCTAGTATCGCGCCAAGTCCCTCGTCAATGAAGACATCCAGGTCCCGTGCCATCCCCAGCTGGCTGGCAAGGTCCCGTAACTCGTTAGACCAGGGTTTACTGACTCTACGGGGGATGGCTGCGCGAAAGGCCGACAGGGCGGAACGCATTCGTCTGAACGCGACCCGTGTTTGGTGTACGCCTTCTATATCGTCCCAGGAACGTGCGCTCTGTTCCCAAGCCAGCAGATAGTTGTAATTATGTTTGAGGATGATCTGAACGGCTTCGCTGACGGTATGTTCAGTATCGATGGGCGCAGGTGATTTGTTTTTTTTTATCATCACTAAAAATCGATTGAAAGAACAGGTTCTATTCATAGGCCCTGTTAAAAAAAAGACGGGTAGCGGCGTTAACTCAAAGGCTGACTTTAGCAGAAAATAACAGATTTGGTAGCTAATTGCGGATGTTATCCTGGTTCTTGAAGAATAGTACTGTAACCGCGATGGAATCGTTCACCCGAATGATAAGACCGGTAGACAGGCCTTCCATTTGAAGATTCGCTAAAGTGGCGTTTAGCATTGTAGACGGAGGTTGCCTGTCAAACTATCCTTCGAAGCGAAGCGGTAAGGATGAAGTTACACGTTACTCGAAACAGGCATGTGATCGTCATCAGTGGGCAGGAACGCGTGTGCAGAGGATGAGCTGCTCAACGGCGGCGTGGGTAATGACTACCTGAATGGTAGGTACGGTATTGACGCCTCAACTATCATACCACCCCTCAGGCCGGTCCCGATGAACAGGTAGCCTTGCTCATTGGTACGATGCACCGGCCAACGAGGCCGGCCGGATCGAGGCTGTCGGTTAGGTAGTGCTCAACACCCAGGTCGACCGACTAGTGACCGAAATTGTGGCAACCATGTACCTTCAGGCGTGGGTAATGAGGTACTTCAACAGGTGAAGAATTACCCGCACCAGGTTTAAATGCCAGAGTGGATAAACGCTCCGGGATAGTAAGACATCGAGAGGATAGACAGCCTCATCCGCCATCAGTACAATACCCGTTCAACTATTTCGGGTGTTTCCTCGACCGATCCGCTCGGAACCAACTGATTTTGCTTACACTGGGGCAGGCACTTCGTGACCTGCCCCTTTTTGCACGCCTGTAGTGGAGAGACTCTTGAGAAAACCCGCAATTCTGGTCCTGGAAGATGGCAGCCGGTTCAGGGGCGAAGCCATCGGCGCCGAGGGTGAGACCGTCGGCGAAGTGGTTTTCAATACGGCGATGACCGGTTATCAGGAGATTCTCACCGATCCCTCCTATCGCCAGCAGATCGTTACGCTGACCTATCCCCATATCGGCAACACCGGCATTAACCAGGAAGATGAGGAGTCCACACAGATTCACGCCGCCGGCCTGGTGATCCGTGACCTGCCGCTGATCACCAGCAACTGGCGCTCCGAGGAGTCCCTCGAGCACTACCTGCAGCGTCACGGCATCGTCGCCGTTGCCGGCATCGATACCCGCAAGCTGACCCGTATCCTGCGGGAGAAGGGCGCTCAAAACGGCGCAATCATAGCGGGAGACAATATCGATCCCGCCAAGGGACTGGAGTTGGCCAAGGGATTCCCCGGGCTGAAAGGTATGGACTTGGCAAAAGAAGTCACTACCTCATTACCCTATGAATGGGCTCAGGGCTCCTGGTCGCTGGAAGAGGGCCATCCCGAGGCGCCCCATCCGATCGACGAGAAGCTGCCGTATCATGTAGTGGCTTACGATTACGGTATCAAGCGCAATATCCTGCGCATGTTGGTCGACAGGGAGTGCCGCGTCACCGTGGTGCCGGCGCAGATGCCGGCGGAAGATGTTCTGGCGTTGCAGCCCGATGGGGTCTTTCTCTCCAATGGACCGGGTGATCCGGAGCCCTGCGACTACGCCATCGATGCCATCGGCAAGATCGTCGATACAGGCATGCCTGTGTTCGGCATCTGTTTGGGGCACCAGTTGCTGGCATTGGCCTCCGGCGCCAAGACCATGAAGATGAAATTCGGCCATCACGGCGCCAACCATCCGGTGCAGGATCTGGAGCAGGGCACGGTGATGATCAGCAGCCAGAACCACGGCTTCGCGGTGGACGAGCAGAGCCTCCCCGATCACCTGACCGCCACCCATCGGTCCCTGTTCGATGGCACGCTGCAGGGCATTCATCGCAGCGACAAACCCGCCTTCAGCTTCCAGGGCCACCCGGAAGCCAGCCCGGGACCCCATGACGTGGCGCCGGTATTCGATCATTTTATCGAATTGATGAAAGTCCGCGAATGAACGCAAATAAACGCAAATGGAATTGTGATGAAGAGACAGGGAGAGGCTGTTAGCAAGCGAGTCATTGGTTGCGGGTATGAAGTCAGTAATGAGTTAGGTGCTGGTTTTTTTGAAGCGGTGTATGAGAATGCTCTATGCCTTGAGTTTGAGCGCCAGGGACTGTCCTTTGAAAGGCAGAAGCATTTAGAGGTCAGGTACAAGGGGCAGGTTGTCGGCCACTATGTGGCAGATTTTATTGTGGAGAACAGGTTGCTTTTGGAACTCAAGGCACTATCGGCACTGACGAACGAGCATGATGCTCAAGTGATGAATTATCTTCGAGCAACAGGACTCAAGGTTGGTTTGTTGCTCAATTTTGGCACACCTCGACTGGGTGTGCGGAGACTCGTGTGGCAGCATGATGATGCTTCCATAATCTGATTTTTTTAATTTGCGTTCATTCGCGTTCATTTGCGGACTGAAGTTTTAAATGCCAAAACGTACAGATATACAAAGCATCATGATCATAGGCGCCGGGCCGATCGTTATCGGGCAGGCGTGTGAATTCGACTACTCCGGGGCGCAGGCGTGTAAAGCGTTGCGGGAGGAGGGTTTCCGGGTGGTGTTGGTGAACTCCAACCCGGCGACGATCATGACCGATCCGGACATGGCGGATGCGATCTATATCGAACCGATCACCTGGAAGACCCTCGAGCGCATCATCGAAAGGGAGCGGCCGGATGTCCTGCTGCCCACCATGGGCGGGCAGACCGCGCTCAACTCGGCCCTCGACCTGGTGCGCGAAGGGGTGCTGGAGAAGTACGGGGTGGAGATGATCGGCGCCTCGCGGGAGGCGATCGACAAGGCGGAGGACCGGGATCTGTTCCGCCAGGCGATGCGCAAGATCGGCCTGGACATGCCCCGTTCCGCCATCGCCCACAGCATGGAGGAGGCGCAGCAGGTTCAGGCGCAGATCGGCTTCCCCACCATAATCCGTCCCTCTTTCACGATGGGCGGCAGCGGCGGCGGCATTGCCTATAATCCGGATGAGTTCGGGGAGATCTGCGAGCGCGGCCTCGACCTTTCGCCCACCAACGAATTGCTGATCGAGGAGTCGATCCTCGGTTGGAAAGAGTATGAGATGGAGGTGGTGCGGGACCGTAACGACAACTGCATCATCATCTGCTCCATCGAGAACCTGGACCCCATGGGGGTCCATACCGGCGACTCCATCACCGTGGCCCCGGCCCAGACCCTGACCGACAAGGAGTACCAGATCATGCGCGACGCATCGCTGGCGGTGTTGCGCGAGATCGGTGTCGAGACCGGCGGTTCCAACGTCCAGTTCGCCATCAATCCGGAGAACGGGCGCATGATCATCATCGAGATGAATCCCCGGGTCTCCCGTTCCTCGGCGCTGGCCTCCAAGGCCACCGGTTTCCCCATCGCCAAGGTGGCGGCCAAGCTGGCGGTAGGCTATACCCTGGACGAACTGCAGAACGAGATCACCGGCGGCGCCACGCCGGCCTCCTTCGAGCCCAGCATCGATTATGTGGTGACCAAGGTGCCCCGTTTCGCCTTCGAGAAATTTCCCCTGGCCGACGATCGCCTGACCACGCAGATGAAGTCGGTGGGCGAGGTGATGGCCATTGGCCGTACCTTCCAGGAGTCGCTGCAGAAGGCGCTACGCGGCCTGGAGACAGGGAAATACGGTCTCAACGAGATCCTCGATCTCAACGAAGAGGATGTGCGCGACACCCTGGTGAGGGAGATCCGCCTGCCAGGGCCGGAGCGGCTCTGGTATGTGGCCGAGTGCTTCCGCTTCGGCATGAGTCTGGAAGAGATCTTCGAGATATGCGCCATCGACCCCTGGTTCCTGGTGCAGATCGAGGAGCTGGTGAATATCGAACGCGAACTCTCCGGCCAGGGGCTGGAGGCACTGGACGGTGAGCGGCTGCGTTTTCTCAAGCGCAAGGGATTCGCCGACAGGCGTATCGCCGAACTGGTAGACAGCAACGAGGCCGAGATTCGTCAGCGGCGCCACGATACCGGCGTCCGGCCGGTCTTCAAGCGGGTCGATACCTGCGCCGCCGAGTTCGCCACCAGTACCGCCTATATGTACTCCACCTATGAGGAGGAGTGCGAGGCGCAACCCTCGAGCCGGAAAAAGATCATGGTCCTCGGTGGCGGTCCCAACCGCATCGGTCAGGGTATCGAGTTCGACTACTGCTGCGTCCACGCGGCATTCGCGATGCGCGACGACGGTTATGAAACGATCATGGTCAACTGCAATCCGGAGACGGTCTCCACCGATTACGACACCTCCGACCGGCTCTATTTCGAGCCCCTGACCCTGGAGGACGTGCTGGAGGTCATCCACAAGGAGCAGCCAGCCGGCGTGATCGTGCAGTATGGCGGTCAGACCCCGCTCAAACTGGCCAATGACCTGGAAGCGGCGGGTGCACCCATTATCGGCACCAGCCCCGATTCCATCGATCTCGCCGAGGACCGGGAGCGATTCCAGCAGCTGGTGGAAAAACTCAATCTCAAGCAGCCGCCCAACAGGACGGCAAGGGATACGGAGAGTGCCGTTAGACTGGCCGATGAGATCGGCTACCCGCTGGTGGTGCGTCCCTCCTATGTATTGGGTGGCCGGGCCATGGAGATCGTCTATAACGAGAACGAACTGCGCCGATACATGCGCGAGGCGGTCAGTGTCTCCAACGATTCGCCGGTGCTGCTGGATCGTTTCCTGGACGACGCCATCGAGGTCGATATCGACGCCATCAGTGACGGCAGGGAAGTACTCATCGGCGGCATCATGGAGCATATCGAACAGGCAGGCGTCCACTCGGGGGACTCCGCATGTTCGCTCCCCCCCTACACCCTGTCGGCAGCGGTCCAGGATCGTATGCGTGAACAGATGCGCAAGATGGCACTGGAGTTGAAAGTGGTCGGGTTGATGAACGCCCAGTTTGCGATCAAGGATGACATGATCTATCTGCTGGAGGTCAATCCCCGTGCCTCGCGCACCGTGCCGTTCGTCTCCAAGGCGACCGGTGTGCAGTTGGCGAAGGTCGCAGCCCGCTGTATGGCGGGAACCTCCTTAAAGGATCAGGGGATCACAAAAGAGGTGATTCCGGAGAACTATTTCGTCAAAGAGGCGGTCTTCCCCTTTGTGAAATTTCCCGGTGTGGATACGGTTCTCGGACCCGAGATGAAATCCACCGGTGAAGTGATGGGGGTCGGCAGAACCTTCGGTGAGGCCTACAATAAGTCGATTATGGGCGCCGGCTCCGTGCTTCCCCAGGGAGGGAGGGCGCTGTTGAGTGTACGTAACGCCGACAAGGCGAGGGCCGTGCAGGTGGCGCAGGATCTGATCGATCTGGGTTTTACCCTGATGGCTACCGGGGGCACCTGTAAGGCGATTCAGGATGCCGGACTTGAATGCGCGCGGATCAACAAGGTGATGGAGGGTAGACCGCATATCGTCGACTCCATCAAGAACCAGGAAGTCAGTTTTATCGTGAATACCACAGAAGGCGCCCAGGCGATTGCCGACTCGGCGGAGATACGCCGCACCGCACTGCAATACAAGGTCAGCTATACCACCACAATATCCGGTGCCGAAGCGACCTGTCTGGCGCTGAAACAGCTGGATGATCTGAACGTCAACCGACTGCAGGACCTGCATCAATAGATGCATGTAGAAAAAAGTAAACAAGCCGCAAATAGACGCTAATCACCGCCAATTGTCGCAAACATAAGGCACTTGAGGGTTTCGGCAAGATAGTCTGTTTATGAATCATACATGATCCAATGGATAGTGAGGGATTTCATGGCGCCAATAACCTGCTCATCGCCTGATTTACAACGATCAATTGAGTATTTGCGTTAATTCGCGTTTATTTGCGGACAGATTAATAGCGGTTTTTCTGATGAAGAAAGATAGGACCACAGAGGATAGATCCGATGAGTAAGGTACCGTTGACAGCCAAAGGCGCTGCAAAGCTGCAAGAGGAACTGAAGCAGTTGAAAATCGTCGAGCGGCCGAAAGTCATCAAAGCTATCGCCGAGGCGAGAGAGCACGGCGATCTGAAGGAGAATGCGGAGTATCATGCCGCCCGTGAACAACAGAGCTTCATCGAAGGCAGGATCAAGGATATCGAGGGTAAACTCTCCCATGCCCAGGTCATCGATGTTACTAAATTGGATGCTGGCGGGAAGGTGGTATTCGGTGCCACGGTGGTAGTGTTGGAACTGGATAACGACGAGGAGTTCACCTATCAGATAGTCGGTGATGACGAAGCCGATATCAAGCATGGTCTGGTCTCAGTCAGTTCACCAATTGCGCGTGCCCTGATCGGCAAACAGGAGGGGGACGATGTGTTTCTCGAGACTCCGGGAGGGCCGAGGGAATTTGAGATTCTGGAAGTGAGATATGAATAGAAATTCATAATTTATTAAACAACGATTCTGTTCTTCTTTTTCTTCGGATTGGGGCGATAGAAGATTGCCACGCGGCCAATGATCTGCACCAGTTCCGCCGTCAGTTGTTCTACAATGTCATTGCTGAGTTCTTTTCGATCCTCCTTGTCCGCACCCGCCAGTTTGACCTTTATCAGCTCATGGGTGTTGAGTGTGGTGTCGATTTCATTGAGCACATTGTCACTCAGGCCGTGCTGACCGACTATAACGACGGGCTTGAGGTCGTGGGCGAGTTTTTTCAGTGCGCGGTTTTGCGCGGCTGTAAGCGACATCGCGGCTATCTCTTTAGTATGGGGAGGCGGATTCTATATCTTTTCCCCGTCGAGTGGAACATTGAGGCTGGATTAGTGCTAACGGTTTCTAAGAGAAGAGCAGGCCGCAAATGGACGCGAATCACCGCAAATATGCGTAAATTAAAAAACATAAGCTTATGAAATCCGGCGATTGAGATAAGCCAAAGCCTGATTATTCTTTAATGTCGAGAAAAGGGTTCACCAAGCAATCAACATCTATCAATGCCAGGTATGCTCTTCGCTATAGTAGGCGTACATTTGCGGTGATTCGCGTTAGTTTGCGGTTAAAAAAATAGACTTTAAGGAATAGGATTCGGTTAAATTATCCAATCCATGTAATTTGATGTGAAATGAACGCCAATTATCATCTAACCTGTAGGTTATGCAGTCATTAAGGACTCAGCAGTCTCATGAAGCGCAGTAAAAGCAGTCGCCAATGGCTGGATCGTCATTTCAAAGACGAATACGTAAAGCAGGCGCAAAAGGCGGGCTATCGTTCGAGGGCTGCGTTTAAGTTACTGGAAATTCAGCAAAAAGATAAGATATTCAAACCCGGCATGAAGGTCGTGGACCTGGGGGCCGCCCCTGGTGGGTGGTGTCAGGTAGCCCGGGAACTGGTGGGAGAGAAGGGGCGCATCGTGGCGATGGACATACTCCCAATGGACCCCATCGCCGGTATGGAGTTTATACAGGGGGATTTTCGTGATACGCAACCCCTTGAAGAACTGGAAAAATCCCTGGATGGGGAGGCCGTGGACCTTGTAATTTCTGATATGGCGCCCAATGTTACAGGTATTACGAGCGTTGATCAGCCAAGGGCTATCTATCTTTGCGAACTGGCCCTCGATTTTGCTCGCGAAGTGTTAAAGCCAGGCGGCAGTTTTGTCGTTAAGGTATTCCAGGGAGAGGGATTCGACGCTTACCTGAAGGCACTTCGTGGTGATTTTAATCGGGTGGTGAGCCGTAAACCCGGCTCATCACGGGCGAAAAGCCGTGAGGTCTATCTGGTAGCGGGGAACTTTAAGATGGTGTACCGTACCAACCAGTAAGTCCAAAAAATCAGCTATTTGCACAAAAGTTTAGGGTTTTTTCGGGGTATCACTGACAATTCGGCCGAGCCGGATGGCGTAATCCCATCCCCCGAAATGCAAATGCCGATATGGAAGATTTGGATCCCGTACGATAACGGGATTATAAAAGAGGTTTTTTCACTTTGAACGACATGGCAAAAAATTTGATTCTCTGGGTAGTGATCGCCATCGTTTTGATGACGGTCTTCAACAACTTCTCCACTACCCAGCCGAAGGCACAGCCGATGAACTATTCCGAGTTCATCGTCAATGTGAAAGCGGGGCAGGTGAAAGAGGTTGAGTTCAGCGGTAACGGGCGCGATATCACCGGTACTTTGACCTCCGGGCAGCGTTTCTCCACCTACAGCCCGGGTGACGACATGCTGGTGAGCGACCTGCTCAACAACAATGTTGAGATCAAGGCGAATCCGCCTGAAAAACCCTCCCTGTTGATGAACATACTGATCAACTGGTTTCCGCTGTTCGTCCTGATCGGGCTGTGGATATTCTTCATGCGTCAAATGCAGGGTGGCGGGGCAGGCCGAGGCGCCATGTCATTCGGCAAGAGCAAGGCTCGGATGTTGAGTGAGGACCAGGTCAAGGTGACCTTCAACGATGTGGCGGGTGTCGAGGAGGCCAAGGAAGAGGTATCCGAGATGGTCGACTTCCTGCGTGATCCCTCAAAATTTCAGAAACTCGGTGGCAAGATCCCCAAAGGCGTGTTGATGGTCGGTTCGCCCGGTACCGGCAAGACCTTGCTTGCCAAGGCAATAGCCGGTGAGGCCAAGGTACCTTTTTTCACCATCTCGGGTTCTGATTTCGTGGAGATGTTCGTGGGTGTCGGTGCCTCCCGGGTGCGCGATATGTTCGAACAGGCCAAGAAGCATGCGCCCTGTATCATTTTCATCGATGAGATCGATGCCGTGGGACGCCACCGTGGCGCGGGGCTTGGCGGCGGTCATGACGAACGCGAGCAGACCCTGAACCAACTGCTGGTGGAGATGGATGGCTTCGAGGGTAATGAAGGGGTAATCGTGATTGCTGCGACCAACCGTCCGGATGTGTTGGATCCTGCGTTGCTGCGCCCCGGCCGATTCGACCGCCAGGTGGTGGTGCCCCTGCCCGATGTGCGCGGACGCGAGCAGATTCTCAAGGTCCATCTGCGCAAGGTGGCCGCATCCGAAGATGTGAAACCCGCCATCATTGCCCGTGGTACGCCCGGTTTCTCCGGTGCCGATCTGGCCAACCTGGTGAATGAGGCCGCCCTGTTTGCCGCCCGCGCCAACAAGACCCTGGTCGGTATGGAGGAGATGGAGAAGGCGAAAGACAAGATCATGATGGGTACGGAACGCCGTACCATGGTGATGAGTGAGGACGAGAAGAAGCTGACCGCCTACCATGAGTCGGGTCACGCCATCGTCGGTCGCCTGGTACCCTCTCACGATCCGGTCTACAAGGTGAGTATCATTCCCCGTGGACGCGCCCTCGGCGTTACCATGTTTCTACCTGAGGCCGATCGTTACAGCTACAGCAAGGAGCATCTGGAGAGTCAGATCTCCAGCCTGTTCGGTGGGCGTATCGCCGAGGAGTTGATTTTCGGTATCGACAAGGTGACCACCGGCGCCTCAAACGATATCAAGCGCGCCACCGAACTGGCGCGCAATATGGTCACCAAATGGGGCCTGTCGGAACGCCTCGGACCGCTGATGTACAGTGAGGAGGAAGAGGAAGTCTTTCTCGGACGCTCGGTGACCCAACACAAAAATGTATCCGACGATACGGCGCATACCATCGATGAGGAAATCCGTAGCTTTATTGACCGTAACTATGAGCGCGCCGAGAAGATACTCGACGAGAATCTGGAAAAACTCCATGTCATGGCCAAGGCGTTGATGAAATACGAGACCATCGATACGGAACAGATCGACGACATCATGGCAGGCAAGACTCCACGACCGCCAAAGGATTGGGATGAGGGCGATATCGGTTCTGACGATGATACCCGTCCGTCTGGCGAGTCTCCCTCTTCTGACGATGTCTCGGGGACCATTGGCGGTCCCGCCGGCCAGCACTGATACAGCTGTTTCTCATTGATTCTCGATTGTGCAGGAAAACAACTGGACCTGGGCTCGCCCCAGGTCATGGGTATTCTCAACCTGACGCCCGACTCGTTTTCAGACGGTGGGCGTTTCCTGAACCCTGATGTGGCTTTAAAGCACGCCCTGCACATGGTGGAGGAGGGTGCTGCCATTATCGATATCGGCGGGGAGTCCACCCGTCCGGGCGCGCAGCCTGTATCTGTAGAAGAAGAGCTCGATCGTGTCATTCCCATCATCGAAAGGCTGGCGCAGGCCATTCCCGTGCCGATCTCCATCGATACCAACAAGCCAATGGTTATGCGTGAAGCGGTCTCCGCCGGTGCCGGCATGATCAATGACGTGATGTCGCTGCAGGAGCCCGGTGCACTTGAGGCGGCGGCCGGGACGGTCGTTCCGGTCTGTCTCATGCATATGCAGGGGAAACCGAGAACCATGCAGGATGCACCCCACTACGGGGATGTGGTGGAAGAGGTCAAGACATTCCTGCGGCAGCGTCTGGATGCGGGTGAAGCCGCAGGTATCGCGCGCCACAATATGATTGTCGATCCGGGGTTTGGATTCGGTAAGACACTTGAGCATAATTTGATCCTCTTGAAAGAACTGCAGGCGTTGGATGAGCTCGCTGCCCCGATATTGGTGGGCATATCAAGAAAATCGATGATCGGGTCGATACTGGGGGATCCGCCCGTGACCGAAAGACTCATGGGTAGTGTCGCAGCGGCAGTGGTTGCCGTTATGGGAGGTGCCGCTATTATCAGGGTACATGATGTGCGTGAGACGGTTGACGCACTGAAAGTGGTGTCGGCGGTCAGATCCGCCACATAGCTAATTGAGGATGGTTGAGTGAGTCGGAAATATTTTGGAACAGATGGGGTGCGTGGGCGATTCGGTGAGGGGCCGATCACGCCTGAATTTGTCCTAAAACTAGGCTGGGCCGTAGGCAGGGTTCTGGGTACCGAGACCAAAAGCAGGGTGCTGATCGGAAAGGATACCCGTATCTCTGGCTACTTGCTGGAATCGGCGCTCGAGGCCGGTCTGACGGCGGCCGGGGTCAATATCACCTTGTTGGGTCCCATGCCAACCCCCAGTGTTGCCTACCTGACCCGCACCCTGCACGCGCAGGCAGGGGTCGTCATCAGCGCTTCACATAATCCCTATCAGGATAACGGTATCAAGTTCTTTTCGGCCGAGGGCCTCAAGCTCCCGGATGAGCTTGAGACGGCGATCGAGGCGCAGATGGAGAAGCCATTGGTGACAGTCGACTCGTCCGACCTGGGTAGAGCCGAGAAGATGGCGGCAGAAGGTCGCTACATCGAATTCTGCAAAAGCACAATTCCCCTCAAGACCCGCTTCAAAGGCATGAAGATCGTGGTCGATTGCGCCAATGGAGCTACCTACAACATTGCCCCATATGTCTTCGATGAGATGGGTGCGGATGTGATTGCCATCGGAAATCAACCCAACGGATTCAATATCAATGATGGCGTCGGATCGACAAATCCCAAATATTTGAAGAGTGCGGTGCTGGAGCATAATGCGGATCTGGGAATTGCCCTGGATGGCGATGGCGATCGACTGATCATGGTCGACGATCAGGGCAATGAGGTGGATGGTGATGAAATTCTCTACATCATCGCCTGTTCGAGGATGAGGCACGGAGTGCTCAAGGGGGCGGTTGTCGGTACCCTGATGAGCAATCTCGGACTTGAACATGCGCTGAGGGATCATGGCGTGGTTTTTGAGCGGACCCAAGTGGGGGATCGCTACATCATGGAACGCTTGACAGAAAAAGGCTGGGTGCTCGGCGGCGAACAGTCGGGGCACATCATCTGCCTTGACCGTACAACCACGGGTGATGGGATTATTGCCGCCCTGCAGGTATTGGAGGAGATGTACGCAACGAACAGCACCTTGCGTGAGTTGTGTGCCGGTATGAACAAGTACCCGCAAAAACTGACTAACATCCATCTCGGCAGCCGAACTCCTCAAGAGATCATGAATTCGGAGCTGGTGCGAAGATCGGTGCGTGAAGCTGAGGTTGAAATGGGCAGCGGCGGACGCGTCTTGCTCAGGCCATCGGGCACGGAACCGCTGATACGCGTCATGGTGGAGGGGAATGACGGGACAAAGGTTGACGACTTGTCGAGCCATATCGCCGCTACGGTGAAGGAACTGGTCACCAGCGAGTAAGAAGTGCGAAGTTGAGCGGGTTCGCCGCCGATTGAGATTGATTTCAAACCCATTGACCGTTAAGCTAGCGCGCTTTCTTTTGATCGCAGGAGTGAAGGCATGCGTAGACCACTGGTTGCCGGAAACTGGAAGATGAACGGTTCACTCGAGAGTGTCCGCAGCTTGCTCGATGGCATCGAACGCGGTGTCGGTGATGTCAAGAGCGCGGAGGTGGCGGTTTGTCCACCCTATATCTATCTACCTGAAGTGCAGAAACTGCTTTCAGGCAGTGATGTCGCTTGGGGAGGCCAGGACCTGTCGACAGAGTCGTCCGGTGCCTTCACCGGTGAAGTTGCCGCCTCCATGCTCAACGACTTTGGATGCAAATATGTCATCGTGGGACATTCCGAGCGGCGTACCTACCATGCGGAGAGTGATCAGTTGGTGGCAAAGAAATATGCCGTGGCGCGGGCTGCCGGATTGGTGCCCATCCTCTGCATCGGCGAGACCCTCGAAGAGCGGGAAGCGGGTACCACCAATGAAGTTGTGGCTCGACAGCTCGATGCGGTGATTGAGCTTGAGGGTGTCGATGCCTTGACTGACGGCGTTATCGCTTATGAGCCGGTTTGGGCCATTGGCACCGGCAAGACGGCTACCCCTGATCAGGCGCAGGAGGTGCATGCGTTCATTCGCGCCCGGGTGGCGGAGAAGAGCGGTGAAGTCGCTGAAGGGTTGCGTATACTCTATGGAGGCTCTATGAAGCCTGGAAATGCGGCAGAATTGATCGGTAAACCCGATATCGACGGTGGTTTGATCGGAGGAGCCTCCCTGACGGCGGAGGATTTCCTGGGTATCTGCACCGCCGCGAATTGAATTAGGATAAACAAATGCAAACTATATTGACCGTGTTTCATATCTTCCTGGCCGTCGGCCTGGTGGGATTGATCCTGATACAGCACGGGAAAGGTGCGGACATGGGAGCCGCATTCGGCAGCGGCGCCTCGGGTACGGTATTCGGTGCCAAGGGATCCGCCTCGTTTCTCACCCGCTCAACAGCCTTGTTGGCGACCCTGTTTTTCGTCACCAGTATGGTGATGGCCTATTTTGCCTCCCAGAGAAATGAGCAGGTCGGTATCATGGAGGCACTGGATCAGGCGCCTGCAGTTCAGGTGGAAGAGGTTCAGCAGAGTGACATCCCGCCGGTACCGGTAGAGAGCGATATACCCGCCATTGCCCCGGCGGCCGAGTCGGCTGAAGCGGCGGCACCTGCGGTCGAGGCAGAGACACCGGCCGGACAGGTGGAGGCGACCTCGCAAACCGAGGGCGCTGCAACCGTAGAGGAATCGTCAGAGCGGCTTAAGGAGTAAGCGCGGACTAGATTTTGCCGATGTGGTGGAATTGGTAGACACGCTATCTTGAGGGGGTAGTGGCGAAAGCCGTGCCGGTTCAAATCCGGCCATCGGTACCAACAATAAAAACGGTATTGGGTTATTTCAACCCAATACCGTTTTTTTATGGGCGCAAAAGCATAATAACTAATTGAATTTATTGGGGATATTACTTTTCTTGCTACTTGACACGATAATGCGGCAAAGGATAGACTGCGGGCCTTCCCTGGAATTCGCTTAAAAACATAATGATTGAACGACACGAGGGGGCAGCACGCTGATGCTCGAAAATTATCTACCCATCTTGATTTTTCTCTCGGTCGCCTTTGTGATGGGTGGTGTCGTTATAGCACTCGGTTTTCTGTTGGGTACGCGAAAACCCGATGACGAAAAACTCTCTCCCTACGAATGCGGATTCGAGGCATTCGAGAATTCACGCATGAAGTTCGACGTGCGTTACTACTTGGTTGCCATCCTGTTCATTATCTTCGATCTTGAGATCGCATTTCTCTTTCCCTGGGCGGTGGTATTGGATCAGATCGGCATGGTCGGATTCATCGCCATGATGGTTTTTCTCGCCATTCTCGTCATAGGCTTCATTTATGAGTGGAAGAAGGGAGCCTTGGAATGGGAATAGTCGGCCTGGTATCAGGGGAGTATTCACGACTGCTTCTGGAGGTAGATAGTGGGAATTGAGGGTATTCTGGAGAAGGGTGTCATTACCACTTCTGCAGATAAATTGATCAATTGGGCACGCACCGGTTCGATGTGGCCGATGACCTTCGGCTTGGCCTGCTGTGCGGTGGAGATGATGCATGCCGCGGCTGCGCGTTACGACATGGACCGCTTCGGCATCATATTCCGTCCCAGCCCTCGGCAATCCGACGTGATGATTGTGGCGGGCACCCTGGTCAATAAGATGGCTCCCGCTCTGCGCAAGGTCTACGACCAGATGGCAGAGCCGCGCTGGGTTATCTCCATGGGCTCGTGCGCCAATGGTGGTGGTTACTACCACTACTCCTATTCGGTCGTAAGGGGTTGTGACCGTGTGGTCCCGGTCGATGTCTATGTTCCCGGTTGTCCGCCAACCGCCGAAGCGCTGCTGTATGGGGTGCTGCAGCTGCAGGACAAGATTCGTCGTACCAGTACCATTGCACGCTAAGGTGGAGATGAGATGAGCAGCAATGCACAGAACGGAATGCATGATCGCCTTGAGCGTCTGGCAGAGGATCTTACCCGCGCATTTGAAGAGCTTGGCTGCAGTGTGGAACACAGCTGTGGCGAGGTGACTCTGGTGGTGCCGGTGGAGCACCTGAGCGATGTGGCGTTACGACTCAGGGATGACAAGCAGTTTGCATTTGAGGAGTTGATCGATGTCTGCGGCGTCGATTACTCCGCTTACGGTCAATCCGAATGGCAAACCGACAGCGCCCCCAACAGCGGATTCGGACGTGGCGTGACCCCGCTTGGAGAGATGGAGTCAATGGCGTCGAATCGCTTTGCAGCTGTCTATCATCTGCTCTCCATCAGCCAAAATACTAGATTGCGCTTACGGGTATTTGTCGACACCGAACAGCCGATCGTAGCTTCTATGGTCGCTGTGTGGCAGAGTGCGGATTGGTTTGAGCGAGAGGCATTCGATCTCTACGGCATCCTGTTCGACGGTCACCCCGATCTGAGACGAATTCTTACCGATTACGGCTTTATCGGTCATCCCTTCCGCAAAGACTTCCCGCTTATCGGCCAGGTGGAAATGCGCTATGACCCGAATCTGAAGCGTGTCATTTATGAGCCTGTGAGCATCGATCCGCGTACCCTGGTGCCGCGCGTGACACGTGATGACAACCGCTATCTCAATGAGGATAGCGCCATGCAGGACGCCAGCGATGCCTGAGATCCATAACTACACCCTGAATTTCGGCCCTCAGCACCCGGCAGCGCACGGCGTCCTGCGTCTGGTGCTTGAAATGGATGGCGAGGTGATCGAGCGTGCCGATCCGCATATCGGTCTGCTCCATCGCGCCACCGAGAAATTGGCCGAGAGCAAGCCCTACAATCAGAGCATTCCCTACATGGACCGCCTCGACTACGTGTCGATGATGTGTAACGAGCACGGTTATGTCAGGGCGATCGAGAAACTGCTGGGTATAGAGGCACCGATACGCGCACAATATATTCGCACGATGTTTGATGAGATAACGCGTATCCTCAATCATCTGATGTGGCTGGGCACCCACGCCCTTGACGTCGGTGCCATGACCGTCTTCCTCTATGCTTTTCGTGAACGAGAGGATCTGCTCGACTGCTATGAGGCCGTATCCGGAGCGCGTATGCACGCGGCCTACTACAGACCGGGCGGTGTTTACCGGGATCTGCCGGAGCAGATGCCCCAATACCAGGCCAGTCAGTGGGTCACCGGACGCGATGTAGAGATGAGAAATGAGGTCAGACAGGGCTCGTTGCTCGATTTCATCGAAGACTTCAGCAACCGTTTTCCCGGTCTGGTGGATGAGTACGAAACCCTGCTGACCGACAATCGCATCTGGAAACAGCGTACAGTCGGAATCGGTGTGGTCTCGCCGGAGCGGGCGATGCAGCTCGGCTTTACCGGCCCCATGCTGCGTGGTTCCGGGGTGGCTTGGGACCTCCGTAAAAAGCAGTCCTATGCCGCCTACGATCAAGTGGATTTCGATATTCCCGTGGGGAAAAACGGCGACTGTTACGACCGTTACCTGGTGCGGATCGAGGAGATGCGTCAATCCAATCGCATCATCAAGCAGTGTATCGACTGGTTGCGGGTAAATCCTGGTCCGGTGATGCTGGATGACAACAAGATCGTCGCACCCACCAGGAATGACATGAAGGAGGACATGGAGGGCCTGATACACCACTTCAAGCTTTTCACAGAGGGCTACTGTCCTCCCGTAGGCGAGGCATATGCCGCAGTCGAGGCGCCCAAAGGCGAGTTTGGCTGTTACATCATCTCCGATGGCGCCAACAAACCCTATCGCTTGAAGATACGCGCACCTGGATTTCCCCATCTTGCGGCCATGGATGAGATGGTCAAGGGCCATATGCTGGCCGATGTGGTGGCGGTAATCGGCACCATGGATGTCGTGTTCGGCGAAATAGACCGTTAAACAAAGTAATTACATGACGACAACAACTGCAAATGAAAACAGGGAACTCTTCACACCTGAAATACGGGCGGAGATAGACCGTTGGATCGCCAAATACCCAGCGGAGTGGAAACAGTCCGCGGTAATGGGTGCGTTGATGGTAATACAGGACAGTAACGGTGGCTGGCTTACCACGGAGTTGATGGATCAGGTCGCAGATTACCTGGATATGCCGCCGATAGCCGTGTACGAAGTGGCGACATTCTACTCGATGTACGAGCTGAAACCGGTGGGCAAGCATAAGATCTGCGTTTGCACCAATGTCTCTTGCATGACCAATAAATCGGATTTGATCGTCGAGCACCTGGAAAAGAAGCTCGGTATCGGTTTCGGCGAGGTGACGGAGGATGGCCGCTTCTCACTCAAGGAAGTGGAGTGCCTGGGCGCTTGCGGAGGTGCGCCGATGATGCAGATCGGCAAACAATATTATGAAAATCTGACCCCGGAGATCGTCGATGCGATCCTGGAAGGCCTGGAGTAAATAGGGATGGCCAACGAAGTCTGTCTACGAACCCTGGATCTTGAACGTCCCTGGTTGCTTGAGCAGTATCAGAGTCGCGGCGGCTACGAGATGCTGAAAAAAATCCTTACCGAAAAGCGCGCGCCGGAGGCGATTATCGAGGAGGTCAAGAAATCGGGACTGCGAGGACGCGGCGGCGCGGGATTTCCTACCGGACTGAAGTGGAGTTTCATCTCGCGTAATGCGCCGGGGCAAAAATACGTCGTCTGCAACTCGGATGAGGGTGAACCCGGTACATTCAAGGATCGGGACATTCTGCGCTATAACCCCCATCAACTGATCGAGGGGATGGTGATCGCCGGTTATGCCATCGGTGCCACACGCGGTTACAACTACATTCGTGGCGAGTTCTGGGAACCCTACGAACGTTTCGAACAGGCCTTGGAAGAGGCGCGGAGTGCAGGCTTTTTGGGCAAGGATCTACTCGGATCCGGGTTTGACTTCGAATTGCATACCCACCTGGGTGCCGGCGCCTATATCTGCGGCGAAGAGACGGCCCTGCTGGAGTCCATCGAAGGCAAAAAGGGACAACCTCGTTACAAACCGCCTTTCCCGGCCCATTTCGGCCTCTACGGATGCCCCACTATCATCAACAATACCGAGAGTCTGGCCTCGATTCCGATGATCATGGAGAAAGGAGGCGAATGGTTCTCCGATATCGGTGTAAAAAACAGTGGTGGTTCCAAACTGTTTTCCATCTCTGGCAATATCAACAATCCGGGTGTGTTTGAAATCCCCATGGGTACGCCCTTCTCTGAGCTGCTGGCAATGGCCGGTGGCATGAAGGATGGGCGCAAGATCAAGGCGGTCATACCCGGCGGTTCCTCCGCCCCGGTGATTCCAGGCGAACAGATGATGGAACTGACCATGGATTACGACGCCATCGCCGGCGCCGGCTCGATGCTCGGTTCCGGCGCCGTCATCGTACTGGATGACACCAATTGCATGGTCAAGGTCCTGGAGCGCATGTCCTATTTCTACCACGAAGAGTCTTGCGGTCAGTGCACGCCCTGTCGTGAGGGTACGGGTTGGCTCTATCGGATAGTGCATCGTATCGAAACCGGCCAGGGCCGCCAGGAGGATCTGGATCTGCTGGATGACGTGGCGGATAAGATCAGCGGCAAAACAATCTGTGCCCTGGGAGACGCGGCGGCGATGCCGGTACAGGGAATGTTGCGCCATTTTCGGCATGAATTTCAGCATCACATCGACCATAAACGTTGCATGGTCGGGCTTGGCTGAGGTCTTGAAGAGATAGAATACGAAGATGACAGATTCCACAGTCACCATTGAAGTAGACGGTCAAGCGCTGCAGGCAGAGGCGGGCAGCATGCTCATCGATGTCACCGATGCGGCAGGTATCCGTATTCCGCGGTTTTGCTACCATAAGAAGCTCTCTGTTTCAGCCAACTGCCGGATGTGTCTGGTCGAGGTGGAGAAGGTGCCGAAGCCCTTACCGGCCTGCGCGACTCCGGTCGCTGACGGCATGAAGGTCTTCACTCGTTCCCCCAAGGCATTGGCCGCCCAGAAGGGGACTATGGAGTTTCTGCTCATCAACCACCCGCTGGATTGTCCGATCTGCGATCAGGGCGGGGAGTGTGAACTGCAGGATGTCGCTATCGGTTACGGCCGGGATGTCTCTCGCTATACCGAAGGCAAGCGAGTGGTGGCAGATAAGAACATCGGTCCCTTGATCGCCACCGATATGACACGCTGTATTCACTGTACCCGCTGTGTTCGGTTTGGGGACGAGATTGCAGGCATTCGCGAGATGGGGGCCACGGGGCGGGGTGAGCACACCGTCATCGGAACCTACATCGAGAAGAGTGTCGATTCGGAACTCTCCGGCAACGTCATCGACCTCTGTCCGGTTGGCGCGCTGACCTCAAAGCCTTTCCGTTTCAACGCGCGGGCCTGGGAGTTGACCCAGGTGGATGCGATTGCACCCCACGACAGCCTGGGCTCGAATATCAATCTGCACATGCGTGGCAACAAGGTCATGCGGGTTCATCCCAGGGATAACGAATCGATCAATGAAACCTGGATCTCCGATCGCGATCGTTTCAGTTACGAGGGGCTCTACAGCAGTGACCGTCTCACCACACCGATGATCAAGAGGGATGGCGAGTGGAAGGATGTCAGTTGGGAGATGGCTCTCGAGATGGCCGCAGCGGGTCTGGGGGAGATCGGGGAGGCCGATCAGATCGGGGCGCTTGTTTCGCCCACCGCGACCTTGGAAGAGCTCTATCTGACACAGAAACTGATGAGTGGCATGGGCTGTAACAATATCGACAGCCGTTTACGCCAAGGCGACTTCCGTCTCGACAGCGGTCTCAAGCAGGTCAACTGGCTCGGCATGAAGGTCAGCGAAGTCGATACCCTCGATGCCGTACTCGTGGTGGGCGGCAATCTGCGCAAGGAGCAGCCGATTCTGGCCCACCGTCTACGCAAGGCCGCATTGGCCGGTGCTGCTATCCATGTCATATCGCCGCAACAGCTGGAATTGAACTACAAATCCCGGCAATCGACATGCACCCCGGGTGAGATGGTCAAACGCTTGGCGGCAGTCGCAAAAGCCGCCGGCGTCAAAGGCGGTGGCGCAGTTTCCGCTCTGCTCGATTCGGCCGATACGGATGAGTTCTCCAAGGCTGCGGCTGAGTCGCTCAAAGGTGGCGACAAAGCAACTGTGATGCTGGGAGCCATGGCCCAGTCGCATCCCGATTTCTCCCTATTGTATGCGCTCGCAGCAACTCTTGCAGAGGCGACCGGCGCCAAGCTGTCGATCGTTCCGTCGGCAGCCAACAGTGTTGGCGCCCAGCTGGCCGGGGCCGTACCCCACATGCAGGCAGGAGGCAAGCCGGTTGAGAGTGCCGGCCTGGATGCATTAAGCATGCTCAAGCTGCCACGCAGAGGCTATCTGTTGCTGGGTGTTGAACCCGGTATGGATTTCTATAATGGCGCACTCTCACAAACGGCGCTGCAGAGCGCTGATATCGTGGTGGCCATGAGCGCCTATCGCAGTCCTGAACTTGAGGTCTGTTGCGATATCCTATTGCCGATGGCGATCTTCACCGAGACCTCCGGCACCTATGTCAATGCCGAAGGCGTCTGGCAGCAGAGCCGGGGGGCGGTCAAACCTCAGGGTGAGGCACGGCCCGGATGGAAGATACTCCGGGTCCTGGGCAATTTACTGAATCAACAGGGATTCGACTATACCGATCCCGCTCAGATAGGCGATGAGCTGCGTACCCTCTGCGAAGGCGTATCGCTGGATAACAGTGTCGCGCAAGGTACGGATCTTGAGCAAAAACTTGCCGTAGACGGTCTGCAGCGTGGCGGCGATACGCCGCTCTATGCGACCGATCCGCTGGTACGTCGCGCCACGGCACTGCAACAGACCAAGGATGCCGGCGAGGCGGTGATTCGGTTACATCCGAACGAGGCCGAACGCCAGGGCCTCAACTCTGCGGAAAATGCGCTGATCAAGCAGAACGGCTACCAGGCAACGCTCCCCGTGGCATTGGATGAGTCTATCCCGGAGGGTTGTGTTTGGATTTCCACAGGACTGAGGACGACCTCAATGCTCGGTCAACCCTTTGGCGAAGTGACAGTGGAGAAGGCATAACCGATGGAATTCTTTATCAGCCTCTGGGGATCCCTTCCCACCGAACTGCAGTATCTGGTCTGGACCTTGATCAAGATCATCGCCATCGTTGCGCCGTTAATGCTGACGGTGGCCTACTTCACCTATGCCGAACGCAAGATCATCGGTTACATGCAGGTACGCATCGGCCCCAACCGCGTCGGCCCGAAAGGTTGGTTGCAGCCGATCGCGGATGCGGTGAAGTTGATGTTCAAAGAGATCGTGATCCCGACAAACGCCAACAAGCTGCTGTTTGTTATCGCACCTGCCATTACCCTGGGACCGGCATTGGCCGCCTGGGCGGTCTTTCCTTTCGATGAAAAACTGGTGCTGGCGGATATCAATGCCGGACTGCTCTATATCCTGGCATTGACCTCGGTCGGAGTCTATGGCGTCATCATCGCCGGATGGGCCTCCAACTCAAAATATGCCTTTCTCGGCGCGCTCCGTTCGTCGGCGCAGATCGTCTCCTATGAGATCGCCATGGGTTTCGCCCTAGTCGGCGTCTTGGTGGCGGCCGGCAGCCTCAATCTGGGTGATATCGTCAGGGCGCAGGAGGGGGGGATCTTCTCCTGGTTCTGGTTGCCGCTGTTGCCCCTGTTCGGTGTCTATGTGATCTCCGGTGTCGCCGAAACAAATCGTGCGCCCTTTGACGTGGCGGAGGGTGAATCGGAGATCGTCGCCGGTTTTCACGTCGAATACTCCGGCATGGTATTCGCGGTATTCTTTCTCGCCGAATATGCCAACATGATCCTGATCTCAGCGCTGACGGCACTCATGTTTCTTGGTGGTTGGCTCTCCCCCTTCCATGGCTGGCCGCTGCTCGGTCCGTTGTTCGACTGGGTGCCGGGTTTTGTCTGGTTGGTTGTCAAGACAGCATTGTTCATGTTTCTCTTTCTCTGGTTGCGTGCCACCTTTCCGCGTTATCGTTATGACCAGATCATGCGCCTGGGTTGGAAGGTGTTCATTCCGATTACCATTGTCTGGATTGCTGTTGTAGGTCTCGCTGTGGTCTATCAAATGCCCTGGTGGTTCGACTGAGGAGCCCTGCTATGAAAGTGCTTTCAAATTATCTTAAGAGCCTTTTTCTGCTGGAGCTGTTTCGTGGCTTGAGTGTCACCGGACGCTATCTGTTCCGTAAAAAATTCACCATTATGTATCCGGAGGAGAAGGCGCCGGTCTCCCCCAGGTTCCGTGGTCTTCATGCATTGCGACGCTATCCGGGTGGCGAGGAGCGCTGTATCGCCTGCAAACTGTGCGAGGCGACCTGCCCGGCGCTGGCCATCACCATAGAGGCCGAACCGAGGGAAGACGGCTCCCGGCGCACGACCCGTTACGATATCGATTTGTTCAAGTGCATCTACTGCGGCTATTGCCAGGAGGCCTGTCCGGTGGATGCCATTGTGGAGACTCGCATCTACGAATATCACTTCGAGAATCGCGGTGAAAATGTTATGACCAAAGAGAAACTATTGGCGGTGGGTGATAAACATGAGGCGCAGATAGCCGCCGACATAGAGGCCCAGGCGAAGTATCGTTAGGGCCTGTTAACTGGCCCTAACACAGGCAACCTTTGAAATAGACTAGGGAAATTCATAAATGACACTTGAAAAGCTGATTTTCTACGCCCTGTCTGCGGTGATCATCGTTGCCGCGATGATGGTTGTAACCCGTCGTAACCCTGTACATTCAGCCCTGTTTCTGATTCTTGCCTTTGTCGCCTGCAGCGGCATCTGGCTGCTTGCGGAGGCGGAGTTTCTCGCCATCGTCCTGGTTTTGGTCTATGTGGGCGCCGTGATGGTACTGTTCCTTTTCGTACTGATGATGCTGGATATCGATCTCGCGGTCTTGCGCGCGGGATTCATCAAGATGCTGCCGCTGGGCGTGATCATGGCGATCGCCATGGCTGCCGAACTGATACTGATTGTCGGCCCTGACAATTTCGGCCTGGATCAATATGCCGCACCGGCCAGGCATGCGGCGGATTACAGCAATACGGAAGAGCTGGGTAGCGTGCTCTATACGGTCTACATGTATCCGTTCGAAATCGCTGCGGTGATTCTGCTGGTCGCGATTATCGCTGCCATCGGCCTGACTATGCGTAAGCGTCCCGACACCAAGTATCTCGATCCCGCCACCCAGGTGGTGGTCAAGCGCGACGAGCGGGTACGGATGGTCTCCATGGATGCTGAGAAAGGATGACAGAGACATGATTGCACTTTCCGACTATCTCATACTCGGCGCCATCCTGTTCGCGATCAGCGTTGCGGGGATCTTCATCAACCGCAAGAACGTAATCGTGCTGTTGATGTGTGTGGAGCTGATGCTGTTGGCGGTGAATATCAACTTTGTCGCCTTCTCCCATTTTATGGGCGATACCGCCGGACAGGTTTTTGTCTTCTTTATCCTCACCGTGGCCGCTGCCGAGGCAGCCATCGGCCTGGCCATTCTGGTGGTGTTGTTCCGCAGCAAGCGGAGTATCAATGTCGAGGATATGGATGTATTGAGAGGGTAGGGATTTATCAGTCCGCAAATGAACGCTAATAAACGCAAATGGGTTTTTTAAGTGTTTCATTTTCGGGACTTGGCTTAAAAAAGAACGAGTTTGAACACTAGGTATATTGGTTCGCTGGATGATATGTCAGATGCATTAACAATATTTGCGTTCATTTGCGTTCATTTGCGGACTTTTTAAAAGAAACGGTTATGGAAAATATCTATCTGACAATCGTGCTGGCGCCCTTGGCGGGCGCCATCATAGCCGGCTTTTTCGGTGGTTCCATCGGCCGCAGCTGGTCTCATTGGGTGACGAGCACGGGCGTTGGCATCTCCACGTTGCTCTCGCTCTATGTGCTCAAGGGCTTTATGTTCGACGATGCCGAAGTTTTCAACGGATCCGTCTATACCTGGATGGTGAGCGACGGCATCAACATGGAGGTGGGCTTCCTTGTGGATCAGCTGACTGCATTGATGATCAGCGTGGTGACCTTCGTCTCCTTCTGTGTCCATATCTATACCATCGGCTACATGGCCGACGACGAACACAATTGGCCCAAGACCAGTCTGGCCGGACGCAACAGCTATCAGCGCTTCTTCAGCTACATTTCGCTCTTCACCTTCTCCATGCTGATGCTGGTAATGTCCAACAACTTTCTCCAGCTCTTCTTCGGCTGGGAGGCGGTGGGGCTGGTCTCCTACCTGCTGATCGGTTTCTGGTCAGTGCGGCCGACGGCGATCTTCGCCAACCTGAAGGCCTTCATTGTCAACCGCGTGGGTGATTTCGGTTTTATCCTCGGCATCGCCGCCATCGCCATGTACACCAACAGCCTCGACTACGCAGAGGTCTTCGCCAAGGCGCCGGGACTGGCCGATACCCAGATCCAGATCTGGGGCGACAGCAGCTGGTCGCTGATGTCGGTGATCGGCATCCTGCTCTTCGTCGGCGCCATGGGTAAGTCGGCCCAGGTGCCGCTCCATGTCTGGCTGCCCGATTCGATGGAGGGTCCGACCCCCATCTCCGCGCTGATCCACGCCGCCACCATGGTCACCGCCGGCATCTTCATGGTGGCGCGTATGTCGCCCCTCTATGAGTTCTCGGAGACCGCGCTCAGCTTCGTCCTTGTGATCGGCGCAACAACCGCCTTCTTCACCGGGCTGATCGGTATCGTACAGAACGATATCAAGCGGGTGGTGGCCTACTCGACTCTGTCGCAGCTGGGTTACATGATGGTGGCTCTGGGCGCCTCCGCCTATGCCGCCGGCATCTTCCACCTGATGACCCACGCCTTCTTCAAGGCACTGCTGTTCCTCGCCGCCGGCTCGGTAATTATCGGCATGCATCACGACCAGGACATCCGCAATATGGGTGGCGTGCGCAAGTACATGCCGATCACCTACTGGACCTCGTTATTGGGTTCCCTGGCGTTGACCGGTTTTCCTTTCTTTTCCGGTTTCTTCTCCAAGGATGCCATCATCGAGGCGGTACACCACTCAAGCATCGCGGGTTCCACCTACGCCTATTGGCTGGTGCTGGCCGGTGTCTTCGTTACCGCTCTCTATAGCTTCCGCATGTTCTTCCTGGTTTTCCATGGTGAGGGTCCCCGGGACGAGCACGCCAAGGCGCATTTGCACGAATCGCCCAAGGTGGTGACGATACCGCTGATCCTGCTGGCCATTCCCTCGGTGATCCTCGGCTACCTGACCATCGATCCGATACTCTTTGGCGACTGGTTCAAGGATGTGCTCTATGTCCTGCCGGAGCACGATACGCTGGCCGCGGTACAGGCGGTAGTCCATAGCGGCAATGGCATGCTGGCGCATACTTATGTGAGCCCTGCGTTCTATCTGGCCATGGCCGGCCTGGGCTTGGCCTTCTACATCTACATGTTGAACCCGGCCCTTGCCGAAAAGATCAAGTCGACCCTGTCACCGCTGCATACCCTGCTGGACAGGAAGTACTGGTTCGACGAGGTCTACCAGACGGTCTTCGCTGCCGGCAGCCGCGGGCTGGGCAAGTTTCTCTGGTTGGTGGGTGATCGCGGCCTCATCGACGGATTGGCGGTCAACGGTTCCGCCTATTCGGTGGGTTGGCTCGCTTCGGTGGTACGCCATCTGCAAAGCGGATACCTCTACCACTACGCCATAGCCATGATTCTGGGTCTGCTGTTGCTGCTGACCTGGTTTGTCTTTATTTAATAGGGTGTCTAGCATGATTGCCGATTGGCCCATCTTAAGTCTTACGGTTTGGCTTCCGATCATCGGTGGTTTTATGGTGCTTGCCAGTGGCGATCGCGAGGCGAACGCAACCAAGTGGACCGCCCTGATTATCGCTATCCTGACCTTTATCGTCAGCCTGCCGCTTTGGTTCGCCTTCGACAACTCGACCTCGGCCATGCAGTTCGTGGAGCGGGTGCCCTGGATACCTTCATTCGATGTTGAGTACTACATGGGTGTTGACGGTATCTCCATGCCGCTGATCATCCTCACGACTTTCATCACACCGCTGGTGGTTATCGCCGGTTGGGAGGTGATCAAGTATCGTCCTTCACAATACATGGCCGCCTTCCTGATTATGGAGGGGGTGATGGTGGGTGTCTTCTCGGCCCTGGATGCGATGCTTTTCTACGTC
Organism: Candidatus Thiodiazotropha sp.; assembly: GCA_040791665.1. GTDB lineage: Bacteria > Pseudomonadota > Gammaproteobacteria > Chromatiales > Chromatiaceae > Thiodiazotropha. Next base: position 148,583 of record JBFNNX010000016.1, on the reverse strand, counting down.
TTCTGGGAGGCGATGCTGATACCGATGTTTCTCATCATCGGGATCTGGGGAGGGGCGAATCGGGTCTATGCCACGATCAAGTTTTTCCTCTATACCTTCCTGGGCTCGGTGTTCATGCTGGTCGCCCTGATCTACATGTACTTTCAGTCGGGTAGTTTTGATATCCTCGGTTACCATACCCTTAAGCTGGACCTGACCGAACAGATCCTGATCTTCATCGCTTTCCTCCTGGCCTTTGCGGTTAAGGTACCCATGTGGCCGGTGCATACTTGGCTACCTGATGCCCATGTGGAGGCGCCTACCGGTGGGTCGGTAATCCTGGCGGCTATCATGTTGAAGATCGGCGGTTACGGTTTCCTGCGTTTCAGCCTGCCGATCACCCCGGACGCCAGTCACACCCTGGATTGGCTGATTATCGGTATGTCCTTGATCGCTGTGGTCTACATCGGCTTCGTCGCCCTGATCCAGCAGGATATGAAAAAACTTATCGCCTACTCGTCGATTGCCCATATGGGTTTCGTCACCCTGGGTTTCTTCATTGTCTTCATCATCAGCCAGAACAACGCGGGCAGCGGTGCCGCCCTCGGTATGGAAGGCGGCATGGTGCAGATGATCTCTCACGGTTTTATCTCGGCGGCCCTGTTCCTCTGTGTCGGGGTGCTTTATGACCGGCTGCATAGCCGCGAGATCAAGGATTACGGTGGCGTGGTGAACACCATGCCGGTGTTCGGCGCCTTCATGGTCTTCTTCGCCATGGCCAACGCGGGTCTGCCGGGCACCTCCGGTTTCGTCGGTGAGTTCATGGTTATCCTGGCCAGTTTCCGCGCCGATTTCTGGTATGCCTTCCTCGCAGCCACCACATTGATTATCGGGGCCGCCTACACCTTGTGGATGGTCAAACGGGTGGTCTTCGGCGACGTCACCAACGAAGGCGTGGCGGCGCTGGAGGATATGAATCAACGTGAATATATCGTGCTGGGTACTCTGGCGGCGGCGGTGCTGCTGCTGGGTCTGTGGCCGGCACCCCTGGTTGAGGTAATGGATGCCTCCGTCAATAACCTGCTGCAGCACATTGCAGTATCGAAACTTTAACTGACGGAGCCCGACTCGGTAGCGTTCAAATGCAATTCGATACAACACAATTGATCCCGGTATTGCCGGAAATCTCTTTGCTGACCGTGGCCTGTGTGGTGCTGGTGGTCGATCTGTTCATCCACGAGACCCAGCGTATTGTCAGTTACGGTCTCGCTCAGGTGGGTCTGCTGATCACCGCGGTCATTACCCTGCTTGTCTCCCAACCGGGTACCCAGATACTGTTCGACGGCAGCTACATTCGCGATCCGATGAGCGATCTGTTGAAGCTGGGGATACTGCTTATCAGCTTTCTTGCCTTTCTCTACGCTAAGGACTATCTGCGTGACAGGGATCTGTTCAAGGGCGAGTTCTATACCCTGGGCCTGTTCGCGGTGTTGGGCATGATGATCATGGCCTCCGCAAACAGTTTCCTGACCATCTATCTGGGCCTGGAACTGCTGGCACTCTGTCTCTATGCCCTGGTGGCCTTCAACAGAAATTCACCCCAGGGTGCCGAGGCGGCAATGAAATATTTCGTCCTGGGCGCGCTCGCCTCCGGCATGCTGCTCTATGGTATCTCGATGATCTACGGCGCCACCGGCACGCTCCGTTTCGACGAATTGGCGCAATTGGTGGATAAGGGCGATCTGAATCAACTGGTGATGGTATTCGGTATCGTCTTCCTGGTGATCGGCCTGGCCTTCAAGCTGGGTGCGGTTCCCTTTCATATGTGGGTGCCCGATATCTATCACGGTGCGCCCACCGCGGTTACCCTGTTTATCGGCAGCGCACCGAAGATTGCCGCTTTCGCCCTGGCGATGCGCCTGCTGGTGGATGGTTTGGCCGATCTGCATGCCGGCTGGGAGGGTTGGCAGGGGATGCTTATCATCCTCTCGGTGCTCTCCATGGCCATCGGTAATCTGATCGCCATCGCCCAGACCAATATCAAACGCATGCTGGCCTATTCCACCATATCCCATGTGGGTTTTATCCTGCTCGGAATATTGGCGGGCACCAAAGAGGGTTATACCGCAGCGATGTTCTATACCCTGGTCTATGCACTGATGTCGGCGGGCGGCTTCGGTGTGGTGATCGCGCTCAGCCGTAAGGGCTTCGAGGCGGAGAACCTGGACGACTTCAAGGGGCTCAACCAGCGTAGTCCCTGGTTTGCCGGCATGATGCTGCTGTTGATGTTCTCCATGGCGGGAGTGCCTCCCACCGTTGGTTTCTTCGCCAAGCTGTTCGTGCTCGACGCCGTAGTCTCGGTCAATCTGACCTGGCTGGCCGTGGTGGGGGTTTTCTTTTCCATTATCGGGGCTTTCTATTACATCCGGGTCATCAAGCTGATCTATTTCGACGAGCCAGTGGATGAATCCCCGCTGACGGTGGGTATGGATACTCAGGTTGTGCTTTCCCTGAATGGTCTGGCGATGCTGATTTTAGGCCTGTTTCCGGCTGGATTACTCTCGCTCTGCAGCAGCGCAATCGGCAACTGAGTTTTCTGCAGTAAAGGACTTGTCATCCAGCTGCAAGACGGGTAGTATGCCCCCTCCTTGATGCGGGGTGGAGCAGTCTGGTAGCTCGTCGGGCTCATAACCCGAAGGTCGTTGGTTCAAATCCAGCCCCCGCTACCAATCAAAAAATGGAAAGCCAATCACTTAGCGGTGGTTGGTTTTTTTTTATAAATTATAACTACTTTGCACTGAGCTATCGGCGATAATAGGTTGGCGTTACTCACCTCCATTTTGTGATGGGGCTGCCATCATTTGCCACGGTTTCGCCCTTTTTACGCCATTGCGGGTCTGTATGCTAACTTCTCACTGCAGAGGAGTCCGTAATGAGAGCGAAGTTCATTCTGCCGTCCTTGACCGAGGCGAAAGGTCCGTTCTGGCGACCGATCAAATACTCACTTTTCCCGCCTTTGGGCCTGGCCACGTTGGCTGGCCATATGAATGCCGACGATGAGGTGGAACTGGTCGACGAGCATGTGGAGGAGATCAGCCTCGATGATGCGCCTGACCTGGTGGTGATCCAGGTCTATATCACCAATGCCTATCGCGCCTATGCCCTGGCCGATCACTACCGCGGCAAGGGCTGTCATGTGATACTTGGCGGTTTGCATGTGACCGCCTTGCCTCACGAGGCCAGCAGACACGCCGATACCATCGTGATAGGGCCGGGAGACGAGGTCTTCTCCCAGTTCCTGGAGGACTTTCGGCGTGGCAGACCGCGTCGTCTCTACTACACGCTTCGACGGTCGTTTGAGCGGATCCCTGATCTGCGTCGTGATCTGATCAAGCGGGAACTCTACCTGGTGCCCAACTCCCTGGTGGTGAGCCGGGGTTGTCCACACCATTGCGATTTTTGCTACAAGGACGCATTCTATCTCGGCGGACGCTCGTTCTATACCCAGCGGGTCGACCGGGCGTTGGGCGAGATCGAATCGCTGCCCGGCCGCCATCTCTATTTCCTCGACGATCACCTCTTGGGGCATCGTTACTTCGCCAGTCAGCTGTTCGAAGGTATGCGCGGCATGGGGCGTCTGTTTCAGGGGGCCGCTACCGTCGATGCTGTTTTGCGCGGCGACCTGATTGAAAAAGCGGTGGAGGCGGGGTTACGTAGCCTGTTCGTCGGATTTGAAACATTGAACAGTGCCAATCTAAAGGCTGCGAACAAACGTCAGCATTCGTTCCGGGACTACCGGGTTGCGATCCGTCGACTCTCCGATCTCGGGGTCATGATCAACGGCAGCTTCGTGTTCGGTATGGACGAGGATGACGGGCAGATTTTTCAACGTACTGTGGACTGGGCGTTGGAGATGGGTTTGACCACCGCCACGTTTCATATCCAGACACCCTATCCGGGTACACGGCTTTTCGAGAAGCTGAAAAACGAGGGGCGTCTGCTGACGGAAAACTGGGATCGATACAACACCCGAGAGGTGGTTTTCCGGCCGAATAAGATGACCGCAGAGGCGCTCAAGACCGGTTATGACGAGGCCTACCGTTCATTCTACAAATGGAGTTCGATTCTGCGCTCCGGCCTGGCACACGCCGATAGACCGTCCCATGCGGTCAGGCAGTTCTGTTACAGCGCCGGGTGGAAGAAATTCGAGCCGTTCTGGAATGCGGCCATCAAGTTGAAACAACTGGGTGCGGCTCGCCCCCTGCTGGAAACACTGCTCATGACGGAGCGGAACGCCGCCACTCGTCCGACGGGACAGGGACACTGCGTGCCGCTAAAGCGGTGAGCGGGAAGTGGGCCTTCGATCTGATTTTTGCGGCAATGGGACTGGTGCTCTTTTCGCTGTTGCTGCTGATTATCCTGGTGCTGATACTGCTCAAAGATGGCACTCCGGTTGTTTTTGCCCAGGAGCGTATCGGCCGGCATTTTCGACCTTTCACCCTCTACAAACCGCGCAGCATGCGCAACGGCAAGGTGACCCGGGTGGGGGGTTGGCTACGCAAGACCGGCCTCGATGAAATCCTGCAATTCATCAACGTACTGAACGGTTCCATGAGTCTGGTGGTTCCCCGGCCGCTGACCCGGGAGGATGCCCGTCGCCTGAATCAGTATGACGAGGATCTGTCCCGGTGTTGATTTGCATTAAAAATGCCCCGCTTTTTGTGTCCAGCACTGAGTCGCTACAACTTCTATAACTTTCTGATTTAGTGTTACTATTTGTGGAATAAACTGTTTAAAACTAGATACAAAAACTTAACAAATGTTGATCAATATTTAGTGCAATTCAACATCCATGGTCTCTATATCTACTCGAGTGGCTGTCTCTTTGCAGAGCAGTGTGATGGTGTTCCTATGCAACTCTGTATCCCTCGCTTATTCGGTTGTTTCCATGCTGCGGATACTACAAGCTGAGCCTAGTGAGCAATCTGTGATCTGAATGAGTCGTATCCTTGAGGAACTCAAGGAGGCGTTAGGTTGCCGAGTTGATCTCATCAAGTTCTTTTCGGATATAACTCCAATAAATTCAGAGGAATAGCAACTTTCTCATTAAATCCTGGAACCTGCTTTATGCGCTATCAGGCTATTTCTGTGCACTTTCAGGATTGCGTGACTTCTCGATGAAGTACTAGCGTGGTGATATTCGCATACAACAAGCATCGACAGAATGCGTAGGGCAGGAATTTGGCATGTTGCCTGATTCGACGGCCAAGCGATTTCACCAGTTAGGAGGCTCAATGTGAGTAGTTCGGAGAGAGTGGTTCAAAATTCGCTGAAACCCGGAAAGTGGGTACGCTCAACCTGCAAGATGTGTCTCCACTCTTGCACCAATTTGATTCATGTTACCGATGACGGGGTGGTCAACAAGATCGAGGGCGATCCCTCCAATCCGTCGAATAACGGCAAGCTTTGTCCCAAAGGCAACGCGGCCATAATGCGACATTACGATCCGCAGCGTTTCAAGCAGCCGATGAGGCGCACGAATCCCAAAAAAGGGCCCGGGGTCGATCCGAAGTGGGAGCCGATCAGTTGGGATGAGGCCTTTGATATCTGCGCTCGGGAAATCGGTAAGTCATTGAAAGAGGATCCGAGAAAGATCCTGCCTTCACTGGAAGATTTCCAGAAGATGCATATCTGGACCTGGCCGTTATCTTTCGGCAATTTCAACTGTTTCCAGTCTGCCGGAACCATATGTGGCGGGGCCTATCATCCTGCCAATGGTTATATTCATGCCTCCTTTGCCTCGATCAATGACGTTAAATACTGCAATTATTGGATAAACGACGGTACGGGCGATGGCTTTTCATCCCATTTGCATGCGGCCGCCTCTTCCTACCATATGGCCAATGCCCGCGTTGATCGCGGTATGAAAGTCGTGACCGTTGAACCACGGCTTTCCATCTCCGGCGCCAAGTCCGAGGAGTGGGTGCCCATTAAGCCCGCCACGGATCGTCAGTTTGCGTTGAGTTTGAGCCACGTTCTGATCAACGAGGGGTTGTGTGACTGGAAGTTTCTGAAACAGGACACCAACGCGCCCTATCTGGTCGGTGAGGACGGGCTTTTTGTTCGTGACAATGATGGCGAAATCTGGGTGTGGGATGCCAAAGCGGATAAGGCCAAGCTGTGGAGTGATGAAACCATTGGTGATTTCGCCCTCACCGGTGAATTTGAAGTCGCCGGTAAAAAGTGTAAGCCGGCATTCCAGCGATTCAAGGATATCCTGGATGGCTGCAGCCCCGAGGAGATGGAGAAAATCACCACAGTGCCGCCGGATACGGTCAGGCACATAGCGCGGGAGTTCGCGGAGGCGGCCCAGATTGGCGCGACCATCGAGATCGATGGCCGCACGCTGCCGCTACGACCGGCCGCATACAACTATTATCGCGGCGCCCAGGGACGCAAAAAGGGCATGCAGGCCAATCACAGTTATAAGCTGGTCAATTTTCTGGTCGGCAATATCGATGCGCCCGGCGGTCACTTGGGTGTGAACCTGGATGAAAAGACAATTGATTGGACGCGTTGCGAGCCGGGTGAGTGCGGCATGATGAAAGGCGAACCCCATCAATTGGGCGTGGTGCCGCCGATGAGTTACCCGCCAAATGAATACCATTTGCTGAGCTATTTTCCGGTAGGCGTAAATCCACCTCATTTGAATCTCAGTGTATGGAAGGATCCTGAGCAGTTCGGCATGGATTACAAGCCTGATGTGATGGTGATCTGCCACTCGAATCCGTTGTGGGCAATGCAGGGGCCCCGTGCAGGCTGGTTCGACATCATGCGTAATATGCGTTTTATCGTTTGCTGCGACATTATCCCCACCGAGACCACCGATTTCGCTGATGTGATCCTTCCTTCCAGCGATGTGCTCGAGACCTGGAACATGACCATGATCGAGCCGCCTTTCACAGAAGGGCAGTGTCTTCGTCAACCTGCAGTGGAGGCATTGTACGACACCAAGAGCGAGGAAGAGATCTTTTACGAACTATCGGAGCGTTTGGAATTGGTCGACTCCTGGAACAACGTCATCAATATGGTGCTGGGATTCCATCAGGTACCGGAATTGATGCTTGAGGCCGGTAAGAAATACTCCGACAAGGAGATCGCCGAGCGCAAAGGCAAGCTTTGGAACGGCAAGGATCTCGACTGGTATATCGAGCACGGTCACTCTTCGACCTGGCGCCAGTCGAAGAAGGCCTATCGGCCCTGGGAGGGGATGCGACTACTTTTTTATATTGAGGATATGGTCACCATTCGCGAGGATCTCAAGGTAAAAATGAAAGAGAAGGGTGTTCCCTTTATCGATCAATGGCCCTGGGACGACTATCAACCGCTACCGACACCGGATCTGGATCCGATTCACCAGGAGCCGCCCGAGTACGATCTGTACGGCTTCTTTTTCAAAGATATCCAGATGAATTTCGGTGAGAGTCTGAGTAATCCCTGGATCAAGGACATCGTCTATCGGGATCCCGTGCATACCTCAATCCTTTTGAACAGCGGGACAATGCAGGCCAAAGGGCTGGAGAGCGGCGACATCATCAGGCTTGAGTCGCCTCATGGCGGTCCCATATATGGTCGTGTCGCGGGTGTGGAGACCATGCATCCCGATGCGGTTGGCGTTTCCAATTCACTTTCACGAATCCGCACGGAAAATCGTGCTGTACGCCATGCAGGCGGACATTTCAACGACATGCTGCCGTATGACTTGAAGAATACCGATGGTGTTACCGGTCAACCGGAAACAGCCTGTCGCGTGAAGATCACAAAAGTGGATGACTGGCCGGAAAGTCTCAAGCAGGGCGGCACTGTGTATCAGATGGTTGACGAGATTGCGAAAGGCAAGGGGGCGCACTGATGGCCAGAATGGGTATGGTCTTTGACCTGAAGCGGTGTATTGGCTGCAATGCCTGCGTAATTGGCTGTAAACAGGAAAACAGTCTGCCGGACGGTGTGTTCTTCACTAAGACGCTGAGTGAGGATTATGGTGTCTATCCGTCTGTCAAACGCGTCTATATTCCGACCTTGTGCAACCATTGCGAGGATGCTCCCTGTGAAAAGGTCTGTCCCAGCGGGGCAACCTACACTCGGGATGACGGCATTGTCATGGTGGATGGTGAAAAGTGTATCGGATGCGGGAGCTGTGCCGTGGCCTGTCCCTATGATCAACGCAGTCAGGTCTCCAAGGCGATGTTGGATAGGGGGCTGTTCGGTGAAGGCCAATTAACCGATTTCGAGAAGCAAGGCTACGAGCGTTTCACACCGGGTACCGTTATCAAGTGTGACTTTTGCAGTAACCGGGTGGATGCCGGTCTTGATCCTGCCTGTGTGGTTACCTGTCCCACCAATGCACGTATCTTCGGTGATTTTGATGATCCGGACAGCAAGCCCAATCGGGTAATGCGTGAACGGGGTGGCGGTCAGACCCCACTGGCGGAAAAAAATACCAAACCCAAGGTTTATTACATATCCTAAAGGAGCGGATGATGTCGAATACAGATGCACCTTTGGTCGGCGATAGCTTTAAACTCGGTTACCGCTTCCAAAATTTCTGGGATGTGCCGATGGCCACGGCCTTTTTCTTCGGTGAGTTGGGTGCCGGTACCTTCCTGATATCGATGTACTTTGATTTTGTTGCCGGGATGATCTTCGGTCTGATCAGCACGGGTGTTGGAAAGCCGCTTTTTCATTTGACCCACATGGGTGTACCGGCGAAATCCTGGCGGGCGATGCTTCGTCCAGATCGTTCCTGGATCAGTCGCGGCTTGATATCCATTATGGTCTTTGTCCCATTCGGGATACTGGTCGTACTGGATCAGACTTTTGGCTGGTCCGGCGGGGGGGCCGTGGGCAAGCTGATTCAGCTTATCGCAGTCGCTGCCGCGCTGCTGGTGATGACCTATCAGGGATTCGCGATGTCACACTCCTCATCCATAGCCTTGTGGAACACGGGTTTGATGCCGGTTAGCAGTATGGCTTATGCCTTGCTCGGCGGTGCCGCCGTCACCCTGCTTCTGGGTAGTGCATTGAACAGCTTGGTCGATGCTGATCTGGTGTTGTTGCAAAAGCTGTTGCTAGCTTTGCTGGTGGTAACGCTAGCCATCCTGTTGAGTCTGCTTCATGCCGCTTATCACGGTACCCGGGGTGGGCAACAGTCGGTGACACTATTGATCAAAGAGGGTTTCTCATTGCCATTTTATACTCTGGTTTTAGGTGCCGGTATTCTTCTTCCGCTTATTTTGTTGTGGTTGGGGGGGAGCGCATTGGTGTCGATATTTGTGGCTGCGACGGGCGTATTGGTCGGTTTCTTCAGCTATCGTGTTTTAATCTTCAAGGCAGGTGTCTATGAGCCCCAAATTAGCTTTGCAGCCCGTCTTGGCCTGCACTAGAGCCGTTACTGCCAATATTGTGGATAACAGCGGGAAACCAGGCGTGCGGCGTGTAACATCACGTTACATTCCCGGGCCGGGTCAACCGGGTGTGGTGGAACAGAGTCCTGTAGTCATTGAAGACGCCTTGACGTTGGATGTCGAGGCAATCGGTACTTATACCCTGATGTGGACGCCTACCGACAATGTGCAACTCATGGGTAGCGGGTATCTTTCAGGGCATGGCCTGCTGAGCGAGGAGGTTCCCAGTGCGGCACTTTCATTGGCTGCGGGTTTTGCCTTCACGGAAGGCTTGATTCAAAACCTGGATGATGTCGAGAGCCTGGCGGTATGCCCGGACAAGCCGGGTATCGTGCGCATGAAGCTCAAGCGTCCGGAAACGGTAGAAACACGAAGGCGCAACTTGGTGATGACGAGCTCCTGCGGGATTTGCGGAAGCAGGGAAGTGGTCGAAAACAATACCTTTGGCCTGAATGACGTACCTGATCGAATGCGACTGATGGGTAGGGGAGTCGCGGAACTGATGGAGGAGATGCGGCAGCGACAGGCCATTTTCGATGAGACAGGCGGTGCGCATGCGGCAGCTGTGTTTACTTCTGATGGGCGTATTCATGCTGTAGCCGAAGACCTTGGACGACACAATGCCCTGGACAAGGTTATCGGGGCTTCTCTGCTGAACGGCGAAGGGTTCAAGGCACGAGGTGTTCTGCTATCCAGTCGCCTGAGTCTGGAGATGGTGACCAAAGCGGTGCGCGCAGGTCTGGAAATTGTTGCTGCAGTCAGTGCGCCGACTTCGTTGGCGATAGAAGTGGCGGAACGGTTTGGTGTGACCCTGTGCGGCTTTGTACGCAAAGGGCGCTTGACGGTTTATTCCCATCCACATCGAATCGATCCGTTAGGGTGATGGGTGTCTGCCGGTAACAGCAATTGTTGGCTACATTAACCAGGCGCTGACCGCGTATTCCTTTCCATTACATGATGCATGACCGGCTTCCTTGAGAGTCAACTTGTTCACCCTGGCGTTCAAGACGCTATCAGACGTGATTAATAGTATTCATTTATAGTCCGCACTGCTGGCTGATTCGAGCGGATGTCAACATAGAGGAACCTGCAGATGTCTGATTCGTTGCCGATTGTCGCCGTATTAGGTGGTACAGGTGATCTGGGAGGTGGTTTGGCTTATCAATTGGCCAAAGCCGGTTATCCGGTCATTATCGGATCCAGGGGTGAGGAGAAGGCCAAGGCTTCGGCAAAAGCCATGTCGGATCGGGTCGGGACATCGGTAGACGGTAGAGAAAACAGCGCTGCCGCGACAATTGCCGATGTGGTCATAATGACGGTTCCTTTTGCCAGTCACGACAGTACCTTGAAAAGTGTCCGTGATGCGGTCCAGGGTAAGATATTTGTTGATGCCACCGTGCCTCTGGTTCCACCAAGGGTAGCACGCGTCCAGCTCCCGGCGGATGGGCCGGCAGCTAAACAGTCCCAAATGTTGTTGGGTGAAAATGTTCGTGTCGTTTCCGCCTTTCAGAATATCGCAGCTGCGCATTTGCAGTCAGACGATGGTCATCATAACGAATGTGATGTGCTGGTTTCAGGTAATGACCCGGAGGCACGGGATAGGGTGGTCAAGCTTGCCAGGGATATCGGTTTGCGTGCTTGGCATGCGGGGGCAATCGACAATTCCGTTGTAGCCGAGGCGTTGACTTCGGTACTGATATTCTTAAACAAACGCTACAAAATCAACGGTGCGGGTTTACGTATTACCGGCGAACCGGGTTCGGCAGTTTAAGGGATTGGCTGATGAAAGTACTGGTAGCTGTTAAAAGAGTAGTTGACTACAACATCAAGGTCCGCCCAAAAGCGGATGGTTCAGATGTTGAAATAGCCAATGCAAAAATGTCCATGAATCCGTTTGATGAAATAGCCGTGGAAGAAGCGGTGCGAATGAAAGAAGCGGGTAGCGCTACAGAGGTGGTTGCTGTCTCCCTTGGTGAGACGGCATGCCAGGACATTGTCCGTACGGCCCTAGCCATGGGGGTGGATCGCGGCTTGCTGGTGGAGACCGATGAACGGTTGGAACCTTTGACTGTCGCCAAACTGCTTGTTGCTATCGTGGAGAGAGGGCAGTTCGATCTGGTTATTCTCGGTAAGCAGGCGATCGATGACGACAGTAACCAAACCGGTCAAATGCTGGCGGCGCTGTTGGGCTGGCCCCAGGGTACTTTCGCATCCCAAGTTCTGGTCGACGGTGATCGGGTGCAGGTTACACGAGAGACAGATACCGGCAGCCAAACCCTCTCTTTTCAGCCACCGGGCGTGGTGACCTCCGATTTACGCTTGAACGAACCGCGCTATGTCAAATTACCGAATATTATGAAGGCCAAGAAAAAGCCCCTGGAAAAGATCACGCCGGCAGAGCTGGGTGTCGATATATCAGCTCGATTGGAGGTTCTCTCTGTAGCTGAACCGGTACAGCGCAGTGGAGGCATCAAGGTTTCCGATGCAAAAGAACTGGTGGAGAAACTCAGAAACGAAGCAAGGGTGATCTAATCGTGACGATACTGGTTATCGCTGAACACAATAACAGTGAACTCAATGCTGCAACCCTGGCGGCGATCACTGCTGCGACTCAAATAAGCGATTCAGTCGATCTGCTGATCGCCGGCAGTGGCTGTTCGTCGGTAGCCGAGAGCGCCGCGAGAGTCCGGGGAGTGAGTCGTGTGGCATTGGCTGATGCCCCGGAATATGAGCATCAGCTGGCGGAAAATGTCGCTCCCTTGGTCGTCAGACAGGCTGAAGGATATACGCATCTGCTGATGCCGGCCACTGCCAATGGAAAGAACCTGATGCCTCGCGTGGCAGCACTGCTGGACGTGGCTCAGATATCAGACATTATCGCGATTGAATCGAGTGACTGCTTCCGACGGCCGATCTACGCGGGAAACGTTATCGCCACCGTGCGCTCGAAGGACCCGTTGAAGGTTGTCACTGTACGTACAACCGCCTTCGAGCCGGCCGTTGCAGAAGGTGGTAACGCACTCATTGATCAGATTGAGGCGAGCGGGGATACGGGCCTTTGCCGCTGGGATGGAGAGGAGCAGAGTGAATCGTCGCGGCCGGACTTGACTCAGGCCGAAGTGGTGGTCTCCGGCGGGCGCGGTTTGGGCAGTGCAGAGAATTTCCATCTGCTCGAGACCCTCGCCGACAGGCTTGGTGCGGCGATTGGCGCATCCCGCGCAGCCGTGGATGCGGGATTTGTTTCTAATGATTTGCAAGTAGGACAAACCGGCAAGGTGGTTGCCCCCAAACTCTATATAGCTGTCGGTATTTCCGGTGCCATACAACATTTGGCCGGAATGAAGGAGAGCAAAGTGATCGTGGCTATCAACAAGGACGAGGATGCCCCCATATTCCAAATCGCCGACTATGGCATCGTTGGCGACCTGTTCGACATCCTGCCTGCCTTGTTGGCTGAACTTGAACGGAGTGTTAATTGAATCTGCCTTGCGGGGCAAAAAAACGGGTCTTGGCAGTGATGATCAAATGCATGTTAACAGGCCCTAAAGCCGGAGCCTATGATGCAACGTGAGAGCATGGAATATGATGTAGTCATCGTTGGCGGTGGTCCGGCAGGATTGGCCGCTGCAATACGATTGCGCCAACTTGCCGTGGCACAGAAAAGGGAACTCTCCGTATGTGTGCTTGAAAAAGGCGCTGAGATTGGTGCGCACGTACTGTCAGGCGCTGTCATCGATCCCTGTTCACTCGATGAATTGATTCCCGATTGGCGAGAGCAAGACGCACCCCTGATCACAGAGGTCAGTCATGATCTTGTCTATTTTCTGTGGAACGGGGAGAAGGCGTGGCAGGTGCCGAAACAGTTTGTCCCCGCCTCGATGCACAATCGAGGCAATTACATAGCCAGCCTGGGTAATCTATGTCGTTGGCTGTCTGAACGGGCAGAGACACTGGATGTCGATATATTCCCCGGATTTTCGGCTGCCGAGGTGCTTTACGGTGAGCATGCTGAAGTGGCTGGTGTCATCACAGGCGATATGGGATTGGCCGAAGATGGCAGTAAAAAGCCAAGTTTCGAACCCGGTATGGAATTACGCGCAAAATACACTCTGTTTGCAGAGGGTGCACGTGGTCATCTGGGTCAGCAGTTGGTCGCCAGGTATCAACTTGATGCCGGCGTGGGGGCACAGCACTATGGGCTGGGATTGAAGGAATTGTGGGATTGCAGTCAGCAAAAACACCAACAGGGATTGGTCATCCATGGTTCGGGTTGGCCATTGTCAGAGAGTGGCAGTGGCGGTGGATTCTTTCTGTATCACCTTGAGAACAACCAGGTCAGTGTGGGTCTGATCGTCGATCTGAATTATCAGAACCCTCATGTTAATCCATATGAGGAGTTTCAACGTCTGAAACAGCATCCATTGCTCAAAGGTTATCTGACCGGTGGCCGCCGGGTAGCCTATGGCGCGCGTGTCATAAACAAGGGCGGTTTTCATGCCTTGCCCACCATGCACATGCCTGGGGCGCTTTTGATCGGATGCGATGCAGGCACCCTCAACTACGCCAAGATCAAAGGCACCCATACGGCAATGAAGTCCGGCATGCTGGCTGCTGAAACAGTGTTCGAGTCTCTTGCTGAAGGGGGCCGGGGCGGAGAGGATCTGTACGCTTTTAACGATCGCTTCGAGGCATCCTGGCTTTGCGATGAGTTGTATCGCAGCCGCAATTTCGGCGCGGCACTGAAGAAATGGGGTTTATACTTCGGAGGGGCATACAACTATCTTGACCAGACCCTGTTCGGTGGCAAGTTTCCCCTGGATCTGCATGACGACATAGAAGATCGCGACACCCTGAAACACGCGGCTGACTGCAAACGGATCGACTATCCTAAGCCGGATGGCGAGATCAGTTTCGATCGGCTCTCTTCTGTTTATCTCTCCAACACCAGTCACGAAGAGGACCAGCCCTGTCATCTCAGATTGCAGGATAGTGTCGTTCCATTGGAAATCAATCTGGGACGTTACGATGCCCCGGAACAACGTTACTGTCCGGCCGGGGTCTATGAGATTCTCGATATGGAGGAGGGCCCCCAACTTCAGATCAACGCGCAAAACTGCATCCATTGCAAGACCTGCGATATCAAGGACCCTACCGCCAATATCACCTGGGTGACGCCGGAAGGCGGCGGGGGACCGAACTATCCGAATATGTGAGCCGATGATGCCTGCCGGGTATGTCTATGACCAAGCGTAATCTTCCGTTGGCCGGGCTTAAAATCCTGGATCTTTCACGCATCCTTGCGGGGCCCTGGTGCACTCAACTATTTGGCGACCTTGGGGCGGAAGTGATCAAGATCGAGAGTCCCGAAGGTGATGGCACTCGCCAGTGGGGACCGCCGTTCTTCGATGGCAAGTCGGCCTATTACCTCTCCACGAACCGAAATAAAAAGTCTCGGGTACTGGACTTCAAGAATCCCGGGGATCTGGCGGTACTGAAGGGATTGCTGCAATCTGCCGATGTGCTGATCGAAAACTTCCGTGCCGGTACTTTGGACAAGTTCGGTCTGGATGGGGTATCAGCGCTTACGCTCAATCCGCAACTGATCTATTGTTCGATCCACGGATTCGAACAGTGCAGTGACTGGGGAGCCAAGCCGGGATTCGATGCGCTGATCCAGGCCATGTCAGGTTTGATGAGTATCACCGGAACGGAAGAGGGTGAGCCGGTCAAGGTTGGGGTGGCTATCAGTGATATATTGGCTGGGCTCTATGCCGGTAATGCGATTCTTGCTGCATTGCTGGAACGTCAACACTCCGGGCGGGGACAGTTGATAGAGATACCCCTGTTCGATACCCAGGTGACCTGTCTGGCCAATGTGGTTTCAAACTTCCTCACCAGTCGCGAGGTGCCAAGGGCATTGGGTAGCGCCCACCCCAATATCGTACCCTATCAGTGTTTTGCAACGCTTACCCAACCGGTGATGATTGCGGTGGGGACTGATAAGCAGTTTGCCAGTCTGTGTCAGGTGATGGCTGCGGACTGGCATCAACAGGATGAGTACCGAACCAATCCCCGACGGGTGGAAAACCGTCATCGGCTGGTGCCCCTGATCCAGGCTTCGATGTTGACCCGTACCCGGGACGAGTGGCTGGCTATTTTTTCTGCCGGTGATTTTCCGTACGGTCCGGTCAACGATCTGGGTGATCTTTATGATCATCCCTATACCAAGGAATCCGGTTTATTCTTAACGCTGGATGACGGCCGTACACCCGCTGTGCGCAATCCGATCCGATTCTCCAGAACCCCTCTGGATCGGTATGAGTCACCGCCGGAGTTGAACGGGCATCCGGATGCCAAGTTTGATTGATTGTCTCGACGAATGAAAAAAGAGACGCAGACTGTCCCGGTTTTGTGCATGCGCGGTGCGCAACTGCCAATCCCACTGGCCCATGCTTACTTAGTGCTGACCGCTTTTTTTCTTGCCAGCAATCATGTCATCGGACGTGGTGTGCATGATCTCATTCCACCGGTGGGTCTCAATTTCTGGCGCTGGACGCTCGGGGCGCTGATCCTGCTTCCCTGGGTCTTGAAAGGCGGCTCCCCCATCCGTGTGTTTCGCGGGAATTTAACCGCCTACATCCTGTTGGGCGGCTTCGTGACACTCAGTACCATGTTGATCCTGATAGCACTTCGTACTACCACTGCTATCAATGTCTCTGTTATCAGCGTATTTCAACCCATACTGACAGTTATCATCGCCGCTACCTTTCTGGGTGAGAGGTTGCGAACAGTACAACTCGCGGGCATCTTTGCCGCCTGTACCGGCGTCGCTGTCATGCTGTTTCGCGGTAGCTGGTCGGCTGTCCTGGCGCTTGAAATCAATAGTGGTGATCTTTTGACCTTGTTGGCGGTATGCGGATTCTCTGCCTATGCCATCAATGTCTCCAGGATACCTTTAGGATTGAGTTCCCTGGAATCCCTCTTCGGCATTATCGTTACCGGTTGTATTATTCTGCTGCCTTTTTATCTGGTGGAAACAATCTGGTTTATGATCATGCCGATGGATTTGGCGACCGTTGGCGTGGTTTTGGTGCTGGCGCTGACAGTCTCGGTTTTTGGCATGTTGATGTGGAACCAGGGTAACCAGGCTGTGGGCCCCAGTCGCGCTGCGGTATTCCTCAATCTCATTCCTGTGTTTGCCGCAATCCTGGCTGCGGGTTTCCTGGGAGAGCATGTGTATTGGTTCCATTGGCTTGGAGCGGGTTTTATCGGTCTGGGAATCTGGCTGGTGGTCAAACGGGTGGGTAACGGCGATGATGAATGAAGATCTGCTGCAAGAGAACGATCCTCCTGTCAGTGTCATGATGTCACGCATGCCGCTACCTGGAAAAGAACAGGAATTCGAGACATATCTCAATGGGATCACCGAGGCCGCCCAACGTCAGCCCGGGCATTTGGGGGTGAGTATCATTCGTCCCTCGGGTCAGGAGAGAAATTACTACATCCTGTTCAAGTTCGATCGACGATCAAATCTTGAACACTGGGAAAAGTCTGATGAGCGGGCCCGTTGGCGCAGCATAGCCAAACAGGTCAGCGAGAAGCCGAAGCGTCATATGGTAACCGGCCTCGAAGCCTGGTTCACTTTACCGGATCAGGCAATGGTGACACCTCCCCCCCTTTATAAAATGGCTGTGTTGGCTTGGTTGGCGATCTATCTTTTGATCAGCGGTCTATTATGGCTGATAGGACCGTTACTTGAACCCCGTCCGCTGATGTTGCGCACCCTGATTCTTACCGGTATTGCGGTACCCCTCATGACTTTTCTGCTTATGCCATTGCTCACCCGGATCTTCAAAAACTGGCTGTATTCGTAACGGAAAATCATCCCGGGCCGCATCTCTTCGTCCTGTCTGAATGCTCTTGTGGTCAATTGGGATGCGTTCAGGTCTAAGAGTCGGCAACAAAGCTTGCATATACTCAGGCAGAACTCATTCGTTTATGCGATTCAGCAACCCGTGGTGATAGACCTGGAAGAGACGCCTATTTTATGTCTGTCTCGTTTGAAATCGGTATCTTACCCAATCGGCCGGTCAGGGAGTGTTTATCGTTGTCCAGGCAAGCCGAGGAGTGTGGCTATGGAGGGGTCTGGATTGCCGATTCCCAATGCGTAATGCGGGATGCCTACATACTGCTCTCGCAGATTGCGTTACAGACTTCCCGCATCCGGGTGGGCTCCGGGGTAACCAATGCCATCACCCGGCATCCTGCAGTACTGGCCAACAGCTGGGCAACCTTGCACGAAGTGTCCAATGGAAGAGCGATACTGGGTATCGGTGTGGGCGAAAGCGCCGTTCATACCCTGGGATTCAAACCTGACCGCCTGGCGGCCCTGGAAAATAAGATCACGCTGTTGCGGGCATTGATGAAAGGGCAGGAGGTGGAATATCAGGGATGCCGTTTTCACCTGACCTGGTGTGATGTGGAGGTGCCCATCGTCATGGCCTGTTCAGGTCCAAAATCCCTGCAACTGGGTGGCAGAGTTGCCGATGGTGTGCTGTTCCAGGTGGGAGCCGATCCTGCATTGGTGCGATATGCACTGGATAACATTCGCCAAGGTGCTGAACAGGCGGGACGCAGGTTTGAAGAGATTAAACTGTATATGCGCGTCGCAACGGCAGTCTCCCCGCATCGGGATATGGCCCGGGAACAGATCAAGGGATATGCCTCGGTAGCCGCCGGGACAGTCTTCAAAACGGTTCCTCGTGAGTATTTCTCTGATGATTTGTGGAACCAGCTCGAAGAGTTTAAAGCGAAATATGACTACTTTGAGCACGGTAGCAATCGGGCCAAACACCAGGCACTGTTGACCGACACGATTATTGATGCTGTCTGTATCGCAGGTTCGCCGGAAGAGGCGATTCCCCGCTTTAAGGCCATAGCGGATATGGGTATAGACGCCTTTGTGTGGCCGGCCAATATGGTGGATGCGGGGCATTTTATTCAAACGTTCGCCGATCGGGTGATGCCGGCGTTTGCTGCCGAGGGTCAGACGAATACAACGCAGGTGAGACGGTAATGAACAACAACGAGAAGATGCTGGCAAGCGATGCTTTAGGATCCCGGTTATTTGTCATCGGCGGGATGTTGCTGATCGTAGCAGGTATGATTTTCGGCGATCTGTACGCTGTGTTCATATTGCATCCCAATGTGGACCGGATCTCAGCGGCTTTGGCGGGCGCCGCATCGGCGATATCGAGCCATGACGTTGACACGGTGTGGCGGAATTTCGCTCAGCTCGGCGGCTACCTTGAAAATGCCGGGACCAAGAAGGATACCCATGTTCATATTATCCAGGTTGGTTACCTGGCACTGCTGTTAGCGTTTCTGCAATCCCGGGTTCGTTTGAATGATCGTTTGAAAGTAGTGCTTGCACGCCTGTTTTTGGCTATGGCCGTGGTGTTGCCGGTATCCATTTTTCTGATTCACTATGTTGGCCTGGTCTACAGTCCGTTGGAATCCATCGGATGGGCCAGCATCAGCGCTGACCTCTCGGGATTGCTTTTGGCCTTCATTGTCCTGATTCAGCTATGGGGACTCATGGGAAGTGCAAGGGGTCGACCCGAGGCAGCTCCCATCTCTCCCGCCTTGGGTGAAATCGGCTGGCTGTTACTGAAGGGTGGGGCTGTGTTGGTCCTGCTTGGGTTTTTATTTGGCGCCTGGTACGCAGGGGTGCAAATGCAAACGCATGAAGCGCGCGAACTGGCCACCTTGGGAGAGATCATCGGACAGGCGCATGGTGCGGATCAGGCAGCTACCGATCAATCCCTTCTGGCCTATGGCCGGTTACAGGGAGAGCGGGCGGTGTCTATAGCTGCCCATGCCCATATGGTGGAATTCGGCATTTTGGCGATGATGACATCGTTGATCCAGCCGTTCGTCTATTTGTCCCTGGCCTGGCGCCGTCGCATGGCTGTGTTGTTGCTCACCGGCGGAGCCGTGCTGCCGGTTGCCGTCTATGCCGAGATCTGGTTTGGATTATTGGCAGGCGGGGTTGCGGATATTGCCGGTTTACTGGTCATCATCGCATTGACGGGTATGTTGGCGGGAGTCTTGCGACATACGGGAGCCCTCGATAGCCAAGGGAGCCAAGCCTGATGAGCGCAACACAAAAACTCTTGATCTTAGCCGGCCTGGGTCTGGTCGCAATCAGTATGCTGTATGGTTTTTATTACGCCGTGTTCGATGAACATCAGACGCTGGAAAAGATCGGTTTCTCTATGGCCAATGGTTTTGCCAAGGCGGCGGAGGGCGATCTTGCTGCGGCACAGGCATCCCTGCAAGCCTATGCCGAAACCCGTATTGAGTATCTCCGGGAAGTGCACGGCCACGGCCATATGGCTGCATTGGGCACTTTACTGATACTGATGGGATTGTTTATTGATCACATTATCGGGTTGGAGGCAAAGCGCTTATTGATTTCATGGATGATGGTTGCTGGCGCGGTTTTGTTGCCGCTCGGTGCATGGCTCGATGTTTTAGTGCCGGCCCCTGTTCCAAAAGTGTTATCCGTGGCCGGTGCCTCCTGTCTTGTGCTGGGTATGGTGGGCGTGATTTTCAGCCTGTTATTCACCGCAACTGAAAACAATGATTGAGGTGTTCGGCCATGAACAGGCATCTTCTGCTTGGTTTCCGAGCCTTTGATGCCCATGAGCTGCTGTGTCATTTCGCAGCCGGAGAGGCCGGTTACTATCAGAGCAGGGGATTGCGCATCTCACTACGGGATTTGACGTTTGATGGCCGGGCGCAGTCCTCGTTGCCATGTTTAAGTACTGCTTGTGCGGCGGGTCTGATGGAAATACTGCAAGGGGTGGAGAGGCGATTGCTCTTGGTCGCCATGCGGCGACCGCTGTTCTGGCTTTATGGAGGACCCAATACAGAGAAGCTGGAGCAACTGGATGGTGGGCGGATTGCCGGCTATGTCGATTCTTCACCGCCCGCCCGTTTTTTAACCTGGAGACTGGCTGATGTTTCGTTTGATCAATTTCCCGCCATCGATCCCGTGCGCGACGATCTGATGCGTCTTGGCTTGTTGTTGTCGGGGGAAGTTGATGCCGGCCTGTTCAGTTCTGCCGTGAGTCCTGCCTATTTGGAGGAGTTGGGCCTGAATAATCTGATCTCACCAGCTGACTTGCCGGAGTTTCCCACAACGGGTCTGACCACAGAGCGTTGGGTGATAGAGCGTTTTCCCGAATTGGTGGACGATATGGTGGCAGCCCATGCGGAAGCGATAGCGCTGTTGCGTGATGATGAATTCCTGGCTTCGGTGTTAAAGCAAATCAACATACTGGGAGGTTCAGCCGGACTGACTTCAAACCTTCGCCGCGCATTGACTGAAGATGGTCGTATTGCCGAAACATTTGATCAATCCCCACTCCTGAGACACCTGGCTCGCAGCATGTGCAGAGAGACGATAAAACCCGATTCCCCGACAATTTTTGATTTTACAGCCTTGAACAGGTTTCTTGAGTCGAATCATGATTGCCCATAACAATCATCACAACATTCAACTCCTGGCACTGGGTAATATCCCGTTAATCAGGCCGGGGGATGATCTGGCATCGATTCTAGTAACAGCCATGCAGGATCACGGACCGGCATGGCAGGATAAGGATATCCTGGTGGTCGCTCAAAAGATCGTCTCCAAGGCGGAGGGGCGATACGTAAAGCTGGACAGGGTGCAGCCCTCTGCCGAGGCCCGTCGTTTGGCTCAGGTGTGTTTAAAAGACCCACGCCTGGTGGAATTGATACTCAGGGAATCGCTGTATGTGGTGCGGGCAGTGCCCCATGTGTTGATTGTCCGGCATCGTCTCGGTCATGTCAGCGCAAATGCCGCTATCGACCACTCAAACATAGATGACGGGCATCAACAGGTATTGCTTTTACCCGAAGACCCGGATGCCAGTGCAGATACCTTGCGGGAGCGTATTAAGCAACAGACAGGCCTTACCCTCGGTGTGGTAATCAATGACAGCTTCGGCAGGCCCTGGAGGATGGGTACCTGCGGTGTATGCATCGGTAGTTCGGGTATTGTGACGTTAAAGGATTTTAGGGGTGCGCAGGATCTATCGGGTCAACCCCTGGAGGTGACCGAAGTGGCATGGGGGGACGAATTGGCGGCAGCGGCTTCCCTGTTGATGGGGGCTGCCAACGAGGGCAGGCCTGCAGTGATCGTTCGTGGTCTTTCCATCACTGGCTCGGGAGACAGCAGTGATTTAATCCGTCCATTGGACAAGGACCTTTTTTCATAATGTCGCAAAACAAAAAAAAGTATCTGGCGCTTTGCGGTGGTGTCGGTGGCGCGAAACTGGCATTGGGTTTAAGTCGGGTGCTTGAGCCCGGCTGTCTTACCATCGTGGTAAACACCGGTGATGATTTTGAGCATCTGGGGCTATTGATATGCCCAGATATAGACACTGTCACATACACTTTGAGTGGAGTGGTTGAATCCCGGCAAGGATGGGGAAGGGCGGATGAAAGTTGGAATGTGCTCGATCAGGTTGAGCGACTGGGCGGTGAGACATGGTTTCGCCTGGGTGATAAAGATATTGCCTTGCACCTGGTGCGTCGTTCGTTGCTGGCACAAGGGCTCTCCCTGAGTGAAGTGACTGCACGCATCGCGCGATCACTGGCGATCGATCATGCGATCATCCCCATGAGCGATGACCCGATACGAACCGAAGTAGTGGTGGATGGCGGTGTGATGTCATTCCAGCATTACTTCGTCAAACAGCGTTGCCAGCCCAGGATTTTTGGTATTCGATATGACGGAGTGGAGAAGGCGACAACCTCATCAGGTTTTATCGGCGCATTGAATGACAAGGAACTGGCCGGCGTGATTATCTGTCCGTCAAATCCCTTTTTAAGTATCGATCCTCTGCTGGCATTGCCGGGTGTCAGTGAGTTATTGCGAACGTTATCAGTCCCGGTCGTTGCAGTCTCTCCTATCGTTGGCGGTCGGGCGATCAAAGGCCCAAC
This sequence comes from Candidatus Thiodiazotropha sp., assembly GCA_040791665.1. Classification (GTDB taxonomy): domain Bacteria; phylum Pseudomonadota; class Gammaproteobacteria; order Chromatiales; family Chromatiaceae; genus Thiodiazotropha. The sequence continues at coordinate 126,105 of JBFNNX010000016.1, read as the reverse complement.
TGCAAAAATAATGCAAGAGCTGGATATGCCGGTAACACAGGAGGCGATTGTGGATCACTATCAAGGTCTGATTTCGGGGCTGATGATCGATTCAGTCGACAAGGTGACAGTCTCAGAACTGAATAAGAGATTGGCCGTGCACACGAGCGATACCGTCATGACAAACACCACGCAGAAAGTCGCCTTGGCAAATCAATGCCTGGCATTCATTGATTCCCTGGATAAGCGCTCATGAGTGAGATTTGGGCCCTGGTGCCATTGAAAGCGCTGGCGCAAGTTAAAAAACGCCTCGCACCTGCGCTGACTGCGGAATTGCGCAGAGAGTTGGTATTGGCCATGGCGCAGGATGTGGTTTCAGCGCTGCTTGGTGTTGATCTCATCACACGTGTCTTGCTGGTAACCAATGAGCCGAGTGCAAGACAGTCGTTCACAGCCATGGGAGCGGATATTTTTGAACCTGAGCGGTTGGGGGGGGTGAATCCGGAACTGGAGCAGGCGGCAGCTTATGCGAAATCACAGGGTGCTGAAGAGGTTCTGATGGTCCATGCTGACCTGCCCTTGCTGACCGCATCGGCTGTGCGGGAGTTCATTACTACTGCTTCACCCGCTATTCCCAGGGCAGCGGCCTGTAAAGCCGGTGCCGGAACCAATTTGTTGCTAACGGATCTCCCACTGCAATTTCCGCTTGTTTTTGGATACGACAGCCTGAGTGGCTTCAGACAAAAGTTTTCTGCGCTTAACAGGAAAATGGATGTGGTCATGCATCCTTTGCTCGCCTTGGATATCGATACGCCGGATGATTTGCAAACGCTCTTGAGCAAAATCAAAAAGGGTGATCCTGTTGGAAAAGCAACAAAAGAACTATTACTCAGGGAAGCGTTTGATCGGGATAAGATTATGATGGAAACCAAGCGCTGGAAATTTGCGCGGACCTGTTAACAGAACCTGGTGAAACGGATGAGGTTAGCCTCCGCCTAACATTTGAAAAGTCATTACTGTGTCACCCTCTTTCAACTTACACTCAGACCAACTTTGGTTACAGACAACCCGATTGTTTAATGCAATTACCGTGTTGGGCTCGAACGGGGGTAGTTGCTCGACCAAGCTGGCAAGAGATGTATTGTCCGGTAGCTGATGGGGCACGTCGTTCAGGGTGATATTCATGGGAAGGCCATACCGGCTGGATTTCCTCATATTAGGACTTGTTGTATTAGATATTAATATACTAGTAGTTGGAAAAAACGTCTATACAATTGGTTGCTTGTCCGCATAAATGAATTCTAAGCGTGATGACAAGTCGACAGCCAAACCCTTCGTCTACAGAATCCGGTCACCATGCAGGAAATGCACAAAGACAGTGACTGTTCTGTCATTTAATCAGACACATGGATGGCACGGAAGGTGCATTCTATAGCCTAATCGGGCTGATATTCAGAATGTGTTGCACTACTAGTCAATGGCCCCGCCTTGTCAGGCAAGACGGTTTTGCAATGCCAAAATAGGCTGAACTAAAGAGCCCTTCGTCCAGAAAAAATTTTCTAGGTGTTTTTTTACCGGCTCGAATAATGCGTTAGTGGTGCTGTTGGAAATGTATCTGCTAATCGTTGCCTCGCTATTACCTAATCAGTACCAGGTGTAGGAAAACCCCTTGAAGAAAGATGCTTTATTGTCCTTTCTCTGGGATTGATCGTAACAGGTATTAGGTTACCTCAGTTTTAAATTGCCGGAGATTCTTGCTATGGCCGCCCTGCCCAATTGGGACGATATATTTCTTCTTGAGAAACAACTCGATGCTGATGAACGCCTGGTTCGCGATACAGCGTATGAGTATTGCCAGGATAACCTCATGCCAAGGGTGCTGAGCGCCAATCGGGATGAACGTTTCGATCGAGAAATACTTTCCGAAATGGGTGAGCTGGGACTTCTGGGTGTAACGATCGATGGTTACGGTTGTGCTGGGTTGAACTATGTCAGTTATGGTCTTATTGCTCGCGAAGTTGAACGGGTGGATTCGGGCTATCGCTCTGCGATGAGTGTGCAGTCAAGCCTGGTTATGCATCCAATCAATGCTTATGGCAGTGAAGATCAAAAAGCGAAGTATTTGCCCAAGCTGGCGACAGCCGAGTTGATCGGCTGTTTTGGACTTACAGAGCCGGATGCCGGGTCAGATCCCGGCGGAATGAAATCACGGGCAAATAAAGTGGATGGCGGTTATCGTCTCAACGGTAGCAAAACCTGGATCACCAATTCATCCATTGCTGATTTGTTTGTGGTCTGGGCGAAGGATGATGAGGATGTGATACGAGGCTTTCTCCTGGAGAAGGGTATGCAAGGATTGAGTGCACCCAAGATAGATGGCAAGTTCAGTCTGCGGGCATCCGTTACCGGAATGATCATGATGGATGATGTATTCGTACCGGACGAAAACGTTTTCCCCGAGATAGGTGGTCTAAAGGGGCCTTTCGGCTGTCTTAATCGGGCCCGTTACGGAATTGGCTGGGGCGCCATGGGGGCTGCCGAAGCCTGCTGGCATGCCGCTCGCCAATATACCCTGGAGCGTAAACAGTTTGGTCGCCCTCTTGCCGCCACCCAGTTGGTGCAAACCAAACTCGCCAATATGCAGACAGAGATCGCGCTTGGATTGCAAGCGGCGCTAAGGGTTGGCCGGATCATGGATGAAGGGATGTGGGATCCCACCATGATTTCGCTGATCAAGCGCAATAATTGCGGAAAGGCTTTGGACATCGCGCGTCACGCAAGAGATATGCACGGTGGTAACGGTATTGCCGATGAATACCATGTGATCAGGCATATGATGAATCTTGAGGCGGTTAATACCTACGAAGGCACCTACGACATCCATGGATTGATCCTAGGTCGGGCGCAGACAGGTATTCAGGCTTTTACCGGGTAGCTTTCGATTTGGACAGTGGTACTGGATGGGAGAGGCCGGTTACGGTGGATATCCATCGATACTGAAACCATGACAGGAGAGCGACTATGATGGCTGATGAGTGTCAACCAGGAGACAGTGTCCTTACAGAGGATATGCCATGTGAGCATTGCGGGATCTTTACTCTGGGCGGCAATATTCCGATCCAGGGGGCTTGGCGGGATATCGCTTATACCCCCGTGAGAGACAATATCTGGTCTGTCAGCGAGGGCATCTATCGTTCTATATTCCTTAAGGGACACAAGGGTGTGGTCGCCTTCGATACCCTGACGACACCAGGTACGGCGCGTGCCTATGCCGCATCGGTGGGAAGAGTCTTTCCGCGCAATCCAATCCACACCATCGTCTACTCCCATGATCATCTGGACCACACCGGCTATGCTGAGGATATGGCGCCTGAAGCCCACATTATTGCTCATGAGTTGTGCGATAAAGTGGTGCGCAGGCGACAATCGGACGGGCAGTTGGCGGCAACGGAAACTTTTGTCGATGAGCGTAAGGCATTCAATATAGACGGCGTCGATTTTGAGCTGATCTACCCCGGACCCACTCATGGGGATGGGAATATCGCCGCCTATTTCCCTCAAAGCAAACTGTTGTTCATGGTGGATACAGTGATTCCAGGTGTCGGCTATACCTTTTTTCCAGACTGGCACCTGGCACCCTATGTTCCGGTGATGAAACGCTTGCTCAGCCTCGATTGGGATCTGTTTGTTCCAGGGCATTTCTGGATAACCGATCGCCAGGGATTCATCGATAATCTCGCCTATTACGACCGAATGGCTGATATTGCACAACAGGCCATATTCGACGATCTCGATCCGAATAACTTCGCCGAGGTGCAAAAGTACACTGAAATGAATCTACGTAGTGAGTTTGGAGAATTGTTTCGCTTTCAAGAGTACTGCGCCATGAATTTGTCCCGTTATATGCAGCACTATTTAACCGGTGGCTGGGGAATTGAAGGTAACTGGCAACCCGATACTACACCGCTTTAAGCAAAGGGGATCGTTATGGAGGAACTGAATACCGGAATCTTTACCCATGACGGTGCCAGGCAGTATCTGGAACGTGAACCTGATTTGTATGTCGATCAGCTGTCGACAAAAATCTGGACGATTTGCGACGGTGTACGGCGGACGCTGTTTATCGAAGCCGACAATAGCGTTATCGCCTTTGATACATTGGCTACGCCTGGTGCTGCCCGGGCCTATCGAAAGGCTATTGCTGCAGCAATACCCGGTAAAACTGTGCAGACCATTATCTACACGCATGACCATTTGGATCATGCCGGGTTTGCTGCAGATCTGGCGCCGGAGGCTAATATCATCGCTGATGAAATGTGTGCCAAGGTCGTCGGATTACGAAAGGCCAAAGGACAATTGCCGCCAACCCAATGCTTGTCGGGCAAACGTAACCGTCTCACGATTGACGGTTTTGAACTGACGCTGCTGAATCCCGGTCCAATCCATGGCACAGGCAATCTGAGTGCTTATTTCGAGTACGAAAAAATCCTCTTTTCATCAGATACATTGTTACCCAATGCCCGTTACGGATTGCTACCTGATTACCACATCTGGAATCTGGTCAGATTCATACGGGAGTTCCAACAGCTTGACTGGACCACTTTCGTGCCGGGTCGGTATGAGGTGACAGATCGCGCCCGGTTTGATAAAGGCTGTGACTTCTTCATAGCGGTCAAGGCCTCAGCCCAACAGGCTTTCGCGGAGTTCGTACCCATTTGGGAATTGGATGCCATGGAGGCGTATGTGGGCAGCAGGCTACGTGAGCAGTTTGGTGATCTTGAGGGTTTTGATGAAAACATCGGTCTCATCGCTCTGCGGATCGTACATCACTATCTGATGGGCGGCTGGGGCCTTGAGGATACCTGGAATCCGGGAGTGCTCTTGGCGGATTCCTTAGGGCCTGTTAACACTAATCCAATTGGCCCTGTTGTGCCTGAAAAAGCGCCAATCAAGGCGCGAGGAGAGAGGTTTGGTGATTCCAAATGAACGACGAGCAACGCCGAGTGGCGCTTTTTCAGGCGTACCCCAAGGGCACTTCCTTCGGGGCGCAACCCGAAGGGCTGGGGCTATTTTTCCGCCCAGCGGCGTTATCATTCGCTCATGTAGGGTAACTACACCTCGCTCATTCTGCCTTGCTGGGCAAAAAAATAGTCCCAGCAGGGCCGATTGGATTAGTGTTAACAGGCCCTAAATGATCCGATTGCAGAGTGAACGGATTGTCCGCATGAGGAATCTGTAAATGAGTATTTGGTCAGAAATGGATCAGGCAAGCAAATCATTCATATCCAGTTTTTTCAATGAATATGGTATTCGTATCATCAATATCACCAAGGGTGAAGACATCCGCAAAGATGAGGTCAGTCATGTGGAAATCGTCTTCGCTGCGGAGACCGATAGCGATGGCAAGGACACTGTGGTCTCCTTTAAGCTGACGGGGCAAGCTTCGGATCTACATCGTTATATCTCCACCATAGATTGTTCCACAAATCCCATTCTCGACTTGACGGCTTCAGGTGAGAAACTGGTGGCTGGAGCAGTCAGGGGACGATTATGGCATTTCGTCAATACCATCAGCCCGCGCGTTGCCAAGATTCATAAAGAACAATCGATTTTGGCAACCCGCCCTCTGGGTAAAACCTTTATCCTAAACAATAAAACTCAGTTTAAAGTACTGAAAGATGATGGTGAGGGACATCTCACTATCGGCATTATCGATGGAGACAGCGTCAGGGAAGCCAAACTTTCGGCCAATGATCTGCTGGATGGCCTGTATGTTGGGATGATTGCGCCTGCCTGACGGAAAAAGCTGTTTTCGCATTCACTGAGTGCATCGTCATGATTAATCATGACGACGTCAGGGTGGTTTGTTGTTATTTCTGAATTCCCGAGAAAGTGAAACCAATTAGGGATATATGTTCGAGAATTAATCGTTTCAAGTAAGATTAGAAACTTGTCTCTCCACCCTCGTACCATTTCACCGGTACACCGGAAAGGGCTTCCCCTCCATCCCTGCCGACTCTGTAGGTCTCTTGAAAGTACAGCGAGTGAGTGCGGTCTTCAGTCATAAAATGGGGATGCATTGAGCAGACCATGTTCTCCGGCAGGATAAAGTCAAACCCTTCTCCGATACGCGGCATCTCGATCATGGTCATGCCGATGGAATGACCGCAGACATGACCGGAGCGATAGCCTCGATCGAAGATGGGCTTCATACATGCCTTGGCAATCGATTCGGCATTGTTGCCCGCCTTCATATGCTCCTTGGCAAGTTCATGGAACTCCTGATAGGCCAGCATCATCTCCTGCATGGTCTTGTCGAGCCCGTTCGGGGCCAGCACGCGGGAGAACTCTACCCAATGACCACCTTCGCCGGAGATTTCCAGACCGTACATCAAAGCATCGCTGTCCTGGACAGGGCGTTGACTGGGGAACACCATCTGCGGGGTTAGGGATCCCTCAGGGCCGGTCAAAATCATATCCATGGTATTGCGGCCGCAACCGCGGGAGGCGAAGACATGTTCAGCCACACCCATCAACTCCGCCTCGGTTTTTCCAGGGGCATAGTCTTGGATGACCTTCAATACACCCTCTTTGTTGACAGCCATTGAATGACGAACTGATGCCAGCTCTTCTTCACTCTTTTGAGCCCGTGCATAATCGAAGGGTATTTCAAAGTCGACAAGCGTGAAATCGCAGGCAGCAAGGGACGAGTAATCGCGTACATTGATGATGTACTCGAGGCCGTAGATGCCCACCTGCTTGGCATGCCTGGCTTTCAGGTAGTCGGCCATCCAGTCTCCGCAATGAGAGGGGAACTCCCGCTGTTGCAGAAAAGTCGCACTGTGATCGCCTACCCAAGTGGCTTCCCGTGGGAAGACGCAGACAGGCTCGCCTTCCAGAGGGATGACCACGTATGCGTAGCGATGCAGGATATGGAATCCACACATATAACGCACAGCGCCCTCAAAGCCGCTGTATTCACTGCCACTGACAATCAGGTGGTCCAGGCCGTGTTTTTCCATGGCGGCGCGAATGTTGTCATAGCGGCGTTCGATCTCCGCTTTACTGGGGCGATACGGGTTGCTGTGGTCGGTCATGGTTTCAGGTTCCTCCATTCATCCTCGCGCCAGGAGTATTCCAGGCCTTTGATGATATCGGTCATCGCCTCGTTCAGTGGTGTGGGAATGCCGATTTCCTTGCCGATGCGTGCGATGCCGCCATTGAGGGCATCGATCTCCGTGGCTCGCATGTTGAGTACATCGGTAAGCATACTGGGCGGGTGTTGATAGGCTTTTTCCCGACCATAGTCCAGTAAGGCATCGGGATCGCTATCCAATGTGACGCCCAAGGCCGCAGCTATGGCCTTACCCTCGTTGACCAGTTCACGCATGACCCGACGAACACCGGGTTGATCACAGGCCACCCCATGAGGCAATCGAGTGAGCGCACCCATGGCGTTGGATGCCGAATTGAAGATTAGTTTGGTCCAGAGCGCGCCACGCGCGTCCTCCATTGGTACGATATCGGCGCCACCACGGTTAAGCGCATCGGCCAGCTTGTTGACTTCATCCATACCGGCGGGTTTAGGCAGAAAAGGGCTGATCCAGCTTTTACCTCCGGTGTCGTGATTCACCACGCCTGGTTCGGTGACATGGCCGGCGGGAAACGTGGTGCCGAGAATAACCCTGGGTACATACTCGGCAATGATCTCCTCATTGCCGATGCCATTTTGCACGGAGCATACCGCGCCATCGAGGAAAATGGGGGCTGTGGCTTCCATGGCGGGACGGGTGTGCAGTGTTTTTGCTGCGATAATGCCGAATTCGCATGCGGGAATTTGAGTGGCGTCAGTACGGGCGTTGACGGGCACGACGATATCAGTCAGTCCGGTCAGTCGAAGACCGCTTTTATTAATGGCATCGACATGTGGCTCGCTAGGGTCATAGGCCCAGACTTCTACATCCTCAAGACGAGCGAGGTGGGCGGCAAACAGACTGCCAATCGCCCCGCATCCGATAATACATACTTTCATGGTTGCCTCGCTTAGTGTTTATTCAACCGGACTTCCAGCTGGACTCGAGCGCCTTGACCAATCGATACAGGGTTTCATTGATCGGTGCGGGTATACCGGCCTTGGCCGCTTCCCGGACAATGGAGCCGGTAATCCAATCGACCTCCGTCATGCGTTTGGCGCGAACATCCTCCAGCATGGACGGAACATGGGCGTAGTCGTCGTTGCCTGTTTGTCCATGGCTGGTGGCCTCGATGTTCATTTCCCAGGGGTCCTCGTACAGATTGACACCTCGGGCAACTGCCACGCGTTTTCCTTCATCCATGGCGGCATGGACCAAGTTGCCGAGATCCTTGATTTCACTGCAAGCCGCAAATGCTTTCACATGTGGAAGATCGGATAATGCGGCGACTGAATTCACCACCGCGTTGAAGATCAATTTTGACCATTGGGCCGGTTGCAGGTCAGGGAAGGCCTCGGCCTTCAGTCCGGAACGGTTAATCAGTGCTTCTACCTCCTTTACTTGTTGGTATCGAGCCTTGCCTTCGGCCCATGGACCTAACCAGGTCGCCGTATCAAGCTCATATTCGACATGGGTATCGGAATGACGAAATCCGCTCATGAAGGTGACAGCGGAGATGATCGGCCAGTTACCATATTGGGCCACGAGCGCTTCACATCCCAGCCCGTTTTGAACCGTCATTACCATGGCGTTGGGAAAGTGACCCTCGATGCGGCGGGCACTCTCTTCGACTGCATTGGCCTTGGTTGCGATAATGATCAAATCCACCTCGCCCAGATCGGCAGGATCGGTGGATGCGATGATTCTGCTGTGTAGATCGGATTTTCCACTGACCCGCAATCCCTTTTTAACGAGGTCGTTCGCGTGGGACTCGCGCCGCGTGAGTACGGTTGATTCGGCGACAGTGCCCAGGTGACCAGCGAAAAGGCTGCCGATAGAGCCTGCACCCAGCACACAGGTGCGTTTTATCGATCTCATTTTCGATGAGTTTCCCTTAGCTTAGGCAACGGTCAGCATGGTAACGGTCTGCTGACAGATTCGTGCCTCTTGATTATTCCGGGGCAGAGCAAGAGGGCTATTATTCCCGGGTGATGGATTGTTTTTTGCAGCACACATTTGCAATGCTGATGGTGTGTTGCCAATCAGTTGGAGTCAGGCTAACGATACAGGTGAGGAAATTCTTGTTTAGCAATGCCGGTTATATTGATTGCCAGCGAACTCTCAAACAAAGAAAAATTGATATGAAATATGGATTTGATTGGGTAGATGGCGTCTGTCATCGACACAATTATTGATCATTCTCGACACTGTCAGATGTTTTGACCTGTTCCAGCAGTTTTTTTCGTAATTTGCTGGGTGTGACACTAAAGCGCTCTTTGAAGGCGCGACTAAAATGAGCGGAGTCGTTGAAACCCTTGTCGTAGGCTATTTCACTGATACTTTTTCCAATCATGGAGGCATCTAAAATATCCTCACGGGCCGACTGCAGTCTGCGCTCCCAAATCCACTTACATACCGTCGTGCCCGATTGCTTGAATAGATTGTGGAGATGGCGCATGGAAACCGCATTGGCCGATGCTACCTTTGCGGGGGTTAATTCGTGATCTGAGTAGTTCTCTTCGAGATAAGAGAGTATCCGGCACATCCGGGCGGCCTGCACACTGCCTTGCCTGGTCTTGTCCAGGCCGGATTCAGAACGTAATACCGCGCCTATCAATTCAAGGAGCTTGTCGGCAACGGTGTATTGTTCGGTCTCCGAGAGATTATCACATTCCTCCTCAAGAGATTTTAGGAGTGAAATAACGATATGCACCAAGCCATTGCCAGAGTAGATATGAGCACCGAACTCGCATACTTTCCTACCTAACACACGCTCATGAAACGTCCGGTGCGGAATGCGCAGCAAGAGTCTTTTGCTTTTCTCGGGAAATACAATGGTATAGGGAAGGCCGCCCACCAGGACGGCGATTGAGCCCGGTTCTACGGTAAATTTTGCATCCTCCTGTTCAATTTCACTGATTCCTTCCAGTTGTGTGAGGATCAGAAAGTCAAATGCAGAGTCATCCTCGATATCCTCAAGACGCCGACGCACTGTGAACGGATCGCTTTCTGAAAGGTAGATATTCAGCCTCGCCAATTGGTGGCTGGTTATGGAGTAGTTTTCGAATTCCCCGGTATGCGGATACGCGGAAATGCGAAAAATCGCCCCCGAAGCAGTATCCAGGAGTGAATTGGATTTGCTGCCCTGCGTTAACGAAATATCGCTGGTATCAGTGGCTTTGTTCATGCCCACCTCTATTGATTGGGTTGGGTCTTGGCTCAGCGGGGCTCAAATCCATTCAGCATCCCTAACAGCGAAGGTAATAGGGTTTACCCAAGCTGTCAAGGTGGAAAATCTTCAAAAAAGAAAAGGTTAGCTAGCTGTAGTATGTCGAGGATTGTTACATTCCCGGCTCTGCCTGATTTCCTGTTTGACGTTAAAAAACATGTGCCTATCCCCATCACTTCAGTTCATGCGATGGCGGCCTGTCTCAGAAATAGATCGTGAATTTTTTCCGTGTAGCGGGCGGATAGCCGTATAGCAGGTATTTGCGTTGCATTGCACCATTAAGACAGGGCTGCACAGTGGCTGCACGGCTAGTCAAATGATTGAACCTTGTCAATCAAGATGTTGCTGTGGTTTCAGTTTAGCTTCGTAAATAGGCGAAAAATCAACACTCCAAAGCCGGGTGGCTTCAGGCGCGATAAGGCCCAAATCCCAAGAGATATGATGCAAAAGAAGCTGGCATACATTCTGGAAACTCTATTATCCGCATCTATTGTGATTAGCCTGCTGTGGGTGGCGTTTTATGTCCATCCCAGTGCGGCGGTAAAGGATATCAAACCATCGCCGTTTGGAAAGCGCGAAAACTATTATGGCGTTGCAGTTCCCACCGGGGATGGGAAGTTGATTTGGGCGGTTGGTCGTAAAGGGCGGATTATTCGCACCGATGACGGTGGCAATAATTGGGTAATACAGAGAACGCCGGTTTCACACGTCCATCTTCAGGATATTGATACTTGGGATGAGCGCTCCGCGATCGTAGTGGGTGATCTCGGTGTGGTGATGGTGACCTCGGATAGTGGTGCATCCTGGCAGCGTAAGGAGCTTGAGCTGCGTCAATTCGGTGAGCAATTGATGCGTGTCACAGTGGATGAATCCGATGGCCGGGCCTGGATAGTTGGTGCCATGGGCAGTGTCTTTATCAGTGATGATCGCGGTGAGACTTGGCGTATCACCCATCCGGAAGAGGATCTCTCCTGGAACAGTGTCTCTATCTCACCAGACGGTACGGTTTGGCTGGTTGGTGAATTTGGTCGTATCAGCAGATCCGACGACGGGGGTGCCAGTTGGCGGCAGATAGAGGCAGGTGCTGAGCAAAGCCTGATGGATATCACTTTCAGTGATAGCAATCTCGGCATTGCGGTCGGGCTTGCCGGAACCCTGTTACTGACGGAAGACGGCGGCGAAACATGGTCGTCAATTCCCGATATCACGACTAATCACATTTACGATGTGTCCTGGGACGGGCAACGGTTTGTCGCCGTAGGTGATGGTGGAATCCTGCTGACATCAGATGCCAGCGGACATGACTGGCACGCAGGTAAACTGGGGCCTGACAATTCATTCTGGTATACCGCGGTTGTTCCACTGAGTAATGGTTCATCGGATAGGGAATATCTTGCAGCCGGCGCCAATCTCGGCATCCATCAAAACGAACAGTGGATTCCTTATACGCATATGAAAAGAAAGCCTGAGGAGAGTGCCGATGGTGCGCAACAATCGAAGGCTACACTGTGATGGATCACTTTACCCAACTCGTACTTCGTCATCGGTTGATACTGGTAAGCCTGATCGGATTCATTACATTGGTATTGGGTTACTACGCCTGGCAGGTGGAAATTCGAACTATCTTCACCGATCTGCAGCCTGCAAATCATCCTTATGTCCAGACCAACGATAAATATAAAAAGGCGTTTGGTGGCGTCAATGTCGTTAGCATTATGGTCGAGGTGGAACAGGGTGATATTTTTCAGCTTGAGGTGTTGGAGACGATCCAGGCATTGCAGAAGGGTCTGCAGCACATCGATGCGGTCAATCAATTTCAGATTATATCCCTGGCCAGCAAGAAGCTGAAAAGCGTTGCTGCAACTTCAGAGGGTTTCTTTGCAGAACCGCTTATGTGGCCTGGTATCCCGAAGACGCAGGCGGAGATCGATGCACTGCGTACTGCCACGGCGAATAATCCGATGGCCAGTGGAAACTTCGTGTCCACTGATCTGAAAGCGGCATTGGTTACAGTGGATTTCATTGACCGGTTGATCGATTACGACAGAGTATATCCTCAGCTCAAAGAGCTCATAGCGAAGGTACAGAAACCCGGTATGAAGATCAGTTTGGTGGGTCAGCCGGTTTTGGCGGGTATCGTAATTGAGCATTTGCCGGAAACCTTCAGCATAGTAATCGCAATCGTGGTGGCCATACTGGTAATCCTTCTACTGGCCAAGGGTACGATACGCGGTATGTTGTTGCCCTTGCTGTCAGCAACGATTTCGTGTGCCTGGGCATTGGGTATTGTTCACCTTTTAGGGGTTAATCTCGATCCTCTGGCAGTAGTCATTACCTTTCTGATATCAGCACGTGCGGTATCCCACGCAGTACAATTGATATTGGCGTTTGACGCTGAACGGGCTGTTAACCATGAGTTGAGCGCGCGTGATGCGGCGCGTATTGCACTGCGTAAACTGTTTCGTCCCGGTTTATTGGGGCTGGCAACCGATGCCGGGGCGATGGCAGTGGTTGCCTTGACACCGATTCCCTTGTTGCAAAAAGCTGCGTTGATTGGAGCGCTTTGGCTTGGTGCAATGGTGATCTGTACCATTATCCTGGTGCCCGTTTTACTTTCCTGGACCCGAGTTCACCACGAGCATCGTATTCTTCCGTTTCGTATGGACCCGGTTTTTAATGGCGTGCTGGAAGCCTGTTCCAGACTCGCTACTGAAAAGCGTCACGCGACCACAGTGGTAATAATCGCTCTGATGATTTTGGTCGGTTCCGGTTTTCTCGCCAAAGACATCACCATTGGCGATGCCAACCCGGGCTCTCCGATACTCTGGCCTGAATCCGTTTACAATCAAAATGACGCCTCAATCAATGAGCGGTTCCCTGGAAGCGACCGTATGTTTCTGGTTGTAGCGGGTAAAGAAAACGATGTCCTGAAAAATCCTGGTGTACTGGATAACATCTCCCGTTTTCAACAGTACATCGAAGCACAGCCGGAAGTTGGCGGAACTATGTCTCTGGCCGATGTGATACGTCCGGTCAACATGCTGATGCGTGAAGGTAACCCACGCTTCTTTTCCGTTGCATATGATCAGAACTTCAACGCCGAGTTGTTGTTTCTGGCCATGGCGGGATCGGATCCGGGTGATGTTGACCGCTTCACGGACTACAAGTTTCGCAATGGTGCGATCCAGATGAATTTCAGGGATCACAAGGGCGATACCATTCGCACCGCCATCCAGGCCATCAAAGATTATGCGCAACTCAATCCCATGGAAAAGGCCAGCTTCGAACTGGCCGGTGGATTGATCGGTGTACTGGCGGCAGTGAATGAGGTAATTTTTTCCGGTCAACTACAAAGCATTGCCCTGGCCTTGCTTATTCTCTTTATCTTCTGTGCCGTGGCTTACAAATCACCGCAAGCAGGCTTGTTTTTTCTGCCACTGGTGCTGCTTTCCAATACCATTACCTTTGCATTCATGGCATGGCACGGAATTGGGCTGAATATCAATACACTCCCGGTGGCGGCTCTTGGTATCGGACTGGGTGTGGATTATGCATTTTATATTGCGGACCGTGTAAAGGAACGCTTTGAGGGCGGTGCTGATCTTGCTGAGAGTATACATTTCGCACTGAGCCGTGCAGGACGCGGTGTAATTGTTACTGCGTTAACCATGGTTGTTTCCGTCATTCTTTGGTTCTTTTTATCTTCATTACGCTTTCAGGCGGAGATGGGCATGCTGATTGCCTTATGGATGACAGTCTCGGCAATCACCGCTCTTATCGTGATTCCATCCATGATCCATCTTTTTAAACCGAGTTTTCTTGTGGGGGGCAGCACCCAAAACACACACCATCAATCGAATGTACTGTTCATGAGCAGATAACAAAGATACCAAATCTTCACAAGAATGGGCTTGATATTCGATGGCGGAATATTTGCTAAAAAGCTGTCCGGGAGGTGTCGCCAAATCGGCATCACTTGTATCAACTTGAGAGAGGAGCGACATGAATAAACTAATAAGTAGAGGAGGATCGGCGGCAATTGCTTCAACACTGGCTTTCACCAGTATGGCGGTAAGCGCCTTTGAAGTGGGTTCTTTGACTGTCAATGGTTATCTGCGGCAGTACATCAGTGTCAACCTGGAGGATCAGCCGGAAACCACCGATGATGATGCCTGGGAAACCCAGATGCTTCGAACAACTCTGTTTCTTGATGCCACTCTGCCGACAGGTCCGCTCAATTGGACCGGTCGTTTTCGGTTTTCGAAGGATGTTCAAACAGATTATGAGGATGATCTCGAAAACCTGACGGACTTGGGCGGTGGATTCAACAAGGCGGATTTCGAGGATGAATACGATGAGACCGAACTCAAGGATGTGACAAGGGAACTGTTCTTCGATTGGGAGGTTAACGACCGTCTCAGTCTAAGAGTCGGAAAGCAGCAGGTTGTGTGGGGTGAGACCGACTTTTTTCATGCCACTGATGTCATTCATGGCTACGATATCCGTTGGCGCTCTTTCCTGGTGCCGGAAAACCAGGACGTACGCAAACCCCTGGGTTTGATTGTTGCGAATCTACTGGTGCCTGAAGCCAGCGGCGAACTGCAACTGGTTTATCGACCCGGCTGGGACGATGACGACGATGTGGGTAATCATATTCCTGCATTCGGTGGCCGGTGGTCCCTGAACCGTAATAAGGGCTTCAATCTGATTGGCTCAGCGCCATTCGACTATCACCACGAAGAAGGCGATGTGGATGATGCGCATTACGGCGCACGCTGGTCAGGAAGCCTGGGTGAAGATGATGCTGTCAACTACTCGGTAAGCTACTACCACGGCCAGACCGGCTTTCAACAGGATCCGATCCTGGTTTGCAGCGATCAGTCGGCCTTCGGCACGGCAGCATGTACCGGACCTTTTAACGGCTTGGCTTTTATCCTGCCGGAAACGGACACCATTGGCGCCAGCGCCTCGGGTTATATGGCGGGTATAGATACAGTGTGGCGGGCTGAATTCGCCTATTCGCCAGACCGACCCTTGGGTACCGCCTTTGGTGAGATTGTAGAGATCGATGCTTGGAATTTCGTCTTTGGGATCGATAAGACACTGCGCTTGCAGAATGCGTTGGGCACCAGCAGCCCCAGCCTGTTTACCGTGCAAGTATTCGACTGGTATCTGCCCGATGTGGACGACGAACCGACAGCAGCGGCTGGTGGCGATGTAGTCATGAATTTTATCGGTTCAGGTAAATACGATGAACATAATGTCATCGCTTCAGCAATTCTAAACCTACCTTATGCCGGTGATCGCTGGACTGTCAGTTTGGTTGGCCTGGCGGATCTGACCAATGGTGGAGGTGCATTTATTCCAGCGGTCGAATGGGCGCCTGGTCCCAAATGGCGAATCAAACTCGAAGCTGACATCTTTTTCGGTGGCGATACTCAGACACCAGGCGGATTTCCGCCGGATGCCAGTGTATTCGGTGCTTTCGAGAACATGGATCAACTACTGCTGCGGGCGAGTTACCAGTTCTGACAGTGGGTAAAAAAGATACTGAGGAGGATAAAGATTATGATCAACAGCGAGAAAAACCTGCTGAGATCGATAGTGGTAGGACTGGCTTTTTCACTGTCAACGACATCGGCCAGTGCTGAAGTTGCCGAAGGTACGGTGCTTAGCAAGAGTAATATTGATCAACTCTATGAAGATAGCTTTGACGGTCATAAGATAAAGGATCTTTTGACCAAGAAAATGGAGATGATGATTCGGGATTTTGGTATGGTCATGCGTCTCGAAAAATCGACAGATGTTAAATTTCCCAGCCATTATTGGGAGGCCAGCAAGGCAAATCAGGGTAAGGCGACATTGAGTGCTGATGGTAAGGCAGTGGAAGGCTTTGTGGCCGGCATTCCCTTTGCAGATATAACCGAGGACGACCCGATGGCCGGCTGGAAGCTGGAGTGGAACCATTTCTATGCCAACCCTCTGATTGGTGACAGTTGGGCTGCCTCCGGAGATGTCTGGGTGACCACTAACGAGGGTGGTGTCATAGACAATTTTAAAGCGGTTAGCGCTAAGGCGATTACGGAGGGACGCACTGAGGGAGAGGCAAAAATTGCCGGTGACAATGATCATGCCAGTTACCTGCTGGTGTTGACTGAACCCTATGATGCGAAGGGATTGGGTGTATTTACCAAGCAGTACAATAATGGCAAACTGGATGACGGTTGGGTTTACATCAAAAACCTTCGCCGTACCCGCCGTACCGCTGGCGGTAAGGCCTGGATGGACCCGCAACCGAAAATGGATCTGCTCAATGACGACAATCAGACAGTCTTGGGCTTTCCCGCTTTCTATCAGGACTTTAAGCTGATTGGGAAGCGTTGGATCCTGGCTGTGGTGAATGCGCCGGATCCAAATGTCGCACATGATCCCAAGGATTTCATCGATCTTGATAATCCACCCCATTGGGTGCCGACAACTGACGCCAATCCTTGGCAGCCCCGTGAGGTTTGGGTTGTTGAAGGAATACCACCGGAAGAACATCCTTATGGTAAAAAAGTGATGTATATGGATGTCAATTTTCCGATGTACTATCTGGCGGAAATCTATGACAAGAAGGGAGATTTCTGGCGCATCTGGCGGCAATCCTATTCACCCAGCAAGACGGCAAGCGGTGAACCGACCCTGGCCTTTATCATGACCCAGGCTATCGACTTTCAACGCCAGCGGGCTACCTTCATTAACATTGAGCATATGTTCACCAACTGGCTTGAGCAGAAATGGTTTAATCAATCGGTGTTGCAAAAGGCTGCTTCCGGTGCCTTTCAAAAGGAGCTTGACTCAGTCCGGCAGCGCTACCTTAAAAACTAGGATGCGTTGCCGAAGGTGCGCAATTGTTCGATTGTTTACGTGTCAAGTATTGCGAATGATGAGCACAAAAAAAGGGCAAGGATGCCCTCAAAGCAATCACCAAAGTTTAGCTCGGATCTATGCGGTTTTTCTATTGAATTTGAGACTAAACAAGGTCGGAGTAGAGCGCTTCGCAATGCCAGATATGGGTGGTTGATGATAGGAGTCGTGAAGCTTGGGAATAGTTTCACCCCTCCGCTTGTATAATTTTGCTGATGTTTAAGTAGGGTCGCCGGAATAAACGGCATTGTGGCTCAGACTGATATTCAGCACCCGAACACGGGGAAGATCATGTATCCAGCACCATTTCGTTACCATCGTCCCGCATCTCTGAGCGAGGCTGTGGAAATGCTAACCGGACTCGGAGAGACTGCCAAGCCGCTTGCGGGTGGGCAGACCCTCATACCTATCCTCAAACTCCGTATGGATGAACCATCGGACCTGGTGGATATCGCACGCTTACCGGCACTCCACTATTTGGACAATGCAGATGGTGTCATACGCATTGGCGCACTGGCCACGCATGGACGTATTGGCAAGTCGGAGCTTTCTAAGGCGGTCCCGATACTTGGCGATTGTGCAAACGGCATTGCTGATGCACAAGTCCGCTCCAAGGGAACCATTGGTGGTTCGGTAAGCGCCGCAGATCCCAGTTGTGACTGGCCTGCACTACTTCATGTGCTCAATGCGGAGATTGTCTGCCAGGGTGAGAAAGGGAGTCGTACCGTGCCGATTCGGGAATTTATCCAGGATTCCTACACCACGGCTCTAGTCGGCGGGGAACTGGTGACTGAAATACGTTTCAAAGCACCGCCGCCCAACAGCGGTGGCGCGTACATCGGATTCAAAAAAGCGGCACCAGCCTATCCGGCCGCGTCTGCCGGTGTCCAGCTGACTCTCGCGGAAGGTAATGTATGTCAGGAAGCCAGTTTGGTTTTGGGTGCGGCAGGGCCGCGGCCTGTTGTATCGGCCGAGGCGGAAAGTCTGCTTCGCGACAACACACTGAGTGCCGATCTGCTCAAACAGGCAGCCGAAATTCTGTTGGAGGCCTCCGATCCGCCTGCCGATTCCAGGGGATCGGCCGAGTTCAAGCGGGCTATGCTGCAGTCGATCTTTATGAAGGCCGCGTTTCGCGCCATTGAGCGTGCCGGTGGGGAACTTATCGAAGGGGGACCTGAGTATGTCTGATGAGGCGCAAACTGTATCGGTGGAGATCAGTATCAACGGTTGTCGCTATCAGCGTGAAGTTGAGCCGCGCTTGCTGCTGGTGGAATTTATCCGAGAAGAGGTGGGGCTTACCGGCACCCATATCGGTTGCGATACCAGTTATTGCGGTGCCTGCACGGTGATTCTGGATGGCGAACCGATAAAGTCGTGCACACTGTTTGCGGTACAGGCGGACGGCGGAGAGGTGGTTACGGTCGAGGGATTGGAGCAGGGTGAGGCGCTACACCCGATACAGCAGGCGTTCTCGCAGCACCATGGGTTGCAGTGCGGTTTTTGCACACCGGGTATGCTGATGTCTTCTCTGGCGTTACTGGCAGAGAACCCGGTGCCTTCCGAGAAGCAGATCCGCAAACAGTTGGGTGGAAATCTGTGTCGTTGCACGGGTTACCAAAATATCATAAAGGCGGTGCAAGCCGCTGCAAAAGATATGCAGGAGGGCTAGCGTCATGGAGATGAAATTCGATGGCAGCTTTGATGTCAACCTGCCCAGAAAAGATGTCTTTGAGATTCTGTCCGATCCGAACAAATTCGCCCCGATGCTGCCCACTTTTCACAGCATGGAAATGAAGGACGATCGTACCGCCTTGGTGCGCATCAAGGTGGGTATCGGCAGGATCAGCGGCACAGCATCCACGGAATTGACCCTGGAGGAGGCCGATGCGCCCGTACGAGCGCGATATGTCGGACGGGGCAAGGTCATGCAGGGTGCGTATCAGATGATTTCCGCCTTCGATCTGGAGGAGATACCGAATGGCGGTACCCGAATCAACTGGATGGGAGAGACTCAACTGGTCGGCAAGATTCTCTCCCTGGCCGGGGGTGGCCTGAGGGGTTATGCGGAGAAAGAGATCAATCGATTGATCGGCAGTCTTCAGGAGGGTTTGACACCGGGTGCCGAGCTGCCCAAGGCGAAGCCCAAGCGTGAAGGCTGGTTGGCTCGCTCCATACGCAAACTGCGTCATCATGGCGACGAATCCCAAGCAGTTGAAGAGAAGGCGGAGATAGCTGCCACACACGCGAGAGAGACGTTTGCGTCACAGCCCAGGGAGGTGCGGGAGATACAGCAGCAGGCAAGAGAACGAATAGCGCGAGCGCTTCAGGTCAACTGTCAACAACAGCCCTTGAGTCGAAAGGAGGATGGTCGTCTGATTCGTGGACGCGGGCTTTTCGTTGACGACTATAAACCGGCTGGCACGCTGCACATGGCGTTGGTTCGTTCGCCTTATGCCCACGCCAGGATTAAAAATATCGATACATCGGCCGCCGAGGCCTTGCCCGGGGTGATCTGCACCCTGAGCGGGGATGAGATAAGCAAGCAGTGTCAGCCCTTTCTGCAAATCGGTCCGGAGCCCTGTAGCGCGATCAAGGACTATCCGCTGGCCGTAGGGAAGGTGCGCTATCAAGGGGACCCGGTAGTCGCCGTCGTCGCAGAGTCACTGCGCCTGGCACAGGATGCGGTTCAGCTGGTGGAAGTGGAATATGAGACCCTCGATGTCATCATTACCTGCGAACAAGCGCTGCAGGACGAAGTGCTGGTACATGAGGATATGGGCACCAACATAGATTGGCAGGGTGTCTACGAGTACGGCGACCTGGACAAGGCGTTTTCCGAAGCCGCCCATGTCGTCAAGATCGATAAACTGCACTTTCATCGTTTCGGCAGTACGGCGGTGGAACCCAATGCGGTTGTTGCAACCTGGGATGACAGTCTGGGCGGCATTGACTATCTGGCCAATACCATCATGACAATACCGATCACCATGATCAGCATGGCGCTGGGCGTCAGTGCAGACCACATCCGTCTTCGCACCCACGATATCGGCGGATCGTTTGGCAATAAGATCGGCAACTATCCCTACATGGCGCTGGCCGCGCTGGCATCCCGCAAGACCGGCGGACGTCCTGTTAAGTGGGTTGAGACACGCAGTGAACATATGCAGGCCGGGAGTCAAGGCAGTGAGCGGAGCTATTTCGATACCGAAGTGGCGCTTGACGAGAACGGCGTGATTACCGCGATCAAGTCCCGTCACGTGGATGATTGTGGCGCCTACCCCAGATACGAGCCCCTTGGCTGCGTGATATGGTCCCAGGTATTGCCCGCTGCCTATAAGCTGCGCAATATGCGTATCGACTTTTCCCAGGTGGTAACCAACAAGGGCCCCGCAGCACCTAACCGGGGTTATTCCCGACTGCCCCATATGTGGTTTATGGAACGGGTGGTCGATATCTGTGCACATAAGCTGAATATCCCCGCCGATGAAATGCGTTTGCGCAACTACATCAGGGAGTTCCCCTACGAGACGCCGAATGGCTGTGTTTACGATTCAGGGGATTTTGTGGCACTGCTCAACAAAGCCAAAGATCTGATCGGCTGGGATGAGTGGCAGCAGAAGCGGGCAAAGGCCAGGCAGGAGGGGCGCCTGATTGGTATTGGTATCGGAACCACGTTGGATTCGGGAACCAATAATTTTGGCCAATCGGTTATCATCAATCCCGACTCACCGTTTTCGGGCAATGCAGTCCCGGCCATGATCAAGCTCGATATCGACGGTTCGGTCAGTGTGGCGGTCGGCAGCTTTCCTCATGGGCAGGGGCACGAAACCGTGGTTTCCCAGGTGGTGGCGGAAGAGCTCGGCATTATCCCGGAAATGGTCAATGTGGCGGTTGGTTTCGATACCGCGCGTAATGTCCACTCGGGTCAATGCGGCACCTATGCCAGCCAATTTGCGGTAACCGGCCTGTCTGCCGTACATGGCGCCACGGAGATGCTCAAGAAGGAACTGAAGGAACTGGCTGCATTCTCGTTGGAAGCCGCCGAGGATGATCTGGAGTTCGGTGTTGGCGATATGGGACCGGAGGTAAGGGTCAAGGGTACCGACCGTGGTATTAACTTCTGGGCGTTATCGAATCTGGTCAATGCCAATAGCGCCCGCCTCCCGCAAGCTTTGCGCAGCCTCAATCTCAACTGTCGTTATACCTATCGACCGCCTTTCGAGGTGCCTGATCCGGAGTCCAAGTTCGGTAACCTGACACTGACCTATGCGATGCAGACCCATTTGGCGGTTGTGGAAATCGATCCCGCAACCGGGCAGGTAAAAATACTGGATTACGGCATTGTCGACGATTGCGGCAAGATGATTAATCCGATGATTGTGGAGGGCCAGTTGCATGGTGGCGCCGCCCATGGGCTAGGCGCGGCATTGCTCGAGAACCTGCCCTATGATGAGAGCGGTAATGTACTGGCCGGCTCCTTTACCGACTATGCGCCGATCACCATCAACAATGTCCCCGAACTGAAACTCGATCATATGGAATCACCCTCGCCGTTCAGTTACAACGGTGCAAAAGGTATGGGCGAAGGGGGCGGAGCGCCTCTCCATGCGATCTCATCGGCGGTACAGGATGCATTGATCGACAAGGGTATCGTCGTGCGCGGATCTCACTGTTCGCCGAATATGATCTTCGAGATGTTGCAAAATCCCGATGGCGATCAGTTTGTGACAGTGGAGCGGCGGGCTTGATTTCCCTGGTTGGCCATGACGCCGTGGTGTCACTGATATGAGTGAACGTCAGCCTGCGGCGCATCAGTTTGATTCCATAGAAGCGGTGGAAGCCCGCTTTGCGGAAGAGGGGTATGTGACCGATCGCATGTTGGCCACAACGGTCTACCTGGCCGTGTCATTGGGTAAGCCTGTTTTTCTCGAAGGTGAGCCCGGGGTAGGTAAAACGGAGGTGGCCAAGGTTATTGCCGGTACGCTGAACACAGAGCTGATTCGATTACAGTGTTACGAAGGGCTTGATACGGCCCATGCACTGTATGAATGGAACTACCCGCGCCAGCTCCTTGAGCTTCGCTTACAGGAGGCCAGAGGGCTGAACCAGGAAGAGATTGGACGTAATCTCTTCAGCGAAGAATTTTTATTGAAGAGACCCCTGCTGCGGGCGATCCAGAATGACGGTGTACAGCCGCCTGTGTTGCTGATCGATGAGATAGACCGTTCCGATGAAGAGTTCGAGGCGTTTCTGTTGGAAGTGCTTTCCGATTTTCAGATCACGATCCCTGAGATTGGCACCATCGAGGCCCGTTGCCGTCCGGTTGTAGTGCTTACCTCGAATCGTACACGCGAACTTCACGATGCCCTGAAACGACGTTGTCTTTATCATTGGATCGATTACCCGAACTTTAGTAAAGAGGTACAGATCATTACAACGAGAGTGCCAGGCATAGAGCCCAGGTTGTCCGCGCAGATCTGTCGCTTCATGGAACTGTTGCGTGACCAGGATTTTTATAAACGGCCCGGTATTGCAGAAACGATTGACTGGGCGAGTGCCCTATTGTCACTGAAAGTGACCGATCTGGATCAAGCCTCCGCAGAAGCGACATTGGGCTGCATACTCAAATATAGGGGGGATATCGAAAAACTCAGAGCGTTGGGGATCGAAGACCTGGTGCAACAGGCCCGGGTCGTGAGTCACTATGAAGCCGTTTCATCAGGCACCTGACAGGTGATAGCTGTGATCGGTCAAACTCAACATCATGAAACCAGTATGTTCAAACAGGTTGTGCATTTTTCAAGGGTGTTGCATAACGAGGGATTGTCAGTAAACCCAGCCAATCTGATCGATCTTTGCCGCTGTTTCGACTATGTTGATATACGGTCCCGGGACGATTTTCATACGGCGGCCTGCACCACACTGTTATCGAATCGGGAAGACCTGGATCTCTTCGACCGCGTGTTTGAACGGTTTTGGGATGGAACATTGAAGTTGGGTGTCAACGTTGTGGATGATCGCCCAGGTGAACCCGGTAGTGGAGAGGGTAAAAAGGAAGCACGCACTGAGCATTTGGATAGTGAGGCTGATGATCCGGCTGAAAAAGGTGAAGATGAAGCCGATGCCCTTTCCTACAGTGCCGATGAGATTCTGATGAAAAGGGATTTAGGCACATTGACGGATGAGGAGATCGATCAGGCTTCTCATCTGACAAAGGAACTGATAGCGGCAATCGCAACCCAATGGAGTCGGCGCAAGGCGCCTGATAAAAGGGGAATGGCACCGGATTTCAGACGGATGTTAAGACGCAATGCATTGCACAGTGCAGAGGGCTTTGCCGAGATGCGTTATCTATCCAGGCGCATTAAAAAAAATCGATTACTTCTGCTATGTGATGTCAGTGGTTCCATGCAGCGCTACAGTAAATTCATGATCCAGTTTATCTATGGCTTGCGAAGTATGATACCGGATCTGGAGGTGGCGGTGTTCTCTACCCGGGTAACGCGTATAACTGACTTACTTAGGCGTAAAGGAATCGAAGCCTCTCTCTCTTCGGTTGCTGAAAAGGTTCAGGATTGGTCGGGAGGAACAGATATTGGTGGGTGTATTGGCGAATTCAACGATCTTTATGCCGCTAAATTATTACGCTCTCGCTCTGTTGTTATCGTCCTTAGCGACGGCTGGGATCGTGGTGACACGGATGTCATGCGCGAACAGATGTCACGCCTGAAACGGCGGGCTTATAAACTACTCTGGTTGAATCCCTTGTTGGGATCTCAGGGTTATCGGCCTTTGTGTCAGGGAATGGCAACGGCTTTACCCTATTTGGATTTTTTTCTTCCGGCACATAGTCTTGGGAGTCTTTCACAACTGGCTGAGACAATACGGAAGATGAACTGATTAGTAATAGGCTAAATGTCTGCCTATACTTAACCCTTAAATTATTTAGGATGATTGTGATCAGTGTGACAAACCACATTTTATAACAACTGATCCCGGAAAATCGGGACATAACAAAAATTAAAGAAGCCCTGATTAATGCCATCCCTGGTGTTATCAGAGCAAGAAATTAATTACCAATCGTTTAAAGTGATTGAATATGGCGGTGCGTCTTGCGCCGCTGGAACCTCTAAATAAATCAGAGGTTTCTTGATACTGAAAGACCGAGGGAAAGGTTGCGTTGGAGGAGAACAGGGAGTTCGTCCATTAGGTATTTACGTAAACCGGGGTGCGGTTCCGTCTGTCGAGTAGTTTGGACTGTTAAACGAATTGCATACCCAAACAGGAGATGGACAACTGCCATGAGAAATGAATTAACATTTGGCCGGTCTCATCGCCGGCTTGAAAAATTTACACTGCATGCGACCCGCGATGTCGATCAGGCGCGAGAGTTGACCAGTCGCGTTTATTGTCCCCATCGACTGGATGCATCCAATCACAAGCAGTTCGATGCCTGTCATAATCATGCATCCATTGGGACTTGTTCGCTAAACTATCTCGATTTTCGTGCAGATGTAAAAATCGAGCCTGGCTATATCCCGGGCTTTTACCTTTTCGAGATACCCATTAGCGGTAAGGCCAAGGTTGTAACCGGTAAAGACGAAGTATTGATTAGGCCGGGTACAGGGGCGGTCATAAATCCCGAACACTATACAGTTATGCATTGGGATAAGGAATGTCAAATGTTGATGTTGAAAGTGGATGAGCATGCGCTTATTCAGCAATTGGCTCACCTGTTACGTAGACCCATCAACGGATCTCTCTGCTTTGAACCTGCCTTGGATTCCAACCAGGGTATGCAGGGGAGTTGGTTTCGTTATCTCGTTTACTGTTTGGATGAAATTGAACACACTCCTCCAAAGCAGCTGAACAGCCCCTTATTCGCAGAGTTTCGCAGTACTTTACTGACAAGCCTGCTTTTGACTTTACCAAACAACTTTTCTGATGCACTACAGGCAAACGAAAAAAGAGTTACTCCCAGTAACGTGCGAAGGGCCATGGAATATATTCACGATAATTACCACGAAGCCGTCACTATTGAACAGCTTGTGGAAGTGAGCAATGTCAGTGCCCGAAGCCTGTTTGATTGTTTTCGAAAATTTGTCGGGTGCACGCCGATGCAGTATTTGCGTAAGGTTCGCCTGGAAAAGGCTAGAGAATTGTTGCTGATCGGAGATCCGGACACCAATGTAACGCAGGTTGCAATGGCGTGTGGATTTACCCAGCTGGGACGGTTTTCGGCTTGGTACAAACAGGTTTATGCAGAGACCCCCTGTCAAACCTTTCGTTCTGCACAGTCATCGGATATTCAGGTTTAGAGGAAGCGCCGAACAAGTTGAGCGAACCGGATGTGAGCCACAACCCTTGCATCAGAGTGTCAATCACAGATCATAGCCATCCGATTGACGGGATAGGCAACGAATAGGCAAGTCTGTTTGGTTGCAGAATGAGCGTGCATGACTTGTTCGGCGTGTGCTTTGTTCTTTTAAATCCAAATTGGACCTTATGAGATACAAACCCTTAAGATGTTGCATATTTCGTCCTAGCGTCGCGGTTATTGCATAGCAGGATTTCTCGCGACAACGAAAAATGCAGTCAAATGATCAAGTATTATTCCTATACAAGCATACAAAGACACTGGGTGTCAGGGGTTAGCGACTGGCTTTGCCATCTGTATGGATATAGCCGTCGCTGGCTTTGGCTTGCTGTTTTCATCCCTTTGCTCGGTTGCGAAGCGCCATTGTTTCTTGAAGGTGTTGCGGCGCAACAAAAAGAGGCCACCCATCGTTCCGATATGTTTCAGGCGGCCGCGGCCAGTGACCGGGTGATCGTGGTGGTGGGCGCCATGGGTGTGGTGCTGACCTCACGGGATGGGGGTAAGACCTGGCTGCGCGAAGTTCTGGCCGATAAGCCTTTTCTCATCGATGTTGCGCTCTGTCCGGATGGGACCTTCGCCATTCTGGATGTCTCGCGCAAGCTGTGGATGGGAGACGGTCTGCCCGGGCAGTGGCAAGCCGTCGGCATCGACACCCAGGAAGCGTTACAGGCCATGACCTGCGATGCCGAGGGGACATTCTGGGTGGTGGGTGGTTTCAGCACTATTCTCAGCAGCAAGGACCGGGGTGTTTCATGGCGCACCACCTCGCTCGACGAAGATCTGCATTTTACCGGTATCCAGATTCTGGATGGGCAGCATGCTTTTGTTTCAGGTGAATTCGGTGCCTTGGCCCACAGTCAGGATGGCGGGGAGAGCTGGCAGCCCCTGACACCGCTGGCGGATGATTTTTATCCCCAGGATGCTTTATTCATTTCTTCGCAAGAGGGTTGGGTGGTCGGACTTTCCGGTACGATTCTATACACGCGCGATGGCGGCGGGAGTTGGCAACGGCAGGAGACAGGTACGGAGGTGCCGCTGTATGGCATCGCTCTGGGCGATGGTGTTTTACATGTCGTCGGCGGTAACGGCACGCTGTTAAGAAAAAGACTCGAGCCCGGGAGTGATTGGCGACGTATCGATCATGGCAAGTCGATACGATTCTATCTCCGTGCGGTGACGCCTTTGGCAGGGGGCAAGGTGCTGATTGGAGGAGGCTATGGCGCCTTGCATATTATTTCGACATAGTCGGACTCAGGCGGGCGGCGTGGATTCCGGATCATGAACAGGTTCACCGCAAAGCTGCATCGAATCGACGGTGTCATCTTTTCATCACCGCGGGTGACGCTGGCGCTGATCGTGGCGGTGACGCTATTTTTCGCCTTTCAGATCCCCGGCGTGCGCATGGCCTCCGATTTTGCCGACCTATTGCCCCAGCAGCATCCCTATATCCAACTGCATAATGAGATCCGCGATACCTTTGGTGGCGCCAACAATGTGATTGTGGCGGTTGAGGTGATCGAAGGGACGATCTTTAGCAATGAGACGCTGCAACGCATTCACCGTATCACACAGGCGGTGGATTCACTGTATGGCATCAATCACAATCTGGTGACCAGCCTTACCCATCGCAATACCCGCAAAGTCTGGTTGAACGAGGAGGGTACGGTTAAATCGGCGCCCCATTTTGATCCCTCGGTTGAGCGCTACACCGACGATGAGCTGGAAAAGATGCAGGCCGATGTCATCGCCAATCGTCGGGTGTTCGGGCTTCTGGTTTCGCCTGACCTGAAATCTGCGTTGATCCGGGGCACCCTCAACGAGGGTGAGCTTGATTACGAGAAGGTGTTCAATCAACTGCAGGCGATTCGTGACAAGGAATCCGCTGCCGGGGTGAAAATCCATGCGACCGGCAATCCTGTGCTGGTGGGGTGGGTCTCCAGTTACGCCGATCAGGTGGTGCAGATTTTTCTGTATACCGTGCTGATCATGCTGTTGCTGCTGATCTTCTATTTTCGCAAGGCCTACGGGATTCTTTTGCCCACGCTGGGTATCGTGTTGACCAGTATTTGGGGTCTGGGGATCCTCTCCCTGCTGGGCTACAACCTGGATCCGTTGATGCTGGTGATACCGTTTCTGATATCCGCCCGGGCGATGTCGCACGGCATTCAGCTGGTGGAGCGCTACTATCATGATCTTCAGATGCTGCGAGACAGCAAGGCCGCGGCGCGCAGTGCGTTCGAAAATCTGTTTCGTCCCGGCTCTTTGGGAGTGATCTCGGATGCCATCGGTCTGCTGCTGATCTCTTTGGGCTCGGTGCCGATAAACGACAAGCTGGCGGTCTATGCATCCCTCTGGGCACTGTCGGTGCTGGTGACGGTGCTCATCATGGTGCCGGTACTGTTGGAGATCCTGCCGGCGCCGCGCAAAACGGAGATCACGCACAATCTGATGCGTCATATCCTGCCCAAGGCGGCCGACTCGGTGACCAGTCCCGGCGGTGTCACGACGATTCTGGTCGGTGCGCTGATACTGTATGGCGTGGGCGGTTATTTTGCTTCCTGGGTGCAGATTGGCGAGGCCGAGCCGGGATCGCCGCTGCTCTATCTGGATCACGACTACAACCTGTCCTCGAAGGCGGTGAACGAAGCCTTTCCAGGTTCGGAAGAGCTATATATTATCGCCCACACCGATGACAAAGGGGGCATCAAGCGGCCTGAAGTGGTCAAGGCTCTGGCTGATTTCGAGGCCTATATGCTGACAGACCCGGAGCTTGGGGCCGCCAAGGGTTTACCCGACCTGGTCACCGCGGTCAACCGGATCACCCACTATGACGATCCCCGCTGGCTGCTGGTGCCGGATGACGCCCGTGTGACGGGGGGGCTGATGTTCATGTATATGATGTCGAGCCCGATTCCCGGAGCCCTGCTGGAGTTTGCCGACACAGATGAGCAGAGCGCCAACCTGGTCTTCTATTACAAGGATCACCAGGGGACGACGATTCGACGGGCGATCCATATGGTCAAGCAGTGGATGGACTCAGCGGCGGCCCAGGTGGAAGGATTGACGATCAAATTGGCCGGCGGCCTGATCGGGGTGACTGCGGCAATCAACGAGGCGGCCTACGAAACCAATCTGGTGGTGATCCCACTGGTGTTGGTCTTGATTTTCGGTTCGGTGACCTTCTTTTACTGGTCGTTCCACGCGGGTTGGCTGATGATGTTGGCGATGTCGTTCGCCACCACCCTGACCTATGCCTACATGGGGTTGAGCGGCATCGGTATCAATGTCAACACGGTGCCGATCATCGCGGTGGGGATTGGCGTGGGGATCGACTATTCCATCTACATCATGGACCGGATCCGGGCCGAGTATGAGCGGCTCGGCGATCTCAGGGCGGCTGTCAAACACGCCATCAGCACCACCGGCGTGGCAATCGGATTCACGGCGATAACGCTGATAGGCGGGGTAGTGATGTGGGTGTTCATCTCGGATCTGCGTTTTCAGGCGGATGCCGCACTGTTGTTGATCGTGATGCTGATCCTGAATGCGGTGGCGGCGATGAACCTGGTGCCGGCGTGGATTCTGAAATTCAAGCCGAAGTTCATCATGCAGGCGGCAGAAGATGGGAGTGGTGGGAGCGAAAGTAAACGGGAAGTCGAAAGTCCGGGTGAGACTGAGGCGAACCTACTCGATAATCCAAGAAAGATCGCGGGGAAGACAAGATGAATAAGCAAACAGTCCGAGGCGGTGTCAGCACCGTCACACCATGGGTCGCCATTTGTGTGGCGACGGCGCTGCCGCTGCAGGCCCTGGCCTGGCAATCCAAGGACGGCACCCTGGAGGTGCGCGGCTTTGTCGAAGACGCCACCTACGTTCGGGACGATGTCGGTCTGACCAAACAGCGGTTGACCGGGCAGGTAGAGTTCACCAAGGATATGGGCGCGCGGGGTGTTTTTTCCGAGTTTAGCGTGAACGGCACCTTCCGCGGCAGTTACGATGCGGTGTATGACCTGAAAGAGAAGGATTTCGGGGATGAGGCGGGGGGAGCGGTCTCCTTTCCCGCGCCGGCCAACACCCCGTTCTTCGCCTCACTGCCCGGTTCCCCGGGGTTTCCGGTGACAGCCTCGCCGGTGTATGCCGGGACGTTCGGTCCCCTGGGACTGGGCGATGGCGCCATTCCGTTGCCCGGCGCCAATCCCCTGGCGGGTGGGACCGCAATCGCCGGGCCGGACAATCCAAACGATGGGCTGGTACTGGCTGCCGAGGATGTCTATGACTACGATGATGGCGGCGTCATGCTGGCAACCCCGGTACGGCCCTGTGATACAGATGATCGGGGCTGTGAAGAGGGGATAGGTGATAAAGATCTGGATGAATTGAGATTCGCCGAGTTCAACGACCGTGCGGATTTCCTGCGTGAACTCTATGTGGCAGGGACAGTTCCCATGGAGAACAATGAGGAACTGACCTTTACTTTCGGTCGTCAGCAAGTCGTCTGGGGACGGACTGATCTGTTTCGGGTGTTGGATGTCATCAACCCGGTCGATTTTTCGCGCAACAATATCTATGACGAGCTGGAAGACAGCCGGATTCCGATGGGCATTTTGACCGTGGAGCATCGCAAGGGGGCGACGGAGCTGTTCGAGGACCTGAACTTCCAGGTGGTATGGAAATGGGAAAAATTCCGGCCGCACAGTCTGGGCCAAGGCGGTCAGCCCTATCGCATCCTCGGCATCGGCAACGCATTGCGTGCCCTGAAGAACTGCTGGGATAACGGCTGTACCGTGGGTAACTTCCCGGCCCCCGGGGTGACGGTGGATTTCCCCAGCCAGACCATCGGTATACGGGACGTCAATCTGCCGGACTGGGATGCGGGCGAGCTGGGACTGCGCATGGAAGGTGTTTACAAGGGGGTTGGCTTTTCCGTCAATGCCCTGCGTTACCGTTCTCAGCTGCCTTCATTGCGGGGCGGTATCGCATCGGATAATCCTTTCACGCCACCGGTTGAAAGCCAAGTCTGGCCCTACAGCCTGGCCTTCGATGTGGAATACCCGTGGATCACCCTGCTGGGCGGTTCATTGGATATCTATTCCGAACCGATGAAATCGGCGATCCGGATCGAGGCGGCCTATACCCGGGGCGAAGAGTTCCCGGATACCCTGAGTCCGCGGCTGTTCTCGGAATCGGACGTGGTCCGGTGGGTGGTCGGCATCGATCGGCCGACCTTCATTCCGTTCCTCAACGAAAGGCGGGCGTTTCTGATCTCGGCACAGCTGTTTGGACAACACCTGCTCGATCACCGCACCGCCAGGACCAACAATCTGGGTATTCCGACGACCGAGGAAGTCGGGTTCGTGGACTGGGAAAACAACTATATAGCCACACTGCTGATTCAAGGCAACTACATGAATGATCGCTTGACCCCACAGCTGTTGACGGCTTGGGATTTTGAGGCAGAAAGTGGCGTGGTCGGTCCATCTCTCACTTATAAGCCGAGCAATAATTGGGTGATTACCGCTGGGTTCAACATCAAATTTGGTGATGGCGCCATCGCCGCGGATGACAACCGGTCGGCAGTGCCTTATTCGCCGTTCCCATTCCCTGCGCCTCAGATGAGTAGCACCGGCCTTAGCGGCTTCGAGCCGCTGGGTCGTTTTCGCTCCGGCCCGATCGGTAGTGCGATAAACGAGGATGAGTTCCAATTAACTGTCCGGTATCAGTTCTAAATTTACGTCCGAAGAAGGAGTGAGCAGATGAAAACCCTTTTTACCGCCCTCATGGTTTCATCGGTGCTAATAAGCAGCACCGTATTTGGAGCCATGGACGATGCTGTAATTGAAAAATCCTTTTACCCCTACAAAGATGGCCTGCCGACGGCCGAAGGTTATGAACCGGGTGTTGAGATAACCCAGCAGAATGTTGAGGATTATAAGGCAATTCTCGATGATTTTATGTACCGCTATATCAAACAGGGCTGGTATACGATAAAAACCTCATCCACCACATCCTTCGATTTATATCCGGATTATGTGGAGGCAACCCGCTCACATGCAGAAAGTGTCAAGCTCACTCCCGATGGGTTGTTGGACGGGTTTGTGGCTGGACGGCCATTTCCGCAGGAGCCGGATGCCAATGATTCTGAAGCGGGTCTCAAATTGGTATGGAATTTTCAGCGGGGTTTCAATGCCGGAGACAGTGAAACCATCAAGCCGTTTTGGTGGACCTTCCGTAACATGAACAATGACAAGGTCGAACGTGTAATCAAGTTCGACTGGCATTTTCTCAACTGGAAACACCGCTCTCAGTTCGATCCAAAACCCGATATCGAGCCAAATCCGGGGCAAATATTCCGATCTATTTACGGTAAGGTGCTTGAACCATTCGATCTGGCCAACACCCAGTTGCTTATCCATCGTTATGAGAACGATTTGAAACGTGACGACGCCTGGCTCTATCTGGGGTTTCAACGCCGGGTCCGCCGCCTGGCCACCGGGCAGATCACCGATGCCTTCCTCGGCACCGATGCCATGATCGAGGACTTCGAGGGGTATAACGGGCGGGTCTCGGACTATGAATGGAAATACCTCGAGACCAAGAACGTGCTGTTGCCGTTCTACAACCACAATGAGATGGAACTGTCCGACAACCCGGCCAACGACCCTGACGGTTTTCAATTCGTCAAGGTCACCGGCAAAGGCGGCTGTTTCCCCAAGGTGACCTGGCAGTTGCGCAAGGCCTATGTGGTGGAGGGACGTCCCAAGGATTCGAATCACCCTCTGAGTAAGCGGATCATATATCTCGACGCACAGACCGGCATCATGTCGGTGCTGCTCTCCTATGACAAGAAGGGTGATCCCTGGAAGT
This sequence comes from Candidatus Thiodiazotropha sp., assembly GCA_040791665.1. Classification (GTDB taxonomy): domain Bacteria; phylum Pseudomonadota; class Gammaproteobacteria; order Chromatiales; family Chromatiaceae; genus Thiodiazotropha. The sequence continues at coordinate 93,614 of JBFNNX010000016.1, read as the reverse complement.
ATTTCCCAATCGGAAAAACCCACTCCGACAATCACATTGCCCGCAACAAAGGAACCGGCGTGGCGATCGATGACTTTGCGGTGTTTCTCGACGAGCAGGCCATGCACTGCACCACCTTGCAGTTCAAGAGCGTCATCAATCCGGAAGAAAATCCGCCAGGCATCTTCAGTGTGCAAAATTTGCGCAAGCAGGGTCGTTAAAGACTCAGCCATTCACACCGCCTGGCAGACAGCTACAGCCTGGCGGTGTGGGATTGATGGGCACAAAAAGAGGATGGAATATTATTAGCCTGAGAGTAGTAAGGCCAAATTCAGTCGATCCTCGCGATATGAGCCAAGCTTTTGACAAGTCAAAGGTAGAGCTATGAGTAAAGAGAGTAGCGCTATTGCTGTTTGGAGGAGGCCGGCATTCTGGGTGGCCATGTTCCTGGCCCAGGCAGGAGCCTTTATCCTGTTCAAGGATCTGGCCGATATCAGCCAGTGGCTGGTTCAGTCTTCCCGCGAATTTACCATGAGTGTTTGGTATAACCGTCATGTTTTGGCGGCAGTATCGGTAGGGTTGTTAGTGGCCGCGCTGATCATCAGGGGTAGGCATCGGGCAGTTTGCTCCGTTTCTCTGTTGTCACTGCTGGTGTTCCTGTTCGCCTTCAATTTTTACTCTGGAATGATTAATCCGAAGTTGATGTTTCGTGCACAGCAATTCGAGGCGAAATTTGTACCAGTCAACGAAGCATCTGACTATCTGAGGCAAAGTCTGAAAAAGGCGCGGTTCAGCAAGGATGGGTATGTGTCAGTGGATGATATCGAAGTGCTTGTATTGGAAACCGACAAGGGCGCCTACGCCTATACGGACTACTATTTACTCCAGCCTCATGTTGTTAAGGGCGGCAAGATTGATGGCGAAGAGGTCATCATGACCTATTGCGGTTTGACCAATCTCGGTATTGCTTACAGTCCGGTCATCGGTGATCAAAAACTCGATCTTACGGTGATGACCCAGTTAAAGAACAATCTGGTTTTGTTTGATAAAAACAGCGGGGAAGCGATTCAGCAGCTATGGGGTTCAATGGAACGAAATCCTGACAAAGGGCGTATGAAAGAGTGGCCGACAATCCGCATGCCCTTTGCTTCCTACCGCAGGCTCTATCCGCAGGGAAAGGTCTTCGTGAATGAACTACCGTCAATCAGCGAACATCCATTGCTGGCCCTGTGGGACAGGATGGTTCGACATGGCATGATGCATCCTGCGGTGAGTTGGCAGCATGATAGTCCTGACACACCCACGTTTCCCACTATCCGGTATAAAGACAAAAGATTGCCAATGAAGCAGATGATATATGCGCTGAATGTCGAGGATGACTACGTGGTCTATACGAAGGAGTTTCTCAGCCAGATAGAAGGTCCGCTGAATGTGGAGATTGGCAACAGGATGGTTGTGATCGATTACAATATAGAGTTCGATGCGGTCACTGCCTTTTTCAACGATACCCAAAAGCCGGTTCGCCAAGTGGATGTCTTCGGCAGAACGGCATCCGGTTTGAAATTGGAGCGCGTCAATACTTTAAAAAGCAATCTTTTCTGGTTTATCTTTGCGGAGTTTTATCCGCATACGGATGTCAACCGGGTCTAAAGGAGACAGGTTATATGCAATGCCAATGTAAGACTCCGGAAGGTAATCCGCTCAGGGGGCGTTTCAACTCCTGGTTGTTGGAAAAATTTGAAAATGCTTTTCATGAAGAAGTCGGTGAACGCAAGGCGAATCTGTTCGCCAATCTGAAAGGTTCGGTCGTCGAAGTGGGTCCGGGCAATGGAGTGAATTTCCGTTATTATCCGAAGGATCTTTCAGTTATAGCCATCGAACCCAATCCGTATATGCATGAGCGTCTAAAAGAGTCTGCGCAAACGCATAACGTGGATATGGAACTGATTTCTACCAGCGCCGAGGTATTGGAGCTTGATGATGCCAGTATCGATGCCGTGATATGTACATTGGTCATGTGCACGATTACAAACCCAGAGGTAGCCTTGGCCGAGGTGCATCGTGTACTCAAACCGGGAGGCCATTTTATTTTTATCGAGCATGTCGCGGCGCCAAAAGGGTCAGGTCTGAGGATTGCTCAAGATCTTTTGCAAAGACCCTGGCGTTGGCTTTTCGAGGGTTGTCATACGAATCGGGAAACTGCCCGTCTGATTGAGGCCGCAGGATTCGACAAGGTTGAGTATGAGTGTTTTAAGTCAAAGATTATGCCACCCCCAATTCTGCCGCAGATTGTAGGTGTGGCGATTAAATAATTAAGCTGTTTTTGTTACCTGATCAGTGTGTGTTTAATTATTAAACATAGTTGCAGTTACGATAGGATTGATGCGTAAATTGCATAGTGTCATTTTACGCAGACGCCATAATTTGAATAACGCTCTCCTTGACATGGAATCGGCAGCAGCAACAGCATGGCCAATACATGACTTGTTCAGATGACCTGTTTTGAAGGGCTGCTGTGTTTATTTAACTCCTCCTCCTTTTCCTCCGACCAGGGGGAGTTTTTTTTACTGGAATAAAGATGATCGATATCTTCTTTCTGTTTCCTGCTGATCCGGATAGTGGGTGTGAATAGTGCGATTCGGTCACATCCAGCTGGTTGATGCGGAAGGTGCAATTCTTGCGCATACTCTGCATGTCGAGGGTGGTGTGCTAAAAAAAGGGCGCTTTTTGTCGGAGGATGATTTACATGCACTTGGAAGAGCGGGCATTACAAAGGTCGTTGCAGCCCGCCTGGATTCCGATGACCTGCATGAAGATACGGCGGCTGATCGAATAGCCAGGGCCGTAGCTGTGAGCGGTCTTAGAATCGGTGCCGCTTTTACTGGCCGTTGTAACCTTTATGCGGAATCCAAAGGACTCGTGCTCTACCAGCAGGCGCTGCTCGATCGTTTGAATCTGGTGGATGAAGCGATTACTCTGGCGGCCTTGCCACCGTATCATCCAGTGGTATATCGGCAAATGGTAGCGACCATTAAAATTATCCCTTACGGTGTATCCGGACTGTTGGTGGAACGAGCAGAGGAGCTGCTCAAGGGGATTGCAGGTCTGATTCAGCTTGCGCCGTTCCAATCAAAAGCTGTAGGGCTGGTACAGACTCGATTGGCGGGTACCAAGGTAAAGTTATTGGATCGTACGCGAAATACGCTTAGAGTCCGCCTGGAGAGCTGTGGCAGCCGACTTCACTCGGAGAGTCGTTGTGCACATGATCCCGCGGGCATAGCCGACTCTTTGCAGCAACTCCTCACTGCTGGATGCGATCTATTGCTGATTGCCGGTGCATCGGCCACTACCGATCGGCGGGATGTTCTGCCCATGGGGATAGAGTCTGCAGGTGGTGTGGTGGAGCGTCTGGGCATGCCGGTCGATCCGGGAAACCTGCTCGTAATGGGCCGATGCCAGGGTGACGTACCTGTGTTGGGACTGCCTGGCTGTGCCCGTTCGCCTGCTATCAATGGTTTGGATTTCGTATTACAACGACTACTGGCGGGATTGCCGCTAACTGCAGAAGAGATTGGTCGAATGGGGGGAGGGGGGTTACTGAAAGGCGTGCCGGGATTCAGATCCTTTCGTACTGATGTGGAACAGGGGGGGGCGGCGTCGGAGGAAGCAGTCTATCCTGCAGCACCGCGCATTGCGGCACTTGTCCTGGCTGCCGGCAGTTCTGACCGTATGGGAGAACAGAACAAATTACTCCTGTCAATCTCAGGCAAACCGATGGTCCGACAAGTCGTCGAGCAGGTTTTGGCCTCACAGGCAGATTCCGTCTCAGTTGTACTGGGGCATGAAGCAGAGCTGGTCGGCAAGTCACTGGCTGACATGGATGTTCACCTTGTAGAGAATCCATCCTATCGGGATGGACTTAGCAGCTCATTGAAAGCAGGTATCGAAGCCCTGCCGAATGATGTGGATGGTGTTTTGGTTTGCCTGGCAGACATGCCTTGGGTCGATAGCAGTGATCTCAATCGTCTGATCGCTGGATACAGTGAACCGGATGGACGTTTGGTTTGTGTGCCGACCTGGCAAGGAAAAAGGGGAAATCCGGTGCTTTGGGGAAAACGATTCTTCGATGAAATCATCGCCCTTCGTGGTGATCAGGGCGCCCGAAAGCTTATTCAACGACACATTGATGTTCTCTGTGAGGTACCCATGTCTCAATCCGGCGTGTTGCGAGACATCGATAATCAGGAGGAAGCCGGTCTATTGGCTGGCTCATCGCTGAAGAACGGTTAGTTCTCAAATCACATGAATCAACGCCCGACTATCCTGTCCTATGAAATGGGGTGGTCAGAAAATCGGATCTTATATCGGATTCATAATCATGCCAGGCAAACAGGTGTTTTTCAAAATTCCTCTATTTAAAAGCGGGTTTAGACCCTTCTTCTTGCTCGGCTCCCTGTATGGTCTTCTACTGATGCTTTTCTGGCTGCCCCTGACAATTGGGCTATCCCATGGGATAGGTGGCAGTAGTGGTTTCATGATATGGCATCAGCACGAAATGTTGTTCGGTTTTGTTGCTGCAATTGTATGTGGCTTCATCATGACGGCACTGCCAAGTTGGGCAAAATCAAAAGAGATTGACAATGGTAAGCTTGCTCTTCTGGTGGCAATTTGGCTGGCTGGACGAATAGCCGTTGTAGCCGGAGGGATGGTGCCTAAACCGCTTGTAGGCTTGATCGATCTTGCTTTTCCTGTTGCCTTTTTGATCATTGCCGGCCCTGAACTGTTGTATGTGAAGAATAGATTTTATCTCCTGCTTTTCCCCTTCCTCCTGGCATTTTTTTTCGGCAATCTGCTTTTCTATATCGGCATGATCCATTCAGATTTCCTGCTTGCAGGAAAAGGGATACGACTGGGTATATATACAATCATATTTCACTGTACGGTTGTGGGTGGTTTTCTAACACCGATTTTTACCGAAACAGCACTGCAGGAGAGTCATCCGGGATGCCATGTTTTCGGGTATCGTATCTGGGATTGGCTCTCATTGATAACGATTCCGTTACTGGCACTGAGTGACTTACTTGAATTCGATCAGACCTGGCAGGCTGGTTTCGCCTTCTCGAGTGTATTCATCCATGGCATGAGGATGTCGGGTTGGCGGAGCTCCCGAATCCTTGATAAACCAGTGCTTTGGATTATGCACCTGGGTTACGCCTGGCTAGTCATTGCATTTGCCTTGAAAGGGCTGGAAGATCTTGGTTTGTTGACAGAAAGTGGGATTTGGGTCCATGCATTTACCGTTGGTACCCTGGGCTCACTGATGATGGGCTTCATGACCCGAATCGTGCTTCGGCACACGGGCCGACCGGTGACTCCCCATCCATTTCTGGTGGTTTGTTTCTACCTGATGTTTGTATCAGGATTGGTGAGGGTTTTTGGGAGTGTGGCTGGTGTTAGCAGTCAATTGTTGATCCTAAGTGCCTTGCTCTGGGCCATGCCCTTTCTGGTATACCTGATTATTTATGGGAAAATGTTGGTTCAGCCCAGTTTGCCAACAAACAAGCCCATGCAAGAGCATGAGGTTGAACCCAGTACTACTTCAATGTGAAATTGTGGGCTTGCTCTGAACCTGGCGTACTGACGTGCATGCCCGACTGATAGACTTAAGTGAATTCCTACAACACGAAGTGAGAGCGGTTCGAGCCACGGTAAGCTGCATGCAGATAACAGCTCTGTTCGCCCATAGCGACAAGCTTGCGTGCGGCATCATCATTTTCTGATGAATCTATAAAGACATGCGTATTAACCGGCCTGGCCTGCGCTGCAGTTTCGCCGTCGGCCGTGGCGCTGGGCAGACTAAACCAAGTATCTTGCACAATACGATAGTCCGAGAGATCTTGTTTGGCGAGATGTGCGTATCGACCGAGCTGTGTCATGAAACAAAAAGATACCCCTGCAGCAACGTATGCGAGTGCACCCGGTGCACGTTCCGCACCACCGAATCTAGCGGATTCGTCGGCCAGAATTCGGTAAACCCCGCTAACAGGCTTTGACAATTGCACCAGTGTTTCCTTGATGCCATCGTCCCGAGGCGTACATACGCCTCGTAGGTGCAAACTGCGTTTCTGTTCCATGGCCAGCCCTGATCCCGAACCCTGAGAGCCGCCGGATACGATCATTAAGCCGTCTTCCCCCTTTGAGAGGATTTCCGGAAGATAGCTTTGTGCAGAGGCTGGTTCTACGTTGTCGAACAGACACGCAGGGTCGTCAACTTTGTATCCCGTAGCGGCGATTGCTTTATCCAACTCTACATCAACACCGTTTTTGCTTAGTAGAAAACGACTGTTCAGGACACTGGACATAATGGCAATAGCTGGAGAGGCGGCCATGGCCAGCACGCCCAGTTCATTTAGCATACCCTTTGAAGTTTCCGCGTCAATTTCGAATTTGACCCGTACAGGCATGGCGGAGCCAGTCATGGTGCCTTTTGCAATGGAACCTTCCATGGCATAGTAACTGTCGACCGTGACCTTGATATCGCCAACCGAGATGTTTCGCTGCCGCACTAGCGCCTGTACTTCCGAAACAAGTGAAACGGCCAGTCCGGTAGTGAAGTAGGCGAGGGGAAACGGTGCCAGGTCAGTGCCATTCAGCCAGGGCCCTTCGTCACAGACGATACGCCAGGTCGTGCCGGTCGGTCCGTACATGACAAGGGCTTCTTTTTGGAAACCTTCCATTGCACGTGTCACCGTCCGCACACGGATTTCTGAGTCGCTTGCTAAGCCATCGAATGGCAGCACGGAATACGGCGCTGTCTTGAATACGAATGGATAGGGATTATCTAGGATTGAAGGCATTATTCAATTGACCTCACGAAAGATAAAAACATCAGTAGATCGTAGCCCGCCTGTTTCTGGGTGAAAGTATTATTAGGCCGGTTCTTTTGTGCTGCACACCGAGGAATTGCTACTTTATAATACTTACCAAAATATCTGGGAATATATGGGTTTCATTTTGAAAGTCTCAGGAGAGCCGCGAGCTGCCTAACCTTTCTATTTGGTAATGGTCGATTGCCATTTGTCGGCACTGTTTCGCATTGCAAAACCGTCATACTGTCGAGATGCTGACGATATACCGTAGAAAATCATAAATTCCGCTGTCAGGCAGAGGGTGTATACCTTTCCTGAATCAACTGCGCCAAGACGGAAACAGCTATTTCCGCGGGTGAACGGCCACCAAGATTCAAGCCTGCCGGTGCGCGAATCCTATGTAGCGAATCGCCCAAACCGATTTCGGTAAGACGCTCAATTCTCTTTGAGTGGGTACGTTTACTTCCCAGGGCGCTTATATAGAAAGCGGAACTTTTCAGGGCTGATACCAATGCCGGGTCATCGATTTTTGGATCGTGTGACAGCGTAACAAGGGCAGTTCGTTCATCCAATACCAGCTGGTTTAATATCTGTTCCGGCCACTCACAAACCAGATTGATATCAGGAAATCTTTCAGGATTGGCAAATGCACGACGCGGGTCGATGACAGTTACCTGATAGCCTGCTTCGGTAGCAATCGCTGCCAATACCTGCGCAATGTGCACAGCCCCGATAACAATCAAGCGGTATGGCGGTACGTAGCTGCGGACAAAAAGCGTCTGATTCGCCTGTTCGATTTTGCCGCTTCGCCCACTGCTCAACATTAAGCTGATTTTATCCAGCGAGTGCTTATCAAGACTCAATTGACCAATAGTGTCTGACTGTAAGTTGATGGCTGCTTTACCGCCATCGTCCAATTGCGTGATCGTTGCGATAGCTTTGTTTTCCCTTCTCGCTTTTGGCAGCTGTTCCGCATAGATGGCGTTGGAAGCATTTTCCAGAAAAATCTGAATTGCGCCGCCACAGGAGAGGCCTACTTCCCATGCTTCAGCATCGCTGATACCAAATTCGATCTGCTTTGGTTTGCCACCATCCATCAACTCCAAGGCCTCGGTCACGACGGCACTCTCGATACAGCCTCCCGAGACCGAGCCGACAAAATTGGCGTGTTCATCGATCACCAAGTGGCTGCCGACGGATCGAGGGGATGAGCCCCAGGTTTCGATGACAGTGGCCAGAACGGTTTTTCGCCCTTCCTTCAGCCATTGTCCCATGGTATCGAGTTCATCACCCAATCCGATACCGTTATCGAAGGATATTGGAGGTTCAACCATTGTCATATGCCTGTTGCGGAATAAGGATTGATAAATTTACGCTTTCAATAGCTGTGATTCTACTCATGTACACAACTATTTTCGTATACGGACGTTAAAAAACAGCCGTGGTCTCTCACCACGTAAAAATGTCAGTCAATATAGGACACTAAACCCGTCTCCGGATTGCGGTATGGGCCGGAATGACGAAGGCGGGCGTAGGTATAGTGCCAACAGGTGCTAATTCGCGCGCTTTTCATTGAGCGCTTTAAGTATTTTCTCCGGTGTAATGGGAAGTTCCGTAATCTGAATACCGATTGCGTTGTAGATGGCGTTGGCCGTGGCCCCGACAGGCGCCACGAGGCCTGCCTCACCCACACTCTTCGCGCCAAAGGGACCATGCGGGTCAGGGTTCTCTATAATGATGTTGGTGATTTTCGGCATGTCAGATGGTCCCAACATTTTGTAGTCGGTAAATGAATTGTTCAGTACTTTGCCGTCGGTGTCGAAATAGAGCTCTTCCGTCAATGCCATGCCAAGTCCCTGCTGGGCGCCGCCCTCAAGCTGCCCTTCCACCACAGCCGGGTTGATCGCTCTGCCGATGTCATGACCATTGACCATTTCGATGAGCTTGATCTCCCCGGTTTCCGTATCCACTTCGAGTTCCACGAAACAGGCACCGAATGGGGGGGAGTTATGCATGGGATTAAAGCTTGAGTAGCCCAGAATCTGGCCGGGTATGGACTCCGGTGCGCCGGTCTGCGGATTGAGAAAAGGATAAACGCCACCGGAACAGATTTCCGCGGCAGCAACCTTCCTGTCCGGTGATCCTTTGACGAAGATCTGTTTGTCTTCGATTTCAAGGTCATCCGGGTTCGCTTCCAGCAGCATGGCCGCGCGTTCCAGCAATTGTTTCAATGCATCCTTACAGGCGGCCATCACGGCGCCGCCGCCGACATAGAGTGTGCGACTGGCATGAGCGCCGATATCATATCCCGCATCATTGCTGTCACCGACCGATAGTGATACGTCTTCTAGAGGAAATCCCAGCGTTTCCGCGGCAATTTGTCGCAATGTTGTATGGGAGCCTTGTCCCATGTCGGAGCAGGCGAAGGCGACCACGGCCGTTGCATCTTCATTGAGACGGACACTGCATACGGTGTGTTCAAGCAGCATCGGCATGGCGCCGCTGGTGTGAACCATGACAGCGACGCCTACACCACGACGCTTGACGCCTGTTTGTTTGGCATATCTTTCACGTTTCGCCTTCCAATCTATTGCCTTTGCACCCTCGTCCAGCACCTCATCCAATGCACAGGAGGCATAGGGAACCCCCGCACACCAACCATCATCACCGACATCCTTATGCCATTTCTTACGCCACTCAACAGGATCGATATTCAGTTCATGGCAGGCACGATCGACAAGTTGTTCCAATACAAAGTTGGTCTGTGGATTACCATAACCACGGTAGGCTCCACAAACCGGTTGATTGGTAAAATAGGATTCACCCTTATAGCGAAGTGCGCCGAATTTGTAGAGACCACTTACCCAACCCCCCGTGGTAAAGGCGACACCGGAACCGTCTAAATAGTAGCCGCCCTTATAATTGACAAATTTTGCATCGCAGGCGACCGGGGTGCCGTCTTTCTTGAAACCCATCTTCATCCAATAGTCACCGGGGTGGCGGCTTGGTGATGTCAGCCAATCCTCCTCCCTTGGAGACTGTACCTTGATCGGTCGTCCTGGTAGCGCCATGGCAAGGGCGCAGATATGGGGTTCAAGCACCATACCCAGGCGTGCGCCAAAACCACCACCAACCACGGTTTGTATGATTCTCACTCTGGACATCGGCAGATTGAACAGCTTTGCAATCTTCGGCTGCACGCTTTTGGGCATCTGAGTGGATGTCCAACAGGAGAGCAATCCATCATCATCATAAAGTGCGATATAGCTGTTAGGCTCCATCTGGGCCTGTTTCTGTTTGCTGGTGTAAAAGTTGTCTTCTACGATAATATCGGCTTCCTTGAAACCCTCATCAGCGTCACCCCAGCCGAGAGTGTTGTTGGGAAAGGCCGGTTCAGGAAGTTCAAAGGCCATGTTTCCAGGTTTTTGTGGCGTAAACTGGACTGCGCCTTCCTGGGACGACTCCGCTGCATTCAAATAGACCGGCAAGGGTTCATACTCGACCTTGATCCGCTCCGAGGCCCTTTCAGCAGCTTCCTCGGATGTTGCAACAATGGCGGCTATGCCATCACCATAGTGTTTGACATGGTCTGTTAATATTTTCTGATCTTCGATATCACCCAGCATCCCACGCATATCTTTTGAAACCATGATGTCGATAACCGACTGGTTATAGAATTTGGTTGTCAGATCTCCTGGAGCAAATACTTTCACCACACCAGGCATTTTTGCCGCAGCAGAGAGATCCAGCGATTTTACCTTTGCATGGGCATGTTCATAACAACGGACGATTTTTGCATGTAATGTTCCCGGCAGATTGATGTCGGCGGCATAGACGGCCCTGCCTGTCACTTTTGCCTTGACATCGATCTTAATTTCGCTTTTTCCGACAGTTCTGAATTCGCTCATCTCAATTCCTCCGTATACCGGTCATCAACTGCCTGCCTGGGCCATTTTTTTACCGGCAAGCTGTACTGCCGTGACGATTTTTTCATAACCCGTACAACGGCAGATATTGCCTTCCAGCCACTCGCGAATTTCATCTTCCGAGGGATTGGGATTGTTTTTTAGAAGGCCTACGGACTTAAGAACCATGCCAGGTGTACAGTAGCCGCATTGCACAGCTGCATTTTCCACAAAGGCTTCCTGGATGGGATGCAGGGTGCCGTCCGCAGTTTGTAAACCGGCCGCGGTTGTGATCGACTTCCCATCCATAGTGGCTGCCAGAGTCAGACATGAATTGATTACCTTCCGGTCATCCACAAGCACAGTGCAGGCACCGCATTCACCGGTACCGCAGCCATACTTGGTTTCGGGCATGTTCAATTCGTCACGCAGAATGTCGAGCAGGGTTTTATTGGGTTGGATGGTGAGTTGATGGGCGGTGCCATTGACTTCCAAACTGATGCTGTGTTTTTTCATCGTAGTTTTCCGAATTCGATTAACTGAGACCGCATGCCTGTTCAATGGCGCGTCGTAGAAATACACCGGATACCGATTTCCTGTACTCGGCAGTGGAACGTTGATCATCGATGGGATTGATCTCATCCTTGACGGAGGCCGTGATTCGTTTCAAAGCTGTTCCGTCAAGTTCTTGTCCGATCAGTTTTTTTTCCGTTTCGCGCAGGCGAATAGGTGTGGGGGCGACACATCCCATGGCGATACGGGCATCCGTGCATCTGTCGGTATCCATGACAAGGTTTACCGCAACGTTGAGCTTAGCGAGATCTTCATTGACACGGGTCAGGCGTTTGAATGCTGATGTGCTGCCGGTTCGGGGAGCGGGTACTCTCAGTTCGATGGCAAGTTCGTCGGTGCGGCGTTCTGTTTTCTGGTAGGAGATCCACAAGTCATCGATGTCGACCTCTCTCTCTCCCTGTTTGCTGGCCAGCACGATCGAGCCGCCCAGCGCATATATGGCACAGCTGCAGTCACCCGCTGGAGAGGCGCGCAATAGATTACCGAGCAGTGTGGCACTGTTGCGGATTTGCGGGGTAGCAAAGATTTTTGCCGATTGCCAAAGTGCCGAATAGTGTTGCTTGATCGCCTTGGAATCCAGAATCTGAGCTATTGTTGTATTCGCTCCGATGCGTAATCCTTTATCCGGATCGAACGATAGATAGTCCAAATCAGGAATGGCTGAAATACTCATGGCATATTCAGTAGAGAAACCGAACTTCATTGCCACAAGAACATCGGTACCGCCGGCAATGGGCGTGACACTATCGCGAAACTCATCAAGGATATCCAGCGCTTCCGGTATGGTTTTCGGCGTCAGAAGCTCGAATTCAGTCAATATTCGGGTACTCATTGGGATTCTCCGGACCTGTATGTCATGCCATTAGCCTACGATTCCTTCATATTCGAAGGCTCAGTACTTATCAAAATGGCGCAACAGCACATCTCCTATCCCTGTTGGCCTGTAAACAATTATTAAGAGTGGATGGTCCGGGAGACTATGCAAATTGCGCACGGTAGCCGCTTTTAATGCATAAATAATCTCCGGGACAGACCTCCGGGGGCGGATTGAAATCTGCCTCTTCATGGCCATGCACTGCCAGTCAACAAGTGAACCTGACTGAACAAGACGCACTCAGGGGGCGAATCTATTGTGAATTCAGGTAACTATTAGTACGGGGTTATGAATTAATGAATATCGGCGTGCCCAAAGAGATACACCCAAATGAAAAGCGGGTGGCACTGACACCTTCAGTGGCTGAAAAGCTACAGCGGTTGGGGTTTTGCGTTCAGATGGAAAGCGGCGCCGGTCTGTCGGCTAGGTTCAGTGACGATGACTATCGGGATGCGGGTGTGGAAATCCTGAATGAAACTGAACACCTGTGGTCATCCAGCGATATCGTGTTAAAAGTCAGGGCGCCCGAGGAGCACCCGGGATTGGGTATTCATGAAGGGGATCTCCTGGCAGAGGGGAGTGCATTGGTCAGTTTTATCTGGCCTGCCCAGAACGAAGATCTGATGCAGAGGTTGGCCAAGCGCAAGGTTAACGTATTCGCCATGGATGCGATTCCGCGTATCTCCCGAGCCCAGAAAATGGATGCATTGAGTTCAATGGCCAATATTGCAGGCTATCGGGCCGTGGTGGAGGCTGCCAACTCCTTCGGGCGCTTTTTTACCGGCCAGATAACGGCAGCGGGAAAGATGCCGCCAGCCAAAGTTTTAGTCATCGGAGCCGGTGTAGCCGGCTTGTCGGCTATCGGTGCTGCCGGAAGTATGGGCGCTTTAGTACGTGCTTTCGATACCCGGCCGGAAGTTAAGGAACAGGTTGAAAGCATGGGCGCAGAGTTTCTGGAACTGAATTTCACGGAAGAGGGTGGTGGTGAAGGCGGTTATGCAAAGGTGATGAGCAAAGCCTTTATCGAAGCGGAAATGGCGTTATTTCATGAGCAGGCGAAACAAGTGGATATCATAATAACCACTGCGCTGATTCCCGGAAAACCGGCGCCAAAATTGATTACCGCCGATATGGTAAGGTCCATGAGAGAAGGTAGCGTTATCGTGGATCTCGCCTCGGAACAGGGCGGTAACTGCGAACTGACAGAACCGGGAGAAGTGGTTGAGAGACATGGTGTGACCCTTATCGGCCATATGGATCTTCCGAGCAGGTTAGCCACTCAATCCAGTCAACTCTATTCCACCAACTTGTTTCATTTGCTCTCTGATCTGACTCCAGGGAATAACGGAGAGATTGTGATCAACATGGAGGACGAAGTGGTTCGTGGCGCCACGGTCATCAAGGATGGCGAAATTACATGGCCACCGCCACCGCCACGACTCTCTGCAGCTCCGGCAAAACCGAAGCCGCCCGCAGCGACAATCCCACCCGGTACAGAAAGGCAACCCACACATTCCAAGGGTCTGACTACCCTGTTGGGCATTGCTGTTGCACTGATAGCTGTACTTGGGGTGGGAGCTGTTGCGCCGGCATCCTTTCTTTCCCATTTCATCGTTTTTGTTTTGGCCTGTTTTGTGGGTTGGCAGGTAATTTGGGCGGTTACTCCGGCGTTACATACCCCTTTGATGAGTGTTACCAACGCAATCAGCGGCATCATAGTGATTGGTGCGTTATTGCAGGCAGGCTCAAGCAGCCACATGGTGATGCTACTGGCTTTATTTGCTGTGTTGATTGCTTCCATCAATATCGTTGGCGGCTTTTTTGTGACCCAGCGAATGCTCAAAATGTTTAGTAGAGAGAGTTGAACATGAATGCAGGCGTTATAACTTCGGCCTATATTGCGGCCAGCGTGTTGTTTATCCTCAGCCTTGGCGGTTTAAGCAACCAGGAATCAGCAAAACATGGCAACCTGTATGGCATGCTGGGCATGACAATCGCTATCGTTGCCACGCTAGGCAATGGTATCGGTGGGTTGCAATGGATTCTTGCAGCCATGGTGATCGGTGGTGCTATCGGCGCTCTCTTCGCAGCCAGGGTTCAGATGACTTCCATGCCTGAGCTGGTAGCGATAATGCACAGTTTTGTCGGTTTGGCTGCTGTATTGGTCGGTTATGGCAGTTATCTGGATCCAGCCGAGGGGATGAGTCACAAGGAACATCTGTTTCATGAAGCGGAAATCTACATAGGTATCTTTATCGGGGCGGTGACCTTCAGTGGATCGGTGGTCGCTTTTGGTAAGTTGCGTGGAATTATTCACAGCAAACCTCTTGCCTTGCCCGCCCGACATTGGCTCAATCTTGTTGGATTACTGGCTTGTATCTGGCTGGCCAGGGATTTTCTGGGTACCCAGGATATCCAAGCCGCAATAGTCCCGTTGGGAATCATGACGGTCATTGCATTGTTATTCGGGATTCACATGGTGATGGCAATTGGCGGCGCCGATATGCCTGTGGTGATTTCCATGCTCAACAGCTATTCGGGCTGGGCGGCAGCCGCGGCTGGTTTTATGCTGTCCAATGATCTGCTTATCGTTACCGGTGCATTGGTAGGGTCGAGCGGAGCCATTCTCAGTTATATCATGTGCCGTGCAATGAACCGGAATTTTTTCAGCGTCATCATGGGCGGGTTTGGAAGTGCCGGGGGAGGGAATGCCGCTGTTGAGGAAGGTGAGATTCAGCCAACGTCCGCTGTCGAGGTGGCTGAACTCCTGGGCAGTGCGGAAAATGTCATTATCGTGCCCGGCTATGGTATGGCCGTGGCGCATGCCCAGCATACAGTATCCGAAGTTACCCATGCGTTGCGAAAAAAAGGTGTAAACGTGAGGTTTGCCATTCATCCTGTGGCAGGACGCATGCCGGGGCACATGAATGTACTACTGGCTGAGGCGAAAGTGCCTTATGACATCGTTATGGAGATGGATGAGATTAACCAGGAGTTTCAGAATACCGATGTTGTATTGGTGATCGGGGCTAATGATATCGTTAATCCTTCGGCCTTGGAAAACCCGGATAGCCCGATCGCCGGCATGCCGGTACTGGAGGTCTGGCATGCCAAACGTACCGTGGTGCTGAAGCGATCCATGGCAACCGGTTACGCAGGTGTGGATAACCCGCTTTTCTTTCGCGATAACACCCATATGCTGTTCGGTGATGCACGTGACAGTGTCGATACCGTACTCAAGCAGGTGGCATGATTACCGGGGAGTCGTCATATGCTGACACTGTTGTGCATAGAGTTTCCTTTTCCGGGTCCTTTCGGTGCAAGGCTGTCGGAAGAAATGCAGGATCTTGCCGCTTCAATAGCGGAAGAGCCGGGATTGATATGGAAGATATGGACTGAGAGTCCTGAGGAAAAGCGGGCTGGGGGTATCTATTTGTTCAGGGACCGGGTTGCTGCCCGCCGTTATGAGGAAATACACAGCGCCAGGTTGAGTGACTTAGGGATGAAGGATATCAACATAAAGTGCTTTCAAGTCAACGAGGGACTCACGACAGTCACGCGAGGCCCGTTGGAATAAGCGGAAATACCCGGGAGTTTCCATGAGCGCCAGTCTGACGGACAAGATGGAAGACCATGCACTGGAATCGGTTCCCGAGGCGGATCGTATCGGCTGGTTGAAAATAAGCTGGAACACGGCGGGTTTGGTAACAACGCTTGTGATGCTTTTTTTCGGCGCATTAGTCTGCTTTGTTGCCGGAGTCAAGATCGCCTTGATCGCAGGTTTATCAGCTTTTGTCATCGGTAATGTCATTGCCTGGTTGATTGCCCGAGTAACCTATGTAACAGGTTATTCGAATACCCTGATAACTCGAAAGTACGGCCTGGGCATTCGTGGATCGGTATTGGCTTCGCTAATTTTCGGTTTTTTGATTATTGGTTTTCTGGCGTTGGAAAACGCTCTACTTTACAGGGGTGTTATTTTCTTCTTTGATTTGGAACATTCGTTGTTCAATCAGGTAATTATCTATGGCTTGTTTACCGTGAGTTGGGTTTTATTGACAGCTTTCGGTTTTGACATGGTCTCCCGTGTCTCCTCGTTGATGTTGATCGGCTTTGTTGTTGTATTGCTTTGGGTCACTATCGATATCATTAGTGGGGCCGGACAAGCTCCAGCAGATCTGTTGTTTGAAAGTCAGTTTCCACCCGAAACTCTGTCGCGAATGGGGGTAAGATCGGATCTTGATAAATTCGTTTTTGGATTGAATATCCTGGTAGGTCCGGCGTGTGCGCTTGCTTTGAATACAGCCGACTTTGGTCGTTATGGTAAATCATCAGCCGATATCGGTGTTGCTGCCTCAATTGGGATCGGTTTTCAATCCCTGATTATGATGATCGTTGGGGGTATTTTGATGTTCGCCGGTACGGATGTCATGCTGGAACACTACACGACAGTACAGGGCATGTCCGCACAAGAGGCGCCCCGGCAGGTGTTGAAAAATCCCGACAGTATTGCAGCCACATTTATGGTTTTCGCCGGTGCCATCGGGTTTGTTTTGATGTTTCTGGCGCAAGCCAAGGCGCAGGTGTTAAATGCGTACAGCTCATCTCTTTGTTTGAGTAATATGTCAGATGCCCTGCTTGGCTGGCGGCCGGGAAGGGTGACATTCGTGGTGCTGGCCAATGTTATCGCTTTATTGATGCTATACGGACATATCCTGGAATTGGTCGAGCAGTGGATAAAACTCCTGGGTGTTCTGCTCAGCGCCTTATCCAGCGTGATCATAATGGACTACTATATTGTCGCCAAACGCTTAGGTAAAGTTGATCCGTCTGAGCAGATTAACTGGGCGGGAGTCATCAGTTTGATTACAGCAGTTGTATTGGCCCATTGGGTTTTCAAACCCTGGCAACCCATTGAAGTGCTGAGTTCGATTGCAACGGTTACCGTGGTTTACCCCATATTGCGCCTGCGGCTATTGAGACCGCGCTTTAAATAGGGCTGGTTTACACTCGCTCATGTGGCCGGGCTACACAAACGAAGCAATCAATCAGCTGCTTCGATCAAGTGCCTGATTGAGTGCTTTGAATGGCAGCAGAACGCATTCATAACGGCTCTTGTGTCCATGCACTGCTTTGAATACCGATAACGCCTGCCAGTGATGCTGAATTGGCAAAATGTTCTCTTTCAGTAATATTTCCAATTCTGATTTAGCCATTTTGATATCATCGATATTTTTACCGGGTGCATCACGTCCGATCAAGGAAGCTGCCGCGCGACATAGCGCACATCCCCGAACCTCATGTGCCAGCCCCGTCACTCTGCCGCGGTCGTCCCAGGTTACATCGATAATGACGCGATCACCACAGAGTGGGTTATCCAGCTGAACCCTGGCATGGGGATTTTCCAGTTGTCCACTGCCGATCGAATCCTTTGCCAGCGCCATAATCGGATCAGCGTATATCGGGTTGTTCAAATCAATATCCTCTGTGCTTCTTCAAGTGCTTGCAATAAGGCGTCAACATCCGATTCATCATTGTAAAGTGCCAGGCTGGCGCGGGTAGTGCCCATTAGACCAAAGAAACGCATCAGGGGTTCTGCGCAATGGTGTCCTCCACGTACAGCGATTCCGCGATCTGCAACGATTTGGCATATGTCATGGGGATGGATGTTAGCCAGATCCATGGAGATCAGGCTGAGGCGCCCTTGCAGATCGCCGGGGCCGATCAACCGTACTCCGGGAAAAAGACTTAAACCGTCAAGCAGCCGGGCGGTTATTTGCTTTAAATGACTCTCCACCGCCGCCAAGTCAAGCTTCATCAGCCAGTTTGCGGCGGCGGCGAGGCCTACTGCCTGAGCTATCGGAGGTGTGCCCGGCTCAAATCTGGCAGGAATTTCGGCGGCTTCAAAGCTGTCGATCGTTACACTGTGAACCATGCCGCCGCCGCCGAATGGCGGCTTGAGGCGTTCCAGTCGCTCGCGGCATCCCCAAAGCAGGCCTATACCCGTGGGGGCAAACATTTTGTGGCCTGAAAGTGCGTAGAAATCCACGCCTAAGGCACTGACGTCGATGGGGCCGTGCTGCGCCATCTGGGCGCCGTCAAGCAATACGGCGGCATCCACCGAATGTGCAGCATCAATGATAAGAGCCAGATCGGTTATCGCACCGGTGACATTGGAGGCATGAGTGATCGCAACTAAACGGCAACGGTCGGTCACCAGGCTGTCAAGCGATTTCATATCGATTCGCCCGTCTGCAGCCAATGGTAAAAAACGTAACTGTATGCCTGTGCGTTGAGACAGAATTTGCCAGGGCAACAGGTTACTGTGGTGTTCAGCCATTGAAAGCAGAATCTCGTCCCCCGCTTTCAAATCGGCTGCCATAGCATTAGCCAGAAGATTAATGGCGCCTGTTGTACCGGAACTGAAAATGATCTCAGACGCATCATCTGTGCCCAAATAATGTGCCAGGGTGGTGCGGGCATGTTGGTACGCATCGGTAGCCGTTTCCGCCAGGGAATATATGCCTCGGGATATATTGGCGCGACATTCACGTTCATGCAGGTCTACCGCCTGAATGACAGCCTCGGGACACTGGGTTGTGGCCGCGTTATCCATATATCGAAGCTGCGGATGTGACGAGAATATAGGAAATTGCTTTTTTACTTCCGCGGGATCGAAAACCGGTGACTCAGGATTAGTCATTTGCATATCGGGTTGTTTTGCTCGTTGAGCAGGTTCATGTTGAATAAATCATACTGCTGGAATGGTTTTGACATAGATAAGCTCCGAACCCATTCTTTGAGTTGTGTATACATTTCATACATTAAGTGATGTAAGTATGACGAAATATTAAGCGGTTAAAAAGAGAATCTTTCACTGCCGAATAGTGGCTTCCTTGTTATTGCGCTTACAGTCAATCAATCACTCTTCCAGGGGCAAGAACCGACAACTTTTGACGTTTCTAATATCTGCAACGAATTCCTTTTGTCAAGTGAATCGCTGGGCTGCAGGTAAGACCGGCGATCCGTCATTAATTCTGGGAGAGCCTAATGAGCGCAACCGTGAGCCCGAAGGTGGGTGTCATCTTTAAATCCTATGAACCCCTGTCATCGATGCAGGCCTACGCGCGACAGACTGAAGCATCAAATATGAATGGTGGTTTCTGGATAGCGGAAGCCTACCACTGGTTTCGCCAATATGGGCTGGAGGCGAGAGGCTGTTTTACCACCTTGGCGGCAGTCTCGATGGTGACAGAAAAGATTCCCGTCGGATTGGGTATTACATCGCCGTATATGCGACACCCTACCATTCAGGCCTCCGAGGCTGCTGCTATTGATGAGTTGTCAAATGGACGCTTCATAATGGGCATAGGTGTCGGCAAAGTGGGTATTGAATATCTGGAATACGATACCGATGTCATGAAACCGGTTCCTGTTCATCGTGAATCGATAGAAATCATGCGCAAGGTTTGGAGCGGTGAAGAGTATGCCTATGAAGGTAAGCTTTTCAAATCATCAATGCCTCAATATGACAGGGCTGCTGACGGATTGCGCACAGAAATACCGATCTATGTCGGTGCGACAGGGCCTTTTATGCAGAAGCTGTCGGGTAAGGAGAGCAACGGCATGTTGCTGGCAGGTCTGACATCACCCGCATTTGTCAGGTATGCCATCGATAATATGCAGCAGGGCGCAAAGGCGGTTAACCGCACAATACCAACGGATTTTCCTGTGGGCGGTGTTATTCTCTGCTCATGCTCGGAAGATGGTGACAAGGCTCGTGATGCTACCCGCAGTTACACCGGCACCTATATTGTCAACAAGATCCGGAATATTAAAAACGATGTCATCCTGGCTGGGTCCGGATTACCGGATTCCACCTGGGATCCATTCCGAAAAGCGATTGCAGAAGGCACGCAGGATAATGTCACGCATCTGGTAACAGACGAGATGATGCGTAATTTTACAGTTATCTCGGGAAATCCCGATGATTGTCTGGAGATCACCCAGGAGCTGGTTGATGCCGGCTTGAACCTTCCTTTGTTGGAGGTGGTCGGTGATGATGAGGAGGATAACCTCGAGACCATTCGCCTGATGGGCGAGCATGTTGTGCCGAGGTTGCAGCCGGGTCCCTCTGCCGCTGGTTGATCAGTCAATCATTTCCATAGCCTATGCAATTAATTATAAGCAGCCGGACAAAAACAACCCCCGGGCAATGCCGGATTCTTTTTTGAGCTCTGGATATGTCGGGAGTCAGCGCAGTCACGGTTTTAACGTGCGGTACAGATGGTCGATCAATAATTATCTTATTGATCGACGGCTTAATCGATTGCTTGGCATGAGTCATTGGTGTTGTTTCTCAATAACACGGGAATTCTTCAACGGCGCTTTAACCCCTGAAGTAGCTCGAGGTAGATCGAATCATGAAGCTCGCAAGTATCAGAATTAAATCAAGCGGCAAACAGACAATTGCTGTTGTATTGGATGGTGTCTATCTCGATCTCCATCAAGCGAGCAACGGTGATTTGCCTGATTCAATGATTGCTTTTTTGGAACAGGGGGCAGTCGCAATGACGGCTGCACGGTCAATTGCGCAAGAGGGCGGCTCTGCACAATCTGCAATGTATGATGCATCGGATGTGGAACTGCTCGCGCCTGTGCCGAAGCCAGGCAAGATCATGCATACCTCATGTAACTTCTCCGATCATTTGTCTGAGCTGACAACCTGGGATGAACCGGAATGGCAATCACATAACTGGGGTGATTTTCACTTTGAACATCCCACCGGATTCCTGGAGGCGCCTTCGTCAGTGGTACCCAGTCATGCCAAGGTAAAGATTCCTCATTTCACCAAGCAGCTCGACTACGAGATCGAGGTGGGCATTCTGATCGGTAAGGAAGCGTTTCGGGTAAAGAAGGAGGATGCTTTGGATTATGTCGCCGGACTGACAATTTTCAACGATCTTTCCGCCCGCGATATCCAAGCCAGGGAGCATTCCAACAAGGTCATCCTGTTGGGGAAGAGTTTTGACGGTTCCTGCCCGCTCGGCCCCTACCTGGTCACGATGGATGAAGTCGGTGAATGCGATGACCTGAAGATGGTTCTGACACTCAATGGTGAGCAGAGGCAAAGCTCCAGTACCGCGAATATGGTTTACAAGGTTGCTGATTTAGTGGCTTGGTGGTCAAACACGACTCTTCAGCCAGGCGACCTTATCACGACTGGCAGCCCTCCGGGAGTAATAGCCGGAATGAAAAATCCTGTCTATCTGAAACCCGGTGACAGGATCGATTGCGATATCGAAAGACTCGGTACGCTGACAACATATATCGACGGTTAGTGATCTGCACTGTCCGTAATGAGAACACAATAGAGAATTGATGTGACTACAGTGAATTCAAACTTAATCGAAAAGGCGATCGATCAGATTGACCGTGACCGGTTGGTGCAACTGGTGATCGATTTGACCAATATCCCGAGCCCTACCGGTTATGAAGGTGACATGGCGCGCGCGGTGCATGAAGTACTTGAGGGCTCGGGTTTCGATGCCACCCTGCAACCAATCGGTGATGAGCGCTATAACGCAGTAGGGCGATTGCGTGGGGCGGGAGGTGGCAAGTCGATTATGTTTAACGGCCATCTGGATACTTCATTCGGTCCTGAGCAGGCCCATCGGGGTATCGGTTATGAGTGTAAGGGTACGCTGATTGACGACGAATGGATCTATGGTATGGGCACCTTCAACATGAAGAGTGCGATGGCTACCTATGTAGTGGCGACGGAGTCAATTCGTAAAGCCGGTATTCGGCTGGGTGGCGATGTAGTGATCGCAGGTGTTGCCGGCGAGATTGAAAAATCACCGGTCAATGACTTCGAGGGCCGTAAGTACCAGGGCTATGGTGTCGGCACAAAGTATGCGATCACACATGGCGCGGTAGCGGATTTTTGCATACTGGGCGAGCCGACCAACATGATGTTGATTCCACGTCATTGCGGTACCACCTGGATCAAGATCACCGTGCCTGGGCACTTGATACATACAGCATGGTCGGACGTGGATAAAAACGCCATTAATAAAAGCCGGGTGATACTGGATGCCGTTCATGAATGGATACCGGAATACGTGGCCCGAAATCAGCTCGGTGATTTCCACCCCCGCGTCAATGTCTCCGCCATCGAGGGTGGCTGGCCATGGCGTGGTGCGCGCACGCCGGATGGTTGTTCGATATACATGGATGTGCGGACCCTGCCCGATGCATTGCCGGTACAGGCTTATAACGAGGTGCGTGATTTGGTCAATGAACTGATCAAGACCAATCCGCAACTCGAAGGCACCAAGGTGGATGTATTCGTTTCTGCACCTGGTACATCTATAGCGGATGATCATGAACTGGTTCGGACAGTTATTGAAGCCCACAGCAATCAGCTGGGTGAAGCCCCCAAGATGGGTGTCGAAACCTGGTATAGCGATGCAGCACATATGAATCGCTATGGTATCCCTACCGTAAATTATGGTTCCGCCGGCCGAATTAGAACAGGTGGCGGTGGTTTTTCCACACATCAGGGTGAGCATGTTCATATTGGCGACATGGTGGATATCATCAAGGTTTATATCGAGATACTGCTGCGCAAGTGCGGAGTAGTCGGTTAAAACGAATATGAACCATGCTATGGCCACTGTTTCGAAAGCGCTACAGGGAGCCGCTTTGGCAAGCGAGGAGGCGTTACTGCTTTCTGACTACAAGGATCTGAGCCATTTGACAAGTGCCGCGGCGGCGATACGGGATCGGGGACATGGACCGGTGGTGACCTATTCACCCAAGGTATTCATTCCGTTGACCAAGCTCTGCAGAGATGTCTGTCATTATTGCACTTTTGCTGAAACACCGAAGCGTTTCAAACACGTTTACCTGCAGCCTGATGAAGTGCTCGAAATTGCTGAACAAGGTGTACAGGCCGGTTGTAAGGAAGCCCTGTTCACCCTGGGCGACAAACCTGAATTGAGATACCGATTGGCAGCCGACGAGTTGCGCTCGCTGGGTCATCACACAACCATCTCCTATGTTGCTGATATGGCGCAAAGGGTATTTGATCAGACCGGCCTTTTGCCTCATGTGAATGCCGGCGTCATGGATAAGGCAGACCTGCGGAAATTACGTGAAGTGTCTGTATCGCAGGGTTTGATGTTGGAAAGCGGTTCTTTGCGACTGCTCGAGCCTGGTGCTCCCCATTATGGATCACCGGACAAAGTGCCATTCAGGAGATTGAAGACCATCAAGGACGCCGGTGATATGGGTATTCCCTTTACTTCCGGCATCCTGGTCGGCATCGGTGAAACCCGGCGGGAAAGAATCGAGTCACTATTGGCGCTTAGGGCTCTGGCTGAATCGGGGGGACATCTGCAAGAGATCATCATCCAAAATTTCCGGGCCAAACCCGGTACCAAGATGGCTGACTCGCCTGAGCCTGGTCTTGAGGATTTACTTTGGACCATTGCCGTAGCGCGGATCATTTTCGGCGCCAAGGCAAACATCCAGGCGCCGCCGAATCTGTCACCCGGTTCCTTGGGTGATTTGCTGGCTGCGGGCATTAATGATTGGGGTGGCGTGTCACCGGTTACCAGTGATCATGTCAATCCTGAAGCGCCATGGCCACAACGGCAGATACTTGCACATGTAACTGAGGCGCAGGGCATGCACCTGCAGCCTAGGTTGGCGATCTACCCGGAATATGTTTCACGGATGACTGAATGGGTCGATGCTAGATTTCATCAAACCTTATTGAGACAGGTCGATGCATCCGGTTTTCCAAGAACCGATAATTGGTTTGCAGGAGACGATGAACCTATTCCGAAATATACGCTTAAACCTACTGACGGATATCGTGGTTTTTCAAGCAAGGTTTTTCGTATTGCGATGCAGGCTGCCAGTGGGAAGCGGTTGGGCGAAACCGAGATAGCAGCGATGTTTGAAGCACGTGGCAGGGATCGGGAAATGCTTTGCGCCATTGCGGATGAGCTGCGCGAATCGACAGTGGGGGATACCGTCAGTTACGTTGTGACCCGGAACATCAACTATACCAATGTTTGTGGTTTCCGCTGTGGTTTCTGCGCTTTTTCCAAGTGCCGCTCGAACAATGAACCTACATACGATCTGAAATTGACGGAGATACAGGCGCATGTCAATGATGCTTGGCATCGGGGCGCGGTAGAGGTCTGTCTGCAGGGCGGCATTCATCCCAGGTATACAGGTGCAACCTATCTAAGGATATGCCAAGCGATCAAGGCGGTTCAACCCGACATCCATATTCATGCCTTTTCACCGCTTGAGATCATGCAAGGCGCGAGGACGCTCGGTATTTCACCCGGGCGTATGCTCGCTGAACTCAAGGTGGCAGGTCTGTCATCCCTGCCCGGGACCGCAGCTGAGATCCTGGATGACGAAGTACGAAATATCATCTGCCAGGACAAGCTGAATACCGAGCAATGGCTTGAAGTCATGAAAGCCGCTCATGGCATGGGACTGCGCAGCACGGCAACCATTATGTTCGGTCATGTCGATCGGCCGATACATTGGGCGCGCCATCTGTTGCATGTCAGGGATCTGCAGGCGGAAACCGGTGGATTTACCGAATTCGTGCCGTTGCCTTTCGTACATATGGGGGCTCCGATCTATCGCCGGGGCGAGTCGCGTAAAGGTCCCACCTTCCGCGAGGCGCTGTTGATGCATTCGATCGCGAGGTTGGTTCTCTATCCCCATATCACCAATATTCAGACATCCTGGGCGAAAATGGGCAGAAACGGCGCCTTGGCCTGTCTCCAGGCGGGAGCAAACGATCTGGGGGGAACCCTGATGAGTGAAAGCATAAGTCGTGCTGCGGGTGCAAGTCATGGACAGGAATTGCCACCTGAAGAGATGGAGCAGCTTGTCGCCTCGATCGACAGGCCTGTTCGCCAACGCAATACCCTGTATGGGACAGTGGCCCCGGATCGCATCAGTGCATCAATGGCAGTCCAGGTGCAGGCGCTTGCGGCATTGGGGCAACCCTATACCTTATGAAATATTGGCGTGGACATACTGATGTCTAACCAGCACGGTGATTGATCATGACCAGACCCGAAGATCGCTTTGAATTCGCTGCCATGCCGCAACGACCCAAGTGGCAACTGCCGGAGGGCAAAAGAGTAGCGGTATATACCGTGGTGAATGTTGAGGAATGGGATATCGAAAAACCCATCGCCCGGGAATACGTCACACCGCCGGCGGGTGTGATCACCGTGCCCAACATACCGAATTGGGCCTGGCATGAGTATGGCATGCGGGTTGGGATTTGGCGTCTCATGGAGGCGCTCGGTAAACGCAACCTAAAGGCGAGTGCCGCAATCAACGCGCGCGTTTGCGTGGGTAGTGGAGAGCCGGTTGCAAGGGCTCTGTGTGATGCCGGTTGGGCCCTGATGGGGCATGGATACTCTCAGACCGCATTGCACATCGTGCCGGACCAGCATGAGGTCATCGCAAAATCCTTCAAGGTGCTGCGCGATTTCAGCGGTAAGGCGCCGAAAGGGTGGCTTGGCCCGGGGTTGCATGAAAAATTGGATAGTCTCGATATCCTTTCCGAGGTCGGTTTTAAGTTTGTGTGTGATTTTCCGATGGATGAACAGCCGGTAGCGATGCGTACTTCATCCCGGCCTATCGTAGCTATGCCCTATACCTTGGAGTTGAGCGATCTGCCGATGATGGTTGTACACCAGCATCAATCCCGGGTTTGGCTCGACCGGGTCGTTGATCAGTTCGACCGGCTTTACGCGGAAGGTGCCGAACAGCCGCGCGTCATGTCCATGAGTGTGCATCCGTACATCATGGGGGTGCCTCATCGTATCAAATATTTTGAGGCGGGGTACGACTACATGAAAAAGCACTCTGACGTGTGGTTCACCACGGCAGAGGAGATCTATGACTGGTTCGTGAGCAATCCTCAATAGCGCATTCAGGAAATACCCGGAAAGACGACTGCCTGGCGCTTATGCCGCTGAGTATAGGATTGGTGTTACAGGCTCCAGGCCGTTTCAGTGTGGTCGTTGTCGCTGACAGTCAATCCCCGGGCATCGATAGGCAAGATACTTGTAGAGGCCAAACCCTAGAATCAAGCCATCACCCAAGCGTTCAGCCCGGAGGTGGCTGCTCGCACATTTTCTCCTTTATCCTCAGGGCGGCCAGTGATGAGCTTACAGATTCCCAATGACAAGATATGGATTAGCGAACTGAATAAAGACGAGACGGTTCGTGGCGGATTCGATCGTGATCGCACCGTTCGTTTTTACGACACAACCTTGCGTGATGGCGAGCAGGCGATTGGTGTGGTGTTTAATCCGGATGAAAAATTTGAGATTGCACGCACGTTGTCCGAGCTGGGTGTGGGGCGTATCGAATCGGGTTTCCCTAAGGTCTCTGCCGAGGACACCGAAGCGGTCAAACGTAT
The DNA here is from genome assembly GCA_040791665.1 of Candidatus Thiodiazotropha sp. Classification (GTDB taxonomy): domain Bacteria; phylum Pseudomonadota; class Gammaproteobacteria; order Chromatiales; family Chromatiaceae; genus Thiodiazotropha. The sequence goes on along the minus strand of JBFNNX010000016.1, from coordinate 66,935 downwards.
CCTGGAAGCGGATTTAACCTCGGAGATATGGGGATTCGCCCGTTGTGTCATCAGTGACATCGATGCGCATATCGAGCTGGGGACGAAACAGGTATTGGTGGAGATCTCCACCAGCGATCTCAAAATGCAGGCTTATGGTTTTGATCGTAAAAAGGTCATGGAACGTTTGACCAATGCAGTCAAACATGCCAGGGATAACAGCCTCAGGGTTAATTTTTTTGCTGTTGACGCAACCCGCTCAGACACGGGTTTTCTGAAAGATGTCTACTCTACCGCGATAGAGACCGGTGCGGAGGAGATCTCGGTAGTCGATACCATTGGCGCCTGTGCACCCGAGGCTGTGGAGGCCCTGATTCATGATATCGCCAGTCATGTCGGGCCCGGAGTTCCTATCCATTGGCATGGACATAACGACTTCGGTCTCGCCACAGCTTCTGCCATTGCCGCGGTAAGGGGTGGCGCTACATGGATCCAAGGCACTGTGAATGGCATGGGAGAGCGGGCCGGTAATGCGGATATTTGCGAAGTGGCCCTGGCATTGCAATGTCTGTATGACATGCCGGTAGAACTGGATTTGACCAAGGCGAGGGATGCATCGCGGGTGGTCAAGCAGGCCGGAGGTTACCAGGTGGATGGATGGAAGCCTGTGGTGGGCGAAAACCTGTACATCAGGGAGAGTGGCGCAGTAGCAAGCCAGTTCCATATACCGCAGGCAATAGAACCATACTCGGCAGATATCGTTGCCGCTGAGCGCGGCATCGTGCTGGGTAAAAAAAGCGGCCTGGCAAGTATCCAGTTGAAGGCTGAAGAACTCAATCTATCGGTTTCCGAGGAGCGTTATCCAACCATTTTAGCAGCGATCAAGTTGCTGGCCACGTCGGAGGAAAGGCTGGTTAGTGACGAAGAATTCCGGCAGATAGTTGCCCGGAGTCAGTGAACAGGCAGAGATCATCAACTTACACAGGATTGCCCAGTCCACGGGAATATCGGGTGGTATGCCGATTTAAGCGCTTGGTTGCCTGCCGTGGTACAAGCGATGCCGGCCCCTGTGCAGCAAATATCAGGATACGCCTGAGTTGAATGGGGGTGCTTTGCATCGCCACCTATCCATTGCTTTGGTTAACATAAAATAGTTAGAGGATCTTATGCAGATTTATAAAGTGGGTGTTGTGGGGGCGGGTACCATGGGTAGCGGTATTGCCCAGGTGTTTGCCGCAGCCGGGTTCAGCGTATTGATGCATGATATAGATGATACATCCCTGCAACGGGGTATGAATACTATCCGGAAGAGCCTGGATCGGTTACTAAACAAGGAAAGAATTACGGAACAGGATAAAAATGAAACACTGACCAACATCCAGGTGACGACGCAACTCGAGCAGATGGAGGATGCTGATCTGGTGGTTGAGGCGGCCAGCGAAAAATATGAAATCAAGGTATCGATTTTCAGAGCATTGGATCAATGTTGTAAGCAGGAGGCTATATTGGCGTCCAATACATCCTCAATTTCACTGACTCAGATCGCGGGAGAGACGAAGCGTCCACAGCGAGTAATCGGTATGCATTTTATGAATCCCGTGCCGATGATGAAATTGATTGAGGTAATCCGGGCGCTACAAACAGGCGATGAAGTGAATCGACTTATCCATGAGTTATCAAGGCAGATCGGCAAAACCCCGGTAGCGGTAAATGACAGTCCGGGTTTTATATCCAACAGGATTCTTTTACCGATGATCAACGAGGCGATTTTCACCCTTCAGGAAGGGGTTGCTTCCGTTGAGGCTATTGATGAAGTGATGAAACTGGGTATGAATCATCCTATGGGTCCTTTGGCACTGGCAGATCTCATTGGGCTTGATACCTGCCTTTCTATCATGGAGGTGTTGCACGATGGATTGGGTGACAGTAAATACCGTCCCTGTCCTCTGCTTCGCCGTATGGTTGATGCGGGTTACTTGGGTAGAAAAAGCGCAAAAGGCTTTTATGAGTATTAGGGCCTGTTAACACTAATCCAATACGCCCTGCTGGGGCTGTTTTTGTGCCCAGCAAGGCAGAGTGAGCGTAGTGTAGTTATTCTACATGAGCGAATGATAACGCCGCTGGGGGCGAAAACAGCCCCAGCCCTTCAAAATGCGCCCCGGAGGAAGTGCCCTTGGGGTGCGCCCCGGAGGAAGTGCCCTTGGGGTGCGCCCCGGAGGAAGTGCCCTTGGGGTACGCTTGAAAAAGCGCTGCTCGGCGTTGTGGCTCTTGACAAGGGAACAGTCCTCCCCTGTGAGCCATGCCTTGATCGAGGGCATGCTTGAACCCCTGAAAGTGAGCAATTCGGTCGCCGGGTAAATAGCGTTAAGTGTTGCCATACGGCACTCTTTATTCCGCTACCAGATAAAATAGGAATCCAGTTCGTAAGGCTTTGTGGTGAACAAGTAGCAGCGGTTGGGGCTTATCTCTCGTTGACCATACATCTATCAATTTGGACAGGCATGGCTGTTCTGAGTCTGCCATGCCGGAAGGGTCAGGAGATGGTCATATTGCAGAGATCAAATTGAGTATTTTTAATAACAGGCTCTTGTTCCCTTTTGCACCGGCATCTGTAACGAAGTGATCCTATGCCTCATTTCGATTCATAAACCATGATTAATCTATGGTATCTGCTGTGATGAAACCATATGTTGATATTGCGCAATAGTTTTATTCCTAATCCGGAATTATCTTTTCCCCCTCACTAAAGGTGTGAATGCAAAGGGCCGATACAGTATATATTGAGCGCGAGGCTGGCTGCAGTTATTACCGTGGCAAACGGTAAGTGTGAGTCTGAGCAAATCATCGATCTTAGCCACATCGGATATAGTGGCGGTGCAGAGGTGTAATAACCGCTATGCCGAATGATATTTCACCGAAGAAGAATACCGAAATCCATGTGCTGCTGGTGGATGATGATCCCGACAGCGCAGAGGAGATTGTGCAGCTGCTGCTGGATGCTCAACTGAGCATCGAATACAAGACTGTTGGGCTGTTGGCGGATGCCCTCAATGAAATCGCTCAATCCCATTATGATCTGATCCTGCTGGATACCGGTCTGGCGGATATGCCGTCACCGTCAGCCATACGCTCCTTGCGCGATGCCTTCTCCTATGCACCGATCATCGCCACCCAAAAATATGAAGATGCGGGGCTGGCTGCCATGTGGGTGGGTGAAGGGGCGGACGAGTGCCTTTTCTTGGGCGTGGTGGATGAGAAGGTGCTCAATCGGGTCGTCCAGTATGCGATTAAGCGTTACCACACCTACAGTAAACTGCACCAGCAAAGCCGTACTCACCACATTCTCAACAAGCTGCTAAGTCTCTCACTGCAGGAGATGCCTTTCGAAAGACTGCTCGAGGAGTGCCTGGAGGTCATTCTTTCCGCGCCGTTAACCGATATGATGCATCAAGGCGCTATCTTCGTGACTGAGAATGTGGGAGGGCAGCTCAAAATGCTGGCCCATTCGAATCTCGATCCTCAAATTGTCGAACTCTGCGAGACGATTGAATTCGGCCAATGCCTCTGTGGCTGTGCTGCCGATAGCGGGGAAGTACAGTTCGCGGATTGCGTCGATGATCGACATGTCAATAGAGTGGAAGGTATGCAACCTCATGGACACTATAATGTGCCAATCATTTCAAAGGACCATGTACTGGGTGTACTGGCGCTTTATCTCAAAGAGGGGCATATACGCAGTCAGGAGGAAGAGACGTTTCTGCGTGGAGTGGCCGATACCTTGGCAGGAATTATCGAGCGGGCACGCACCAGTGATCAGTTGGCGCTGGCTCACGAGCAGAACAGCCGCCTGTTATCTTCATTGACCTCCATTCTTATCGGAGTGGACAACCAGGGCTGTATCAGCCATTGGAATGAACAGGCGGTGCATACTTTTAGCGTGGCGGCTGAACAGGTGCTTGGTGAGCCGATTGCTGACTCTCCCATTGGCTGGGACTGGCCACGGGTGGCAAACAACATCCTTGCCTGCCTGCGAAGTGACAAACAAACCGATCGTTTCGAAGTGCGCTTTAAACCTGAGAGTGGATCCAATCGGCTGCTTTCGGTTTGTGCCACGCCATTCATAGACGAGAGTGACGATAGTAACGGCTATTTGTTGATCGCTGATGATGTCACCGAGCAGAAGCAGCTCGAATCAGAGATGCAACAGGCGCAAAAGTTGCAGTCGATCGGCCAGTTGGCGGCAGGTATTGCCCATGAGATCAACACGCCGATTCAGTATGTCGGTGACAATGTACGTTTTCTTCGCGAAGCGTTTGAGGATATTTCAGAAATCATCAACGATGAGCATGAAGTTGTCGACACTGCACGTAGCGGCACAGTGTCGGCAGAACTCATCTCCCAATTGGACGATAAGATTGAAGAGATGGATCTGGAGTATCTGCAAGAAGAGGTGCCCAAATCGATTCAACAGACTCTCGATGGAGTGGACCGTGTCGCAACCATTGTGCGGGCGATGAAAGAGTTCTCCCATCCTGGTTCTGAAGAGAAGACGCTGACCGATATCAACAAGGCGGTAGACAGTACTGTAACCGTCACCCGAAATGTCTGGAAATATCATGCGGAGATGCAGCTCGAACTCGATCCCTCCCTGCCCCAGGTGCGCTGCATACCCGGTCCGATCAACGAGGTCATCCTGAATATTATCGTCAATGCCGCTCATGCCATTACCGACAGGGTGGGGGATAGCGGCAATACGGGATTGATAAAGATCACCACCGGTCGTGAGAACAGCTGGGTGGCGATCCGTATCGCCGACAGTGGAACCGGTATCCCCGAGGACGCACGGGAACATGTTTTCGATCCATTCTTTACCACCAAGGATGTGGGTAAAGGGACCGGCCAGGGACTCTCTCTGAGCCATAAGATCGTTGTCGATCAACACGACGGAGAGCTGAGTTTCGAGACAAAGATGGGTGTCGGTACGACGTTTATCATCAGGTTGCCTTTACTGGAGCAGATGTCTTGAACGATCCGATCGGCAAAAAAAGGATTCTGTTTGTCGACGACGAACAGAATGTCCTCTCGGGTCTTAGACGCAGTCTGCGAAGTCAGCGGAAGTTATGGGATATGGAATTTGCCGGCAGTGGACAAGAGGCGCTTGCAAAGACCGATGAAATCCATTTCGATGCTGTCGTCACCGATATGCGTATGCCGGGCATGGATGGCGCAGAGCTGTTAAATCGTATCGCAGAGAGACACCCGCATGTGATTCGCATTGTACTCTCCGGGCAATCTGACCAGGAGTCGGTGATGAAGACGGTGGGTCCCGCCCATCAATACCTGAACAAACCCTGTGAGATCGATCATCTGAAAGGTACCTTGGCCCGTGCTTTTTCACTGCGCGATATCCTGGGTGAGAGTCACCTCAAGTCTCTGGTTTCCGGTATGCGTACGCTGCCAAGCCTGCCCGCGCTCTACAGTGAATTGATGAATGTCATTCAGGACCCGAACGCGTCGGTTGCCGATGTGGGGAGGCTGATTGCTCAAGATCCGGCGATGACCGTAAAAATTCTGCAACTGGTCAACTCGGCCTTTTTTGGTCTCGGCCGCCAGGTGTCAAATCCGGTGGACGCGGCCTCATTGCTGGGACTTGAAGTACTTAAACCTCTGGTGCTGTCGATCGGTATATTCAAACAGTTCGAGGCGGATGAATTCGACATCAAGGATTTTTCGCTGGATGCGCTTTGGTCCCATAGCATGCGGGTTGGATCACTTGCCAATCAGATAGCCAAAGAGGAGGGGATGGGATCCACCTCCGTACAGGATAGCCTGCTTGCCGGTATGTTGCATGATATCGGCAAGCTGATCCTGGTAGTCAATCAGCCCATCGAGTATTCGCAATATTTGCAGATAGGACATGCTGCTATGGAAGATCGAGTCGCCGCAGAGAAGGTGGTATTAGGCTCCACGCATGGAGAGGTGGGTGCATACCTATTAGGTTTGTGGGGGTTGCCCCAGTCGATCGTGGAAGCGGTAGCACTGCACAATCAACCGGCATTACAAGGTGAAAGGGTATTCAACGTTCTCAGCGTGGTTCATATCGCAAATGCCTTGGTACATGCCGAGGAAGAGGGTGCCGTTTCAGACACTCTATTGGATCTCGACTACATCGATTCCATCAAGGTGACCGATCGTGTCGATGCCTGGAAAAGATTAGCCGGCGCTTCGGACACCATTAGCGATTAGTCCCCAAACACACCGTCACTCTTAGGGCCAATTGGATTAGTGTCAAAGGGTCCTGAGCGGATCGAAGGAAGTTCCAGTCGTTTAAGCCCGGGTATCTGCTGATTTTTGCAGAATGTCCTCAAACTCATCCGCCACCAGCGGTCGACTGAATAGGTAACCCTGGTAGCCATCGCACTGTCTTGCCCTCAGAAACGTCAGTTGTTCTTCCGTTTCAACGCCTTCGGCTATGGCGTGGAAACCTAGACGCCACGACATGGCGAGAATAGTTTCGACAATGGCGTCGTCGTTGGGATCGATGCCGATGTCGCGTATAAATGAGCGGTCTATCTTCAGCACGTCAACCGGCAACATTTTCAGATAGGCGAGGGACGAGTAGCCAGTGCCGAAATCGTCGATGGAGATTTGAATTCCGAGTTTCTTCAACTCTTCCATTTTACTTCTCACACCCTGGATGTCCTCGACAAGAGAGCTCTCGGTCAGTTCAAATTCCAATCTTGTAGGATCCACTTCGGTATCGGTAATCGTTGAAACGACCTGCTGTATGAAGTCCTTCTGCTGAAACTGCTTGGGACTTATGTTGACGGAGATCCTGCCGAAGGATTTTCCCTTGAACCGATGCTCCCATGCCTTGATCTGTAAACAAGTCTCCCGCAATACCCACTCGCCTAGTTGCAATATCAGTCCGCTCTCTTCCGCAATGGCGATGAAATCGCCGGGCATGAGCAGGCCCTGGGTCGGGTGGTGCCAGCGAATAAGGGCCTCGGCCCCTACTATCTTTTCTCTCCTCGAGATCGTCACCTTGGGCTGATAGTGCAGCACCAGTTGGTTCAGGGTGATAGCGCTGTGCAGGGCGTTTTCCAACTCGAGCCTTTCTGAAGCGAGCATCTGCATGCTGGGCAGGAAGAAGCGAAAATTGTTGCGGCCGTACTCCTTGGCCTGGTACATGGCGGCATCGGCCTGCTTGAGGATTTCGCTGGCATCGTCCGATTCGGGCGAGATCAGGGCAATGCCGATACTGGGCGTGGAGTGCAGGGTGTGGTTGCCGATGTGATAGGGCTGAGCGAGGGCATCCAGCACCTTTTCCGCCACGTTCTGCGCCTCGATGGCTGTAATCTCGGGATCGGCGTGCAGGTCAGCCAAGAGGATGACGAACTCGTCACCGCCAAGGCGGGCGACTGTATCTTCAGCACGTAGCAGGAAACGCTGTCGCTCCGCGACCAGCTTCAGCAGCTCGTCACCGATACTGTGGCCGAGTGAATCATTGATGTACTTAAAGCGGTCCAAGTCCAGAAAAAGTATGGCCCCTGTGAGGCCGCGCCGTTTTGCGCTTTCGAGCCGTTGTTCCAAGCGGTCCATAAAAAGGGCTCGGTTCGGCAGGTCGGTCAGGATGTCGTGCAGCGCCGAATAGTGCATCCTATCCGACTGGACACGGAGCAGTCGGTTTCCCAGAAACAGGCCGATCATGCCGAGTATCCATAGACCACCATGCCAGCCCGCAATATTCAGGACTCGTGCATCTGCGTTGGCCTGCAGTTCATCCAGCGGAATACGCACGCTGATGCCACCCATGATCTCCCCCGGTGCGGCCCTCTCCTCCGGATGGCAATTCATACAGGATGCCTTCGCCAATCGGGGCCTGATCATCCGCAGGTAGGGTTTGCCGTCGATCAGTGTCTCTTCGCTCCATTCGGGCAGGCCGCTACGCAGCTTTTTCAGGCCCCTCAGCTCCCAGCTGTCAGGTGCATTGAGCGGTCTGAGCGGATTCTCTTTGGTGGTATGTCCACGTACTCCATCCGGCGTCATTGTGGCCTCCTGGTCGTGAACCAGGCGGGTGAAATAGGAGGAATTAACCAGTGTCAGCTTGCGGCCGTCGGTGGTGGTTACATCCCGGTCGGGTAGGTGGCCCAGATAGGGATTGGGAATGATGCCTTGGTCTACCGGCATATAGACGCCACCGACGCGGGAGACCACACTACGATAGATCAGGTCCTTCTCGATGGCGGCGCGGGCTTGGGCGCTGGCTCGCTCTGGCACCATGCGTTGGTTTTGCTGCAAATTCCACTCGAGTGAGAAGATGAATACCGCACTCCACAGCAGGGCTGCCAGAAATGTCCATAGGCTTAGGTTTCTGTTGTTGAACTTAAATCCCTGTTTCATTGGGTTTGTCGGTTTACGGCTATCTGTTGATCTGTTCGGATGGGCTGCCGGTTGGTCTCCTCGACTCATTGCCGTTCAACGCCTTGGCAGCGCACAACACGATATCTCCCTAGTCAATGATTTAGGATAACGGCAATCTCTTACATGACTTAAGGGTATTATCCTGAGTCTTATGACGCCTACGCTTCAAAGTGCGGTCGATCGACTACAATGCGAACGATCACATGATGCTTATCTTATTGATTATTAGCGAATATTCGGTTGTTGGTATGGATGTCTTGTTAATCAGGAGGGCAGCGTGAGCAGACAATGCGGGCCTATTGGGCATAGGCCGTTGAATCTGGTTGGCGAAATGTTCGGTTTATGCCTTGTCTGACGGACTCTCTCCCTCAGGATTCACACGCAGTAGATACTCCTGAATTCCATTACGCAGCAACATCGAGCGTACGACACGCAGACCGCTCGCATGTTTATCTAGATCGCCATAGCTGTAGCGCGGTGTTTTGCGTTCGGGCGGGTCGTGATCCAAGCGTACCACCAGGTCATCTCCCAGCACGGAATAGCGCTGCGGCCATCTGGACATGGCAGTGTGTGCCGAGTAGATATAAGCATGCAGCATGCCGGTAGGTGCCATTAAAGCCGCCAGACGGGCAGTGAAGGCATTAAACAGCGGCAGGCTCAGATAGTTGAGTAGGTCCCAGCACAGCACGGTATCGATCTTATCTGTACCAGCGTTTGTGAACAGCAGCTCCATATGGTGGAATAGTGATTCCGTATCCTGCGATTTCTCGCTGAACCTACTCAATGCCAGAGCCGCATCGGCCACCAAAAGGCGACACCTTCTACCCTGCAGTAACGCCAGGATGCCTTGGCTGGTAGATCCTGGTTCGAGAATCACGTGACGTGTGGTGTGATCGAACCGCGCCATCGTTTTGTGGAACAGCGGTGAGGTGAACGGTTCGTCGTCACCTCGTTGCATTGGTTGATTGGGTGAAGCCGAAGTGACCAATGTTATCGTATCACTTTATCTATCGTGGCTCTGTCAGGTAGAGCCTGTCGGCTCTTAGATTCATCATTCCTGATGAACCGTTAGGCTCAACCCGCGGATCCACTCTTGACACCTTTATCAGCTACTGCTGATTCATCAGTTTTGTTCGGCTTGTTGGTCTCAATGTTCTTGTATTTAGTGGAAGAGCGTTCCGGTTTTGTGGTTACTGAAGATGTTCCCGGTTTGCCGAAAGCCTTGTTGATCACTTCCTGATCCATATCGATGCTGCCCTTGAAGTGGCACCCCTCATCAAGACTAACCTTGGGTGAAACGATATTGCCGTGAACGTTGCCTGTCTTCCGGATATAGACGCGCTCCGAGCCGCAGAGATCGCCATTTACCGTACCTTCTATGATGATGCTATGTGCGAGCACGCTGGCGTCAACCTGTCCCTTGTTACCCACAGTGAGGCTTTTCTCCTTAAGCTGTATGGTACCTGACACCTTGCCCTGAATGATCAAGTCTTCTTCACCGCTTAGATCGCCGTTAATCTGAATCGATGGACCGATGACCGCTGCCTCGCGAACACGGTTTTGGGTGTCATACCTCTCCTCGGGTTCCCTTGTTTCGGAGATTGGGATGCTATCGCTTTCGTCATGTGACTCTCGTTTGTTTCTGTCAAACATATCCGAGTTCCTCTTAATTACTTGTCTGAGCGTGGTTATCGCGCTTATAGGGCTGACTGCATATCCAAGACTACATCAGCTGGGATTGTAGAAAAGGGGCGTAGGTCTCATTGAGAGATGTGCCCCTAATATCTGGCTATCTCGTCGATCTGTATCATTTCGAACTGCGTTCGACTTCGCTGTTGCCAGCGTAGTCCTCAGTTGACCATTCAGATTGATCCTGAAAATCTTGTGGCCGGCATGCGGACAACATCGGAATTGACAAAATCCGCCTGCAGTTGCGCCACTTCCAGTTGCACTCTGGCGCTTCGGCTCCGGGCTGCTTGGACGCCGTAAATATGTCGCTGACGCAGGCTGACTAAAAGACTCATTGCCCGATTAATCATATTTGATATATTTGAAGCGTGGATCGTCGGGGGTGCCCTCGAGGTCGCCCGCTTCGAGTCCGGGCTGCCACATGACCACCTCCTCGATCTTACGCGCCAGTTCGAAATCCTTGTTGGTGATGCCTTTGGCGGAGTGGGTTACCAGTTTGACGATGACGAAAGCATAGGAGACGGTCAGATCAGGATGATGGAATGCCGTTTCCGCCAGGTGGCCCACGGTATTCACCACCATCAGCGTAGCTTTCCAACCACTGGTTTTGTATTTCCGTCTGATCCAGCCCTTCTCCAGATACCAGTGAGGCAGCTCATCTTTCAGCCGGGTCTCCACCTCTTCGTCACTGTAGGTTTCATCGTGCTTGTGCTCTCTCGATCCCATGGTTTGCCTCCCGTCGTGCGCTGTCTAGGTAGGTTCTGTTAATGAGACTGTGGATGATGGTGTCTTACGTCAAACACCGACATTTTAACGGGTTGCTAGGGGATTGAATTGACTAACCAGTCGCAACTATAAGCCGGGTGGGCGATCGGTTGTACTCGAGGCAAACGAGGAAATCTCAAGGTGTGATTGTCGGTGCCGCAGCGCCGATGCTTCTTCCGATCTATGCAGCCGGAGGCAGTACGTAGAAGAAGATGGAGAAGAAATGGAGCAGACTGCCCGCCATGACGAACAGATGCCACACCGCATGGTGGTAGGCGAGCCGCTTCCAGAGATAGAATATCACCCCCAGGGAGTAGCAGAGGCCACCGGCCAACAGCAGAATCAATCCCCCGCTGGCCACAGCATCGAGCAGCGGATCGATGGCAATCACCACCAACCAGCCAAGCCCCAGGTAGAGAGTCAGCGAGAGCCATTTGATCCGCCGCTTGGCCAATATCTCGAGCAATACGCCCAGGATGGCAATGCCCCATACCAATCCAAATAGGGTCCAGCCCCACGCTCCTCTCAGATTGACGAGGGTAAAGGGGGTATAGGTGCCGGCGATGAGTAGAAAGATGGCGGCATGGTCGATACGCCGCAGCACCCGTTTCACCGTCGGTTGGGGAATGCCGTGGTACAGGGTCGAGGCGGTGTAGAGGAGAATCAACGTGGCGCCGTAGATACTGCTGCTTGTGATATGCCAGCTATTACCGTAGAGAGCGGCGAAGGCCACCAGTACCACAAGGCCGGCAATGCTCAGCACAATGCCTATGCCATGGGAGACGGCATGGGCGATCTCCTCTCCGAGGCTATAGGCACTTTCGCTTAATTGATTCACCATCCATCTCTCCTGTCGATCGATGCGACTGCCTGCACTAGCTCTTGTCCAATGTGGATCTTATCACCATGGACGTGCAACAAAACAGGCACTGGTTATCTTGTGGTCACGATTTTACATAGGTTCCCATCAGCACAGCTTCCTCGATCACATGCCCCGCCATAGCCTGCTCAACCTCTCTCTTGGTGGGTCTCTCCAGACCCTCCAGCAGGGTATCCAGGGCATACAGCTTATGGAAGTAGCGATGACGGCCGACCGGCGGGCACGGGCCGCCATAGCCGGTTCGATTCCAGTCATTGATCCCTTCGCCGGTTTTGTCTGGAAGATCGGCGGGATCAACGGCCTCGGGCAGCTCTCGGGTCTCCGGCGGCAGGTTGTAAAGCACCCAATGGGCCCAGGTCATTTTCGGTGCCATGGGATCGGGGGCATCGGGGTCATCCATGATCAGCACCAGGCTCCGGGTCTTGTCCGGCACTCCGTCCCACTCCAGCTGGGGTGATATATCGGCGCCTTGACAGGTATATTCGGTGGGTATCCTAGCTCCATCGGAGAATGCGCTGGAAATCAGGGTCAATGGCATGGTTGTATCCTCATGTCGTTCCATGATGGATTAAGTGTAGCCAATCCCGGCCGGCGGTTAGGCGCGATCAGCCCGCATCTAGCCGATTTCCACCCAAAAACAGAAAAGCCAACCACCGTCAAGTGGTTGGCTTTTGTATCGCTTAGAAATGCCTGTATGCTCAGGAGACAGGAACTTACATCATGCCTTTTTCTTTCCAGAACTTGATAGCGCCGGGATGCCATGGTGTTACAACACCCTGGGTTCCGGTATCGAGGCTCATGTTCTTAAAGGTCTTTTTCTGTGCCTTCATGTGGGCCAGGCCTTCATCGGTGTAGATGATGGAAAGCATGTTGTAGACAGTGTCCTCCGATACCTTGGAGTTGGCCACCCATAGGGCAGAGTCCTGGAAGGACGGGCTGTCATTCTCTACGCCGCGATAGGTACCGGCCGGTATCGAGAGTTGAGAGAAGTAGGGATACTTATCGAAGAAGCCGCTATCCTGGGCGTCCTTACCCACATTCACCAATTCAATATCATTGGTTTGGGCCGCCATGATTACGGCGCCGCTAGGGAAGGCCGTGAACAGCCAGAAGGCATCCAGCTGGTTGTTGCCAAATGCCTGGGCGGCGTCGTTATAGCCCATGGCATTGCGTTCGACTTTGTCCCAGACACCCATGTGGGTGAAGAAGAGTTCACAGTTGGCGAATGCCCCTGAACCGGCGTTACCGACGCCGACCTTCTTCCCGACAAGATCCTTGGTGCTCTTGATTCCGGAGCCCTTACGCGTCACCAGCTGGGCGGGTGCGCCATAGAGCCAGGCAACAGCCATGACGTCTTCATACTTCTTGGTGTCGTTTTTCATCTGGCCGTTGCGGCCGAGGTAAACATGGCCGGAGTAGACCACACCCATCTGTGCCTTGCCGGAGTTCACCTTACGCAGGTTTTCAACCGAGCCGGCGGAAGATTGCGCTTTGACCCGAAAATCTTTCGAGCTCTTGATGGGTTTGAAAACCTGAACGGCGTTAGCGACAACCTGGAAGGTGCCGCCAGCCGGACCACCGCTAAAAACCACTCGCTCTTTGGCTGACGCGGTGACAGGTAGCATCATGCTGGCTGCGACTAGGGCCGTCCCGGCGGCCAGCACGGATCTGCGTGTGATATTCATTAAGTATCCTCCTGTTTATGATTTAGTGATATATCGATTCCGCTTGTTCAGCGCAATGAATCGAATTCAGCAAAAGTCAGACCAAAATATATTCCGTTTGGTCACTCCGATCTAAGTTAATGATTGAATGAATAAATCATAAAAAACCATGTATGACGACAATCACTTCGGATGGGTGGATATCCACCCATTTGCTGCACTCCCGGGTGTGATATTCAGCCAAAAGCTTCAGGCTATCGATCTATTTGTACAGGCGTTTGTCCAGCCCATACTTTTGCATCTTGTCATATAGGGTTTTTCTCGGCAAACCGAGTAGTTCCATGGTCTTTTTTATCACCCCGCCGGATTCGGAGAGGGCCTGTTCAATCATTGCCCTTTCAAAGGCTTCAACATGTTCAGGCAGCGTCATGGGGATACAAGGTGATGTGACGGAGTTTTCATCCAGCTGCAAGCCGCATTCATCGCCAAGCAGTACAAAACGTTCTGCGGCATTGCGCAGTTCCCTCACGTTTCCGGGCCAGTTGAAAGTCATGAGTTTCTGGCTGATATTGTCCGGCATCGCCGGGGCAACCTTTCCGTAACGAGCCGCGGCAACCAGCAGAAAGTGCTGAAACAATAAAGGTATATCTTCACGGCGCTCACGTAAGGGTGGGAGTTCCAGTGTTACCACGTTTAACCGATAGTAGAGGTCCTCCCTGAATTCTCCACGTTCAGCGGCAGCCTTGAGATCAACCTTGGTGGCTGCGATGATACGGATATCCAATTCGATACTCTCATTGGAGCCGATCCGTTCAAGGGATCTTTCCTGCAATACGCGCAACAGCCGGACTTGGGCGGGCAGGGGCATCGATTCCACTTCATCGAGAAACACGCTTCCATGATTGGCATATTCGAACTTTCCGATACGTAGGGTTTCCGCACCGGTGAAGGCCCCCTTTTCATGCCCGAAAAGCTCACTTTCGATCAAGTTTTCAGGAATCGCGCCACAGTTTACAGCGACAAAGTTCTTATCCCTTCGTTGACTGTGCTCATGGAGTGAACGTGCCACAAGCTCTTTGCCGGTGCCGGTTTCGCCCATCAGTAGTATGTCTGCTGCGGTATCCGCAAGTTGATCGATGGTATTTATCAGCGTCTTCATGGCAGGGGTCTTTCCAATGATGCGGGGCCCCAAGGAGTTTTGCGCATTCAGCTCGCTTTTTAATGTCCGGTTCTCGAGAACAAGTCTCCTTTTTTCGAGGGCCCTTCGTACCGTTTCCACCAGCCGCTCGGACGAAAAGGGCTTTTCGATAAAGTCATAGGCGCCTTTCTGCATGGCATCCACCGCCATGGATATATCCCCATGCCCGGTAATCAAGATAATGGGTAGAGCGGCATCCATCTGCTGCAATCGCTGTAAAAGCGTAAGTCCGTCAAGGCCGGGAAGGCGAATGTCGCTGACCACGATACCGCTGGTCTGGTCATCGATCCGTTTCAGGGCGTCTTCTGCTTTTTCAAATATCTCTACCTTGAATCCGGCCAGTTCAAGTGTCTGTTCGTTGGCCAAACGAAGATCGATTTCATCATCGATAAAATAGACATCGGGGCATCTACTCATTTTTTAATATCCGGCATCATGAAAGGTAGTGTTAACAGGCCCTAGGGATAATAATACCCTGCTTCGCGTTGTGGTTCCTGCCAAGGTGATCACCATTCCATCCTTCGCCCCGCATACGGCACATCCATATGCCACGGCAGCTGTTCGTCGCGCCCTGATCAAGGACATTATCGAAGCCCTTCTCGCTACCTATTGTCCTGCCGGGTTAATGCGGCGTCCCGCTCAGGCAGCGTTACGGTGAAGCGCGCACCACCCCTGTTTAGATTTTCGGCAGATAACTTACCATTCATACTATCGATGATTCTGGCTGATATCGACAGTCCAAGTCCAAGCCCTGATTCCCGGGTGGTGTAAAAAGGCTCAAATATCATTTCAAGTTTCTGTTCATCGATCCCAGGTCCTGTATCGTCAACATGAATCATGATCTGATTTTGACCCTGCTCCGTTGTAATCATTATGGTGCCTGGCGTATGGATGCCGATAGCATGAATGGCATTGTTGATGAGATTTATCAATACCTGCTCCAACTGGATAATATCAACATGCGCAATGATGTCACTGTCTACCCGACGGGTATCGATGGTGATATCCATCTTTTTGAATTGCGGTCTTGAGATTTCAATAGCGGTTTGAATGATCGGAGCGATATTGACCGATTCAAGCTGGCCACTCGATTTACGCGAGAAGAATTTCAACTGAGAGCTTATTCTGGACATCCGGTCCGTCAGTTCGGCAATCCGTTGCAGGTTGTCGTCAGCCTTGACGTCTTTATTGATGGATAGAAATTTCCGTGCATTGTCGGCATAACTGCGGATTGCCGCCAGGGGATTGTTAAGTTCGTGACTGATACTGGCCGACATCTGTCCAAGTACGGCGAGCTTGGCTGTCTGAATCAATTCACCCTGTGTCTCGCGCAGGGTTTTTTCAGTCTGCTTGTGTTCTTCAATTTCGTTCTGAAGATCGGCCGTTCTCAAAGAGACCTTCTTTTCCAGCTGTTTCTGTGCCTCCCGGTGAAATCGCTCCCGCTCCTGATGCCGTCTATTCCATTGCCAGACAAGCAAGCCGATCAGCATCATGGAAAGCGCCAACAACAGCATGGTAAACGCACTGACCAAACTTTGCTGTCGCAAGTCCTCCAAAGGCGTCAGAATTCGCACCGACCAGCCTGCATTCTGCATGTCGTGATAGTTTGAGAGAAACTCATTTGCAGTGTCACCCGCATTGATCTGGAGTATCAGGCTACTGCCGGATACCCTTGCCTTGTTCACCAATTTCAAAGCCTGGATGCTCGAGTCCCCGTAACGACGGCTTGCCATTATACGTTTTAAGGATTTATCAGATAACGGAACGATACTGCTATATAACCAGTCTGTGTTGGTGGTGATAAATATGACACCGTCCGGATCGCTGACAATGAATTGTGATTGTCTCTCGGACCAATATCGTTCAATCTTGGAAAGGTCCATCTTGACAACGATAACCCCGATCTTATCTGCATTGTATACGACGGGGTAGGAATAGTAGTAACCACGCTTTTTGGATGTTGTTCCAAGCGCAAAATAGCGACCGACTTTCCCCTGCATTGCTTCGGAGTAATAGGGGCGAAAACTGAAATTTTGTCCGACAAAGGGGTTTTCGTCATCCCAGTTGCTGGCAGCCAGTGTTAAGCCATTTCTATCCATCAGATAGGTGTCTGATGCATCGGTGATTTCATTGATCTCCTGCAGAAATAGATTGACTACATCAATGAGCGAATCATTCTTCGGGTCATTCAGTAACTCAACCAAAAGGAAGTTTTTTGCCACTAGTTGGGGGATGAATTGATAGCGGGATAATTGTGACTCAAGATGACCGACGAACTGTTCCAGTTGTTGCTGATTGTTGAAGCTCAGCTTGTGTAGCCCGTTTTCCCAGCTAGCCAAATGTGAAATCCAAAAGGTAAAGATAAGAATGCTTATGATTCCAACGCTTATCAGGTAGCGGTTTTTTTGAATTTCAGGCATGGATAGTGGGTGACTCAATATAATCCGGTTGGTTCCAGAGTAGATCGGAGCGGATAGTCCAGGGCTTGTCAACACTCATCCAATCGGCCAGACGGAAAAATAGCCCCAGACCTACGGGTTGAGCCTGGCGAATCGCCCCTCCACGCTGCGTGTCGTTCGTTTGGAATCACCAACCTTCTCTCCTCACGTTTTGATTGGCGCTTTTTCAGGTGCATCAGAGCCAATTGGATGAGTGTTAACGGGCTTCAGTCTTTCAGCATGGGTTATTGTACTGATTCCGAGTATGCCTGTGCCCGGTCTTAACGCGAACCTTCAAGAGTTGCGGGTGCCGCTTGAATGGTTAAGTTAATAATATCAGAAGCTGTTTTCTTATGAAGTGTTGTCATATGACGCAATAATGAATATTCGAGTATGTGAAATAACGCAATAGTGGGGAGTTTATCCCCTGGTTGACACTCATCAATGCCTAACGCTTCGAGATTCGTCTACATTACGGCACTAGTTGAGATCACCTGCTTGTCAATTGTTCAATGCGTCAATCCAGCCATTTTTTACTGCTCTGCCTGCTACTGTCGTTGATGGTCGTCGCAAGCCTGCAAGACGCCGCCTTCGTCGATGGTTACGACCAACAACGCCGTTCTCAGTTACGCCGTTTAGTGGAGGATCTATCCCTCACGGATCCCGCACTCTTTACCGAGGCACGCTATACCCGACACCTTTCTCAGGCTGACAGGCACGCCCCTTTTCAAGATCACCCAATGGCTTTCGAACACTTCCCCAGCGGTTCGCTTGTCTCACCATCCGATTCCGGAAGCCGGCCATGAGTGCTTTTAAGCGTCAGCGTTACCTAATCGATTACACCCTCTCTTCCCTGCTTAGGCGTAAAGGTAAACACCTGACGCTGTTAACGGCCTACACGCTGATTATCTTTCTGCTTGCCTCGGTGATGCTCTTTACTCATGCGTTGAAAGGCGAAATCGCCGAGGCCCTGGTGGAGTCGCCAGAGATAGTGCTGCAGCGAATCGAGGCTGGACGCCACGGGTTGATACCGGCCGACTATTTACAGCGACTGGGCCGTTTGCGTGGAGTGAGCGAGATGAAGGGGAGGCTATGGGGTTACTATTACGATCCTGCGCTGAAGGCCAACTATACGCTGATCGCCAGCGAGGAAAAGAGGCTGTCTAAAACCGAGGTAGTGGTTGGTAATGGCGTCGCCCGCATGCGCGGTATCGGTCCAGGCGACTACATCAGCATGCGTGGTGCCGACGGCAACACATATAGTTTTCGTGTCAAGGCGCTTCTCGACAGCGACAGTGAACTCTTCAGCACCGATTTGATACTGATGTCGTCCCAGGCGTACCGTACGCTGTTTGCCATCGACGACGGCCTCTACACAGACATAGTGCTCTCTGTGCGTAACGCCCGCGAGATTCAAAAGATCGCGGAGAAGATTGTCGCTCGTCTTCCAGACACCCGCCCCATACTCAAACAGGAGATCCAGCGTACGTATGACACCATATTCTCCTGGCGCCAGGGGATACTCTTCGTATTCCTATTCGCCAGCGTGCTGGCATTCGTCATTTTTGCCTGGGACCGCGCTTCCGGATTGAGTGCGGAAGAGCGGCGCGAAATCGGTATTCTGAAAGCCATCGGGTGGGAGACCGGGGATATCCTGCAAATGAAATTCTGGGAGGGAGGGGTAATCTCATTGATCGCCTTTCTCTGCGGTTATCTACTGGCCTATCTCCATGTCTTCTACACTGAGGCACCGCTGTTTGAACCGGTGCTCAAAGGCTGGTCAGTACTCTATCCGGCATTCAGTCTGACACCTTCGGTGGATGGTCTGCAGTTGGCCACGCTCTTCTTTTTCACGGTATTTCCCTATGTGGTGGCGATCATCTTCCCGATTTGGCAGGTTGCCATCACCGATCCCGATGCGGTGATGAGGTAGGAGGCGATGGAGATACGGCTGGATGCAGTACGCAAGGCTTACAACCAGGGGCGCCCGAATGAATATTGGGCGATCCGTGGCGTTTCGTTGCGGATTGAACCAAAGCGGATTACCTGTCTGAAGGGGGCTAGCGGTTCCGGCAAGACAACCCTGCTCTCCATGATCGGTTCTCTCTCGCGTCCCACCTCCGGGCGTATTCATCTTGGTGGTCGTCGGCTGTCCGGGCTGCCGGAGCGATTCCTCACCGATATACGGCGTCACACCTTCGGTTTCATTTTTCAACGGTTTAATCTGATTTCGGGGTTGAGTGTTCTGCAAAATGTTATTCTTCCCGCCTATCCCCTGGCGCCAAACCATAAGCAGCTAATCGAGGCTGCACACCGCCTGCTGGCCGACTATAAATTGAGCGATAAGGCCGAGAGCAGGGTGGAGTGGCTCTCGGGCGGTGAGGCGCAGCGGGTTGCCATCTGTCGAGCCTTGATCAATGATCCTGAGATCCTGGTTGCCGATGAACCCACGGCAAACCTCGACAGCCAGCATTCGCACTCCTTTATGCAGCAGGCGGAGCAGCTCAGGCAGGCCGGCAAGACTGTGATTCTGTCGAGTCACGATCCGCTCGTCTACGACTCTGCCGTGGTCGACCGGGTTATCTCCTTGCGAGACGGTCTGTTGGAGGAGGGGTGAGATGCTGCTCAATCCCGCTATTTTGGCCCTGCTTCTCGTCTCCGGAGTGGTTTTGTTTATGGTTGCGATGGCAGCCTTGTTCGCATTTCGCTTGCTGCATCACTGGGACATCGACAGCGGTAGTGAAAGACAACTCGGTCTGGAGCGGCGCACCTATTTGATTTCAACCCTGATGAGTTGGGCCTTCGCCTTCGAACTGCTCTCCCTGCTGTTGTTCGTCTACACGGCTGAGTCGTTGTCCGGGCAGTTTGTAGGCGCCATGTGCGCCACGGGCGTACTGAATGCCAATGCCTGGGGTTGGCCGACGCTGTTTCTGAAGATCGCCCTTTTCTTCGGCGGCGCTCTGTGGCTGGCACTGAACGGCCTCGACAATCGCGGCTATGACTATCCACTGATCCGACGGAAATATGGTCTGTTACTCCTGCTTGCTCCATTTGTAGCTGCCGAGGCTATGTTTCAGTTGCGCTTTTTTCTCGGACTCTCACCGCATATTATCACCTCCTGCTGTGGCACGCTCTTCTCATCCAGTGCGCAGGGTGTGGCGGCGGAGGTGAGTGCCATTCCGGTGCGTACCATGGCCTTGATTATCGCCCTTTCGGGAACAGCCGTGTTGTTGAGCAGTGTTGTCTATATGATCTGGCGCAGAGGTGTCTCACTCTTCGCACTGACCGCAATCATCGCCTTCGTCACTGCCTTATTCGCGATTGTCTCACTGCTATCGCCCTACATATACGAGCACCCCCACCATCACTGCCCTTTCTGTATTCTTAAGTCGGGATACGGATATTTGGGATACCTGCTCTACATTCCTCTGTTTGGCGCCGGCGCCCTGGCACTGGCTGCAGCAGCGACCGCCGTCTGGCATAAGGTCCCCAGTCTCAGGGAGTGCGGATCGATCACCCTGGGGTATACACGACTCTCTGCGACGCTTTTTCTACTCTTCTACCTGATCTCCGCATGGTCGGTGTTGAGCTCCAATCTGGTAATGCGGGGGGTATGGTGGTGACAGGATATCGACTGCCATCCATCTGGCTCTTTTGTCTGATCTGCTGCCTTGCCATTGGATGTAGCCGATCGCAAAAGCCTTTGCAGATCGGTGAGTCGATACCGGATATCTCTTTGCCCGATGTCGAGGGCAGGCGCATGGCCATGCCATCCTCTCTGCGCGGCAAGGTGGTGTTGATCCACTTCTGGGCCGACTGGTGTCCCTCCTGTCTCAAAGAGCTGGAAGGGAGCAAGAGATTGGTAGAGCGCTATCGATCGGAGGGATTGGTGATTCTGGCCATTAATCTAAAACAGAGCCCGCAAGAGATTGCCGATTGGGTCGAAAGGTTGGCACTGAATTACCCCGTATTGTTCGATCGTGATGGCCGGCTGGCCGGGCGGTTTGGTGTCACCGGTCTGCCAACCGGTTACCTGATCGACCGTCAGGGACGCTTGCGGCAGCGTATCCTCGGAGAGATGCAACCCACCCAGTGGGAACAGTTGGTGGAAAAGATGCTTTGAGGCGCTTCTGATCTCTCAGGAATCCTTTGATCCGGCCGGTTCGATGTGCGGTGCGAAGCGGTCTTGATTTACACCGCAGTTAACTGACAAGGAGATAGATATGTGTCACGAGAAAGAGATTGGCAATGAGAAGAACATCGATCGAAGAAAACTGCTTAAGTTATTGACTGCGGCCAGCCTGACAGGTTTGGCCGGCAGCGCCTCGGCCAATCCGGGTATCGGTGTCATGATGCCGGGCAAGGGTTGGCTCAGTGCCTCCGGTGCGGCCTGTGAAGGGGACGGTACACCGCTGCAGTTCATACCGAAGACACGGCCGGATCCCAATCCGCTAGCGGACGAGCTGAAGAAGTATCCCAAGTGTCCCTATTGCGGCATGGACCGTACCAAGTGGAACCATAGCCGGCACCTGGTTCACTACGACGATAACCTGGTGGATGGGACCTGTTCCATCCACTGTCTGGCCATCAGTCTTACCCTCAACATCGATCGAGGCCCCAAGGCGATATATGCAGCCGATTTCGGCGCTGAAGATGCGATCAAGCCCATGGTACGCGCGGATGCCGCGACGTATCTTCTTGGCTCCAAGCTGCGCGGAACTATGACCGCCAACAGCAAGATGGCTTTTGCATCAAAGTCAGCGGCGGAGGCAGCCCATAAATTGGAGGGGGGCGGGCTGGCCGGTTTCGATGACGCCCTGCGTCAGAGCTATGCCGATATGGCCAACGATACCCTGATGGCCCGCAAGCGCCGTGCCGAGAAACGCAAGAAGATGCAGATGAAGAAGAAGTCTGCCGGTTGATACCTAACGGCGGGACGGGTGGCATGGAGACCGCCCGTCAAGCCTCCTACCCTATTATGCGCAGGTAGTTAGCATGTCCAAACGATATCTCCGGCCTCTCTGGTCGTTGCTGTTCCTTCTCTTTTCCCAGACGGCCGTTGCAGAGTCGGTCGATCTGCCATCGCCGGGTCCAAAGGATACCTGCCCGGTTTGTGGCATGTTCGTCGTGCTCTATCCCGACTGGATAGCCACGGTACGCTATCATGGCGGACATGCGCACCACTTCGATGGCGCCAAGGATCTGTTCAAATATCTCCTCGACCTTCCCCAATGGGCACCCGACCATCAGCTTGGTCATATCGAGGCAATTGGTGTCACCGAGTACTATGGTGTGCAGCGTATCGATGCGCGCAAGGCCTACTATGTCATCGGTTCCGATGTGCTAGGGCCTATGGGGCATGAATTGATTCCTCTGGAGACCAAGGCGGATGCAGAGGAATTCCTGCGGGACCATAACGGTACACGGATACTCCGGTATGAAGATGTGGTCTTGCCTCTTCTGCAGGGCTTGGATGAAGGCCGTTATTAAAGCCCTTTTACAGGGCCAAACCAGGTATCAGCTCAGGTAGGTCTTGGCTTCCTCGCCAGGATCGGGGAGTCCGGCGATACGCCAGATACTGAGGCAACTCCCGAATAGATTATGGACCTTCCAGCGGGGAATGCCGGTGGCTCGGCATACCTGGCGCATATTGGGCAAGGCGCCCAGACTCAGGTAGCGTTCGCGGATATGCCGCAGTATCTGCCAATGGTTTTCACTCAGCTCTCCCACTCCCTCCTGCTGGGCCAGATCGCGGGCAAGCTGCTCGTTCCATGACAGGTGATCGATGAGAAAACCGCCCCCATCGAAAAGCGGGAGCGGGGAAGCGGTGTTGGTCGTAGGTGTGGCAGTCTGGGGCATGGCCGGGACCTCCTTCTGGGTATTTAATAAGAAAAAACAGGTTACCGGATAGTATGGTCGTCAGTTGGTTCTTACTAAAAATGATAAATATTAATTTTGTATCATGATTTGTGATGTAATGAGTTTTGTCGCGGGGTCGCTCCCACCACCTCGAATCCCGGTCTTTCACCCTACTCTATAGCACAATCCTCCCTAAGCGGCTGACTCCGAGTGCTGCGGATTGGCCGGCCAACATGCCGATAAACCCCAATATTTACAACGATGAAGGATCTCGAATTTGAGGTTATACATGCCCATATCTAATAGAGAAAAAGATACGCCTGGGCCGATTATCCGAGGCAAATCAATTTGGTTGGAGAATTCAGCAATGGAAAAGTGGCTGGAAGGTACGATAGTCGAGAAACGGCATTGGGCTGACAAGCTCTACTCACTTCGCCTCAAGGCGCCTGTGGATAAGTTCATTGCCGGGCAGTTCACCCGCCTCGCCCTGGAAATCGATGGTGAGCGGGTGGCGCGGCCCTACTCATTCGTAAACCCACCCCAGGATGAGCTGTTGGAGATACACTTCAATGAGGTGGAGAACGGTCCGCTAAGTCCCCGGCTCGCTGCCCTGGAGCCGGGTGACCGGGTCTGGGTCACAGCCAGGGCCAACGGCTTTTTCACCCTGGATCAGCTGCCGGGTAGTGAAAATCTCTGGATGATCGCCACTGGAACGGCGCTGGGTGTCTATCTCTCCATTCTGCGTACCGAGCATTCATGGCAGCGATACCGACAGATGGTCCTGGTGCACAACGTTCGCTATCAGGATCAGCTCAGCTACAGCGAGGAGATCGACAACCTGAAGCAGCGATATGGTAAGCGCTTCAGCTATGTACCGATCACGAGTCAGGAGCAGGTGGATGGCGCCCTGCAGGGGCGGATCCTTGCCACACTCGAGGATGGTCGTCTCGAACGCCATACCGGTGTCGTACTTGCCCCGGAGGCATCACATGTGATGCTTTGCGGCAATATGGGCATGATCCGGGAGGTATCCGCCGCCTTGGAGACCAGGGGTATGCGCAAGCATCGTAAGAAGGAGCCGGGACACTTCACTACGGAGAAGTACCACTGAATAGACCTGTTCTCACTCATCCAATCGGCTCTGCGATCCCGGTAAACAGAGAATCGATGCCAGTCGGCGGTGACCGCCAGTATTGCGGTGGGGCGGCGACCTGGCCACCCAGGACGGCGGCGGCATGCCAGGGCCAGCGGGGGTTGTAGAGCATACCGCGACCCAACGCCACCAGATCAGCCTGTCCGGAGGCGACGATCTCTTCCGCCTGCTCCGGTTCGGTGATCAGTCCGACTGCAATAGTCGGCACGCCAAGCTCCCGGCGGATGCGTTGCGCAAAGGTCACTTGAAAGCCGGGTGCCGCCGGAATCTGCTGCAGTGGGGAGAGACCGCCGCTGGAGACATGGATGAAGGCGCAGTCTCGTTGTTTCAGCGCCTGCGCAAGGACCAGGCTCTGTTCGATATCCCAGCCCCCCTCGATCCAGTCCGTGGCGGAGATGCGGATGCCGACCGGCATCCCGGGCGGGATTGCATTACGCACCGCTTCGAAGATTTCCAGCGGAAAGCGTAGGCGGTTCTCCAGGGAGCCGCCATAGGCGTCATCACGGAGATTGGAGAGCGGCGACAGAAACTGATGTAGCAGATAACCGTGGGCGGCATGGATTTCGATCACCTCGATACCCAATCGGTGGACACGGGTGGCGGCCTCAGCGAAGGCCCGGCGTATCTCAGTCATGCCTTGCCGGTCCAGCGTCACGGGTAAGCGTTCATCCCGGCTCCACGGCAACGGGGAGGGGGCACATGTCTGCCACCCACCCTCTTCCAATGAGAGTTGTCCGCCACCTGCCCAAGGGACCCTGGTAGAGGCTTTGCGTCCGGCATGGGCCAGCTGGATGGCTATCGGCATGTCTGAGTAGGTACGCAGACCCTCGATGACACGTCCCAGCGCCTTTTCCGTGCCATCCGACCATAGACCGAGATCGTTTTGAGATATGCGCCCTTGCGGCGTCACAGCCGTGGCTTCGGTGAAAAGCAGGCCGGCGCCGGAGAGAGCCAGATGGCCGAGATGGATCAGGTGCCAGTCTGTGGCTTGACCCTCCACCGCCGAATATTGGCACATGGGGGCGATGACAATGCGATTTTCAAGGGTTAGCCGACCGAGGGTGTAGGGGGTGAATAGCTGGTTCATTGGAATAGGCATTTGGAAAACCGGGCTGTTTGATCGATATGGTATGAGAGCGGTTTTAAGCGGTTACCGGTAACATGAGACAGGCGATGCTTACTCAAGCGATAAGGATTTGATATAAGTTCCCATCAGGGTCGCCTCTCTATGATATGTCCCGTCATAGTCTCTTCCACATCGCACTTGCGAGGCGACTCCAGACCTGCTGACAGGGAGTCCAGACCGTAGAGCACCCAATGACCCAGACCAGACCATTTTCGGTTCCATTGCATTGGGTGCATCTGGATCGTCCACGACCAGAATCAGACTTCGAGTGTTGTCAGGTACGCCGCCGTCCCACACTAGCTGGGGCGAGATATCCGCGCCTTGGCGGGTATATTGGGCAGGAATCCCCCTCCCTCGGAAAATGCGTTGGAGATCATAGTCAACGGCATGGTTTTCTCCCGGTCTGAATGATTGATGGGAATTAAGTGTAGCCGATTGCGTCATACCCGGTCGTTTATAGCGTCGGGATATGAGGACGCTGTTTAACGCTGAGGAATGTCGCCAGATTTGGCGGTGCGTCCCTCCTGCCTCTGGTTGAAATGAGTGCTTGAAACGGCATATAGTTCATCACACTGAACTTGTGGTTTTCAAACAGCAAATAATGGTTCAGCAGGATCTCAAGGGACCATGCGCAAACGGAGGGACAAGTCATGGTATATACCCACAAGCATCCGGCGTTGCTGATAATGGGCGCCATCTTCCTGGTTATCGGCGCAACCACCCAATTCGGCCTTCAGGAGGGGCTGATTGGCTATCTCAAGATCTCAAAATACCTTGGAGAGATGACCGGCCTCGCCTACACTGCGGGTGCGATCGGCGTGATCGTGGGTCTCTGGCACCTGTTAGGGACTCACGAGGAGGGGAATATTGACTACTATCTCTCCACCGTCGCCGGGGTCATCTTCATTCTCCTGGTTGCGATGATCGTTCGCTGGTATCTCGCTCCTATCGTGGCGGTACTGAGCAAGGGTATGGGCCCGGTAATGGGTGCGAAATACCTGCATCAGGTTCTGGGCCTCAACTATGTGGTGCTGGGCATTCTGGCCGGTATCCTGATCGTGAACGTTTTCAGGATTCCTGAATGGGCCGATAACGGTATCCGCATGTCGAGACTGGGGCTGAAGACCGGCGTTATTTTACTTGGCACGCTCTACAGTCTTGCCGAACTGGCCCATCTTGGTCGTCTCTCGGTGGTACTGATCGGCTTTTTCGTTCTCGGATCCGTCGGATTGGTACTCTGGTTTGCCCGCCGGCGCAACCTACCCAACTCCATGGGGGGTGTGCTTTCCGCCGGCATGGGAGTCTGTGGGGTATCGGCGACTGTGGCTGCGGCACCGGTTGTTCGGGCCAAATCGGTCGAGATCGCCTATACCATAGGCACCATTCTGCTCTGGGGCGTCGGTTGTATGTTTATCTTTCCGGTCATCGGACAGTTGTTGGGTCTGGGGCATATCCAGTTCGGCGCCTGGGCCGGCACGGGTATCCTCAACTCGGCCCAGGTGGCCGGTGCGGCATTGGCCTACCAGCCCGATGGAATCGAAACACTTAAGGTGGCGGAGATCTTCAATATCACCAGGGTGTTGTTCCTCCCCATCATCGTACTCTGGCTGGCACTCTGGTATGTGCGCCGTGAAGAGGGCGCGGAAGCGGTCAATACCGGGCGTGTTATCTTTGAGAAATTTCCGGTCTTCGTGGTCGGCTTCATTCTAATGTTTGCCCTCTCTTCAACCGGCATTTTCGCTCCCGCCAATCACTATAAAGGTAAATATTTCGACAACGATATTGCCGCAGAGAAGCTGCTGAAGCCTGAGCAGGTGGCAAGCCTGCAGCAGGCGTTGTCCAAGGTCCAGCGCGTGGATCGCCAGCAGGCGCTGAGACGATTGATCGAGAACCGCAAGGTGATGAGTATCGATGACGACGCCACGCTGAGAGGTTTGGTCAATGCACAGGTGCTCACGAAGGATGCCAACAAAATCCTCAAAGGCGCACACAAGGCGGTGAGGCATACGGCCAAGAAAATCAAGAAGTTCAGGCAGTGGATCACCCTGCTGTTCGCCTTCGGCCTGACCGGTCTCGGTATGCAGATCACCATGGCCTCAATCAAGCAGGCAGGTGGGCAGCCACTGGTGATCGGCGGCGTGGTGGGCACCGCCAAGGCGGTGCTGTCACTCCTTGTGATCATGCTGTTTGTGCGTGAAACCATCTAATCCGGAGGAGAATATCCATGACAGACCAACATAGTCAAGATATCGACCTGCAGGAAGAGGCAGGGGCTAAATTCCATCGTGGTTCCGCGCTCTCGATCTTTGCCAGTGACCGTCGCGAAGATTTTGTCGCCCTGATCCTGGCGCTGCTGATTGCACTGGGCGTCTACTTTTTCAGTTGAGCAGGCCCTAGTCTGCTGACTGGTGCCAATAGATGGGATCAGCGGGATCAGCCGGGATCAGAGACACCCATTGGAATGAGACAGCGAACTGGCCTGCCGGGCTGTGGTGAAAGGCATTGATGAATCCCAAGCGAATACTTTGTGCCAGCCACGGCACCAATGGTGCCCGTGCAGCTGAAGAGCAGGCATTGCACTTGTGTCACAACGACGTCGCTCTGCACCACCTGATTGTGGTACCCGAGTTCTGGAAAGGAATGATGGGTGATGATTGGCTCAACAATGCGGTAACCCGGGACAGGTTCGGAAGCTATCTTGAGGGGCAGCTCGACGGCGAAGTAGCCGAAGTGGTGGAGCGGTTGGGGAGTGCCACTCAGGAGACCGGTGCCGAATTTAGCTATGAGTCCCGTTTCGGCAAGCCGGCAGAATGCCTGGTTGATGCAAGCAGGGGCAGGGCGTTCGACCTTATCGTTATTGGTTCTCCACGACCCAAGGACATGCATGGTCTCCGCTCCCGAATGGACATCGGGATGCTGGTGCGTGAGCTCAAAATCCCGCTGTTGATTGTTCCCCATCCTGGGTCATGAGTGCCGTTCCATCCAAAGATGCTGCCTGGGTAACCATCGAGACATCGCTCTCCAAGGAGCAGTTGCAGAACTTCATCGGCGACTTGGAACGTCTGTTCCGCATCAACTCACTACTCGAGATAGCGCGATGGGAGTCTGTGGGGAATGATCGGATCACCTTCGAAGCACTCAATCTCAGCAACGGCAAGCACGTGAAATCCGAACTCAGCGTGGAACGTATCGATAAGGGTTTGCGGATTAAATACGATCGGCTGCTAAAAAGTTCTACCAGCCTCCAGGTTGAGCCATCAACAAAGAACGGCAGTAGTCTGATTATTACCGACGACTACACCGGCACCGAGGAGACAGAGCGGCGGCGGCGATTGGACGAGGTGGATCGCAGCCTCGAACAGTGGGGGCGGGACCTGCACGGTTATCTGCGGTTGTGGCACCGCTGGTCCTGGCTGCCGCCCTGGCGCTGGTATATGCAACGGGTTTGGCAGCCGATGAAACCCTCGGCACGGCGTATCACCCGCTGGATAGTTTGGATCACTTTTGCGGAGATGGCGGTTGTTCTGCTACTGATCGCGATTCTGGTAATAGAAATGTAGCTGCCTCTTGACGAGGACCGGGGATCAGATCTCAGGAAGTTTAGGCAGTCTCCAGATCCGAGACCGGCTATCCATTGACGGAGTATCTATTGGGTGCAGATACAGGCTTTCCCGATTTTCTCACCCGACTTCCAATGGACTAGACAAAAAAAGGAGATCCCCCGGCTCTGCTGGGGAGGCATCAGCAGTTTGACAGAAACAGGAGCCTCATAGTAATCCCAAAGCGTGAGCCGCCAAGCAACACGCTAAGGAGAAACCATGAGACAAGTAGAAAGTTGAAGCCACACGAGATGGGAGTGTAAGTACCCTATTGTGTTTATCCCGAAGTACCGGAGGAAGACGCTTTTTGGGCAGATCAGGCAGGAGCTTGGTGAGGTGTTTCATCGGTTGGCGAGGCAGAAAGAGAGTTTGATAGAGGAAGGGCATGTCATGGCTGATCATGTCCATACGATGATATCGATCCCACCGAAATATGCGGTATCGTAGGTAGTTGGGTTTATCAAAGGGAAAAGTGCGATCCACATAGCCCGTACCCACCTGGGTCGGAAAAGGAACTATGTTGGCCATCATTTCTGGGCCAGAGGATATTTTACCTCTGTACGTTCATTGACTCCATAGGATTAGCGTTAACAGGCCCTCGCTAGGGCGGTTTCTACAATAGACAACGGATAGCCTTCGAGGTCAATCACGCACCGTCATGTCGTGGTCCGGTGTTGATCAGTTGCCTATCCGACAGGTTATTATGCCTGGAAAGCCCGTCTGAATTGTCGGGCTTTCCAGGCTATGTTTAGCGATTTTCTGGCTTTACAACATCGCCTTTTCGATCAATCGTCTTCCTCCTCATCTTCACAGTTACAGGGGACACATACCTCCGGTGCGATATCCAGTGCAAACGCGGCACTGTCACGGCGCCGGCTGAAGTCCAGATCATCGCCATCGGTGCGTTTGTTGTAGGTGGTAAGGAACACGGTGAATGCGCACTTCGTTCGTGGCGGTGTCGGCGGTGAGGGGTGATTCAGCATATGGCCGAAGGTATGGGTCGGGCTTGCACCCTCAGCACCTGGCGGCACTCCCACATTGACGGTACTGTTGAGCATCGTATCGCTGCCGCCGCTCAGTCCCCGTCTCCAGGAGATCACATGGTTTTTCTGGAACAACGCCCAGGAGTGGTAGGCGCGATAACCGATGCCGAATGTGGAGCTGGATGTGCCGTTCATGAACTGGCACTCCTCATCCGATGCCAAGCCATCCATCCTCAGGTCTTCGATGGTCGCCACCACGTCCCTGTTATCCCACCAGAACAGGTGGCTCAAGGCGCCGTACGGTACCATATTGGTGGGTCCTGTATCCTGGATCTTCCTGCGATAGGTAAAAGCAGCTTCGATCTCCGCTCCCGGAAGACCCGAGGGAGGGGTGCCGTTAGGCCGCAGACGCTCACCGGCAGCATTGAAGACTTCAATGGTCACGAGGTGACGTTTTGCAGGTTGACCGGCATCCGCATCGGGATCGCTCCACTGTTTTGTTGCGTCCCCGGTATCGAGGAATACGTGGTACTGATCGGCTTCCCAATCCGCATTGGATCCCAGATCACCATCAAACGGGATCAGATAGAGATTATCCCGGGGTTCGTCTGGCGCCGATGTGCTGACGGGACCCAGACTTACGGGTACTACATCGACACCACCGGGCACGGCGACCGCCTTATTCCATGAAAGTCCCCTTGTGACATATTCAGGTGATCCGACCGGGTTGCCGTTGCTATCCGCCTCGGTCACACTCACCCGATAATATTTGGCGCCTGTGGTGCGCATACTCTCGGAAAACATGATGGCAAGTTTGAGGGTACCGCCCCAGTTCCGATCATGTGCTCCATTACCTGCCGGGCCGCCGCTTGGAAAGGCGACGCCACCGTTCGATCCGGGTGAAGCTACAGATGTGGCTGTTGTCTGATCGGGGGTATTGAGCAGCGATGAATCGGTATCGCCTATCTCGTCCAGATAGACGAATGCATCCCCTTCACCGCCATTGTCGCGGCAGGCAACGGCCAGAGGATGGTAGGACCGGAGGATGACGTTGTCATCGGCATCGTACCAGTGGCCTGCATTGACACCATTGTAGATCGTAACGGTAAATGGGCCGAAACGCTGTTTGACCTTGTAGGCGTACTCTTCATGGCAACCAATCCGAAGCAGTACGGGAAACTCGCTCCAACAGATATTGAATCGGCCGTCGGCACCGATCGTCCCCTCAGCCACTTTCACTGGCGCACTGCACTCATAGTGCCGGCACAACAGATAGGGTCTGGTATTGACATACTCAGCAATCTGCGCCGTGGGGAGCGTGCGCAAGGCATGCAGGTCTTCTCCGGCATGCAGGACGCGCTCGTCCAGGGCGCCGTCGCGAAACAAGGCTCGGCGGATAGGTGTCGGATCGGGATCGGGGCCGGGCGGATCGGGAAAATCGGGTATCTCGGGAACTCTTTCGAGTAACTCTTCCAGCTCCCTGATCAAACGTTCCAGTCGATGGTCACTGAATACCCAGGGTTCACAGCAGCATATGCGTCTGTAGACCTCAACCGTACCCAAACAGATGGGGGTGCATCGGATCGGCCAGGCGATGATTTCACCCAGCTCCAGGGCATTGGGTAAGCTGGCGACCGCTGTTGGTTGAATGGATGTCCTCGCCAGTCGGGAGAGTTCAAATCGCTTGCGGGATTGGCTCAGTGGGCGCCTGACTGCGCCAGCCAATTGCCTGTACCACCAGGGCGAGGGTCGGCATCGACGGACACTCCCCGACACACAGCGGTAGCGAAACAACCATTCCCGCCACACACTGCGGCCGATATCCAACACACCCCGCTCCAAGATCGCCTTGAAATCATCAACGCGGTAGTTCAGAAATACCGAAGACGGGGCCTCTCCTCTCGCTGCTTCCGTGGCGGGACCTACACGAATACGGTGAGCTTTCTCGATAGTGTTTGACGGCAGGCTGAAGCCGCCATCTTCCGCTATCGGTATCGTTTCTATCAGATTGCCTTCCCGATCGATTAACCTTATCTCGATCTGGGGACTTTCCTCTCCCTTGTCGAGTCCTCTCAGCACTAACTTGGAATTGACTCCCTTGCCGCGTCCTGAACCCTTCTGTTCACTTGCCATACCGGTCTCTCCTTGGTGATTGGTAGGAATCTACAAAGGCCAGGTACTACTCCATTGAACCGATGAGGGTGTCATCCCGGTAGCAGCGC
Organism: Candidatus Thiodiazotropha sp.; assembly: GCA_040791665.1. Taxonomy (GTDB): domain Bacteria; phylum Pseudomonadota; class Gammaproteobacteria; order Chromatiales; family Chromatiaceae; genus Thiodiazotropha. Next base: position 34,956 of record JBFNNX010000016.1, on the reverse strand, counting down.
CAACATCCTTATTCATTCCTAAATCCATACAAAATAAAACTGCATCCACTGGTAAACTATTAGCAGGAATCATATTCCTATCAAGTGCGGGATTGTGAAAACGGTAATATTACCACTGTGGTTGACAATCGAGTCTGAGCGGAGTAACTGATGAGCTTCAGCCACGCCATCAGATTCCGCAATTGAACATGTCTTTATATCGGGGGGGGTCCCCTGCTAAACAGCCTATGCGTATCAACTGAAAATTGCAGCTTTCGTAGCAACGGGCCAGGCTATATAACAATGTTCAATTATATGCCTGTGGCAGCCATAGCAGCCATCTCTTCCATCTTTACTGCTTAACCGTCAAACTGAATGCCGGATTTACAATAATCGTGACTATTTGCTGCCAACGATCCAAGAGCTGCAAGGCCCTGTTCAATCTCCCGTTCAAGCCTCTCCAACAAGGCATAGCGGTTCCGGTACATGGATCTTTTCCTTGAGATGATATGTGTTAGCGGTTTTCTTGCAGGAACTAAGGGCAATTCAAAAAAAGCATCGTTGCAGCGGATGCCGCTGCGGTCCGACCAGACCTCGTCATAGTCGAGACTCGGTTGGGTCTGTTTGTTTTTCAAGCGGTAAAAACGGTGTTTATGTTGCCTATGTGATTCTGTGACGGCATATATTTTTTTTACGCCCAACAGCTTGCACAGAATCTGAAAAGTCTCGATCATCAGGTCCCGCGGCCGAATACCATAGGTTTTTCTAGTCATGTCGCGATAGAGATCGGTGATATTATTCATTCTTCGCCCTTGAATCGCTCCTGCAATGGCGCAGATTTGATCGGTCTTATCCTTAAATAGCGAAAACGCTACAGTGAAGACCCGTTCATGGCCGGCAAATAGATTGAGTGTAATCATACCCTCTCTCATAAACAGGTCGTTCTTATCGATCACAACTCGGAGCCTGGGATAGAGAGTTTCCGCATCTACTAAGGTGCACCGATGATTTGCCAGATGATCGATTTGATATCTCAGTAAAGGTAGAGTTGAAAAATGGTTGTAGAGATAATTGACGCGGTCCGATGTATCCCAACTCATACATTGATAGGGCCATAGGATGCTGGGAATGGCCTCGGGATGAGCCTGAGTCAGGCTCCTGAATCGAGATAGTGTATTTCGATCCATGCGAATAATATCTTTGCTGTTGAGGAGTGCCATGGCAAAATAGAGGCTGCGTCCCAATACCGGACCATACTTGAGTGGACTCAATTTTGTTCGCCGATATTCCGGGTCAACAGTAATCTTTGATGAAGACTGCAAGATAAGAGTCAACTGTTCGAACATTATAAGAACCCTTGTAAGCGCCTGCTATAACATTCCGTCTCTCCTTATAACATGGTATGCCTGATCAGTAATACAACGTTGTCACTATTGTCGACAATTTATGTGAATGGTTGCAAAATGAAAAATTTGTTAACGTTTTAATTTGTTCTTGCTTATATTGCGGTAAATGTACTGGAGTATGGCTGTTGTTGGAAAGTTTCGATTTGGAATCTCATGCAATTAAAAAACAGTGATCACCTTAAAGGAGTTCATTAATGTTGTCCGTATCGACTAGGATGCATATCGCACTATATTGCTGTCTACTGTTCGGTATTTGCCGGTCAGGCACGGTTTTCGCCATCGATCCCGGTTACATAGAAGCCGTTGAGGCTGATGTTGAAGAGTTCACAACCAATGAGTTTCATCCTCCTGTCAATTCAAACTGGTTGGGCAATGCTGATAGCCGATCCATACAATTGATGGATCTGGATGGTTTTTCAACATATTTACACGATAAATCGCCCGGTAGTTTTATCTTCTATAAAAAGCTACCCGACGGATACAAACAACGATTACACAGGGACTATTTGGCTACGGGTGACCTCGATCGCATCAAACAGGATATTTTCAAATACACTCGCGATTTGAAGGACTAAATGTCGGCTTGACATGAACAGTACTGCATGAGTTAGAGGACAGGAGTATGAAAAGGATCGATCTCTTTTTGAAAAACAGTGTTTATTTATGTTTGTCTCTTTGCAGCTCCCTCGAGTCCCAGGCTGGTGTGGAGCGAACCCTAGCGTATCCGTCACCCGATGTGGGGCTGGACGCGATTGATGTGGCCAAACAGGTCTATTTCGCCAACCATTTCTATGCCTTTGCCAACTTCTCCATCAAACGACGCGGCAGTACCCTCAGCGTACTGGTCAACAAGTCGGAAAACGGCAGTCCGATAACGACGGCAGTGGAGTGCCATCTGAATAATAATTATGATGAGCATGATGCCATCCGTTCCCGCGATCTGGCGATATTCCATTCCGGTAATCTGCGCGGTACCGGTATGCTGGTTACCGAGTACAAGGATAATGCCAAGAGCAAGGACTACATGGTATGGCTTCCCAGATTACGCAAGATCAGACGTTTTGCCCAGCCACGCCAGGAGGACGCCTGGGGAGGCAGTGTCTTCTCCTTCGGCGATGTCACGCTGCGTAAGCCCGATGATGAAACTCACGAGCTGATGGGGAAGAAAAAGATGCGTACCTGTCTTGGTATGATGGACGAACTGGAGGGAAAGGTATTTCGCTATACAGGGCGTGTGCCTGAACGCAGCTGCCGCCAATTGGGTAGGGATGTATACGGCCTGAAGAGTACCACAAAATACAAGGATTGGTGGTATGACTATCGCATCAGCTATGTAGATACCACAAGTTTTGCCGATTACCGGACCCTGTATTATAAAAATGGTAGACTCATCAAAATCATTGACCGGGACTGGGGGCTGGTCAATACGGAAGGCGAAGGCGATCCGAGAGCGCTGTTCTGGAAATATTGGTACGGTATCGATCTAAGGACCGGTCAGGAGAGCCTGGCTGTAATACCGCGTAAGGTGGTTGATATAAACAGTGATCGAAAAAACAGCTTCTGGACAGAGAGGACACTGCGGAAAATCAAGCGATAGCAGCTCGATACATGAGTACGGTTCTGTTCGGTCCAGCCCCTTGTTTTCGAATTCTCACAACCACAGAATTGTGGCTATTTAGGAAAAAGGATTAGTTCAACCCGCCTAATCTTTTGCCTGTCGTCGATACTTTCCAACCCTGTACCGACTCTTCCGACCTGGCCGACTGCAGCTACCTGTAGCCGGCCATCGGCAATACCACGAACGGAGAAATATTGTCTTACCTCTTCAGCGCGCTTCATTGACAGGCGATAATTATAGTTGCCATTTCCTTGGGAATCGGCATATCCGGTAATCTTTAAATAATTGTTCTCTTCAAGCAACATTTTGTTGCGGATGGATTTCAACAGTGGTTCATAGGTAGAGGGTATGTCAGATTTATTGAAATCGAAATAGACATAATAGCGGGTGGCCAACTCAATATTATGAAACGAGCTGATATCCGGGTCACCCGCCTTGAGCGGAACAGCATTGGATACCGGTGTTACATTAACTTCTATCTTGGCTTCCGCAACATCGGTTATTTTCGTCGCCAGCGTAGCTGGCGCACTCTCTTCAGGTTTATTCTGATCGAGATCTGCCGATAAATCCTTGAAGAGATCTACGTCCTGATCATGCTCAATTTCGGTTGCGTGAATGACAGTCCGTTGCTGATCAGATAGATATGACGGAGCCTCTATCTCTTTCATCTCGTTGCCGTTCAAGTGTGAAATATTGGAGGGTTCTCTGTCTTGTGCTGTCCCGGGTACTAAAGGAGGTACGAATTCCTGTGATCTGCCAGCCAAGTCGAACACTTGCGTTTCAGTTTCATTAACATAATGGTCGAAATGAACGGGATACATTCGTACTGCAAGCATTGCCATTAGACCGATGGAGACCAGTGCGATTACATGCGCGATGGATCGTTTGAGGTTTTTAGATCCGTTCGCTATCTTTAGGTGGGGTATGGAGTCGTCATTGTCAGCTGCAACGATTTCCGGACATTCTTCAACCCAGACTGATGGAATGCTCAGGTTTTCATCGACGGCGATGTTATGGTTCGTCTTGGAAGTCGGTCCTGTCGGCAGCGTGGTTTCAGTTATCGATGATGCTCCCTGGTGATGGTTAGCGCTGGGCTGAATCGTGTTACCGCTGGACATAAACCAGACTCCTCCCCAGCGGTGTTCACTATCCTTTAATACCTCCCCGCCAACAGGCTGAGTGGTCGATTGCAAATTTGACGGTTCAGCGGAAACGGTCGATTCCGGTTGCCGGTTGTAGGGAAAGAGGGTATCCATATCCGAGGACTCAATGGCTCCGTTCCAGATTTCATCGGCACTGGGGAGTGTCGGCTCGGGTCCCGGTCCCTTATCCTGAATGTCGGATTCCGGATCCTTAGGTTGCGTGTCACTTTCAGGAGCAATTTTATCGTTTGCCGGTGTGAGGCTCTTGCCGGTGGTTCGATTGGTTGAAGTCAGGCTATGTTGCTGGTCAATGTGCCGGGGATCGCGCCCTTGCGGCGGCAGAGAAATCACCGACTGGCTGGCCACTGCATGGTGTCTCGTCAGCTGCTGTTTTTCCGCACGATATTTGCTGACAAAACTTTCGAAACGCTCCTCGCCGGCCAAGCTAATGCGCTGCTGATCGACCAGTTCTTCAATGACGGTCAATGCGTCTTCATCGGTCAGGTTGTGTTTCTCCTCGAGATAGGCTAACAGCAACAGGTGGCTCATCAAATGGTTGATGTTTCTGGGTACACCCTGAGAAGCCATGTGAATAAGTTGAAAAACCTCATCCTCTATCTGAGGGTCTGTCTGCCAGCCTACATGCTCCAGTCGATGGGTAATGTACTCACGAGTCTGTGCCATAGGCAGAGATTCGATCTGGCAGATGGCAATCAGTCTTTGTTGGATGTGCTCCATATCCGGATTCAGCAAGCGCTGACGCAAGTCTTCGTGGCCGGCCAGAACGACTTGCAACAAGGAGTCTCTTCCCTGTTGCAGATTGGATAGTAAGCGCAGTTCCTCCAATCCGTTCAGGGAGAGATTCTGTGCTTCATCGAGGAATAGGATCGACTGTTTTCCCTTTTCATGCAACGCCGAAAGGTGCTTGTGTATATTGGTCAGCAGGGTTGCCTTATTGTAGCTCTCAGCGGGAAATCCATATTCAAGCGCCACCTTTCTCAAGAGTTCCTCTGCTTGCAGCTGGCTGGTTACGAGGTTGAGGGTATGGTATCTGGTTACATCGAGTTCCGAGATGACATCCCTGATCAATGTCGTCTTACCTGAGCCGGGTTGGCCGGTTATCATGACGAACCCTTCACCTTGTTCCAAGGCGTAGGCAAGATACGCAGAGGCCCGCAGATAGTTTTTGTGGGCATAGCGAAACGTCTCATCAGCGCTCAGTCTGAAGGGCGTATCCTTGAATCCAAAATATGACTCGTACATTTCGCCTGATTTCCACGAATGTTCCATCACTCTGTCAATCTCCGAGTCTACGTCATAGCGCCAATGCTTGAAAAGGCCATATCGCTGGAAAAAGCCGTATAGGAATGTTAATTCTTCATCTCTTCGACGATATATTATGCTCAGTGGACTGTTCGGGGCGGTTGAATTCCAGTAACTGCGTGACTTTAGTACTGTGATAGTCATCACAAAAGCTGCCCATCTCAGGGTGAGCGGGTAGCGCTTGTCGAAGTCGATATCAATACGACGATTGAGGATATTGTGCCAAACGCTGCTCCGGGATGGCCGAAATATCGATACTGTTCCAGGATGCTGTCTATTCGTCGATTTCGCAGAGCCCCGCTGTTCGGTAATAGCGAATTAGGCGCGTCGTGGGAGGTCGGATGGTGGAAGTAGATACTCACTTCCAATGTCCGGTTTTCAGGCGCAACAGAGCCGATTGGATTAGTGTTAACAGGCTAAGTGCCAGTATCAATAACGGTTTCTCTTCATCACGGCGGCAGTCGAATATCCTGTAGCCCCGGATTGCATCGGTGATCAAGCTGCACGCTATACGGACTCAAACGAACTGAGATGACCGAAACATAAAAAGTTGTAAATTGAGCTACTGACCTAATTGATTGAATGTATTGTGAGCATCGAGCATTTCCTGGGCAAGTTCGATCACTCTTCGACGCTCCGATCGTGCTTTACTGCGTAACAGCTCATATGCGCCATCACGATTTAGGTTGAAGCGTTCCATTAAGATGCCAACTACGATACTGATCACCTTTTCTATCTTCAGCGACCTGCTGTAGCGTTGCTCCTCGTCTTGCAAATATCTGATCTGTCTGGCGCATGTCAATGCTGATTCGATGCCGGAAAGCAGAATGGTGTGATCCTCACTATTCACTAGGAATCCCAGTGATCCCTGTCGATCATCTAGGGTTGACTTGATATCATCGAAATGTTGCACAAGAAATATATAAGCTGATCCCGAATCCGATAACTCCTGCGTCATTTCAATGAGCGATTGTTCGGGTATTCGGATATCTAAAATGACCAGATCGGGTTTTTCGTGGATATTCAGTTTAGATGCAATTTGAGTATCATCTGCAGTGACTATCCTGTAGCCAAATGCATTCAGGATAACAGCCATAGCATCAGAAGATGATTGAGTATTGTCGACTATCAGCAATTTCGCCTTATTATCCATTCTAATACAGACCGGATCGGGTATCTCGATAAAGTCTGGCTCCTTTGATAAATGAATCTAATATCAGTAGTGAAAAAATGACCATGACGTCTGTCAGTTACCGGCATGATTTTCAGATTGTTCACACTTTAAATCCCCTTTAATAATCTGTAGCTTGACATTCAAGGCAGGTATCGCACACATACCAGTCGTCTCCACAAAAACTAGATGTTGTAGGTTGATTCGATCTCTTCATTGCCCGCGCGGATAAATGGCGTCTGTCCTGGAGGATGCTTGGCCAGCAGTTTCTCCAGCTCGTGCATGTTCAATGGATTGCTGATGTAACTGCCTTGTGCTAGATCGCACCCGAACGTTTTTAAATACTCCAGTTGCTCGGCAGTTTCTATGCCTTCCGCGATCACGCGAAGTGAGAGGTTGTGTCCCATGTTGATGATGGTTCTGACGAGCTGCCAATCGTGTTCGCTGGACTTGCCGATATAGGAGCGGTCAATTTTCAACTTATCGATGGAATAACGCTTGATATGATTGAATGAAGAGTAGCCGGCGCCGATATCATCGATAGAAAGCGGTATGCCAAGTTGTCTGATTCTGGACAGTGATTTAAGTACTTCCTGTTTTGTTGTCATAAGCACACTGCCAGTGATTTCCAATTCAAGCGAGGATTTGGGTAAATTGTAAAAAGTCAGTGCACTTTGAATTTTTTTGTCAAGCTTGCCTGATGAAAGCTGGATGACTGAAATCTTCAAGGCAATACGCAGATCGACATCAAACTTATTGCGCCAATTAGCCAACTGGCTACATGCAGAGTTGAGAATCCAGTCGCCAAGCTCATGAATCAAGCCACTCTCTTCTGCTATGGGTATGAACTGGATTGCAGGTATGACACCCATACTATGGTGGTGCCAGCGAGGCGATACTTCGATGGCATTGATATGGTTGTTATTCAGGTCTATTTGCGGCTGAAACGCCAAGCTTACGGTTTGCTCACTTAGCGCCCTGCGAAGCTCATTCCGCAGATAAACGCGGTTATTTTGTAGTGTGCCCATCTCAGATGTATAGAACGCATAACAGCTTTTGCCTTTTTCTTTTGCCTGGTACATTGCCGTGTCTGCATGCCTGATCATACTCTCGCAATTCTCTCCATGTTCGGGAAACAGACAGATCCCGGTGCTGGTTCTGATGCTGATATCGTGATTGTCTATCCTGAAGGGCGTTTTGAATGCTGTGATAATTTTGTTGGCTACCTTCTCAGCCTCTCTTTTGCTCGAGATTTTTGAAAGAATGACAGTGAACTCGTCACCGCCAAAACGGGCGATAGTATCCGATTCACGAAGCGTATCTGTTAAGCGGCGGGCTACGGCACTCAATAGTTGATCGCCAATGGTATGGCCAAGTGTATCGTTGATATCCTTGAAATGGTCCAGGTCGAGAAAAAAGAGCGCAACCGTCCGTTTCTCCCTTTTTGCCAGGGAGATGCTCATTTCGAGTCGATCTGAGAAGAGTTCCCGGTTAGGCAGGCCTGTCAGGTTATCGTAGTAAGCCATATGGTGAATCTGATTCTTGATCGCTTCCTGGTGGCTTACGTCGGAAAAGATCCCTAGATAGTGGCTCGGTTCACCATGTTGGTCGGTAATGATTTCGATCGAGAGACACTCGGGGTAGATCTCACCATTTTTTCTTCGGTTCCAGATGATCCCCTGCCAATGACCTTTTTTTTTCAAGTCGTTCCACATCTGGCGGTAGAAATCTCTACCATGCCGTCCCGAAGAGAGAATTCGAGGCGTCTGACCCAGGGTTTCATCTCTTTTATATCCCGTTACCCTGGTGAAGGCATCGTTGACCTCCACGATATTCAAATTAAGGTCAGTAACAAGGATTCCGTCCTTGAAGGAGGAGACAATGCGTTCAGCCAAACCCGTGCCCGGCTGCCATGCTCTAGATTTTCCCCTGGTCTGGGGCCGCCCCTTACTTAACCGCCCTTTCGACCGTTTGAGAACGCGTGTCCGTTTTCTCATCCACTATCTCCGTGCAATCCTGTCCATCATCCACTCGGTTTCCGCTACCAACGGCATGCGCAACCACGTACCTGGCAGGGTTTATGCTTCATTGAGGTAAGCAATTTCTATCTATCGGCGGGGTAAGGGCCGTGAAGTGGAGAGCACCCGTCTGGGGCCGTCCCAAATGATTTTGGCGGGGATAAGGCCAAATATATCTATAGAATCTAATCGTTGTAGGGAAACCGTGATTATCTATAAAAAAGTAGGGCTATTTCAAGTCTCAGTTAAGCTGAGAGAGCTCTGAACATGCCAGCACGAGCCGGATTGTGAAAAAACTTCCTCAACAAGGCTTCAATTGCCGGACTATTGTCAAACTGGACAGCAGGGGGGGAGCTTCTGAGCGGAAGATAGCTATCCATGAATTGTTAAAAATATACCAACATTCGTCGATCTTGTGGATGAGGTTAGACAAAGGCTAATCATGCGGACACGCCATATTCAGGGTGTATTCAATGCAAATGCGCTACACATCAGCAGGTTGCTTGACATAGAATGGATGGACTTGACTCCGTATCCTTGCAGGTTATAAAAACCAACCGACCCCGGGCCTTTAACATGAATGCACAATCCTATAAAACCCTTGATCTCGAGTTGATCGAGCAGGGAATCTATCTGCTTACCCTAAACAGGCCAGCCAGCCTTAATGCACTCAACTCTGAAACGTTCAGGGAGTTCGCGCTGGCACTGGAGAGTATTGCGGCCGATGGTGAGACGCGGGTGCTGTTGATTACCGGGGCCGGGGAGAAGGCATTTGTCGCGGGGGCCGATATCGGCGAAATGCAGGATAAGTCGGCAGTGGAAGGTATGGCCTTTTCCCAAACCGCTATGACTGTTTTTCGCCAGCTCGAGATGTTGCCAATACCGGTGATCGCAGTCGTCAACGGCTACTGTCTCGGCGGCGGTTGTGAACTGGCCATGGCCTGTGATTGGATAATCGCTTCAGAAAATGCCGTGTTCGGCCAGCCGGAAGTCAATTTAGGGATTACGCCGGGTTTCGGCGCCACCCAGAGACTGAGCAGGCTCATCGGTTCCGCCAGGGCCATGGAAATGATCGTCAGCGGTCGCCATGTCGACGCGCACGAAGCCCGGGCCTGGGGCCTGGTCAATCACGTCTATCCGCCGGAAAGGCTTATGCAAGAAGCCCTTTCAATGGCTGGCCTGATCTGCCAAAAAGGCCCGCTGGCGGTTCGTTTGAGTAAACAGGCCATCGTCAGGGGGCAGAGTCTCGACCTGGATAGCGGTTGCCAAATCGAGAGCCAGGCCTTCGGTTTGTGTTTCTCTTCCGCGGACCAGAAAGAGGGCATGACGGCCTTCCTGGAAAAACGCAAACCCGAGTTCAAGGGGGTGTGAAAACGTTCGCAAACGGATCTGGATATTAATAAAGCGCCATCTGGCCGGGAAGAAATTACTTGTTTTGGCCTAAGCGTTTAATCATGAAATAAACAATTTGCGTTTATTAGCGTTCATTTGCGGACTAAATATCAAGGATTAGAAGATGCGGTTCAGGCCATTGAGGGCAGCGACGCGGTAGGCCTCGGCCATGGTTGGGTAGTTGAAAGTGTTTTCTGCAAAATAGAGCAGGCTGTTGGCCTCGCCCGGTTGTGCCATGATGGCTTGGCCGATATGGACGATTTCGGAAGCCCCTTCACCGAAACAGTGGATGCCGAGAATCGACAGTGTTTCCCGGTGGAACAGAAGCTTCAGCATGCCGACTTCGTGACCGGTAATCTGCGCCCGTGCAATGGTGCGGAAGGTGGCATGACCGACCTCGTAGGGGACCTTCTGTGCGGTCAGTTCCCGTTCGGTGCGACCGACCGAGCTGATCTCGGGCAGGGTATAGATTCCGGTGGGAAACTCATCGATCAGTTGCCAATCGGGGTCTCCGGTGGCGATCTGGGCACCGACGAATCGGCCCTGATCGTAACTGGCACTTGCCAGGGCAGGTGGACCGACCACATCGCCGACGGCATAGATATGGGGCTGGGAAGTGGCGTAGCTCTTATCGACCTCGATCTGGCCGCGATGGTTGACCGATACCCCAATCTCCTCCAGGCCCATGGTCTCGGTGTTACCGCTGCGGCCATTGGCCCATAGCAATACATCGGTCTTGAATTTCTTTCCCGATTTACAGTGCAATACAACGCCGTCATCCTGGGCCTCGACACTCTCATACTCCTCGTCGTGGCGGATCACAGTTCCCTGGTTGCGCATGTGGTAGCTCAGGGCATCGGTGATCTCATCGTCGAGAAACGAGAGCAGGCGGTCGCGGGTATTGACCAGGTTCACCTTCACATCGAGATTGCAGAAGATGGAGGCGTATTCACATCCGATCACGCCGGCGCCGTAGATAGTGATGGAGTCGGGTGTGCGATCCAGTCGCAGCACGGCATCGCTGTCGAGAACGCGCGGGTGGGTGAAGTCCACATCATCGGGGTGATAGGGCCGCGAGCCGGTGGCGATGACGTATTGTTCCGCCTCGATCTCTTCGATGCCGCCCCCCTCCTGCACGACTTCAACCTGATTGGGACCAGTGAAGCGGGCGCGACCATGGATTACATCCACCCGGTTACGGGCATAGTGGCGCAGGCGACTGCGTACCTGTTCATTGATCACCTTGCCGGCAGCTTGCAGCAGATCCGAGTACTCCACCTGGATCTGATCATGGGTGTGCTGGAAGAGGGGATTGCGGCGGTAGTCACGCAGCATCTGGATATTGTGCCGCAGCGCCTTGGAGGGGATGGTTCCCCAATGGGTGCAGCCGCCACCGATCTTGTCGAAGGCTTCGACAATGGCCACCCGTTTGCCCGACTTAACGAGTTTCATGGCGGCGCCCTCGCCACCTGGCCCACTGCCGATAACTACAACATCATAACGTTTGGCGCTCATCGATTTCCGATATCCCCATTCTGTTTAACTTAAAGGATTGCAGTTTAACAGAAAGCGACGCGACAGGCCGCCAATTTGCAGTAAGCGAGTGTGACAGATAGGGCGTCCCAAATCTTGTATAACAAAAGTTACAATATCGGTCGCAGGCGTACGAAAGGAATAACAGTCTGTATTTAGCGTCGATCGGCACGGGCGATCATGCCACCGTCATTGGTGTCTTTAATATCGCTGTAGGAAAGAAAACTGGCCGATGAAATCGGTGCGGACTTTATAATTTTAAATGAAATACGCAATCATTCTAATATTGGATGCGCTCTGAATCGACACGCGCTACGCTGTTCGGGCGGTCTATTTGATATTGTGAGTTTTGGAACATATATAAATATTCGCTTGGGATCTCGACTGGTCGGGATCGGTAGATGGCGACAGTTGGCGGGTATCCTGATCTCGTCCAGGGATTGGGCAATCAGAAATGGCTAAAGGGCTTGAACCGATTTATGACAGAATTCGAAAACCGTCAGTTGGATGATATTTTATTTGAAAACAGACTCTATCGCGCCTCTCGCTTGCGCTGCGCAGGCAAAATAATTTATCGGATGCTGATATACCGCACAAGAATTACATTCCCATTGCTTCGCTTGGCCAGTTGAAAAGAAGCCACTTAACTCATATTAAAAAACAGCGACTTATACATAACTCTATGCTTTATTTAACATAGATCAAGGATGTTGCCGGCAGATTGGGTTAAGAGTCTTCCAGTGCTGTTTGGCCTGGTCAGATGGCCTTTGTTTCAAAGGAAGCGCATATGTGTGTTCACAAAATTTTTTCTCTCATCCTCTTAAGCCTGACACTTTGCATTCCACTTGGCGGTAGAGCAGAAGCCATAGAGGATTACGGGGAAGCCATTAATCAGGCAGGACGCCAGCGCATGTTGAGCCAAAGGATGGTTAAGGCATTTGCCCAGATCGGCCAGAAGATACTATTTGCCAATCCAAGAGAACAGTTGAATTCAGCTATTCGACTCTATCAAAAACAGTTGAACAACTTAAAGTCATTTGCAAGATCTAAAAAAACAAAGCGAGCCTTGTCAAACGCGGAGACTGTATGGAAACGATACAAGAGTGTCGCCGATGGGAGGGTCGACATCAACAGTGCGATCAAACTCAACGGGTTGAGCGAAGAGCTACTTCAGGCCAGTCAGAAAGTGGTAGAGGCTCTGGTGCAGGAGGCTGGAACGGAAAAGGCGCATATTGTCGACATTTCCGGGCGACAGCGAATGCTTTCTCAACGGATGGCGAAATACTATCTGTTGCTATCCTGGGGTGTGGATGATTCGCTATTTCATAGTGAATTCAAAAAAGCCGAGATGGAATTTTCCCAGGCACTAGAGGAATTAAATGGCTCATCCCTGAATACGGTGGAGATCAGAGAAGTTCTCGACAAGGTGAACAAACAGTGGCGCTTTTTTCAGTTAACGAAATTAATGGACAAGGGCAGGTACCTACCATCGGTGGTTGCGCGTACCACGGAGTCGCTCTTACAAGATATGAATCGGGTTACCGGGATGTATGCGAAGGTTTCGGTAATGTGACTTTGCAGTGGCTGAGAAACCGGGGGCCGGATCGAATGAACAATTGTGCGGGAGACAGGCAATTTTCGAGTCTGGTATTTTCTGCCGATAGGGCCTGTAAGAGAGGGATTTTTTCAAAAGAATTTACATTTCCAACTTATTTTAAGAATTAACCTATTAAATTATTTACGTACGATGCCGCTATATGCCCATAAATAATAGGTACTGTCAGATATGTTCAAAATACGATCATGGCATGTGGGAGTGAGGGGCGAAACGTCCTGTATCCATATTTGCGGATAGAGTGTTTGAATGTAGGAGTAAGTGCACCCCATCAATTGCTTCGTACGTGACTGAACATGTATTACTTGATATGCATGGTGATTATAACGACAGATAATTGATATGTGTGGCTACTTTTTCCATGATGTATCGGGGAAATATTATGAAGACCACAAGGTATCTATTAACCCTCTGCCTAAGCGCAATTCTGTGCTTCTCTTTTTCCATTTATGCAGCTGAAATCGATCTTGAAGAAACTGTTAACAAGGCTGGAAAACAGCGCATGCTTTCTCAAAGAATTGCAAAGTCTTACTTTTTTCTCGGCGGTAACGTAAGGCGCGACAAGGCTAAGCAACAACTGCAAAGCAGCATCATCGAATTGAAAAAGAATCATGCTGAGCTGAAAGCCGAAGTGCAAAGCAAGGACGTGCAGCAATTACTGGTATTCCTGGATATTGTGATTGACGATTACGCCAAACTAGTCAATCTACCCTACACTCAGGCCGATGCCACCATGGTGCTCGATATGAGTGAGACTATCTTGGAAGTGAGTCATGATGTCGTCGTGAAGATCGAGGCGCTCTCCAAAAGGAAAACGCCAAAGATCGTCAATATTTCCGGCAGGCAGCGCATGCTCTCACAACGCATAGCCAAATACTACATTGCTCATCAACTGGGTTTCAAGGATCAGGACTACGTCAACCAGCTGAAAACTGCGGTTCGGGAGTTTGAGTCAGCTATGGCTCTCCTGAAGAGCGAAAAAATCAATACTCCTGAGATCACGGAAAAGCTTATTAGGACCACTCGCCTCTGGCGTGTTATCCGCCCATTTTTTATGGACGTTGAGAAAGGCGGCCTGCCGGTCACCGTATTCGCCACAACAGACCGTATTATGGAGTTCATGAATACGGTTACCGGCATGTACGTACAGGTCTCCGGTTAGCAGTGTTAACGTATTGATTTCCATCCCCCCGTTATATGGGGGAATTGGATCGTCATCGGGCTTGAGATAAAAACTCGTGCACTAGCGTAGATTGATGTGCTCTATTTTTTTGTGCGATTTATTGTCTTACCAAACATCTTCGCACGATCCCTGATTGAGCCTCTTACCGGCTTCGGGTATTCCTTCCTATTTTTAATTGGTTTATAGGGCCCGGCTTTGTTTTCAGCGTATTTTGCAAAGTATTTAAAGGGTACCCAGGAAAACACTGACAACTCTTTTTTTCGATCTCCAATATTGGATATTGCGAATATTTCGGCATACTTGAGCTTAGAGGCGCTCATGTATAAGTGAACATTCTCAGGCTTTTGTTGTATACCCTTCCATGATAGCTCCTTCAATCCCAATGCCTTTGCGGTGAAAGGTATGCGCATAAAGTAGGGGACATTCAACTCGTAGAAGAACTTTTTAGAGTACCCACCGCAGAATTTGGTCATATCCATTGATATGATATATCCACTCCCTACAGCTGAGCTCTGATGACTTTCAACCATTTTGACGACTTTCCCGGTTCTGCACCATTCCATGAATTCAGTCTTTATTCTGGCTTTGGGTCGATAACTCTTAGGCAAAAAGCCACCTGCATCTTCAAATTCACCTGGATTTCTGTTGGCGGTACGATAAATTAACATCCTGGAATCCCTCCACTACCATTTAGCTGTTGAAATAATAATCAAGTAGAATCGGCAATATCCATAAAAAAGCTGTAGAGTGTCGGCTAGAGCCCGAAGGCCCTGGCACCGCAATGGATCAATTCAGTTTGCATCCCCGCCCGGAGTAGGTTCCAGTATTACCATCCGTATCGCTCCATGATCCGCTGAGTGTGCCGGTGGACTTATTCAATGTGCCGCTGATTGTGGCATCGACCACATTGCCGTCCATGATCTGGGCCAGCAACGAGGTGCCGGTAACCGAGCCGGAGAAGGGGACAGTCTCGTTTTGCGTGCCGTCCGAGGCATAAACGGTGTGCGCAATTCCCGTTATGTTGTCACTGTTGTCGATATCGAAGGTGAACAGACCATTGGATGAAACAGGTGAACTTGCGTTGGAGGTGAAGCTGCCGGTAAAGCGATAGGCGGCATTTGCTGCGCCTCCGATGCGGCTTCCGGAAAAAGTGCCCGACTCCGCTGTAGAGGAGAGATTCCAGTTTCCTGAGAGGGTGTCGGGGCTGTTGAACTGACCGCTGAATGTAGCGCCGGAGGAGACATCGCCGCTGATGAAGGTGGCGTTCTGGTCGAAGCTGACCGCGGTACTGCCGCTCAGGATGAGCAAGCCATCGAAAGCGCTGTAGGCAAATCCCGACAGCAGGCCATTGGAGGCGTCGACCAAGACCCCGAACGGACCACTGTCATCCCCACCGAATGTCCCGCTATAGGCGCCTGCTCTGACGCAGAGCAGGGTGGATTCCAGGTGGCTCCGCGCCGTGGTGGCGTTGGGCAGTGTATGACTTGTGCCGTCAGCGGAAGTCGCATCGGAGATAATCGAAACCAATTCCGACGAAAGACTCCCGGTGGTGAAATCGACGGCCGACCAGTTTTCGGCAATCGCCTGTACCGCCGGGGATATGGTGATACCGTTGGTAGGATCTCCGTCACGATCGAGCATCAAGAGGAAACGGACCAGATTCAGTACCTCAGTGGAACTGCTGTTGCCGCCAGAGACCAGGTCGATCGGGGTGATGACTGACTTGCCGGTGGTGCTGCCAAGGGTCACATTGCCCAGGTTGAAGCTGACCTGCTGACCCACCTCATAGATGAAGCTGCCGTCGCTTCCTGTTGTGCCGCTTTGCGCACCAGAGGTGTAGGTGACACCGGAAACGTTGTTATCCTTGAATACGCCACCAGTCGTTGTGGGCGTAGTGCTGTCTCCACCTCCGCCTCCGCCTCCACCACAGGCGATCAGAGTAACGAGTGCAAAAATTGAGAAGAGTCCTGCAAGAAACGTAGTTGCTCTGAAAGACATGTCATCCTCCTCGTTTATCCTTATAGTCCCCTGGTTGAGGATCTTAATATGATAGCCTCTTGACTGATTGCCAAGATTCCCCTTGTCGGCCTATTGAGTGTAGTGCAAGGATCAGATATTGGTGCCTGCGACCCGCTCTTGTATATTGACCCATATCAATAAAGTAAGTTGTCCTCTTGGCTTTTCGTTTGCGTGGATATCAACCGTGGAGTTAGATAGTTGCAGGCGACTTAAGCGACAGCTTTCCGTGCAAATGGTTTTCTATCTTGCGGAATTCAAGGAATTACAGTCGGAACATATGCCTAACTCTGGGAAAAACAGATGGGTCGATAAGACAGGTTGCCTGATACTTGCAACGTTCGAAATATATCGGTGAAAGGGATTTGCTCGAATGGAATTTCGGCTCTTTTGTCACTTGCCGTTAATCAGTTAGTCGGGCGGGTTATCACAAGTTCACGTGATGCGCCGGACGGGAACGGGGTTATCCATACTATTCCACGGAGCTTCGATTTTTCCGCTTACTGCTGTCGATCTATCTCCTCTCTTCTGTTCCTGTCTGCCTGCATAAGCGTTTGCTCAACATTTTCGGCTTTATCCATAACATCTCTGTATCCCTGAAAAACCCCAGCGTCTCCTTTTGCCTTTTCACGGCTGTTTTCTTCAGAGGAGCAACCGGCAAATATATATACCACTGAAGAGATCAAAACAATTTGTAGTCTATTCATTAGAGTCCTCTTATTTCTCTTGCCATGACAAGTTGAAAGGTAGTATGTAACTTGCGGCACAGCGTACACTGCAACTACCAGGCTTGGTTCAATTTCCTCCGATATGCTCAAGACAGGCATCGATACATCGTTTGTGCATGAGGATCTTCTTGTGTCCCAGTCGCTCGGTGGTTAACAGTTGCGCCTCGGGTACGATTTGCAGAAGCTTTTCGGCATGACTGTACGGCACCTCAAAGTCGTGCCTGTCATGCACCAGCAACAGTTCGCCCGTTACTTTTTCGATAGTATTCACCGGCGACAGCTGCGACCAATCCCAGGGTGTGTCGAAGTGGTGCGCGAAGCGCCGTTTCGCCTCTTCGCGCATGGCCTCGATTACCGGCTCGCTGATAGAAAAGGCATCGGCGAAACGCTCTGTTATCCAGCGGGTGTCCGTGAAACAGCTGAACAGTATGACTTTTTCGGAAGGGAGCCGGTATCGGTCGATAGCGAGGAGCGCTGTGCCACAGCCGAAAGAGTGGCCGATCACGGCGGTGATCGGTCCCTCCTTCTCCCCGATGGCGCCAATGGCGCGGGCCACCTTCAGCATATTGGTACGCTTTTCCGAGGAGTCGCCGTGGGCCGGGGCATCAAATGCCACGGCGCGATAGCCCGATGCCGCCAGTGCTTCGATCAGGGCGAAGAATTGCGTGCCGCGACCGCCCCAGCCATGGCAGAGCAGTACGCTGGGGCCTTCCCCCCACGAACGTACCGCAACCTTTTCACCGTGAATATCGTACATCGTCAGACTGGCGCTTTCGCGGATGTTCATCTCACGACGTGGTATCGGAAACTTGGGTGGTGTCATGAAAAGGCGCAGTGCCAACACGCCGGCCAGCCGGGGCGACACCCGGCCGGTCACCCGGAACGTTATCTTCGCGGCGTTCAGGAACAGGCGTACGCCCAATGGTAGCTGACGGTTGCTAAAGGGATTATTTTCGCTGGACTGGATGTTGCTTTGTTCGTTCATGAGAGTTCCCAGATCATCTGTCGCGTACCGCTGAAGTGAAGCATGCCGATCGCAATGCAGGTCAGCGAACTCAAGGCGAGAAAAATATCGACAACTTGGGGCATGAATAGTGCCAACGGCAGCAGTGCCATGCCGCGTATCAGATAGATTGCCGTGATGATCCTCAGGATTGACCTGAGCCTTGGCAAACGGCGGACCAGGCCTGCGCCCGCGAAGGCGTACAGGCTCCAGAACAGCAATATCAGGGCGATGACGGCCGTAACGGTATCGGGTAACGGCGAACCCAGTTCAGCCAAGCGGGCAAATCGCTCCCCCGCACCGAAAAAACGGTACCAGGCCGGCCCGCCGACGATAATCGCTATGTGAAGGAACGCGGCCAGCAGGCTCAAGGCGCCGCCCCATAGCAGAGTTCTGTTCAGACCAGCCATTGATGCTCCATATCTATGCATGCGCCCATCCGCTCAAAGATTTGGTAGAGACCGAAAAAGGTACGATCGAAATAGATGAACTCGTTGGCAAGATCATTGATCTTGTGGACATTGGCAAGTTGCCTGAAAGATCTCCATCCCTCTGCGGTGTATGAGGTCTTGCGATTGGAAAAATCGAATCGCCCCGCCTTGAATGGTTTGGTCAGCCAGTCGCCAAAGGGTTGCAGGACATGATCGTAGAACGATTGCAGTTGGTCCCCATTCATTTCCGCAACCATACCGAGCTGCTGATAGGTTGAGATGACTTTCTCGGCATCCCGTGTCATGTAGGCATGCAACAGAACCGGCATCAAAGAGACGAAATCCGACGAGTAGTATCGGACGCATCCAAAGTCCAACAGACCCAGGGTGCCATCCTCGGCAAACAGGTAGTTGCCCGGATTGGGATCGGCATGGAGGGCCTGCAGCCCGTAAAAGGAGTGGACGAATATATCGTACAGCAGTTGCCCGAAGTGATCGCGCGCCGGTTGACCGGGATGGCCGCGAAGCCATGCATCGAGGTGCAGCCCCTGCAGCCGTTCGGTGGTCAGGACACGCTTCGAGGAGTGGTCTCCGTCGACCGCGGGGATAGTCACTCCGGATAACCGCAGGTTGGATTTGAACCATGCGGTGTTGTCCGCCTCATGGCAATAGTCCACCTCCTCATGCAGACGCTGTTCAATCTCGTCGATGGAAGAGAGCAGAAGCTTCGCGTATCGGGTACGTTTGATCAGGCTGCGCAGCAGTTGCAGGTCGCTGTCGATGGTGACATCGATGCCGGGGTATTGCAGCTTCACCGCCAGTCTCTCGCCCCGGGTGCCGGTCGCCTCGTGGACCTGCCCCAGACTGGCAGCTGCAAAGGCGTTTGGATTGAAGTGCGGGAAGAGATCCTCGGGAGGCTTGTTGAACTCCTGCATGATCAGTTTACGAATCAGTGGTCGTCCCAAGGGGGGCACCTGATGGTAGGACTTTGTCATCTCTCTGCGAAACCACTCCGGCATGAGGCCGCTCTCCATGCTCAACATCTGCGCTATCTTCAGGGCGGTACCGCGCAAGCGGGAGAATGCCTCGAACAGGATCCGCGCCGTTTCGTCATCGAGGTGCCGTTGCCGTTGTTGTCGTGCCGCTTCACTCAGGAAGGGACGCTTGGCAGCATGGCTGAGATGCCTGCTTCCCGCCTTGAGCATGGCACTGCCGGCGATACCGGTGCGCGCAAGCTTGCCGGTGGGGACGGAGTCAGCCATTCTCGCCATCCATGAAACGTCGCTTGGCCTGTTTCCAGGGTACGGTGTAGTCAGACAGCTTCTCCAGATGGCGGCTGATCTGGCTGCGAAACATGAAAGAGAAGAGATCGAGGGCCTTGCCGATCATCGCCGTCTGCAACACCATGGCGATAATCTCCACGCTGCGGTCCACCAGCTGGGTGGTGTTGGCGTAACCCTCGGAATCATCCTTAAGCCAAAAGGCGAGAATGCCGGTGAAATAGTCCCAATAGAGCGGTGCCAGCAATTCCCTGTATGGCTGATCCGGTATCTCCCCCACCTCGATGGCGGCATCGATCATCTCCTCCACCATGCGATTGAAAAGACGACGCGTTTCAGTCAGATTGACGGCACCGGCAACCGGTGCGGAGAAGGTCAATGAAAAGACCTCGGCGAGGAACTCCCGGTCCGGTAACCAGAGGGCGAGTTCGGTCTCGGTCAACTGCTGCAGTTGCTCGCGCAAGGTGTATTCATGGAACTCTTCTATCTGTTTAAGCGCTTCGGCCACCTCTCGCTGTTTCTCCTCGCAATAGCCGTAGATGAGGCCTTCCTTGGTCGGGAAATAGTTGTAGATAGTGGCGTCTCCCACCTCGGCACGGCGGGCGATTTCGCGCATGGAGGCGGATTTGAAGCCCTTTTCACTGATCACATCCGAGGCCGCCCGTAATATCCGTTTACGGGTCAATGCCTTCTCTTGCTTGCTGACTTTCATCGATTACATCGCTTTTAATGTGAAAATGCTATACATAATAAACAAAATAGTACTTATTAATGCGAAAATCAAGCTGATGTCAGGCTGGTGAAGCAAGCTGTCATGCGCTGGTATTGGGCCGAAGCGCAAGCCACATCCCGGCCAGCCACACTGACCGCCTATTCCTGCTCATCAAGTGCTCTTTCGTAAAGGGTGTGCAGACGCTTGGTGAAGTCGTTGACCCGGTATTTCAGCCAGTTGGCGTTGTGCCGCATGCCGCGAACGGCGTAGCTGCTGATCGATTCGTGGTGGGTGGCTATTTCGGCAAGGGCCTCGCAGAGCCGTTCACAGCGTTGGTTGAACTCTGAGAGTTCATCACAGTAGTGGCGCAGTTCATCGCTGAGTGAATCCGGTTTTTTCGTTCTTCCCTTGAACATGAGATATTTCCAATGATTCGACTTATCGGAGCTGTATCAGCTGGTTTCGGATATTGTGGGACTGTTGCGGTTACGCTTCCGGATAGAGGTCCGGCCGAAGTTCATGTCGGGTCAGTTTGCCGTTGGAGTGGTGTTCCAGGAGTAGTGTCAGACGTCCGCTGGGTTTGCGAAAGCCGGAGGCGATCTGGGTCAGATAGGTATAGTTGGTGCCAGACAGAAAAGCCAACCGCCTGGCTGCGTCGCGGCCTTCCGTTGCAATATAGGTCTTCATATCCATGATCCGTTTATAGTAGCACCATGCTAATTAACTAGCAAGATGCTCATGGCGTCGGCTATAGCAAATTGCTATGATCCAGGGATGGTCAACATCAGGACAATTCGGAAGTCGAATCTGCTGGCACAGATAGATCGCTTCGGTTCGCAACGGGCGTTTGCCGAACGAGCGGGCCTGGCCCCCGCCCATGTCAGTCAGATGGTCACCGACCGGCGCAACATGGGAGACGAAGTGGCGAGACGGATCGAGCGGAATCTTGATTTGGCCGATGGCTACATGGATCTGCAGCATCAGCCCCGGGACTACCCCAATCATCGGTATGCCGGCCACCGTGACCGGGTGGCTGAGAGCGATAGCGAAACCCTCAAGTCTCTGCTGCTGAAGATCGATCAGATGCAACCGAGACTTTCGGCGAAAACTCAAAAGGTCATTCTCAGGATCGAACGCGCCGCCATGGAAGGCAGGCTCTCCGATGAGGACTGGGAGATGCTTGAACGCCTGGTAGAGCGGTTTGAAAAAGGCTAGCCAGGCCCTGTCAAATGGCTCCGATGCCGCATCACATCAGGGCGCTGAAGGGTTGAACAACCACCTGGTCGCCGTCATTCACACCGTCGCAATCCTCCGATAACAGGATAAAGCAATTGCCACGGCTCATGGACGTCAGGATACCGGAGCCCTGTTGGCCGACGGGATCGACGCTGAAGCTGCCATCCTCCCGCTGCTGCACGAATCCGCGCACAAATTCAAACCTGCCGGCCTTCTTGCGAATATTGCAGCCGCTCCGGGCCAGCATGGTGGTGGGTTCGTAGGGTGTGCCGGTGGCAAGGTAGTGGAGTGCGGGCAGCACGAATTGGTAGAAGGTTACCATCACCGCCACGGGATTGCCTGGCAGGCCGAAGAAGTGACTGTTCTCGAGTTTGCCGAACGCCAGGGGTCTTCCCGGCTTCATGGCGATCTTCCAGAACTGCATATCCCCAAGCTGCTGCAATATCTCCTTGGTATAGTCGGCTTCGCCCACCGATACGCCACCTGAAGTGACCACGATGTCCGCCGTTTCGTCAGCGCTGTCGAATGCCTCTCTCAAGGCGTCCGGGTCGTCTTTGACGACACCCAGATCGAGCAGCTCCACATCCGCTCTTCGCAACATGCCGTAGAGGGAGTAGCGGTTACTGTCGTAGACCTCGCCGGCTGCGAGGGGCTCGCCGATGGAGCGCAGTTCATCGCCGGTGGAGAAGAAAGCCACCCGCGGGCGCCTGCGAACGCTGACCTCGCCAAACCCGAGCGAGGCCAGGATGCCCAGATCCGCGGGCGTCAGGCGCCTGCCCGGATTGAGTACCGCGCTTCCCCGTGCGATGTCTTCGCCCGCCTGGCGCACATTTTGTCCCGATCGCTGGCCTTGAGCGATACGTACCTGCGTCTCGTTGACGAGCAGGGCCTGTTCCTGCATCACGACGGTATCGGTTCCATCCGGCATGGGGGCGCCGGTCATGATGCGAACACATTCGCCCCTGCCGCAGGGCCGGTTGAACGGAGCACCGGCGACCGCGGTACCGATCAGCTTGAGGTCCCGATACGCCTCTTGCGGGAGATCGCTGCCTGCCATGGCATAACCGTCCATGGCGGAGTTGGTGTGTCCGGGTACATCGATCGGAGAAATGATTTCCCGTGCCAGGACAGCGTTGAGGGCGTCGCGCAGGGGCAGGCGTAAGCTCGTCTCGATCGGGGTGATGTTAGTGAGGATTGCTTCCCGGGCTGCTGCCACGGTGAGGGTTGAGGGTGCCTCCGGGTCAGCACAACTGACGCTGGAGCCGATGGCTTGGTTGATCATGTAATCCGCTCTCTCCGTATCGATGCATATATTGACGAATGAACCCGGCTATCTCCTGCGGATCGTTGAGATTCAGTATCGGCAGGTTATGCGGAACACCGGGGACCGCTTCATCGGTCGCGACCGCGATGATATAGGGATCAGTATGACACAAAAGAGGTTTGCCCAGGGCGGGGCGGTGCAGCTCGATTTTATAAATCGCCTCGTGCTTGAATCCCTCCACCAGCACCAGGTCCAGGTGGGTGGTGTCGAGATAGTCGAGCATCTCTCCCAATCCGGGCTCCGGCAGCTTGGTATCAGATTCCGAAATCAGGGCCATGCGCCCGCGGGAGCTTACCAGCATCTGGCTGGCCCCCGCCTTGCGCAGTTCATAGCTGTCTTTTCTGGGATGGTCGATTTCGAACAGGTGGCTGGCGTGTTTGGCTACGGCGATACGCAGGTCCTGCCGTTTCAGGATCGGCAACAGCTGAGTCAGCAGGGTGGTCTTGCCGGTACCGCTGAAGGCGCTGAATCCCAGCAATGGAATGGGGAATTCGATCATGCTGCGCTTCCCTGGAGGTTGTCCCGCTCCTGCAGAGTGTTGACGTTGATGAAGGTGCGGGGAATATCGGAAAAGTCGGCGTGGGCGACCCGGTGCTCTTCGTACCAGAGGTCGATCTTGCGATCGCCCCGGTCCAGATAGCGCTGCAGGCTCTCTGCCAGGCGCTTGGGGATGAGTGCGTAGACCGGCTGCAGCCGGTCGCCGTCGTGAGCAACGGCGATATCCGCACCTGTCGCCTGGCGTGCCTCGTATAGACGCTCGACCAGGTCGTTTGGAACCAGCGGGCCATCGCAGGGGAGGGTGAGCATATCCTCCGTTTCCACTGATTGCATGGCGGCGATAAAACCGGCCAGGGGGCCTTGGTAATCGAGTAGGGAATCGGCAATCACCGGGTAACCGAAAGCCGCATAACGTGCCTGATTGCGATTGGCATTGATCAGGATAGCTGCAACCTGGGGTTGTATTGCGGAAATCACATGCTGTACTAGGGGCTTGCCGTTCAGTTCGATCAAACCTTTGTCCTCGCCGCCCATGCGTCGGCCGCGTCCGCCGGCGAGAATAACAGCGGTGACTGCAGGACGCATGCTCATGCAGTGCTCCTGAGACCGCTGTCTGTCTGTGAAGATGGAATCGACATCAGCTTGCTATCCTCAATCATCACCAAACCACCCTCGAAGAGGTGTAGATGACGGTCAATCAATGAAGAGAAGTGTAATGGATCGTGGCTCGCAAGTATCAGGGCAATACCCTGCTCTTTGAAGGATTTAAGCAGATTCAGCGTACGTTCTCTAGCCTCTTGATCCAGATTGGCCGTCGGTTCGTCCAAAAGCAGAATTCGGGGGTTTCTCAACCAGGCCCTCGCCAGTGAGACCCGTTGCCGTTCACCCCCCGAAAGTGACTTGGCCGGTGTATCGGTCAGGTGATGAAGTCCGGCCCAGTCGATGGCGCTGTCGATCATCCGCTTACGTGATTGCTTGTCCAGTTCCGTGGGCAGGGCATAGCCAAGATTGTATCTGACCGAGCCGTCGAACATATAGGGCTGTTGGTGCAGGTAGAGAATGCGTCTATGCAGATCCCCCCGGCATCGGCGCCAGGACCTGGGAGAGTCGGTAGCGACGGTTATCTGGCTGTTGTCCGGTTTTTCCAGACCTGAAAGGATGCGCAGCAAAGTGGTCTTGCCGGCGCCGTTGCCGCCGCTCAACAAGGTACACTCTCCCGCATGCAGGGTCAGTTCGATGGCCTTCAGCACCACTCTCCTGCCAAAGCGTTTGTCCAGTGCGGAAACATCGAGAATGATCGGCTCGCTCATGTGGCGGGATGCCCCTTGCCCTGAATGTGTTGCAGCAGGGCGTTGAGTGAGAATGCGAGGGCCAACAGTACCAGGCCCAGGGCGATCCCCTGGGCGAACTCTCCCTTGCTCGATTCGAGGGCGATGGCGGTGGGTATATTGCGCGTGTAGTGCAGAATGTTGCCGCCGAGCATCATCGAGGCGCCGACTTCGGCAATGATGCGGCCGAAGGCGGCGAGCAGGGCCGCCATCAGGCCGAAACGCGCTTCACGCATGATGGTGAAGAGTGCGCGGGCAGGGGTGGCGCCCAGCGTGCGAGCGGTCTCCCAAGCGCGAATGTCGGATGCCTGCAAGGCCGAATGCCCCATTGCCACCAGAATCGGGAAGGCGAGCGCGATCTGTCCCAGCACCATCGCCGTTTGGGTGAACAGTAGTTTCCATTCCCCCAATGGCCCCTGCCTGGAGAGCAGGATAAAAAAGGTCAGGCCGACCACCACTGCCGGGACGGAGAGGAATGTGGAGTTGATCGATATCAGGAGACGGCGCCCGGGAAAGCGCTTATAGGTCAACAGGAACGCCGCCAGCAGCGCCGGTGGCGTCGCAACCAGGATGGCGATACCGGAGACGCGGAATGAAATGGCAATAATCTCCCATAGCTCCCGGTTACCGCTGACCAGGAGGTTAAGTGCCGCTAAAGTTGTGTCTCCGAGTGATTCCATCAATGGCGCTGATCGAAAGCAGCAAACTCACCGGCATCGGCAGATGGGGTAAAGAGTTGATTTTCACCGATGCGAAAGTTGCCGATTCGCTCCTGGCCGTCCGGAGATATCAGCCATTTGATCAAGGCATTGGCACCCGCCAGATTGATATCGGGATAGCGCTTCGGATTGACTGCAATGATGCCGTAGGGATTGAACAGCAGGGGGTCGCCCTGAAAACCGATCTTC
Organism: Candidatus Thiodiazotropha sp.; assembly: GCA_040791665.1. Classification (GTDB taxonomy): domain Bacteria; phylum Pseudomonadota; class Gammaproteobacteria; order Chromatiales; family Chromatiaceae; genus Thiodiazotropha. The sequence goes on along the minus strand of JBFNNX010000016.1, from coordinate 9,112 downwards.
AATGGCGACTTGGCCCGATAGGCCAGCCATGTACCCCTGTCGGTCAGGGTATAGGCATCCATTTCCGAAGCGATCTGCAATACCTTGCCCATTCCCTGGCCCACTTCTCGATACCACTCTCCGGATGGTTTTATTTCGCTCTTTTTCCACAGTCCGAGCTCTTTCTTATGGGTGCCTGAATCGTCTCCGCGGGAGATGAAGGCAGCCTCATGCTCGGCAATATCCTTCAGAGCGGCGAGTGCATCCTCTGCCTTGGCGATGGCGGCAGGATCATTTGCGGGTCCAACCAGAACAAAATCGTTATACATCACTCCATAGCGTTTCACGCCATGGCCCTCGTTGACAAACTTATCCTCTGCCGCGCGGGCGTGTACCAGGACCAGATCGACGTCGCCATCTCTCCCCATGCGTAGCGCCTTGCCCGTTCCGACGGCAATCACGTGGACAGGATAACCTGTCGCTTCGGTAAATACTGGCAGGATTTCTGCAAGCAGACCGGAATTGTCCGTACTCGTTGTCGTTGCCAATCGAATGGTCTGTTTTTGAACACTTTCCGCAAAGCTGTTACCAGTGGTTAGCAAAATCGTAACAGTGAGTAATCGGACAATGGAGAGAAAAAGGCGATTAATCATAGGTAATATGCCTCGGATTGTTGTTTTATCGTACCTATCGTCTGCAAAAGAAGTGCCACAATGGGCATGGCCGTTCACTACGGACATGATGAAGTAGTATGTGCATTTCTTTTGTCTACTATGTGAGTGTTATCGGGAATAAACTGAATAAATCGGCGTTCATAAGCCATCGTGCATACTGGATTGAGTGGTGCGGGTGCCGATTTTGGGACAAATGGTCGCAAACCGGCGATAGTGGATTTAGTCATTTTGACCCATTAATGACCTGATCATGTGGTACGGGATTCAGGTAGTGAGCAGCTTGAAGACTGGAAATACACAATGAACATAAATGCAAAAGAACTCGCGGAGAGGATTGAGGACAAACAGACCACGATCAAAAACGGCACATCCGTACGCATGGCGTCGTTACTTATCGTGGATGACGAACCGGGAATACGCAGTTTTCTGCAGAAGGGATTGCGCAAATATTTCGGGCTGGTTGAAACGGCCGAGGATGTCGCGACCGCCGAGGAGTTGAGACGACACTGCCATTTCGATCTGATCATTACCGATATCCGGCTTCCGGGACAGACCGGTGGGGTCGAATGGGTGAAAGAGTTGCGTACGCAGGGCGGTGTCACCGGTGTGATCTTCATGACCGCCCATGCCGATATGGAGACGGCGATAGCGGCGCTGCGTGCCGGTGCGGAAGACTTTATCCTCAAACCCTTTCGCATGGAACAGATGATCGCGGCGGTGGAGCGCTATCTTGAACGGCAAAAGATGCAACGCGAAAATTTTGTGCTGCGCCGCCAGGTGGAGCAGATCTACGATAGCGCAGGCATGGTGGGAAAGTGCCAGCAGATGCAGTCCCTGTGCGAGGTTATCAAGCGGGTCGCGCCGATGCCTTCCACGGTGCTTATCGAAGGCGAATCGGGTACCGGCAAAGAGCTTGCGGCCCGCGCGATTCACGAAATGAGTGGCAGAACGGGCAGCTTTGTACCGATCAATTGCGGTGCCATGACGGCGGAGCTGCTGGAAAGCGAACTCTTCGGTCATGTCAAAGGCGCCTTTACGGGCGCCCATCTCTCCCGTGACGGGCTCTTCACCTATGCCAGCGGCGGTACCCTGTTTCTCGATGAAATCGGAGAGATGCCGCTCAGCATGCAGGCACACCTGCTGCGTACTCTGGAGGAGCGGACCATCCGCCCCGTCGGTTCCAACCGTGAAGTACCGGTGGACGTCCGCATTATCGCCGCCAGCAACCGCGAGCTGGAACGGGAGGTGCGAAAGGGCGAATTCCGTGAAGACCTCTACTATCGCCTGAACGTACTCTCGCTGCGCATGCCGGCACTGCGCGAACGCAAGGAGGACATCCCGCTGCTGGTTAAACACTTTGTCGAGATCCTGTCTGCGGAACTGGGGATAACCCCTCCGCTAATGGGGGAGGGCGAAGTGGTCAGGTTGCTGGACTACGACTGGCCAGGCAATGTGCGTGAGCTGAAGAATGTGATCGAACGGTGCCTGCTGCTCAACAAATCCCCCAGTCTGTGCCTGACGGGTTCGGAGGCCGCGGGGAGCCAGGCAACACCATTCGATCCGAGTAAGACCATGTTGCTCGAGGCGATTGAGAAGCAACACATTCTCAAGGTCCTGGATCTGGAAGGCGGTAACAAATCCGCGGCGGCCCGTGTGCTGGGCATCTCGCGCAAGACGCTGGAGCGAAAGACCCAGGCCTGGGGCGTCAATTAGTGCCCACAGGCCCTAAGCGCTTGAACCGGCCGCTCGGGATCATCGAAGCGATACGCGGCAGCTTGCGTTACAAGCTGTTGGTGCTGGTGCTGTTCCCCATTCTGCTGATCATGCCCATTGCATTGGGGCTGGCGATCTATTGGGGATCCCAGTTCAGTTACGAACAGCTGTTCATCAAAGTCAACACCGACCTCTCCGTGGCGGAGGATAATTTCCATCGCCTGCAGGAGGACTATCTGAATACCCTGGGCCGGCTGGCGGAGTCCTATGCCTTCTACACCGCGCTGGAATCGAAGAGCGGGCTGGTTGTCAACGCGCAGTTGGCAGAACTGCAGAAGTCGGTCGGCTTCAGTTACCTGCATCTGCTTGGCGTGGACGGCAAACGTCTCTTCCTGTCATATGGCGAAGCCGAGAAGCGGGGCCACTCGTCACCTTCGCTGCTGGTGGCGCTGCAGGGCCATCCCCGTGTGGAAATAGAGATCTTCAGTGCGGAGGCGCTGGATGAACAGTCTCCCGGTTTGGCCAAACAGGTTGAACTGCCGCTCCTGGATACGCCGAGGGCAAGACCCACTGAGCAGCGTATCGAGGAACGCGGCATGATGATTCGCGCCCTCTACCCGGTCAAAAACTCCCGTGGACAGGTGGTTGCCGTACTTGATGGCGGAGTGCTGCTGAACGCCAATTTCAAGTTTGTCGATACCATACGCGATCTGGTGTATGGTCCGGGCAGCCTGCCCAGGGGAAGCATCGGAACCGTCACGGTGTTTCTCAACGATGTCAGGATTACAACCAACGTACCGCGAACCCCCAACCAGCGGGCCCTGGGCACCCGGGTCTCCGATGAGGTTCGCACACAAGTGCTGGATCTCGGCGAGAAATGGATAGACCGCGCCTTTGTCGTCAACGATTGGTATATCTCCGCCTATCAGCCGATTACCGATGTCAATGGTGAACGGATCGGTATGCTCTATGCCGGATTTCTCGAGTCACCCTCGCGTAATGCCCTGTGGCAGGCGCTGGGTGTTTTGATCCTACTGTTTTTGGCGCTGATGTTGTTTTCATCGATCCTTTCGATCAGCGGCGCCAAATCGATCTTCAAGCCCCTCGAGATGATGATGGCGGTGGTTCGCGCCACCCGCGAGGGCTATACCAAGCGCATCGGGAAGATCTCGTCCATGGATGAGATCGGGGTCTTGGCAAACGAGTTCGATCTCCTGCTCGACCTGCTTCAGGAGCGCAATCTGCAGGTGCAGCAGTGGGCCGACCAGCTGGAAGAGAAAGTGGATGAGCGGACAGCGGAACTGAAACTGAAGAATGAGAAGCTTGTGACCACGATCCAGATTCTGCGTGAAACAAGGGCTCAGCTGATCGCAGCGGAAAAGCTCGCGGCACTCGGTGAGCTGACTGCGGGTGTGGCCCATGAAATCAACAATCCCACGGCAGTCATGCTGGGGAATCTCGACCTGCTGGTCGAGGAGCTGGGCGATGGCGCGACACCGGTAAAGGGCGAGATCGATCTGATCATCGAGCAGATCTTTCGCATCAAGGATATCATCAACAATCTATTGCAATACGCCCGTCCCGATCAGATCGCGGAGACGCCTTCGGTCATCGATGTCAACGAGGTGGTACAGCACACGCTGGCGTTGGTTCGCTATCTGCGTAAGCAGAAGCAGTTCGAGACACGTCTCGATCTGAAGGCCACACACGCGGTCAAGATCAACCCCCATGAGCTGCAGCAGGTCCTGGTCAATCTGTTCGTCAATGCAGTCCATGCATTGGACAGCAGCGCGGGACTGATCACGCTGAGCACGAACGATTGGGACGACAAGGGGATCGTGATCAAGGTTGAAGATAACGGCGTGGGGATCGAAGAGGAACAGATTGAATTGATATTCAATCCCTTCCACACAAGCAGGCGCGTGGGAGAGGGTACCGGTCTGGGCCTGTCGGTCAGTTACGGATTGATCAAGAAGTATGGCGGCGACATTACTGTCAGCTCGGAGCAGGGGCAGGGTTCGCAGTTCTGCATCTGGCTTTTGCAGGAGCCGGATATCATAGAGGAGGAGATGGCGCTGATGGAGCAGTTCCAGCCGGCGGAACAGGCGATGGAGGAAACGGTGTCGTCGGTCGCACAAAGCAAACAGAGCGCCTGAGTGGGCAGGTGAAGGGTGGTATAGTCTACTTTATCGAATCAGCAATCGTTAAGACGAATGAATGGTCCGGAACTAAAACTTCTGATAAAAACCCTGGCATTTGCCACTCAAAAGCATCGTCACCAGCGGCGTAAGGATATCGAGGCGTCGCCTTATATCAACCATCCGATCACCTTGGTGGACATTCTCGTCAATGAGGGTGAGATTACCGATCTCGACACCCTGATCGCCGCGCTGCTGCACGACACCATCGAGGATACCGATGCCACGGTTGAGGAGATCGAGGCGGAATTCGGCCAGGCTATCGCAGATATAGTGATGGAGGTGACCGATGACGGCAATCTTCCCAAACTGGAGCGTAAAGCACTCCAGATCAAGCATGCGCCCGATCTTTCATACAAGGCAAAGCTGGTCAAGCTGGCGGACAAGATCGCCAATCTGCGCGATATCGACAAGAGCCCGCCTGCCGGCTGGACACTGCAGAGAAGTCAGGCCTATTTCGACTGGGCCAAGGAAGTGATAGACGGCTTGAGGGGAACCCACGAAACCCTCGAGGCGGTCTTCGATAGGGCCTATGGAAAAAGGCCATAGGAATAGGTCCGCAAATAAACGCGAATGAACGCAAATATCTCTCTTGCAGGGTACGGCTTGCCGCACCGTAAGTGGCCTTGATTCCTCTCCCGTCTGTTTTCCGTTTTCTTTTTTTCCACGTTCCCACGCTCCTGCGTGGGAATGCGTACAGTGTCTAGGATGCAGCAAGTTGCAACCCATATTGCATAAAGGCTTCTAAAGAATATCTGCCAAAGGAGATTAAATAAGATGAGTGAAGAACAACAATTCATACCCTTGAATATCGCGGTGCTTACCGTTTCCGACACGAGAACGGAAGAGACCGACAAGTCGGGCCTGAAGCTGAAGGCGCTTCTCGAGGATGCGGGACACAGCTTGGCTGACAAGACGATCGTACCCGACGATATCTACCGTATCCGCGAGGTGGTTTCAAAATGGATTGCGGATGCCGATGTGCAGGTGGTGATCACCACCGGCGGCACCGGTCTCACCGGCAGGGACGGCACGCCGGAAGCGGTCTCACCCTTGCTGGATAAGGTGATTGACGGCTTCGGTGAAATGTTCCGCGTGCTTTCCTACGACACCATCGGAACCTCCACTCTGCAATCGAGAGCGGTGGCCGGCGTGGCCAACGGCACTTTCATATTCTGCCTGCCCGGATCGACCGGTGCCTGCATGGACGGTTGGAGCAAGTTGATTTCGTCCCAGCTCGACTATAGGACGCGCCCCTGCAATCTGGTGGAGCTGATGCCGAGATTACACGACAAATAAAAATGTAGGGTTCAGCTTGCGCACCGCTATCGGCCAGAAGTGGAAATCCAGAATAGCCATGCAGCCTGGTTCTGGTTACCCAAACGGGGACTTTTACTCCCCTTTATCCGATTCTATCCAGCGGGCTTTTTACCCCCTGGCCACCCAGCCCTGCAACATGGGTATAGATCATCGTCGTCGAGACATCCGCATGGCCCAGCAGATCCTGCACAGTTCGAATATCCGTACCCGACTCAAGCAGGTGGGTGGCAAATGAGTGCCTTAGGGTATGACTGGTAATCCGCTTGAGTATGCCTGACTTGGTGGCGGCTCGCTTAATGTTCTTCTGAATCACTGTCTGATGGATATGATGGCGACGAACAGTGCCGCTTCTCGGGTCCTGGGAGATGCGACTGGCCGGAAACAGATATTGCCACCCTAACTCGTAGGATGCATTCGGGTATTTTCTGGCCAAGGCTTCCGGTATATAGACCGAACCATATCCCGCGGCAACATCCTTGTCATGGATCTGCTTGACGACTTCAATCTGCATACGCAAATCACTCGCCAGCGCCTTCGGCAAGGGGACACACCTGTCCTTCTTGCCCTTGCCGGCGCGTACCGTGATCTGAAGGTATTCAAAATCCAAGTCCTTGAGCCTGACGCTGACACACTCCATGACCCGCATACCGGTCCCATACATGAGGCGAATCATGAGCCTATTGGTGGGCTCCAGAGCCCCCAGCAAGCGGTGAATTTCATCGGGACTGAGGATGGTCGGCAAGCGTTTCGGTTTCTTTGGGCGCTGATAGGGGCCTATTTGACCCACTGGTTGTTCGAGGATGCGTGAGAAGAAAAAGACTAAGGCATTGAGTGCAAGTCCCTGTGTAGCCCCGGAAACCTTGCGGTTTATCGCCAAATGTTCTAAAAAAGAAGCCAGTTCAATTTCTCCGCAGTCACAGGGATGCTTTTCGGAATGGAACACAAGAAAACGGTTGATCCAAGCGAGATAACTTTTCTCGGTATTTGGAGAATAATCAGATATTCTCATGGAAATCAGGTATTTCCGGTAAATATCCGGGAATTTCTTGCCCAATCTGTTTTTGGGATCTTTCACTGCCTTTTCGATCATTTCATAGCTTCTGGCCACGGTAGGATGATCCTTGCCGAGGGCTTTTGCGCCGGAGAGCCAGTGGTCCCACTCAATCTGTTTGGCCCAAGGCAATTTCAGGCAGTGACAAAAAAGGAGCCTGAGCGAATCAACTTTTTGCCGGAACTGCCATTCATTAACATGGGGATTTCTTCCCAGACTACTCAGCCAGGCATCAACAGTTGCAATGGAATGTTCCTTAAGTCGCGTATTGGGATGGTCGGCGATGAAGAACTCGATATGCCGTCGATACCAGGGAATGGACCGCTCGGGGATACGAAAAAGCTTCAGTACATCACTGTATCTGCTCCAGAAAATCTCAATTCTGGGATCTGTGGAAGATTCTCTTTTTTCCATAAGACAAGTCGCTCCATGCGATTAGATCCGATAGAGAACAAATATAGAACATCTGGCGGCATAACACAATATTTGGAGCCAGCGGCATAACACGATAAAAAGAGCCGGCAATATAATCAGCTGTTATATGGCAGCAACATGGATAACGTGATCTATCTAAAAAAAGGTGCAGTGTACTTTTATGCTGGGTTTATGGATGAAAATCTCAAAATTCCGAATATTCAAACTTGGGTGTATGTAGGATTGGATCAAGAAAATGGACATATTTTTGAAAGCACCAATGGTAAAAATGAGCAGTTTCGTTTTCCTGATGGAATTTCAAGCAATATCCTAGATCATAAAGCATTGAGTGGTTGGCTACTCGAAGAACATAGCCCTAAGAAGGTAGGAAAAGAATATGAATATAAAGCCATATAACCAGTCATTACAGCGGACAAGCCGCTGAATGCGGCGTTATATGGCAGCAACATGGATAACGTGATCTATCTAAAAAAAGGTGCAGTGTACTTTTATGCTGGGTTTATGGATGAAAATCTCAAAATTCCGAATATTCAAACTTGGGTGTATGTAGGATTGGATCAAGAAAATGGACATATTTTTGAAAGCACCAATGGTAAAAATGAGCAGTTTCGTTTTCCTGATGGAATTTCAAGCAATATCCTAGATCATAAAGCATTGAGTGGTTGGCTACTCGAAGAACATAGCCCTAAGAAGGTAGGAAAAGAATATGAATATAAAGCCATATAACCAGTCATTACAGCGGACAAGCCGCTGAATGCGGCGTTATAAATCAAATGGAAGTTTAGGTTAAATGTGGAACCCTTTCTCTATATTAAGTTTTTTGTATGCAGTTGCTAAAGATGCTCCTGATCCGATAAATGTTCAATTTGAAGAGCCTTCACCAAACCTTTTACCTCAAGAGCTTAGAAAGAAGGCAAAAGTAGATGGTTTTTATATTTCCCAGTTGTGGATAGAAAACCTATCAAAACGAGTTCTAGAAAACGTTCGGATTAATTTAACTTCGCCTTTGAAATACGCTCCCATAGTCAGAACTAATAAACGTCATGGAGAAGTTGAGTTCACTTATGACGAAAATAAAATGGAGCTGCTTATTACAAGGTTAGACCCTTCTGAGTCGCTAAAGTTGTCATTCTTCCCTGAATTAGAAAGGCTTCGAGAGTTGCATGAACCGCAAATCATCATAGATGGTCAGGAGCTTAGTTCCCTCATGGTTCAGCTTGGTTTGTATAAAAAGTATCCATCCTTGCTATCTACATATCTTTTTTCAATTTTTGCAGTGATCTTGGCTGTTTGTGCAGTTGGCTTCACGGCATACCTAACCATAAGAGACAATCCTGCATTTTTTCCTAACTCTGAATATGCAGTTCTTCGAGAAGCGCAGGAAAGGTTGTCAAAGTATGGCTGTCCACTTGTCGCCAAAGAAAATACGAAAGATTTAAGAGAAAAGCTAAAATCTGGTCCTCCATATCACATTCCAACGATAATGGAGACAAATGGAGTTGATTCTGAAAGAGAGCTTTGGGCTAAAGAAACTATTGCATTCATAGAGTGTGGGAATTGATTTATAACAAGCGACTGTGATGTCAACGCCCATTCCCAACTTAGTACGCCCATACACAATTATCTCGCACCATAGCGTTTAAAATCGTAAGGGTTTTACCCCGATTCCACGGACGGTTGAGTTAAGAGTGATTTCTTTTGTTTAAACCCATCAAGTTTTCTCCTGCGCCTTGTGTTGTGGA
>JBFNNX010000015.1:106680-108328 GCA_040791665.1 Candidatus Thiodiazotropha sp. | reverse complement strand
CCTGCGTGTCTTTGTCATTTGATCACCTGTTTATCGTCTGGGGTGATAATATCACCCATAATCAGGTGGCCAAAATAACTATGCCACTACATATCGCTCATGAGCTTTTTAAATATTTAACTACATCTTTTTTTATTGAACTGAAGAATGATTTTGCATTAGGCGAGTTAGCCGATATGGATGTCAACCGTGCAATCCATCACTCATGCTTTCTAATATCGCTAGTTGACGATTTAGAGATATTAAAGAGATTTAAAACACCCCCTGTTTCATGTATGCACATTGTCGAACGGTATATGACAGAAAGCACTTTAATGCTTGCAATCAAATATAAATCAGAAAATGATTGGCATATTTTAAGAAATCTGCGTGATATCAGAAATCTTACGAAAACCCTCAGAAGATGGGAATTAAAACAGAGTAATTTATCTTCAATTCCGTGGTCATAACTGGTCAATGGCAGAATTCCGGTCAGGCTTGCCCGGAATAACTGGTCAGATTGGAACAGCAGAGGTGGTCAATTCAGCTGGAATCTGCACCTGCTGGCGCTGCACCCAAATGACCACGATGCTGGCAGCGGTTGACCACCTAAACCGGCAATGCCTGACCAGGGTGCTGCTATTGACCAGGCAAATGCGACTTACATAAAAATTGAGTAGAATTACTCTAATTTCGAATCACATCAAATCGTGATCTATTTCAACAACCCTGACCCCTTGATTCTCTGACCCCTTGATTCTCGATTAGGTAGAAAACTAACTCAATAGCCCACGCTAAGTTTCATGAGTTAATCTATGATGGTCTGTTGATCAGTGATAAGGACTCCATAATAGTCATCACTTAATTTCATTATTTTCTTCTTCCTCAGTTACATCTGTTTTGTCTTTGCTAATGAATCCAATAATTATCCACAGCAAACCTGCGAGGGCTATTAGAACAATTAATAATGTTTTATCGTCAATAAACAAAAACATTAAAAAAATAGCCACAAAAAAGTAAACGGATGTTCTTAAGTATCTTTGATCCATAGCAAGTGCCTAGTTACATTGATCCTTTTTCTTACATTCTTCTTTACAATCCATCTTAAGTGCCTCAGCACATGCCATACCACCTAAAGTACCGCCAATCTTACCTCCAATTGGACCAAAGCTTCCCCCTCCGGGGATACTTGCCACAGCACCCGCAGTAAATCCTAGACCTGCAGTACCCATAGCGATAGATGTACACATCGCAGAGTTTTTCAGCATGCAATCTAGAATACATTTATCTTTTTCTGTCGTTGGATTGTAATCGTTTGGTGGATATGGCTTACAGTCCCAGTATTTAGGAAATTCACTTTCATATCCTGCAAGCGGCACCCCTCTCTGCCCTGGAGGACATAGGGGGGCCTTTCCCTCTGGATCGATGTATTTTATAGGATTATTTCTTACATAAGTATAGGTATTAATCCCTCCCTCTAATCCTATCGGGTCAGATTGAAGGTATCTCCCTGTGCTTGGATCATAATCCCTAAAGTAGTTGTAGTAATTTCCACTCTCTTCATCGAAGTACTGACCCGGAAGTAGTTACCCCGACGCTCATCCTACCTTAACTTCCGGTTTTTCCTAGTACCCACTGGGACTTAGCAACCTGCTTTCCCCAGCACACC
>JBFNNX010000015.1:0-106580 GCA_040791665.1 Candidatus Thiodiazotropha sp. | reverse complement strand
TCTGATTGCAGGTAACGTCCAGTGGTCGGATCGTAGTCCCGGAAGTAATTGTAATAATTCCCTGTCTCTTGGTCGTAATACTGGCCGGGAAGTAGTTACCCCGACGCTCATCCTACCTTAACTTCCGGTTTTTCCTAGTACCCACTGGGACTTAGCAACCTGCTTTCCCCAGCACACCCCCTGATCCTAAAAAAATCGCCTAGACGCACTTTTTCGCTTAACTCGGGGAAGATTGCAAGGCCGGATTTTCCTTTTAGCCGCTAGGCGCGCGCCGTTTGAGCGCATTAATAAAGTGGTGCGCAGCACACCTTGACAGGGAGCCCCTTGGGGGCGGATGGGAGGCCGGCGGCTAAAAGCGGGAACGAGCAACGCAGCGCAGCGGAGTGCGAGCCGCTTTTAGACGATGGCCGTGGCGGGCGGGGGATCTAAACAAGCGCGAAGCCACCTTGTTAGCCCCCGGCGGGGGTTGGGGGCGCACCGACAGGGCCATTTAACATAGCGCTGCGTTATGCCTGCGGGACGCTATCACATGCGCAGCGTGCGGCCCGTAGGCATAATGCCGCGTTATGTTACTTGGCACTGCCTCAAAGCCCCCTTGAGGGGGATGGGGGGTGATCAAGCCAGGCAACAGTAAGCCCGTGCGATGATCTTTCATGTCACGGCCTGACCCGATGGGGGCTTTCTGTTGACTGGCATATCTTCAGCCGTAACACGGGCGTAGCCGGTGTTGCACCGACCCGTACCACTGTCGGTTAACGGAAGCAGCAGACTCTCCGATACCACCGCGCCAGCCCGGCGCGGCGCTTGCTCCGGTGTGCAAGCCGCGTGATTCAGGCCATGGATGGCTGGCGCGCGGGTTGCTCAACGATGCGAGCGCCGTGACGGGCGATCCAAGTGGTTCTCTGTCCGGCTGCCACCAAGCTCTCCGCTCACTCCGTCCTGTCCGGTAACCCATCCTGCTCCCGTCCCGCCGGATGCGTCGCCGCGTGGATCTCCGACAGCTTCTTGATCGACACCCGGGTGTAGATCTGCGTCGTATTCAGGTCTTCATGCCCCAGGATCATTTGGATGATGCGCACATCCGCACCGTTCTCCAACATGTGGGTGGCCATCGCGTGACGGAACAGATGACACGAGCCGGTCACTTCGATACCGGCCTGTTGCAGGTAACGCTTTACCCGACCCGCCAAGGCGGTGCGCCGGAACGGTTGACCCTGGTCGGTCAGGAACAGGGTCCCTTCGTCCCGGCCTGTGATCAGTTCGGGGCGCACTTCATTCTGGTACTTCTCCAACCACCGTAATGCTCGCTCACCCACCGGGATAAAGCGGTCCTTGCCGTATTTGCCTTGCCGGATCATGACGATCCGGCGCGGGAGGTCCAGGTCGTGGGTCTTCAGCTTCACCAGCTCCATGCGTCGCATCCCCGTGCTGTAGAACAGCTCCAGGATGGCCCGGTCCCGGATGCCGGCATCCGTCTTGAGGTCGGGTTGATTAAAGACAGCCGCCAGTTCGCCCTGGCTCAGGATGGCCTTGGGCAGCCCTCGCAGTTTCTTCGGCAGCTCCAGTTCCGAGGCCGGGTTGTGGAGGATGTGGTTTTCCCGGGTCAGCCATTTAAAGAAGGCTTTTAAAGGGGTCAGCATCCCGCATTGACTGCCGTGACTCAGGGGACGGCCGTCGCTTTTGCGGTAGTGGTAGAGGTAACGCTGATAGCGTTCCAGGATCGGCTTGGTGATCTCCTGGGGGCGGTGCAGATCCCGTTCATCGCACCAGTGGATGAAGCGGCGCAACGCGGCCTGGCGGCGCTTGAGCGTATCCTTGCTCTGACCCTTGACCTCTGTCCACTCCAGGAAGGCCTGCAGGTAAGGATAGAAGCCGCTGGCCTCGATCACCGCCTGGTGCTCGTAGCGCCGGACCATGATCAGCGGCCCTTGGCGCTCATCGCAGGGGCATGACTACGATACGATTGATCCGGTTTTTTTGGCCTTATATATTCTTTTTTGTCCGCTTCCGGGATAGCTTCGCCTAAGTCGTTGTCGGCCTGTGGATTAACGGCATTTTCAGCACCCTGACACCCCCCTGACTTGGGCCTAACTTGGCCCTGACTTGGGGCTGTCTTTTCCGGTTTTACCCCTGACTTTTTTTCATCGTAACTTAGTTTTTCAACATCAAGCAGCCCCATCAGGTGCTTTTGATTATCCAGATCACCGTCATAAAGCAGCTCATAAACGATGCTGTGGCCACGGCCACCACGATGCACCAACAGATATTCCAGATCGGTTAATCGACCGCAATGGATTTTCAGTTGTCCATCACTCCAGCCGGTAACCTCGCGGATGTCTCGGCGACTAAAACGGTAATGCTCTTGCTCGATCTCTTGTTGCTCACACGCCGATGTCACCATTGTTTTAATGTGTTTTAGCAACGTGTAAGTCTGTGGCGGTAACTCTTCCAGAGTTCGGCCCAGTACCTCGTGGGCCAGTCGGTTGGCGATCTCGATATCCTTTGAAGTAACCTCGATGTATTCCAGTGCTTGACCATTGTGTTCGATGCGTTTGATCTCGCGTTGGTATTGATGCAGCAACGCGATAGACCGGATCAACGTCAGGTACTTCATGTGGTCCCGTCGGGTCCGGGTCTTGTCATCGATAAAAGTCAGTTGCTCGGCAAAGGGATTAGCGACTAAAAGAGGACGTAACAGGCGCTGGGCATTGCGGTGTAACTGGATAAGCTGTTTTCTATCTTCGTTTTGCAGCAGTCCTTCAAGCGTCTGTTGTTGCCGTTGCATGGCGTGGATGGCTTGGGTCTGCTCTCTCGATTCGTTCACCGTCAGCACCAGACAACGGTTCATCAGTTCTTCATCGATATCGATGGCGGTGGTCGTCAGGAACAGCATCACCGGACCTTCAACCCGGTATTCCTTGGTGACCATCGTGCCGGTGGTTTCATCCTTGCCGGTTGATGCAATGGTCAGCTCCCCTTCGCTTTGTAAAAGCTTCAACGCATAGCTGGCGTTCTCGGCCCCCTCTTCCTCGGCGATGGCCAGGATCTTGTTTTTCAGATTGGTCTCGCCCATGTAAAAAAGACTCTGGCCGGTCATGGCGCTGTACTGGACCCGTTCCTCTTCCGGCATCAGGTTGAGCACCGCATCCATCAGGCTGCTTTTACCGGCGGCGCTCGTCGATTGGATGATGATCGCCAACGGCTTGTCGAGCTTGCGGCTCACCGCCGCCAGATAACCCACCAGCTTATTGGTTTCTTCGCCGACGACGCCGGCGGTGTGGAAGTCGTCGAGGATGCGTTGCATCAGCTCTGGGGATTTGAGTAGCGCCAGGGCTTGCTCCCGGTCGCTATCGGCCAGTGTAGCTTCCGCTTCCTCCGGCTCCAGCGTTTGGCGGATCTGTGCTTCTTGCAGCGCTTCGCATTTGAGCAGCACCTTGCCCAGGTCGGCCTTGATGATCGCTTCTTTCAAGCCCAGCTCGATAGCAGCCTGTTTGATAAAGGCCGCTCGGACTTTGGCAGCGTAAAGGTCGAAGGTGTCAACATGTAAAGCCGCTTCGCGGTTGACCAACAGATTGACCTTGAGTTGGTTGGCACTGAGGTTTTTAGCCAGGCCACGGATGCGATAACGTCGGTCGCCGAAGCAGATGATGACTTCATCGTCTTTGACCTCGGCGGGGATGTCAGGCTTGGGCAGGTCGGGGATGACCTTGGCGGGTAACGGCTCGAAGGATTCTTGAGCTTCGTTGACTTGCGGGTGCTCCAACTTTGAAGGGGCTTCCCCCTTACCCAACCACACCGCTGAGCGGATCACTACCCCCAAGCTTTTACTGGCCGGTTTCACCTGGCAGGCGTATTCATTGGCATCCATCCCCTTGGGGAAGTGGATACGGTAGCAGTCGACCCCTTCAGCCATCAGTTGTTTGGCCAGTTTCTCGGCTGCCACTTCACCGGCGGCGTCCCGGTCGTAGGCGATCAGTACCCGCTCGGTATAGTGTGCCTTGAAGGCCTTCAGGTGATCGGCGGTAAAACCTTCGATGCCGTAGCTGGCGGTGACATTTCTAAAACCGGCACACCAGAAGGTCAAGGCATCGATGAGGCTTTCGCAGAGGATGATCTCTTTCGAGGCCTGCAAGGCTTCGAGGTTGAAAACCCCTTGATGGGGACCAGGCAAGTAAAGATGCATCGGCGTACCTTTACGCAAGCGGTCGTTGAGTTTACGTCCGTAAACCTCAGTGATCTGGCCTCCATTGATCACCGGGATCACCAACGAGCCGTTAAAATGCTCGTGGCCGCTGTTGCGCAAGATCCCCAACGCCTGCAAGCGGCCCCGGATCTCGGCGCCGGCCTTGCGGGTCTTCTCCGGCAAGCGATAGCCTAAGGTCCGGTTGGCCAGGCCCAGCTTAAAGTGCCCCAGTGCCTCACGGCTCAGACCGCGTTTATCCAGATAGGCCAAGCCCTCAGCATCGTTCTTCAGCGCTTCGTGGTAGTAGTCGATCACCTGGCTCAGCAAGTCCTGGTCTTCGGCTAGATTGCTCAAGGGGGTTGGTAACTTTTGGACAGTGGTGCGTTTAACCGAGACGGCATCGGCAACTAAAGAAGGATTGTAGTCCGACAGTAACAACTCCACTGCGTGGCGGAAGCTCACACCTTCAGCCTTCATCACCCAGTCGATCACACTGCCGCCAGTCTGGCAGGCACCGAGACAGTGCCAAAGGTTTTTCTCCGGACTGATCACCAGGCTGGGTTCTTTATCATCGTGAAAGGGACATAGACCAAGATAGTCCTTGCCGTGCTTCTTCAGGGCGATGCCCTGACCCTCCACCAGGCGGACCAGGGAGACTTCCTGTTTCAACCGTTCGAGCTGATCATCCGGGATGCGGGCCATGGGCGGGTTCCTCCAAAATCCTGTCAAGATTTAAGTTGACTCTTATAGAGAGCTATTCTTATACTTAACAGGACTAATCGTCAAGTCGTTTCCGGAACATGCCCATATAATTTGGAGGTCATCACATGAATTTGGAACTGCTGCTAATCATGCAAAACGAAGACTTCCGCAAGGCATTTGGGGGACGACTGAAGAATCTGCGCAAGCAGAAACGTTGGTCGCAAAAGGAACTGGCCGCTAAAGTGGAGATCCGCTTTCAGCAGCTCAACAAGTACGAGAGCGGCCTCAACCTGCCACCGGCAGAGATGTTGATTAAGCTGGCCGACGCCTTGGGCACCACCATCGACTTTCTACTCACCGGCAACCCCGCCGAGGAGATGCCTCTGGGCAACACCCGGCTGTACAAACGCTTTAAGGCGGTAGAGGATTTCGACGGAGCCGACCAGGAAACGGTGATCAGCCTCATCGACGCTATGATCGCCAAACGCCAGATGCAGACCACCCTGGTCTCATTAGACGATCAGGCCGCCGCCAGCCACTGATTTTTAGGAGAAACACCATGCATGCTGTTAAGCAAGAAGTACTGGAGACCATCGGTAAACTGCCGGAGGATACGGACATGGATGAGATCATGTACCGGCTTTATGTACTGGACAAGATCAGAAAGGGACAAGAGGCCATCGAACAGGGCCGGACCCTCACCAGCGAAGAACTGAAACGGGAAATCGATTCATGGTGATCTGGTCGCAACCGGCCAAGGCCGATCTGCGCGCTATCCATGATTTTATTGCTCACAACTCCCCTCACTACGCCAAGAAGGTCGTCCAGGATATTCGGGAGAAGACCGATATCCTGGAACGACTGCCTAAGACTGGAAAGAAGGTGGCGGAACTCAACGACGAGCAGGTCAGAGAGCTGGCCCTCTACTCTTACCGGATACTCTATGAGATCAAGGATAAGGGGGCCTTCGTACTGGCCGTCGTGCATAAACGGCGGGATTTGAAGGCCGACGATATCGCACGATAGTTTTACAGATTTATAAAAACGCTGACCCAGGGTGCGCCAACACCCCGGGCCAGCTCACCACAACAACCTGCAACGGAGGTTATCATGGCTGCCAACAAGCTTACGCCAGAAAGGCGCTCACCTAAAGACAAGATACGTCAGACCCGATCCATCAAGGTTCGGGAGACCATCTATTCCCGCATCATCAAAGACAAGCATCACGCCTGCTTTGACCGAACCCTCGAGACCGCCGTCCCCTGGATCACCATGAAGGGCCAGTGGCTCGAACAGGCTGGCTTCGCCATTCATGCACCGATCAAGGTTCGGGTGATGGAGGGCTGTCTGGTGTTGACCGTGGAGGACAAGCCTGTCACTTGACACTGGAATAAAACAAAGGGGCCGCTGGGCCCTTTGTTTTTATATGTTCCGGTTAACTGATTGATTGTTGTTATGTAAAAACTGTAATGCCAATATGTGATCATTAAATGCAATAGCAAAAAAAACACATTTAGAGCCACTATTATTTATCTTTGCATTTATTTTATATACTTTAGGATTTGGACAATCACCTATTACAAGGTCAACCATATCCATAATTCTGAATGATATATATTTCCTTCTATCAATAATATTGTCAGCATTATCAGAGACGTTTTCACCCAATATATTATTTAACAAATAGTGCTGAATATCTCTTTCTAAATCACCTAACCCATTTTCACAACAATCAAAAGAAAATTCCCCAAAGTTTGCTTCTGCTGGAAAATAATTAACTATAGCAGAATGGATACTGTCTTGATCGTCTGCCGAATTCAATAACATTGCACCTGCAGAGTATTCACTTATTCCTCCACAAATTATACTCAGCCCATATAAACATCCATCAAGCCTTGAAACAGCAATCATACTATCCATCATGTAGCACCAATAATTTACCTCGCAGTTTCAACTCCCACATTTAAGGCACCCACTTTATAAAAAATTACATTACATGCCTATTCTTAGCACTTGTCTTTGCATAGGCGATCATAGGTATTTTGAAGATCTTCTCTTTTCCGATCTAGCGTATCAATGTGCGCTTTATGTGAACGATAACTAGTAGAAGCTGGATTTAAATCTGTTCTTCTCCATTTAATTTGATCTTCTAAAACCTCGATAGCATGTTTAAGTTGCGGACAGTTATCACCAAATGGATCTGGGACAAAGTTTCGAGCCTCACGTTCTTCTTCATGAGTATGAGGAGCTGGACCAACAGCAGAACCAGTATCCCAATCGTTATACATTGCATCTGGGCCACCTGAGTTTTGCCACCACCATGAAATCGCCGCTCCACCGGCAACAACTACTACAGCGCATGGAATACAAAACAATCCATATTCGTCAGTGTAGTTGGTTGGATTGCCACCCACATAGGCATAGGTATTCGGCCCACCAAGTAGACCAATGGGATCTGATTGCAGGTAACGTCCAGTGGTCGGATCGTAGTCCCGGAAGTAATTGTAATAATTCCCTGTCTCTTGGTCGTAATACTGGCCGGGAAATCCCAATGGCATCTCAATCTGCGCCGTGGTGACTGATCGTTCACCAAACGGCTTGCGTTCCGCATCCCACACCAGTGCTTGCGTACCGTCCGTCGCCTTGACCACAGCACCCAGATGGTCCGTATGCAGATAATAGATGGTATTGGCCGCCGTCACCGGATCGGATGAAACAAGAGCAACAGGTTGGCCTTCCAGGGTGATATATTCCCGAATTGCCTGGCCATTCTGGTCGTATTCACCCAGCAGTTGACCTGCCGGTGCGTAACGGAATCGAGTAATGGTCCCATCAACGTTCTTGCTGATACGCTCGCCCTTCCCGTTGTAGGCATAGGTGGCTGTGGTGCCTGTCTTGCTGAAGCTGACCATACGATTAGTGTCATCATAGGTGTAGCTCCCGATGAGGCTCTGTATCGTATTGCCCGCGGCATCATATGTACGACTGTCAGTGACACTGCCGAGGATCTGCTGTAGCCGGTGACTGCTTGGCACATAGCTATAGGTCTCGGTGCTGCCGTCCAGGGTAAGTGAGAGCCGGTTGCCGGTGGCATCGTAGGTGTAGGTGATATCGCCATAGGCACCGTTGGCACTGGTCAGCCGATGCAGGGCGTCATAGTCGAAGAGCTGGTCTTGCCCCGTACTGAGCAGATCCTGCCAGTCGGTGATGTTGCCCACCGGGTCGTGCTGATAGCTGCTCTGGAGAATTCCTGGGATGGTTTGGCTGATCAGCCGATAATCTTGATCAAAGCTACGGGTCAGGCTGAGGCCGTTGCCGTAATCGAACGCCTTTACCGGTCCGAACGGCAGGGTTTGCAGATTGCTGATCAGGGATTGGGTTGTACTATCGCTCCATTCGTAGGTGAGGCTACTCAGCTGACCCTGGACATCGTAAGTGTAATTGACACTGTTGCCCGAGGGATAGGTGAGGCTTGCCAGGCGGCCGTATGTATCATAGTCATAGCTGAAGGTGGTAACGATACTGTCACTGCTGGTGCGGGTCTGCGTGATCAGGTCGCCGTAGGCATTGTAGGTGTAGGTGGTGGTGCCATTGGTATCACTGATGCTGGTGAGTTTTCCGATGCCATGGGTACCCTGATCATAGTTGTATGTGACATTGAGGCTGGTATCGGGGTAGCTGACGTGTGTCAAGCGGTTGAGTGCATCATAGCTGTAGTTGACGGTGATACCTCTTGCGTCGGTCTGGGTAAGGCGGTTGCCTGCCTCATCATAGGTGTAGGTCGAGGTGCCGGTATCGGGGCTGGTCTGGCTGATCAGGTTGCCCAGGCCGTCATAGTTGTAAGTGGTGGTGAGTCCATTGGGATCGGTAACACTGGTCAGGTTGTCCTGGGCATCGTAGGCGTACTGGGTCGTACCATCGAGGGCGTCGGTCTGTTGCTTGAGCCGGTCGAGGGCATCGTATGTCTGGGCGGTGGGATTGAGTTTGGCATCGGTGGTTTGTGTGAGATTGCCGTTGGCGTCGTAGCTGTACGCAGTGTTGTTGTTTTGGCTGTCGATCAGTTGCTGGACTTGACCCAGTTCGTCATAGACCCGTTGTTGGTTGCGGGTCAGGGTACCGTTTGGGTCGCTGACCTGCTCGCCCAGGCGGTTGCCCATGGCATCCAGGGTGTAGTCGATGCGGTTGCCCTGGTTATCTTCCAGGCCGATGAGGCGGTGGGCGGGATCGTAGTCGTAGCTGATAAAACTGCCATCGGGGTGAGTGACCCGGGTGAGGTTACCGACAGGATCATAGTTATACAGCGTGGTACGGGTGGTGGAGCCATCGCTCAGGCTTTGCTGTGTCAGGCGGCCCCGGAGGTCATAGCTCAGGGTGGTGGTCAGGCCGTTGGGATTGACGCTAGTCAGGGGTCTGCCCGCCGCATCATGGGCGGTGATCTGGGTCACCTGACTCAGGGCGTTGGTGATGCTGATGCGGTTGCCTTGAGCATCGTAGCCGTAGGTGGTGATGTCCGAGACATCGAGCCGGGGACCGTCGATGGTTTCGACCTGGCCCTGGGCGGTATAGGTGTAGCTGGTGGTGCGATCGGCGAGTACGGTGTTGAAGCAGAGGCCGATGTTTAGACACATTAATAATCCAATTTGTCCGGTGCGTTTCAGGGCGGGGTAACGCATGTCCTTGTCCTTGTATTTCTGTGTTCAGTCTGTCTGGCGTTGTTACCTGCTATTTCAGGCAGCTAGGGGCGAGATCGCTGATTTGTACTGAGTTTTCGACCGTTCGCATCGTAGGTATATTCAGTGATCCGGTCTGGCTCGGTGATGACTAATGGCTTGTTTAACGTAGTATCCCAGGCTGTGGTCACTGTTCTGGCATCGGGTGTGCCTGAGGACTCAGTACGACTCAGCTCTCTTCCCTGGAAGTCACGGATATAGGTCGTAACGTTGCCATTCCAGTCTGTTTTACTGGCTACAAAGCCGTTGGTGTCATAGGTATAGGCTTGAGTACTGCCACTGGAACAAGTGGTACAGCGGTGGCCTTCGATGTGATCGACCTTAATACCGCCTTGTTTCACGATAAAGTGGTAGTTGCGCTCGGAGCCCACTGCATCGGTAACAGTGGTGGTGCCATCCGGATTGTAGACGAGCTCGACCTGCTCTGCGCCAGCGGCATGCTCGGAAAGAATCGCCCTGCCCTCGGCATCATAGGCCCAGGTGGCGTAACGATCTCCTTTCTCATCAGTGATGCCGGTGAGGTGGTAGGGGAAGCGAGGGTCTTCGTAGTGGTACTGGCGGGACGCATTATCTGGATAGGTGACACTGACAAGTCGCCCTTGGCCATCATAACTATAACCTAGTTCACCATCTGGGGTAGAAATACCTATTAAACGGCCACTTGTGTTGTAATGATAGTTAAGAGTATCGCCGAAATGTCCGGTGACAGTTGAAAGATCACCAGATTCATTATAGCTGAAGTGAGTGACCAGTCCGTTCGAACTGTGGCTACTTACCAATCTACCCTCACTATCGTAGTTTTCAATAGTGCCATTCGATGCAGTAAGACGCCAGCCGGTTTCTGTTTCGATTAGTTGGTTCGCACTAGGTGTCAGAGTTACCCATTTGCCACTACTAAGATTAAAGGTCAAGTGAATACCATTGGCACGATGGAAGGTTTGCAAACTGCTGTATGATCCAAATACAGGGTGGGAGTCATGGGTATTGTTGATCGGAAGATGCATCACGGTCTTTCCTTGATATATTATTTTACATATTTTTTCTCTATAAATCGCATAACTGTTGACCAATAGACCACCATATACCCTGCCCTTGATTTCATTCCAACCATCACTGCATGCAACATTGGCCTGATCGTAGAAAGAAGATTTGAGTCCTTGATAGTTGTCGTAATCAGGCGCTCGGTAGCCATTCATCCTGGCAGCATAATTGTGCCTCCATCGGGGTCCAAGGTTATTGAAGCCGCCTCCCAAGCCCTGAGATGAGTAGTGGCGCAGAACCTTTAGGCTACCATTGGCCAAAGTGTAATCGGTTTCTGTTTGATATTTATTGCCTGTTGCCGCATCACAAGGGTTGCCGTCTTTTGTTGTTGGGCACTGATTGGGGACAGTGAGAGAGTATTTAACCTGTTTACGGATAAAATCATCTATCTGCACAAGGGTGCAGATTTTCAGATCTTGATAGTTGAGATACTCACTATCTAGGATATATCCTTCGGGGCAGATATAGACTTCATATTCGGTTGTCCCGCCATGGTAATCTTCAACATCAATTGGTTCGCCTCCATTAGTACCACAGACAGTGCAACATAAACCGCTTTGAGGTGATGTCCAGCCATGCTGGATAAACCAACTGATAGTCGGAAGTCTATCGTAAAACAATCGACCGGTATTTATAGTGGGGGGATAATAAATACCAAATTTTTCTAAATTACGCCCTCTAGTACTAGTTGCCAAAGTATTTTCTTCAAAACCAATAAACTCAGGATATTCACAATGATAACCAGTGCTAATACTATTTTGATAAGCTAATAAATCTGCGATTAAATCCTCTTCCGATGATTTAATCCCTGCATACTCTTTATAACTCGGAATCGTGGATAAATGCCAATATTTCTTATCGAAATTTGCCGCTGCTTGATCAGGCAAATTTATTTTGTAATGTAATTTTACATAATCATTTACATTATCAATTTCAATCCTGTTACGTGCCAAAGCATCCTCTCGTGGATCAAACTTATCGTCGATATGTGCTGTTCTCATCGCTTCTTCTGCAGTGCTCAACGATGTATACGACTTTCCACCATAGTAGTAATTGAGTTCTACTGCATGCGAAATGACTGGTGACATTACCAGCAAAAGAGATACCAACAATATAGGGAGAGAGCTTTGTGTGAATATCATCTGCACACATCGTTTTTTCATTTTAATTTTTTTAAATGAGACATCCATCAATTGGATATGTGTTGATGGAAGACAGAAAAGAAAATGAGGATGACTGCATCCTTGCTGTTTGTACATGGTTATTCCTTTACATAGCGGCATGCCGTAGATTGCCGTATAGCCTACGCTATCTGTTTTTATCTAATCAATGTTTAGCCGGTAATGATTTTGTGTTTTGTTGACATAAATCATGTCGTAAAAAGTTTCGTATTTGTTAACTGGCTGTATCTCATGAAGTTATGGGTGCTATTTGGTGGGAAATCTCAAAAACCCACTCCCAAACACTTTCCTGATCAGCGGTATCATCATTGCCACCACCGGGTATCTGATTGGCCCCCGGTTCTGGGGTGTGATCGTCGTGGTGATCCTCAGGATCGAGCTATGGCACAAGCTGCGATATGGGCGAGGATTCTTTTCTAAATTCCCTTGATGATCCAATACCACCAACAGCACCATATTGCCCTGCAATCAGTGCTCTTCTGAACTTTGTAACGCCTTTAACCGCACTACCCAAAAATAAAGCTATTTGCTTCATTGCCCGACGAATGATATCCACAATTTTAGAGGTTGCCTTCGATGGGTTGCCTATGCCTGGCTGTATTCAAAACGTCGGCAGTACCACTGATCATTACGATGCCATGAAGCTGGCGTGCCATTTGGGGTATCTCAATGTGACTGTAATGACACTACCCCTGGCATACCCTTAGATTATCGGTCGAAATGGGTAAAATCAGACCTAATATGACTCATAAAGCTTTTGAATACAGGGAGGGGGATGGTTGATACTTGGACTTTACCGCATGGCGAGATGGTGCCCGGGGCCGGAATCGAACCGGCACGACCCGAAGGTCGAGAGATTTTAAGTCTCTTGCGTCTACCAATTTCGCCACCCGGGCGGAAGTGGGATTGTTTGATAGCTGTCACGGCAAGGAGATGGAGGCTGAGCCCGGAATCGAACCGAGGTCCACGGCTTTGCAGGCCGCTGCATAACCACTCTGCCACTCAGCCCAAAATAGCGATTCTACCACCTATCGTTGATGAATCGAATTATTAAGTACGCCCTGGTGCAAACAAGGCATACTTTAAACAAAAAAAAGCCCCGGGGTGTGCCGAGGCCTTTTTCAACTTGGAGCGGGAAACGAGATTCGAACTCGCGACCCCAACCTTGGCAAGGTTGTGCTCTACCAACTGAGCTATTCCCGCTTAATTCAGGAAGGGCGTATTGTAGCTACAGTTCGTCGTCTGTCAACCTTTTCCTGCCCGTGCGGTATGGAGATCAGGGCCGTGCGCAGGCGGGTATCACGGGTAGGTCCGGTAGGGCAGCGTAATGGTGATCTCACCCTCGTTTTCAGTCCTTTGCATCCCATTCACATCCGCATCCCATGGCAGCCTGAACCGGCGGTGCATCGAAGAGGAGGATGAGACAAAGCTATAACCCCTTTCGCTGCGGTTTTCCACGCGGTGGGCCTCTTTGTTCTCCACCAGCAGGGAGCGTCCATCCACACTCACCTGTATCGCCTCGGGCGAGTAGCCTTGCAGGAAGATGCGCAGATGGTAACCCGAATCATCCTGATCCTGTCTGAATCTGACGCCTCGCTGAACATGGAAGGATGACGGAGCTTCCACACCCCTATTGTAAGGGGCAGCCGGATGATAATAGCCGGGAGGTTGCGCAAACAGTTGGGTGGCGGCCGCAGCCATAACGAAGACACTGATTGAATAGAGCGCGCTTTTCATCATAAACCTCCTCTGAAAACTCCAGTTTCCTATAGTTAAGCTTAGCAGCTCAACGGCTCGAAGCGTGTACCGATCAGATGCCCGGGTATAAAGTACACGGCGTATTCGTATCCCTGTCAACACGGCAGGGGCGATGCCTACTTCCTTTCCAGGGACCCACTAAGCTGGCGTTCACCCAATAGACTGGGCAAGGCGGCCCGGATATAGATCACCATCGACCAGAGGGTGAGTATGGCCGCGATATAGAGCAATACAAAGCCGACGGTATAGATGGGAATATTCCACAACGGCTTTTCGTAGATGAGCAGCAGAATGGCGATCATCTGCACCGCGGTCTTGAATTTACCGATCAACGAGACCGCCACCATTGTCCTGGCGCCCAGTTCGGCCATCCACTCACGCAGGGCCGATATTGTGATCTCACGACCGATGATGACCGCCGCCGGGATGGCGAATGCCGGTGTCGGTTCCGACTGGACGAGCAGCAGCAGAGAGACCGCCACCATCAGTTTGTCCGCCACCGGGTCGAGAAAGGCGCCGAACGGCGATACCTGTCCCCAGCGCCTGGCCAGGTAGCCATCGAACCAGTCCGTCACGGCAGCGATTGAAAATACCACGGCGCAGCTGAGGCGCGCCCACTCCACGGGGAGATAGAATAGCAGTACGAATACCGGTATCAAGACTATTCGCAACAGTGTGAGAATGTTAGGAATATTCCACATTTTTTAATCGCTAGCCCTTATCATGAAATGCGTGATAGATCTGCTCCGCCAAGGCTGTACTGATCCCCTCGACTCTGGAAATATCCTCTATCCCCGCCCTCGATAGCTCTTGCAGGCCGCCAAACTGTTTCATCAGTCGCTGTCTGCGTTTGGGACCTATGCCCGGTATCTGCTCCAGAACTGAGCGGTTTCTGGCCTTCGAGCGTCGCTGCCTGTGCGCCGTTATGGCAAAGCGATGGGCTTCATCCCGTATCTGTTGGATTAAATGCAATGCCGCTGAATCAGCAGGCAGTATAAAGGGTGCTTTGCGCCCCAACAAGAACAGCTGTTCCATGCCGGCCTTTCGTTCCACACCCTTCGCCACCCCTACCAGGGTCAAACCCGAGATTCCGAGATCCTGCAGACACGCATGGACAGCACTGATCTGCCCCCTCCCGCCGTCGATGAAGAGTATATCCGGCAACGCCACTTCACCCTTCTTGACCCTACGATAGCGGCGCTCGAGCGCCTGAGCCATGGCCGCGTAATCATCCCCCGGGGTGATGTCTTCGATATTGAATCGCCGGTAGTCCGACTTCAACGGACCCTGCTCATTGAAGACAACACAGGATGCCACCGTCGACTCACCTCGCGTATGGCTGATATCAAAACACTCCATCCGCTCGGGGATGGCCGGTAAATGCAACGCCTGCTGCAAGGCTTGTAACCGCTCCTCCATGCCTGCCTGGGCGCTGAGTCTGGCCTGCAGGGCCAGTTCCGCATTTCCCTGCGCCATCTTCAACCAACGGGCACGCTCTCCACGCACCCTGCTGCTGATGCGAACCCGCCGCTCGGCCTGTTGGCTGAGCACCTCCTCCAACAGCCCCTCCTCCGCCAGCCGGTGATTGATGATAATCTCATTGGGAACCGGTTTTTCCAGATAGTACTGAGAGACAAATGCCTGCAGGATTGTCTCTTCGGTGGCATCCTGGGGTACCGATGGATAGAACGATTTATTCCCGAGATTATGTCCGGAGCGGATATAAAACACCTGGATACAGGTACTTCCTCCCCGTTTGGCCAGGGCAACGATATCCAGATCCCCCCCCTCGCCACTCACATATTGCCGCTCCTGAATCCTTCTCAGATGCTTGATCTGATCACGGTAGACGGCCGCCTGTTCAAAATCCAGGTTGCCGGAGGCCCGCTCCATCCACGCCACCAGTTCATCTACAACCTGGCTTGTTTTGCCCTCCAGAAAAAGTACCGCATGCTGAACGTCCTCCCTGTAGGCCTCCGGTGAGATCAGGCCAACGCAAGGTCCGCTGCAACGTTTTATCTGATATTGCAGACAAGCCCTTGAACGGTTGCGAAAAAAACTCTCTTCACACTGGCGGACCGGAAAAAGCTTTTGTAGCACCTGGAGCGTTTCCCGTGTCGACCCGGCGCTGGGATAGGGGCCGAAATAGCGTCCCTTTCCCCGCCGCGCCCCTCGCCTGAAGGAGAGGGCAGGATAGGTATTGTCAGTGGAGAGGTAGATATAGGGGTAGCTCTTGTCGTCCCGCAAAAGAACATTGTATTTGGGCTTGAGGGACTTGATGAGATGATTTTCGAGCAGCAGCGCTTCGGCTTCCGTGTGGGTGACGATGACCTCGATCTGGGCGATCTGCCCCACCATAATCTGAATGCGTCTGTTTAGACTGCGGGTAAAATAACTGGAAACCCGCTTTTTCAGATTCTTGGCCTTGCCGACATAGAGTACGCCGCCCTCGGCATTGACCATACGGTAGACACCCGGCCTGGTGGTCAGGGTCTTGAGAAAGACGGTGTGATCAAATTCCCTCCGCTGCATGAATCAGGGCCTGTTAACCTGGAGTATCCCCAAATTATATTACCGACTGTCGAGCAGTTCCCTGGCGCGCCGAAAGACCTTATTAAACATGGCCGGGGTGAGCCTGCGGGTCTGGGTGTTGTATCGACTGCAGTGATAGGAGTCGATCATCAACTGCCGTTCGCCGAGCCGATGCTCCATGCCGTGGGCAAATGGAAAGGCCTTCTGTCTGAGCTCAAGGGCCTTGATAACAGCCTGATGGGCGATCGAACCCAGGCTTATGACAATACTGCTCGGCGGCATATTCTCCAGTTCACGCCGCAGAAAGCCGTTGCAACTGTTGATCTCACTGCCGATCGGTTTGTTTTGCGGTGGAAGGCACTTTACGGCATTGGTGATTCTGCAATTATGCAACTCAAGGCCGTCGTTTCGGGAACTGGCCTCGGGTTGGTTCGCAAAGCCGAATTGATAGAGCGTCTGATAGAGCAGAATGCCGGCGTGATCGCCGGTAAAGGGACGGCCAGTGGCATTGGCGCCGTGCATACCGGGCGCCAGTCCGACAATCAGCAGCCGTGCGTCGGCATCGCCGAACGGGGCGACCGGGGCTGCATGGTAGTCAGGGTAATCCGCCTTCACCCGGCCAAGAAAGTCAACCAAACGCGGGCACAGGCGACACTTGGCGTCGAAGGTCATGAATTGTTTTCAGAATCTTTCAAGATGCCGTGCCGATATGCAAGGCGCGTCAACTCAACGTCGTTTTTAATATCGAGCTTATCGTATATGCGTTGCCGATAGGTACTGACGGTTTTTGGACTCAGGGAGAGAATATCGGATATTTCCAGGTTTTTATGTCCCTCCAAGATCTGCAGCAGTACCTGGACTTCCCTCGATGAAAGAACCTTAAAGGGATTCTCCGTATTTCCCTGCCACTCCATCAATGTATGTTTCCTGGCCACATCCGATGCGATGTAGTGATGACCATCGTAGACGGCCTTGATGGCACGCAGCATCTCATCGGCCGGACATCCCTTGGTGAGAAAACCCATCGCGCCCACCTCATGGAGACGGGAAGGAAAGGGATCGTCATCTAGAACGGTAAGGGCTATCACCTTCAAGTCCGGTTTAATACGCAACAGCCTGCGAGTCGCTTCAATACCACCCATGCCAGGCATGTTGACATCCATCAGCACTAAGTCCGGAGAGGTCTTTTGCACCAGCTCGATCGCCTCTTCACCGCTTGACGCTTCTCCAGCGACATCGATGTCGTGCGCTTTATCCAAAATGCCTCTTACACCGGTTCTGATCAGTTCGTGATCATCAACCAGTAGAACTTTTATCATCTCTGTTTCTCATCAGATCCTTCTTGTTACGTCTTAAAACTAACCGGAATTGCATTCCCTTGTCGCATCCAGAGTTATCCCGATGGTATTACATATCGATCTAATGTACCCCAAACTGCCGGTCTCGGCGAGTACCCTAAGTCATTAAATCGTATATTCCCTGCACTACACTCAAGTATATTCAGGCTGCAGACATCCATTCGTAACTATATGATTTTTTGTTACAAACCCATGTCCTTGCGCAACACAATACTGCAACCATTTGGATAGAAAAAGATTAATCCGCCAACGCTGCTCCAAGGTAGGATTATCACCCCATCGATGCAGGGGCAGGCTCGATTGTCGAAGATCCAACACATCGATCTGCCTGGAGTCATGATAGACCCTAAGCGTTGCATCCGGGTCAGGGTAGTCACCAACCGCGTGACTGAAATAGTAGGTTAAGTGAACAAGTGTGGTATAGGGGGTCTGCTCCATGGCTTCGAGATAGAGATCCATGCCATGCTCTGGGTTGGATAGATACTTGCCTGACATCGCCTCAAGGCCTGGCGCCAACCTCATCAATAATGCGTAGTTTTCCTCACTCAGATCCAGCACCATACCCACGCTTGGCCTTTTGGCCAGCATCTTGTTTATGCTCCATGGGTAACCGCTTCGGTACATAATTATAGAATCAACTCCCACATCTCTCAGTATGCAATATTATAGCGAGACGGCAGATGATCGAGTATTCGACAGATATCCAAGTGAGGGGTTAAGAATGAAAAACCCTGGATTGGCAGCATCATCCAGGGTTATGAATCGAAACATGGACCAGGCAATTTAGGCAATCCCGCGGATCCCGATACATCCGGTACACAGGCATCAATCAATCCTGATGCGGCGATTGTCTGCAGCGATCCAGCACGCTTACTTAGCTGTGATATACCATCGTCTAAGCAGGACAGCCCACGAAGGAGGCAGAACAAGCAATCAGGCGTTTTGCCCCTTCTGCTGTTCCGCTTCGATTTGTGCACGAACCTCGTCCATATCCAGCTCACCCGCTTTACTCAACAGTTCGCGAAATGCGGATTCCGGCAGGGCTCCTGGCTGGGAGAAAATGATGATATTGTCACGAAATATCATCAGTGTCGGAATCGAGCGCACCTGAAAATGCATCGCCAACTCCTGCTCTTCCTCGGTATTGACCTTGCCGAAGACGATATTGTCGTGATCCTCGGATACCGACTCATAGGTAGGTGCAAATGAGCGGCACGGTCCACACCAGGGAGCCCAGAAATCAATGATGACAAAATCGTTCTCTGTAATCGTCGATTCGAAGTTATCTTTTGTCAGTTCTACTACTGCCACAACACGGCCCCTTGCTAATTCTAAAAAATTGGAGTGATGGTATCAGAATAGCCAACTTAATGCTTGTTGGACATTAATAGCTCTCGAAACAGGCGCATAACCATGATTTTCGGCCAGTTTGAATACGGACAAAGCTACATTCAAATGGGCAGGGATATCAGAGAGGCCGCCCAGATGCACGACCTCTCCAATGACTGTTTCAGGAAACTGACCCGAGCAGATCTATCCCAAGCCTTGGAAGATCTGCTCCCGAATCTCGTCAACACCCCCTACCCCATTGATTTTCAGATACTTGCAGTCACCTGAATCCGCCTCTTTGGAGTAGAAACTGACAAGTGGCTCGGTCTGGTCATGGTAGACCTTCAGCCGCGCTTTGACCGTCTCTTCCTGATCATCATCGCGCTGTATGAGATCTTCGCCGGTGACATCATCTTTACCCTCAGTTTTTGGGGGGTTATAGATGATATGGTAGGTCCGGCCCGAGGCAAGGTGCACGCGACGACCGGACATACGCTTGATGATTTCCTCATCGGGTACATCGATCTCTACCACCGCATCGATCGGCACACCTGCCTCCTTAAGTGATTCAGCCTGAGGAATGGTACGGGGAAAACCATCGAACAGATATCCATTGTTGCAGTCATCCTCGGCAATCCGCTCCTTCACCATGCCCATGATGATGTCATCCGAAACCAAGCCGCCCTCATCCATGATCTTCTTTGCTGCAACACCCAGTTCCGTGTCGGCCTTGACATGAGCCCGCAGCATATCTCCAGTGGAAATCTGCGGAATTTGGTACTTCTCTTTGATGTAATTGGCCTGTGTGCCTTTACCGGCTCCCGGTCCGCCGAGCAGTATGACGCGCATAATGATACTCCTTTGGTTTGTTATAAGGATCGAGGAAGTTTGCCACGCCCCGGCTGCCTGAACCAGTTGAGGCTATCAATAGGTGGATATAGGGCTTTTATGAAGGGGGGTCCCTCCCCCTTCGATCCGATACGGCTGGTTAAACCATATTATTCAGGGACAGGCGATAGGCCCACTATCCCCCTCACTATCAGCCAGCAGTCAACTTTAGCATTAAACTATTAAGTCGCCTCACGAATGCGGCGGGATCATCCAACTGTCCACCTTCGGCAAGTTGAGCCTGATCGAACAACACCTTTGTCAAATCGCCAAATTTATCACCATCCTGTTCGCCCTCCAGGCGCTCAACCAGTGGATGTTCGGCATTGATCTCCATGATCGGTTTGGTTTGAGGCGCGTCCTGTCCAACCGATTTGAGAACCCTGGCGAGATTGGCGCTCATATCATGCTCCTCCACCACAAGACAGGCCGGGGAGTCGGTCAGGCGCTGGCTGATACGGATCTCCTTAACCGCCTCGCCCAACACATCCTGCATACGTTGCAACAGTTCCTTATGCTCCTCTGACTGTTTCTCGCTGCTCTCCTTCTCTTCCTTGTCTTCCAGCTCTCCCAGATCGAGGGCGCCCTTGGCCACCGACTGCAGCTGCTTACCCTCAAATTCGGTAAGACTTGTCACCAGCCATTCGTCGACCCGGTCAGACAGCAACAATACCTCGACGCCTTTCTTTTTCAGCACTTCGAGATGTGGGCTGAAACGAGCGGCCGCGGGCGAATCGGCGGTGATATAGTAGATTTTATCCTGGCCCTCCTGCATGCGGGAAACATAGTCCGCCAGGGATACATTCTGTTCGTCCGTCTCATTGTGGGTTGTGGCAAAACGCAACAAACCGGCAATTCGATCACGATTGGCATAGTCTTCCGCCGGCCCTTCCTTCATTACCTTACCGAACTCATCCCAGAAGGTCTGATACTTTTCCTTGTCCGATTCCGCCAGTTTCTCCAACGCAGACATAATACGTTTTACATTGGCCTGCCTGATGGTGTCTATCTTGCGGTTATGTTGCAGGATTTCACGCGACACGTTCAACGGCAGATCATCCGAATCCACCACGCCTTTGACAAAGCGTAGATAGCGGGGCATGAGCTTATCCGCCTCGTCCATGATGAAAACACGCCGCACAAACAGTTTCACGCCATGTTTTTGATCCCTGTCCCAGAGATCGAATGGCGCTCGCTGAGGTATGTAGAGCAGGGCTGTATATTCATTGTTTCCCTCGACCTTGTTGTGGACGTGGGTGAGTGGATTCTCGAAATCGTGAGAGACGTGCTTGTAAAACTCATGATACTCCTCTTCCGAGATATCGCTCCGATTGCGCATCCACAACGCAGTCCCTTTATTGACCCGCTCAAATTCCGTTGTCTCGGGCTTCTCCTCGTCCTCGCCGTAATGTTCCTTCTCCATCTCCACCGGAATGGTGATGTGGTCGGAGAACTTGGAGATGATGGATCGTAGCCGATAGCTCTCCAGAAACTCCTTCTCATCCTCGCGCAGATGGAGGACGACATCGGTGCCGCGGGTTGCCTTATCCATGTTTTCGATGGTGAACGAACCCTCCCCGTCCGATTCCCAGCGAACGCCATGCTCCTGGCCCAGGCCGGCCCGACGCGTCAGCAGCGTCACCTTATCGGCAACGATGAAGGCGGAATAGAAACCGACACCGAACTGGCCGATCAATTCGCTGTCCTTGGTCTGGTCTCCGGACATGGCTTCAAAAAATTTGCGTGTGCCTGAACTGGCAATGGTGCCGATAGTCTCAGCGACCTCCTGTCGGCTCATACCGATGCCATTATCGGAGATGGTGACGGTTCCCGCCTCTTTGTCGAGGGTTACCCGCACCCTGAGTTCGGGATCGTCCTCGAACAGGGCCTCGTCCGTCAGGGCTTCAAACCTCAGTTTTTCCGCCGCATCGGAGGCATTGGAGACTAATTCGCGTAGAAAAATCTCTTTATTACTGTATAGCGAACGAATCACCAGGTTGAGTACCTGGCTAACTTCTGCTTGAAAATCAAGGGTTTCCTTATGGGCTTCGACAGTCATCTTTAGGTTAGAACTCCAATTGGTTTAGATTGACGATTTTTTCGGTGGTTTGGATTTTTTGTCGTCGCTTAATATGGGGATTCCAACACTAATTTCAAGAACCCAATTCAATTAAAACGCTGAGGTGACACTGAGACTCGCGTGATTCTCTTCGTAACTGTCAACATCCGTATCAGCGTCTCGCTCGAGATGGGTTATGCTGAAACCGACTCTGCTGTCAGTGCCGAACTGGTAACTTACACCCAGCGTGGCTGTCAATTGATCGTAGACCAAAACCTCTTCTTCGTGATCTATGCCGGTGATTTGAAAGTAGCCGCTAGTTAACCGGGCAAGCCTTCTTGTCAGCAATACGCTTAACTCGATATCTTCCGTATCTCTACCGGAGCGGTCATAGAGACGTTCCAGATAACGCCCCCGCAGGTTAATTGAAGTCCTGGTTGTCTGATAAGTGAACTCTGTGGAAAATCGCTTGCTCTCATAAAAATCCTCTGTAATGGAGGGACTGTACGCGGCGCGTACAGTGACAGGGGATGTCTCCAGAATGGGATCCCTTACCAGATTGCCAAAAGCATCCTGGCGCTCGAACAGCGGCTGTGTACTCAGTTCATCGCGGGCACTGACAAAATCCTGTTCATAGCTGGCGGTCCATATAGTCCTGCCCGTTCGATGACTGAAATCGAAATAATAGTCATCGCCAAATGACCGCTCACCGACACCGAGCGCAAAACGTGTTCTGGGGTTGGGTGTGTAAATAGCTCCGATACTCCATGTGGAGTCGTCTCTATCATCAGCAACCGCCAGATCATACTCCTCATAACCGGCCGAAAAGGCAGCTGACCACTGATTGGTAATCTTTTGTATCAGTTCCGCACGGAATATCTTCGTCTCATTGTCATCGTCCAGATTTTCATAGTCCACATCGCTCTGTTGATATAAGACCTCCCATATCTGGTTTGTGAACATGCTGCCGTTACCGAATGCAATCTCACCCCGCCTGCCTGAACTATCGTTGTCGAGATCTTCTGAATAGTCGATTCTGTCCCCGGTGAATCGAACCTCAACGACACTGAAATCACCCAGCCTGGCAGTGAAATAGGGGCTCAGCCCTACCGAATAGAAATCCGTGTCATCCTCGGTACCTGTCAGGCCGCCGATGCCCGATCTGCCGGTACTGGTGATGTTTGTCCTGTCCGCCCTCAGCCAGCCATCGAGGTAGAGATGGTTTTCGGCAATCTCCACATTACCCTCGGTGCGCATAAAATGGACAACTTCATTGTCTTCCGTCTCGTCCCAATAGTGACGGTATTCCGGTGCATAGTTGAAATCCAAATTTGCCCTGGCCCCCTCCTTGTAGATCGACAGGGTGGGCCTGACCACCGTAATGTTGTCGCTCACCTCGTCTTCATGTGTCAGATTCGCATTATCGGTGTAAATCTGCTGAATTCCGATACTTGGAGATATCACCCAGTCCGCGGCATAGAGAGTGCCTGAATTTGCGGCCAATCCCATGCCACAAGCGAGACAGGCATAGACAAGGGGTTTGCCCCCAAAGATCTGTTCCATATTTAAATGATTCAGCTTATTGATGATCATTTCTCACGTCCTTCATCATTCGAAATTTGGATTAACCCATTAGCATTAAAAAAGTCAGCAGGATCCGGGGCCAAATACGTTCGAAATAAGATACGCAGGATAAATCAAGAAGTCGAGAGATTGAGGTCATAAGCAACGGATCAAAACCCGGTCTCTGCACAGCCAATTGCTGGGGACAGTTTCCCGTATCTAGAACAGATCAGGTAGAACCCCCATAACCCATTGATTGAATGTGTTTTCTGACACCAGCATCCGTCACGCACCCGGCACCGTCCCGACAATGAATTGTCACAGAAGCCAGGGTTCCCATATGGGTATGAATAACGCACCATATAGAAAAATTCGACAACGGCCGCAACGAGAAGCATATGAACATTGTCACAATCAATACTCAGCCCTACGACGATCAACGCCCCGGCACATCGGGTCTCAGAAAAAAAGTCAAAGTTTTTCAAACACCTCACTATTTAGAAAATTTTGTACAAGCCATTTTCGACACACAGACGGATCTGAGAGGGGGCATCCTCGTACTCGGGGGGGACGGTCGCTACTACAACCGCGAAGCGATCCAGGTCATCTTGCGCATGGCCAGCGCCAATGGTGTGAAACAGGTCTTGCTCGGAAGAGGCGGACTGCTGTCGACACCCGCTGCCTCCTGCATTATCCGCAAATATAACACCGATGGAGGCATCATCCTGTCAGCCAGCCACAATCCCGGCGGCCCCGACGAAGATTTCGGCATCAAATTCAACACGCCCAACGGAGGACCTGCGCCGGAAACGGTCACTGAAGCGATCTTTCATCGCACGACAGAAATCGATGAGTATCGGATTTTAGAGACTCCCCCCATCGATCTCGACAAACCGGGGAGGATCAACCTGGGCGAGACCCAAATCGACATCATCGACCCTGTCGAAGACTATGCCGACCTGATGATGGAGCTGTTTGATTTCGACCGGATTAGGAAACTCTTCGATTCCGGCATGTTTTCCATGCGCTTCGATGCCATGCATGCGATTACAGGCCCTTATGCCACAGAGATCCTTGAAGGGAGACTGGGAGCGGAACCCGGAACAGTGATCAACGGCATACCCAAAGTCGATTTCGGCGGTGGCCATCCCGATCCCAACCTGGTCCATGCGCATCAGCTTGTGGAACTGACCAAAGGCGCCAATGCCGTCAATTTCGCTGCGGCTTCAGACGGTGACGGTGACAGAAATATGATTTTAGGACGCAATTTTTTTGTCACTCCAAGCGACAGCCTGGCTATCATGGCGGCCAACGCCCATCTCATCAAAGGCTACTCAGGCGGCATCACCGGAGTGGCGCGTTCCATGCCTACCAGCCAGGCGGCAGACCGGGTGGCGGAAAAACTTGGATTGCCCTGCTTCGAGACCCCCACAGGGTGGAAGTTTTTCGGCAATCTGCTGGATGACCGAAAAATAACACTCTGCGGTGAGGAGAGTTTCGGTACCGGATCCGATCATATCCGCGAAAAAGACGGTCTCTGGTCCGTGCTGTTTTGGCTCAATCTGCTTGCCCTCAAACAACAGTCTGTGAAGAAAATCGTTACCGATCACTGGAAGGCCTTTGGACGGAACTACTATACACGATACGACTACGAAGCCATCGACAAGACCGACGCTGAAAATCTGGTGGATGCATTGCGGGCAAAACTCCCCGGCCTTCCCGGCCAGGCATTGAGCGGCTACCGTGTCGAGTACGCCGATGACTTCGCCTATACCGATCCCGTCGATGGCAGCCGGTCGGAGCGCCAAGGCATACGCGTGGGCTTCAGCGACGGCTCGAGAATCGTTTTCAGGCTCTCAGGAACCGGTACTGAAGGAGCGACTCTACGTGTCTATCTGGAGGCCTACGAGACCGACCCGTCCAAGCAGACACAAGCCACCGAGTCCGTCATGACCCGGCTGGTGGATATCGCCCTGACCTTGGCTGAAATCGAGCAACGAACCGGGCGCACAAAACCCAGCGTCATTACCTAAGAATGACTGGACAATCCATCGGCGAATCGCCTATAAAACAGCTGTAGCGGAACTGTCACGCATACTTACTAGAATTCACTTTCAAACTATTTTCAACCAGGAGCGACAACGTGGCCAGCAAACAGGAAAGCAATGCGAAAAAGAGCACCACAACAAAAAAAACCAAGGCCAAGGTGAGTAAGAAAAAGGTAACAAAGAAAAAAGCGATCACTAAGAAACGGGTTGCAAAAAAAGCCGTGACAAAGCGTAGCCCCAAAGCTTCTATCAGTCCGAGGGAGCGCTACGAGATGATTGCGACCATGGCTTACTATCGCGCCGAACAGCGCAATTTCGAACCGGGACACGATGTTGAGGATTGGCTCGAGTGCGAAGGTATCATCGACCATATGCTCGGAAGATAGATGTGACTTGG
Source organism: Candidatus Thiodiazotropha sp. (assembly GCA_040791665.1). GTDB lineage: Bacteria > Pseudomonadota > Gammaproteobacteria > Chromatiales > Chromatiaceae > Thiodiazotropha. The sequence continues at coordinate 80,811 of JBFNNX010000015.1, read as the reverse complement.
TCTGCTGTTAGTCTCTGATCAGGGTTTAACACCTCATACCAAACCATTGAGACGGAACAATCACGCACTATGACGATCACTATAATCCCGCCCACTCGCCCAGTTGTAGTCATAGGCCCGTTAAAGACAGGGCAGTGGCCGGGAAATCCCACCGATCTCTCGGACGAAACACGTTCGAGCGGTAGTAATTTGGAAATGACAAGTCGGGCATGTCAGGAAGATTCGCCTACTGCGAAAACGTCCGGTAGCAGGCGTTACCGACCGCCAAATGCTGAAAATCGAGTGGGGGAGGAAACCTAAACACCCGTCCTGTATAAAATATGGCGTCCCCAAGGGGAGTCGAACCCCTGTTACCGGCGTGAAAGGCCAGTGTCCTAGGCCTCTAGACGATGGGGACAGGTCTTTGCCAAGTATCCGGCCCGGATACCGCATGCAAAGTGGAGCGCGAAATCTACGGCACTTTCTCTACTGTGTCAAGGCTTTGCACACCCGATTTCCACTTCTGATGATAATCGTTTCTGAGAAACTCTTGCTGCGACGGCCAGTACAGGAAATCGCCTAGGTTTCAAACAACAATCCAGCCTTTGACATCTCTGAGTATTGCTGTTTGTGTCTGGGCGTACCGACCAGATAGCCTTGTACGAAATCGCAACCCTGTCGCTGAAGAAAAGCCAGCTGGCTCTCGTTCTCGACACCTTCGGCAATGACATCGATATTGAAGGCATGCGCCAACTGTATCATCGCACGCACCAGGCTGGCGTCGTTACTATCCGCAACGACACCGTGAATGAATTCCCGGTCAATCTTCAACAGATCAAACGGAAACTGTCGCAAGTGGCTGAGAGAGGCCTGACCGGTCCCGAAATCATCCAGGGCGATTCTCACTCCCAATAATCTGGCCTGTTGCAGGAACTGGTCGGCCTCAGCCAGTTCCTGGGTAAGGGTGTCCTCGGTTATCTCCAGGATCAGACAGCGGGGCGGCATCTTTCCCGCAATCAGGTTCTCGAGGAGATTACGACAGAAGACCGGATCATTAAGCAGCCTGGCGGAGAGATTGATGGAGATGACTACCCTGTCTCCCTCGTCGCCGTGTTCTTTTTGGAAGTGGAGCGCCTGCTCAAAAAGCGGTCCGAAAAGGGCTGTGATCAGGCCTGTATCGTTCAGTACCGCTAAAAAGTGATCCGGGGTAAGGATTCCGCGTTGCGGGTGCTGCCAGCGCAACAGTGCCTCGTAACAGAACAGCCTGCCGCTATTCGACGCAAGGATAGGTTGAAAGTGGTAATGAAATTGTCCTGCCTCCACTCCCTGGCGAACCTCATGTTCATACTTAAGCCCCTCTGCAGCACGCTCCGTCATTTCGCCGCTAAAAAAGCGATAAGCTGAACGTCCATGTCGTTTTGCCTCATACATGGCGGTATCGGCATCACGGATAAGGTAGTCGGCGGAGACGTCATCAAAGGGCGCCATCGCAATTCCAATGGATGCGGAGACGCACAATTCCTGACCAGCCACCTCAACCGGCTGCTCCACCGCACGCAGTATCTTCTCGGCCAGGGGTGCCATATCTTCGCGGCTACCGACACCTTCAATCAAAATAGCAAATTCATCGCCACTCAGCCTGGCCACGGTATCGGAGCTTCGCACGATTGATGTCAAACGTTCTGCGATACGTTTCAACAGCTCGTCACCAGCCAGATGCCCCAGACTGTCGTTGACCTGTTTAAAACGGTCCAGATCGAGAAACATGAGTCCGATCAGGCCATCCCCTCTGAGGGCAATCGCCAATGCATGTTCAAGACGATCGTGAAAAAGCACTCGATTGGGTAGCTGGGTCAGCGCATCGTGATGTGCCACATGGTCGAGATGACGCTGGCGATTACGCACCTGCTTGCGCATTTCACTGAAGGCATCCAATAAATCCTGTATCTCCCTTAAATTGCTGCTAGCGGGCGTATTCGATTCCAAGCCACCACTGGCTTCCTGCTTCAATGCCGCAGCGGTCTGCCCAATAGGAAGCAGCAGATTGCGCTTGATGAACTGAAAGGCTACAAACAGCATCAGTAATCCCAGCATAGCCATCGCCAGAATCGATATCGATAACCGTTTAGCGGTTTGGGTGAGTTGAGTGATGCCATCCGCTGACTGGGCATCGAGAGCGAGGTCGATATGTGAAAAGCGCTGACGCATGCTATCCAACCGTGGAGTGACTTTTTCACGCATGATATGCAGGTCCATGCGCCAGGTTGGCTTTTCCATAAATGCCAAAACCCGTTGATAGCCATTCATCCACGATCTGTAGTGGGTCTCCATATCCACCAAGCTATCGGACAGTATGAATTCCTCATCATTGTCCTCGAAATAGCTTTCCAGTATCTGCAAATGCAGGACAAAACGTTGCGCAAAATCAACAATAGCATCATTACGTACTTGAAACTCACTATCCTGGTTGGCTGCAAACAGACCAAATCGGTTAGCCACCATGAGACGCAGCTCTCCGGTCAAGCCCATCCAGAGTCGCTGCAAAGTGGAAATCCGACTAATCACATCGACCTGTTGATCAAGGGGAAATCCAACATCCACCTCCTGGCGTAGCAGTTGAAGTTCACTGAGAATTCCCTTGTTGTGCGGATACATCTCCTCCAACATGAGATTCATGGCGGGAAACCAACCTTCTACATCTCGTCGAACATCGATCAGTTTTTTCACCTCCTGTTCCAGCGCGAGCTTTTCCTCGAGCAGACCCTCTGCCAAATCACCCTCATCCAAGGGCAACCGCTTCAGGGAATCCGTCAAATCGAGAAGTACCTCTTCCAGGCTGAGCAATGTATTCTCCGTATGAAGCAAATTCCCCTTCATTGGCTCATTGAGAATACGCTGGAGGTTGTTTTCCAAGTGATTGAGTTGGGTTTGAGCATCGGCCAGGATGCCAGCGGCTACTGTTCTGGCGGTAATATTGTCTATCTGTCTTTGGCTGGTGCTGTTTACAAGATTCCAGCCAAGGTAGGCAACCGTGACCAATGCTACACCGACCAGGATGGAAAGCAGGGTATAGCGACCACGATAGGAATCCAGATCAGGTATCAGACCTTTAACACTAGACATAAGCCTTGGTTTCGTTTTAGTCGTTTCATTACAGTGCGTTATATCTATTCTTATTGATTCTTCCGCATGAACATTCCCAGTCCTTACCTACGCTATGAAACAGACAATAACCGTAGCGCATACAATCTAGCGTATGCCATAAATGCAGGAAAATACAAATTAAATAATATGGGATTTATGCTATCCGTAACGCTTCCCAACTTCCGTTACAGATCATTACAGATTGTCAGAAGATAATATGCCGGAAGCCCGAATTTGGGCGTCATCTAAAGACAGCAAACTGTTTTTGCTCTGGCCCGAGAGCCTTATACAAATACCTTATGACGCGGCTGAACGACGCCGACGCCGGTCAGATTTCAGTCAGAGTGCCTTCGAATACGATTTCTTCACTCGGCCGATTCTTCGGCAACTGATCGGTGCTTTCGATAGAGACCTTGAAACGCTGCCGATCGCTAAGGGCTGCCGGCAGGTTCATCTGTATACTGCCGTCATGGGGCAAAACACCGAGGGGGTGAAGATGTCCAAGCTCATCCTCCAGCCACAATTGACAGACTTTTCCATGCGGTAACGGAGTCGGCTCTACAGCCTTCACTTTCAGATAAGGATCTTTGTCCACTGCGCCGACCAGCCAGCCGGGTCTCGACTGGTCATTCAGGACTACCATTATACTGTCCATCGCCATATCCTGTTGACGAGTCGTCAGCAGAGTCATGCCCATAACCAAGACCAAAGTGGCTGTAACCATGCCGAGGTTACGCCAGAAATTCAGGCTGTTCCAAAAGCCGGTGGCAGCTTCCACACGGGTGTCAACCGGTTCTATCCGACTTGCGATTTGATCCCATACAGCCTTTGGAGGCGTTACAGGTTCAATGCTGTCCAGCATGGGCTCTAAACGCCGGTGCCAAGCATCAACCTCGTCCTGCAGCTGCATGTCTGTCTGCAGACGCTGTTCGAAATCGATACGCTCCTGTCCTTGCAAGGTGCCTAACACATACTCTCCGGCAAGGATATTGATATCTTTAACTTCATTTTCAGGTATCATGATCAAGACACCTCCTCAATTGCTCCAGACCTCGACGAATCCATGTCTTGATCGTACCCAACGGAGTTTCAGTATAGGCCGCCAGCTCATCATGGGTCATTCCCTTGAAATAGGCCAATGCAATAATCTGTCGCTGCTGCTCCTTCAGCTGTTGCAGACAATTGTCCAGACGCCTTCCCTCATCGGTACGGCTTAGGTTTTCCTGTGGCAGGGGATTATGGTCGATCTGCTCCGGAAAACCCTTGTCATCACTCTCCGTCAATTCACGCTTCTGTTTGCGAAGCAGGTCCAACGCCTGATTTCTCGCTATCGCTGACATCCAGGTCAACGGGGCCGCCAAATAAGAACGATAATTGCCTGCATTGTTCCAAACCTTGATGTAGGCATCCTGCAAACAGTCTTGCGCCCAATCTTCTCTATTTAATATACGCAGCACAACGCCATATAGTTTCGCTGAAGTAATAGTGTACAGACGGGAAAAAGCCTTGCGATCGTTCAGGGCGCAGGCAGCCAGCAATCTTTCGAGTTCCTGATTGCGTAGCTGTATTGCTTCCTGCGGATCTGTGTCTCCATTCGCCATGGATCCCCCCAAGAGATGTAAACCTGCCACAAGGTTACTGACCTTGCGCCATGGCGGCAAGAGGTACAAGCATTCAGTCACTGTTTTGTATGTCACTGACTTCCTTACAGCAACCAGGAAAAAGTGGTATGGAACCCTATGACGATGGATAGATATGCTATGCATGGGCCCGACTAATCCTGCTCCTGCGGCACACCCATATAACCGGAAAATTTCAGACACTGTTTGCCGTTTAGCTCGACTATCTGCACTGTCTCCCCGCCGCCACGGCCAAACCCCTGCACCACGGCCTCCGTGGCGGATACCGGTTGCAGCGGTACTCTGATCAGATTCTCACTCAAGTGCGGCGCGCGATAGTGCAGGCAGAGCACACCATCCTGGTCACTCAATTTGAGGTCCCGTATCGAGAACTCTCCGTCCGGATTGATAGTCCGGTAGCTGCCTAACCGCTTCTTCCATACCGACTCCCACTGATCGGATTCGACCCTGTTGCCCAACATGATCTCGTTACCGTTCCGATCCGCCACCAAGACATCCATGCCGTTAACCTCGCTTTCGCGCAAACGCAGGTCACCCAATATCCGGTATCCGTCCGGTAATTGACCGATACTCTCTTCACTAAGTCCCAAGCTGCCGTCTTCAAAACGTACCAGATCGAGAATCTGCTCGATGATGCAGGCGCAGAGCCTGGGTTGTTCGGCATCGACCATCAGCAGTCCAAGATCCGTGGCATAGGCGCCTGAGGGTGTGTCGTAACCAGCCGGAGTGTCTTTCGCAACTTGGCGCTGCGTCTGTTCGGGAAATCCTCCGCGCAGAGAGGCCGTAACCATGAGAACGGTCACCGCCAACTCCTTTGCGACCCGATTGCTGTCCGCACCATTTGCTAACACGGCAATGCCCAGTTCCTGCTTCGGCAGTAACGCCATTTCAGCACCGAACAACAGGGTACTGCCACCATGACGAACAAGCTTCCCAATTACCGGGTGTTGTTCGATGAACCAACCAAATCCAGGTAACACCCCTAATGAAACCTGACCATCGACAGTTTGCGGCTGAAACATCTGACCGAGTAGCGGTGAAGGCAGTCCGGGGATTTTCGCATCAAGCAGTGCTGTCATCAGACGGCCCAGATCCTCTCCAGTGGAATAGAGGCCTAATGCCGGAGTATCTCGGAGGGGTGGCTGAGGACGGATCTGACCGTCAAGATGTCCGGCGGATAATCTATCCTGCAATTCCGTCGAAAGATCAAACCCACTACTGTGCATCTCCAAGGGGTTAAACAACGTCCGCTCGATAAAATCTGCATAGGCCAGACCCGAGCGCTGCTGAATCAGGTGCCCCAGCAGATCGTAACCGATATTTGAATAGCTATAGACCCTGTCTGGATCGTATGAGGCATACTCTTCATGCAACAGGGACGTCACCTTTGTAAAGGGGGTATCTGTGTACATTCCTTTGCGCAAGTCGCTGGGTAGTCCACTACGATGACTCAGCAATTGCCGGGGTGTTAGCGGTGTTGCATCCTGCTGGTGATGCCGAATGGAAAAGCCCGACAGCTGATCTCTTAACGCGAGATCCAGATCGATCTCATCCTCTGCGACAAGCTGCATGACAGCGAGCGCAGTGACAGGTTTGGTCAGCGATCCGACCCTGAAGAGGGTTCCCGTATCGACCCTTTCTCCCGTGCGGCTGTTAGCGACACCGAATCCCTCCAGCCAGATTGGTCCCTCCCTGTCGACCAGTGCGATACTCAATCCCGGTACCAGTTCTTCCTCCAACAACCGGGTAATCAATTTCATCGACTCGCTGCGCACGGTCGCCATCTCACCCTGAGGAATTACTCGGGACTGACTGGCCTGATGCTCCAAGGACGTACAAGATGTAAGTACCACTGCCATCAGCACTGAAAATAACAGGAGTATTGGCGGCACAAAGCACCTCGATCTGCTGAAATATGGACCATGAAACCCAAACGATTGAACCTAATCCCGCTTGGTGATTTTTAGTCGCATCTACACAACTGATACGCCGGCTATCGCAATTTGGATTCAATACACAGAGAGAAATTCAACATTTTGTTGCTGAAACGCTGTTTGCGCCTCATCAAACGGTCCTTCGCCACAATCTCCCGTACTTTCATTCCGTATCGGTTAATATTTAGATTTTGTCTTTTTTTCAATCGGTTAGACCTGAGAAATCGGGCTGGGCCCAATCACAACCAGGTTAAAAAATCAGTGATTGCTCCCGTTGGCACAGCAACATCGAATTGATTGATGTAACGCTTTAGGCGGGGCAGGATGCCCCGCTAAAGCAACGCCATCATTACCAATTTACCGCTGCGCCGACATCGATCAGGCTGCTTCCGTATCCATCGCTGAAGCCACGCTGCGCCTTATGTCCGCTGTTCGAAAAACCCTCGGAGTAGAGGAAAGAACTGCCATACTGATCACCGATACCCGGCTGAATCGCCGTAGGCAGACTGTTTGAGTAGGACGAACCGATGTACTGATCATGGTTGTTACCGACTACCCCGTACAGATCATCATATGAAGTGGCGTACAGGTTGGCGGACAAAATCATGGTTGCGGTTGCTAATAGAATTTTCATTTTGATATTCCTCGTTTAGTTAAGTTTTCAAGAACCAGAATCATGCTGCGTTCAAACATCTATACGAGGTATTTCGAGGATCGGATTCAAACAGTTTCCACTATCTTTTCTTTGGCTGAACTAGATACCTAACTGGGTTTAAGGAACCCTTGTTGTAACTCCATCCGCATCCGGGGCATAGCTTCCAACCGGTCCCATGGTCGATGGACGGGCATCTCAAGCGTACACCATTCACGTAACAGTCATAAAACTGCAATATTCGTGTGGCAATCTTTAAATCACAGACAGACTGATGGCTATTGCACCCAACGCGGAGACAGGGCAATGCGCAGCGATACACACACTTTGAGACCCTTTAAGAATCCCACCTATATCGACTACCTGGTCGGCTGGAGATATCTCTTTAACCGGCACTACAGGTCGCATGTACATAACCGTTGGTCCGATCAACCATGGTTTATCTCAGGCTCCGAAATACTCATCGGTATAGGCAGCATTCTGTTTTCCAGCACTCTTGCCGCCATTATGATGTTCGTCATCTGGGATGTATGGTTTTAGGGCCTGTCAACACGCATCCAATAGACCCTAATAGGGAAATAGCGGGCAATTCATGCCATAAAAAATTTATCGTCGAGCATAAAAAAGGGGCCTAATCGGCCCCTTTTTCTATTGCCTGGTGCTAATCAGGCCTCTTCAACCGCCTTCATGCTCAGGCGAATACGGCCCTGCTTATCGACCTCGAGCACCTTGACTTTCACCACATCTCCCTCGGCAAGCTTGTCGCTGACCTTCTCCACTCGTTCATTGGAGATCTGGGAGATATGTACCAACCCATCCTTACCGGGCAGGATGGTGACAAATGCACCAAAATCCATCAGCTTCGCCACCTTGCCTTCATAAGTCGTACCGACCTCCACATCAGCGGTGATCAGTTCGACGCGCTTGCGTGCCTCCTCACCGGCGGATTTGTCGACGGAGAAGATCTTGACCACGCCGTCATCGGTGATATCAACAGTAGCGCCTGTCTCTTCGGTAATGGAGCGAATCGTCACACCGCCCTTGCCGATAACGTCGCGAATCTTGTCAGGATTGATCTTAAACTCGATGATGCGCGGAGCATGCTCCGACATCTCGTCCCGATGGGCGTTGATGACGCTGTTCATCTCGCCAAGAATATGAAGACGACCCTCTTTTGCCTGATCCAACGCGATCTCCATGATCTCCTTGGTGATACCGTTGATCTTGATATCCATCTGCAGGGCATTGATACCCTGACCGGTACCGGCCACCTTGAAGTCCATGTCGCCCAGGTGGTCCTCGTCACCCATGATATCGGTCAGTACTGCGAACTTGTCGCCCTCTTTGATCAAACCCATGGCCACACCCGCAACCGGCGCCTTGATCGGCACACCGGCATCCATCAATGCCAGGCTGGTACCGCAGACGGATGCCATCGAGGAGGAGCCGTTGGACTCGGTGATCTCGGAGACCACGCGGATCGCGTACGGAAACTCGCTGATTGTCGGCATGCAAGCCAACACACCACGCTTGGCCAGACGACCATGGCCGATCTCGCGCCGCTTCGGACTGCCGACACGCCCTGTCTCGCCGACGCAGAACGGAGGGAAGTTGTAGTGCAGCATGAAGTGCTCGCGACGGGAGCCTTCCAGTGCGTCGATGATCTGCGAATCGCGCTCGGTGCCCAGTGTGGTAACCACCAGGGCCTGGGTCTCACCGCGTGTGAAGAGCGCTGAACCGTGGGTTCTTGGCAAAACACCCGTGCGAACCGAGATGGGACGCACTGTGCGGGTATCGCGACCGTCAATGCGGGGTTCCCCGTCCAGGATACGTCCCCTGACAACGCGCTTTTTCAACTTTTCGATAGCCCCCTTGACCTCGTCGGTACTCCAGCGGGCTTCAGCCTCGTCTTCCGGGCAGAGGCTTTGCACTGTCGCCGCCACAACCTCGTCGATGGCCGCGTAACGGTCAAGCTTGTCAGCGATACGATAGGCATCGCCGATACCCTGTGCGGCGGCTGCCTCTACCGCTGCGGAGAGCTCTGCATCCTCTACCGGCGCTGTGAACTCGGCTGCCGGCTTGTTGACCTCGGCCGCCAGCTCCTTGATCGCCTGGATGACGATCTGGAACTGTTCATGACCGAACAGGACTGCACCCAGCATGACCTCCTCGGAGAGCTGATTCGCTTCCGATTCGACCATCAATACAGCCTCTTCAGTACCGGCTACAATCAGGTCTAGATCCGTTTCGGGATTGAGGCCGGTGGTGGCTGCATTCAAAATGTACTCGCCATCTTTATAGCCGACACGGGCGGCGCCGACAGGGCCCTGAAACGGCAGTCCGGAGATCGCGAGCGCTGCGGAAGTACCGATCAATGAAGGTATTTCGGGATCCACTGCCGGGTTCAGGGACATCACGGTAATGATGACCTGGACCTCACTGGTGAAACCCTTCGGGAATAGCGGACGGATCGGCCGATCAATAAGCCGTGCTGTGAGAATCTCCTTTTCACTCGGACGGCCTTCACGACGAAAAAAGCCACCAGGGATCATTCCGGCGGCATATGTCTTCTCCTGATAGTCCACGGTCAATGGAAAAAAGTCCCGAGCTACGTTGCTCTTCGCTTCAACCACGGTTACCTGGACAACGGTGTCGTCCACATTGACCATGACTGCACCGTCAGCCTGCCTTGCTATCTCACCTGTTTCGATGGAGACCTTATTGTCTCCCCACTGAAATTCTTTTTTAATTAATGTCACTTTTGAATCCTTGAGTAATTAATGTTTCAGGACGAATTAGCGACGCAGACCCAGACGGCTGATCAGCTCTTTATAGCGATCCGGGTCATTGCTCTTCAGATAGTCCAACAGCTTGCGGCGGGAGTTGACCAGACGCACCAGACCCTGCCGGGAGTGGTGATCCTGTTTGTGTTCTTTGAAATGCTCCGTGAGCTGGGTAATGCGGCTGGTCATCAGGGCGACCTGTACCTCAGGCGAACCGGTATCCCCGGGTGCCCGCTGATACTCCTCGATGACTGATTTCTTGTCTGCTGCACTCATTGACATGACGTTTCTCCTCTTGGTTACGTCGTTGAATCTGGTCCCATTTAAGACCCACCCGACAATGAGTTCAGGCGGGCCGGACCGGTGAAAAATACGCTGTTAACCGGGCCATCCCCGGAAAGAGCGCGTAGTATGCGCGTTCTGGGCCTTCACAGCAACCCGAATTCCACTGTTTGTGAAGAAATTCTTTCTGCAATTCAATTTGTTACCTGCATTAGCCTTTTCGGCGCTACGCGCCCGTCGTCGAGAATCTGGCCGACGCCTAGAAAATCGGTCTCATTGGTATAGAGACGCACCCAGCCACTGGTGGGCGCATTCGGTACCAGGATCGGCTGGCCCTGTCTCATATAGAAGGCGGCATCTGCCGTCAGAGCGACTTGAGGCCACTCGGCCAATGCGCTCTCCAACGGCAGCAGCCAATCATCCATCTCCTTAAACAGTTTTTCAGAGAAAGCCTGCCGTACCTCATCCAAGGTGACCATCGACTGATCGTCATAGGGACCGACCCCGGTACGGCGCAAGCCACTGACATAGGCGCCGCAACCCAACTGTTTGCCGATATCCTCGGCGAGGGTACGTACGTAGGTGCCCTTTGAGCAGTGCACATCCATCTCAAATTCGGGCAGGGAGAAATCGATCAACTGCAGTGAGTGGATCCGAATGGTACGGGGTTCCCGCTCGACCTCCACCCCTTTGCGGGCCAGTTTATAGAGCCGCTCTCCCTGGTGCTTGATGGCGGAGTACATGGGTGGCAACTGTTGCTGTTCGCCCAGAAAATCGTCCAGCACGTGTTGCAGCATCTGTTCCGTGACCCCACTGGGATCGGTTCGTTCGACCACTTCGCCTTCGGCATCGGCCGTGGTTCTGGTCTCGCCAAGCCTGACTCTGACACGGTAGTGTTTATCCGCATCCAAGAGAAACGCCGAGAGCTTGGTCGCTTCTCCGAAACAGATCGGCAACAGACCGGTGGCGAGCGGATCGAGACTGCCTGTATGTCCCGCCTTTGCCGCTTTATAGAGGAATTTCACCTCCTGCAAGGCCTTGTTCGAAGTCATACCTTCTGGTTTGTCGAGCAGCAATACACCACTGATATTGCGCCCCCTGTTGCGACGACGTCCCATGCTTTTACTCTTGCTTAACCGTGAGAAAGGATCAATCCAGGTCGGTGTGATTTTCCTTCACCGCTCGATCAATTAAGGTGGAAAGCTGTTCCCCCTGCTCCACCGAAGTGTCATAGACGAAATTCAATTTCGGTATTGAACGCAGCTTCATGCGCTGACCCAGCAACCAGCGCAGATGACCTGCGATATGGTTCAACTGTTCGACACTCTCTTTGTGCGAAAGCGATGATGACATGGTGGTAAAGAAGACCTTGGCCTGTGAGAGATCCCGCACCACCCTGGCTTCCTGGATAGTCACCATCCCGATGGCCGGATCCTTGACCTCTTCCCGGATCAGCCCTGCCAGCTCCCGTTGCAGTTCCGCACCGATACGATCTGTTCGTTTGAAATCACGTGGCATAGCACTTATACGTTCCGCACCACTTCTGTCCGCTCGAAGACCTCGATCTGGTCACCGACCTGCACATCGTTGTAGTTCTTTACTCCGATACCGCACTCCATACCGTTTTTCACTTCCGCCACATCATCCTTGAAGCGACGCAGGGACTCCAAAGCACCCTCGTAGATCACCACATTGTCGCGCAATACGCGTATCGGGTTATTGCGTTTCACCGTACCTTCAATGACCATACAACCGGCGATCGCGCCAAGCTTGGAGTTGCGGAATACATCACGCACCTCGGCCAGCCCGATAATCTCCTCGCGGATTTCCGGAGAGAGCATGCCCGATATAGCCTTTTTCACATCATCGATGATCTCATAGATGATGCCGTAGTAACGCATGTCGATACCTTGCTCTTCAACCACCCTGCGCGCGCCTGCATCGGCACGCACGTTAAAACCGATGATGATGGCATTCGAAGTCACTGCCAGGTTGGCGTCGGATTCGTTGATACCGCCTACGCCGGACGCAACCACAGAGACCTTCACCTCCTCCGTGGAGGTTTTTGTCAGCGCCTCTTTCAATGCCTCGACACTGCCTTGAACATCGGCCTTGACGATCACATTCAATGTCTGGGATTCTCCCTCTTCCATTTGCGTGAACATCTCGTCCAGTTTCGCCGCCTTCTGCGCCGCCAGGCGGGTATCCCGCTGCTTGTCGTGACGCAGTTCGGCAATCTCGCGGGCACGCCGCTCATCGCTGACCACCCGAACATCGTCCCCCGCTTCCGGGGTTCCGGAGAGACCGAGCACCACCACGGGTATGGATGGACCTGCGATCTTGATGGCACGCCCGTTCTCATCGAACATCGCACGCACTCGGCCGTACTCTTTGCCGGATACGATGACATCGCCCCGCTGCAAGGTACCCGACTGCACCAGCACGGTTGCGACCGGTCCCCGCCCCTTGTCCAGTGAGGACTCAACGATCGATCCCGTGGCGTTGCCTTCCTGCACCGCCTTCAGTTCCAATACCTCGGCCTGCAGCAGAATGGCATCCAGCAGTTCATCGATACCCACGCCGGTTTTGGCGGAGACCTTCACGAACATGGTGTCACCGCCCCACTCCTCGGGAATCACCTCCTCCTGGGAGAGTTCCTGGATGACGCGGTCGGGATTCGCCTCCTCTTTATCGATCTTGTTGATGGCGACAATCAACGGCACCTCAGCCGCCTTGGCATGCTGAATCGCCTCCTTGGTCTGCGGCATGACGCCGTCGTCGGCGGAGACGACCAGAATGACGATATCGGTCACCTTGGCGCCACGGGCGCGCATGGCGGTGAATGCCGCGTGTCCCGGGGTATCCAGAAAGGAGACAGTGCCCTTGTCGGTATCCACGTGATAGGCGCCGATATGCTGGGTAATGCCGCCCGCTTCACCCGCCGCTACCCGGCTGGTGCGTATATAGTCGAGCAGCGAGGTTTTGCCGTGATCGACGTGACCCATGATTGTCACCACAGGCGGCCGGGTGACAGGCTCTCCCGGTTCCTGAGACTCTTCCATATTCAGCAGATCGGCTTCGATATCCTCGTCTCGCTGAAGTACCGGCACGTGCCCCATCTCCTCGACCACGAGAATCGCCGTGTCGCGATCCAATGGTTGGTTGATCGTTACCATCATGCCCATTTTCATCAAAACCTTGATGACTTCAGCGGCCTTGATCGACATCCGCTGTGCCAGCTCAGCCACAGTGATGTTCTCGGGTATCTTGACTTCGTGCACAACAGGACTGGTGGGACGCTGAAAACCGTGTTGGGTCTCGCTGGCCGAAGCGGCTGACTTACGCTGCTTGGCGGGTTTTTTCTTACGGCGTCCCTTTGCACCATCGGCCACATGCAGCTCTTTACGCTCCAACCGCTGCTCGCCCTCAAGCTCCAGACCCTCGCGCTTGCTCTCTTTGCGACTCTTCTTGCCACGGCCGGATTCCGGTTTGGAGGCAGGCTTCTCCTGCACCACTTCAGGCTCCTCGGCCTTGATCAATTCCGCTTCGACCACCTTGCGCGCAGCCTCCTCTTCAGCGGCCTTGCGAGCAGCCTCTGCCTCTTCTTCAGCCTTCTTTGCCGCTTCCTCTTCAGCCCTTTTTGCCGCCTCGGCCGCTTTTCGCGCCTCGATTTCAGCCTCGATGGCAGCCCTGGCCTTTGCCTGTTCGTCGAGCGCCTTGCGCGCTTCTTCCGCCTCTTTCGACTTACGTTCGTCAGATTCAACAGCGGCACGCTTGACATAGGTACGCTTCTTACGCACCTCCACACTGACTGTCTTGGCTGGCGCCGTCGATGCACGGCTCAAGGTACTGCGTGAAGCTGTCGGCTGACGTAGTTCGCTGACGGTTTTGCGACGCAAGGTGACCTTGCTCGGCGCTGTCACACCGGCACTCTGTTTCTTGCCGTGACTCTCGCGCAGATAGTGCAGCAGTTTGGCTTTCTCCTCATCGGAAATCCTATCGTCAGGCGTCTTGGCCTGGATGCCTGCATCCTCCAGCTGTTCCATCAAGCGATCGGCAGGAATACCAACGACATTTGCAAGTTGTGCTACCGTTACTTCACTCATACATCAGGCCTCTTGAATTTGCCTTATCCATCTTTTCCTATGCTATACCTTCATACCGGACTCACATGCGGCGTAAAGCTACACAACTACTATTTTGCCTCTTCGAACCAAGGTGCCCGGGCTGTCATGATCAGCTTTCCGGCACGATCTTCATCCATTCCGTCGATCTCCATCAGATCATCGATGGATTGTTCCGCAAGGTCCTCCATCGTCACCACGCCCCGACCGGCAAGCGTAAACGCGAGCTGTTTGTCCATGCCCTGCATGGTCAACAGATCCTCGGCTGGTTCACGGAACGCCTCTTCATTGGCGATGGCCCGGGTCAACAGAAAATCTTTCGCCCGGTTACGCAGCTCGTTGATTAGATCCTCATCGAACTCTTCGATGGTAAGCATCTCCTCGATCGGGACATAGGCAACCTCATCGACACTGGTAAATCCTTCCTGCACCAGTATTGCCGCCACATCCTCGTCCACATCCAGCTGCTCCATGAAGGCATCCATGAAGCCCTTGGCTTCCGATTCACTCTTCTCCGACGCCTGGGCCTCATCCATGACATTCAATTCCCAGCCGGTCAATTGACTGGCCAAACGCACGTTCTGTCCGCCGCGGCCGATGGCCTGGGAAAGATTCTCTTCGCTCACCGCCACATCCATGGTGTGTGTATCTTCGTCCACCACAATCGAAACCACGTCCGCCGGCGACATGGCATTGATCACATACTGCGCCGGATTGTCGTTCCACAGGATGATGTCGACACGCTCGCCATTCAACTCGTTGGATACCGCCTGCACCCTTGAGCCGCGCATACCGACGCAGGCCCCCACGGGGTCGATACGCTGATCGTGGGCCTTGACCGCAATCTTAGCGCGCAGGCCGGGATCCCGGGCGGCGCTCTTGATTTCGATCAGGCCCTCGCCCACCTCGGGCACCTCGAGCTTGAACAGCTCGATCAACAGCTCCGGCATGGTGCGGCTGATAAAGAGCTGTGGTCCACGGGGTTCGGAGCGAATCTCATACAGGTACCCACGGATGCGGTCACCTACCCGGATCGACTCCTTGGGAATCATATGTTCACGCCCGATAAAGGCTTCTGCGTTGCCACCCAGATCGAGGAAGACATTACCACGGTCGATTCGCTTGACGACGCCGGTGACCAACTCACCCTCCCGTCCCTGATACGCCTCCACCACTTTCGCCCTTTCGGCTTCCCGCACCTTTTGCACGATCACCTGCTTGGCGGCTTGTGCGGCAATACGACCGAACTCGATGGACTCGATCGGTTCCTCGACGAACTCGCCGACTTCTATTTCGGGATACTCCGCTCTGGCGACATCCAGGATAATTTGGCGCAACGGCGCATCCGGTTCATCCTCCGAATAGGCCTCCACCACTTCCCATCGACGAAAGGTGTCGTAATCACCCGTGGTCCGGTCGATTGCCACGCGCACCAGAATGTCATCGCCATTGCGCTTGCGTGTAGCGGATGCCAAGGCAGCCTCAATGGCTTCAAAGATGATCCTCTTTTCGACATCTTTCTCATTGGAAACCGCATCTACGACCAGCAATATCTCTTTACTCATCAATTGTTTCCCAATCTAAATATCCGGTATCAAACGTGCTGAATCGATCAGTTCAATCGCTATCCCATGGAGCTTCCCATCTTCCTCGATCAATACCTGATTCTCAGCCACGCCCCGAAGTACACCCGTAAAACGGTGACGGCCTTCAATCTTGGTGTGGGTTTTCACCCGCACCTTGCTTCCCTGGAACCGCTCAAAATGCTCCCGTTCAAACAGGGGCCGGTCCAGACCGGGCGAAGAGATCTCAAGCTGGTACTGCTCCTTGATCGGATCCTCCACATCCAGCACACCGCTGATCTGATGACTGACCTGTACACAATCATCGAGACCGATACCATCGGCATGATCGATGTAGACTCTCAGCAAGGTGCCTCCCTTGCCTTGTCCGATCATCTCCAAGCCAACCAGCTCATAGCCCAGCAGCTCCACTTCAGCACGGACCAGGGATTTCAATTTTTCCGGAGCCGATCGCATTTCTTCACCGCAATAAAAAATGGGCTCATAGCCCATCCCGTCGTCCTCGATATCCGACACCTGGCTGGATCCACCTATCCGCCTGGACCAGGTCGTACACTCGAAAACAAAAAAACCCCGCTATCGGGGTTTTATTATAGTTCGCTGCGGCAGATCAAAGCGTTTCAGGGCCGATGCACGTCCGCAAATTCGACGCGAAGAATAGCACAGGCCGCAAGCCTTAGCAATTAGGGACTGTTAAATGATCCTAGGGCAACCATCCGCCCGCCGCCTGTACCTGTCGGCTGCTGCCCGGCCGGGTGAGCCAGGCAACCACGGCAAATCTATCCGCCTCGTTGGCGGAGAATTCGGGCCAGGCGAACCGCCATTCCCCTCCCCCGGACACCGCTTGTTGATGACTCAATACCACAAAGCTCTCCTCCAGGGTCCTGCCCCGATTTTCACCGCCGCCGATCGGACTGGAGAGGCCAAAGCCGAGAATCACGAAATGGGCCTCCAGTTTGCCCCCCTCCAGATGGGGCTGAGGCGAGAACTTAAGTGTAGCCCCCGTCCCTGGATCGACCTGCATAGTCAAACGGCCTACCTGTTCATTGGCAGGCAGATCGAGTTCAGGCCGGTAGAACCACTGACGCCACTCCCGTCCGTTGAGGACGAATCCCGGCGTATAGACAGAGCGTATCGCACCCTGTCGCCGGTGATCGCGCTGCCTGTTGCTGAAGGCCGGCGATGCAAACCGGTCCGGCCATCCCAGACCATCCCAGTAGTCCACATGGAATACCACCGGAATGAGCTTTTGCCACAACCCCGGATGCTGCTCCAGCTTCCGCAGCCAGGCATCTGCGGGGGGACAACTGCTGCAGCCGTGGGAGGTGTAGAGCTCCAGCAGATTGACCCGTTCGGTCGGGCTCTGCAGAGTCAGGGCTTGGATGGGCTGCGAGGCGACGGCTGCCAGCAACCCGCCGCTCAGCAACAAGCCGCGCCAGCCGCTCATGCTTCTGCCGCTATGAACTTCAATGCGATGCCGTTGTTGCAGTAGCGAAGCCCGGTCGGCTTAGGCCCATCGTTAAAGACATGCCCATGGTGACCGCCACAGCGGGCACAATGGTATTCGGTACGCGGCCAGATCAGCTTGTAATCCTTCTTGGTACCCAGTGCGCCGGGCAGATGGTCGTAGAAACTCGGCCATCCGGTCCCGCTCTCATACTTGGTCGACGAAGCGAACAGATGATTATCGCAACCCGCGCAGGCGTAGACACCCTCGCGCTTCTCCTTCAACAGGGGGCTCGTACCCGGTCGCTCCGTACCCTCTTCCCGCAGGATATGATACTGCTCAGGCGTCAACCGTTCGCGCCACTGCGCATCGGTCAAATCTATTTTTTCGTTTTGCATGGCTCTATCATCCTGTCTGGCTAATACCGACTGACCAACAACCGGCAACAACGCTGCCGCGCCCAACAGCTTAATCAAACTTCTTCGCTTCATCACTCTTCTCCTCACACGCGCGACTCCCCGATAGACAGGAACCGCATAGGACATCTGACAGGAATTCTAAGCTGAGATTCACCACGAAAGACGGGGAAATAAACGGGGAAATCTGCAAATACACCTATGAACCCGATCGCTTATGGTTCTGAATATAGGTCGGCAAGATCCAGAAGGGATCACGGAGTTATCACAATTGCATCACAGACTTGCTATTGTACATCAAAAACACCGCCTCTTTATCACTCATATGATCCAGTCTTCCACTGTATTTATAAATACATTTAAGCCATTGCCTCTTTACACATTGTCATTCATTTTTTCCAATTGACGAATAGCATTTATTTTTTTATTGATGTAATGAATACCCAATGGCAACAAGACACCATATACGCCCCACATAAGAAAGTTATATGGTTTTGGGAGTAGTAGAAGCAGTGCTAAAAATATGATTATCGCGACCCACACAAAAAACGATACTTTGATCATGAACTTTTTTTCTGCATGGCTATTAGTATTCGTAATACTAAAATAGGTGCCTACGACACCACCAAGAATGCCAATAACCGCGCCTAATGCACCACCGATAAATCCAACTGTTTGTCCGTCCATATTCCTCTATCACAAATGCATGTCATTCATATTTTCGAGTACATTGTCTCAGTAAAGATTTTAAAAGTACCAATTTACCGATGCACAGCTTCCGCTTGTCATTATGTAACCATCAGGCTGCCTATTCATGTTTCATTTCTGACGGGCACCTGAGTCGGTAAATACTATCGCCAAGGGGTTTTACGTATAGTTGCGGACAATTCCAACCGTGAAAGTCGCCATCAATTACGTACTGCACGCCAGTATCCGGTAGAGGACCAAATTCTGTCATTGAAATTGGCTCTTTAGTGGATTTATTGGCGGTTGCTATTGCCTCACTAGCCACTGCAGCAGAACCTCCATCTCTACCCGTTCTATTGCTGGATCTAAACCGATCCAGTTCATAGTATTTTTCACTGTGTACGTAAATCACCCTGCCAACAAACCCTAAATCCAATACTTCTCCATCCTCAACATTCGCATCCTCTGAAATCCCCGTGACGAGTTGGAAATGCTCACCATATACAGCCACGTACCAGTTTGTACCGGCGGCTTCCACGGTCATTGCAAGGCATGACAAAAGAAGAAATGGATAGATTATTCGCATAAGAAATTCTCTCGACATGATACGTAACCTGAAGACACATGGCACAAAAAAACACTTGCTGAAAAAAGTTAAAGCCTATTTATGACAAGTATCGGAACTATCGTTATAGCATATTAAATTCATTATTGGGCCACACCACGATTGGTGAGAATCAATTCAGAAGGCATGCGCGTGGTCATTGATTTACTGTAATCAAACAGAACCACACCATATACCAACTAGATTGAATCTAGAGGGCTGTTCCCTAGGGGCATTTCCGGGTTATGATCCCGCTATCCTCGCCCTTTATAGCGAATGGAGGTGTCTATGTCCGGCATCGTCATCTTCCAGATGGATCTTTGGCCACAGGTCAAGGAACAGTTCAGGCCCAAGATGTTGACTATCGACAAGATAGTGGTCGAAGTTACCTTCCCCAACAATCCCAAGCTTCAGGCGGCATTCAAGCAAGATCCGCTTTTGTACCAAAAGCTGCAGGACAAAATTCGCGCCTACATGACCGGAAACGTTGTCAGGAACATCGGCAACGTGGTGAATAAGTTCGATCCACAGGCTGTGGCGGCAGCCAAAATCGACGATATGGAGGGGATGCTCAAGATCCTGGACAAGTTTCAGGAGACCGCCAAAGGGTACACCCACGCCGCCTCGACCATGGCGGCCCGGCAAGCGGAAAAAGCGTGGATGGAATTGACCCGGACCAAAGCCGAGTACCGCAAATACAAGATCGTAGCGGGTGCGAAGCTTACCGCCGGCACGGCCGGGTTAGCGACCGGTGTCGGCATGACCGTCGGTTCGACGGTGGCAACCGTCGCCTCGGGGGGAGCGGCCGCTGTCGGGACCTGGGCCAGCCTGACATTAGGCATCATCGGCATCCTGAAATCGTCGGTCGGGCTGGGCAAGGATATTTACAACCTGGCTATTTCGGCCGACACGGTGCAGAAAAAAATCATCAAGTCGCTGGAGAAACTCCAAGCACGCTATCTGGATATCATTAAGGGCAAGAAGGTTGGTCCCGGCAGGTCGAAGGGGACGGTCATGGCGACTGAATTGAACTACGAAGCCGTAAGGACGGTTTTCGGCACAAGTCAGACGACCATCTCAGAGTGCGACAGGATGACTGGGCAACTTCACGACAAACTCAACGGTATCGATCTCAAGTCACACGAGCTGTCCAAGAAGCTGGAAAAGGTCTTGACCGAGACCGAAAAGCTAAAGCAGCTGAAACCGAAACGTAAAGGAGAGATCGAGAAGCTCGAAAAGACAGTCGACAAGATCATCGAGAAGACGATAGAACTCGCCTCGAAGGTCAAAGACGGCAGGAAGGCCCACAAGACTTATACCGCGGCACTCACCGAATTGAAGGCGCGCAAACCCAATACGGGGTGGCTGGAAAAAGGTTTCGGTTACGGTTGGGAGCTTCTGCTGTCGGCGTCAGACCCTAAAGACATCATCGTGGCCGCGGTCGGTATCGCCACCGATCTCTCCATCGATGTGTCCGACAAGGTTGCCAGTAGAGTCATCAAGCAAAAGTATAAAGTGGGCAAACGCTAGAAACCCGGCCACTAACGGTCAGAACGCTAATAACGTCACTCTCCTTGGCAAATGGGAGAGTGGGATGATCTGTAACAGGATGTCCCAGGCATCCCGTCCGGTCATTTCGAACAGATCCCCCACCATATATTTGGCACTTCACAAATGTTGATGATAGTGATCAGAATACTTAATGGAAGCCCTGCAATATTGGCATCGTGGTCAGCGACTCTCCGCGAAGGGATCCTAAAGGGGTAAAAAAACGCAGGCATCGGCAGTAGGTTGGCCGGTAATACTCAGCATTCTGGTTCGCTCAATAGTTATGAAAATCTGTCAGCGATATGCAATTCAATCTAAACACAGCTAATAGTCTTTGGGGAGAAGTGCTTTATGCCTGTGATCAGAATCACTCCGGCCAGTGTTCCCGCAAGATGGGCGGGGGGGAAGGGTGGCCAGGATAGTTGGGTAAGCAGTGAGGTTCCGGACGAGAGTTCAATCATCAATTTGCTCATACAGACCAGCGCTGCGACGATGACCCAAGCTGATCGAGTTTCCCGCCAATAGTGAAAGAGCGCAACCGCCAGCAGTGTATTGAGTACACCCGAAAGCCCGCAATATAGGGTGATCCGGGACCAATCGGACAAGAGCAAGAGATTGACGCTGATCATGCCTGCCAGCATACCCTGAAACCACAGGTATTTTGACTGTTGCTCCAGATAGCTCCCGAGAACCGCAAGTGCTGCGGCATTCCAGAACCAGTGCTCCCAATCTGAATGGATCAGATGACCGGTCAGCAGCCGCCACCACTCTCCTGACATGACAGGCGACAGATCAAAGTAGAAGTGTCCATGGAATTGAGGCATGGCCATAAGGATTGCGGTAAACAGTACGGCAGCAACCGTAAGTTTGGGAAATTTCATCTTACGCTCCCATACTCGGCCAGGCATCAGCCTGGCCGGAGATTGTGACGGTTGTTACTTAGCGTTACGACGACGTTGGCTGGCTTTCCACAACGGAAACAGGAGTAACAACAACCACGGCCCGAAGGCTCCACCGCCACTGCTTCCAGAGGAGGGATAGGCGCGAGGCGTGCTGTACATGGGCTGCTGTTTATCCACTCTGTTGTCGACGACGGGTGCTGTGCTTCGTTGTTGCCGGGCTGCTTGTTCTTTCGCAACCCTCACCTGATTGCGTCGCTCGACGCCATAGTGTTGGAACTGCTCTTCGCGTAACACCACCATCGAGGTATAGTCAGTGACCAAGCTGAATTCTTTGGCCACATCGATGATTGCCTGACGACGGTCGGCATCTTCCCCAAGGTAGTCGATCTGGTTTTGCAGGTCTTCTATCGTGGCAAATGCCCAGAGACGCTCAATTTCCGGATTGCGTGTGCTTTGGCCGGAAAATTCAAACCTGGATGAATACTCCGCAGGTTGGCCTGAGACCTTGCCGCTGACGGTGACATCGGCGACACCGTCACCCCAATAGTGACCGAACAGGATCAATTGCCTGCCTCGATACAGGGAACCGATTCGTGACGGGGTTAGATCCTTGACCTTCACGCCCCGTATCTTCACATCGATATCGTGCAGCGCTTCATGGGTGAGTTTGTCTGTGGCCAGCAACAACTGGCCGACGATGTCGTCGCTATTCGAGACGTTGATGGAAAAACCGTTGGAGATTTTGGTCATCCCTTCCAGCAGCGGTCGGTTGGCGCTGTTGCCCATGACGAAACTGAAGAGTCTCACGTCATAACGTTCCAGGAGCTTGAGAAAATCCTTTTTCTCCGTGATACCCACGTTGGCGACCCCATCAGTGACCAGAATAATGGCGCTTGAGCGATCGGAGTCGAGCCCCTTGATACCACGTTCCAAACCGGCATAGAGATTGGTGCTGCCCGATGGGCCGGTGTTCTCAAGCTTGTTTAAAAAACGTTGAACGTTATCCGTAGTTGCCTGTACATAACCGGAGGTGAGTTCCCGGGCGTGATTATTGAACAGCACTATTTTGAATCGATCCCGATCGGAGAGATTTGCCAGCCCCTTGCGGACCCCTTCCACCAGGCTTTGATATTTGCCTTTCATGGAGCCGGAGAGGTCAAGGACGAAAACCCAGTCGCGACCTTCGTTGATGGAGGTTAAGTCGTCACCCGGGGTTACCGTGAGCATAAAAGTGCCGCGCTCTTTACCAGGCTCTTTATGGGTTACCATGTCGACACTGCCGGGCAGACCCTTTTGGTGCCGCCAGTAGACAACGATATCCCTATCCAGTTTGTGGATAACGGTGGATGGGGCTTGTGTCGATTCCTGCTCCGAGCCGGCTTGACCATTGTGTAGAGAAACAGACCACTCTTGAGGGGATAGGGAACTCGCCGTTGCCTGCGGATGTTGAGGCAGTCGCATCTCATCGATGGGGTAGGATGAACGCAACTTCAGATCGAAACTGAACGCTTCGGTGACAACATCGTTATAACTCCAGAAGGCGAGACGTTGCTCATCCACGCCGCCCTCTTCCAGGGGGTAGACATAGCGTCCGATGCCACTGTCCACGTGCGCGGGCTGGATGTAGACAAGACGAATTCTGACATCCTGCAGAGGCTTGACCGGGTAGACGTAACTGTCGAACGTACGGTAACTGTCTTGCTCTGTCAGGGCAGCTTCCCTGCCTTGATTGCGCTCCTGTTGATAGACTTCCTTCGCCCGTTGTTTCTCCAAGACCTCTCCGGTAACCGGCTTGCCCTCGATCCAGTAGGTGAATTCTCCAACGGAAGCCTTCTCCGGCACGGGAAAAGAGTAAATGGCTTCGAGTTCAGCATCGTTGGGGTTGTAGAAAACCTGTTCGACAGAGGTCACCGCGTAACCATCCTCGATAGTGACCTCAACATGGTGCTGCCTGATGTCCAATTGAGGGAGATTTACGGATTTTGGGGTCATCAGGCCTGCCGACAGTGCGCTTTGGGTGGCTAGCAGCGAGATACCTGCAACCAAGTATTTGACCTGTTTCATCAAGGTGTGCATGACAAAGCTCCTTTACTTACGTCTGTTCTCTCCGTATTGGAGATATGACAACAGTAGCGATAGGACTTATATATTTAAACCAAATCGCAAGAAGCTCTATTACAATGACCTATAGGTATCGCTTTTCGATACTTTTTACCAGATTCTTTTAATGAGCCAAATCTCTGTGTTGTTTGAATCCTTTTATCAGGAATAGCGTGGAATATGGTTGTATCGTTCCCACGCTCCTGCGTGGGAACGCATAAATTAGCTAAAGGTGTAGTCCGAAATATTAATTCTCAAGGTGGACTACGGGACCCATCCATTTCGACTTCGTGGGTTGCACTTAGAAGTTGAAGCAGCGACTGGAAGACCGACTGTTGATAAAAACAGCCAGATAAAAAAAATACCAACGTGGGGTTACGTTAACCAACTAAAAATTAGTTACTCAAAACAAGTGGCAGGGTAAAACTAAAACAAGCCCCACCGCTTACACTGTTGGCAGCGGTTATATGGCCACCCTGAAGTTCAACCATACGCTGTGCAATGGCCAGTCCCAATCCGGCATGACCACCCTCTTTGCCTGCCCCGCGTTTTTTGTAGAAGGGATCGAAAATATGGGGTAAATCATCCTCGCCGATGCCACTGCCGCTGTCGGTGACACTAACTCCTGCTTGCTGCTCCTGTTCGGTGATCTGCAGGGTGACCCTGCCACCCTCCTCCACATGATCCAAGGCGTTGGCGATGAGGTTGTCGAGAACCCGTTCGGTAAGAGCGAAATCGGCATTCACGAAGGGTGAGGTTTCGGGTATCTGCCAGTCCAGGGTGACCCCCACCTGCTGTGCGTGGAGTTGGAATTTCTGAATCACATCCTGTACCAGTTCCGCCAGCGGCATCGGTTCGCAGGCGGGTTGGGTATCCCGGGCATCCAGCTGCGCCAGTTCGAACAGTTCCTCCACCATGCGCTTTAGCCGTTCGCTCTGATTGAGGGCAATGGCAAGGTATTCGTCTCTGCGCGCCTCGCTGAGATCCTCGCCTTTCATATTGACCGTCTCCAGGTAGCCGTGCAGTGCGGCTAGGGGGGTGCGCAGATCGTGGGAAACCTGGGCCACCAGCTCCCTGCGCAGTCTGTCCTGCTCTTTGAGCTGGCCCCACTGATCGATAATGCGTGCCGCCATTTCATCGAAGGTGGCGCCCAGACGATCCACTTCATCACCGCCGGGGCTCGCTTCGGCCTTTGTAAACTGCTCGTGCTGGGTGAAGTCGCTTTGCTGAAACGAAGACATGACCTGAGAGAGGCGCTGCACGCGTCGGGTCAGCCAATGAAACAGCAACAGGCCGGTGAGGAGTCCGAATCCCAGGCTGACCGCCACGGCACTGGCACTGTAACGCAGGGCATAGCTCTCCTGCACCGCCTGCTCCGCATTGTCGTACTCCTCTCCCCGCAACACCACATAGAGGTAGCCCGCCGGCATGTCGCCGGCAGGCACAGGGGTCACCGAGAAGGCCTTGCGGCGGTCATGGGAGCGCGGGTCATCGCCCAGAAGCGGAAAACCCTCTCCGCGCATGAAGGCCTGGATCGGCTGCAGATCCACCCGCTTGCGCTTCACCTTGCCGGGGTCGGCGGAAAACGCAAGGATCTTGCCCTCTTTGTCGAGCAGGTAGATCTCGATGCTGGGATTGATGTCCATGAAGACGCTGAAGGTCTTTTTCAGCGCCTGGTCATCCATTTCACCATCGATCACCAATCCCCTGTCCGCCACTATTCTCGCGGCAAGATCGCGATTGAAGTGCTGGGTGATCTCCTGCAGGTAGCGCTCGGTGGTGGCGGTTGTAATCAATGTATAGAGCAGCCCGGTCACCAGGAAGAGACCGATCAGGGCAAGTGACAAACGAGCGTATAGGGTTCTAAACATTTAACCGATATCTTTTTTATAAGGGTTCAGTGAGCTGGCATGCCGAGCAAGGCTCACTCCTGTTCCTCGCTGAACTTGTACCCCACGCCCCATACTGTAAGCACGTAACGCGGAGCGGCAGGGTCCGCTTCGATCTTCGAACGCAGTCTGTTGATATGGGAATTGACGGTATGTTCATAACCGTCGTGGTTGTATCCCCACACCTTATCCAGCAGCTGAATGCGACTGAAGACACGCCCTGGGTTGCGGACGAAATAGAGCAGCAGATCGAACTCCTTTGCCGTCAAATCCACCGGCTTGCCATCGATCTTCACGCTGCGTCTGTCCACGTCCAAGGAGAGACCGCCCCGCTCGATGATCTCCTGTTTGCCGCTTGTCGCGCCACCGCTCTGCAGTGCCTCCATGCGGCGGAACAGCGCCTTTATGCGCGCCAACAGTTCCGGGATGCTGAAGGGTTTGGTGAGATAATCGTCCGCACCCATCTCGAGCCCCACTACCCGGTCGAGCTCCGTGGATTTAGCCGTCAGCATCAGAATCGCCACATAGTCACCCGCTGAGCGCATATTACGGCATAGGGTAAGACCATCCGTGTCCGGCAACATCAGATCGAGAACCACCAGTTGATAGCCACCCTTGTTGAACAGATTCATCGCCGCGGCGCCATTGCCGGCGATGTCGGTTTCACAGCCGATATCGTTCAAGTGCGTCTGCACCAGATGAGCGATATCGGGCTCGTCTTCAACAATAAGTACCTTGCGGCGCATGAGATCAATCTTCCCTTCAACCAATAATCCGGATTCCATCATACACTGTTGGCGGAATGTTCACGTAAACCTCACAAATGGATCACGATCGATGAGTATCGTTTACCAGGCCCGGATGGCGGGGATCAAAACCCTACGTCCGGACGTTCATCCGTCAGCCAATAGAAGTGAAACGGCGGCACGACCAGTTGGTCCTTGAACAGCCTGGGCGATTCGCCTGAATAGATATCCTTCAGATTGCCGTACTCAAACATGCCCCTGTTGCCTAATGCGGAGAGTTCCATGTATTGGGGCGAATCGTCGAAGTTGCACACCACCAATACCGACCCCAGCGGCACAAACGGGTCGGTACGCCAGAACACGAACAGGTGAGGATTTTCCACATCGATCAACTCACGATTGTTGAAGTCGGCAAATGCGGGGATACCCTTGCGCGCGGCAATCATCTTCTTGAGCCCGTTGAAAATCTGCTGCTCCGGAGTACCGTGTTGATGACGGCGCTCCGCCCTCTCCCAATCAATCGTCGGCCTGTGTAACCAGCGGTTGTCTTCAGCCTTGTTCTCATCGCTCAGGAAACTGCGATCATTGAGCGTGCCGATCTCGTCACCGTAGTAGAACAAGGGGATGCCGCCAAAGGAACAGATCATGCTGTGCATAAGCAGAATAACCTTCACCGAGCGCTCGATCGCGATAGCGTCGTTACTCTCAATCGCGCTTTCCAATCCCACCAGGGAGGCCAGCGAACCGGATATTCTCGCATCTCCGGTCTTGTCGTTGACCCCGAATGGCTGGCCCCGGGCAGGTGAGTCACTATACTGTCCGGTGTAATAGTCGACCAGGAATTGGCGATGAGCGGCAGGCTGATAACCGGCGCGAACGATATCGGCATCATCGAAACCAAGCCCGATATCGTCATGACAGCGCAGATAGTTGAGCCAGGTGGCACGGTCGAGCTTGGACGGCAGGCTCTGAATGCCCTGCCTCAGCAGTTGCGTATTCTTGGTGGCAACGGCATCCCACAGCAGGGCCATGTAGGTGGCGTTATAGGCGATCTCGCACTCTTTGGCGATAACCGCGTCCTCGCCGAAATATTTCGTGATCTCCACCGGTGCGACAATCGCCTCGGCGATGAACAAAACGCCCGGCGCGGTAACCTGGCAACAATCCTTCATCAGTTGAAGTATCAAATGGGCCTCGCGCTCATTTTGACAGGTGGTGCCAATCTTCTTCCATAGGAAGGCCACGGCATCCAGACGCAGGATATCCGCACCCTGATTGGCCCAGAACAGATTGTTATCGAGCATTTCGATAAAGACCGCGGGATTGCTGTAGTTGAGATCCCACTGATAGTGGTTGAAGACGGTCATCACCCATTTCTGCATCGATTCATCCCAGGTGAAATTTCCCGGCGAGGTTTCGGGAAAGATCTCCGGCATGGTCTCTTCGAACATGTCCGGCACGTCACGGTTGTCAAAGATGTAGAAATAGTCCTGGTACTTCTTTTCACCGGCCCGCGCCCGCTGCACCCACTCATGCTCATCCGAAGTATGGTTAAGCACCATATCCAGGATCAACAGCATGCCGCGCTTACGCGCGGACGAGGAGAGGGTGTTGATGGCGTCCAGATTGCCGACCCGGGGATCCACATTGCGAAAATCGCTCACCGCATAGCCGCCGTCACTGGCCCCCTCGGGACAGACCATGACCGGCATGACATGCAGCATATTGATACCCAGTTCCTGCAGATAGGGCAACTTGCTCTCGACACCCTGCAGGTCGCCGGCAAAACTGTCGGCGTAGAGCGCCATACCGACCCACTCCTGACTGAGGAACCAGTTATGGTCTCTCTCCCTTTCGCTATCGAGCTGCTTGAGTGAAATGTGGCGCTGTATGTATCGCGTCGCCATCACCTCCACCAGGTGGATCATCTGCTGCTTGAAGTCCTCCCGTTTGCCGTAGAGATAGTGAAACAGCTGATGTATGACATAGAAATTGGCGCCGAGCCGGGTGTAGAAGTGGCGCAGGTCACGCACCCGCAGCTCGGGCTTGATCTCATCGAGTATCTGATTCAACAGAGAATGGGAGACCTGTTCATACATAGTCGTGAACCTAAACAATCAACAACAAGCGTTATCGGCCGTATACCTTGGGAGTTTACACGGTTGAGCGAGTGGGAATAGTAACGCAATGAGTATGGTGTGGGATAGCCGGCATGGACCCCAAACACCGCCACAAATCGTTTGCAATCCCGTAGATACCATCCCAAGGGCGAGCCTACCTCGAGCAGCTTACGCAAGCTGCCAGGTATCGATACAGTGCTGATAGAAGACGGGGTTGTCGACAACGGCACCACGCTCTCCAACGATTGCCGAGGCGAATTTCTGGGCACGTTCCAGTGTCTGCTGCAGCGGCCATCCGAGTTCCAAGCCAAGAATCAGTACCGAGGTCAAGGCGTCCCCCGCACCGACCGTATCCACCAGGTTGAGATTAACCTCCGGTTCTATCCGGTAGGAATACTCATCCCCAGCCACAGCCAGCGCCCCCCGTTCCCCCAGGGTAACCACCAATCCATCGAGATTGTATTGTGCTCTGAAGTCAGTTGCGGTTGTCAGCAGATCGTCGCTCTTGCCATGGAGCTGCAACAGTTCATCCTCGTTGAGTTTGACCCAGTCGGCCTCGGCCACCCAACTCAACACAGGCTCACGGTGCCACCAGGGATCACGCAGATTGACATCCATAAAGATGCGTCGGGGATGATTGGCTTTAAGCCTGTTCAAAGCGTCCAGGGCGATCGGATTTCGCAATCCCAGACTGCCATGATAGAGGGTGGTCGCATGGACCTCCGCCACCCCGGCGGCATCGATGAAGTCATAGGCCACATCGGCCACGATGTCATAACTCGGCTCCCCTGCCTCGAGTGTAATCGTCACCCGCCCCGTGGGATGCCTATCGTCGCGCTGCAGGCACAGGGTCTCCATTCCCCACCGCTCCATCGACTGCTGGATGGCATCGCCCTCCTCGTCGCTACCGATACGACTGATAAACAAAGGGGATCGGCCGAATGCCTGAAGATGCCACGCGACATTGAATGGTGCACCACCCAACACCTGTTCCCCGTCGGGAAAACAGTCAAACAACACTTCACCAAAAATCGCGATAGCGTTTTTTTTCATGATCTCACACATCAAACAGCCGGGAGATCAACTGTGCGTGATAGTGGGCCGCGCCCTCGAGAATACCGGCACTGTAGTTACCGTTCATAGCCATAAACCCACCTTTGGCCATGTAGAGGCTGTCACCGTTGCCGTTTTCATCCACCAACTGTTGCGCCTTTTGCCTGACTTCCGGTTGTGCATTCGCCACCAGTACGGCGGGAATCGGGCTGATCAGCACCTCCATGTCATTCCCGCTGTCTCCGGAAAAGACCGTCTCATTGAGGGTATAACCCAACGACTCTCTGAGAAAATCGATGGCATGGTACTTGGTTGCCCGCTCTGGCAAGACATCGAGCAACCCCATATTGACTGTCTCATCGACACTCCAAACCAGACTGGCAGCCACCTTTTCCCGCTGCAGGCGTAAATCCATCTCATCAAGTATCGGCTGATGCGCCTGGTCCGGGGAGACGTAGTAACTGAGCTTGAAGCGGTTCTGCTTTGCCTCCTCCTGCAGACGGAGGCTGGGAATATCGGTAAATAGCTGTTTCAGATCCTGATGCGACCTGCCCTGCCAGTCTTGACTGATATGCTCATCCCAGTTCGTTTGATGGCTCCAGTCATCCGGGGTATCGACGTGGTAGAGGGAGGTACCCACATCGCCGATCACATAGTCCGGTTGCGGCAACGAATAGTCGGCGATGGCATCTCGCACCAATGACTGATCCCTGCCACTGACATAGGCCAAGAGTACAGTTTCGCTGGCACACAGCTGTTTGAATCTCTCACGGGCCCCTTCCGACTCCGGTTGCGGCCCGTTGGGGATCAGTGTTCGATCCAGATCGGTGCAGATTAATAATCTTTGATTCATTGTTCTTCTGGTACGTTGCAGCGTTTAAAGAAATCGTAGTGATCTATCGCTTCGAGGATACCCAATGCGTGTGAGCGGCTGGCAAAATAGATCCGTTCGTGATCGATCATATGCGACAGCTCTTCATGGTGACGGTTGGCCACCACCACAGCCAGGGTGTTGCCCCGCATCATATCCTCATCGGCGCCGGAGCCGCCCGCCACCAGGATATGCTCCAGCGGAATATCCAGACGCTGGGCCACATAGCGCAGGGCCTGTCCTTTAGAGGCGCGGGACGGCAGGATGTCGAGGAACTGGCCGAAGGCGTGGATCACATTGCAGGTCAGCTCCTCCTTGTGCAGCAAGGTATTGATCTCATCCACCGAGGGCGCCTTGTTGGGGTCGTAGTGGTAGGCGATCTTGAAATAGCTCTGTTCCTGTTTGGATTGCGGCTTGATCCCCGGCAGGTTCGCCATCACACGGCGAACACTCTTCGGCTGCCACAGATGATCGATGTGTTCGATCCAGAAGTCATCGATGGATAATCCCTGGGTGTAGTGAATCTTGGTGCCGAGACTGGTGATCAGTACATCGGGGATGGGTATTGAGAACTTCTTCATCACCATCAAGGCGTCATCCAGGCGTCTGCCGGTAGCGATGCCGAAAGTCGCGCACTTTCTGTTTTGCCGCACAACCTCGATGAACTGCTTGAGCCCTGAGGGATTACCGAGGAGGTTCTGATCGAGATCGGTAAAGATGGAGCGGTCCCGATAGCGATGCTTGACATGTTTCGGCGGCTTGGTGGGCAACCGGTCGTATCCAGAAGGCAACGGCTCGATCCTGGAAAAGTACTTCTTGGCATGGGCCTTCCATGAGTAGTGCTTACGCACGCCGGTCAAACCGTTGCGGGAAAATTTCTGCCACAGGGTATTGTCATGCAATATCTTAAGCAGACTGCTGCGGATTGATTTCTTGTCCAGGGGATCCACCAGCAATCCGTTGTTACAGTTGCCGATGATATCGACAGGTCCGCCGTTCTCCGTGGCAATCAGCGGTAGACCGCTGGCCGCCGCCTCAAGCAGGGTCAGTCCAAAGGGTTCGGTTAAGGCAGGGTTGATGAAGACCCCTTTTGATAACGCCGTCAGACGATAGATATCGGGTACCTCTTTGGCCAGGTGGCGTTTCGGGATCGCTACATGACCATACAGGTCATAGAGATCGATCATCATCAACAATTCGGTCATCACCGATTGCGGACCGCTCTCCATATCACGGATATCGTCACGGTTGCCGGCCACGATCACCAGGTTGGCCGCCTTCTGCAACTGGCTCGATTCACCGTACACCTCCAGCAGGGTGAGGATGTTCTTTCGCTCATCGGGACGTGACAAGGCGAGGATGATCGGCTTTTCAGGCTGTTGTAGAAAACGTGCCAGGCTTTTGGCGAATGGGATCTCATCGGCGGCAACGTCGGGCGGGTGAAACTGGGTCAGATCGGTACCCGGCGGAATCACCGCCATATTCTCCGGCTGATAGTAGTTGTAGAGGCTGTACTGCTCATCTATCTCATTATGGGTGCTGGTTATGACCAGATCCGCATTGGCCAGCAGCTCCTCTTCGGCCTCGATGCGCCGGTCCATGTTGTAGCGCTTGTCGATCTCCTGTCCCGACAATCCTTTGGCGAGCAATTGATGTCGCTTGTCGCGACCCAATGAATGACCGGTATGCACCAACGGGACGCCCAGCAAGTGTGAGAGCCTGACGCCGACATACCCGGCATCGGCATAGTGGCTGTGGACGATATCCGGCATGCGCGGCTGTTCATTCAACCAACTGAGCAGGTTGTCCATGAAGCTGTCGAGATGGTCCCACAGGGTCTCTTTCGCCAGATAACCATCGGGCCCCGCATCGACGCGAACGATTCTCGCCTTGGACGAGAGAGGTTCGATCATATCCGCATAATCATCGCTGACGTCGGCATCCGAAACCCGCCGCGTCACAAGATCCACCTGGGAGACAGTGTCCAACTCCGCCAGTGCCCTGGCCAGGTCGACCACATACTTGGTTTGTCCCCCGGTATCGGCATCGCGCCCGAGTTCCAGATTGTCTCCGCGTATCAGGCCGTGCACGCTTATCAAACAGATATACATAACGTATTACAGATATGAAGCAACCCTTAGATCCATCCTTTCAGGTTATCGGTTGTCGTTTGACCCGGCATAAACCCGCTCGTGGTCAGGTTATTGCAAGGCTGCTGAATTATTTTGTTTAAACCACATGTTATCAAAATTAGCAGGATATTGCTGGGCAAAGAGGATAGTCAGCTTTGCAACGCTCAAAACTCTTCTGCTTGAATTTCCAATCAACACGCTGTCGCCTGCAGGCAAATTGCCAATACGCTTTCCGCGATATCTCTTGATCTTCGCTATCCGGATAGGACAATTCATCCAGTTGCCGATGGGATCCCGGTAAATTCAATTCAGGTTGAGTTTGGATGAAGCCAAGGGGTGAAGAATAGTTGTTGCGGTTCGTTTGACAGAAAAATTGTGGCTTTATTTGTAATCCGGGTTTAACTATAAAGAAGTTCTGAGCGCAAACAAACATGGCTTTATCGAAGTTCCGTGAGTCATACTTTGGGGATCAACCACTCCGGGGAAGTGAGATGGCCGAACGCAAGCGATATCCAGCCAAACCCAAGAAGGTCTATTTCTTCGCCACCTGCCTGGTGGACCTGCTCTATCCCGAAGCAGGACTTGCCGGCATGCAGCTGATCCGCAGAGAGGGCGTCGAGGTGATCTTTCCCCAGGATCAGACCTGTTGCGGACAACCGGCCTGGAACAGTGGTTATCGCAACGAAGCACTACAGGTGGCGCAGCGGCAGCTTGCCTGCTTTCCTGAAGACTACCCCATCGTAGTGCCCTCGGGCTCCTGCGCCGGCATGATGCGTCACCACTATCCAGAGATGTTCCAGACGAGCGGCGACCAAGACCGTGTCGATGCATTCGCCGTGCGGGTCTTCGAACTCACCGAGTTTCTGGTGCATGTACTCAAGATCGACTTGAAGGATCTGGGCCCGCCGGTCAAGATCGCCCTCCACACCTCCTGCTCGGCACGCCGGGAGCTGAGTGTCGCCGGGGAACATGAGGCACTGCTGAAACAGTTGTCGAACGTGAAACTCCTGGAACAGGCGCGCAAAGAGGAGTGCTGCGGTTTCGGCGGTACCTTCGCGGTCAAGCAACCAGCCATCTCGGCTGAGATGGTTAGCGACAAGGCCCATGCCATCACCGCTACCGGCGCGGATGTTTTAGTCAGCGGAGACTGTGGCTGCCTGATGAATATCGGCGGTCATCTCGACTACCGGAATGAGTCGATCGAGAGCCGCCACATCGCCAGTTTTATCTGGGAACGCACCCATGCAACAGGGCGCTGATTTCCATACCCGGGTCGAGCAGGCCCTGAACAACACACAGCTCAAGGCGAGCCTGCGCTCCGCCATGGATGGCTTGATGGCCAGCCGCAAGGCGTGCTTTCCCGATGCCGACGAATTGGACACATTACGCCTGAGAGGCGCGCAGATCCGCGCCAACGCGCTGTCAAAACTGCCGCAGCTGCTGGAACAGCTGGAGCAGAGCTGCACCGATAACGGTATCCGGGTGCATTGGGCGGAGAGTGTCGATGCGGCCAATGAGATTGTCCTTGGAATCATGCGGGAACATCAGGCCGAGCTGCTGATAAAGGGCAAGTCGATGGTCTCCGAGGAGATGGACCTGAACCATTTTCTGGAAGCCAGGGGTATCGAGTGCCTGGAATCCGACCTGGGCGAATACATCCTGCAGCTCGCCGGCGAACCCCCCTCGCACATCGTCGCGCCAGCCATCCACAAAACCCGTCACGACATCGCCCAGCTGTTCAACGAAAAGTTTCCCGATATCCCCTACAGCGACGACGTTGACACCTTGACTCGCAACGCCCGTGAGATCCTGCGCAAAAAGTTCTATAGCGCGGGCGTGGGCCTCTCCGGGGTCAACTTTGCCGTTGCCGAAAGCGGCACCCTCTGTCTGGTGGAGAATGAGGGCAATGGCCGCATGTGCACAACCGTACCGCCGGTGCATATCGCGGTGACTGGGGTCGAAAAGGTGGTGGAGAAACTGGAGCATATCCCTCCCCTGCTCAAACTGCTCACCCGCAGCGCCACCGGGCAGCCGATCACCACCTACTTCAATATGATCAGCTCCCCCCGCAAGCCGGGGGAGAAGGATGGACCGAACGAGGTGCATCTGATCCTGCTCGACAATGGCCGATCGCGTATCTATGAAGATAGCGAGCTGGTGAATACCCTGCGCTGTATCCGCTGCGGGGCCTGCATGAACCATTGCCCGATCTATACCCGCATCGGCGGCCATGCCTATGGCACCACCATCCCCGGCCCCATCGGTTCCATCCTGGAACCGCAGAAGGCGGGACTGGACAACCTGGGCGAACTGCCTGTTGCCTCAACACTCTGCGGTGCCTGCGCCGAAGTCTGCCCGGTACGGATCCCGATACCCAAACTCCTCAATCGGCTGCGCTACGAGCGTATCCGAACCAACCATGACGGCACCACCCATGGACAGGGGAGCGGTCGTACATTGATGGAAGCAACGATATGGAAGGGCTGGAGCTGGCTCCATCGCAATCCGGGATTCTATCGCATGGCAATGACCCTTATCACACGCATGAGGAACATCCTGCCACGCGATTTCGGACCCTGGAGCCAGGTCCGCAAGGCACCGCGTATCGCCGCAAAAACCCTGCATGAACGCGCACGCGAGGAGGGCTTCAATGACCGTTAAGGCCAGAGAGGCTATCCTGCAGCGATTACGCAACAGGCAACCAAGCTTCGACACACCAAGCCAAGCCGTTGCCATCGAGAATCCGGTATGGTCCATGGAGGCGCGCATCGCCCGCTTCAAATCGATGCTCGAGTCGGTGCGTGCCGAAGTCTGTATCGTCTCTCCAGACAGTTGGACAGAGACCCTGAAAGCGGTCGCCGCTGAAAAACAGATCGACAATCTGCTGTATGCGAAACAGGGACCGCTGGCGAAAGAGATTGAGGTAGCCTGGGGCGATACCCTGCTACCCAAGCTTGTCTGTGACGAGCGTCCGATCGATGAGTGGAAGGAACAGATCTTCTATCACACCGATGCGGCCGTTACATCAGCCAGGGCCGCCATCGCCGAGACCGGAAGCCTGGTACTATGGCCTACTGAACATGAACCCCGAACCTGGTCCCTGGTTCCGCCCGTCCATTTCGTTGTCGTCAACAGCGATAAGCTCTACAACACCTTCGCCGAGGCGGTCGAGACCGAACAGTGGGCGCAACAGATGCCGACCAATGCCTTGTTGATATCGGGTCCCTCCAAATCAGCCGATATTCAGCAGACGTTGGCGTATGGCGTGCACGGACCGACTGAGTTGATTGTGATATTGCTATCGTCCATACGGCAAGATTGACAGATATTGGATTTTTGAAAGGCGAGAAATAGTGACCTACAGTTATATTCGCGGGGTGCAAAAACATGCAACCCAGGGTCTGCCCACATCAATCCGACTGGCTCTGTTGCACCTGAATGGCAGGAACTGTATTTCCTTCAAGCGACGATATCGTCCGCTCACGCGGAATGACCTCAAATTGACAGGGAGGTATGGAGATGGATTATCGCAGCGTAAATGGATCACTACTGGCGGGATTGGCGATTCTCGTATTACTGGTCTCGGGCTGTGCCAGTACCGATCCCTACCATTTCATGTCATGGAGCGCTGGTAATTGCACCGATCCCCGCAGCAGCGACTGCAAGCAGAGTTATTACCAGGAGCATTCAAAGTATGATCTGGCGTTCGCCGAATTCACCGAACGCGGCAATGCCTTCAATGACGATTGGATAAGAGAGGTGCTTGCCAAAATAGGCGAGCGCCAGCGGACACAGGGTGTGGTAACCATCGTGTTTATCCATGGCTGGAAGCACAATGCCGACGAAAACGACGAGAATCTCAAAGACTTCAAAAAAACCCTGGAGTTGCTTGCTGAATCCGCGCAGCTTATAAACAGGCGCCTGGTCGGCGTCTACATAGGATGGCGCGGCAGCAGCATCGTGCTGCCCCTGCTCAAGGAACTGACTTTCTGGGATCGCAAGGCCGTCGCTCAAGAGGTCGGCAAGGGTGGCGTAACCCGGCTACTGTTGGAACTGGACAAGATCGACCGCGAAAGCAAAAGAAACGTATTGGCCATCGTGGGACACAGTTTCGGCGGCGCGATTACCGTTAGCGCAACGTCGGAAGTGCTGACAGAAATCATAGTCAACGACAGACAGGAACATGGCGGAAGGATCGGTGATGCGGTCATCGTGCTCAATCCGGCCATAGAAGCCAATCAAACATTGAGTATGATTGAGGCGGCGGTAAACAATCAAAATACCAGCCTGAGAAATCCACTCTTTTACTCAATCAGCAGCGATGCGGATAGCGCAACCCACTACCTCTTTCCTATTGGCCAAACCATCGGCCTGTTGTTTACCTGGCGTCAGAAGGATCTGCAAAGATCCTACTATTACGACCGACTCACCGATGAGAAGCTGGTGTTGCGGGAAGAACATCTCGATGCGGCAACCACCGGCAACTTTGCACCCTACCTGACTCACAGACTGACCATGAACGGGTCAGGTGATATACCATATCCCTCCTTACTGCCCTGTGATGAGGTACCGGATGATTGCGTGCCTAAAGGACTGACAACGCTTGATGGCCACCCGACAATAGGCCCTCTCCCTGCGGATTATCCGTTGCAGTTCATTAAAACCGATAAAACGGTAATGGCAGGCCATAACGATATATTCAATCCGCAGATCCTGACTTTTATATACACCCTCATCGACGATGTCGTCCGCTATGCGGTTATTGACGATCCCAAGTATAAAGACGATGGCATTGCGTCCGGCAATATACTTTCAAGACCTGAAGACCTCAAACAGCGGTTCGGACAATTTTACGATGCAATTTTGAAAAAGATGCAGAATGCCGCCACAGACTGATCACATGAGGGTGATTGTCGTCATTCGTGCATTGCGAGGTCTGTTCTGGAATTGTCAGGGCTACGCAGCGGCCAAAATGGCTGTGTGCGTCCTGTAGCGCTGCAACCTCCCTGTTAATCGGCAGACCTTTATTGAGCTCATTCCCGAATGGCTGTGGGTTCTTGTTTTATATTCTAGACTTGGCCTAGGGGGCCAGATCTAAGGAGAGCATCGACAATTACATCAACTTGGCCCGCAACATCGGGCGATCACATGACCATTCGTGTTGACAAATTCGGCTGCAGTTACGATCACAGGCAGGCAGACCGCCATTCATACCCTAAGGATCAAGCCTATGGGTGATCGGCTCAACCGAGAGATGGATAAGCAGAAGCCCCAAGTCACGGCAGATGCCCTGCTAAGTGTGATTCAAGGATTGATCGATGAGACGCCGGACAGCAACTATTTCAACCACGATTTGAACCTGGATTGCCGCCTGGAACACGACCTGGGACTCGACAGTCTCGCCCGCACCGAACTGGTGGCGCGCATCAACAAAACGTTCGCAATCCTGCTGCCCGACGAGGCGTTGCTTGCCGAAACACCGCGCGCACTGATGACCCTGCTCACGCAAGCCGCCGGGATGCCGGAAGCGGAGACAACAACGACACCGAAGGCATTGCCGGCAGACGGGTCAACGCTCCCATCGGCCGCCTCGACCCTGATGGAGGTCCTGGCCTGGCATCTCGATCAGCAACCGGAGAGGACGCATATCCTACATTACGGCAGTGACGGCGAACCCGTTGAGATGAGCTATCGGGATCTCTGGCTGGGTGCAATCCGGGTGGCAACAGGCTTATGGGAACGCTCGGTGCAACCGGGCGACAGAGTGGCATTGATGCTGCCCACCGGCATGAGCTACTTCTACAGTTTTTTCGGCGTTCTGCTGGCGGGTGCCGTCCCGGTGCCCATCTATCCGCCCACACGCCCCTCCCAACTGGAGGAGCATATGCGCCGCCATGGACGTATCCTGCAAAATGCGGGCGTTCACATATTGATCACGTTTCAGGAGGCGCACAGAATAGCCCGCCTGTTCAGAACCCAGGTGCCTTCCCTAAAGCACATCGTCGACTGGTCCGAGCTCGACAAGACGACAGGCACGCCTCCCGCAACCATCAGGAACAGCCGGGATATCGCGTTTCTGCAATACTCATCGGGCAGCACGGGCGACCCCAAGGGCGTGATCCTCAGCCATGCGGATCTGCTGGCCAACATTCGCGCCATGGGGAAGGCGGCAGCGGTCACACCCGAGGACGTCTTCGTCAGCTGGCTGCCCCTCTATCACGACATGGGCCTGATCGGCGCCTGGCTCGGCAGCCTCTATTTCGCGATGCCGCTCGTGATCATGTCACCCCTGCATTTCCTGGCTCAGCCCGCCCGCTGGCTCTGGGCCATCCACAACCACCGGGGAACCCTCTCCGGCTCGCCCAACTTCGGCTACGAGCTCTGTCTCGGTAAGATAGGGGAAGATGAGATCGCGGAGCTCGATCTCAGCTCCTGGCGTTTCGCTTTCAACGGCGCTGAACCCGTCAGCGCCAGTACGCTACAGGGATTTACCCGCCGTTACGCGCCATATGGCCTGAACCCCGGAGCCCTGGCGCCGGTCTACGGCCTGGCCGAGGTGGCGGTGGGGCTGGCCTTCCCACCACCGCTGCGCGGGCCTGTCATCGACCGGGTAGACAGAGACCGTTTCATGCTCAATGGCGAGGCCCTTCCCGCCGTGGAGAACGACCCCGATCCCCTCTCCATCGTGGCGTGCGGCCGACCGCTGCCCGGTTACCGGGTGCAGGTGGTGGATGAGGCCGATCGGCCACTCCCCGAACGCAACGAGGGACGGCTGGAATTTCAGGGACCTTCCGCCACCCGCGGTTATTTCAACAATCCGGATGCCACCATGCGCCTCTATCGGGACGGCTGGCTGGATACCGGCGACCGTGCCTATCTCGCGGACGGCGACATCTACATTACCGGCCGAATCAAAGAGATGATCATCCGTGCCGGACGCAACATCTACCCCTACGAACTGGAGCTGCTTGTCGGTGAGCTCCCCGGTATCCGCAAGGGTTGCGTGGCGGTGTTTCCCACCATCGATTCCGCTAACGGCAGCGAACAACTGGTCGTCGTGGCGGAGAGCCGGGAGAAGGACCCGCAACGCCTGGAAGCCCTGCGACAGGCGATCCGCGACAAGACCATCGACCTGCTCGGGATGCCGCCGGACGACCTGTTGCTGGCGCCCCCGCATACCGTACTGAAAACCTCAAGCGGTAAATTGCGGCGGGGCACCATGCGCACGCTCTATGAACAGGGACGCCTGGGACGGGGACAACGCCCGCTGCCGTTACAGGTGTTGAATCTGCTGCTGTCGGGCATGGCGCAGCGGCTGCACCCAATCTACAAAGGATCAGCCAGTTACCTGTTTGCACTCTATGCCTGGGTCGTCTTCTATACCCTGGTACCACCGGTATGGCTCTCCGTTGTATTGCTGCCGCGCCTCTCCTGGCGCTGGAGAGTGATCCGTGTGGCAATTCGTATGCTGCGCGGCCTTACCGCCACACCGCTTCGAGTAGAGGGCCTGGAGCACCTTCCAGCGACTGATCACCCCGTCATCCTGGTCGCCAATCACGCCAGTTATCTCGACACCCTGGCGCTGATCGACGGCATACCCCGGGACTTCATCTATGTCGCCAAGCAGGAGCTGGCGGAGAAGTTCCACTCCAGGCTGTTTCTGCAACGCCTCGAGACAGTGTTCGTGGAACGTTTCGATACCTTGCGCAGCGCCACCGCAACCGAGGAGTTCGCCAAACAGCTCGCTGCCGGCCGCTCCCTGGCGATCTATCCCGAAGGCACATTCCGGGCTGAACCGGGCTTGCTGCCGTTCCACATGGGGGCTTTTGTCACGGCAGCCAAAAGCGGCGCGACGGTTTTACCTGTCACCCTAAGAGGCACCCGCGCCATCCTGCAATCCGACTCCAACTTCCCACACCATGGCGCCGTGCGGATCATCATCTCACCACCACTGGAACCGCAGGGAGATGATTGGGCGGAGGCCGTTCGCCTTCAGACCGCCGCGAGGGAGGAGATCGCCCGTCATTGCAATGAACAGAGCCTGCGGCATCAGGATCACATACAGACTGATTAACGGTCTGAACGGATGGTTGGATTCTGCCATGCAATACCGTGTGTGATTGCACGATGAAGCTGATTGTGTCATCTGATTTGCCGTACTGATTTCGGACTAAACTAGAAATCAGGCAAGGATAGTCTCTTGCGACAGGCAGGAGTATCTGATGCACAGACGAACATTTCTCCACATGCTGGGGCTGGGTGCTGTGAGCTTCGGTATCGACACATCGGCCCAGGGCAGAACCGACACAACGGACGACACCATCACCCTGTTCCTGTGTGGCGATGTGATGACCGGACGCGGCATCGACCAGATACTGCCCTACCCCGGCATGCCGGCTATCTACGAATCCCATCTCAAGAGCGCCCGGGACTATGTGACGATCGCCGAAAACAGGAGTGGCCACATTCCCCGACAGGTTCCCTTCGATTACATATGGGGCGATGCCTTGACCGAGTTTGAGCAAATCATACCGGACCTGCGGATCATCAATCTCGAAACAGCCATCACCATCAGCGAGGAGTATTGGCCGCGTAAGGGTATCAATTACCGCATGCACCCCCGAAACACTCCCTGCCTCACCGCGGCACAAATTGATGCCTGCGTGCTTGCCAACAACCATGTATTAGATTGGGGTTATGCCGGCTTGGCTGAAACCCTCTCCAGTCTAAAGAACCATAGTATTGAATATGCCGGTGCCGGGCAGGACCGCGCCAGTGCAGAAGCACCCCTGATCTTCAATCTCCCGGGAAAAGGCAGAATTCTTCTGTATGCCTTTGCCCATGGTTCCAGTGGCGTGCCCACGGCATGGCGGGCCGAGGTAAACCGGCCGGGTATCGCGCTTTTGAAATCGTTCAGCAGTTCAGAGATTACCCGATTGGCGGCTGATATCGCCACCAGGAGACAGACCGGCGACCTGATTCTGTTCTCTATCCACTGGGGTGGCAATTGGGGCTACGAGATACCACCTGAACAACGCCGCTTCGCCCATTGGCTGGTGGACAAGGCAGGGGTGGATATCGTCCACGGCCACTCCTCCCATCACCCGAAAGGCATAGAACTCTATCATGGTTCTCCCATCATCTATGGCTGCGGTGACTTTCTCAACGATTATGAGGGGATCGGTAAATACGACCTGTTTCGCGACGATCTGACGCTGGCCTATTTTCTCACCTTTGACCCGCACGCCGGCCGGGTGACGCGCCTGGTGATGACGCCATTCCAGATCAGAAAATTCCGCCTGAACCACCCATCTCAACAGGACCGGGTATGGTTACGTCAAACCATGGCGCGAGAGTGTGCGCAGTTTGCAACCGGCGTGACTGCGCTGATCAATGGCAGATTTGAACTTGAAAACAGTTAAGTTTTTCGGTCGGCAGGGAGCGCTGTTTCATCTCCATTTTTTGCCTGATTGATGTGCTCGAGCCTCTCAAACAGATCGTGCAGCGTCTTTAGGATATGCAGCAGCGCAAATAGTAGAACGCCATGGTGCATCCCAATACGAAACTGCTCGATGGTTTGTAATTCATACCAGGCCTCTGAAGCACTGGTATATAAAAGCAGAATGCCGACCAGTAAATTCAGATATGTGTTCGT
This sequence comes from Candidatus Thiodiazotropha sp., assembly GCA_040791665.1. Classification (GTDB taxonomy): domain Bacteria; phylum Pseudomonadota; class Gammaproteobacteria; order Chromatiales; family Chromatiaceae; genus Thiodiazotropha. Next base: position 38,520 of record JBFNNX010000015.1, on the reverse strand, counting down.
GGTAATCATTCTAAGTAGTTTCATCTACCCGGTTCCGTCCCTATCCTGACTCATCGTTTCTTAACAAAACACCTGGATAGTGCAGTTTAGCCGATAGAACTTTTACTGCCTATGTTGTTGGGCGATAAATATCATTTTCCCTCTAAGGCATTGATGACATCATACTTAGCCACGACTTGGATAGTGGGCTCTGTTAAGGGACAATGAAACCAGTGTCTGCAGGCCAAAGGTATCCAGTAATGCAATTTTCAAAGTCGGAATCAACACCGCTTTATGTGTCCCGTACAGATCCTCTTAATCCTCTCTCCAGCTATTCCAAACATGGGTTTGAACTTGACGGTGATGTCTGGCCTTCTGTTGAACACTACTACCAGGGCATGAAATTCAAACCCGGTGAGCTGCGCAACACCATTCGTGATGCGGATCATCCCGCCAAGGCGAAAAAACTAGCGGCAAAAAACAAAAAATCGGCACGCAATGATTGGGAGCAGGTCAAGGAAACCATCATGACGCGCGGTATCTATATAAAATACCGCAGCCATCCTGAAGTCGTCGAAGCCCTACTTGCCACAAACGAGCAGATGATCATCGAGAACAGTCAATTCGACTACTACTGGGGCTGCGGCCGAGACGGGCGCGGCCACAACACCTTCGGCAAGATATTGATGGCGGTCAGGAAGAAACTCAGGGAGGAGAGATCAGCCGCTGAACGGCCATAACTCTATCCCCAACCACATAAAACTGATCGACAGCACGATGCAGCACAGCGTGACGACTGCGATCAGTGGCTTGATACCGACCGACAAAATTTGCATGACGCCCAAGTAGGCCCCGATGGCGGTCACGAAAAAAGCGAATTCACTCACCACGAGCAGGGTCAGCAATGGCATGGCAGTCGCCCCATCATCACCGGTGACGCTGCCTTTCATCACGATCAGCATCAAAAACAGGCCGATACCCAAGGCGACAAACGGGAAATTATTCTTATTCATGGTACTGCACCCGTATCAAACAAGCCTAAATTGTTTCTGGCGTCCGCCTGGGTGTCAATAGCACCATTTATACCTGGAAATAACAGCAATGGCTTTCATGATAATCGAGTGCACGTCATAAAAACAAAATGTAATCAATAGTTTTCTATGATTCGCAGGCGCCCCTCTAAATCACACCATTCACTCTCAATTGCGGTTGACGCTACGATACAGCTCAACCACCTCACCCAACTGGGATGGCCCCAGATCCGCCGCCATGGCGGAGAAGCCGATGATCGGGACGCCTGTCCAGTTGCCGGGTGCACCGCCGATACCACCTATATATTCAGTCATTGCGATAATGCTTGGATTGGTCTCAAAATCATATTGAGTAGCAGCTAAGATGGACACCCAACCCGCCTCAAAGCCAGGCTCAAGATTCCAGTTGAAAACATTCGCGGGTGGAGTGTCAAAAACGGACAGGTTGCCACCAATGCTACGGTTCACGGAAACCACATTGACAATACGTTGTAGAGCAACCGTTTCATACCAGGGACTTAAATATACTGGAGGCCCAATGTCAGAAGGCATATTTATAACAAATTCATGATTCTTTTCTGCATAGTCATAGTAGAAGAAACCGACTTCTATGTCAGGCGTTGCGTTGGTTAAATAGCCCGTATTTGTACAGAGGGCGCCTGCACCATTGTGGGGATAGTCGATAACCTGTGCACCCAAGCTTTCCAGAGTGACCGTCTCACCATCGTTAATGCTGTCATTCAAGCTACCCACACAAGCAATTTGAGGATCAACACCATCCAGATCATTGGTCATGGTGCTGCTATTCCATATACCGTGCTTGCGCATCGGAAAGGTCAGTACGATATCGGTCTCACCGTTGACGCCTCTCTTGACGAAGTAAGGTGCAGATACCGCATCGGCACTGAGTACCAGGGCGACCGGCAACGGATTGGAGCCCATGGGGATCGACGGATTGGGGGCGATGTCGTAGACGGAACCGGTATCGTACTCGGTCAGCGGCACGACAATTGATTTCACCGTGTTACCATCTGCGCTCAGCATGTTCGCCCGCTGTACATCGCCGGAGGCCAGCGAGGGCAGTTGGGAGTTGACCGGATCGTCCGGCCGATAGTGCTGGGCCACCGTGGTGTAGTGATCGATATGGGTGGCCTGCTGCACAAAGGCGGCGCCGCTGGTGACGTTGAGCAGGATCGAGTAGACCTTGATGCCGCCGGTGGGCTCGACCAGGCCCGCGTTCAGGCTGTCCGCATAGGGCGCATTGGAACCGCCTGCATCCTGGGCCACACCGGTCATTGATAATGCGCCGGACTCGAAGCCGTTGATCTGCTCATCAACATCACCGGCACTCCAGGCGTCCGCCACCACCGAGCAATCCGCCGGCATGCCCGTGGCGTCATGCTGCAAACCAGTCACAATAGAACGGTCTCCTGGTGCTGTATCGATAATACCGTCAGCACTCCCGACGGCATCGATCTCCGCCTCTAGACCACCGTCTTCTGCTGGGCCGGGACCATCGGCCAGGACCCCCATCTCGATGATCTCCACATAACCTTCGGTCAAATCTTCGTCAGTGGTGGCGGTGTAGCTGTTGCTGAAGTCGATACCGGCCTGCAATATAGTCTTGTCCGGGTAGGTACAGGTCTCATCCTCGGTGATGAGGTTGGGTAGATCGGTGGCCGTATTCAGACGAAGTGTGGCGTTCCACACATCGTAGGGCGCCAGATAGACATTGATGTCGAAGACATCGTAACCGATGCGCGATTCATGGAACCTGACCTTGACGGCCTTATAGAGCTTCGTGGTGTTGGTGACGGTCAGGTTGGTGATGAAGCCGTTGTTGACGGTGTAGTACGGCAAGAGTGCAATTTGACCGGCGCCGTCTGGATTGACGTGGACGGCGTTGATGCTTGTGGCAGCAATGGTCAGCAGTGTGGCTGCCATCATCCTGGATTTTATCGCCACTGCTGTACCTCCCTTTACCAATGCATGATGAGTAAATTGAATATCCTTGAGTCGATTATCTGATTATACGCTCTATTTTAAAATAATTATTTTGTGTCTATATTTTTAATTCTTTTACACCCTCGTCGACGCCGAGGGCCAGCAATAATCAGGGTCAGAGAGGAATGGCACTTACTTAGGGCCTGTTAACACTAATACCATCACCATCAAGCATTCTGGATCCCGGCCTGCGCCGGGATGACGGTGGTTCTCGGCTTATATAAGCGCCATTCCTGTCTGCGATATTTAATTCCACAAAAAAAGAACCAGGTGCTTTGACCGGTATCGAGCGGTCAGGTCTGCTACGGCCAATATCGAGATATGTTGTTACGTTTGAATTCCCTTAACGAACCATACCGACAATCATTGCCTGTACAGGTATCGGGCATCCCAAGCCTCAATCACACTCAAACTTGCAAGGTTTACCGTTGGCGCCACATTCGGCACGCATGACCATCAGTGAATTCTTCACACCGGGCACACGACATACACTGCGGGTACGCATAGAAAGTTTTGCACCACTCTGATAACTGCAAGTAATTTTATACAGGCCGTTTTTCTGTGATATCGCGATACTTGTGGGTTGACCCTTTTTGATCTCCGCCGGGGGTACGGCGCAACTTACGTAGCCCATGAATTCTTTATCTGAGGACTCCCACAGCGCATTGTACTTGCGACGCTTATACTCTCCGTAGCTGTCACACAGCTCAGTCTTTTTCTTGGCGTTTGGATCACGCTCAAAGCCACACTGGATCTTGAACATGCGCTTCATGTCATCTTCCGTAGGGCACCCCCCAAGCTGCTGCGCCTGAGAGATATCGGGACACTGACTCGACCTACCGGCCGTAACTGAACCGGAAATAAGAAGTGCAATGATGCTATTAACCAGAATAAAAGCGTAACGTTTCATGTATGACTCCGTGGATGCATATCGGAAAGATGCAGGATAGATACTCGGATCTTCGTCATCTATCATTTCTGGCAGATATTTTGTTTTACAACAAAAGAGATGGCAAAGACATAAGTCAAATTGAGGAGTATTCGCACCAAGGACAATCCGAAAAACAATAAGTTATCGATTCAACCAATCAACATCGACAGAGTGAAACGACATATAGACAGGTGCGCAATGCTTGATCTGCCGGTTGATTGGAGCGATGGTCTCGGGGAGGCGTTCGCTCTATTGACAGGAAGCGGTTATTGGGCGCCCCCTTTTATTTTATTGCTTGGCGAGGGCCTCTCTGACGAACAGTTTCCAATGCTCCATTCGTTTCTGCAACAACAACATGCCGTCGAAGTAAGGCACGACATCATTTTTGCGGATAATCTCCCTGCCCTTGGGCCCTAAGGCGAACTGAATGAAGCGGTTGGACTCCCGACTGTTGGGTGAGTGCCTGTTGTGCACCAGATAGAGTGGGCGGTAGAGCAGATAGTTACCCGTGCGGATTTTCTCAAAACTCGGTTCCTTGCCTTCCAGTTTGAGAATCTTGAAATCCCGTTTGTGCGCACTCGCGATGCCGGTGACCGCGATGGCATTGGGATTCTTTTCCACCGTTTTCTCCAAAGGACCGGAAGACGGGAATTCATGCTTACTTATGAAACTGGCCTTCGGATCTTCGAACAGATGCTGACGCAGGGTGTAACCGACGCCGGAGATCTTTCCCTTGCGGATAAGCAGTTCCAATGGCTGATCCGCTCCGCCCAGTTGAGACCAGTTTGTGATCTTACCCCGGTACAGCTCACGCAGCTGCACCAGGCTGATCGAATCAATGGGGTTGGAGTTGTGCACCACGACCACCAGCGCATCCCAGGCCACGGGAATCATATTGGCGCTGGCTTCCACCCGACTTGAATCCAGCTTGAATCGGCAGGCGCCACCTATGTCTGCCTGATTGCCGGTAATTTCGCGGATCCCTTTGGTCGCGCCCCCACCGGCGATGGTGATATCGATACCGGTTTCCTCCTTGTAGGCAGCCGCGAGATCGGCCATAAACGCGTTGCGGGTTATACCGCAGCCTACCCAGGAGAGCTCCAGCGCTTGTGCTGTGATGGGTAAGAGTGCCAGAAACAGCAATTTGGATATGAATTGATAGCGCAAAACAACCTTCCTTTTTAGTTGGTCTTGAGCGAGTATAATATAGTCAATTCATTCGATTATTCACCCTATATTAGGAATTTAATTCTTATCCTTAGCAAGAAAATGCCTTAATTTTGACCGACCGCTCAATCCCCCGAAAAGTTGATCCTAAAAAGGCCTCGATTAATCTGCGGTTTTCGACTGTTGTGTCGATAACAGAGAAGTTGCCGCATGTATGGCCAATAATCTGACAGCAACGGCACATTGTAGGAGGATTAATGTTGGATAATATGTTTATTAGTCAGGCAAGGAGCCATGCGGCACTATGTTTCGGATAATCTTTATCTTCTTTGCGCTGCTCATCCTGTTCTCATCCGCCGCATCGGATGAGATGGTCCAAAAAGATGAGATACTCAGCTCCCGCAGCGAGTCACCCGGCGGAGATTTTGCTCTCCATTCCAGCCAAGGCAAGGTCTCATTGAAACAATTCAGAGGGAAAGTGGTACTGCTCTACTTCGGTTATACCAAATGCCCCGATGTCTGCCCTACCTCCCTTGCCATTATTGCCCAGACCTTGAATGAACTCAGTGAAGATGAGTTGAAATCTGTACATGGCGTGTTTATCAGTGTCGATCCCAAACGGGATAATGTCCAAGTACTGGATGAGTATGTCAGACACTTCCATCCCAACCTGGTGGGTGTAACCGGCAGTGAAGGTGAAGTTGCAGAGGTCGCCAGACGCTATGGCGCACAATACGAAGAAGCTGTCATTGAAGGATCCGATTTCGGTTATGCGGTCAACCACTCATCGGTAACCTATCTGATCACACCAGAGGGTGATCTACGTTTCATGTTTCCTCATCAAACACCCTCTTTCGTTATCCTGGAAGCCATTCGATATCTACTGTCAGGTAAGTAGAAAACCATATCTTTGGATGTGGTGGTAAAGGGGGGTCTGCTTAGATTCGCAAATAATGAAGGCAATAGGGTTGTTAGTTGTCACTGATCTGAATGATCTTATTAGCCTTAGCTACCAGAACACTATCGACAGCGTCGCTACCAAGACGCTTTGCGACGCCTGGAGGATAGCGGAGATATCGAAGTACCGCATCGACCTCAACACTGCCTGAGACATCTGCCGGTAGGGTAAAACGATACAGCTCACGCCGCCCCTCTCCCGCCTGCAAACGATTATCGAACACCTTATCGACCGCCTCCCACTTGTTGAGTGTCGGTTGGCCTTCTCTGTCTACTAAAATTGCCCGGTAAAGTCGGCTGCCCGGCGATATATTTGTACCGTTCAGTGCCTTATCCGCAGGACTGGCTCCTGCCACATCCCAATTCATCTTCGCAGTTGGCTCTGCCTTAAGCTGCCACTCCTTGTCCTGCATCCTGAGTCTCACATCCAGCCAAGCCAGACGTAATTCAATCGCGCCTGTCGGCAGGCTATGCCCTGCCTCTGTGTTATCCAACTCAATACCGATAAACATCGGTTGACCCGGTTTCAGCTGCCTGGGGAAACTGTACACCTGTAACTTTACCGCCCCGTGAAGCTGGTTATCTACTCTCGCGCCTGGAAAATTGTGGCTATAGATCTTTTCGCGCTCTTTCGGCGTGATAAGCGTGTTTGCGGCCAGAACACCCGAATCAAAGACCGGCTTACCCGATACCAGTCGACCGCTCGCACTCATATGGCAATCCTGACAAACGATCCCTCTATTTGGCCAGGCACTGGCCCTCCATTCACTGTAGGTCGTGTGTATCGGGACTCCAAATCTATTCGTCGCCTCGTGGCATACGGCACAGATCTCGCTCTGGCGCTGAAATTGCGAGTAGGCACGGTGCCAGTCAGAAGAATATTTCAGTGGGCCATACTTGATCGGACCGGGGGAAGGACGATAGTTGGCATTGCCTGGACTCGGTCCAGTATACCCCGTCAGCGTGTGGCAAAAGTCACAGGTCACACCTGGCAGTGATTTATCTACAGCATCAGGGGCAGGCAGACGCAGATCCTGTGAGAGAAGGGTCGTGGGTGAATGGCATGCCAGACAGGCAGCTGCAGCGAAAACGTTATCATTCGCCATTTGTGGAAGAAATGCTTCGTAAAATTGATATTGAAAAACAGGATTCTCGAAAGCCCTGGCATGCATTGAATGCTTAAATTGCTCATACAATCGGGTATGGCAGTTCGAACAGGTCTCTGAAGACTGATAGCTTTGCGGGTGAATCGGAAGGAGTGTACCGGATTGAACGGTGCTGACTTCGGCGTGGGTCGCTACGCCCATGAGCAGCACAGCGAATATAAAAGCGAAAGCGCACCTCATGACCATCTCCATATCAAAAATCAAAGATGCCTTAAACCGCGAGCCGGGGTTCCCTGAACTCAGTTTAGTACTTTAACGATTTTTTGTGTATCTGCGTTAGAGCATAAATCAATATTTTTTCTTAATGTTGAGAGGAGGATTCTCTATGACCTGACCGATCCGCTTCCATACATGAATGATTCCGGTAATGAAGTTTTGGTTTATGCGAGCGTCTTGAGAAAGCTGCTTTCGATTTATTCATTAACTGCAAAAGCGGTAAAAAGCGTCTGTGGCTATTGAAAATATTACTGCTTATTATTTACCCTGCTTGATCGAGGTCTGAACCTCCCTATTTTGACTTACTAAAATGGGCCCGCCCCCTTGAGCGATACTCTATTTCAACAAATCTGATCCCTTTTTAGTCACACCTCGAACTTGTTAAGAAAGAAATCTAAATACCAACAGTTATCCGTTGTCACCGACCCCTTCATTCACATTGATTAACATTTATCAGCACGCCTACTGATAGACTATAATAGCTGGACAACACTTTATGGGGGTTTAGGGATGGCTAATCAAACACCGTATTCTGGACCCGAACGGCGCATTGAGCAGCGTAGAATGATTGTTGATCGCCGTGAGCTAATAAGATTCGAGCCCGACAAGGAGCCTCGTCGCAAAGGACATGGACGCCGTAAAGGGGAGATGAATGATCCCTGGAATCGGCTGGATATGTCAGAAAAAGGGGTCTGACCTGACCGTCTAACAAAATGGGAATATGACCCTGCCCCGATATTATTATTTAGGTTTCATGATCGCCCATAAGCTTTCTAATAACGCAAAGAGTCTGACTTCTTTCTGTTGCAGGTTCTACAGAGGACTCTCAAATTCTCGACACTGCTTGGACCACCTTTTGAAATTGGAATTATATGGTCAAATTCAATTTCATCATCAGGAACATTTACGCGAAATTTCTGGCAGATGTGTCCGTCTCGACGAACCACCTGAAGCATTACCTTCCTGGAGATATTCCTCCCTTCCTCTCGGTATGCCTTGGTTTCTGAAGTACCACTTTGATGAAAAATACGGGGCAGGTGTGACCAAAAATGCGGCAAGCAACATCCTCTGGTTCGTACTGCGCGATATACTCATTAGCTTCGGGGTCTAGTATGCTCATTCGGCGAAAATAGTCATGAACCTCCTCTGGAGTCGAGGCGGCTTTTGTTTTCATTTCCAGGATAAGCTCTTCGTACCTTTCTTTCGTATCGAATGCCTCAGGTGCATCTGAGGTGTGAAAAAGTGGAAAGAACTCCACAAGATAGCCATAGGGGCAGTACTTGAGCTCCCAACAAGGTTTGCAAACTGAATCTTTTGGAAATGGCTTACGCTTTGCCACTAATGCATCTCCGACGTATAACGACCAAGCTCACTCGTCGACGCAGGAGTTCGGGTGGAGCGCCTGTTTAAGTGCGCTTTCATTGTCGGGAATATTGCTCACAATAATTTACGATACCTTGAATAAGGTCAATGTTTTGTCCAATTTCTTTAGAATTCAGTCTAACCTTCATGTTTTTACGTCTAGTACCAGCATTAATTCCAGCTTCTTCCATTTGTTGTATAAATTCAGCTCTTTGATCCGAATCTATTTTGAAATCTATAAAGCAATGTGACGCAGTCTTTCTAGGATGGAACCAAGCGAAATTTGTTCCTGTTGTTCCCAATGCGATATGGTTTTTATTGTATGTGACTCTGATATCTTCAGAAGAAGTTTGGATTAGTTTTACTATTTCATCAATAACATTTATGGCCTTAGGGTTGCTTATCTTTTCCCAATGAGACCTGTCCACCTGTTCTGATACAGATTCTGTGTCATCCACACCTTGCTCTGAGACATCAAGAACCTTAACAAAATTAAGGATAACTTTGTTCTCAACTTTGAAGGCGCTTAACTGTAGAGCTATTATTGGGATGAACTGATTGAAGAGACTTATTACGTTAAAAAATCTGTTTGTAATTTCTTCTGCAACTATTACAGCACGATGCTCTATATTGGGGTAACGCCTTCTCTCGATATCCCAATATTCGATTGTCCTTATTATGTGGCTCGCATCCAATTTCCCTAACATCACTTCAACCTCGTACCTTGTACCTTCTTCCGGGTCATATAATAAAAAATCAATTCGTCCTCCGGAGTTTTGACTTCTTTCTCGCTCAATAACAGTGAGGTCACCCAACCCAAGGATTGTCGTGTCTTCTTCAATTTTTCTCTGCAACCAACGCTCATCAAAGCCGAGTTGTTTTAGCTTTCTTGAAGTAGATTTAATGTATTCAAGGTCCATATTTTTTCCAATTACATAAAAGCACTTAACACCGCCAGCAGGGGCAGGCAAAACGCAGCGGTTTGACTGTCCCTCTGGCTGGCCTTGTTAAGTGATGCTAGAACACCGATTGCCATACATCACCTTGTTGATACTGTAGCTCTGTTGTTTTTAACAACTTACCCTGGGTTTGAAGCCTAGTGCTGTTGGCTAGGAACCGATTTAGTACCGAGCACAAATATTCAATTAGCTCAGAGTCTGATTCCCCCTCATAGAATTCGAAGGATTCTGATAGTACTTTTCTATCCGCCTCCCAAAAATCGAAGAAGACTTCGTGAAGAGGATAAGGCCAGGCAACCTCTGCTCTTTTTGCAGCCAATGATACCGATAGTTGATAGGCATCATTTTTCACTGCAATTGTTGGAGAGAAGGCGCTTAGTAAGCCAAGTAGCTCTCCTTCTAGTTCAGGCTTTCTTTCCATTCACGATTATTCACTTAAAATTTAAGTAGAAGGCAATTTGCCTTATAACCCACCTATTCAAGTATTTAGGCGTGCAATCTGCCTGCTATCCCGCTTAATTCTGTCGGATAGAAGGCAACCTGCACGAAAACAAAACATGCAACTTGCCTGCTATCTACGTGTGGGAGATTGGGATCAGAAATGAGCAACCTCCCTGTTTAATTAATTTTCTACACTAATTTTCATCAGCTTGCCAGTCATTATCCCGCGACATACCCATCCAGTCGGGGAAAAGCTATCGCGGGTTTTCGGGCAAGTTGCCCCCCATCACGCGATTCAGTATTTTTTAAGTCGCATTAGGAATAAAAATACTCTTCAATTCTTATGCAGTATTTGAGGCTCAACAGAGTGATGTCAGCCGACAAATTTGTCCTCTGAATAAAGTCATGAAGTAGAGATATGCATGCCCACATGCAGCAATTGGGAGGCTTCCCCGATATTAATATCACGCCAGCCGGATATTACGGCTGCTACGTCGCCACTTCCCGCTTAACCTCTGGTAACCCAAACGAAAGCAGGGCCGCCGCAAGCACAAACCCCGCCGACCACCAGAGGCAGCCGGTGAGTCCGTGAAGTTGATAGATCAGCCCCGAGAGTACCGTCCCCAGAAGCCGTCCGCCGGCATTGGCCATGTAGTAGAAGCCCACGTTCATCGCCACTTTTTCGTGATCGGAGTAGGCCAGGATCAGGTAGGAGTGGACGGCGGAGTTGACGGCGAAGACCGCGCCGAAGAGGATCAGGCCGACCACCAGCACATAGTCGGCGGGCCAGCCCAACTGCAGTCCGACTGCGATGGCGATCGGGAACAGGGCCAGCAGGAAGGCCCAGAGCCTTGCGGTGCCGCCGCCGGGGCCCTGGCCGTGGTGGCTGCGTTTGACCAGCCTGGGCACGCTGGCCTGGACGATGCCGTAGCCGATGATCCAGAGCGCCATGTAACCGCCCACCTGGGTGAATGTCCAGCCAAGCACTTGGTAGAGAAAGACCGGCAGGCCCACCACGAACCAGACATCGCGGGAGCCGAAGAGGAAAAAACGTGCGGCCGAGAGCCAGTTGATGGCGGCGATGTTGGAGAAGACCTGGGTAAATTTCGGCTTCGACTTCATCTTGCCGAGACCGCTGGGCAGGAGAAACGCGGTGACGATCAGGACCAGCAGCAGCATCGCCGCCAGTATCGCCAATGCGCCGCGGAAGCCGACCAGCTCCAGCAGTGCGGCGCCGATGAAATAGCCGCCACCCTTGAGGGCATTCTTGGACCCGGTGAGCACCGCCACCCACCTGAACAGCTTGGTCTCGCTGCCGTCCTTCACCATGGTCTTCACCGATGCCTTCGCCGACATCTTGTTCAGGTCCTTGGCGATGCCCGAGAGGGCCTGGGCGAACATCACGTAGGGCACCGAGAGCCAGGGATCGGGCACGGTGAGCAGCAATAGCGCCACCACCTGCAGCCCCATGCCGATATGCATGGTCAGGTTGAGACCGATGCGCGCGCCCAGCCAACCGCCGACCAGGTTGGTGACGATGCCGAAGAACTCGTAGAAGAGAAACAGCATCGCCACTTCGAAGGGGGAGTAGCCCAACAGGTGGAAGTAGAGCACCACCAGCATGCGGATGGCGCCGTCGGTGACGGTGAAGGCCCAGTAGCCGCCGGTGACGACCAGGTAGTTGCGCAGCCCCTGCTCCATCAAAGAAGGCCCACCACCTTGCGTGTCAGGTCGACCAGCCGATTGACATAGCCCCACTCGTTGTCATACCAGGCGTAGATCTTCACCAGGGAGCCGTCGACTACCATGGTGGAGGGGGCGTCGACCACGGATGAACGCGCCTCGTTGACATAGTCGACGGAGACGAGTGGCCGCTCCTCGTAACCGAGGATGCCTTTCAGCTCCCCCTCCGCCGCCGCCTTGAAGTAGCCGTTGACCTCCTCCGCCGTGACATCACGGGCGGCATGGAAGACGAAGTCGGTGAGGGAACCGTTGAGCAGCGGCACCCGCACCGCGTGGCCGTTCAGTTTGCCTTCGAGTTCGGGGAAAATCTTGGTGATCGCCTTCGCCGAGCCGGTGGTGGTGGGGATCAGGGACTGGCCGCAGGCGCGGGCGCGGCGCAGGTCCTTGTGCCCCTTGTCGACGATGATCTGGGTGTTGGTGATGTCATGGATGGTGGTCATGCAGCCCTGCTCGATCCCGACCTTTTCATGCATCACCTTGACCACCGGCGCCAGACAGTTGGTGGTGCAGGACGCGGCTGTGATCAGATGGTGCTTGTCCGGCTCGTAACGATCGTCGTTGATGCCGTAGACGATGTTCAGCGCCCCTTCGGTGGGCGCGGTGACGATGACCTTTTTCACGCCCTGGTCGAAATAGGTCTGCAGGGTCTCCGGTTGCTTGTGGTGTTTGCCGGTGGCCTCGATGACGATATCGCAATCCGACCAGTCGGTAGTGGCGATATCCGGGTTCGAGCTATAAGCGAGGCGATCTTCCCCCACCACAAGCTCACTCCCCTGGGCGGCACACGCCACATCCCAGGCGCCATGCACCGAATCGAACTGCAGCAGATGGGCCGAGCAGGCCGCATCGCCGGCGATCTCGTTGACGCGCACGAACGCCAGCGAATCCTCATCCCAGCCGGCACGCAATGCGAGGCGCCCCATGCGGCCAAAACCGTTGATACCAATTTTCGCTTTCAAAAGAAGACCCCTTGATAAGAGTTGTCAGAGTTTTCCTGGTTACCCACCGTTCTCAGCCATCGTATTAGCGACTTCTCAATAGTTTTGATTGTTGAGTTTTTTGTAATGAGTTAATGGGTTCGCTTTGCTCGCGTCTGTTTAGTTTCTCTAATCCCATTCTTCTTGTCAGCCATCACATGGCTAAGCATGATGGGTAGTCGGGTAGATATTGACAGTTAATATAAGCCGCATCATGCGGGCTATGCAATCAGAATCCCGTCGCAACGTCAGCAGGAGCGAATCCGCCTTGGCTAACTACCACACCTTTATGACGGCAGCGTGAAATTTAGTGTGAATGGGTGAATGAGCCCTCTTCCAGTTATGATCCCAATGGCTCTTCTCCTGATCAAGCGGCTATGAACTGGGAAGAAAAAAACCGCGAATGGACGCTAATCACCGCAAATCGACGCCAAGAAGATATGGCTTATTTGCTCCCATTGATTCATCGCAGCAAGCCGAAATAGAGAGGGATTGCATTTTAGATGACTATTAAAATTGTCCCGTATGAATTTGCGTAATTTTGCGGTGATTAGCGTCCATTCGCGGCTAAATCAACTCCCCAGTCCAGACGATGGAGTTTTCACTCGGTTAAGAACGCACATCCTTGTCATTTGCTGTTATTTATCATCTCTTTGACTATTCTTGCGCTGCTCATTCTTCGCCGACTTTCCCTTGCGTTCTTCACGACTGATAGCCCAGGTGCCGTCGCCATCGTCGGCGGCCGAATGTTGCACATTGACATATAAGGTGTCGGGATCTTCGGGGCTGAAGTAGATACCCGTGCCCTCCGCATCGGGATCGGTCAGGGAAGCAAACAGGGTGACGGAACGGGATGCACCGAACTCATTGGTCGCTTGGCTGGCGAACCAGATATCGGACGGATTGTTGTCTTCGACCATCACCAGATCGCCATTCGGCGCTTCAGCGAGGTTGTCCACGCCGTCGAAACCCGACTGGTGGCCCCGCTCGCCCGGCCTGCCGATCTCCACCGGCGCATTCACGCCCGGCTTAACGAAATTGCTCACCTGCATGGTATCGAGATCGATGGCGATGACACGTCCCTCGTAGAGTTCCGAGGTAAAGACAAGCCGGCCGTTGCTATCAGTTTTCGTATCTCTGGGTCCCTCGGTGATGGCGACATAGAGGGTATCCCCGATCACCTCCAGATCTTCGGGACGCTGGTAGCTCTGACCACCGGCGGCGCTACCCGACTCCCGGGCGCTCAAGGGGTCGATGGGACCCACCCATTCGCCCTGACCGACTCCATCCTTGCCGTTCACCTTCAAGGCATAGAGCGAACCGGCTGAGAGATCACCCGCAACATCGGGCACGAACTTGTAGACACCGCCGCCGCAAGGCGTGACGCCGCTGCAGCCCGAGCTGCGGCCACGATACTCATCCACCAGATAGACATTGCCGTCACGGTCCAGGTCTATCCCTTCATGGGCGAGACGGCCGAGAGCGGGCCTGTCCACAACCTTCCTGGCCGTTGTCAGGTCATCCTCCAGAAAGAGTTCGAACAGGCGACCATCGGTAATCTCTTCGGCAAACAGGAGGGTGCCCCAGGGAGTCCAGCGGATACCGTCGAGGGTGTCATAGCCGGGGTCCCGGGCCAGGATGCGGCTCTTGCCGCTCTTGAGATCGACCACACTGACGGTGCCGCCTTCCGGTTGGTTGTTCGGGCTGCGCAGTTCATGGGTTCGGTAGAGATAACGGCCTTTCTCAGGTCCGGTCTCATTCACCGTATTCATGTCATGCCAGTCATTCCGGCCGCCATCGTAGATATTCAGATCGGTCTCGTCGGAAACCACCCACTGCCGAAAGCCTTTTGGCACTTTCCAGGGAGAAGCCCGATCCCAATCGGCGGAATTGGCAGACTCGTCGAGGGGTTTGAATTTGTAGCCATCAGCCCCATCCGCCCTGGCCGAACCGGTAAATGCCAGGGTTGTGACTAATACAACGGATAATAATCTACATTGGTACATGGCCGATCATCCTAACCTGATATTAAGGGAGCTTCGAATAAGTTGCCGGCGCTCATCCTCTCCATGCATCAGCACCCTGTTTATTGTGATTCCACATCATTCCGATAAGGCTGTGTTTCAGTACGCAACTGCTACGATTATATTTTAATGGGTAAAATAACGGCTTTTATAAATCAATAAAACATTGAAGACACTTACAACAAAACAGATAGCCGGTGAAATATCCGGCGCATTCGCCGATCTCGGCACTTTCCTGCCCATTGTTATCGCCGTACTCACACTGCACTTGATGGACCCATCCGGACTGTTTATCGGCTTCGGACTGTTTGCCCTGGCAGTGGCGGCGATCTACCGCCGCCCAATCCCCGTGCAACCGATGAAGGCCGTGGCCGCCATTGTCATTGCGGACACTCTCGGCGCCGGTACGATTGCCGTAACCGGCCTGATGATGGGTGTCACGATTCTTCTGTTGACAATCACAGGATTCGTCTCCTCCATCGCCAAAACGATCCCTCAATCCGTGCTTACCGGGATTCAGTTGGGTGTCGGTTTGATCCTTGCGTGGGCCGGAGCCAAATTAATGTTGCAGGACCCCATCACCGGTCTGGTGGCGCTGATCTTTTTACTCCTGCTGCTGCCGACTCGGCTCAAGCCCTTGGCCGCCATTCTGGCCATTCTCGGCAGCGCCCTCTGGAGCGGCATTGACCGACCCGGCCAGTTGCCGGAGATAGCCATCGGATTTTACCTGCCCCAATGGGTCGGCTTCGACTGGTCCGATGCGTGGACATCGGCTGAATCGATTCTTCTGCCACAACTCGCCCTGACCCTGACCAACGCAATGATAGTGACCGCGGCCATCGCAAGACATCTGTTTGAGGATCAAGGGAGGTCGATTACCCCCCAGCGGCTTGGCATGAGTACCGGCGTGCTCAATCTGCTTTTGGCACCACTGGGCGCCTTTCCCATGTGCCACGGCGCCGGTGGCCTGGTGGTACAACACCGCTTCGGTGCACGTACCGGACTGGCACCGGCGATATTCGGCATCACCTGCCTGTCATTCGGTCTGCTGCTCGGACCGAACGCATTGCAGCTGCTGATGCTGATACCCCTCGCCGCGGTTGGCGCGCTTTTGGTTTTCGCCGGATTGGATCTCGCAATGAGCAAAGAGCTGATGCAGGGTCCGCGAGAAAACCTGCCGGTCATCGTCGTCACCGGACTTGTCTGCCTGCTGTTGAATGTTGCCCTGGGGTTGTTGGTAGGGATTGCGATTGAATATCTGTTCAAACGCAACAGGGAAAAGGCTCTGCCTTAAGAGATGAGCCGCTAATGAACGCGAATCACCGCAAATATTCGCGAATGGTAGAAAGGTATTCTGTCTATTCTTCTGGTTCCTACGGTCCTCCGTGGGAATCCTTACCTTGATCTGTTGTTGTGCTGATATATGCATTCCCACGCTGGAGCGCGGGAACGAGGACAACTGTTTTATCAATATACTGTTAGCGTAAATTTGCGGTGATTCGCGTTCATTTGCGGCTTCTATTTTTTACCGCAAACTGCAAACCCTATTCACTTCACCGTAATGGTGATTTTTTCGGAAAGGATGGGCGGATCGAACGGGATATGATCCTTGTCGCCCAACACCAACTGCAGAGTATGGCTACCTTTGGCAAGATCGAGGGTCGCCTCTGTCTGGCCACCTCCGAAATGGCGATGGTTCTCATCCGACGGCAGGGGTTTATCCATAGCCGGCATCGCTTTGACATCGATCAGCAGATGATGGTGACCGGTCTTGTCACGTTCGATCCCCGCAGGCGCAACCCCCATGCCTTTCAAGCCAAAACGCACAGTAACCGGACCGTTCACCTGCTCACCGTCGGCCGGCGATATGATATAGAGCGTGACTCCGTCAGGCGCCGGTGTACCGGCATTGATTTGCGGCACATAGAGCGCAAGCCACAACATGGCAATAAATACTTTATTGATACGAGAGGACATGATGACCCCCAGGAAATTGTTGGATTTTAACTTATTGACCGGAAGCCCTCGTCGGTTTCGCTGCAGACAGCCAAGTGACTTCCATGTGATGTAAGACAATCCAAGTACAGCATACGTTGAACATCTATAACCCTTTAAAAAAGGGCAATTCATAGACGGAAACCACTGTAGAAGATTGGCTGGAATAGTCCGCAAATGAACGCGAATAAACGTAAATTAAGAAAATTTTCTCGTTACCGCGGCCCTCTGCGGGAATTCATACCTTGTTCTGTTGTTGTACTGATATATGCATTCCCACGCTGGAGCGTGGGAACGAGAAATACCATTGAGATAACTTTAAAAAAGTATTCTCTTAAATTTGCGTTCATTCGCGTTCATTTGCGGACTCCTATTTCTTCTCGGACGAAGCAGTCAAATGATCCGCGACCAGTTCGGTCAGGCTGATTACTTCGGTATCCATCTCGTTGTGCTCTATGCCTTCCTCAAGGATGATGCGGCAATTGGCGCATGCCGTGACCATGGTGTTGACGCCGGTCTCCTGCAACTGTTTTTTCTTGCGGTCGAATATATGCAGCCGCAACGGCTCGGCACGTTCGTTCGCGCTCACGCCGCCGCCTCCGCCGCAGCACCAATTCATCACCCCATGGTCTTTCATCTCGACGAAATTCTCCGCCACGCTGTTGAGCAATTCACGGGGCTGCTGCACGACGCCGCCACGACGCACGATCTGACAGGGATCGTGCAGGGTCATGGGAGTGGCGTCCCTGTACTCAAGCTGCAGGCGCCCCTCGGCCTTCAGTTGCTCCAGCAGTTCCAGGATATGGATCACCTCGAAGGGGTATTGGCGGCCTATCAGGTTCGGTCCCTCCCAGCGGATAGCGGTATATGCATGCCCGCACTCCGGGCTGATCACATACTTGACAGCCAGATCTTCCGCCGCGATCACCACCCGATTGACAAGTTCCGCCGCCGCCTCTTTGTTGCCGATCTGGATACCGCTGTTGGTGGCCTCGAATGCCTTGCTGCTGATTGTCCAGGAGACCCCCGTTGCATCGAAGATACGTGCGATACTCTCGATGTATTCCGGGAAGTTGACTATCTCCATGGAGGAGAAGAGCGTCATATAGTCAGCTCCCTTTTTATCCACCGGAATTTGCAATCCCGTATCCTTCTCCACATGCGCCAGGGCGGCCTTGAGCGTCTTATAGGTGACGCCCATGGGGCTGCCGATCTTCAATGCCCTCCGGGTCGCCTCCTTCATGCCATCGGGCGCGTAGCCGGCAACGGAAAAGCCCTCCCGCTGTTTTCTGATCATGTAGGTGATGTCGTTGCCCACCGGGCAGACCATGGAACAACGCCCGCACAAGGTACAGCTGTCATAGACCAGCGTCTCCCAATCGGCGAAGTCCTTCTCGGTCAATGGTTCGCTTAACCCGAAGATCGATCCCAACTTACCCCAGAAGGTATGTTCCCGTCGCCACAGCTTTTTCATCGGCTCCAACTTGTAGATCGGCGTGTAGCGGGGATCTTGCGTCTCTGTGTAGAAGAGACAGGCCTCGGCGCAAAGGCCGCAATGGACACAACTGGAAAAGTAGGATGAGATCCTTGCGTCTATCTGTTGGCGCAGTGCCTCCAGACCCTGTTCGAACCGATCACTCATAGCACCCCCTTAATCCGCGTTTCTTAAGCCCAATCGCAGCGGGACAATCCAAGTGTGTGAGGACTAAGCGTTGACACCTTTGCGCCCCATGGTTGCACCGGTATAACCGCGACTCAAGATAAAGGTGAAGGTATGCATCAACTTGCTGAAGGGAAAGTAGATCAACAGCAACTCGGCCGACAGCAGGTGGATCAGGCGCAGGCTTTCGAATGATTGCGCCAATGCCAGACAGCCTGTCAGCATAACCAGAAACACCAATATGCTGCCCAAGTGATCATCCAAGTCCGACAGCAGGCGGGTCACCGGACTGAGCAGGCGATGAATCCACAACAACAACAGGCCCAGGAATGCCAGCTCGGCGGAGAGGATGAAGGCCCAATGGGGCATTGCCGTCCAGCCGAGACCGGTGATCCGTTCGGCGATAAAATCGATATGGGGCTGAGCGAAAAAGAGCAGTGCAAAGAGTCCGATATGGAACAGGTAGCCGGCAATCAACAGAAGCCGCCCACGGGTGGCGGCGCTGCGTTCATAGATGGAGCGGCTGAAGACAGTGCGAACGGCTCCGGCGGAAGCGCTTCCCCTGGGAGTAGCCAGATCCTTCCTATTGCCCGCCATGAGGATGGTCACGATACGCCAGATTACGCCAATCAAAAACACGCTCAGGGAGAAAGTCCATAGGGGACCATCGATGAATTGAGCGATCACTTGCCAGCCTCCCGCAGTTCTCTGCCAAGGGATTCGTTTGTATCGGGATCGCTGAACCTGTTTACGTCTTCATTCGCAATCGCTTCACCCCGCTTTTCCATCTGCGTCGCCCATAGATCATGATGTTCTTTGGCCCAATTAAGGTCGCAGTATCCGTTCTTCATGCCATCGATGGCGCCCTCCATACCGACGCTGCCGATATAGATGTGACCAAGAATCACACCGATCATAAGAATCGCACCGATGGCATGACCGACATGCGCCAGTTCCATCCACTCCCGACTCTGGCCGAAAACCGGAAATATCAGCACCAGGCCGGAGACGACAATCACCGAGCCCACGAGCACCAACATCCAGAACATGCTCTTCTCGCCCATATTGAAGAAGTTGGACGGAACATGCTTCTTACCGATGATGCCTCCACCCCGCAACAGCCAACTCATATCCCCCTTCTGGTAGATATTGCGCCGGACGAATTTCACAAACACTAGGATCAGCGCAACCATAAACAGCGGCCCCATCAGGTTGTGTCCCTCCTTGCTGGCCGAGGCAATGACCGAAAAGATCTCCTTGCCGAAGATGGGTATCAACAACGGGCGGCCGAACAGAATGATCAGGCCGGTGATGGCGAGAAACAGGAAAATCGATGCCATGAACCAATGGATCAATCGCTCGTAACTAGTATAGCGGGGCAGCTTCCTGTCCGATGCGCCGGCAACAATTTTCACTTTGCCGCGCACCAGGTAGAAAAGCGTCAATCCGACAATGATACCCAGCAACAGGTAACCACCGATGGGGATCAACTGTTGCATACGGAACTTACGCCATTTATCGCCGTTGGCGTTGATCAACACACCCGAATCGACACCCCTGACTTGAGAGGTGCCGGATGTCGGCATATCCCGCTGGCGCACATCCCGCCACAACTCCGCGGCAGGATTGAGCACCATTGTTGAGGGCAAACCTCTCGATTCCTTTGTGTCGGCGACAGTTTCCAACGGCAGAGCGAACAACCACAGCAGCAACAGCCGGATAACCGTGGTTTTAACGCCGTGACCAACCAGAGAATGGTTGCTTCCCCCGTTCATAAAACGCCATCTCTCCCTATTGCCCCGATTCACTCTTTAGCACTGCTCTTGCCGGCGGCACTATTATAGGGTGCGCGGAATGAGGCATCCCGATAGGAGACACCACGCGCCATCACGCTTGCGCTGCGATTGATGATGCGTTTGCGATAGATCTCGGAAATCGTATCCGCATCTCCGGCCAATAGCGCCTTGGTGGAGCACATCTCCGCACACAGCGGCAGTTTGCCTTCGGCCAGACGGTTGGAACCGTACTTACGGTGCTCTGCGGAACTGTTGTCCGCCTCCGGCCCGCCGGCGCAGAAAGTGCATTTATCCATCTTGCCTCGCGTGGCGAAGGCGCCATCCTCGGGAAACTGCGGTGCGCCGAAAGGGCAGGCATAGAAGCAGTAGCCACAACCGATGCAGATGTCCTTGTCATGCAGTACAACACCGTCCTGGGTAGTGTAGAAACAGTCCACCGGGCAGACCGTGGCGCAGGGAGCATCCGAGCAGTGCATGCAAGCCACCGACAGAGAACGCTCACCCTCGTCACCGTCATTGATGGTCACCACCCTGCGGCGGTTCACACCCCAGGGGACCTCGTTCTCGTTCTTACAGGCGGTTACGCATGCATTACACTCGATGCAACGTTCCGGATCACAATAGAATTTCATTCGTGCCATGTTTAGATCCTCTGTCCAGTTACGCCTTGCTGATGCGACACAGGCTGCATTTTGTCTCTTGCATCTGCGTGACCGAGTCATAGCCATAGGTCATGGCCGTGTTACAGGCTTCGCCCAGAACGTACGGATCCGCGCCTTCGGGATATTTGCTGCGCAGATCCTTACCCAGAAAGTGGCCGCCGAAGTGGAACGGCATGAAGGCCACACCGGCCGCCACCCGCCGCGTCACCAGTGCCTTGACTTTAATACGCGCGCCCTCGGCACCCTCGACCCAGACGTCTTCTCCATCGCTGACACCGGCATTGTTCGCATCCCGCGGATGCATCTCGACGAACATATCCTGCTGTAGCTCCGCCAGCCATGGGTTGGAGCGGGATTCATCGCCGCCGCCTTCATACTCCACCAGACGACCTGAGGTGAGAATGATGGGGAAATCCTTGGAGTAGTCCTTGGCCTGAATCGAGCCGTAGCGGGTCGGCAAGCGATAGAAGGACTTGCGGTCTTCGTAGGTGGGATACTTCTCCACCAGGTCGCGCCTATTGGTATAGAGGGGCTCCCGATGGATCGGTACCGGATCGGGGAAGGTCCACACCACGGCCCGCGCCTTGGCGTTGCCGAAGGGTGCGCAGCCATGCTTGATGGCGACACGCTGGATGCCGCCGGATCGGTCGGTCTTCCAGTTCTTGCCCTCGGCCAGCTTCTTCTCTTCCGGTGTCAGGTCATCCCACCAGCCCAGCTTTTTCAACAGGTCGGCTGTGAACTCCGGATGACCGTTCTTGATCTCGTTGCCGGCCGGATAGGATCCCTCCGCAAGCAGATTTTCACCGTTGCGCTCGACACCGAAACGGGCACGGAAGTTGAGCCCGCCCCTGGCCACCGGCTTGCTGGTGTCGTAGAGGTTCGGCGTACCGGGATGTCCCATCTCCGCGGTACCCCAGCAGGGCCAGGGCAGACCGTAGTATTCGCCATCGCAGGGACCGCCCTCGGCCAACAGACTGGTGTAATCGAAGGTACCCCAGTTCTGTTGCTGTTTTTTCATCCGCTCCGGACTCTGGCCGGTATAACCGATGGTCCACATGCCCTTGTTGAATTCGCGGGTGATGTCCTCGATCAGGGGTTCGTCGTTCTCGACCTTGATATGCTTGAACAACTCATCGGCGAAACCGAGCTTGCTCGCCAGTCGATACATGATGATGTGGTCCGGCAGGGATTCGAACACCGGGTCGATCACCTTGTCCCGCCACTGCAGCGAACGGTTGGATGCGGTCACCGAACCGTAGGTCTCGAATTGGGTGGAGGCTGGCAGCAGATAGACGCCATCGGTCCTGTCATGCATCACCGCCGAGACGGTCGGATAGGGATCGATGATCACCATCATATCCAGCTTCTCCATGGCCTTCTTCATCTCCTTGCCACGGGTCTGGCTGTTGGGTGCGTGACCCCACAACACCATTACCCGCACATTGTCCTTCTGCGCGATATTGCCCTTCTCTTCCAATACGCCGTCTATCCAGCGGGAGACAGGGATACCCTTGGTGTTCATCACCATCGCATCCTTGCCCTTGGACTGCTCGTAGCTGGCCTGTTCGAAACGGCCGGCGAGCCAATCGTAATCCACGTCCCAGACCTTGGCCCAGTGTCCCCAGGCCCCCTTCGACAGGCCGTAATAGCCCGGCAGGGTGTGGGAAAGAACACCGAAGTCGGTGGCGCCCTGCACGTTGTCGTGGCCACGGAAGATGTTGGTCCCGCCTCCTGCGGTGCCCATGTTGCCCAGGGCCAGCTGGAAGACGCAGTAGGCCCGGGTATTGTTGTTGCCGATGGTATGCTGGGTGCCCCCCATGCACCATATGAATGTGCCAGGGCGATTATCAGCCATAGTCTTGGCGGCGGCGTAGACCTGGTTCTCAGGTACACCGGAGACACGCTCCACCTCTTCAGGCGTCCATTTGGCGATCTCCTTCTTCACCTCCTCCAGACCGTAAACCCGTTGACGGATGAACTCCTTGTCCTCCCAGCCGTTTTTGAAGATATGCCAGAGCATGCCCCAGACAACGGGCACATCCGTACCGGGGCGAAGCCGCAGATATTGGTTGGCATGGGCTGCCGTACGGGTAAATCGAGGATCGATAACGATCAACTGAGCATTGTTCTGCTCCTTGGCCTTGAACACATGTTGCAGCGAGACAGGGTGGGCCTCCGCCGGATTGCCGCCGATGATCAGAATCGACTTGGAGTTATGGATATCGTTATAGGAGTTTGTCATGGCACCGTAGCCCCAGGTGTTGGCGACACCGGCAACGGTGGTGGAGTGACAGATGCGGGCCTGATGGTCCACGTTGTTGGTACCCCAGAAGGCAGCGAACTTGCGGAACAGATAGGCCTGTTCATTATTGTGCTTGGCGGATCCCAGCCAGTAGACCGAGTCGGGACTCGACTGCTCGCGCACCTCGAGCATCTTGTCGCCGATCTCATTGATCGCCTGTTCCCAGGAGATACGTTTCCATTTGCCATCCACCAGTTTGGTGGGATATTTCAGCCGTCTTTCACCATGCCCGTGCTCGCGCACCGAGGCGCCCTTGGCGCAGTGGGCACCCAGGTTGAAGGGATGATCGAAGGCGGGCTCCTGGCCGGTCCAGACACCATTCTGGACCTCGGCAATGATGCCGCAGCCAACCGAACAGTGGGTACAGATGGTCTTTATCTGCTCCACCTGGCCCTTTTCGTCGGCAGTTGCCGCTTCGGCCCTTTTCATCATGCCCGGGGCAAACCCGGTGGCCAGTGCCGCACCGCCTGCCATCAGACTGGAATTACGCAGAAAGTCGCGACGGCTCATGGTATGACCGCCGGACGATCTCTCGGGTACAACCGACTCACGACTGCTGTCGCTCACCAGATCGGAGGTTTTTTGCAGTTTCATTCAGGTATCCTCGAAAAACTCAACTCACGGTCGACTTGTAATAGGCCGCGATGTGAGGTGTCAGACGGTAGCCCTTCTTTGCCTTGGGTGATTCGCTTGCAACTTCGTCCGTGGAGGCCGCTGTCAGACCGGGCAGGCTGGCCGCGACGGCGACGCCGGCACCGGTAGTCGCTGTAGCGCGCAGAAACGCCCTGCGTTTCGGATCCGGTTTCTGCTTAAGCTGTTTTTTCATGAAATCATCCTCCGCTCGGATTCACAGTTCTGTCATGGAATCATCAGTCAGTCGACATCGCCCATTGCGTGTCGGCATCGTTAAGTGCCGAACCGCCTCCAAGGAGGGAATGTCGGCGTCCCCAATGGACGATGTCGACTGACCATAATTCCGATAAAAATATCGTCTCGGCGTACACCATGACCTTCCTGCAGTCTGGCCACTCACACCAAGGGTTACACTGGCATACTTAGGTAACGTTTCTCCATCGCCGCAAATGCGGCGCCGAAACGCCCAACCGCTCGATAGAAAACAGCGGTTTTCGCCTTACTCAAATCGGCGAAAAAATGCTCCAGCCAACCAGCCATATGTGATTCGAAGAAGTGCGATTGCTGTTGGATACCGACACCCTCACTGATCAACATCGCCATCACTTCGCACAATGCGGCAACGTGATCCTCCGGTTCAGTGACACCGTCCTGACGCTGGAAACCCAGCCTGGCAAGATCGTCACGCAGCTTTCCCAGGGGTTTCTCCATCAGGAACCCCGTGAGATACCAGGAGCCATAGGGCACCAGCTCGCCGCGACCCATGCCGATGAACAGATCGTGAAACTCCACATCCACCGCTTGCGGTCGCGAGTCGGAAGCGGAGAGACCCAGGATTGACATCGCCAACGCCAACTCATCTCTGGTCGGCTCTATGGTTGCAAAGCCGGCGACCTTATCGAGCATCGACCGATCCGGGGAGTGTCGCAGCAGCTGAGCCAACATGCCGTAGGCGCCGATCCGGTAGTACTGTTCCTGGTCCAGATCGACAGCCGGCGGGATGGCAGTCGCCGAATCGGGCAACCGGTTCTCCCCGCACTTATCGTCAGGTTGGACAGCTTGGCTCATCTCGGTCATCACACCCTCCTCAGATAAATACTGTTTGCAAGCAATGGACCAGATCTCGCGGGAAAGAAATGACAAATTGGACGGAAATCGACCAAGTCTCCACGCTTCCCATCCCCCATCCAGCGCCGACATGCATCAGACAACTGGTCAAAATGCGGCTTTACTGTCGCAACCGGCCGTCCAGCTCACCGCCCATGGCCTCCGAGTCCTGCACAATGTCCACCACCCGGCAAGCATCGCACAGCGTGAGTCGTTTGAGTGCCCTTTCACTCTGGAACATGTAGTGATCTTTGAGTCTGCCGCGCATCTTCTCGATCACGGAACGGGTTGCGAAGGGTTTACCGCATGAGGTGCAGTGAAAGGGTTCCTCTTCCCTCAGGGTACGCTTTCGGCTGCGGCTCTCCGCATCGAACAGGAGCCTTGGGGTGATCCAGATTGCGTCTTCGGGGCAGGTGCGGGTACAGAGCCCGCATTGCAGACAGTTGGCCTCGATGAACCGCAGCTGGGGCATACCTTCACTGCCACTCTGCAGCGCCTTGCCCGGACAGGCGCCGACACAGGAGAAACAGAGGGTGCAGGCCTTATCTTCCACATAGACAGTGCCGAACGGAGCGCCCGCAGGGAGGCTGGCCATCGGTTTGGACCGCTCAGCCTGGCCAAAGAGATGATCGATGGCAAGATAGATCGATTGTCGTTTACCGCCGATCCCGGAATAGCCCGCCGCCTCGATCTCGGGCATGCCCTCGCCTGCATCCTGCAGCAGTTGCGTATGAGCGATGAGCCGGATCGATGCCTGGGGATACCCCAGCGCGTCCAGGATCTGCTGCGTGATCGTCAGCTGCTCCTGCATCGCATCCGTCACGCTTGACGGCATGTTACCACCGTCCGCCAACAACACCTGTCTGGCGCCGTAAGCCAGAGCGGTCAGCCAGGCATCCATGCCGATACTGGCCAGCTCTTCCACCATCACGGGCAGATAGTGGGTCGGCATTTCATCCGTCAACGGCTCATCCGAAGCGGCGTGAAACACTACCACCGGAGATCTCCCCCCTTGCTCCCGGTAGGTATGCAGCAACTTACGCAGCCGATGCAAGCTGTCTCTGAGCGAAGGATAGACATAGCGGATCGCCCCACTGGGGCAGACACTGGCACACGCCCCTCCTCCCTGGCAGAGATAGCTGTTCACTTCGACACTCTCGGCCAGGCCGGTAATCGCATCGGCGGGACAGGCATCGATGCATCGGGTGCAGGCAGTCTTACCCGATCGGCCATGGGCACAGATCGCCGGATCGTAGTCGAAATAGCGGGGTTTCTCGAAATTACCCGTCATCTGAGCCATCTCATCGATTACCGATGAGAGCCGATCCTCCTCTATATCGGAGTGGTAGTAGCCCGGAGGATTCATGCCACGAGTCATCAAGGGCCTCTGCGACAGGTCCAGGATCAGATCCACGGCAAGGGTTTCAGCATTGGCTCGACCGGCTTCGCCGAGGTGTATCTTGAAGGCACCGAGGTAACCCTCTATCCGAAGGCTGCGGCCACCCAGGGGAACCACCGGGGATCCCGGCTCCTCCGCACCTTGGGTCAAGACCACGACCGGACTGAGCCTGCCGTTCAGGCGCGGCGCTATCTCCAGCGCCAGTTGATCTCCGATAACCGCCACCCGGCCACGGGACTGATAGTTGACCAGACTGGTCGGCTCCACGCCGATCCCATGCATTGCCTGCAGCGCCTGATCCCGCGCCTGGCGGTTGAGCACTGCCTCAGGCGTCATCTTCGATTCGCTCATGTCTCTGCCTCGTCGGTTGGATCTTCATTCTGCTCAGTCAGGGAAGACGCGTGCCCATCACTGATCTCTCCGTCTGCCTCATCCCTATCGGGCGCATGGCGCTTGGCCGTTTCATCCTCTTCCGCCTGCTGTTTAAGCGCCTGTTGCTCAAGCCTGTGACGAAGATCCGCCGTCATCACGTCGCCGAGCTTTGCAAAACTCGTAAAATCCTCCGCATAGTCATCCAAACCGTCGCAGACATTGAATGCCGCACTGTGAAAGAGCTTTCGCAACGCGAGTTGGCGCACCTGATCGGATACCCTGGGTGAAAGAAAACCACTGTAGTCAGAGTTTTCATCCAGGCTCTCCAGCGGGGGCATATCCTCATCGCCGGGCAGTTGCCGTTGCTCCTCGTCGACTGATTCATCCTGTTCAGCCAGAGGCTGTTGGGAGGCCTGTTTTTTCTCAGACCAGCGACGGTAGAAACCGGCGTCCGGTGGAACGGCTGTATCCGGCGAATCCTCAGGCTTCATGATCGTCAGGCCTCTGATTCGCCGATTTCCAGTCGGCACGCTTGCGCTTGGTACGTTTTTGCGGAACGTAGCGGTCCAGTACGAAGGACTCTGTCCAACGATATAGCTCGGGGGGCAGCGGCACTGTATAGACAGTGTCGTCCCCCTCAAGGTAGGCGTGGGCTTCGTCATAGCTGAGGCTGACCAGGAAAGGCTCCGGCCTGCCCTGATCATCCAGATTTGCCACCACATAGCAGTGAGGCTGGGATGAGAGCAGATTGTAGTAGTAGCTCTCACACTCATCCTCATGCAGGCGCAGCGTGAAACCCGCATAGAGGTAGCGACTGACCGGACCCTCCCGGTGAATCAGGCTCGGTTCCGCTTTCGCCGCATGGACCCTCTCCTGCTCCCGGGCGGCAATCACGCCAACCGCCTCCCAGTTCGTTTCAGACCATTGAGAATCACTGGGTGATTGCTGCATGATCACAGAAACATTAAATTTCGAAGGGTTATCATCCCTCGTATGCTCATTCGCTGTTGCCGTCATGGTAAGAGACCCTGTGCCTATTCGATTCAGCTACCGCAAGTTACATACCAAACCGGGAATTACGCAGAAAAATCAGAAAAGAGTCGTAATGGGAAAATAATCCGTAAAACGGATGAGGGGAAAAACAGGGCAAAATGTCCCGTTTGGATTCACTGAAGTGCGACATTTCATACCATAGTGATACACCCTCGTGGCATCACATCGGGTAAAACGAGCCCGATCCGGTGAACCTTTTGTTCAGCCATGGGACGGATGCGAGCGGATCGGTCTCTCCTGCCGTTTCGCCGAAACCACAGCTCAACTATCGTCCAGACCCCGCCAGACAGGGGGTTTGCCATCGAAGTTCTGGTCAACGGGCGGGATCGCCGGGCTGAAACCAGAACTGATCCTAACCTCTATTAAGATCACGATCGGTCTCATCGGGTACGGTATTTGCCTATCAAACAGGAGATCCATCCTGAGAGACCGAGTGTGAACAGAGAGAACACCGAACAGCAGACCCCATCATCCCTGGTCGATCGCTTCAATCGGCGCATCAACTATTTGCGCATCTCTGTTACCGACCGTTGCGACCTGCGCTGCATCTACTGCATGTCGGAAGATATGGAGTTCGTACCCCGCTCTCAGCTGCTGACCCTGGAAGAGCTGTTTCGGGTCGGCAGATCCTTTGTGCAAATGGGGGTGAGGAAAATCCGCATCACCGGCGGTGAGCCCCTGACCAGACGCGGAGTCATGCAACTGTTTGAATCCCTCGGCCAGTTGGATGGATTGGAAGATCTCACGCTGACCACCAACGGCACCCTGCTTCAACGCAATGCAAAGATGCTGAAGAGAGCGGGCGTAACCCGGATCAACATCAGCCTCGATTCCCTGCAACAAGAACGTTTCAGAAAAATAACCAGGATCGGAGACATTCGCCGTACCCTCGCCGGTATCGATGCCGCCCTTGAAGCAGGTTTTCGACGGGTCAAGATCAACTCGGTGATCCTGAAAAACCGCAACCATGACGAAATCCCCGCGCTGGTGGCATTCGCCAAGGAACGCGGCCTGGATATCAGCTTTATCGAGGAGATGCCTTTGGGCGAGACCGGAGACCACGACCGGGCGGAGCTCTACTACTCCAGTCAACAGGTACTGCGGGACCTGCAGCCTCACTACGATCTGGTTGCCACCACGGAGACTACCGGTGGGCCGTCACGTTACTACCGTATCAATGACAGCGATACGCGGATCGGCTTTATCTCTCCCCACAGCCACAATTTCTGTGATCACTGCAACCGGGTTCGCCTCACTGCCGAAGGACGTCTGCTGCTCTGTCTAGGCCAGGAGCACTCAATGGATCTGCGCCGGGTGGTACGCGCCAATCCATTGGACGACGAGCCGCTACGCCAGGCGATCATCGATGCCATGGAGATCAAGCCCAAGGGTCACGAATTCGATCTCACGGCCAAACCGGTGCTTTTTCGCCATATGAATGTAACCGGCGGATAGACAAAAACATGGACACGCTCTATCAACAGAAAAGGCCCCTCATGACCGAGGCGGGACTCAGCGCCGCGGTGGAAGCTGTTGCGGTCGATGAATACGGCGATATCAGAAACGGCCATGTCGCCGCGGAGCGCGCCCTGACCCTCTATCTGGATAAGCAGGAGCTGGTAACCCTGATGACCCTGGGCACCCGTCCCGAGATGCTGGTGCTGGGATGGCTGCGCAATCAAAGATTGATCCGGGATATCGAACAGATCAAGGCGATCCAGGTCGATTGGGAGACCGACTCCGCAGCCATCACAACCTACGAGGGCGTGCAGGGCGTGAAAGAGAAGATGGCGCGAAAAACCGTAACCACCGGCTGCGGCCAAGGAACGGTATTCGGCGATCTGATGGACGATCTTGAGAAGATCGAGCTGCCCCGGAGAAACATTCGCCAATCCGAGATATACAGACTATTGCACACACTCAACGAGTACAACCAAGTCTACCAACGGGCTGGTGCGGTACACGGTTGCGCCCTCTGCAGCGAGGAGCAGATTCATCTCTTCATCGAAGATGTGGGGCGGCATAATGCCGTCGACGCCATCGCCGGCCATATGTGGCTCGCAGGAACCGATGGCAGCGACAAGATCTTCTATACCACCGGCAGGCTCACCTCGGAGATGGTGATCAAGGTCGCGCAGATGGGGATTCCTGTGCTGCTCTCCCGCTCAGGCATCACGCAAATGGGATTGGAATTGGCCAGAAAGGTCGGTGTCACCCTGATCGCCCGCGCCAAGGGCAGGCACTTCCTGGTCTACAACGGCGCGGAACAGATCAGTTTCGACGCAGTGCCGGAGATTCGACCGCATAAATCCGGGGCACGACATGCCGGTCAGATCAAAAGCCGATAACGGGGGGAAGCTATGGTAGCGGTGATGTCCCAGGATCAACATGTCTTTATGAACGTCAAACAGGTCGCGGAGTATCTTCACCTGAATGAGAAGAAGATCTATGCCCTGGTCAATGAAGAGCGCATTCCCGCCACCAAGATAACCGGCAAGTGGTTGTTTCCGAGAGAGCTGGTCGATCGCTGGATGCTCGACTCCGCCCACGGCGGACTGATGACCAACAGGCTGGTGATCGCCGGCAGCGACGATCCCCTGCTCTATCGGCTGATCATGACCTTTGCCGATGAGACCGGTTCCCATGCCTTGATCAGCTACTCTCCCACCGGCACCCGGCTGGGCCTGGAACTGCTGCAGGCCAACCGCATCGATGCCTGTGGTATCCACTGGGGGCCGAACCAGGAGAGCCACACGCGCCACCCGGCGCTGTTGCGTCAATACCCGCAATTTCGCCACTGGGTGCTGATCCGCCTGTTTCGCCGCGAACAGGGACTGATGGTCAGCCGCAGGATTGAACAGCGGAAACTGCAGCCGGAGAATCTCTTCGATCACGAGTTCCGCTGGACTATGCGTCAGAGCGGTGCGGGTGCACAACGTTTTCTGATGGAAGTACTCAGCGGCTATGGCACCAGCACGGAAAAGCTGAATTGCGTCGCCACCGCCCTGTCGGAGCGGGAGGCGGCCGCCAATATCGCCATGGGCAAGGCTGACGTGGCCCCCGGAGCACGCGCGGCAGCCAACGAATACGGATTGGCATTCATTCCCTTCGGCTGGGAATCGTTCGATCTGACGCTGCCCCGCAGCATCTGGTTTCGGCGCCTGTTTCAGGACCTCGTCGGACGTCTGCGTTCGACCGAATGCAGGGCCATGGCAAAACAGCTGTCCGGCTATGACCTGCGCGAAGCGGGAGAGCTGGTGTGGGGGGATGAGTAGATGATATAAATTTACCTGATTACCCATCCACTAAAAACTTTAAAGTGTCACTTATTTGTATTGGCTGATTAAAGTGGGTAAACAGGTAAACCTATGAAGACCGGCTATCTCACCTTGGAAACTCATACTGAACACCTGGATTTGGTGCGCGTAATGGTCAAGGATGAACTGCCTAACACCCAGGAAGCCAGTCATGGTTCACAAATCCGTTATATCGCTCGCTTCAACGATATCGATGCGGGCCAGATGCATCTGCACAACATGCTGCACAATAACCTGGTCGATCTGGACAATCACATCTATCGCATCGATTTGAACCAGGCAATCGCAGCCATCGAGGCCGATGACTTGAACCATGCCCGGGTATGGATCGATCCATCACTGGACGAGAATGACAGATCCGTTATCGATACGCAGACAGCCAAATTCAAACTTCGCCATAAAAAATGGAACAGGTTTTGGCTCATCGTCGGAGCCGCCTTCGTTATCTATTTTTTTATCATGACCCTGTTCGGCCAGATCTGAATGGTTCCCACTTCAATCTAAAGTAAGGTACGGCAAACCACACCTCAGAGAAAAAGCAGACAGGGTTCTAAAATTAAGAATCCACCGAAGAATTTGTGGGTAGACTTCACTCATCCCGTCATTCCGGCGCAGGCCGGAATCCAGATGCTCCACACGATTGTCGACCGTAGCAGGTTAGAAGTCACCCCCGTGTATAGGGTTCCATTTCGTTTGCTGGCTAATAGATACACGCACGGTTGTTGCTTCATACCACCTCCCTGGCATTCTCCCTGGATTCCGGCATGCGTCGGAATGACGTGATCGTAGGATATTAGCTTGCCCGCTACTTAGGCAGCGTCCGGTAGTCAGAACTATCCTCAAAAAAGATACCTGATATTGATGAGGAATATGGTGTTTATGTGACCTATCCTCCACATTGCTCAATCACAGGTCGCAGACAGATCCCAATATTTTGGGGAGTGATATAACCGCGCCAACTGTAGCTCCCGTTCAAGTTCCATTTCGCGGGGGAGATGATCACCAAAACGGGTGAACAGCTCTTCCTGATCAATGGTTTCATGGCGCGCCACCTCCCGGTCGATATTCATGATTTCAAAAAAATCGGCCTTGTCGAATTCCAATCCGTCCCAGTTGAGGGAACCATGGGAGGGAACCCAGCCCAAGGGACTCTCGACGGCGTGACCATAGCCAATGCAACGGTCGACTATCCACTTGAGCACCCGCATGTTCTCGCTGAATCCCGGCCAGATGAAACGACCGTGTTCATCCTTGCGGAACCAGTTCACGCGGAATATAGCGGGTGGCGTGGCAACGTTTTTACGTCCGATACGCAGCCAGTGCTTCAGGTAGTCCGCCATGTTGTAGCCACAGAATGGCAACATGGCCATGGGATCGCGTCGCATGGCGGCCTGACCGATGGAGGCTGCGGTCGCCTCCGAGCCCATGGTCGCTGCCATGTAGACGCCATGCTCCCAGTTGTAGCTCTGAAATACCAACGGAAAGTTGTGACTGACGCGCCCGCCAAACAGAAAGGCGGTGATCGGAACACCGGCAGGATTCTCCCATTCCGGATCAATCGAAGGACAGGCGGCGGCGGGCGCGGTAAAACGCGCATTGGGATGGGCCGCCGGGCGACCACAACCTATGTTCCAATCATCTCCACGCCAGTCGATCATGTGCTCTGGCGGATCTTCCGTCAGCCCCTCCCACCACACATCACCGTCATCGGTCAGGGCGCAGTTGGTGAAGATACAGTTTTCACGCAATGCGGCGATCGCATTGGGGTTGGATGACTCATTGGTGCCGGGCGCGACGCCGAACAGTCCATACTCCGGATTGATGGCATAAAATTTACCGTCTTCAGGATTGGGTTTTATCCAGGCAATATCATCACCTATCGTGGTGACCTTCCAGCCCTCAAATCCCTCTGGCGACTTGAGCATTGCAAAATTGGTTTTTCCGCAAGCGCTCGGGAAGGCAGCCGCCACGAAGAACTTCTTCTTCTCGGGTGTTTCCACACCCATGATCAACATGTGTTCGGCCAGCCAACCCTCATCCCGCCCCATTACCGAGGCGATACGCAGCGCAAAGCACTTCTTACCCAAAAGGGCATTGCCACCGTAACCGCTTCCGAACGACCAGATCTCGCGTGTTTCAGGGAAATGGGTAATGTATTTATCCTCGATGTTGCCGGCGCAGGGCCAGGGGACGTCCTCTTCCCCCGGCGTCAAGGGTGCGCCAACCGAGTGCACACATGGCACGAATTCACCCTCGTCACCCAGTACATCGAGCACTTTCTGCCCCATGCGGGTCATGATACGCTGATTCACCGCGACATAAGCGGAGTCGGAGATTTCAATACCGATATGAGCGATGTGAGAGCCGAGCGGTCCCATGCTGAATGGGATCACATACATCGTCCTGCCCCGCATGCAGCCTTTGAACAATCCATTCAGGATCGTTTTCATCTTCTTGGGATCCATCCAATTATTGGTCGGCCCGGCATCCTCTTCCCTTTTAGAACAAATATAGGTTCGTTCCTCAACGCGAGCCACATCACTCGGGTGGGAACGCGCCAGGTAACTGTTGGGTCGCTTCTCCGGATTCAGGCGAATCAAGGTACCGCTTTTCACCATCTCGTCACACAAGCGGTCGTACTCTTCCTGAGAACCATCGCACCAGTAAATACGGTCCGGTTCACATAACCGAGCGACCTCATCAACCCAAGCCAAAAGTTTACGATTGCTTGTGCGAACGGCGCCGTCATGTTTCGTGGTCATGATGAAAATCCACCTCTTAGGATTGATTGTTTATAGCCCACATTCTACTCAGATAATGGAATAAATCTGAATAGACCGAAGAAAACCGAAGTGCCAAGTATATGGGACTCAAACGGAATTCGCTATCCCAGCCTAAATTGGGATTCAGATAGCTCCACGTTAACTGGTTATATGGATCTATTCACGAGATGACTGACAGTACGAACCTTATTTAGCACCACATTCCCAACTGGGTGTTTGAATCAGATCGGGAACGGGATGGTTTCGTGCTTCATCGAGCCACCTGGTAATCGCGTCACTTTCCATGGTCCATGCAAGAGGGGGAAACACCCAAATTGTTAAGCATTTACACTGCGCTCCATTTTTTGAACCACTAGATCACGAACTTTAGCCGAGAGAAAGTGTGATGGGATGTACTTTAGGCTATACGAGCACCGCGATGGCCTAGCAGTTTCTTTAACGAAATTTAGTATTATTTTGGCGTGCCTTTTATCCCATGCCCACAATAACTCTCCTCGTACTTCCCACTGCCAATATGCATCATTTGGCCAATCTAATTTATGCTTTCTATTCGAGTGGCAGTGAGAGCACTGAACTAGACCATTCGTAATTAGAGGATAACCACCTTTGCCAGAATCGCCTCCACCTCTGAGATATTGACTTGATCCTGATGGGGCCTTCCAGTTTACTTGAGAAGGAAACCTTTCTAGCACAGTCCAGCCCCCCCACTGATGTGTTGTCTTCGTTTCTTCCGGGTGAACGTCGCTTTTCGATAAGAACTCGAATGGCTCCTCGAATTTTGCTAGCCCCCCACAATCGGGGCACTTTATATCTATTGGCTCGTACTTCATTCTGATGCCTAACGAGCCTGTCGAATAACTTGATTTAATGCAACAGATGTCTTGCTACATGCTTCTCGACAGTACTCTTTCATTGTTTTACTGATATAGTCGTCATCCACGCGATGCGCATATGAAGCTGCTCATCCTACCGTTCTATGCCCATTCCCATCCATATCGATGGATCTTCAGGGTATTGTGTAGCATCATCAATTTCCATTGTCCGTCTACTTTTCTTTTGCCTCTGTAACTGAATCGCTTGATACCGATAGCATCAGTGAGATGACCAAACACCGGCTCCACCGTACCCAATCGTTGACTATAAATGTGCCTGCCTCTCGGACTGTCGAGCTTACGCTTCATCCGTTCGAGGATACCTGCCTTCTGTTCCTGGGTAATATCCAGGGCCACATTGATCTGTCTGGGTGTCTGTTGGGCGGCGCTTCTCAGGCAGCGCTTTCTCAACCCGCATGTGTTACAGTCTTCCCCATAGCCTTGAAACTGCATGAACAGATGATGGCCGATTCTGGCGCGTCTCGCCTTTAACCACATCAAATTACCCGCAGGACAGCGGCAGCGCTCTCTTTTGCGATTAATCCTGAATTCACGCTGACTGAAGCGTTCTTTGTCCTGGCGCTTATTTCGGTGCTTGGCTGCCTTATGGTCTTTGAAGCGAGGGTCTCGGGCGCGGAAGCCGGTATCGGCAATATAGCTATCGATCTTTTCCGCTTCAAGGTACTCAAGCATTGCTCGGTTGTGATATCCCGAGTCTGCTGTGATCTTTGTCTTTTTCAGGGTTTTTTTGCTTGTACTGTCCTTGAAGGTTTCCTTTATCCCCTCAACCACCGGTTTGAGCAGTCCATGCTCTTGCCCCTGCCCAAAGGCTTCGGCATGTACCACAACCTGGTGTTCGCTATCCACCGTCGCAACGCCCGTATAGTCCTGGATAACGCCATGGCTGGTCTTCATCTTGGCGCTCTCATTGTCGGTGATGTTGCTCTTTACCACCCTCCCGCTGACACCCTTGCGCTCGGGCTCCGTATCCAGGAACTGTTTGATCTTGCGTGAGGCTGCCCGCAGCTTCTTGATCTGCGCTTGCTCCCGTTCATAGATGTCCGGTTGTTGTTCTGCCGTATCCTGCTCCCGATGCCGTTGCAGCATGCGCCGCACTGCTCGGTCGATCTTCTTGCGTTTCTTGTTCAGTTCCGCATGGGTACCGCTCCAGGTCTTGGAGGCATTGGAGGGCAATTTGCAGCCGTCGATGGCGAACATCTCTTTGCCGATCAGGCCCAGCCGGTCGCAGATCAATACCACTTGTCCAAACAGGTCGGCTAACGTTTCTGGCGCTCGGCTGATGAAATCAGCCACGGTGCTGTGGTCCGGTTGCAAGTCAGCCGACAACGCCATGAATAGTATATTTTCGCGGCACAGGCGCTCTATCTGTCGACTGCTGGTAATGCCTTTGGAATAGGCCAGGATGATGATTTTCAACAGCAGTTCAGGGTCATAGGCCGGTCGGCCTGTGCTGTCATTTTGATAGTGTTGATCAAATGCGCTTAGATCAAGCTCGTGATCAATCAGGTAAGAAAGGGAATATTCGAAACTGCCAGGCAGGATTTGCTTCTCATAGGACACGGGCAGCATTTTCATCTGGTCGTAGTTGTAATCCTTATAACGTGCCATCTTCCTGTCTCCGTGCACCGTTGCTGTCTATTTGATTTTATCCAATTTTGGGGTTTTCCGACAGCCTCAACGTTGTGGTTTGCGGTCCAAAAGGCGTAGCGTCAGCGTAGCTTTTTGGATCCGTAAGACCACTTGTATGGTTTACTCACTCACAGCCTTGATTACTGCTTGAGGATTATTTTCTACCACTTTTAAGAGAACTCGTGCTGCCCCTCTAGGGCTACGAAGTCCTTGCTCCCAGTGTCTTAAGGTGCCAAGTGAAATGCCAAAAGTGGCACAAAACCGTTGTTGGCTCATACCTGTTTTTTCACGAATGGCTCTTACATTTATTGGTTCCGGTGTGTGCTCCAAAACCTCAGATTTCTCACCCTTTGCATGGGCAGCCGCATCCTTAAGGCCTTCAGATATTTCAGTGAATGCTTTGCTCATTTCTATGCCTCCAGTACGCCACCAGTTCTTTAACCGCTTTTGCTAATAGCTGCTTTTCTTCGGTAGAAAGATTAGCTTTCTCGTTTTTACCAAAGGCTGCCAAGAGATAAAGCGGCATACTTTCATTGTGAAAATAGTAAATGACTCTAATGCCTCCACTTTTACCACCACCCTGACGGGCCCAACGTAGTTTTCGAATACCTCCTGCCCCTTGTATAAGAACACCGGAATTAGGATGCTCTGAGAGATAGGCAATTAGATCTGAATGCTCATCAGTGGAAAGTAACCTACTGATTTTTCGTTGGAATGGTGCTGTTTCAGCAATAGTTAACATGCATAAAGGATATACTCCAATGGAGTACTTTGCAAGGTGGTAATTTTGAAACCATAACGATTGAGTTAACGGGCTCGAGAAAGCGAAGTGAAACGCCGCTTTTGAGAGTCCGGCAGGTTTGAAAAACCTGCGTAGTTAAACGACTTGTTATAACCTTCAGTTTTCATCAGTTTCAACAAGGTAAATACTGGTGGTTGAGAAGATAACTTCAGCGTCGTTCTTTATTCCATATTTACTTTTTGATGATTTTATAAGTTCTTGGATAGCTTTGTTTACTCTTAATTCTAAAGCAGGAAGATCTGTTATTTTGTATTTATTGTTTTTAAGTATCGTCTTTAAAGCTACGCCCCGCCACTCAACAGAGACCCGGTTGATTAGTTCTTCATATTGATCGGTAGTATATGGTTTTTTGTCATACGGTTCATTCAAGAACTGAACCGATAGAACAAGATTGTAAATTCCTTTACCCTCAATTTCGACTGCAGCAACAACCGAGCCTCTAGAGTCATAACTTGAATATGATAGACCTGCATATGCATTAGCAGTAAATAATAAAAGAAATAATGTGAGAAATAATGGTCTATGCATTTTTAAACATCCTTTTTGTTTTATAGGTTATAACGACCAGCTTCAGCCGAGGCGGCGCGATAGCGCTGACGTCGGCTGGAAGCGCTTGTTACACGTCCCACAATTTAATAGCTTGGTCAACATCATCTTCCACCAACCACTGCTCAATTAGATCAGGATATGTATTTCTATACCAAACCATAAAATCATGTACCAATTTCTTTTGCTCATATGTACATGCATTTAATCTAGTGTTCTTTACTCCTTGATGAGTTACTGCAAAGAAAAAACTATCTAAAAAACCATTTTCCATATCTGATTCTATACATAGCCTAATAAATGCTGGAAAATAATATAAAAAGCCGTTGTCATTCATAAAGTTATGCAATGTCGCCCAACCCTCGCCTGCCGCCTCAAGAGTTAGAGTATTTGAATTGAATCTTTGTGCTTTTGCCTCTACTTCCTCACATTCTTCACAATGTTTCGGATTATCCATAAAGACCTTTGGCCTTGGCATGTTAAAAACTTTCTTAGCTTCTACGAAGTAATCCATTTTTACGTGTAATCGGGATAGGGAGGAGCCTCACGGCTCCTCTCCTCCCACACCACCGGGCATACGGATCACGTACCACGGCGGTTCGGTTGATTGAGTC
>JBFNNX010000014.1:0-273592 GCA_040791665.1 Candidatus Thiodiazotropha sp. | reverse complement strand
TGGCGGACGAACCCGTCTCCGCCCTCGACCCCGCCCACCAACTCGACGTCATGACCCTGCTCAGCGAACACTGCGAGGCGGGACACGCCGTTATCGTCGTTCTGCACGACCTCAACCTTGCCGCTCACTACTGCCAGCGACTCCAGCTCCTGCACCAGGGTACAACCCTCGCGGAAGGGTCGGCGGAAACGGTACTCAACGAGAAGAACCTGGCCGATGCCTATGACATTGCGCTGACCCAAGCCAACGGGAATGTGTTAAAGCCCGCCAGCCTGCCTTGGCGGCGGCTTCATAAAGGCGAATAAAGACCGCCGTACCCGTTAAAAAAGTGCCTCTTGTCCTTTAAGTAAATCCAACTTATCCTTTAAGAAAATGATTATCTTAAAGGACCCACTGTGAATAACAGAGAAAGAGGCGAGAAAATCAGGCGCCAAATAGTCCGGGATGTGAGACACCACCCAACTGACATTTCAAAACATATTGCCAATTTATTCTCAATAACCCCCCAGGCCGTCAATAATCATATTAAACGCCTGGAAAAAGAAGGGTGGCTAAGTTCGACGGGCAGCGGCAAGGGAAAACGATATTTTCTGGGCGACTCAAGGAAACATAACTCATTGTTTCCGCTGACTAATGAGTTTACGGAAGATGGCGTTTGGCGAGATCATTTCTCCTTCGTATTTGATGGCCTGCCTGAGAACATATTCGATATATGCCACTACGGCTTTACTGAAATGGTCAACAACGTAATCGACCACTCCAGTGGTAAGCATATCTATATCTCCGCTATCAGAGATCAGGAAAAGATCATGATTTTCGTGATGGATGATGGCGAAGGTATTTTCAGAAAAATCAAGCGGCTTTGCGAATTAAGCGACGAGCGCCAAGCCTTGTTCGAGTTATCAAAAGGGAAACTGACAACTGACCCGGACAATCATACGGGCGAAGGTATTTTTTTTACTTCCAGAGTATTTGATCAATTTGAAATCGATTCAAGAGGCATAAAATTCAGCCACGATGACAGTTTCGAATTTGATTATATTTTGGAAACAAACATTACAAACAGTGAGGTCGGCACGGCAGTCTACATGCTCATCAATCGGGATTCCGAGCGCAATATTCAAACCGTATTTGATGATTTTGCCGGGCCGGATGAGTTTCAGTTCAATAAAACGGTTATCCCTGTCCGGCTGGCTCAGTATGGAACGGAAAAGCTAGTCTCAAGATCTCAAGCGAAAAGATTATTAGCCCGTATAGAGAGATTTCAATACGTCATCTTTGACTTTGAGGGCGTATCGGCCATTGGCCAAGCTTTTGCCGATGAAATTTTTCGCGTGTACGCACAGAACCACCCAGACATTGTGTTGTTACCTGACAACATGGTGCCTAATGTAGAGAAGATGGTCAGACGGGCAATTTCATCAAAGGCCGTTAATTAGTGTAAAAACAATCCCCTGCGTGGTTTAAATAGCGGGATAATGCGCCAACAGGCCCGTGTCCTCCTCACCCTGGGGGAAGAGACCGCCAGCGCCATGGGCGGCGCACTGCTGCTGATGCTTGCCGACATGGGGGTACGTCTGATGCCGGTACAGGGCGAGATCAAGGTGGGCGTGGTCACTTCCCTCATCGGCGCCCCCTTCTTCCTCTGGCTGATCCTGCACCACAGAGGTCGTGGGTCATGAGTCTGCTCTACGGCGAGTCGCTCTTTGTGACACGGAACAACCAACCCATCCTGCAGGACGTGGATATCGTCCTCGAGCGGGGAGAGATGCTGGGCCTCATCGGTCCCAACGGCGCAGGCAAAAGCACCCTGCTACGCCTGCTGGCCGGTGTGATCGAGGCGGACACCGGCAGCCTCACACTCAACGGGACACCCATCAGCTCGGTCCCACGCAGCGAGCGTGCGCGGCGTATCGCCTATCTGCCCCAACTGAGCGAGATCGCCTGGCCCATGAGCGTGGAGCGGATCGTCGCCCTTGGCCGCACCCCCCACCTGGAGCCCTGGCAGGCCCCCGGGCAAGAGGACCGAAAGCTGATCGAACGGGTCATCTGCCAGACCGACCTGCTCGCCCTGCGGCATCGTGCATTCAACACCCTCTCCGGCGGCGAACAGGCCAGGGTCCTGCTCGCCCGCGCCCTGGTCACCGAACCCGACATCCTGCTGGCGGACGAACCCGTCTCCGCCCTCGACCCCGCCCACCAACTCGACGTCATGACCCTGCTCAGCGAACACTGCGAGGCGGGACACGCCGTCATCGTCGTCCTGCACGACCTCAACCTTGCAGCCCACTACTGCCAGCGACTGCAACTGCTCTATGAAGGCAGCACCCTCGCCGACGGCGAAGTCGAAACAGTCTTGTCGGAGGAGAACCTTAAGCAGGCCTACGAGATCGCAATCAATCCACCGACAGAGACCGTCTCGCTGTTCAGTCTGCCTTGGCGGCGGCTTCACAAGGAAGATTAACGAGGATCAACCAGATCCATTAACCCTTGAACAATCTACAGCCAGCCGAGCAGGAACCGGCTTCCTGACTATTTAGCTTTAACGGTGACTTCTGGTAACCTAAAGAATACTAAGGGAATCCTCTCTGGCAGGATGCTATTTTCCATCAAATCAAACCGACAACTGCCAGTGATCTCTCGATTCCCAGACAAGGAGAGAGATGAGAACTTTTTTCCGCATATCACAATATTCGTGCCGTCCACATAATCGCCCGTTAGAGATTTTATGAGGTTGTTTTGAATAAGGATTACGCATCAACTGAAAAAGTACTTGGAGAGCCGGTTTTCATTGAGCTTTCTGATTACGCAAGGAGAGTTAAAAATAGTCTTGTTTTTTGTTCAATCTTAGGAATTGGACTGTCATTTACATCGATATTAGTTAGCAAAGAGTCAACTATTTTTGGAATTCGACTAGAAAATCTTAACCATACACATATTCTAATTCTCCTTTTATTATTAGTTGGCTACTTATGCTTTCACTATATTTGGGTGATAGTGGATAACTTCATGGAATGGAGGTTACGAATAACTGGCACAAAAACAACATTTGTTACCGCAGGTACATTTGGAAGCAAGGAGGCAGATTATCCTACTGACCCTCGTCAATCCACTTTATACAACTGGTGGCGTCAACAACAAAGAACTTTGTCATTGCTCTATGACACAATTAAAAAAATAGAGTCTATAGAAAGAAAGTTATTAGAGGACTCAAAGCAATATCCCGATAATGCTGTTGATATTCAGGGTTCACTTATGGAACTTAATAAAGAGTTAATTACTTTCAAACAAAATGTGCAGCAAATAGAAGGGGTCACTACCACCGAAAGGATTCCAGTGTCACTAAAGAGATTTGATGGTTGGTATAAACTATTTCTTAAGAGTCAGAATGCAAGGTGGTTTTTGTTTGATTTTTTGTTTCCACTTGCTCTGTCAGTAATAGCGTTTTATGGTTTATATGAAAATCTCTAACAAAAACATTAAGTCACTCCCCGTGTTCGTTGGGGCGGTTCTCTGAGTACCACTTATGAAACCGTTAACAGTATGAACAACATTCGTCACGAAGACATTTCAAGAGATTCCCTGTACCAGGACCTGACAGAGAACCTTGAAATGGTCTTCAAGCTCTGGAGCAACGGAGAAAGGCAGTTGAGGTTCATTATCCCTGTTCTCTGTGCAATTCGGCTTGAAGCCTTCATCAATGTGGTTGGGAAAATGAAAATCAATTCATGGGATGGGTTGGAAAGAAAACTTGGATTCAAAGAAAAATGCTTAATTATTGGAGAAATATCAGACAAAGTTTTTGATGTTGATTTGGATCTAAACAAAAAGGCAATTTCCATATTTAACATTAGAAATGCTCTTGTACACCCCAAGATGAAGCTTGAGAAGGTCGATGAAATGATTACACAAGAAGAATATGAAGCTCGCTCCACTTATTACTGTGGAATAAATCATCACTTGCGCTCCGAATTAAGCATAGAAAAGGTCACGGCGTTAAAAGAAATTACAGATCACTTCATCGACTACTGGGGGAAACAGTTTCTAGACCATCCAGAGTATTGGCTAAGGGGAGGTTCAACAGGTGGATTCACTTTCGAGCCTGAAAGTAGCGGTTAATGAATAAAAGGCGGTCGGTGATAAATGATAATCTATCGTATTCTTAATTGTCACCGACTCCCTTTTTCTCGGTTAGGGTCATTATCGAATTTCGAGTGAATAATGGATATAAAAAACGAACTGAACGATAAAGGGTATATTTTTATACCAAAATGGAACCCAGAGTCATCCATAGAGGATTTAGCTAAATCACTTGGTCATGTTACTCAGGTTTCTGAAATGTTTGGTCATGATAAGATTCCTAATATTCAAAAGCTCTTCCCAAAAAAAACATCTGACTCATTAAAAAACCAATATAGTGGCTATTACGGCTTAAATGAATTTCCACTCCATACTGACCTAGCTCACTGGTCAATTCCGCCAAAAATCCTCATGCTTAGATGTATCAAGGGGTTTAAGGAAGTCTCTACAAAAATACTTCCCTTAAAATTAATTTACAATGAATTAAGCCAGAAAGGTATTCGTCGAGCCGTCGTATCTCCAAGACAAAGGATGCAGAAATCAGAGATATGCTTGTTACCCCTATTGTTTGGTGGGAAAAAAGAACAAGGAATTCGCTGGGATTCTTTATTTTTAGTGCCTCAAAATGAACAAGCAAAAATAATCAAGAAAACCATCGAAGCAAAAGAGGTTGTCGAGAAGGCGGTTGACTATAAGTTGATAGACAGTGGTGACACACTTATTTTAAATAACCACGTTAACCTTCATGGTCGTTCTAGCGTTCCTAACGAATGTTGTGAGCGTGAAATTGAGAGAATTTACATTAACTAGAGAAGAATAGTGGCAAGTGTAACTAATAATCCATGGAATTCCGACTCTCTATATGCTAAATCTTTGATTTATATACAACAAATGGAAGGCAGTATAGCTGATGACTGGCAGTATGGTCTTTGGTCAGCGTTATCGCTGGAACTTTTGGCTAGATCTGCTTTATCAAAAATCTCACCGGTTTTACTGGCTGATTCTAAAAACTGGAGAAATATAACTTATGCATTAGGAAATGCCCCAACTGCAAAAAAGTTTTCTCCGGTTTCTATATCAACCAAAGAGGTGCTGGCGCGCCTGACTGAGCTTCTACCTGAATTCACAGAGGAGATGGCTGGTTTCTGCTCAAAGCATACAGACGATAGAAATGCAGAATTACACACTGGGGAGGTGATTTTCGGGAAAGGTGGCACTGCAAACTGGCTACCAAAATTCTACCAGTCCTGCGACATTTTATTGAAGTCAATGGGCAAATCCTTGGCTGATTTTATTGAGGATCCAAATCACGCAGAGGCCTTGATTGAGTCACTAAGTGATGTCGCAGCTAAAGCAGTAAAGCAGGATATTTCTGCCTATTCAAAAGTTTGGTCAAACAAATCGCCACAGGAAAAAGAAGATGCTTCATTACAGGCTAAAACATGGGCAACGAGGCAATCTGGGCATAGAGTCAAATGCCCTTCTTGTTCTTCAACTGCACTATTGCATGGCTCTGCGGTTGGAGCAGTAACAACTGAAATTGTCGAAGATGAAGATGAGGTTATTCAAAGACAGTCTATGTTACCTTCATCTTTTGAGTGTATAGCATGCGGCTTAAAAATATCCGGATATTCAAAATTATCAGCATGTGGTTTAGGTGATACTTTTTCGGAAAAAACAACATATACAGCAGCTGATTTTTTCGAACTGTACACTGAAGATGACCTGCAAGAAGCTCGTGATGAAGTTGAATCCGCTCACACTTATGAGCCAGATTTTAACGAATA
Source organism: Candidatus Thiodiazotropha sp. (assembly GCA_040791665.1). Lineage (GTDB taxonomy): Bacteria > Pseudomonadota > Gammaproteobacteria > Chromatiales > Chromatiaceae > Thiodiazotropha. The sequence goes on along the minus strand of JBFNNX010000014.1, from coordinate 267,725 downwards.
TTAACTCTCGTAAATAGGGGACAGACCACATTAAACATTCAGTAACAGCCGTCAATAGTGTAATAAACCTTGAACAAAAAGGGTCGGTGACAAATGATAATCTTTTGTATTCTTAATTATCACCAACCCCTTTTTCCAGAACCATACCAGCTCTAACAAGTCATCCGCTCCCAGAATTCTAACGTTAGGTGTTTAGTTATTCGTAGAGCTCGTTAATATCAACTCTGAGGGCTTTAGCTAGTAAAGCAACTTCTTCATCCGTTACCCTTCGTACTTGAGCTTCAATTTTTGCCAAGGTCCCTCGGCTAATATCCCATTCAAGCAAGTTGCATCTGGTCACAAGCTCCTCTTGTGTGAGCTGCTGTTTCTCTCTTAGTTCTCTTACTTTCGGCCCAATCAGGTTCATTTGTTTTGCTCCGATATCGGAGCTTGATTTTCACAGAGTCAAATGTCAGAATTGCTCCGTATTCGGAGCAAATGCTATTGAGTTTGGATAGATGAACAAAGAATTCCGCGAACTAAAGGTGGTACGGCACTTTTCTCATAAGTCTGTGGCCTCCTTGCCGCTCAAGGGGCGATGGCTAGAGGAGGCTGGGTTTAAAGTTGGCTCTCAGGTCAATATCATTGTTCGCAAAGGGTGTTTGGTAATTTTGGCGTCAGGTACTTCAGAAGTGTAGAAATACCCCAGATAAAGGACTCAGACTCCTTAAACTGATAACTACCGGGTCTACGATTGAAGCGGCCAAACAAATAGCGCCACGGTCACCCCAATAGCTCAAACTAACAGTGCCTTATGGCTCACCAGCCATGCCCCAAGCTCGATTTACAGACTAAATAATCTGGCTTTTGGAGGTAAATGCCCTCGATGACGTAGCAAAAAGCCTCGCAAACGACGCAAAAAACTTCAGTCGCGGAGCGAATTCAGTCGTTTTCGAGGCGAAAATCCTTCGGCAATGCACCAAATCGGTTCGTGGTCGAAGCAAAAAGCTTGGAAATCGGGGTAAATCGGTTCAAAAACGCGGAAAAAGACATCGATGCATTGGAAAAAAAGCTTCGTGAGCCGGGCTAAAGGCTTCGCGGACGAGGCAAAAGGCATCGCTAGCGAGGGTCATAGGATCGTGATCGGTGGCCGGGCAGACGCCCGGCCAGTCAGCAGGCTCAGGTCTCGGCCGCAACCTCACGACGTTGACCGCCACGGAACCGATTGCCCAGGGATGAACGTAGCGCCTCCAGCCCCGTCACCCCCTCGGTGAGCTTGGAATAGGCGTAGACATCGAGCGCCGTGGTATAGGCATCGCTGCCCACTGCCATCAGGGTGCCCTCTACCAGTTCGTTGAGCTTGCTCAGCGCCACGCTGACGGGATAGAGCGCCTGATAGAGCGCCACGTCCCGCTCGAACTCCGCCAGATCGAAGCGCACCGGCAGCATCTCCGGGTTCTGTTGCGCCACGGTCAGGGCCTGCTCGACAAAGGTGCGGCTCTTGTCGCCCATCTTGTTCAGGCTCTGCTTGTCGCTATTGCTCAGCCCGATGAGAAAAGAGAGGGACTGAATCTGTTGAATCGCGGCCAGCGCCGCCTGTTGATCGGCTTCAGGAAACTCGGCCGAAATGAGGTTCTGAGACATGTGATTTCTCCTTGTTGCTATCCATGTAAATTTCCCTGTCCACAGGACGCAAATTGCATCCAATGTCTTAACGACAACCCGTGGACGGGGCATAGAGTAACGGAAGCAGCCATATAAGTGCAAAGGAGGCGTGAATCCATGTAGGAAAATGACTACAGACAGAGACGCAATGGGCTGGCATTCTGTGGTGATTTAACGACTGATTATCGTGTTAGTGAGGGAGCGACAACAATCACTTGCCAGATTTTGTAATAAGAGTGTGGGCCGATACTCACCGGCTGCGTGATTCAATGTCTGTTGCGATGGAAATCGTATAAGGAGAGGGTAATGAGAGTGATGGCATATAACATCGAATGGTTTGACGACCATTTCGAAGCAGATAATAGCTTGAAGAATACACAGGAAGCTCAGACGAAATTTAATGGTGTCTCTTCTGTGATTTCCACGATTGATCCGGATATCGTTGGCATGACTGAAGCGCCGAATACCACTACTACTACGGGACAAAGAAGTACTGTAGAAGCTTTGGAGAATTTCGCATCCCAGCATGGCCTACGACAAAATAGGGCGATGATTGGATTTCCGTCGCCAGGAAGACAAGAGATTGCACTTTTATATGATCCGAATATTGTCTCTGCAACGCATGATCCCGGCGGCAGTGCAGGTGCGGTAAAGAATCCCAGATTTGATGAGTCGTTTCAGGCCGATAGCGATGGTGACAAAATATACGAGGTCTACAAGCATTATAGACCTCCCCTAGAGGCTAAAATTACCCGTGCGGATGGTGGTGACGATTTCTGGCTACTTGTCGTGCACACCAAATCCAAAGGGATCTTCAGCTCGATGGACCGACTCAATTTCGACAGAGCTTCTGAACGAAACCGAAGAAAACTTTTCGCTGAGTGTCAATCTATACGAAAACGAGTAGAGGAATGGCTTAACGCCCAGAGAAAGGTCATCGTAATGGGTGATATCAATGACGGCCCGGGTTTCGATTATTACGAGAGCCGATTTGGAAAGAGCGCAGTAGAGTTGATTATAGGGGATGTATTCGACCGTCAAACAGTTCTCCAGTATCACTTAGGGAGGTCTGCATTCGGTAAATATGGCTGGGAACCCTCATCCGCGCGTTTCAAGGACAACTACACGGGTGACTTTGTCAATGCGCTAATTGACCACATCATCGTGTCGGCGGATTTCGTCTCGAATGTAGATAGCCCTACCAAAGTATGGAATCCATACCAATTAGACGAAGCAGAACCATTAAAGTCACAAACAAACAAGACACCCACTCTAAAGCGACTCTAAAGCGTACCAATTACATTAGAATCACGACCATTTCTATCAAGCCTGCATCAATCAAATAACACTGAAAATCTTTGTTTGCTGGGACAGATTTCCCTGTCAATCACTCTGAAACTGAAATCCGAAACAACCTCAACCCTCAGCATGGGGCTGATTCATTATTTAGCTTGCTTCAGGTAAAAAATAGAAAAAATAGGGGACACCCAATAAAACCAATAAAGTATTACCGGGGTGATCGAACCCGATTCCGGGGAACTCAGCCTCGATGGAGAGGCGATCAAGCCGATTCCACAATCACAGCGAGCCCGACGCATCGCCTACTTCCACCAGCTCAGCGAGATCGCCTGGCCCGTGAGTGTGGAAAGGATCATCGAACTCGGCCACATTCCCTACCTGGAGTCCTGGCAGGATCCGGGAGAGACAGACCGACCAGGTCACCGGCCAGACCGATCTGCTGGCGGACGAACCGGCCTCCGCCCTCGATCCTGCCCATCAGCTCGACGTCATGAACCTGCTGAGACAACACTGCAAAAGCGGCCATTCGGTCATCCTCGTTCTCCACGACCTGAGCCTCGCCGCCCACTACTGCCATCGACTACAACGCCTGCACCAAGGCACCACCCTCACGGTAGGATCAGCGGATGCGGTACTCAACGAGAAGAACTTGGCCGATGCCTATGACATTGCACTGACCAAAGCCAATGGGAACGCGTTAAAACCCACCAGCCTGCCTTGGCGGCGGCTTCACAAAGAAGAGTAAAAACAGCCAAATCCTTTTAAAAAAAATCTCTTGTCCTTTAAGTAAATCTAACTTATCCTTTAAGAAAATGGTTTTCTTAAAGGACCCGCTGTGAACAACAGAGAAAGAGGCGAGAAAATCAGGCGCCAAATAGTCCGGGATGTGAGAGACCATCCTACTGATATTTCAAAACATATTGCCAATTTATTCTCGATAACCCCCCAGGCCGTAAACAGTCATATTAAACGTCTGGAAAAAGAGGGGTGGCTAAGTTCGACGGGCAGCGGCAAGGGAAAACGCTATTTTCTGGGCGACTCAAGGAAACACAACTCATTGTTTCCGCTTACAAATGAATTGACGGAAGACGGCGTTTGGAGAGACCGTTTTTCCTTCGTATTTGATGGCCTGCCCGAGAACATCCTCGATATCTGCCACTACGGCTTTACGGAAATGGTCAACAACGTAATCGACCACTCCAGTGGTAAGCATATCTCTATCTCCGCGATCAGAGATCAGGAAAAGATCATGATTTTCGTGATGGATGATGGCGAAGGGATATTCAGAAAAATCAAGCGGCTTTGCGAGTTAAGCGACGAGTGCCAAGCCTTGTTCGAGTTATCAAAAGGCAAACTGACAACTGACCCGGACAACCATACGGGTGAGGGAATATTTTTTACTTCCAGAGTATTTGATCAATTTGAAATCGAATCACGAGGTATAAAATTCAGCCACGATGACAGTTTCGAATTTGATAATATTTTAGAAGCAAACATTACAAGCAGTGAAGTCGGCACGGCAGTCTACATGCTCATCAATCGGGATTCCGAGCGCAATATTCAAGCCGTATTTGATGATTTTGCCGGGCCGGATGAATTCCAGTTCAATAGAACGGTTATCCCTGTCCGGCTAGCTCAGTATGGAACTGAAAAGCTGGTCTCAAGATCTCAAGCGAAAAGATTATTAGCCCGTATAGAGAGATTTCAATACGTCATCTTTGACTTTGAGGGCGTATCGGCCATCGGCCAGGCCTTTGCGGATGAAATTTTTCGCGTATATGCACAGAACCACCCGGACATTGTGATGTTACCTGACAACATGGTTCCCAATGTAGAGAAAATGGTTAAGCGGGCAATTTCGGCAAAGGCGGTTAATTAGCTCAAAAACAATCCCCTGCGCGGATTATATAGCGGGATAACACACCACCTGGAGCCCTCGCGGGAGCCAGGAGAAGAGGACAGTGAAATAATCGAAACGGTCATCCGACAGACCGATCTGCTGACAGACGAACCCGTCACCGCCCTCGACCCCGCCCATCAGCTCGATGTCATGAACCTGCTGAGACAACACTGCGAAAGCGGCCACTCCATTTAGTGGACAATACTACTATTGGAGTGAACGATGACCTCTTTAAGCTTAATGTTGAACAAGTGCCAATGATTGGAAGATATCATTGAAAATGTAAGGAGACGATGTGGTAAATGATAATCTATCGTATGCTTAATTGTCGCCGCTCCCTTTTCACGGTGGCGTACACGGACAAATATCAGACAGCTAATCATTCTATGTGTAGGAATAAGGACTATGACGCTTTATCAGAAAATCGGATCAATAGGTACAAAGTACATCGATAAGCACATACTATTTAAATACGGTTTTAACTTTTCTCCTATGTATAGGAGAAGCACGGCGAAAATCACCTATGTTTCAAAGGATCTTCTGAATATAAAGATCAAGCTACCAATTAGTTATAAGAATAAGAATTATATTGGATCGATCTTTGGCGGTAGTCTGTTTTCTTCAGTCGATCCGATCCCAATGGTTCAATTGATTAATCTATTAGAGCATAAATATATTATTTGGGATAAGTCTGCACAGATCATTTTCAACATTCCTGCCAGAGATGATTTGTACGCAGAATTTACATTTAATGAAGAGGAACTCAATCAGATAAGGGAACAGGTAGAAAAAGACAACGAAACGGTAATTGTTAAAACAACCTGTCTGACGAACAAAGATCAGACTAAGGTTTTTTGCGAAGTCAGGAAAACAATATATATTTCTAAGAAATCAAATTATAGAAAACGAAGGCGCCAATAGAATATATGATAATGAAGAAAACCGGATCAGAGTGTCTCCTATTATTTTCAATCTTGGCCCAATCAACGTAGGCTATTATATCTGTAAGGGATAGTGACAGAGGGCAAATAAATGCGATGAGAATACACCGTCATGTTGTCTTTGTTCTGGCCATTAGCTTATCTGCCTGCGACAACTTAACGTATCAGAAACTTGATGAGGTCCTCCTGCACGATAGTGCAGAGCTTCAGCTGAAGGTGGTGCTTTATGCTGAAAATCTACCCTTTCACTATTCCGGCGAAAGCTATCGGGTCATGTGCCGGTCAACCAACACCGTTGACTCGCCTGCACATGCTACACAGGACAGAGGCTGGGTAACCATTGGCAATGGCAGTGCGATCGGTACGCAAACCGCAAGCGATCTGAGTGGCAAGCTGATGCAGAATTACAGGGTTCAAGATTCACACATTGTCTTCTACAGCGTCAACTGGGTGTTTCGCATCAGCTTCGATGGCTGTGGCAATTTTAGCACGTGGGATGCAACTTCTCTTCCCGAGGATGTCATTATTCATGTACAGCGGGGAAAAGACTGCAAGCCCACTGGGGCCAGGGATTGCCGTTATGAAGATTTTCAAGGCGCGCGTCAACCTAGTTTCACCAATATTTATGTCAATAAGGAACGGGAAATATTGTTCCAGGTCGAATCTGCTGCATTCAAAAATAATATTGTCTATTGTGTTAAAAGCAGTAACTACGGAAAAACCTGGCAGGTTGCAATGTGCGATTCAGGCAATTCATCCGTCTCGATTGATGACGAGCCGAGCAGCTTGCCGTGACTGGAGGGATAGTCAGTATGCTGGAAACCTACAAAGGCGTTGTTTACCCAAATCAGCTAGATCATATGGGGCACATGAACGTACAATGGTACACGGCCAAGTTCGACGAAGCTACTTGGCATCTATTCTCAGAGATCGGGATCACGTCGCGATATATTGAAGAGCAATGTAAGGGAATGGCGGCGCTGGAGCAGCACATCATATACCGAGCTGAAGTCAGCGCAGGTGCGCTGTTGTCAATTCGCTCAGAGATCATTGAAATAAGTGAAAAAATTATACGTTTCCGGCATAACATGCGAAACAGCGAGAATGAACAGGAAGTCGCTACTTGCGAGTTGACCGGTATTCATTTCGATCTGGAGAGTCGCAAATCCTGCCCATTACCCGGCTTTGTTAGTGATATGGCTGCGCTACTGAAAAGTCAATAAGAAATACACGGAATCCAATGCCGACACATAAGGCCCAATCATCACTATCAGGAGAGAAGGGATCTGACCTGAATGCTACTTTAATAAGCAATAACAAACTGAAATCACAAGCAAATAGGGCTGGTTCAGATGATATGATGCAGCCGCGAAACCAACAGCCATCACCTAGGGCCTGTTAACACTAATCCAATACACCCTGCTGGGGCTGTTTTTGTGCCCAGCAAGGCAGAATGAGCGAGGTGTAGTCATTCTACATGAGCGAATGATAACGCCGCTGGGGGCAAAAACAGCCCCAGCCCTTCGGGTTGTGCCTGAAAAAGCGCCACTCGGCGTTGCTCGTCGCTCATTTGGAATAACCAAACCTCTCTCCTCGCGCCTTGATTGGCGCTTTTTCAGGCACAACAGGGCGTATTGGATTAGTGTTAACAGGCCCTAGTACTCAGCAATACTCAATTAGTGTTGCTTCGATAAAATTTCTTCAAATAATACTTGAATCAATTTTTGGCCGTTTTCAGTACTCCAGTCTTGGGCAAGTTCAGCAATTAACTGGTTAGTCGTCGTCAAAGTCACCCCATTGCTTTCCATGCGACGCAACGCAGTTTCATCAGTGGTCTTTGTCGGCGAGCCAGAGCCATCGACAACGACTTGAACATTATATCCCTCAGATACGGCGGTGATCGCAGGATAAACCACGCAGACGTCTGTCGTGATGCCCGCTATGATAAGGTTCTTGCGCCCGGTATCTTTTACAGCTTTGGCAAATCCTTCATCTTTCATTGAGTCAACGACGCCTCCTCGCAATATGCGATTCGCATAGGCCTCAGGTACAGCCTGCTTCAGCTCTTCAAACAGAGGCCCCTGGGCTTGATCCTCCATGCTGGAGGTCAGGATCAGGGGCAAGCCTACCGCATCAGCGGCGCGTGCCAGGGCAATAGTATTCATTTTAATTTCTTCCAGGCTTGCCGATCCGACCCAGCCCATGGTGCCTACCTGATGGTCGATCAACAACATTGCAGAATTTTCTGGAGTGAACAGTGGTGCTTTCATAATAAACCTCGACGGTTGAATACAGGCCAAGCTAGTTTCTTCAAGGCCAAGAGTTAGTTTGAATTACGTGATGGTTGGTAGAGCTCTTCTCTCAAACGCTGAATGTTACGGGTGCCAACGCTCAAACGTTCCCGGGTTGAATGTATGGATGGACCCGAACTAATGATTGGCTGATCAAGCGGCTGGCCCAAGACCACCATAATGACGGCTCCCGACTCACCTGCTGTCAGCGAAAAATCTGTGTCCGCCGGGTTAAGTACTCCAAGCTGCTTTGCTTTCAGCAACGTTTCGCCAAGGATTATTTGCCCCGAGCGAACATAGATAAAGCCCGTGCTCTGACCGCTCGCCACAACATGTTTCCATATCCCATTTCGTTTGATGCGGACCTCAAGATAGGTAATCTCTGCACTATGCTTAGCAGGACTGGTTGTGCCGCAATGGTGGCCAAAAAGTACTTTTGTCTCGCTGTCTGATGCCGTAACAATCGGTATCACCGCTTTCTGAGCTAATGAATAGGTCACCGGCCCCATCTCGGCATCGGCCTTCGGCAGAAGCGTCCATAACTGAAAAGCATCTGTAATGCCCTGCTCCGGGTAGACCGTTTCTTTATGTAAAACACCTGCACCAGACGCCATCAGTTGGATGCCACCTGCTGCAAGCTTGCCTTCATTGCCATCCGTATCCTCATGGACGATATCGCCGATCACAGGGTAAGAGATCGTGGCAACCCCCGAGTGACCATGAAAGCCAAACCCTGTCGTACCTGTGAGGCCTTCCGTCTGAAAGTGATCCCAAAGCACGAAAGGGTTAAGTTGATGGACATTACCTTGGCTAACAAAGCTTGTAACCGGGCCATGTCGATGGCCGTTTCTGATCTCTATTATCGAGCGACTCATTAGTTTGCCCCTGTAAACATTAACGATGGATTCATCCTATTCAATGTTTGAATGCTTGATTAGATGGTATAATCGGTTTTTACAATCCCATATTTGAATGTAATTTTTAAATGATTGATTTCAATGAGATTTACGTGTTTGTAAAAGTCGTAGAGGCAGGGAGCTTCGTTGGTGCCAGCAAACAACTAAACATGCCCTCAACGACGGTGAGCCGAAAAGTACAGAAGCTTGAAGATGTCTTGGGTGTCCGGCTACTGCAAAGGTCCACGCGGAAACTGCATCTAACGGATATTGGTCGCCAGTATTTCGAAAACTGCCAGCAAAACCTGGTGGGCATTGAAGAAGCGACGACTATAGCGAGTCAGTCCAGATCGATGCCAACAGGTGTGTTGAGGATAACCTCACCCGCGGATTTTGCCGTCAACTATCTGCAGCCTTGGGTTGAAGAATTTCTTGGTTTGTACCCAGATGTCAAAATAGAGCTGGAAGTAACCGACCGCTATGTCGATCTGATTGACGAGCGAATTGATATTGCGTTTCGAACAGGAGAGCTAAAAGACTCCAGTCTTGTTGCTCGCAGAATCGGTCCGAAGCAGACTATTTTCTGCGCCAGTCCCGAATATATCGAAAAGTCCGGGAAGCCAAGCTCTCCTGATGAATTGAGTCAGCATGACTGTATCATCATGGGAAGCAGTTTAAAAAATCAACATTGGAGGATTATGACAGAAGGAGGGGGAATTTCGGTTCCTGTCAAAGGGCGTTATGCCGTTGATAACATGCAATTAGTCATTACAGCAGCTCTTAATGGTATGGGGGTTGCTCAGGCGCCCTATCCGTTGGTCCGAGAATCGTTACGAAAGGGTAAGTTAATTCAGGTGTTGAGCGAATATACAACACCTAAACAAAGCATTTATGTCATCTATCCTTCCCACAAACATTTAGCCCGAAATGTCAGAGCTTTTATCGATCATGTGGTTGAATCAACAACACCACATGCCCCTTGGGATAATGAATAAAAAAAGGTAAATCGAACCCTTTTGATTAAGAAGTCTACTTTGCCAAATAAAAAGCGATGATTTTCAATAATTCCAGTCTGATCACTAATGTTCGCTATTCGATCTACAGGCTTGAGTGCAAACTTAATAAATTAAGCAAGACACCCACCCCGAAGATTAGGCCGAGCAATGGGTCGAGAACACTATTCAGACAATCGGTAGAGGAGAGACGACAAATGGGTTGGGTAACCGGCCGGCAGGTTAGCACACCCCAGTGAAACCGTGTGGCAAAAAGCCTGTACCGCCCTATCAGCGTGGTGTGAAGGCTGACCAAGCACAAAGGGCGTTTTATCCATCAGTACCATACCTGCGTCTGTACTCCTCGCGTGCCTCGGGAAGTGTTCACCATTGAAAGTGTGGCAAGTACAACGGGTGATCAAGAAGATCCGTAGTGTCATCTATGGGCCGCGACCTGCTCGGAGAGGTTACTGCGGGCAGGTTTAGACAGGATCTGTACTACCGGCTCGACGTGGTTTCCCTGCATCTGCCATCGCTTGCGGAGTGGAGGGACGATATACCTTTACTGGCACATCACTTTTTGTGCAAACACACTTCACGAATGGAGCGGGCAGTAGAAGACATTGAGCTCACGGCAATGGCCGTATTGCTCGATTATGGCTATCCGGGAAATATCCGTGAGCCGGAAAACATCATCGAGTGCGCCGTCACCCTGAACCGGGAATCACAACTGATTCGGGCAGATTTACCGGCCGCACTGCAAGATTGCGTGATACATGTTGTACGATAAGATAAGGGCTGAGTGCCTACCTTGACCGAACGAGAGGCTGACTATATTCGTTTTGTTCTTGAACGTTGTGGACAGAACCGAACGCACGCAGCAAGGATCCTTGGAATTGACCGTGTCTCATTGTGGCGAAAACTGAAGAAATATAATTTGGAGGAGCGCAATGAGACAGGGGTGTGATATTAGCAATAGATGAACAATTCTATTAGTGATAAGGGTCGATACAACCTGAGGTTCACCACGCCAAAAGAATTAAGTACAAGGCATAGTTAATACTGCTTTTGTTCCTCCGCCCGGGTTTGGCAACAATTCGACTTTCCACTTATTTGCATCTGCTAATTGCTGTACTATTGCAAGCCCTAATCCACTGCCGCCCGTTTTACTGCCACGAGATTTTTCCAGCCTATAAAATGGCCGAAACACGGCTTCTGCATGTTCATGAGGAATTCCGGGTCCTTGATCGATGATCTGTATCGTAACTTCATGATTATTGCAGTTGCTGGTCACAGTAATAGGTTTTTTCTCTCCATAACGGGCAGCATTGGCGAGTAGATTTGTGAGTATCCTACGTAACGCCAGTGGATCAAGCAGCAGTGAGCAGGCTTCATCTTGAGATACATGAATCTCCAAGTCATTTGGCTGGATAGTCTTGATTGCCGCCTTCAGTTCCTGTCCAATATCTACTAGTGCCTTTTCCCCTCCTTCGAGCTCCATGCTGATACTTAATGTTTCACCGATAAGGTGATTAATTACAGTGAGATCATTTTGAATGCTTGTCATTAATTTCGGGTCGCCTCCTTCATCCGGTAGCATAGATAAGGCGAGCTGAATTTGTGTGAGTGGCGTTCTTAGATCATGAGCAATACCGGCTAGTAGTGTTGTCCGGTTAGAGAGTAAAGCTCTTACTTGAATATGCATTCGATTGAACTCGCGGGCAAGAACCGCTAATTCTTCTGGGGCATCAATCCTAATGGGTTCTGGCCACTGACCTTTTCCCACAGCTTGAGCTGCCACATGAAGGCGTTCAATAGGAACTGTCAGACGTTTCGTTAAAGCAACTGCGGTTATGACGGTCAGATAAAGGCCTATGGTAGCTAACAGCAGAAAAGCGATTGGCGGGTTTACGCCTATACGCGAGCGTGGAAAACCGAAGCGGATTGTACTGCCTGATACGGAAATATCCGCCCAGAACCATTCCTCACCGTCTTTTGCTTGGCTTTGTTTAATCCGTATTGCGTGTCCCGATTGTCTGGTCAATGAATTTTCAAGGAAATAGAGATAGGGTAAAAGGCTGTTCGTTAACACCAGCGGCGTATCCGCTTTCGTCATGAACAGGTCATGCTTACTTCTCATCTTTTCAATAAATTCCTGTCGCATGGAAGGCGATAGAGAATGCCAGGTTTCTGCACCATGGATCATAACGCTTGCCAAGTCATCCGTCGCGCGTTTTCCCAATGGCACTACCATGAAATAACCTAAGATGGATAGTGTTATCATTTGAAATACGACAGACACAACACCGATTGTTGTGAGAATTTTCCAAAAATATTTTTGAGGTTGAAAATGCCACATTGGATATTACAGTCACGATTCAGTCGTAAATATATATCCAGAACCCCAAATGGTGCGCAGGTAGACCGGCTCTGTAGGATTGACCTCTATTTTTTTGCGTAAGCGCCCGACACAAACATCAACACTACGATCTAATGGTGAGTGATCATAACCCTTGGTTTTTTCCAGTATGGTGTCGCGACTCATCACCTGGTTTGGATTTTCAAGAAATGTTCTTAATAAAATAAATTCACCGGTAGTAATTGGAATATCTTTATCGTCCTTGTTGAGCTTATGCGTATCCACATCTAGATGAAAGGGACCGAAACACATATCGTGTTCCAATCTATTTCGTTGCGTCTGAGGGTCGGAAGTGCATCGCCTTAAAACAGAACGCACTCTGGCCAGCAACTCTCTGGGATTAAATGGTTTGCTTAGATAATCATCTGCTCCCATTTCAAGACCCACAATTTTGTCAAGTTCCTCACCTCGTGCCGAAAGGATGATAAAAGGGAGATTCCTTTCATGTTGTAAACGTCGCCCGATAGATAATCCATCCTCACCAGGCAACATCAGATCAAGGATAACAAGGTCAACATCATTCTTGGCGAGATATTGATCCATTGAGATCCCATCTTCCACTCCATCGACTGCATAGCCTTCCCTTGATAGATATGTCTTCACTAATTCTCTTAGTTTGAGTTCGTCATCTACTACAAGTAATCTTTGTGGCGAGGCATTCATAGAAGTATTCCGATAATTAGGATCATTGTTACAGTTTTGAAATATTTCGCTTACATCCTGTTACAACCAGGATATCAAATAGACATAGCCGATAGTTATTATCAGCTTCAATCACTTACTTCAAGTATAAAAATTTTACCAGATGAAATAAGCGATAAAAAGAACCACATGGTCTCTACCATATTTATGGGGAAAACGATGTCACAGTTACATACCAAAGCGAATACCATCTCAAGTCTTATTTTTTGTCAGTTTAAAAGAAGCATGACGACTGCTTTTTTGGCCTGCGTCATTTGTACCCAGTTTCTTGTATCAAGTGTTCAGGCAGATGACTCAGGAATGGCAGATTTGAAGAAAGTTCTACAGGGCCAGATTGAAATGATGAAGCCGGATTTACAGAAGGAGGTTAAAGGTTTGTCAACGGACACAAAGATGTTGCTGATGTCCATACTGGCCATGCATAGCCAATATAGTGATAAAGCAACACTGCGTCAGGTCATGCTGGAGGTGCTAGCTGATTACCAATCCATTGTTATGGGGATAATGACGGATAGCTCGGAGATGACGGCGGATGCTGCCAGGCGTCTAGCCAATCATCGTATACCTGTTGGCGGTCTGCTTCCTTACATGGGGATGGAAAATATCAACGATGATCGGCTGGCAGTACTTGCGGGCTTTAATGACACTGTTGAAGGAAATGCCATAAAACTGGCTGAAGCAGCTGGCAATGGTGACATGGCAACTGCTGCAATGCTACTGGGAACCATTGGATCAGGTTGTGTTGGGTGCCATGCTGTTTTTCGTCCTGGCATTCCAGGGAAATCAGATTTGCTTCGCTAATGCGCCCCTAATCAACAGGAGAGTTCCATGAAATATTGTTCAGTAATTACGATTGCGAGCATAATCCTATCCCTTGCGATGCCATCATACGTACTAGCAATAAATGACATCGAGGCCGACGAGGCATATAAAAAGCGTGTCGAGCTCTCTAATATGTTAAAAAAGATGAGGGCAGTGAGAAGAGAGATGCCTATTCCTCCACCGGCAGGTTTGTTTGGTATTTATCATCTTCCTGAAAAAGGACAGTTTGTAGCTGGAATCAATTTACAACACCATGAATTTAACGGATTATTGAAAGGTAGTGATTCTGTTTCAACGGCAGAAGCGGTAGCCACTGCACCCAACATTTTTTTTGGCGCTCCTATGCAACCGCCAACCTTGCGTATCGTGCCAAAACGGGCAAAAGCAGATGTCGCGTTTCCTTTCATCAATTACACCATGGATGCTCGTTATTCACTGGTGGCGTTAGCACCCCTTATTCGCAAACGTACGGAACTGGAGACTTTCAACGCTCCAGGCACAACAAGTCTTGGCACAACCACGGTTGGGACAGATGGACTGGGCGATATAAAGTTTGGATTATTGTATTCGCCCTTTAAAGCCTACGATGAAAAAGGTATCAGAAAACACAACCTGATTATTGATACCGTACTAAGCGCACCTACCGGTAGCATTGATGAAGAAGACAAAATTCTGAACCCTATGAACGCCATGGTGAAAACCCGACTACCTTACGGCATGCAACTAGGTTCAGGTACCTGGGATGCTTTGCTTGGTCTGGCGTACTGGGGCAAGGAAGGAAAATGGGGGTGGGGTTTACAATACCTCGCTACACTTCCGCTTGAAAGTGAAAATAGTGAAGGATGGCGCTATGGTGATAAATATGAAGCTACGGGATGGGTTAGTTATGAATGGAAACCTACTCTGGCTAGCTCGGTAAGGTTACGTCATGAATACCAGGATGAAATCCATGGAATGGATCCAAATATTTTTGGCCCTGGGCTTGGTGCTAATCCGGATAACTATGGCGGCACAAGAACCGAATTGATGATTGGCGTTAACTGGATGTATAAATCGGCACGAAATCTCAGTCTTGAATTTGCTAAGCCTATTGACCAGGACCGTAATGGATACCAACCTGATCACGACTATAGCCTAATGATTAGCTGGCGCAATGCTATCTTTTGATGGCTCTCTGCAATCTGAATATTTCTGAGACAGAAAGACAAGAAAAAATTCTCAATACCTAGCGAGTAATTTCCGATGACCGTAGATAGATATGTAAGATTATTTGCCGGTTTAATGATCCTTTTAAGCGTTGTATTAACAATTAATATGCATCCTTACTGGGTAGGCCTCACTATTTTTGTTGGCATCAATCTAGCGCAGAGTGGATTGACCAACTTATGCCCGCTTGCCGCCATTTTAAAGAAAATGGGCGTCCCAGAAACAAATTCACCCTGTAGTTAAACCGATTTCAAACCAAAATCAGAACCCGCCTTTTTTTGATTTGCACAGAATAATGACACGGCGTCTGCTCGGGAAG
This sequence comes from Candidatus Thiodiazotropha sp., assembly GCA_040791665.1. Taxonomy (GTDB): domain Bacteria; phylum Pseudomonadota; class Gammaproteobacteria; order Chromatiales; family Chromatiaceae; genus Thiodiazotropha. The sequence goes on along the minus strand of JBFNNX010000014.1, from coordinate 252,294 downwards.
TTGATCCATGGGTAATCAAGTAACATACTAAATTTGTATCGCATAACCTATTATCTGGCAGCACAGGATAGCGTGCTGCTTGTGTCGTATACTCGAAAACAGAGCAATCGGATATCAATGCCGTAGAAATAGTATACATGAAGAAAATAGCTAATACGTTTCTTCTGCCCGCTCAGTAAAGCAAAGATAAATAGAACAGACAGAAAGTATATTATCATTTGAGATTTGAACCTTTTTCTGAACCTTTTGGAAAATGTTGTAAAAACCGTGAGATCAATTGTTACAGAAGATGTTAGTCTATCTTATTCCCAAATAGCACCGCTCCCCAAATCAGCAAACGTCTGTCAACATGAGAATTTTCGCACTACTCTTACTCACCTATGCAACTTGCTTGTCAGCAGATGTTGATCTGGTACGCGTCGATAAATCTGAGCGTAGTATGTTCCTCATGCAGGGAAAAACAGTTATAAAACAATATCAAGTGGCATTAGGCGCAAATCCTAAAGGACACAAGCAGCAGGAGGGAGACGAAAAGACACCGGAGGGTCTCTACACTCTCGACTATACAAAAGAAGACTCCTCTTTCTACCGAGCCATGCATATCAGCTACCCGAATCAGCAAGATAAAAACAGCGCTCGAAAACTGGGTGTCTCACCTGGGGGATTTATCATGATCCATGGACAAAAAAACTGGCTAGGCTGGTTAGCCCCTGTAACTCAACAGTTCAACTGGACCAACGGCTGTATTGCATTAACCAATACAGAGATGGACGAGTTTTTGGGTTTGGTAAAAGTAGGCACACCCATTCTGATTGAATGGTAGGCTGGAGCTTCATATCTTGAACCACAATTAAGGGTGAGTGTCTTATTAAATCGCTTAGTCTGTCAGAAGATATCGAAATATACGACTGTAGTATCAGGTTGAGTCTGATTTTCTACAGCTGATTCTTCCAATTCTTTTCACTAAAACTCAACCTCGACAGACCACTTCAACGTCGTATCAGGCGTGTTGTCATTGATACCAAATAATAATCCCACACCGATTGAGACGGATGATTCTTCGTCGGTCGGTTCACCTCCCAGGCCTCCAATGTAATAGAACACAGGTCCGAGGCGATGTTGATTGTGATCGCCAAACAGTTGCGCCTCCTCACTCGCATTACCTGTATCACCAATCCGGTCCGCCGTTCCATAGGCCTCCAACGCGAGCTGCCAATCCTGATTCAGCTCGAAGCCGAATTGGGTCGCATAGGCGAAGTCTATCTTCTCGTCTCGTGGTTGATCGCCGCCCAGGTGTCTCACCAGATAGAGATTGATGATGCTCCACCATTCACTCCGTTCTACTTGAAAGATTGGCCCGACGAGCAACAGGCTTGCCTCCTCATCCTCCAGCGGATGTTCATATTCGGCCACCAGACCAAAACCCCAATCGTTCTCTTCGATAGGATCAACTACCCATATGACCTCCGCACCGATTTCAGACAAACCCAGGCCACTAAATTCATTCGCCTGCTCAGGACTATCCGGGTCATCCAGTCGCTCTTTCTCGTATTCGATACCGATGCGCGATTTAAATCGACGGGTAATGCCAAACTCGAGTTCGAGGGCGTGGCGCTGTTTCACCACGCTGTTGTCGTCGTACTCGAACTCTCCACCGACATTTCTCAGATCACGTTTTGGGTTGCCAAACGTATGGGCATTCTGGGATTGGAACTCAATCTCTCCGGGTACAGCGTTGAGATTCTTGACTTCGAACTGACCAATGGCGGGCCCGGCAACAGCGGCTGACCCGGCAAACAGCACGCCTATGAACACAGAGATAGCCCTGGCCAGGCCTTTCCAATCAGATTTCCGCTGCGTTGAATAAGCTTGATTTGGGCTTTTTTGCATCTATTGATCCAATGCTGGCACAGCTACATGCTGTATATAGGAAGAAGACAAATAAGACACCCACTCTAAAGTGCAGACTCGTTATGTGCAATAAAGAATGAGTAAGCATAAGAGCGAGCTACAAGGAAAATTATCTGCTTTTCTCAAGCATTGCCAAAGAGAAGTGTTCCCTGCACCTGACCCGAATAATCGCCCTTACAGCAGGGACATAGAAAGAGAAATCAAAACTATGGACCCGGAAGAGCTTGATGAGATAATGAGCGGTGAAGATAAAGAGGTACCTCAAAATGCAATATCAAAACCCGGCAAATAACGATAGGCCACACCGATCATGAGAAACAACATGATTTCACTTTCTTTGATAGTCGCTACATCGTTAATGTTTACCGCCTGTGGCGATGCTATCGAACCGCCTCATCAAAGCCCGTCACAACAACAGCACACCCAACTACCGCAAGCCATTTCGCTCGCACTGAAGAATCCGAGCTTCGAACAATCTGATCAATACCTTGAAGGCTGGGGGTTTTCACAGCATGCGGGAGAACAGGCGTACGTAGTATCCATCGACACAACTGACAGTACCGATGGCAAAAACAGTTACCGTATCGAACGTAAGCTGGTTCAGGCCTGGGGGATGATCAGTCAATGGTTACCGCTTGATAATGCCACGGGAAAATCCATCAAACTGACCGCCATGATCAAAAGCGAAAACCTGGGTCCGGATGGATTCGACCTCAATCTGGTGTTTCGAAAAGCCAACCGAAAAGTCATTGGAAATATCGGTACAGAAGCAATCACAGGCACCAATGGCTGGCAACGGATTGTAGTAACGGGCATTATCCCTGCCCATACGGCTCATTTGCAGATTACAGCAGTGTTGAATGATGCTGGTACTGCTTGGCTGGATGATGTTCGGGTTAGCATCACCGACGAAAATTGATGCACAGCTGGCTTCTATGTTAAAGAAAATAGGGGAGGTTCAATCCTCATTGATCCCAGTACAAACATAAAGTGATTTCAGCATAGACATCCGCTAAGCGGAATATAGCCGACCAGTTACTAGGGCCTGTTAACACTAATCCAATCGGCCCTAAGGCGTTGGCGATACGGCCAGTGTCAGTCATTTGACAATATCGCATTTTACTAGTCAGTTATTTTAATCCCACACAGCGAAAGAAAATTACCCGTCATTAGCAGCCCATCATTACCAGATACCTCCGGATGTCCTTGAAAACCGTAGATTGGCTTTTCCTTGTGGCGAATAATTTCAACGGGGCAGACCTCTGAGTAAGCTAATACGTCAAATTCTTCTGGGGGTGTAGGAATGTGAAATCTGTGTCTTTTTTGGATAAACACTTCAGTCTTTCCAAGGCCTTTAAATATTTCATCCTTAGCCTCTGTTATAACTATCCGCTCTTTTCTGGACTGGTAGTCATGTAGCCTTTTTATCTTAGCGCCATAGGCCACAGCAATGATTTCATGGCCAAGGCAAAACCCAATCGTCGGTACTTCCAGGTTCATCATCGCCACATAGTTTGTCGTAAGGTTTAGTGGTTCATAGGGATTGCCTCTCCCACCGGAAATTATTAGGCCAGAAATTGAGGGTAACCTTTGAAAGTCGATCTGCTCGTTATGGTCAATAATTAGATGAGGGATTTCCCGATCATCAAGATAGTGCCGTTTGAACTGGCGCAGGTATTGGCTCTGGTTATCAATAATTAACAGCATAACTGAATCCTTCACTCACTCTGTGCCAGAAGATATTCAGCCAGTAACAAGGTTCTCTGTACCAGACTAATCCGAGATACTGCCTCCTGCCCGGTATAGAGGCCACGTGCCACCGGTCCTACACCACAGACTACGGGAACTTGTGGTGGCACCAATCCGGCTACGGAAGGCCAGAGGCTAGTTTCCGTGTTAATGGGGATGTCCCATACCTCAGCCACCCTGCGTAGACGCTTTAGTAAACCGCTATTAATGCGCCGTGGTGGCATGGGAGGACGACCAGACAACAATGCCAGTTCTGACTTTGATTGTATCAGTCGTTCACTGATTCGCTGCTCAAGCTGGTCAGCGGCTCTCACATTGGGGTAGGATGCCTGGAGAGTAGCAGTTACCCGATGTGGTAATAATCGGGGGTAAGCCTCAGTCCTCATGTCAACGGTTGAGACCGCCAATTTCTCCTTGCGGTTAGAGAGTTGTGAGATATCCTCTAACGCGCTGAGTGCCTGCAACATTACCTCCGGCTGCTTATCACCCTGCCCCAGTTTACGCGGCTTACCCTGAAAGAAAGCACGATATCGGCGTTGGCCTCGACGCCCAATCACCACACTATCATCCAAATTACCGGGACGGAGCACTAGCACCTCTTTGGCCTCAGCGGCGGCCTGCGCAATGAACTCTGAGCTCTCATCACAATCCCGCCCTTCATCGGCATAAAGCATAATGCCCAGAGGGATCGCTTTGAGCTTACGCGCCTGATGCAAGGCTCGCAGAGCATACTCCAGCTGTACCAATGGCCCGCGCGAGGCGCCAATGCCTTCTCCATATAGCCACTCTGGATCACGGTGAAAATGTTCGCCGCCCATCGCGGAGTTAAAGGGAACATCAATGTGGCACAACAACAGGGAACCGTTCTTTACACTCTTGGCTGACTCCCAAGTCCAGACATGGGGCGCATCGGTAAGATGTTTTACAGAAGAGAGCTCCAGCGAGGACATTACCTTGGCAACCTCATTGGCGGCTTGACGAATCCCTACAGGATCGCTGCTATGGCTGCTCAGTCCTACCCAGTACTCGACTCGCTTCTCTAGCGAATCACGCCTCTCTGTCAGATAGGCGAAAACTCGCTCCTGTGGAGTTTTGCGGTTTTTTCGCAATTCTGGAGGATTTGGAGTACCGAAATAGCGGGATGAGGCCACTTCGACAAGACGATTTGTCAAAGCGGTAAAATCCAGCCCCATTGCATCTGCAGCTGCGATATATGAGCCATGTTCACCCATACTGGGTAAGCTGTTCACTTCCAGGACATAGAGGTTGTCTTCTTCGTCCATGCGCATATCGACACGGGCACAGTCATAGCAGCCGATTACATTGAAGGCCTTGCGAGCTATAGCCTGTGCCTGCTCGATGATTTTTGCATCCAGCAGCGCGGGACAAACGACACCTATCTCGCGCCCTGACTCACGCTTCTTATCATCCTCTGTATAGATGTTTGGGCCACCCTCTCCAAAGATAAGTTCAGCCGGTTGAAAGGCCTCAAGAGTAGAGCCATTACCTAACAAGCCAATATTTATCTCACGCCCTTCAATATATTGCTCAGCGAGTACCGGCTGGTCGTACTCCTTAAAGATAACCTCCGCAGCTTCGCGTAACTCTTCTTCATTATTCACAATACGAATTCCGAAGGAGACCGCTTCATTTTTAGGCTTTACAATAAGAGGAAACGCCAACTCAGGCATCTCAAAGCTGGGATCATCCAGCACGACAAAAGCAGGGGTAGGCACACCGTTTTGCACAAACAGCATTTTGGCCACAACCTTATCCAGTGCCAGAGAATGTGCAAGCGGTCCAGAACCGACATAGGGTACGCCGACCATCTCCAGAATACCCGGCACATGAGTGTAACGTGCCTGTCCTTGTATGCCATAAGAGAGATTAAAGGCCATGCCAGGGCGCTCTCCGACAAGCGTTCGAGGCATAAACTCTTCAAGTCGGTCGATAAGGTCTTTGTCGCCTTCAAAGGCCTGGACCTGATGCCCACCTTTTTTTAGTGCATTTACAATACGACGGATCGCAGCAAGTCCGTATTTCTCACGGTTTGGCTGACCAAACAGATTGATGACTTTTTGGGATTCACGGTTATAGATAACGGCAACTTTCATTGGACGCTCCACACAATACGATGAAAGCCTACGTAACCGCTGATAACAGGAAAGCGTAGGTAGCCTATTTTCCACTACATTTTTAGGGTCGTCTATCTTTTTTAATCCTTTAACCGCCTATTATGACAAACCATCCTTTTATCAGCGATCAGATGGATGGCAGATATATCAACACGTCGAGTAGAATGTCTGCTACGTGCCGTTATTTAGCGGTACAACATGGTTTGCATTATGTCTGCTCTGGGTTGTTTCATCACCACTGCCAGATGATCTCTAGTTCTATTTTGAAAGATGCCAGACCATGTCTAAATTTCTGCATATCAATTTAATATTCAATCGAGGTTCGGATGAGCACCAACCCGTCACACGATTTCACTTGGAGGCACGCTGTACTGGCGTTTCTTTTGCTCTTTCCGCTCGTCTTGCTGCTGACAATTGATCCAATTCCTCAAGATGTGTCCTATCACCACTTTATTGATACTGGCCGCTTCCTGGGTATCCCTAATTTTTTCGATGTGATCTCCAACCTGGCCTTCTTATTCGTCGGTGCAGTTGGCATCGCATTCTGCCTGAAAAATCATACAGGCCCCGGCCATAGCGCGTGGCTTGTGCTATTTGCCGGTGTCAGTTTGGTGAGTATTGGGTCGATCTACTATCATTGGAGCCCAAGCAATGAGACCCTTGTCTGGGATCGGTTGCCGATGAGTGTTGGTTTTATGGGTCTTCTCACGGCACTCCTGAGCGAGTATGTCGATCGCCGCTTGTCCTGTCTGCTGATCCCGCTAATCATTGTGGGCATCGGCAGCGTCCTCTACGGGTACTTCTTCGAGGACCTGCGACTCTACGTGTGGGTGCAATTCATCCCGTTGTTGACCTTACCCTTCTTCATGACGCTATTTAACAGTCGCTTTACACATCAAGGGCTGCTCTTGTCTGCACTTGTATTGTACGCCTTGGCAAAAGGTGCAGAGGCACACGATGTGGCCGTGTTCCAGATAACAGGCGAGGCAGTGAGTGGGCACACCGTCAAACATCTTCTGGCGGCTTCCAGCTGCTACATTATTTTGATTATGCTGCAAAGACGAAAACTTAAGGTATGAGAACCCATGAAAGATATGTAATAAATAATGATAGATTTGACGCTAGAATCTTAGAATGATTGGCATACATCACCATCCAGCCGACATACTCATCTTTACCGCTCCACCTGTTCGGCTGACGTAAAACGTCATGAGGCTATCGTGGGATATCGTGTCAGAGCAAAATTCGCACTCAATAAGCTTCCGGCCTTTTATGAGGTTTTAGTTGACGGAACGGTCGCGAATCAACAACCGGATGGCGCAGAGATCGTGTCTTCGATGAAGCAGGCAAAGATCACAGGCCCAAACACAATCGAATGGTTTGAAACCTGTTACTGTCCGTCCCCTTTGAAACACGAGCGAGAGACAGTTTATGACAACCACCTCGTCAATATTGAAACAGATCTCGTCGAGGAGCGTGGAGATATCGAAGGCGATTCGTTCTGGTCTTTTTTGGAAAATCATAGAAAGACATGATAAGAGCGGTCGGTTCTAGGGCGATTCGAGGAAGCGGCGTGTGAACAGCTGAACAGACGGGATCTCTTCGATTGCGGAGTCTCCTGTTCTCAGACACAATCCGGTTCCTACCCGTTCGTATTCCGCTTCATGGAGTCATCGCGTATGGATCCGTTCACTCAGATATTGCTCGGTGCGGCCGTCGGCCACGCGACGCTGGGTGCACGTGTCGGTCGCAAGGCGCTCTTCTGGGGGGCCGTATTCGGTGGGATGCCCGATCTCGACGTGTTCCTACCTTACGCGGACGAGGTGGCGGCCGTAACCCATCACCGCGGTTTCAGCCACTCCCTGGTCACACACACCATTGTCGCGCCGATCCTGGGTGCGGGACTCGCACGCCTGCATGCGAGAGAGGGTGCGTCGATCACTCGTTGGACCCTGCTCGTGTGGCTCGCACTCGCAACACACGCCCTGCTCGATGCGGCCACCATCTACGGTACACAGCTCTTCTGGCCGAGCAACGGGCCGCCGGTCGGGCTCGGCAGCATCTTTATTATCGACCCCCTGTATACGCTGCCGCTGCTCGTCGGGGTGCTTTTGGCCGCGTTCGCCGGGCGCAAGTCGACGGTCGGACGACGCGCGAACAAGATTGGCCTTGGCCTGAGTACCGCCTATCTCGCGGCGGCTATCTTCATCCAGGCGCAGGTTCGTGACATCGCTGAGAGTGAACTGGCCCGACAGGGCATTGAGTACGATCGGCTGATCGCGACGCCGACACCCTTCAATCTGTTGCTCTGGCGCGTGGTCGCGATGGTGCCGCACGGCTACCGGGAAGGCTACTATTCGCTGCTCGATCCGTCACCCGAGATCCGATTCGAGCAGTATCCCAGCAACGAAAGCCTGCTCTCATCGGTCGATGATGCACCCGCAGTGACGCGGCTGCGCTGGTTCACCAGGGGCTTCTATCGCGTGCGGGAGATCGATGATCGATTGGAGATCACCGATTTGCGCATGGGCTTCGAACCGCGCTATATATTCTCATTCGTTGTCGGTCACCGACAGGAAGGCGTCATACGCCCGTTGACCCCGCCCGAACGCGTCCCCGCCGAGCGCCCCGACGCCGAGGCATTGCGGTGGGTGTGGCGGCGCATGCTTGGCGAGACGAATTGGATTGACCCGAATTAAATAAACACTAATCCATTTCAGGAATTGAATGCATGCCAATCAATCTCTATCGTGGACAGCATGATTTATTCACCGACATGAAGTCGATTCAATAACCCACCATCGCCGGATCGCCTTGGCTCGACCACAATGAAAGGATTCGCTCATGGATATCAAGCAAACGCTCGCCCTCACCCTGGTCTCTATTCTGACACTCAGCACGCCGGTTCCCGCCCATGCCAGAAACTGCATCAAGGGTAAGCCCTGCGGCAAGGGTTGCATTGCACTCAACAAGACCTGCCGTATCGACACACAATCCAGCAGCAACGGCAACACATTAAGATACGATCCTGCACTGCAACCGGGCGCTGTCATCCGCAGATCCGTACTTAAGCTGCCCAAGGTCTATATCGTTATTGCGGAATCGATCAACGCAAAGGAGTCGCCCTACTCGTCAAATATCACCGGACGTTATAAACAGGGACAAAAGGTGTTTGTGTATGAAACCGAGCATGCCTGGGCGCGGATCTCCAATATGCAACCGGATGAATGGGTGCAACTTGAGGCTTTGCGATTGAAATAGACTACCCAAGTAGAGGCAGCAGTCACTCATTACGATTCACACTGCGAATCAGCTCAACCGTCTCGCCCAGCTGGGCTGGGCCGACATCGGCAGCCATGGCGGAAAACCCAATCACGGGAACACCTGTCCAGCTGTAATTGAGATCGCTGCCCAAACCACCTGCGGCTTCGGTTAGGGAACTTATACCGGGATTGCTTTCATAGATGTACTTATGTGAGTTAATAGCGAAAGTCATCCACCCGGCTTCAAAACCGGCATCAAAATTCAACTCAAAAACACCCGGTGAAGACGTACCGAGCAATGGGATTGTGCCACCACTCGCTCGGACGATACGATTAACATTGACACTGCGGTTCATGACGTAATGCGCTATTGCAGAACCGATGGGGACTGGTGAAATTTCACAGCCCGTAAAACACATCGAAGCTGTTTGCTCTTCATAGTCATGGTAGACTATTTTACTAGAGACATCCCCATCCGAATCCTGATCCGGTTCAAAACCTACATTCGTACAGTGCCCACCAGTCCCATCATGTGGGTAGTCCTGAACCAGCACCTCTAATGAGCCGAGGGCCACTTCCCGGCCATCGTTGACTCCGTCATCCAAGGCACCCACACAAGCCGTCTCGTTCGGATCCAGTTGGTTTGTGAGGGTGCCGCCGTTATAGATCCCGTGCTTGCGCATCGGAAAGGTCAACACAATGTCTGTCTCTCCAAAGACGTTCTCATCAATAAAATAGGGGCCTGATACCATATCAGCGCTGAGCACCATGGCAATCGGTAATGGATTCGACCCCATCGGCACCGATGGCAGCGGCGAGATATCATGCAACGCACCGGTGTCGTACTCAGTCAATGGCAGGGTGTCACCCTTCATGCCATCCCCCAGGGCATTGGTGATGTAGACCTCCCGGATATCCCCCGAGGCCAGGGACGGCAGGCGGTAGTGTACCGGGTCATCGGGCAGGTAGTGTTGAGCGACGGTCGTGTAACGATCAATGTGAACGCCCTCCTGCACGAAGGCCGAACCCGTGGCCACGTTGATCATGATGCCGTAGGCATTAATGCCTCCGCTCGGCGCCACCAGGCCGGCGTTGTGGCTGTGATCGTAGGGCAGGGCCGGATCGCCGTTGTCCTGGGCCACTCCGCTCGTACCCATGCTACCCGGCTCGAAGCCATTGATGGAACTCGTACTTACCTCACCCGCTTCCCAGGCATCCGCCACTACGGAACAGTCCACCGGCAGCCCGTTAGCACCATGCAACAAGCCCGTCGGGATAGAGCGATCACCGGCAGCAATATTTATCGCTCCGTCGGCAACCCCGCCCGCATCGATCTCGGTCTCGAACCCCCCATCCAGTACCGGTCCGGCACCATCGGCGACATCCCCCATCTCGATGATCTCCACATAGCCTTCTGTAAGATCATCGTCCGTTGTGGCTGTGTAGGGATTTTCAAAATCGATGCCAGCCTGCAGCCCTGCCTTGGCGGGATAGGTGCAGCTCTCGTCCTCGGTGATCAGGTTGGGCAGCCCCGTATCCGGATTCATACGCAGGGTGGCGTTCCAGACATCGAAGGGAGAGAGATAGAGATTAATGTTCAGCAGGTCCGCGCCGATGCGGGAATCGAGCAGTCGCACCCGCACCGCCTTGTACTTAACGGTGGTATTGGTCACCGTGAAGTTTGTGATGAAGTTGTTGTTGACCGTGTAGTAGGGCAGCAGGGCCACCTGGCCGGTGCGGTCGTGGTTGATATGGACTGCGAGGGTGGTACCACTTGCGGCTATGAGCAGCAGGACGATGATAGATTTGAGTCCATTCAGCACGGATCTGACTCCTTGATATCCTTTGGAAACCTAGCACAATGATTAGTGAATCATCCCAAGGACACTAAAATAACATTGATCAAGTTATGGCGCACGAAAAATGAGTAGTGCAGAACAATATGACATCACGGCGGCTGACAACAACCATTTCGAAGGGATTGTCGAGCTGTTCACCACGCCTGAAGAGTTGTTCTTGATCTATCCATCCGGAAGCTGGCCTTTCGACAAGGCGCAACTCGAAAGACTCAGCAGGGAGCGGAGTGACTTCACGGTAGTCCTGGACAACGGACGGGTCATCGGTTTCGCCAATCTCTATACCAGCATTGCCGGCGACAGGTATTTCATCGGTAACCTGGTCATATCGGACACCTACCGGGGTCAGGGCATCGGCAGGCGTCTGGTCCGCCACATGTGCGACAGGATCTTCGAACGCTACGCTTCAACCGTCTACATTTCTGTGTTCACCGACAATACCCCGGCACTGCTGCTCTACGCCTCGCTTGGCTTCATGCCTTTTGACATTGAACGTCGCACCACGCCGAAGGGCGACAGTGCCGTGTTGCTACATATGCGCCTGGATGCCAGGAGCTGGTGAGATTAAGTCCGCAAATGAACGCTAATTCACGCAAATGTTGTTCATTTCAGCGAGAAGTATTCGCGTAGGTTTGCGGTGATTCGCGTCTATTTGCGGCTTATGCGGCCCCCCACCAAGGAGGGCCACTGACAGCTATGCATCACCCGCGCGAATGAACTCGACCCGGTTGCGCATCGCCGCGTAGTAGACCACCGGGATCACCACCAGGGTCAGCACCGTGGAGACGAACAGGCCGAAGATCAGCGAGACCGCCAGGCCGCTGAAGATCGGGTCGTCGAGGATGAAGAATCCGCCCGCCATCGCCGCCACGGCGGTCAAGGCGATCGGCTTGGCGCGCACCGCCGCCGAGTTGACCACCGCCTGTTCCAGCGCCATCCCCTCCCGCACCTGCTGGTTGACGAAATCGACCAGCAGGATGGAGTTGCGCACGATGATGCCCGCCAGGGCGATCATGCCGATCATGGAGGTGGCGGTGAACTGGGCCCCGAGCAGTGCATGCCCGGGCAGGATACCGATCACGGTGAGCGGAATCGGCGCCATGATCACCAGCGGCACCAGATAGGAGCGGAACTGAGCGACCACCAGCAGGTAGATCATCAACAGGCCCACCGAGTAGGCGATGCCCATGTCGCGGAAGGTCTCGTAGGTGATCTGCCACTCCCCGTCCCACTTCAGACTGTAGGCGTAGGGATTCTCCGGCTGCTGCAGGAACCACTGCTCGATGCCGCCATCACCCCGCAACTGATCCGAGATCTCGAACAGGCCGTAGAGCGGGCTGTCGGTCTCCCCCGCCATGTCACCGGTGACATAGACCACCGGCAGCAGATCCTTGTGGTGTATCGAGTACTCCCTGACCCGCGGTATCACCTGTACGATCTCCGACAGGGGGACCAGCTTGCCGCTCTGTGCGCGTACCCGCAGGGCGAGCACCTGATCCAGGTCGGCCTTGTCGGCTTCGGCGTATTCGATCCGGATCGGCACCGCATATTTCAGATTCTCCCCATGGAGATAACTGGCATCCTCGCCTGCGAGCACGGTTGACAGCGCTTCGGCCACCGCGCTCTGGGGCACCCCGAGGCGGGAGGCCTTGGCCCGGTCGACCTGGATCACGAACTTGGCGGAGGGATACTCCACGCTGTCGTCCACATCGATGATATCGGGGGTGTTCTCGAACACCTTGCGCACCTCCCAGGCCGCCTCGGTCTGGCCCTCGTAGTCGAGGCCGTAGACCTCGGCCACCAGGGGCGACATCACCGGTGGTCCGGGGGGTACCTCCACCACCTTCAGATTGCCGTTATACTCCCGGACAATGGCCTGCAGCGCTCCTCGCACCGCCAACGCCACTTCATGGCTCTTGCGTTCACGCTGTTGCTTGTCCACCAGATTGACCTGGATGTCACCGAGGTGGGCTCCTTCCCGCAGATAGTACTGCCTGACCAGACCGTTGAAGCCGATGGGGGAGGCGGTGCCGGCATAGACCTGGTAGTCGGAGACCTCCACGACGCCGCCCAGGTAGTCCCCCAGCTCATCCAGCACCCGCGCGGTCTGCTCCAGGCTGGTCCCCTCCGGCATATCGAGCACCACCTGGAACTCTGACTTGTTGTCGAAGGGGAGCATCTTCAGCACCACCGACTTGGTCGCCACCAGGGCGAGGGAGGCGGCGATCAGCAGCAAGATCGATCCCAGCAGGACCCAGCGCATGCGATTGCCGCGTTTGCCCGCGAGGAAGGGGGCCATCACCCGGCTGAAGAAGCGGCTCAGCACCGTCTCCTGGGTCCCGTCATGGGCATGGCTGGCGATCCGTTCCGCCTGGCTGGCCAGAATCCGGTTGGTCATCCAGGGGGTGAAGACAAAGGCCACCACCAGGGAGATCAGCATGCCGGTACTGGCATTGATCGGGATCGGGCTCATGTAGGGTCCCATCAGCCCGGTGACGAAGGCCATCGGCAGCAACGCCGCGATAACGGTAAAGGTCGCCAGGATGGTCGGGCCGCCGACCTCGTCCACCGCCTTGGGGATCGCCTCCAGCAGATGCCTGGAACCCATCTGCAGGTGGCGATGGATGTTCTCCACCACCACGATGGCGTCATCCACCAGGATGCCGATGGAGAAGATCAGGGCGAACAGGGAAACCCGGTTGAGGGTGAAGCCCCAGGCCCAGGAAGCGAACAGGGTGATCGCCAGGGTCACCACCACCGCGGCGCCGACGATGAACGCCTCGCGCCAACCGATGGTCAACAGCACCAACCCAACCACCGAGAGGGTGGCGAAAGCGAGCTTGCTGATCAACTTGTTGGCCTTGGCCTCGGCGGTGGCGCCATAATTGCGGGTGATGGTGGCGTGCACGCCCTCGGGAATGAAAATGCCGTCCAGCTGCTCGAAACGCTTGATCACCGCCTTGGCGATATCCACCGCGTTGGTACCCGCCTTCTTGGCGACCACCACCGTAACCGCAGGGAACTTCCCTCCCTTGGGCAGCTGTTTCTGCCCACCCTGCGGCCCGACTCCCATCCAGACATAGTGCTGGGGCTGGTCCGGCCGATGGACCACCTCGGCGACATCGCGCAGATAGACGGCCTTGCCCTCTCTCACCCCGACCACCAGGCTGCCGATCCCTTCGGGCGAGGTGAGAAAAGTACCCGCCTGCACCAGCAGCTCCCGGTTTTCGGCGGTAACCTCGATGTTGTCGCGGATATGATTGCCCGCCTGCAGGGCAGTGCGCAGATCGCTCAGATCGATGCCGTGTCCCGCCAGCGACTGGGGGTCGAGCAGCACATGCACCACCCGGTCCGGATTGCCGATGGTGTAGATATCCCGGGTGCCGGGCACCCGCTTCAGTTCCGACTCGATGGCATGGGCGACCTGGCCCAGCTCGTAGGCGCCGATTGCCGGGTCCTCCGACCAGAGGGTTGCGGTCACGATGGGGACATCATCGATCCCCTTCGGCTTGATGATCGGCTGTCCCACCCCGAGCCCCCGGGGCAGCCAGTCCTGATTTGCATAGACCTTGCTGAAGAGCCTTACGATGGCATCCTCCCGATCCTCGCCCACCAGAAACTGCACGGTCAGCACCGCCATGCCGGGACGGGAGGTGGAGTAGACATGCTTGACTCCGTCGATCTCCGACAACACCTGCTCCGCCGGTGTCGCCACCAGGTTCTCGATCTCGGTCGCGGTGGCGCCGGGAAAGGGGATGAAGACGTTGGCGAAGGTGACATTGATCTGCGGCTCCTCCTCCCGCGGCGTCACCAGTACGGCGAATACCCCCAGCAGCAGCCCCACCAGGGCCAGCAGCGGCGTGATCTCAGTGATCAGGAAGCGCTTGGCGACGCTGCCCGAGATACCCAGCTTACTCATCGTGACTCTCCGCCAACTGCTGTTTCAATAAGGTGGCGGCGGCCACGGGGTCGGTTGCCACTGCTTCACCCTCGGAGAGTCCGGCGATAATCGACAGCATGCCGTCGACGGGATGCTCTGCGGCCCGAATCAGCCGGAAACGGATCCGCTGGTCTTGACCGACCACATAGACCGCCGTCACCTCGGAGCGATAGACCACGGCCTCACGCGGCACTACCAGCTCCTTCTTGACGCCGGTCACGAAGGCGGTCTTGACGAACATGCCGGGAAACAGATCCTTCACACCTTGCGGCAGATCGACTCTCACCCTGAAGGTGCTGCTGCTCTGGTCGGCAAAGGGAAAGATGGTTAATCCCACTCCCTGGATCGCCTCGCCGTTCGGCAGCAGAACCCGCGCCTTGCCCTGCGCCCGGATCACCGGGATCAGGCTCTGGGGCAGTTCCACGCTGACCCGCAGCTGGTCGAGGGAGATACCGCTCATCAGCTTCTGCCCCGGGGAGGCGATCTCACCCACCTCCACATGGCGATGGGTCACGATGCCGCTGTAGGGCGCCTTGACCCGGGTGTATTCAAACTGCTCTTTGGCCTGGGCCAGGCGGGCGTCCGCCGCCTCTTTGCGCGCCTTCGCGGATTTCAGCGCCGCGGTGGATTTATCCAGCTGCGACTGGGACGCAAGCTTACGTCCGAACAGATCCTTGGTGCGTTTGAAATCGTCCCGGGACTCCTGCAGACGCGCCGCGGCCTCTTTCAGGTCGGCCCGGGTCTGATCCAAGCCGGCTCTCTGCTCGGTATCTTTCAGTTGCACGATCACTTGCCCCTTCTCCACATAGTCATCCACATCGAAATGGATCTCTTCCACCTGGCCCCGGGTCTGGGCTGAGAGGGTGGTCTGATTGATCGCCTCGACCACTCCGTCGAGCCAAAACTCCCTGACCGCCTCACGCTTTACCACGACGACGCTGTCTAACTCGGGCATTTCAGCCACCGAGAAACCGGGCAACAGCGCAAGGCCAAGCATTAATGGAACCAGTAAACGCCTCATTCTAAGGACTCCGATAAGTATATTAGATTTCTCTTATATTAGTGCCTCGTTAATATTTTTCAACCACATACATCAATGGCGGCGCCTATTTCTGACGCCGATCACATGGCTGGTATCGCTTGACCTCGATGCTGCCTCTGGTAATGTCTCAGGCAGAGATAATCAACAACAAGACCCATGAAGTACAAAGATTTACGTGATTTCATTCAACAGCTTGAATCCCGCGGTGATCTGAAGCGTATTCACACCGAGGTGGACCCCATGCTGGAGATCACCGAAATCTGCGACCGCACCCTGCGCCGCGGCGGCCCGGCCCTGCTGTTCGAGAAGGTCAAAGGCTCCCCCTACCCGCTGCTCGGAAATCTGTTCGGCACCCCCGAGCGGGTCGCCATGGGGATGGGAGAAGAGCGGGTAGACGCCCTGCGGGAAGTGGGCAGGCTGCTGGCATTTCTCAAAGAGCCCGATCCCCCCAAGGGCATGAAGGATGCCTGGGACAAGTTGCCGGTATTCCGCAAGGTGCTCGATATGGCCCCAAAAGAGCTGCGCAACGCACCTTGCCAGGCCGTTACACAGCAAGGGGACGAGGTCGACCTGACCCGGCTGCCGATTCAAACCTGCTGGCCCGAGGATGCCGCTCCGCTGATCACCTGGGGCCTGGTCATCACCCGCGGCCCCAACAAATCGCGCCAGAATCTCGGTATCTACCGCATGCAACTGCTCGGCCCCAACCGTCTTATCATGCGCTGGCTGGCCCATCGCGGCGGAGCGCTCGATTTCCGCGACTGGCAGTCGGCGCATCCCGGAGAACCCTTCCCGGTCTGTGTCGCCCTCGGGGCCGATCCGGCCACCATCCTGGGCGCGGTGACCCCGGTGCCGGATACACTCTCCGAATATGCCTTTGCCGGATTGCTGCGCGGCAGCCGCACCGAGGTGGTGAAATGCATCGATTCCGAGCTTCAGGTCCCCGCCTCCGCGGAGTTCGTGCTGGAGGGCCATATCCATCCCGACGATATGGCGATGGAAGGTCCTTACGGCGACCACACCGGTTACTACAACGAGGTGGAGCACTTCCCCGTTTTCACCGTATCGCGCCTGACCCATCGCGAGGAACCGATCTATCACAGCACCTATACCGGCCGCCCCCCGGATGAACCGGCGGTACTCGGTATGGCATTGAACGAGGTTTTCGTACCGATTCTGCAGAAACAGTTTCCGGAGATCGTCGATTTCTATCTTCCCCCCGAGGGCTGTTCCTACAGGCTTGCAATTGTCAGTATGAAAAAGCAGTATCCCGGACATGCCAAGCGCGTCATGATGGGGGTATGGTCATTCCTGAGGCAGTTTATGTACACCAAGTTCGTGATCGTCGTCGATGATGATGTCGATACCCGGGACTGGCAGGATGTCATATGGGCCATGACCACCCGCATGGATCCGGCACGGGACACCACCATCGTTGAAAACACACCCATCGACTATCTCGACTTCGCCTCGCCGGTATCGGGCCTCGGATCCAAAATCGGGCTTGATGCGACGAACAAAATGCCCGGCGAGACAGACCGGGAGTGGGGACGGCCGATCACCATGACGCCGAGCGTGAAGCAACGCATCGATCAGATTTGGGATCAGCTCGGGATCGACTAAACTAAAGCCTGATAAGACTAATCCACAAAGAGGGTAGGGAAGTATAATGCGCACAATCATGTTGATGAACGCCAAGGGGGGTTGTGGCAAAACCACCATCGCTACCAACCTAGCCACCTGGTACGCCGATGAGGGCAAGCAAGTCGCCTTGGCAGACTTCGATACACAGCAGTCGACCATCGACTGGCTGGAAGCAAGAAAAGATTACGAAGGCATCCCCGACATCCAGGCCATCAATGCGGTGAATGAGCCGGTCAGACCCGCCAAGGGAACTGATCTGCTGATCATGGACGCACCTGCCGGTGTACATGGCAAGGCCATCAATAAAATGCTGCTTCGCGTGGACACACTGATCCTCCCCGTGCTTCCCTCCCCCATCGATATGCGCGCGTGCAGCCGTTTTCTCACCGAACTGCTGTCCAGCGGCCGGGTCTCAAAAAATCAGACACGTATCGGCATTGTCGCCAACCGTGCCAAGGAGCAGACGCGTATCTACCACGACCTGGAGACCTACCTGGGTCATCTCAAGATCCCCTTTATCACCCATCTGCGGGAGAGCCAAAACTATATCCGCTCCGCGGAAAAGGGCCTGGCCATATTTGAACTGGCCCCGTCCCAGGTCTACAAGGATGTCATTCTCTGGGATCCGCTGTTCAAATGGTTGAAGGTCTAATACCGGATTTTACAGTTCAACCCACGACTCAGGCGGTTGACGCTTATCATTCGCAGTAACGGCAGGGATGCCGCGTGAGCCCCATCAGTATGGAGATCAGAACAAAGGAAGTACCGATTATCTATACACAGGCCGATAGCCCCTTCTCCAGATCAGGATAGTCCAACACAACTCCCAGCTCTTCAAGCAGTTTACGGTTGCTTAATCTGCGTGACTCTTTCAGATAGGAGAGCATCCCCGGTGACAGCCTTTGTTGAGCCTCCTCAAGGGAGATGGCCGGTGGCCGCGGCAAGCCGAGAAAATCGGCAACCCGGTTGAAATAACGGGTCATCGGTTCAGGGATGCCATCGCAGACGTTGTACACCTCCCTTGACACGCCACGTTGCATGGCTGTCCGTGCAATCTTTACCAGGTCGATGCTATGGATATGGTTGGTGATGGGGGCATCTTCCTCGGCCACCATGGGTTGGCCACTACGTAACCGCTCAACCGGCAGTTTCCCGGGACCATAGATACCAGCCACCCGCAGTATCACCAGTTCGCGCCCGGTTCGTTCACTCCAGGCGCGCCAGCGCAGTTCTGCATCGAGACGCCGTTTCGCCCGATCCGCAATCGGGGCAGGCGGGCGAGTCTCATCCACCCACGCCCCCCGGCAGTCACCATAGACGCCACTGGTGCTCAGATAGACCACTCTTTGTGGCGAAGGCCCCTCCATAAACTGCTCGATGAGGCGGCCGACCCGTCCATCTTGCTGACCGCGAGGCGGTGGTGGCGCAAAATAGAATAGCTGCTGAGACTCAATCGGGTTCGCTGCCGTGTAAGGCTGATCCAGATCGATCTGAACCGCTTCGATACCAGCATGTTCGAGTCTTTCGATACTCTGTTGCGTGCGCACGATCCCGGTGACAGTTATTCCCTCGGCAGAATATGCCTGCGCCAACCTGGTACCGATATCACCGCAACCAATTATGGCCACACCCATAACCCAATGGACTCCCGGTTTAATTCCCGACAAAAATAGGAGAGAATTCCACTCCAACCCAATAATTACAGAAGGTCGATTGAGGATAACGTATTGTTATGCCGATTGTATCGACTCATGAATGAGAAACTACCCCATGAGTTTTAAAGTGCATGTTGAGCCAAGCGGCCACGAATTCTCGGTCGAAACGGGTGAGACCATACTCGATGCCGCGATCAGGCAGGGGGTCAATCTACCCTACGGCTGCCGCAACGGCTTCTGCGGCGACTGTCTGGCGACCCTTGCAAAGGGCCAGGTCGACTACCCCAACGGAAGACCGCCGGTAATGGCCGATGAGAGTAATGGTGAATGCTACATATGCCAGGCAACACCCGTCTCGGAGCTCACCATCGCCATCAAGGAGATCGCCCAGTCAAAGGATCTTCCGGTCCGCACCATGCCCTGTAAGATCGACCGCATTGAGCGACTCAACGAAGATGTCATCAGACTCTACCTGAAGCTGCCCGATGGAGAACGTCTTCAGTTCCTGGCCGGCCAATACCTCAATTTTATCCTTCAGGATGGTACCAAACGGGCCTTCTCCATCGCCAACGCCCCCCATGACGACGACTTTATCGAATTGCATATCCGTCATGTCGACGGCGGTCTCTTTACCGACATACTCTTCAACGGTATGGAGGAGAAGACCATCATGCGTATCGAGGCGCCCCTCGGCAGCTACTATCTGCGGGAAGATTCTACCAAACCGATTATCCTGATGGGCGGCGGTACGGGCTTTGCCCCCCTCAAGGGCATCATAGAGCACGCTTTCCAGACCGGCATCCAAAGAGCGATGCACCTCTACTGGGGCGTACGCTCCGAGAGCGATCTCTATCTGCCGAACCTGCCTGAGAAATGGGCCACTGAATACCCCCACTTCAGCTATACACCCGTACTTTCAGAACCCGATGACGACTGGTCGGGAAAGACCGGCTGGGTGCACGAGGCCGTTATCGCGGACCACCCCGATCTGAGCGGCCACGAAGTCTATATGAGCGGTCCGCCTCCGATGATAGAAGCCGGCAAAGAGGCATTTCTCAGCCATGGCCTGGCCGGGGAAGAGCTCTATTCGGACTCATTTGAATATGGGGCGGCCGCAACCAAGCGAAAGACAGGGACCTAGGGCCTGTTAGCACTAATCCAATTGGCCCTCGCGTAGTGTCAACTGTTCAACGATTTGCGCCCAGGGCGCGGGCATACGCCTCGAAACCACCTTTTGCCTGCCATTCGCGTATTCCACCCTGCAGGATTCTCACATTCTCATGGCCCGCCAGGCGGAGAGCGAAACCGGCCTGAGCCGACAGTGATCCGGTATTGCAGTAGACCAGTACCGCCTTGTCCCGGGGTAACTCCGAACGCCGGGCCAGGATCTGACGCCATTCGATATTGACCGCCCCGGGAATATGCTCCTGCTCATACTGGGACGCACTGCGCGTATCGACAACGAAGAAGTTACCCCAATCCTCGGCGGGTATCTGTTGTGAAAAGATGGTTGCACCACCGTAATCGACGAACTCGAGATACTCCTCCATCGCCTCGACAATTTCACTCCCTTCATCTGCCTCAGCGTTGTGGGCGCTCAAGATAAGGCAGAGTACCAGTATTCTCTTCATCGGATATCGTTTCATGGGGAAGCGCTCTTATTCGATTCTGTCATCCGCAAGCGACGGACAAGCCGGCAGCATGCTTGAGGTACACTATACCGATAACGCACTTACCCAATAACCCCGTGACAACTAAGATAATACAATGACACCGGATGAAATCACGCTGATCAGAGAGAGGTTGCTGCAACTGCAAACTGAGTTGCGCGCAGTGGATGAAATGTCCCGGTCGGCGGGAGAGACCGTT
The DNA here is from genome assembly GCA_040791665.1 of Candidatus Thiodiazotropha sp. Lineage (GTDB taxonomy): Bacteria > Pseudomonadota > Gammaproteobacteria > Chromatiales > Chromatiaceae > Thiodiazotropha. The sequence goes on along the minus strand of JBFNNX010000014.1, from coordinate 231,230 downwards.
GAACTGGACCAAAGCCGGGTCGGGCGTCTCAGCCGCATGGATGCCATGCAGGCTCAACAAATGGCGCAGGAAACCGCGCGCAGGCGCCAACACCAACAGGCAAAGATCGCGGGGGCCTTGCGGCGTATCGAATCGGGGGATTATGGCTACTGTTTTGTCTGCGGCGAGGCGATCGATGCGCGCCGGCTCAAGGCCGACCCGACAAACACACGTTGCATCGGTTGTGCCGAGACGTAAAAAATCAGAGGGTACGGACCGGCCGCACCCTCCAATCTTTACAAAACCGGCTCTTCGCCAGATCAAGTGGCTACAACAGATCTATTACCGGTTCGATGGTTAAGAACCACAAACTAATTTTTTCGGATGATATAGAAGTAGTTCTGAAAATCGTGCTGTAGCTCCTTTACCTCAATACGTTTGAAGCCGGCTTCGACCAACATCTGCAGGGCCAGCTCCTTGCCCCAAACCGTACCCAGTCCGGCCCCGTCCTGGGCCAATGAAACCGTCATACAGTGCATGGTCGAGAGGGTGTAGAGCAACGGTCCGATGGGGTGCTCCAGGTTGTTATGCAGATGACTCGAACCCTTGATGTCCTGCATCAGATAGACGCCATCGTCGCGTAGCGCATTATGTATGGCGGAAAGCACAAGATCCGGTGATTTCTGATCATGGATGGCATCGAAAGTGACAATCCAATCATAAGCCCGCTGTTCATCGATCGTGGCCGCATCCCTGACCTCAAAGAGAAGATTGTTCAACCCCTGCCGCTCCGCTTCTTGTCGCGCCCAATCGATGGCCTCCCTGGAAAAGTCGTATCCGGTGAAACGGCTGTTCGGGAAGGCTCTTGCCAATTGCAGCAGAGCCCGGCCACGGCCACAGCCGACATCCAGCACATCGATTCCCTCTTCCAGACGTGAAAGCTGCCCGTCCATCAGCGGCAGGATATGTTCAAACAGGGCACTGACCACTGTCTGGCCGCTATCCTCGGCCATTACTTCATGAAAGCGCGTGTAGCGTTCATAGGGTACGCCACCCCCATTGTAGAAGCAGTCAATGACATCCTCTTCCACCTGTCCGAGCAGCGGGATATATTGAGCGAATACCGCCACGTTGTCCGGGCTGGCATCCCTGGTCAACAGTGCCGCGTGGGCCTGCGGCAGCGTATAGCTACCACTATCCGCATCATAGGTAACAATCCCTGCAGTCACCATGGCGCCCAGCCACTCCCGCACATACCGTTCATTCAAGCCTGCCGAAGCGGCGAGCCCCTGGCTGTCGTTCGGCGGGATTCTGGCCATGGTATCGAACAATCCGGTGCGGTGACCGATAGAGATCATCAATGCAGTCGCACCATGATTGAGTATCTGTAACAGTTCCTCGGCAAAGATTGCGCTTTGGTCGCTGGAGTCTAAATGATCGACAACGGGCAGATTGACGGGTTGGCACATGAGCTGTCTCCTCTGGTCTATTGCTTTGTAGGTGGAATTACGCTTTATCCAAGACGTTATGTGCTACTTTAATTAGCAAGCGTCATAGCGGCCGGCCGCTATCCGTCAAAAGAACGTCAAAAAATATCCGGATTTATTCCGGATTTATTATTGAAGGGTGTGTACTCACTTTTTAGTGACGGCCTGTATGCCTAGCAAGCGATGGCGACACCCCCCGCTCTTACAAGAAAATCTGAATCGATCAGATACCCAAAACAGAGCCAAAACCAGGAACCATGTATGGAATTGTCACTCTTCGGTGGCTTTCAACTGATTGACGATAGTGGCGTAATCGTCGATTTGAGGGTGCGCAAAGCGAAGGCCCTCCTGGCCTGGTTGGCCTTGCACCAGGGGAAGCCTCAACCCAGGGACAGGTTGGCGCTGCTATTGTGGGAGGAGAGCAATGATGCCCAAGCCCGGCACAGTCTGCGCCAGGCTCTCAGCGGTTTACGCAAGGTATTGGGTGATCGTGCCGATACGCTTGCCGCCGATCAGGAGAGTGTGTTACTCAAAAGCGGTCATATCGACACCGATACCGAATCCTTCGATATCCTGTTGAAGGAAGAGCAGTCTCCTGAGCAACTGACAAAGTTGGCATCCCTCTACAGCGGCGAGTTCCTGGAGGGCTTCAATCCCCGCTCGAACAACTTTGAAGAGTGGCTGATGACCCAGCGCAGCCACTATCGGGAACAGGCCATCAGCAGTATGTCGAAGCTGCTGGATCACTACCTGGAAACCGCTCAGTTTGAGTCTGGAATCCGCCTCGGCATAAAACTGCTCGGCAGCGACCCCCTGCAGGAGCACATCCACCGCATCCTCATGCAGGTCTACGCCCGGCTTAACCGACCCGCCGATGCCCTGCGCCAATATCGACAATGCCGCCGGCTTTTGTTGCACGAACTCGGTCTCTCTCCCGAGCCAGAGACAGAGCATCTGTACAGTGAGATCCTCCGTCAGCGCAGCGGCGATGACAGTGACAGTGCAGCCGATGCATCGAACAGCCTCCCAACGCTGAACCCACTGCCGCGGCAAACCTCTTCAAATCAGGCTGCCCAGCTCCACCCCCAGCTATTGCGCTCGGTGGCCGTTGCCCATCTCCATCTGGGACACTATATCGATTTGTTGGCGACAGGCGATCCTGAAGCCTTGCACAAGCTGAACAAACAGTTGCTCGCTCGTCTGGATCCTCTGATCAGCCGCTATGGCGGAACTCTTTATCACCACCATGGGGACGCCATAGTCACACTCTTCGGTCTCGAAAAAGCCCATGGCAATGAGTGTGAAAAAGCTCTCCAAATGGCGCTTGAACTGATAACTGGAACGGACCGGACCGATGACTGGTCGCATCGATTGGGAGTTCAGTGCGGCATCGCCACAGGTTCAGTTTTGAGTGATCGAGGCGGAGCCGTAGCCGGGGCGGTATTTGCCCAGGCGGAACAGTTGGCGCGCTCAGCTGCGCCCGGAGACCTTCTGCTGACCGATCCGGCCTATTTGGGTCTTCGCCTGAATATCGAGGCGACAAGACGGGATGATTCGGTATGGAAGGTCACGGCAGCCAAACCAGGGGAAGCAAAGCAAATCAATCTGCCCCGCTTCGTCGGACGAACCCGGGAGTTGAGGCAATTCAGCACCGCCCTGGTGGCCTGCAGCGAGGATCTGGCGGGTGAGACCTATCTGCTTCGCGGTGAAGCCGGGATCGGCAAAACACGTCTCGTGGGGGAGATCAGTCGATGCGCTATTCAAATGGGCGTCATTCCGCACCGGGCATTGGTGCTCGACTTCGGTACGGAGTCGCATGCAGAACCCATTCCTTCACTGCTGCGTCAATTAATCGGACTGAGCTATAGCGCCAAGGCTGATGAAATTGAGGCTGCAGTAAAGCAGGCAATGGATCAGGAGTGGAATCCAGCCATTCACCCGGGCGTAGTGCAACGCTTGTTTCACCTAGCCATCGATGGCGAATCGGCCACCCCGATCGATTGCATAGGCGACGAGGCACAACTCAGAGGGACACAACAAATCCTCCGATCCATTCTTGCCAGCGCCACTCGGTCAGCCCCGCGACTGCTGATTTTGGAAGATATCCACTGGGCGGACCAAACTACCCTTAACCATATCGCAGAGCTTGCGGATAGTGTCAGCCGACATGCCGCCCTGCTGCTCATTACATCCCGTGTTGAAGGCGAACCCCTTGATCCCGCGTGGCGAAGCGCCATGCATGGGGCGCCGTTGACCACACTCGATCTATGTCCACTGCCCAAGGAGCATGCGCACAATCTGGCTCAACAGATCGCCGACCGGGATCAAGCATTCGTCACCGCATGTATCGATCGCTCGGGAGGCAACCCTTTCTTCCTCGAGCAGCTGTTGCTGGGAACAACCGACCCGGGGAAAAACGTACCCGACTCAATCCAGAGTCTGGTAATGTCGAGACTCGATCTACTTTCCGAAGAGGACCGGCAGGCGGTTCAGACAGCGTCCGTGCTGGGACAGCGCTTCAAACCGGACGCCTTATGTCAACTCCTCGACAAAGCCGACTATCGACCCGATGCGCTTCTCAAACAGCGCCTGCTGCAACCCGAAGGAGAGGGCTATCTGTTTGTCCATGCCCTGCTTCGAGAGGCAATATACGATTCGTTGTTGTCTTCACATCGACGTGCCCTTCATCTGCGGGCGGCGGAGTGGTATCAACCGCGTGATGCGGCCCTTTATGCCAGGCATCTGGACCTTGGCGGCAATGATGATGCCGCGGATGCCTATTTGCAGGCTGCTCAAGCAGCAATACAGATGCATGATTTCGAGCAGGCGCTGACGCTGGCAACCCGTGGCGCTGAAATTGCTCGGACGTTAAACCTGGTTACCCAGCTGAATTGTCTGAATGGAGACCTGCTGTTACAGGCAGGCGCCATATCTCCCGCCATCCACGCTTTCACCGTTGCCGCAGACTCGGCGAGCGATGACCAAGTCCGCTGTCGTGCATTGATCGGTCAGGCCACCGGACTGACGGTACAGGACAAGCTGGATCAGGCGTTGGAGATGCTTGAACATGCCGAACCCCTGGCAGAGATGAGCAGAAACACAACCCTGCTCACGGAACTACACTATCGAAGGGGTGATATCCTTTTCGCCCTGGCCCGCACCGAAGCATGTCTGCAAGCCCACCGGCAGGCTGAGTTCCTGGCCAGAGAGTCCGCCAACCCGCTGCTCGAGATTCGCGCACAGGCGGGGCTGGCGGATGCCTGCTACGCCAAAGGACTGATAGTGACGGCAAGAGAGCACTTCGAACAGTGCCTGAAACTGGCAAGGGCGGAACAGCGTCTTCCCCAGGAGGTCGGCAACCTATCCATGTACGGGTTGACCCATCTCTATACCGGCTCGATATCCGATGCGTTGGCCACCCTGCAGGAGGCGGGAAAACTGGCTGCGGAGTATGGCAATCTCAGGGCCGAAATGACGGCCTACATGAATCTTGGCCTGGTGTTGCTGTTCACCGAGGATATCGATTCCGCGGAACGGTACGGTCATTTGGGACTGAAGCTGGCGCAGCAACTCCGCGCCAGCCGTTTTTATGGCGACAACCTTGCCCAAATCGGCGAAGCCAAGGTTTTGAAGGGGGAGATTCAAGCGGGTGTCCGCTACCTGGAACGCGCCTATCAGGCGGCACTTGATTCGGTACCGACCCACATCGCTCCCTATATCCTCGGTGTATTGGCACGAGTAACCCGGGACGAGAATCAGCGTCATGACGCGATTCGCGAAGGACAGCGCTACCTGGATCAGGGCAGCCTCAGCCACAATTATCTCCATTTCTATCAGAACATGATAGAGGTCTACCTGCACAAGGCGGAACCTGAAAGGATGCTCTACTACGCGGATGCCTTGGCGGAATACACCCGGCACCAACCTCTCCCCTGGAGTGATTTCTATATCGAACGCGGTCGCCTGTTGGCGCTGAACCTCACAGGGAAATGCGATCGGAAATCGTCACGACAAGCCGAAAGTTTGCTCGAGGCGGCAGCCAAGGCAGGCATACATACGGGCACGCAGGAGCTGAAGACAATAGCTGCCAGCGGAGCAAACTAGATTAATCGTTGATCGTTGCAAGGTGTGAGGTGAAGCCGCCAGGGGCTGAGATCACCACCTGATTGCGGCCCCTTTTCTTCGCCTCGTAGAGCGCTTTGTCGGCACGGTTCAAAAGGTCGTTGAAATCGACATCACCATCCTCGATCTCACTGGCACCGACACTGACAGTGATGGTTATCGACTGCTGTCCTTGTTGATAGGGCACCGAGGCTATCTGATCACAAATCCGCTGCGCCAGCATACCGCCGTTCTCGATATCCGTTTCCGGCAGCAGGATTGTGAACTCCTCACCACCGTAACGGGCCATAAAATCTTGCCCGCGGATCGACCCGACGCAGATATCGGACACATGCCTGAGCACGCTATCACCGACATTGTGGCCATAAGTGTCGTTAATCGCCTTGAAATGGTCGAGATCCAGCATCAATACGGAGAGATGCCTGGAGAAGCGGGTTGCGCGCTTGAACTCGCGCAACGCGACCTTGTCCAGTTCACGCCGATTGGCCAGTCCGGTCAGATCATCGGTGGTGGCATATTGCTGAAGCTTACGGAAGGCCTGTTTCTTCTGCACACTGTTCTTGGCGAAGAGGACGCTGATCACCGCCGTGACCAAAAACAGCAGCAGGTAGGTAATGGTGGCCACAATCATGCGTTTGGCTGTGAGATCTTCAATCAGATTCTTGGAGATATGAGAGAGGAATATCCAATATCGCTTCTCCGCTCTGTTTAGGGAGGGGACGACCGTTTCATCGACATTCTCCAACGTTCCCAGTCTGTCACGTATTAATGGATAGGCCCTCTTGAATATATAAACGCCGTCATCGGTAAAGAATGAACCTTTTTCGCTGCTGTTTACGGCAGCCCAGACGTCGGCTTTTTGTGTAGCGAAAGTCTCATCGCGACCGTACATAAAACCCCACAATTGCTCCTCGGGCACGCCCTGCAGCCAATAGCCCTGGCTATTGAGCATCACCGCGCTACCGCGCAGGGTTTTGAAATTGCCGGCGATCCGTTGCAACAGCTCATTCGGGGTGTAATTGATGATAACGATACCCCGCTTCTCCCCGTAACCGTCGGCTACCGGTGTTGCAAAGCGCACCGTGGGCTTGATCGGCTGTTCGATCTGTCCCCGTTCAATGTTCAGATCCAAAGGTGAGATATAGATCTCACCCACCATCAACTTGATCGCCTCCTTGAAATAGTAGCGATCCGCCTTATTTTGCATCTCGCTTTGAGGAACGATCTCCTGAACATTGTCGTTACTGTTGATACGAATAACTTCCATGCCGTTGCTGTCGATATATCGCAGCTGAAAATATTTCGGTTTACGCCTTGCGAAGAGGGAAAACTCACGTGCGACACGTATCCAGTTCTTCAGGCTCGGATCATGGAGGTAGTTTCTGAGCACTTCCCCTTCCGCCAGCACCATCAGGTCGGAAAGCTTCTGCTCGAACAGGAGCGAGGTCAATTCGCTGGCGCTGTTCAAGGCGGCCTCTTCGCGAATCAGTGTCGTCTGCAGTTCATACTTTTCCGTCTGGGTTGAGAAGGCGTAAAAAATCGAGGCCAGCAGCAAGGAGGCTGGAATAAACAGTGTCAGGAAACTGAGCATCAACTCCTTGTGCTCAGAGAATCCGTTGAATTCAACCTCACCGCCGCTCTCGACAGGTGACTCGGGACTACTCATCTCTTCTGCAACCCGCGATCTTTCCAGGTACGCTCGGAACGCCTCTCTGCAACCGGCAGCATCCTGGATACATAGTCCGATATCGCTTTGAAGTCACGATTGTCAAAGGTTTCGATGACTTTAACCATCTCTTTGTTGCTGTTGCGCCGCTTGCCGTTCTGTATCCAGATCAGCTGGCGCAGAAGATAGTTGTAGTGTTGGCCATGAATGGCCGGATAGGCCTTTTCGAATTGTCCCTCACCCTGTTCACCATGGCATTCGGTGCAGTATTGCTTGTAGAGCTTTTCACCATGTTCGAGGTCACTGCCGTCACCCTTGCCGGTGGCGGTTGTCATCTTCAACGATTCGATATAGTAAGCCACGTCGGCTATGGCTTGGGCACCACCTATCTCTTCAGGTATGGCAAATGGGTACATGGAGGGATTATCGCGATTTTTGGCGCGGATATCGGCCAGTTGCTTGATCACGACCGAACGGTGCTGACCGGCAATTTGCGGATAGGCGCCGTTCGGGGTTCCCCAGCCCTCCGGCATATGACAAACCGCACAAGTCTCATACACGGCCCTGCCCCGTGCGGAGTCCGGGTCCAGGATCATGGCCTCTATACGTTCCAGATCTGCTTCATCCCAGCCTGCATGGGCATTGGGCATTACTATCGATAGGAAAAATAGAATTAATTTTACCCAATTGTTGTACACGGCTCTTGAAGCCCTCATGCTGATCAGTTGTTTATCAGGTGTGCAACTCCTTTTGAACGGTCATATGTTATCGACGTATAACCCTAATTAGGTATGGGATATATATGAAAAATCCTGGTTGTTCAACCAACTATTTTGCTCAATTACACCCAGTTAACATTATAGAAAAGATGAATTCTGCTACAGCAAGCAAGGTCAGGATCTTGCAGGTGTGTTCAAAGACTCACTGTATGCGGCGTCGTCGACAACTGACTTATTGCTCAATACAGGCCTGTTGCCTATGGGCGGCAGGGACCGCTGCGGTTCCGCATGCTGCAAGGCCAAGCCTGCGCGGAAACAGCGTAACGCCCCATCGTCTTCACCCAGACGCTCCAACAACAGACCGAGCTGTTGATAGGACTCTGGTGTCGCTGATATTCCGATACTGGCCTCCAGATAGCTGCGCGCCTTACCCCATAATTTGTTCTGCAGGGAGAGCCTGGCCAGCGTCAACAGCAGCACAGGGTCCTCCTGGTGGCTTTTCAGCCAGCCCTCCGCCACCTCCAGCTGGTGGGATGGGTTGGCGAGTTCGATCAGACCGTAGCGGGTGACCAACTCGCTGTTCCACTCCCGCTGTAGTGAAGCTGTTATCAACGGTTCGATCCTGGACCCCGCATCCAGGGCCATTATGTAATCGCAGTATTCAAGCAACATCTCCTGCCTTTGCCTGATGCCCTTGGGGATGCGCTGCCAGTAGTTCACGAGGTCTTCAAGTGTTGAGGACTCCTGCTTCAGACGCTCACGATAGATGCGTAACTCCAGCTTTTGGTAGTCGGATTCGTTGATGACCTTGCGGCGTTTCAGCTCGGGCAGCATCTCTTCCAGCTTTACCCACTCACCCAGGTTCTCATACAGTTTCTTCAGCAATGTCAGTACGTAATTGTGCTTTGGCGACAATGATCGCACATGCATCAAAGTCGCCAGGGCCTGTTCGTACTGCTGATGTGCCAACTGCAGTTCCGCCTGGGTGAGGCCCACCGCCACGTCCGCTGAGGGCATGCTCTCGTGTGCCAAGTGGAGATAGTCATCCCGCCGGGCATGCTCGCCCTGGAGCTGAGCGGCACGAGCCGCCGCCAGATAGTTGAGCAGAGGGGTCTCCGATTGAGCGACATTACGTGTCAGATGTCTCTCCGCAACCTTCCAACGCCCTTCAGCAAGTTCCACCAGCCCACGGGTCAGGGCTTGCCTGGCCTTGAGGCTGCGACGCTTTCGCCGCCACTCGGCCACACGTTCCGGCATTTGCCAGATTCGCGAAGCCGTCCTGATGGCAATATAGGTAACCAGAAACAGCGCCAGGACCGCCAGACAGAACAGCGCCAGGCTGCCTTCAATGGTCCATTGGCCGTATCCGACCAGGATATATCCGTTATCCTGCTTTACCAGCAGTGTGATCGCTACTGCCGCGAACAGCGCAAGAAATGCTGCGATCAGTGTTCTCACCGGAGTTCCTCCCGGTTCATCGTTCGACGTCTCTTCTGCAACTCACGTAAGGAACCGGAGATGTCAGGCAGTTCAGGCGCGATCATCTTTGCCGCCAGCCCCTCCAATTGTGACTTGAAACCGACCACCTCAGGCGCCGACACCTGGAAGTAGCGGTCGATCCACTCTGCCGCACTGATCAGGTTATCGGCATAGAGGTCCTGGTTTCGTCCCATCATCGCCGCTTTTGCATTTTCGATTTTGAGACGTAGATTCTGCATCAAGAAATAGCGTTGTTCGGGCGGCAGCATGGCGCTTACAGGGCGGTCATGATGTCGTATCACCATCATCGATTTGAACCCCCGCCAAAAATCATCAAGCAGTTTTTCCAGTTGGAACTCACCATTGGCGGCTAAACCGGGCGAGGAATCGGGCCGTGAAGGTTCAGCCCCCTGGACCACCCCTGATTCCAATAAGGGAAGCGTCTCAACACGCACGGCAAGGGCGCTCAGTTCGGCGCTGATTCCGACACTGTCCACTTTCGGCAGCGCTGTCAATCGTGTGATCTCTGCAGCAATTTTCTCCCGCACACCCGACCAGCCGGGATCACCGCTTGCGACCAGTCGCTCATCAGCAGATTTTAACGCCTCCAGCGCCGTATTCGGGTCGCCCATAAGGGTCAGCCGATGGTTGGCGACACGCATCAGATATTCGGCCTCCGCGACCCGCCACTGCCCCTCTTTGCCTCCCATGCGGGTTTGTATCTCCGCCAGCGAACGGTAGAGTTGCTCCCCCTGTTGCTGTGATGCTTCCCTTGCCTGCCGGATACTCTCGGCCTGTTTCTCCAGGGCCGTCTGTTGTTCCGCAATCGCCAGTTGCTGCTGCTCGAAATGCTGCCGGGTCTGCCCCAATTGCTGTTCGAATTGGGACTGTTCCTGGTTGGCCCTTGCCAGGACATCATTGAGTGAGGCCAGGGACTGTTTCATGTCGAGCCAATAGCGGTAACCAAGCACCAGACCCACCGCCACCGCCAACAGCGCCACCAGCGCGAGGACGATTGATAGACGGGAGAAACCGGATCTGCCTGCGGATTCATCGATTCGTTCCACCTCGCCTTCGATGGCATCCGTGAATTCCGCCTCAGTTTCTGCCTGGCCGCTGCCAGATTCATCGATTTTTTCACTCATATTCTGTTCGCTCTCAACTCCCGCGTCAGCCGTCCCGCAACGCCAGCCCCGCCAATTGGGCCTGATCGTACAGAGACATTCAGGAGGTACATTCTACCCAGTTCTGAATCGCCGACATGATTGCATCGTCGTTCGCACCCACGGCAAGCAGAATGGTCTGAAAACCCTTTTTCTCCGCCTTCCGGCGCATCCGCTCACTAATCACCAGGAGCGGAGTACGCTGTAACATCGGCCAGCCCGGTTCTCCCAAAAGTGCGATCAGATTGTCCAATACCTCAGCACTGGTGGCCGTCACCAGATCGACCTGCTCCTGCCATTGCGCCAACAATGGATTAGGATCGACTGTCGGCTTGATGCGACGATAGACTTCAGCATAACCTACTTCAGCACCTCTCGCCTGAAGTCCCTCCCCCAATAGGGCCCGGCCCCCTTCGCCGCGAACGATCAGCACCCTTTTGCCCGTCATCGCCTGCAACGGGGCCAACATTAGCAATCCCTCGCTGTCATATCGATCCACCGGAATCAGGTCGATACTATACCCGCTCCGGCGTAGCGCTGCCGCAGTCGCCTTTCCGACCGCACCCAGGGTTGCATGAATCCTGTAACCCGATAACAGGTTAAGGGCATGGGTGACCGCATTGGGACTGACAAAGATGATCGCATCCCAGCTTTGTCGAAACAGGCTGCGAACACGGTCGGGCTTTTCGCAGGCAACGATCTCCAATGTCGGAAAGCGTATCGCCCTACCCTGGCAGGCCTCTATTCGCTCTACCAGGCCACCGGCCTGATGGGCGGCCCGCGTAACCAGGATACCTCTGCCTTTCAAGTCAAAATCCGACATGCTTCTCCAATCGGAAAACCGGACATGGCCGCTATCCTTCAGTGGGTGTCATACAGGGTTTTCAGAATCTCGTCAGCCCCCCACTCCAACAGCCGATCCGCCAATCCTTCGCCCATAGCCCGGGCCTCCTGGGTTTTACCCTCGACCTCACCGCGGATGATGCGGCTTCCATCGGGTTCACCCACCAGTCCCCGCAACCAAAGGTTGCCCGATTCCAGCATGGCATAGCCTGCGATGGGAACCTGGCAACCCCCATTCAGGCGCTGGTTCATCGCCCGCTCGGCCCCCACGCAGCAGGCGGTTTGCGGGTGGTGCAGGGGCGCAATCAGATCATTGACCCGCGCATCGTCCATGCGGCATTCGATGCCCACCGCACCCTGTCCGATGGCGGGCAGACTCTGCTCCGGGCCGATGAGGGCGGTTATTCGATCCTCGAAACCCAGGCGCTTCAAGCCGGCTGCGGCCAGGATGACGGCATCGTATTCACCATCGTCAAGTTTACGCAGACGGGTGTTCACGTTGCCGCGCAGGGATTTGATCACAAGATCGGGCCTGATTTCAGCCAGCTGGCATTGACGCCGCAGACTGGAGGTTCCAACACAAGCCCCCTTTGGCAATTGATCGATGTTCTGATAGCGGTTGGAGACGAAGGCATCCCGCGGATCCTCACGTTGCATAATCACCGGCAGATGCAGACCCGGTGGCAGCTCAACCGGCACATCCTTCATCGAATGCACCGCGATATCCGCCTCTCTACCGATCAGACCCTGCTCCAGCTCTTTGATAAACAACCCCTTGCCACCGATCTTCGCCAGCGGCGTATCGAGTATCTTGTCACCCTGGGTGGTCATCCCCATCAGCTCTACCCGGATATCCGGGTAAACCTTTTTCAATTCAGCGGCAACATGTTCGGCCTGCCACATAGCCAAAGGTGATTTACGGGTGGCGATTGTTATCGTCTGGGACATGGATGGGGGGCCTCAAAAGTCAGAGCAGGTACAACGGAGCGCCTGTCGGCTGATTATCATTCTCACTAGTCGGTGGCCTATGCTAAAGCCTGTGAAGCATCCACGCAATCAATCATCAGCTGAGCACCGACCGCTGGCCGCTGTCAATCACGGCCTCCCCTTCCCATAGTAGTGCAACAACGCCTCGACACCCTCGGCACCGTGTCTGCGCATGAGAAGGGATAACTGATTCGCCATCTCATCATCGCCCTGATTGACCCCCACCAGATAGTCCCATAGGGTCCAGCGCAAATAATCCATCCAGTGTCCATGCAACTGAGGCACACCCGCTTCAGCCGGCGTCACCGGGTCGCCATGACAATCTCGACAATAGCGACGGTGCAATATCCGTCCGCTATCGATAAGGCGCCAGTCCGTGTTCTGCTTGGGGATGGCGAAGGGTTGCTGACTGAAGTAATCGGCCATGACTGTGAAGTCGTCTTCATCATAGGCCTGGACCAGACGTCCCATCACCGTGCCAAAACGGCCACCATGGCGGAAAGAGGTCAGCACCTTGCGCAGATAATCCTTCGGCAGGCCAGCCAGAGAAGGGATCGCCGGGGAGTGGCTTTGGCCCTGAGGGCCGTGGCAGGGAAAGCAGGATTGTACAATCAGTGGCGAGGTTTGCGGCTGCTCCGCTTCTCCATCGGCAGTTTCGCTTGCCGCACTCCCTGGGGAAACTTGCTGGAACAAAAACCAGGTCAACAGCAATGGGAGACACTTCCATGGCTTGCCTGATCTCTTTACGTCATGCAGGCTACGCGTCCCGGTCACTCCTCCCCCCGCAGAATACGCCTCACTTCAGGAAGATGGCGCCTGCTGACCTCAAGTGTCTCGTCGCAACCGCGCAGGACCACCCGTGGAATGCCGTCATTTCCCTTCTCAAGACCCATAAGATGTCGTCTCACCACCAAGGCGTTACGGTGGATGCGCAACAACCAATCGCCGTAGCGCTCCTGCAGTCCTTTGAGGCTCTCCTCGAGCAACAGCTCACCCCCTTCGTGCCGGGCCATGACATATTTCGAGTCTGCCCGCAGATAGATCACCTGATCCAAAGGAACCGTCCTCAACCCGCCCCGATAACTGGCATGCAGTTTTGGAGCCTGTTGTTCCTTGGCCGTTGCGGAGATGAGCTGGCTTCGGGTAACACGCTGGCTGCGTTGCAGTGCGGTCAAGAGTCGCTCACGGCGCACCGGTTTCAACAAATAGTCCTGTGCGGACGATTCAAAGGCCTGCAGCGCATGGTCCTCATAAGCCGTGGTGAAGATAACTGCCGGCGGCCGATCGTTTTCAGCCAGCCGCTGCGCGGCCTCCAATCCATCCATACCCGGCATGCGTATATCCATCAATACCAGGTCGGCACCTCTTTCCTTGAACTGCTGCAATGCCTCTTCCCCATTGGCTGCCTCACCCACCAACCGGTAAGGGCTCCCGAGTTCTTCGATCAATGCCGCCAGTCGCTGCCGGGCCAGGGCTTCGTCATCCACCACCAATATTTTCACAGCTCAACCCCCCTAGGGTCAGTTGGCACCTGCCAAATCGGTTCCGCTACTCCCACCAAGGATGTGGAATCGCCAGTCTGACCTGATGTTCTCCATCAATATTCGACTCGGTCAAGCTCGCTTCCAAGTCATACACACCTGCAAGGCGTGCACGAATATTCTCCATTGCCAATCGATTGCCCTCGCGATGACACCGCTCGTCGTCTTGCGGCAGGGTGTTGCGGATACTCAAATTTATCCGATTGCGCCGATAGCGGCCCGTAATGGTGATCGTACCGCCCTTTGCGGCAGGCTCGATACCGTGGTAAACCGCATTCTCCAGCAACGGCTGTATGATCATGGGCGGGATCTTGGCCTGTTCCGGCAGATCATTGAGATCCCACACCAGATTCAACCGCTCCCCCAAACGATAGTGCTCGATACTGAGATATTGGCGGGCCAGGTCCAGTTCCTTACCCAGACTGGAGAGCTGGCTGGCATCGCCGAGAGAAACCCGGAACAGATCGGCGAGGTCCTCCACCACCTCTTCGGCCATCGCAGGATCGCTCCGAGTGAGGCTGGCGATGGTGTTCATGCTGTTAAAGAGGAAGTGGGGACGAATGCGGGAGTGGAGTGCCTGCAATCGAGCGCTGTTCTCAGCCTCTTCCTGACGACGCCACAGATATTGCAGATAAAGGTAGTGGAGCACCAAGACACCTATAATGGCGCTGATGCCCACGGTGCGCCATATCAGGTCAGCGTCGTTCTGTGGCAACATCGACAGATCCATGCTGCTGTTCATCATAATAATCAGATGTGACACAAGCCAGGCCACCCCGAGCAGAATGAAAAATACGCTAAAACCGGCCCACCAATTACCCAGTCTGTTTAGATGCGGGCGCAATAGGCAGATAAACACCGCCGAACTCAGTCCGATCCACTGCACCAGTAACGAAATCAGACTCAGCACCGAAAAAAAGTCACTCATCCGTTCAGCCACGGCCAAGGATAGCAGGATGGCGAGGAGCTCGCCGATGACAACCACAGCGAACACGGCCCGCATGGCACATAGATTGGGGACAAAGATCACCTTTCCATCAGAATCCAACGGTCGTTTCCCCTCAGGTTGTTTCTCACTCTGCTGCATTCATCCACTGTTGCTGTAATCCCGCCTGTTTACAAATTCAGGATAGCCCTACACGAGCGACAGTCGGGCACCCATTAAGAGAGTCAAACCGCTACAATGACTTGAATATCGAATCCACACAGACTAACTATCGGCGATAAGGATAAAAAACTT
Organism: Candidatus Thiodiazotropha sp.; assembly: GCA_040791665.1. Taxonomy (GTDB): domain Bacteria; phylum Pseudomonadota; class Gammaproteobacteria; order Chromatiales; family Chromatiaceae; genus Thiodiazotropha. The sequence goes on along the minus strand of JBFNNX010000014.1, from coordinate 216,004 downwards.
CACCTGAACGTTCCCGCATTGATCATATCACCGCCCGTTCCGGCTCCGGCCAGGTAACGAAATCGAACCGACTCACACTACCATTCTCCACTCGGGGACCGTCTTGTCCGATAAGGACGAATCAAGGGCGCTTAATAGATGCGGCCACACTGAGCTACTCGGTTGCCTCGGGAAGCGGAATGCCAAGTTGCCACTCCTCGGAAATAAAGTAGCGCGCCATTCCACAATACTCCCGATCCGCGCCCATCATCACCTTGAGACCGTCTTCCGCCTTTGTCTTGATTTCGCCGGTTGCCGATTCGAATATATCCTTGAACATCTTGAGTAGGACATAGGTCTGGTATCGTTGTGCACGCAGCGCGTCCCTGTTGAGCCGGAGTATCCCGATGGTTGGTTCCACAAAAGGCCTGTCGGCATTGGTTCGGTGGGTGATGTTGACTTCCTCAAGAGGCTCGATCACTTCCCACTTGAATAGCTGCCACGGATCCTGCTGGTAGGGATTGGGTAATACAGCCTGTTCGTTCAGGCATGCCCCATCAAACCGCGCCAATTCTGCATCGTCCAAAGGATTGGGCGTCATGTCCTGACTGATTGTTCGAAGCTGCGCCTCTGTTGGGTTGTTCGGTATGACCGGTGGGGGCAGCCCGTTGCCTAGAATCGGAAACTGATCGCTCTTGAAACCGTTGCAGATGCGACATGAGAAAAGATAGTTATCGTAGCAGTATGCCAGCCACCAGTACATCTGACGTTGTTTAGGTCGAAAATGCTCTACATCACCAAAGTACACAACCGTTGTGGGCGTTTCGCAAAACGCACACTTCCCGTGCGATTCAATCTTAAGGTGGTCTTTGGCGATCTTCCAGAATCCGTCTTTGTAAAACTTGTTCTCTCCGGAGAGAAATCCCTTGATCAGATCGACGCCATTGTCGATCCGAGCCGGATCCCGATACTTGGCCTTGACTGTCCTTGATGAGCGATCGCGCTTAAGTCGTATCATGATGTCCTATTGTTTTTTCTTGCTTATGACCCTGTGTTTCTTCTTCGTTGACGACTTCGCAGCTGCCCTTTTACGAACAACTCGCTTCTTTGTTGTCTTTTTGCGGATCGATTCGCCGGACTTCATGCCCTCTATCTGAGCAATCAGATCCTCAATTTTCTTTCGCTGTTTCTCCTGCGACTTCATTATGGCTTCGTTTCTGAATGACAGGTCCCGATCCGGCAATTGGCTGAACTGTTCGGCAAGACGTTCGAGCTCCCGCCTGTCCACCGTCGTCTTCGATTTCTTGCGGTATAACGTGCGATATCTGTTTTTGTCATTGCTGAGTCTCACGGAGTCGAGTGTCTCGACATTGAATCCGATTTCGAGCAATTCATGGGCCTGCAGTTCCGCGGGTACACCGGGGAAGGGTCTCGCGGAGACCGCCTTGCTCTTCTCGTTGCGGCTTAAAATGACACATTCGTCTTCTTCGAGCTGTTGTGCCGTCAGTACCGAATGGGTTGTTCCGATGATCTGGAACTCGGGCAATTTATCATCGATATACTTTCGCAACTGCCTTTGCCACTTCGGATGCAGATGTGCGTCGATTTCATCGATCAATAACAATCCGCGTGTCTCCAGCGGATTTTTATAATCGTCAAACGATTCAGTGATTCGATAGAGTAGATCACCAATCCATGCCGCTACATTTTGGTAACCGTCACTCAACAGGCTGAGCGGAACAGCACCGTCCTGCGTATCGAACAGCAGATCGCCATTGCGACGATCGATACGGCTAAAACTCACATCCGGCAGAAGACCGTTCATCGCGTTCTCGATGATCCGTGTACCACTCTTACCGTCTCTGTACTCCAACCCCATCGCCCAGGACTGCAGTGGATTCAGGGTGGCATCCAGATCGAACAAAGTAGCCAAGGATTGCGCCCGTACCGGATCATTGCCTCTACGGGCAATATTCATATCGTGCATTGCGAGTCGACGAAGTGCGCCATAGCCAACGACAAAGTAGTTGCGCTGCGTATGCGCGAGCGCTGCATCAAGCTGATCAAGACCTTTGCGATTGTGCTCAACAAAACCCGAACGATCCATCCCCTGCTTGAAGTGAACCTCGACATATCTGTCCTCGTTACGCGCCGTCTGAAGGATCGCGGAGATTGATGCTTCATCAGCACCGTTGCGTATCCACGAATCAGGTTCGCCGAGCAGGAACGGCAACGCATCGCTGCCCGCCAGAACCATGCCGATCGACCGCAGGAGCGAACTCTTTCCGGTTCCGTTTTCGCCCAGGAGGATTGTCCACTTGCGGTTTCGCTGCTTCGATGCAGATGCCTCAAAGTCCAAAACGACGTTCTCGATTGAGCGGATATTTCGAATTTCTACGGATTTCAGAAACATGCAATTTCAACCTGTTGGTGTGTCAGAGGCCCGGAATAGCCGAAATTTGCACACATTTACCGGCACTGGCATTCGTACCAATTCTGCAGCACGCTGATATCTGTGGCCAATAGGCATAAATCCATCTGTTTTAATGACTCGTGGCTGAGAAAACGGACGGTAAATGACCAGAAATGCCGAATCGAATTGTAATCCATACTGTCTGGCTCTTCCTGTAACCCAGTGCGGCGCGCCATCGGGCTGCACGGATGCAGTTAAGAATAAACACGCTTCTAGCCCAGGTCCAGTGGCGGTTTGTCGACAACGGTTCATGGTGAGGCAGGCAGCGCCTTTCCATCGCTATCCGATGGCCATTTCCCTCCAGGTTGCTTCTCACTCTGCTGCATTCATCCGCTGCCTGCTATAATCCGGCCTGCTTACATATTCAGGATAGCCATACATGAGCGACAGTCACGTGTCCACGAAACCCTGGTCAGGCCGATTCAGTGAACCGACCGATGCCTTTGTTGAGGCATTTACCGCATCTGTCGGCTTTGACCGGCGACTTTACCAATATGACATTCAAGGCTCCATCGCCCACGCCACCATGCTGGCCCGTCAGGGCATCCTGAGTGATGCCGAACGTGACGCCATCGTGCTTGGGCTGGAACAGATCCGTAAACGCATTGAACAGGGCGACTTTACCTGGTCTGTCTCCCTGGAGGATGTGCATATGAATATCGAGTCAGCCCTCACCGAGGCCATTGGTGAAGCAGGTAAAAAACTTCACACCGGCCGCTCCCGCAATGATCAGGTTGCCACTGACATACGGCTCTGGCTGCGAGACGAAATCGAACAGATCAGAGACGCCATCCTCCGTTTGCAACACGCTTTGCTCGACAAGGCCGAACGGGAGGTTGAGACCGTATTACCCGGCTTTACCCACCTGCAAACGGCACAACCGCTATCTTTCGGCCACCACATGATGGCCTGGTTCGAGATGCTGGAGCGTGACCGGGAGCGCCTGGCCGACTGTAACAAGCGGGTCAATGTGATGCCCCTGGGCGCTGCCGCACTGGCCGGTACCACCTACCCCATCGACCGTCACCTGACCGCCGAACTGCTGGGCTTCTCGCGACCGGCGGAGAATTCCCTGGACGCTGTCTCGGACCGGGATTTCGCCATCGAATTCAGCGCCGCCGCCAGTATTTTGATGATGCATCTGTCCAGATTCTCGGAGGAACTGATCATCTGGTCCTCAGCCCAGTTCGGATTTATCGAACTCGCCGATAGCTTCTGCACCGGCTCGTCAATCATGCCGCAGAAAAAGAACCCGGATGTCCCAGAACTGATCCGGGGCAAGACCGGCCGGATATTCGGCCACCTTATCGGCCTGTTGACCCTGATGAAAAGCCAACCCCTGGCCTATAACAAGGACAATCAGGAAGACAAGGAACCGCTGTTCGACAGCGTGGACAATCTGAAAGGATCATTGAAGGTATTTGCCGACATGGTTCCGGCAATCAATTGTCGCAAGGAGGCGATGCGGGAGGCAACCATGCAGGGATTCGCCACTGCCACAGACCTGGCCGACTACCTTGTGCGCAAGGGTATTCCCTTTCGCGACGCCCATGAAGTGGTGGGCAAGGCGGTCGCGTTCGGCGTTGCCGAGGGGCGCGATTTATCGCAGATGAAGCTGCAGGAGTTGCAGCGTTTCTCAAGCGAGATCGAGGCGGATGTATTCGACATCCTTACCCTCGAGGGTTCACTCGCCGCGCGAAACCACATCGGTGGCACTGCCCCCAGTCAGGTACGAAGCGCCATTGCCCGGGCCAGAGAGCGTCTCGGAAACTGACTTGACGATGATCCAACTGCATCATGTCAGTCTGCTCGTCGCCGACACCAGGCGCTCGCTGGCGTTCTACCAGGATTTATTGGGATTGGAAATCGATCCGACTCGTCCCGATCTCGGTTTCCCCGGAGCCTGGCTGAAAGTGGGGGATTTGCAGATACATCTGCTGGAGCTGAGCAATCCCGATGCCCTCGCCGTTCGTCCTGATCATGGCGGGCGTGACCGCCATACCGCCTTTACGGTGGACAACCTCGATGCCCTGCGCATCAAACTGGACCAAGCAGGCATCGACTATACCTTAAGTCGTTCAGGTCGAAGGGCGCTGTTTTGCCGGGATCCGGATCAAAACACTATTGAGTTGATCGCCGCATAGCCACGATCAACAGGATCTTCAGATCAACCGGCAGGATGACACACAGCGGCAGGACACAACCATCTTGGTTGCCGGGTTAAGTAAGCGGTTATACCGGGTAAAGTGCCGCCAGGACCACAAGCGAAAAATAGGTCAGACCCGTTGCCGCCAATCCCGCGATAAGCATCTTTCCGGGATATGCCGCCCTATCCCAGTTACGCGCACAGTAGACGACACTGAAGAGAGGGATGAACAATACACCGACACCCCACCAGATACTTTGTCCGAAGGCGTAAACAATGGCAAACAGATTACCCACGAACACCAGCGTCCCCGCCAGACTCATCAGGAGTATTACCAACATCATCATGTATTCATGATGGCTTAACCAAGTGAGCAATCCGTGAATTCCCAGTACCACAACTCCACCCTTATGACCGTTTCATTTGAACGACAGATCGGAAGGGAACATTGTCGCACATCTTGCGGAGACGGACCGCCCAATTATTGAACTCCCGGTAGTGCATGTTGGGTGATACCCTATGTACTGGGCTTTGTCACATCTGTTAGTCGAATTTGGATCCACGGCCAGCGAACACAATCATGGAACAGGCCACCTATCTGCAACATAAGGTCAAGAACACACTGCAATCGCTGATACTGATCATCAGTCTGGGCGGCCTTTGTGCCTTGCTTGCCTGGTTCCTCGGCGGTCTGCCGATGGCCGTGGCAACGGCCCTGGTGATCCTGATTTCATATCGGATCAATCCTGTCGCCTCCCCGGAATGGGCGATGCGTCTGTTTCGCGCTAGGCGGCTCGCACCCAATGAGGCACCGGACCTCTATCAACTCTTGTCACGCCTAACCCGACGTGCCGGACTGGAACAGATTCCGGCACTCTATTATCTGCCATCGGACGTCATGAACGCGTTTACCACAGGCAATCGCCAAAACGCTGCTATCGCCATATCGGATGGACTGCTGCGCCGCATGGCGTGGCGGGAACTGGCGGGCGTACTGGCCCACGAGTTGATGCATGTTGTCAACCAGGATACGCGACTGATGGCATTTGCCGATCTTACCAGCCGTATCACCGGTTTTCTCTCCATGATCGGGCAGCTGTTGCTACTGATCAATCTGCCACTGATGCTCTTCGGCCAGACAACCTTGCCCTGGATACCCATCCTGTTACTGCTGGCCGCGCCTACCTTGAGCGCACTGGCGCAGCTCGCCCTGTCACGCAGTCGGGAATACGAGGCGGACCTGGGCGCGGCCAAGCTGACAGGCGATCCGGTGGGACTGGCCGCCGCCCTGAATAAGCTCGAGCCCCCCCGACACCGCTTACTCGAGCGACTGCTGCATCCCGGCCCGCGCATTCCCGATCCATCTCTGCTGCGCACCCATCCGCCTACCGATAGCCGGGTGGAGCGGTTGATGGCACTCGCCCAGATGGATAGCGCCACAACGGATGCGGTCATATCACCCCGGGACTTACGCAACCTGCTCGCTCACAACCCCTACCGCCCGCGCTGGCACCGCAACGGCATGTGGTACTAGGGTCGGTTGTGACTGAAAAGCGCCAATCAAGACGCACCCCAAGGGCTGGGGCTATTTTTCCCTCCAGCTGCGTTATCATGCGCCTACGTAGAGCGACACATCGCCCATACTGCCTTGCCGGACAAATCAATTGTCCCGGCAGGGTCGATCGGATGCGTGTTAGCAGACCCTAAATGTCCCATGCCCAAATGTAAACGACACAGATTAAGATGCGAAAAGATAGCCTGGATGATCTGAACGGCCGCTTAAAGGCCTTTGCCCAAACCCGAAACTGGGAGCAGTTCCACAATCCGAAGAATCTCACCATGGCGATGATCGCCGAGTGTGCGGAGTTGGTGGAACATTTCCAGTGGTTGACGGCTGAACAGAGTATGAATCTGCCCCCGGAAAAACACGATGAAGTCGCACTGGAAATGGCGGATATTCTGATCTACCTGATCCGATGCGCGGAACGCCTCGATATCGACCTGATCGATGCCGCTGAGCGTAAGATCGCCATCAACGAGGCGCGTTATCCGGTGGAAAAGGTCTTCGGCGACGCACGGCGCGCTTCTGAATATGACGACTAGGGCCCGTTGACAGGCACTCGAACCTGAAACTTCAACAATCCTCACTATCCCTTTCCCCAATCTTTACAGGGTGGTGTCTTGCCAACACAGACGCTATCTTTGTGAAAAACCATTATGACAACTCAGTAATTGATCGGGGAATAAGATGAAGAAGTTTCAATGTATCGTCTGTGGATTTGTCTATGATGAGACGAAAGGCCTTCCTGAGGAGGGCATTGCCGCAGGCACCCGTTGGGCGGATATCCCGGAGGATTGGGAGTGCCCGGAATGTGGTGTCAGCAAATCTGATTTCGAAATGGTGGAGCTAGTCGCCTAACCCCTCTCCGCGGTCCTTCTTTCCTGAAGTCACGCGCGATGAGTGAAAAAACACGAGGAGACATACAGGCTAAACGCATGAGATTGCGGCAGCCGCCTTAAGCGAGCCCGTTCGCCAACCCTGGAGCCACAATAATAACCATGGATAAAGTGCTGATTCTGGGTTCAGGCCTTGCCGGATACACCCTGGTGCGAGAAATCAGGGCGCTCGACCTAGAGCTTCCATTGCATATGATCACTGCCGATGCGGGTGATTTCTACTCGAAACCGATGCTCTCGACCGGCCTGCTAAACGGAAAGCAGCCAGGTTCACTCGTCAATGCCAGCGCCCGGGAGATGGCCGACAAACATGGGCTGAATATAGAGACCGGTTGCTGTGTCACTCAGATTGACCGCCAGGCAAAGCGGGTCATCACCGATGCCGGAGAGCGGCAATACGACAAGCTGGTACTGGCATTGGGCGCACATCCCATACTCCCCGCAATGCGCGGCGATGCCATCGATAGGCGTATAACCATCAACAGCCTCTATGACTATGCCGGCTTCCGCCAACGGCTCCCCGATGCCCCCGCCCATATCGCTATCATCGGGCCCGGTTTGGTCGGATGCGAATTCGCCAACGATCTGCTGCTGTCGGGATACCGGGTTACCCTGGTAGGTCCAGATCCCTATCCGATCAGCGGTCTCCTACCGCAGCTTACCGCAAAGGCCTTGCAACACGGCATGCAGCAGGGCGGGGCTGAGTGGCGCCTGCAACAGGCCGCCAGCATCATGGAACAGGATGGACAGGGATACCGCTTGACCCTCACCGATGCCACGACCCTCAGCTGTGATCTGGTGCTGTCTGCGGTTGGCCTCTACCCTGAAACGGAGCTTGCCGAAGCCGCTGGACTGAGGATTGCGCGTGGCATAGTCACCAATCGCCTGCTCCAGACCAGCGACGATGAGATCTATGCCTTGGGTGACTGTGCCGAGGTATCCGGTTACAACCTGCCCTATGTAATGCCGATCATGCACGGGGCGGGGGCTCTGGCCAAAACCCTTGCCGGTCACCCAACCGAGGTGGTCTATCCCGCCATGCCGGTAATCATCAAAACCCCGCTCCACCCGATCGTTGCTGCGCCACCGGACCGAAAGGCGCAGGGCGACTGGCTCTGCGACGAAAACAGCGAGGGCACCCGCTGCCTCTACCGTAATCGAGCAGGCGAGCTGTTAGGTTTCGTCATCAGCGGCGAATTTACGGCCGAGAAACAGGCCCTGACGAGAGAACTGCCTCCCCTGCTGCCCGCCAGGACATAGAGAGCGATCGCCGCACTCCCGCACATGGCGCCTCACTACCCCTATTGCATAATCTCCGGCTGCATATGGAGCAATAGCCGCGCAAGCGATGGAGGCAATTTCGTTTGAAACGAAGCCGATCCGTTTCGGATACGTGCTCCAATAGCCATTTTTTGTAAATTTTATCGCCAGGACTACATTCTTGGGATCACCTGCCGATAGAGAAAGCTGAACATAACTACTAAATCGTCCGCCGATGGACAGCGATTTAAAAAAGATTCGAGGAAATACTTAATGGATATCGTGCCCTATCTCAAGCTGATGGTGCAAAAAAACGGCTCAGATCTCTTTTTCAGCACCGGTGCCGCCCCCCATCTGAAAACCGAAGGTGAAACGCGTCCGATAGGGTCCTCCCCGATGCAGAGCGGGCAGGTCAGAAAGCTCGCATACGGCATCATGAACGACGACCAGATCAAGGAGTACGAAGCCACATACGAGTGTAATCTGGCGATATCGGTCAACAATCTGGGCCGATTCCGCGTCAATGTCTATAAACAACGGGGCGATGCGGCGATGGTCATTCGTTATATCAAGGGTGTGATCCCCCCCGTAGAGAAACTCAACCTGCCGATTATTCTGAAGGATCTGATCATGGAACCCCGTGGTCTGATACTGGTCGTCGGGGCAACCGGTTCAGGCAAGTCGACAACCCTCGCGTCGATGATCGAGCACCGCAATCAAAGCATAGCCGGGCATATATTGACCATTGAGGATCCAATCGAGTATCTGTACACCCATAAAAAATCAGTGGTCGATCAGCGCGAGGTCGGACTCGACACGCTCTCATACGAAAATGCCCTGAAAAATGCCATGCGCGAGGCGCCTGATGTGATTCAGATCGGTGAGATCCGTGAAATGAGCACCATGCAGCACGCCATCGCCTATGCCGAAACAGGCCACCTTGCGCTCTCGACGCTGCACGCCAACAACTCTAACCAGGCCCTCGATCGCATCATCAACTTTTTTCCCGACAGCGCCCATCACCAACTTTTCATGGATCTCTCCCTTAACCTCCGCGCAGTCATATCCCAGCGCCTGGTGAAGGGTATCAACGGACAACGCATACCCGCGGTTGAGATCATGCTGCTATCGACCTACATTTCCGAACTGATCCAAAAAGGGGATATTCACACAATCAAAGAGGTCATGGAACAAGGTACCGAACGCGGCATGCAGACCTTCGATCAATCCCTCTACAAGCTCTACAAAGAGGACAAGATATCCATGGAAGAGGCACTCTCCCATGCCGATTCACGCAACAACCTGTCGCTGAAGATACGCCTCTCCGACACCGAGGGTGTGGAAGCGCCGGGCGGCCTTGGCGTGGCAGAGGATCATTTCTGATCCTTGTTTGCATAGAGCCAGCCCGAGAAGAGCCGGGTCAAGAGCGGCATCACGGCATAGGTCAGAGAGACAACGACCAATGCGGTCAGGACGATGGTCTGCAACAGCCTGGGCCACTCTGACATCAACGGGCCGAGCAGGCTGCTCAGCAGGGTCACCAGGCTGAACACGCCCAACCAGACCACCAGGGCCATTTTGTATTTGGGCGGATGTACATTCATCGCGCAGGCCGGCAGGGTGAACCAGGCTTCGAGCCCGGAAATGGTCTCGACCTGCCTGGGTTCGCTGACCTCTTCCGCAATCGCGCGCCACGCTTCACGTTCAGTGGAGCTTTCCCAGCGTTCAAGATTGCTGCGACGATCGAACTTGAAGATGATCCGATACTCACCGCCCGGTTTTGATGGGCGAAAGATATTCGTGCCCATGTGTCCTTGGTGCTGTATGGCAGCCTGAGTGATACCGGCGAGATAGTCCTCAAATGCCTGCTCCCTGCCCGGTTTGGGTCGCCGGGTGACCAGCACGGTCACAGGTGGATCCAGCGTCTTTTCCATCAAAGATATTCCTTAAGCGAAAACCTGCCAACCACGGTGCAGTGCATCCCTTACCACCCCGGGCGAGGTATCCAGGAACTCGCTACGGCAGGCCATCCTGTCGAACCAATTGGCGAGCAGTGGTGTCTGTGGCGGTGGCATGCCATATGCCATGGCGAGACCGAAACGACTTGCCAGGACATAATCGGGTATACCCGCATCGGAAACGAAATAGCCTGTCTCCGGCAATGCCCTTTCCAACCTTGGAAGAGCCTGATGCCACTCTTCCATCGCGCTGGCTATGACTCCCTGATTCCAATCTTTCGGTTGACGCCGGCGACGTTCAAATATCAGCTTGCGCACCGCCCCCCCAACCTGAGTATCGGTATAGTGGGCGATCCCCCGGGCCAGGGCACGCTCTCTTGCCGAAGCAGGCAGCAGGTTGCCATATCTATCATTGAGGTATTCAAGCGTGACCGCAGACTCAGTGATGACGATTTCATCTATCACGACTACCGGCACGGTATTACTGGGAGTCAATCGCTGCCACTTCGATAGATGCGCGGGGTCGTCATGTTGGTAACGCCGATACTCCACACCGCAACGTTGCAGCGCCATGCGGACACGCCAGCAGAAGGGACATTCAGGTTTGTCGTAGAGTTCGACCTCCCTGCTCATAAAGCGGACAGTCTCCTCTCCCGCAGATATTCCAGGACAAATTCGATGCGATCCTGTCCCCAGAAAATCTCATCTCCGCAGATGAATGTGGGCACCCCGATGGCCCCCTTCTCCTCAGCCTCCTTCCAGTTATGTGTCAATATGGCATGCCGTGCAGGGTCCTGGGCCGCATCGGCCAGCTCCTCCCTGTTCAAGCCGATCTCGCTGCCGACCTCGAGCAGCACATCGAGCAGGCCGATATCCTTGCCCTCTGCCCACGCCTTGCGCATTACCTCGACGATGTAAGGGCGCAGTAATCCCTTCTCCTCCGCCAGCAGCGAGCCCGCACCTGCCAGTGTGGGATCGGTGGTTTTCGGTGGTGGATTGACGGGAATACCCAGGCGTCGTGCGAAGCGCGCCATATCCTGGCGCGCAATGGGGAGTTTCTTGACCGCCACATCCGGTGGCGAACGCCCATCCCAGCCGCCCAGCGGGCGCCAAACAAGATGGGTACGGTACTCATCATATATCCGCCACATGGTTTTGCTTGCCAGATAGCAGTAGGGGCTGCGGAAGTTGAAGTAGAGAAAGACGTCGGCTGATTCGGTAATCATGCTGAAAGCTCTGTGTCTGAAGTAAAAAATGCCTGGCGCTGATGCGCCAGGCAAGGCACGGTATCAACGACCGGAAGCTCTGAGGTTTTGCACGGTAAATTTATTGGCCGGATTCAATGCAGGATCGACTTGCCCCTTGAACTGGCCTGTCGTGCAGTGCATAGCCTGCACGTCGATCATGGTGAAGGAGTCATCGATCGCCACACCGGTACTCTTGTTCTTGGGCAGGTGGTGATCAGGATGTGCCTGTCCGATCTGCCAGCTCTTCCACAGATCCCCCTTGCGGTCGTAGGTCAGGGTACGGGGAATGGTGAAGGTCTGGGCATCGATATAGTGCACGCGCTTGCTGATCGGATGGTTCGGGTCCTTCGGTTTGTTCTCCAATTCGTAGACTTTGCGCAACTGCCAGGTAATCTGCGGAAAACAGTTACCCTTGTCCCCCATCTCCACGAATTGGTAACCGTCCGACTCCTTGTGCTCTTCCGAGAGCTTCAGCTCGTTGTGGTTGTAGAAAGGCACGAGGATGTTCTTGGCGCCTTTGAAGGTCCACTCCATATCGTTTATGCGGCCATTGTAACCCTCGAAGTCCTCGATCATGACGTCAGAGCCGAGAAAGGCATCGGTCACCTGACCGGAGGCGAGGCGGCGGACACGGCGCTGGAAGCCGAGATAGAGCCAGGCATTGTCGCGTTTGAGGTCGTTCTCGTAACGGTGGATCAAAAGCTGGGTATCCTTGACGTCAAAAGGCTCCAGAGCCTGTACGTAGATTGCACGAAACAGCTTTGACGGATTCGGAGAGATCGCGGGAAGCGGCTCCTGGTTGACACGGTGCATATAGTTGAGGAAATGGAAATTGAACTTGATCGTTCTCTCCAGTTTCCCTGAGTCCATGTCCTTGTACTTCCAGTAGAAGGGATAGATTGCTGCGTTGTCACCCCAGTTGTAGCCATACTTGTAGTTCCAGGCCAGTTTTTCACCCGCCCGCGGATCATCCGTCGACGGTTCCTCTGGGAATGGACGGCCGGCGATGAAACCTTCTATCTCTCCCGATTTCTCACCCAGCTTTACCTGACCCAAACCATCCCTGGTCGCCTGCACATAGTTGGGATGCAGATCGAACGAGGTGGTCTCTCCCACCGTGACCTTTGTCCACCCCTGCCTGATGAACTCGAACATGGCGGGGTCGATTACTTCCTTGAATTTATCCACGTTAGATTGGTCGATCACCAGGCCCGCATTCAGTCCGTCATAGGTCGGCACGCCGCCTTTATAGGGATAAAAGCTTTTCTCCACATCTTCATTGGTGACAGCCTGTACAGGCAGTGTGGCGGCAAGTATCACTCCAGCCGCCAGCGTAGTGTTAAGCAAACGCATTGTTTAAATCTCCATTGAATAACTTAGAAGCGATAACGCAGGGTGACCTGGAACTCATCCTCGGCCTGGGCCATACCGATAGGCCCGGAGCGGAAACGGCCGAGGGGCTCGAATCCCGCCAGGTTGCGCAGGGCAAGGTCACCCGGAGCACCTGCTCCGGTAAACGGCGGAAAGGGATTACAGGCCCGGCAATCGTCGAACTCCTGGGCGCCATCCCCCACCTTGACATTGGCACCGACGGTGAGACGCAGATTGTCACTGATTAGCCAATCGACAGAAGGCGCGATTACGCTGGCATGGGCCTTGAAGTCATGCGCCATAATGACCTGCGGACTTACACGATCGTTTTTGTACCAGCCCTTTATCAACAAGGTACCGATGTGATTGATTTCCCAGTTGGGGATTCCCGCTTCGATACCATTGACCGCCTCTCGCTCGTGATCGACCAGGTATTCACCAAACAACTGGGCGGATAACAGAAATGCGCGACGCTCATTGAGAAAGGGGATAAAGGTGGGACGGTCCCAACCGATCACATATCGGAATACATCAGACTCGGAATAGAGCTCGGGACGCAGGGTATTGGCGAACTCTTCGCCCTCGGTATAGGCTGCCTCGACGCGGAATACCGACTTGATATCATCCACATAGAAGTCGAGGGAACCACCGATAAGATTGACCCTGGGGAAGTGCATATCGAAGGCGATCAGATAATCGTAACTCTGTGACTCGATATCGGCGGTAAAGGGGTTGTCCGCCGTATCCACCACCCCGCGCAGAGAGGGTAGTTGCGAACGATAGGTAAGGGCGTTCAACGAGAATCCCAACCCCTGATAATCACCCTCCAGTTTGATGCCGAACTGGGAGTTACTGAGTGACCAATCCGGCAGGTGTACATCCCGGATACCGATCACATGGGCCGGGAAGTCGGTGGATAGGGCGCCACCGGCAAAATTCGCCACCGAACAGCCGTTGTCCCAACAGTTCTTCATGGCGCGGAAGAAACTTCCCGCATCGAGAATCGCGTAGGGCGTACCACCCTGTCCAAGGTTGCTGGGGCGGAATTCGTCGAAGTTCCAGACGAACTGCAGGTTCAGATCATCGAAGCTCTCGGTGGCACCCATTCGGTACTCACCGGTGGCCATCCACATGGGGATGCGGATATCCTCAAGCTCGTCATAGATGTTGTGGCGCGAATAGTCGACGGGATTGATCACATCGAGCACACGGAACAGATCGGTACGTCCCCAGACGACCTGCTGCCTGCCAAATCGGAAGTTCCAGGTGGCACCACTCTCGGTCGGCATGGTGGCATCGATATACGCCTCTCGCAGGAAATCGAGACGATCGTTGAATTCGGGATATTTCAGATCGTTCTCGTCGAAGTCGAGATAGTCCTTGATACAACCTCGTGAATCCACATCGCATGGGCGTACCGGTACGCCCATGCCGACGCCACCCTCTGTCTCGTGCAATGCGCTGCCAAGATTATCCAAACCCTCGTTTGGGTTCTGGGCGGTATCGAAGCCGAAGCCCAATACACCGGTCGAGACATCAGAGCCTCCCCACGGGGTGGTACCTGCACCACCAACCGATTGCAGTCCAATCTCCCCCCCGGCCTCACTGCCGAACTGGTCGTCATTGAGATCGTAGACTGCATCGTAGCTTGCGCGAAAAGTACCGACAAAACTGACATTGGAAAAAGGGCCTTTGGCTCCGTAGTCCTTGGAACCCTCAATCTGAACCGTATTGCGCATCTTACTCAGGCCGACATGGCGGCGTGCATAGGTGGCGTTTTCTACAAACCCATTGACCTGCAACGTGCCATCCTCAGAAGTGTAGGCCGCCGCCTGACCGCTACCGAGACAGACGACGATGACGGCAGGCAACAGGGCTGCGTGAATGACCGGATGCTTCCTTCCCGGTTGTTGTTTCTTACTATCTAGGAACATCCTAGCCTCCTCCGACAACGAAATAATATGAGTGCAGAACTGGCTATGCAGACGGCATGCCAACTTACAAACCATTAAAAATTAAGGAAATATTCAGAACAGCCGGGCAGAGATTGCCGATATAGTTAAAATATCGATAATTTGTTTGATCAAATGATAATTGATGATTATTTCGATAATAATTCAAGAAAAAAAGGCCGGCGCTGAATGCCGGCCACCAAGGAGGGATCAAGGGAGTTAAAGTTTCAAGGGGTAGCCGAAACAAAAAAACCAATGAAACCTATGCCGTTGCTTTTTCCACGTAGAGCACACCGTCATCATCGTAGTGGGCGCTGCCGATGAAACTCGGACGGAAGATCATCACCCAGGAGGGAACGATAAACATTGCCGCCAGGGCGTTGAGGATCAGCATCACCACCAGCAGCAGGGCCGCATCCGCCTGGAAGCGGAGATCTGACAGGAATACCCACATGATCACCCCACCGATCAGGCAGGCGGCGGTAAATCCGATCGCCTTGCCGGTGGTGGCGATGGCGCGCAATACCGCATGCTGCAGATCCCCGGATGCCTTTGCGGTCTCTTCACGTATCCGGTCCATGATGTAGATGGAGTAGTCGATTCCGACGCCGATGCCCACCGCGATGATCGGTACCGTATTCACATTGATGCCGATCGCCGCCAGGCCCATGTAAGCATAGGTTGAGACGGTACAGAACATCATCGCCAGGAACATGATGAAGCCCGCGTGGAGCGACATATAGAACCAGGTGACGAAGACAAAGATCAGCGCCAGCACCAGCGGAATGATCAGCATATTGCTCTCGTAGGCCGACTCGTTCATGGCCGCGGTCACACCCACCAGGCCGCCGGCCAGCTCGATATGCAGTCCCTCCACCCGATTTTCCGGGTTATGGATCCACTCCTTTGCACGATGAATCGCCCGGCGGATGGTCTTCGCCTGGTGGTCCTTGTAGAAGAAGACGATATTGGCCACCCGGTCGTCGGTATCGACAAACTCCTTGAGTGCGCCGGGCACCGGGCTGGAGGCCATATAGGCGAACATCAGACCGCCCACATAGGCCTCGGTATCGGGGATGATGGCCCAGCGGGGATCGTCGGAGTGGAAGATCCGGTTGACCTGTTTCACCAGATCGGGGACCGCCTTGGCGCCACCCAATTCCGGATCCAACAGCATATGGTTTTGAAAGGCCTCGATGGCCCGCAGCACATCCGGGCGCTTCATACCGCCTTTCTCGTCGGTCCTGGCCACGATATAGAGCTCTTCCGAACCGGGAAAGCGCTCATTGATCACCTTGGATGAGACGTTGTAGTCGTGATCCAGATAGAGGATGGGCGAACCCGGTTCAGACTCACCGATCTGCACCCGGCTACTGAGCTGAGCGCCCACCAGCAGAATCATGCCCGCAACACCCAGGATAATCAGACCGCCCTGTCTGTTGGCAACCAATGCCGCCACTTTGCCGAAGAGCGCGTCCTCCGCCGCAGGTCGCTTGGCTGCCGGTTTCGGCTTGGGCAACAGGGAGAGCATCAAGGGAACAGCGATCAAGACAGTGAAGACCACGCAGACCGCCCAGAGAGAGGCGTAGATTCCCAGCTTCACGTTGATCGGCACGGAACCCAGGGCGATCAGCAGCAGACCGATAGCGTCCGACACGATACCCAGACTGCCGGGACGAAAGAGTGAGTCGAAGGTCCGGTGGGCGGCTTCGCGTGAATCACCCGCCTCCTCCAGCTCCCCGTAAAAGCGCTGGACGAGTTGGATCGCATGGGACATGGCCCTGGCGGAGATGAGAAACGGTATTACCAGTGTCAGGGGATCCAGATTGTAGTCGAGCAGGGAGAGAATACCCAGACCCCAGATTGCCGAGATGGTGATGCCGAACATGGGCAGCAAGATGCCGTAGGCCCGACGGAAGTAGATGATCAGCAGAAAGAGCATGATTCCCACCGTGGTGGTGAAGATCAGAAAGAGTTGATCCAGATAACTGTAGACCCAGCCCCAGAGCATGGGCTGGCCGGTGGCATAGATCTCCACGCCGGTTGCCTTCTCCGCTTCCCGAATCTGCTGCAGCTGATTGAATATCTCCCCGTAGTTCAACTGTCCTTCATTGAACTGGGCCTTGATCAGCGCCGCCTTGAGATCGGGGGAGACCAGCAGGCCGAAGACCCGGGGATTGCTCATCACATCGTCACGCAACTTGTTCAGCTCCTCGTCCGTCCAGCTCTCCTTCAGCGGATCGTAGTAGGGCTGGGAGTTGACGTCGCCGGTATCGGTCAGCCAGACCTTGCGTGAGGTACGGTGGGTCAGACTGGCCAGCAGATTGTGGTTGACCCCGCTGACGTTATCCACCGCCTGGGTGATACGGTGGATGCGGGCCAGGGTCTCCTGGCTGAAGATGTCCCCCTCGCCCACCACAACCGCCATCACCACATTGTTGGCGCCGCCGAAGGTATCGCGGATAGCGTTGTGCAGTTGAATATACTCATGCTCCTGAGGCAGCAGATCGGCGAAATCCGAATACATCTGTACCTTGGGCACCTGGATGGCGAAGAAAATGGTCAATGCTGCAATGACAGTAAGAAAGACCTTGGGAAACCTGAAGACAAGATCATCGATGTTCTTCAACCAGTGGGAGAAGGCGTGCATGGTCATTGGGCAGCTCCTTCGGATGCTGTATCGATCGGGCTGATGATTCCCCGTCCCCCCATCACGAGAAGCCGGTCGTCACCCTGGGGGATGGCGGTGATCAGGTAAGAGAAGAGACGGGGCGCTTCGGGCACCCCCTCCCAGCGGTCGCCGTTCAGCTGCAGCAGGGTACCGTTGTCGCCGGTGGCGTAGAGCCGATCACCCTGGGGGATCAGGTTGTAGATGGGTGCTTTGCTGACCGATGCTTGACGCCGCCAGGTTTCACCCCGGTCCCGGGTATGGAGAATGGTGCCGCTGAGTCCTGCAACCCAACCCTCACTCAGGGTACGGAACCAGGCCGCCATGGGGTAGAACTCGTTGGGAATATCATTACCCCTTTCCCAGCTCTCACCTCCATCCTGGGTGAAGTAGAGAGAGCCGAACTCACCGGCGACCACGGCACTGTCTCCGTCGAGCCACTGGATCGAGGTAAACTGCATATCCTCCTGCTGTGAAATCTCCTGCCAGTTGGCGTGGGTCTCGTCACTGTGGATCAGGGTGCTGAAGCTGGCCGTGACCCAGAGCCGGCCCCGGGGATCACAGCTGATCGCCATCGGACTCTCCAGGGTCACCAGTTGAACCGCTTTCCAGTCACCGCCCTGGGCGTCGGAGAGCCACACCTTGCGCACCGTATCGACGGCGGCAAAACTGCCGTCTTCGCAACTGGCCACGGAGATCAGGGAAGATTTCGTGGGCAACTGGGTACGCTGCCAGGTCTTACCCTTGTCGAGGCTGGTGAGTACCGTACCGTAGTCCCCAACCGCAATGATCCGGCGATGGTTGGAGGCGGCCGCTTTCAATTGATCGAAACGGTAGATCGGTTTCTCTATCTCCCGCTCAACCAGGGTCAGATCGAGGGGGGCCTCGCAGGCGCTGATCAGGATTCCCACTGCCAGCCATACGAAAGATCGCCATGGTCTGCCAGGTACCGTTCGATGATCGTTGTTCATCTTTTCATCCTCTCGTCTATCCCCTCACACAAACCGCATACCCACGCTACCCAGCCCCTGGTAACGCACATTCAGGCAATCCCCCTTTTCCATCGCCACCGCGGCGGTAATGCCGCCGGTGAGAATCAGGGTACCGGCGGAAATCTCCTCGCCACGCTCACCCAGCATGTTGGCCAGCAACGCCACGCTGGCGGCCGGATGGCCCAGCACGGCGGCACCGGCGCCCAGCTCCGCCACCTGGCCGTTCTTCTCCATCACCACGCCGAGGGTGCGCATGTCCACATCGGCCGGCTCGGCCATCTGCCCTCCCAGCACGAAGCGGGATGAGGAGGCGTTGTCCGCGATCACGCTGATCAGGTCGAAGCGGAAGTTTTCGTAGCGGGAGTCGATGACCTCCACCGCCGGAATAACGAAATCGGTCGCCGCCAGCACATTGCCGATATGGCAGCCGGGTCCGCGCAGAGGGACCTTGGTGACAAAAGCGAGTTCCGCCTCCACCTTGGGGTGGATCAGTTGATCGGTTTCGATCTCGCCACCATCGGGGCGGTCGAAATAGTCGGCGAGAAAACCATAGACGGGGGTCTCCACCCCCATCTGCTTCATCTTGGCACGGGAGGTAAGCCCTACCTTGAGGCCGATGATCTTGTTGCCTCTCTCCTCCTTGCGCCGGCGAATCTCGAACTGGATGTCGTAGGCATCCTCGAAGTCCATCTGCGGATAGCGATCGGTGATCTTGGTGGCGTCTTTCGCCTCCAGCTCGCTGGACTCCAAGTATTCGGCCAGCTCCCCAATCTGCGCCTGCGTCAATGTACCCATTAGTTCGCCCCCTGCGCCTTGGCCATCTCCATGGCCACATCCTCGATCATGTCCTCCTGGCCGCCGATCATGCCGCGTCTGCCCAGCTCCACCAGCACGTCGCGGGAGGAGACGCCGTAGCGCTCCTGAGCCCGCTTGGCGAACAGCAGGAATGAGGAGTAGACCCCGGCGTAGCCCAGGGTCAGGGCGTCCCGGTCGACCCGGATGGGTCGGTCCAGCATCGGCACGACCAGATCCTCCGCCACATCCATCAGCTTGAACAGATCGACGCCGGTCTCAACACCCATACGCTCGGCAACGGCGACAAAGACCTCGAGCGGCGTATTACCGGCACCCGCGCCCATACCCGCTGCGGAACCGTCGATACGGTTGGCGCCGGCCTCGACTGCAGCCAGTGAGTTGATCACCCCCAAAGAGAGATTGTGGTGGCCATGGAAACCCAGTTCGGTCTCAGGCCGCAGGGCGTCACGCACGGCACCCAGCCGCACGGTCACATCTTCCGGCAGCATGTAGCCGGCGGAGTCGGTGATATAGATGCAGTTGGCGCCGTAGCCCTCCATCAATTTAGCTTGCTCGATCAGCTTCTCCGGCCCCACCATATGGGCCATCATCAGAAAGCCCACGGTATCGAGTCCCAGCTCACAGGACTTGGTGATGTGCTGCTCGGAGACATCGGCCTCGGTGCAGTGGGTGGCCACACGGATGGTGTCGACACCGCAGTCGGCGGCCATCTCCAGTTCCGGCACGGTGCCGATGCCGGGCAGCAGCAGGGCGGAGATCTTCGCCTGTTTGACATGGGGACGCACCGCACGCAGGTACTCCTCATCGGTATGGGCCGGGAAGCCATAGTTGACCGAAGCGCCGGCCAGACCGTCGCCGTGGGTCACCTCGATCATCGGCACACCGGCCGCGTCGAGGGCGGAGGCGACGTCGACCATCTGATCCAGGCTGATCTGGTGGCGCTTGGCGTGCATGCCGTCACGCAGGCTCATGTCGTGGATGGTGATTTTCTTTCCGTTCAGGTTCATCGTTCTTGTCCTCAGGCGGTTGCCTTTTCCGGTGCCAATACGAGGCTGCCGTTGAGAATCTCTTCCGCGAACATCTCCGCGGTACGCAGACCGGCGGCGGTCATGATGTCCAGGTTGCCGGCGTACTTGGGCAGGTAGTCACCCAGCCCCTCCACTTCCATGAAGACGGAGACTCGATTGCCGTCGAAGACCGGGCCGTTTTTCAGCCGGTACCCGGGGACATACTTCTGCACCTCCCGGATCATCGCTTCGATCGATGCAGTGATTGCCGCTTGATCGGGCTCATCCTCGGTAATGCAGTGGACCGTATCGCGCATGATCAGCGGCGGTTCCGCCGGGTTGAGGATGATGATCGCCTTGCCCTTCTTGGCGCCCCCCACCTTCTCCACCGCACCGGCTGTGGTCTGGGTGAACTCGTCGATATTCTTGCGCGTGCCGGGGCCGGCGGATTTGGAGGAGACGGTGGCGACGATCTCGCCATAGGTTACTGTCTGTACACGGCTGACGGCAGCCACCATGGGGATGGTCGCCTGACCGCCGCAGGTGACCATGTTGACGTTCAGCTCACGCTTGCCCACATGGTCCTTGAGATTGACCGGCGGCACGCAGAAGGGGCCGACTGCCGCGGGCGTCAGATCGATCATGATGGAGCCCTGCGCCTGCACCTTGCGGTTGTTCTCGCCGTGGACATAGGCGGAGGTGGCGTCGAAACAGATCCGGACATTGTCGTCCCGCATATGGGGCACCAGGCCGTCGACCCCCTCATGGGTGGTCTTCAGACCCAGCTTGCGGGCCCGTGCCAGGCCCTCGGAATCGGGATCGATACCGACCATCCAGACCGGATTGATCCAGTCGCTGCGCAGTGCCTTGTAGAGCAGATCGGTGCCGATGTTGCCGGAGCCGATCAGGGCTGCGTTGATTTTGTTCATTGCTCCTATCCTCGTCGATTTAACAGGGCTGTCGGTTGACCCGCCCTAGCTCATATGTTTGCCGGCTTGCCAGCCGCCTTGGGTAAGATGTGCCTGCGCCGTCTCCAACGGCTCTGCCTCCAGCGGCGTGGCCAGGCTGTCGTTCCAGCGATTGAAGAAACCGAACAGGCCGATCACCGACAGCATCTCCACCACCGCCCCCTCGCTCCAGTGCCGACGCAGCTCATCGAACAGCGCATCGGTGACATCGTTGGGTTGGGAGGCCGCGGCCAGGGCGAAGTCGAGGGCGACCCGCTCCGCTTCCGCGTAGTGTTCGCTGTTGCGGTAGTTCCAGATATCCTCGAGTTTCTCTGCCGAAATACCGTGACGCTTGGCACTCACCGCCGTATGCGCCTTGCAGTACTGGCACCCGGCGGCGCTGCTGGCGACATGCGCCACCAGGCGCTTGAAACCCAGGTCGACCTCCCCGTCCGGGTCGTAGACTGCGGCGCTGAACTGGATGAAGGCGTCCACCAGTTTCGGTTTCCGCTGCATGGTGAGCAGGCTGTTGGGGACGAAACCCAGGGTCTTCTCGAAGATGGCGAAGCGTTCCGCCAACTCGGCGTGCTGATCGATTGGCAATGGGCTTAAGCGGCTCATTTCGAAACCTCGCTATTGGATCAGGTGAAGCGGACCGAGGCAGAGCCGATACCACCGATCTCCACCCGCATGAAGTCCCCCGCTACCACCGGTTCCAATGGGACCAGGGAGCCGGAGAGGATCACCTCACCCGCCTTCAGGGAAATGCCGAAGCTGCCCAGTGTGTTGGCCAGCCAGGCGACACAGTTCACCGGCGATCCCAGTGCGGCGGCACCGGCACCGGTGGAGAGGAGTTCACCGTTCTTCTCCACCACCATACCGGCGGTGGCCAGATCGACCTTGCGCGGATCGACCGCCTTGTCGCCCAGCACGAAGAGGCCGCAGGAGGCGTTGTCCGCCACCGTGTCCTGGATCTTGATCTGCCAGTCCCGGATACGGGAGTCGACAATCTCGAAGCAGGGGATCACCGCCTCGGTGGCACGCAGTACGTCCGCGTTGCTGACCCCGGGACCGATCAGGTCACGCTTCAGCATGAAGGCGATCTCCCCCTCGGCCCGCGGCTGGATCAGCTGTTCACTGATCGGCATCTCGTCGCCGTTGCCGTAGACCATGCGGTCGGTGAGATAACCGAAATCGGGCTGGTGCACGTTGAGCATGTTCTGCACCGCCTTGGAGGTGACGCCGATCTTCTTGCCGATGATCGACTCACCGTTCTCGACCCGCCGGCTCACCATGCGTAAAGAAACATGGTAGGCGTCCTCGATGGTGATCTCCGGTTCCCGTTCCGTCAGCGGATCGATCATGTGGCGCTGGCTGAGGGCATCGAAGAGTTCGTCGCCCAGTTCGTGGATGCGTTGTTCGTTCAGCATCGATAACTCCTCAAAGCTTGATACAGACGTTCTTGAGTTCGGTGTAGAACTCGAGGGAGTGGACGCCTCCCTCGCGGCCGATACCCGACTGCTTGGCGCCGCCAAAGGGAGTGCGCAGGTCGCGCAGGAACCAGGAGTTGACCCAGGCGATACCCGCATCCACCTGGGCCGCAACCCGGTGTGCGCGGGAGCTGTTCTCGGTCCAAATCGCCGTCGCCAGACCGTAGTCGGTGTTGTTGGCCAGGGCGATCGCCTCCGCTTCGCTGTCGAAAGGTCGGATGTGGCAGCAGGGACCGAAAATCTCCTCGCGGACACAGGCGGCATCGTCCGGCAGGTCGGTCCAGATGGTGGGTTGCACCCAGGCGCCGCCGGCCAGAGCTTCGGGCATGCTCGGTGTGCTGCCACCGGTGACGACGGTGGCACCCTCCTCTTCCGCCAAGCGGTAGTAGGAGAGCACCTTGTCGCGGTGTTCCTGACTGATCAGCGGCCCCATATCGGTCTCGGGGTCGTCCCACGGCCCCAGCTTCAGCGCCTCGGCGCCGGTCTTCAGACGATCGACGAACTCATCGTAGATGGGGCGCTCCACATAGACCCTCTCCGTTCCCAGACAAACCTGCCCGCAGTTGGCGAAGGCGGAGCGCAGAGTACCCTCGATCGCTTTGTCCATATCGCAGTCGGCAAACACCAGTGCCGGATTCTTACCCCCGAGCTCGAAAGAGATATCGGTGATATCGTCGGCGGCTGCCTTCATGATGGCGGCGCCGGTACCGGTTTCACCGGTGAAGGTGATACCGTCGACCCCTTTGTGACGGGTGAGAAACTCCCCCGCCGAGTTGGGGCCGAAGCCATGCACCACGTTGTAGACACCCTTGGGGATCCCCACCTGGTTCATCACTTCACCCAGCAGTGCGGTTGTGAAAGGGGTCTCTTCCGACGGCTTGACCACCACGGTGTTGCCACAGGCCAGCGCCGGGCCGACCTTCCAGGTCATCAATAACAAAGGGAGATTCCAGGGACTGATGACGGCGATCACGCCCTTGGGCTTGCGCACCGAATAGTTGAGTGCGCCATTACCGTCAGGCGTATCCAACATGAAGCTCTCTGTCGGTACGTTCTTCACCACATCGGCGAAGATCTTGAAGTTGGCCGCGCCGCGGGGGATATCGATATGGCAGGCCAGCTTCTGCGGCTTGCCCGTGTCGAGGCACTCAGCCTCGAGGAACTCATTGAAGCGGGCGGTGATACCGTCGGCGAGTTTGTGCAGCAGGTTGGCGCGCTCAGCCAGGGACATGCTTCCCCACTCTCCCTGCAGCGCCACCCGTGCCGCGGTGACCGCCGCATCCACCTCCGGTGCCCCCGCCTCGTGCACGATGCCGATCTTCTGCCCGGTCGCCGGGCTGATATTGTCGAACAGCTTGCCCGACGCGGAGCCGACAAATTCTCCATTGATGAAGTGTTTGACCTCTTTCATTCTGTTCACCGTCATTACGCCAAAGTCCTAGGATTCCCCGCGTATCGCATCGGGGGTTTCAATCGATTCACCGGCAAGTCCGATCGCTTCAATACCGGCCCGCGCACAGGCCTCGTCCTCTGCCTCCGATGCGCCTGAAACACCGATAGCACCGACCAGATCTGTGCCGATCCGGATAGGCAGGCCACCGCCGAAAATCACCAGACGATCCCGCTGCACCAACCCTTCCCGCAGGGCCGGCTGGTCACCGATCACCGACATCCACTCCGACGTGGGAAAGCCAAAACTCACCGCGGTGTAGGCCTTGTCGATGGCAATGGAGATGGAGTGCAATGGCGCGCTGTTATGACGCTGAAAGGCGAGCAGATTGCCACCGCGATCGACCACCGCCGCATTCACCGCCACGCCGATCTCTTCGGCATGCCGGTTGGCGGCGGTCACCGCCTGCATGGCGTATTGCCAATGCAGACTCTTCGCGTTGACGGTCAACTCTTGCATCTTCAGTTCTTCTCTTCGGGCACCTGCCGGCTGCCGCAACTGCTTTCGAACTCGCTCCAGCTCTTCATAAAGTGCCTGGCATCGCCTTCATGATCGGTCTCGGTAAAGCCATCGATGCAGACTCGATCCCTGGAGATGCCCACCTCACCCAAAGTGATCTGGATAAACCCGACCGAACCTTCGTTATTTGCTACTGCCATGAACTCCTCCTACCGGGATCACTCCCGCCTTCGTTGATGTTGTGCTATCGATTGTTGTATTGACGGAGCGCTATGCTGCGCTCTCGGATGTCTCCTTCGGCCGGGGTGCCAACCGAAGGGATAGATTGGTCTTGGGGATGACCCGGCAGGAGAGCACGATGCCGAGACGCTCATCCTCTTCCGTGACATGGGCACGGCTCATTTTCCGAGTCTCGTATTCACCCTGAGTGATCTGGATACGACAGATACCGCAACCGCCCCCTTTGCAACCGACCGGAATCGAGCCGAGTCCTTGCGCCTGCATGGCATGCAACAGACGCTGCGCTTCACCGCAATGAAAACGGGCATCCTTGTCCTCCACATAGATTTCGAACTGGACGGACATGATCAGAGCCTCTTGAAAACCGGACTGCGCTTGCGGTTCTCTTCGTCCTTGGTGAGAAAGCGCTCGGTGAAAATGTCGTTTTCGAACAGGCGGCCCTGCATGAGGGCGCGTATCGCTGCCTCGATCATCACCGGAGGCCCGCACAGGTAGGCGGTGTTACCACTGAAGGTATTGTCGTAATGGCATTGTGCCGCTTCGTGGACAAAACCGGTCTCACCGCTCCACTCGTCACCCGCCTCCATCTGGGAGAGCACAGGGATATAGGTGAAGTTCCGGTGTTGATCCGCCAGTGAACTGAACAATTCGTTATCGTAGAGATCCCGTTTTGCCCTGACACCATGGAAAAGGGTGATCGGTGTCGTGCAACCCGACTCCAACAGATCGAGCACCATCGACTTGGGACTCGAGAGTCCGGTGCCGCCGGCGATGAAGATCATCGGCTCGATGCGGGACTTACGTACGAAGAAGCGGCCATAGGGTCCGGTGAAATTGAGTCTGTCGCCCACCTTCAGGTCATTGTGGATGATCGGTGTCGCCTCGCCATCGGCCACCAGACGAATGTGCAGTTCGATCAGGTTGCTCTCGGACGGCTTGTTAGCCAGCGAGAAGGCACGAGGCATTTCAACACCCGGGACATGCAGGTTGATATATTGGCCGGCCTGGAACTCGATACCCTCACCTTCCACCTGTAACCAGAGACCCTTCACGTCATGAGTCAGGTTCTCCAACCTGACGATCTTGGCTTCGAAGTCCTTTACAGGGATGATTCTCGCATCTGGATCCTCATCGATATCCGCCTCGATCACGGTATCCGATTCGAGGGTGGCGCAGCAGGCCAGCACCTTGCCCTCGTCACGCTCCATATCCATCAGGGCGAAGTTGGAGGCGTCGCCCACATCCACATCACCCTCCAGCACCTCGATCTTGCAGGTGCCGCAAAGCCCATGGCAGCAGGCGTGGGGCATCCAGATCCCGGCCCGCAAACAGGCGTCGAGGATGTTCTGGCCCTCTTCGACCTCCACCTCATCGCCGGTGGGCTCGATGGTAAGTTGGTAGGACATAGTGACCGCTCCAAAATATCGATAAACGAAAGAATAGCGATATTTTGTCGATATGCAAGTTTTTTATCGATATTTTTTGTAAATCTATTACTACCGACTAGAATATTGATAAAAGTCACTGTTGAACCGATAAATAACAGGTAGGGTTAGGAACCGTTTCTTATTACGTCATCAACTGGAAAAACGCTGCTATGGCAAGAACTTACAATGATCAGACCGAACAGAACGGGGCCAAGACCCTGTCCGATCAGGCCTATCTCCAACTTAGGTCGGATATCATTCACGGCGAGCTGCTGCCGGATGAGAAACTGCGTATCGAGCACCTGCGAGGAGAGTACGGCGTCGGCGCAAGCCCTTTGCGCGAGGCCCTGAGCCGGCTCACCGCAGACGGTTTCGTCACCGCCGAGGGGCAGCGGGGCTTCCGCGTGGCGCCGATGTCTGAGGAGGACCTGGCCGATATTACCCGCATGCGCATCCTGCTGGAGAAGCAGGCCCTCAGCCAGAGTATCGAGCATGGGGACGACGCCTGGGAGTCACGTATCGTTGCGACCTTCTATCAGCTGGAAAAGGTGGAAGAGTCTGAAGCGCGGGACCCTGCTGAGTGGGAGATCCGAAACCACGATTTTCATGAAGCGCTTATTGCTGGCTGCACCTCAAAGTGGCTGCGCCGTTTCTATGGCATTCTCTACGATCAGCACAAGCGCTACAGAAACATCGCCCTGAGCACCGAGATCCCTCGCGATCTACACCAGGAACATGAAGAACTGCGAAATGCGGCCCTGGCAAGGGATACCAAGCGGGCCTGCGACGCCATTGAACAGCACATCATGAGGACGGCGGAGATCACATTGAAAGTGCTGCGTGAAGAGACGCGCAGAGAACAGGAGATTGCATGAAAACCGCTCGCTGGCAGACATAGAGGCTTCGCGCACAAATCAAACTGTTTTTGAAGACGAGCTCTCCGCTTCCTTTTCCTGAATGAACAGCCCCAATTTCATATCCACCTTCTGGGTATGGTTGGCGATCCAGGTTTGTAGAAATTCGAGTATCGGGATGATCTGATCCCGATCACCGGTACTGAATGTCTTTCTTATGGCGACAATTTTTGCCGAAAAATCACGATGCTCCTTGATATGTTGTGTCGCTTCCTCCGATCGTTCACCGACATAGCCATACTCCTTCATCAATGACTCTTCTGTCTGGAAGTGGTAGATGGCATAGCTCAGCAGTTCCTTGGTAATCCTTTGAAAGGTCACGGGACTGGTGGTCTCGGTGAGGCTATTGTATGCATCATTCACCATATTCAGGAGGTTCTGATGCTGAGCGTCGATCACCTCAACCCCAGTTGACATCCAATCACACCAGACAAAGGGCTCATATTTGTTTTTCGTTTCAGACATTCAACTATCCTCTATGTCATTACGAAGCGTCGTAACCAATCTTTTGATTCCGTGGTCACAGCCAGCCAGTGAGTGAGATCATCTGATGACATCGCTTCTGAGAAAAGAAAACCCTGCATACGGCTACAACCCAGCGACAGCAGTGTGGCCATCTGCCGCTCCTCTTCGACCCCTTGTACTATCACCATGCGATTGAAGGCATTGGCCATATTCAAGATGGTTTTGATTAACGCATATTGGCGTTCGTCGGAAAGCATTTTCTGCGTCAGGGTACGATCCACTTTGATCGCTCTGACAGGGAGCCGTGAAATCTGTTGAATCGAGGTATCGCCGATACCGAAATCGTCGAGCACACATTCGACTCCCATTTCGAGACAATCACCGATAAATCGTTCCGTCTGAGTGAAATGGGATGTGACGACCTGCTCCGAAATCTCCAGCTGTAACAGTGAACGCTGACGCCGTTGCAGCTTCTTCACATGATTTTGCAACAGAGTGAAAAAAACCGGATCATAACACTGTTCTTGAAAAATATTGATGCCAACCGAGAGTGTCGAACCCTTGGCATGCATATGCTCGATCAGCATGACCGCCTGCTCGATAACTTGCTCTGTGAGCGATAGCATTACATCACTCTTGTTGATCAATGGCAGAAATTCCGCCGGTTCAAGCAGACCCAATATGGGATGATCCCAACGTATCAATGCTTCCGCGGCAATAACCCGACCCGCCCGGCAATCGAGCACAGGTTGATAGTAGACAATGAATTGATCGCTATCCAAGGCATTGATAATTTCACCAAGCGTTTCCTCCTGCGCCTGGACCCGCCGTTCGAAATCCTTGTTGAAGAACTGGTAACAATTCTTACCCGACTCCTTTGCCATATACATTGCCTGGTCTGCATGTCGAATTAGCGTATCAGGTTCAGAATTATCATTGGGAAACAGGGTGACACCGAGGCTGGCGGTGACTGTCGACTGAGCGTTTCCGGAAATGCTATAGGGTTTTGTCGTCATCTCCAGAATACGCTTGAGGATGAACTGACTCTCCTGTTGATCTTTCAAGTCGGCCAATAGAATCAGAAACTCGTCACCACCCAAACGGGCTACCGTATCTCCGTTACGCACACACAGAGCCAGCCGCTGAGCCGTTTCTCTTAACAGCTCATCTCCCGCCTCGTGTCCAAACGTATCGTTTACAGCCTTGAATCCATCCAGATCGAGATAGCAAACAGCCATCAGTTCACCGGTACGTCTGGCTCTTGCGACCATCTGTCGCAGACGGTCAATGGCCAGCAGGCGATTGGGCAACCGTGTAAGATTATCAAAATGGGCCAACTGTTCCAGCCGATGCTCATGGCTCTTCTGCTCGGTGATATCCGACATGGTCGAGACCGCGCCGGTTATTCGGCCAGTGCCTCTATTATAAAGCGCATGAATCGTCAATCCGATCCATATGGATTCCCGCCCTTTCCTTTCAATTTCCAGAGGGAGATTTTCAATCGACTCCCCTCTGTTCAACAGACGGGTCAGCAGCGACTCGATATTTTTCAACGGTGAGGCCTGAGGGACCAACTCACCAATAGATTTACCGGCGCTCGCCTCTCTGTTCCACAGTTCGATGGGCAGCTTCAGTAGTGAAAAAAAACCAGTATTGGCATATCGCAGCCTTGCGCGATCATCCCAAAGTGCGACCGCCTCCTTGACCGTGTCAAGTATCGTACTGAGCTGCTGGCGATTCTGTTCCAGCTGACCCTCAATCAGCTTGTTTTCGACGATGTCCCAAGCCAGATCTGCAATCCGGTTAACTTTTTCCACATCGTGATCGTCATAGTTTTGCCGGGCATGATTGCCCACCCCCATGATGGCGACAATCTTGTCGCCCCTGAATACCGGTACAACGAGTTCGCAAGTTACTTCGGCGTGACCTTCGGGCAACCCGTGCTGATGGGGCAGCGATGCATAATCGTTGTGGACGACCGGGCGTCTCTCCCTCACCGCATCGGCCCAGACACCCGCTTCATCGACATCGTAATGCAATCCCTCTCCCGCAGCTTGGCAAAAACTCTCGGTCGTCTCGCTAGACCAGGCTTGGAGCGAGAGGGTTTTCTGGTCATCCTCGAGAAAGTGGTAAAAGCCGATTTTGCTGTCGGTCTTTTCGCAAGCCAGATCCAGCGCAAAGACCAGAAGCTCATTGACGTCGTGCCCCTGTGCATATTCATGCAACTTGACCCTCGATTCCATCACCTCTTCATTGAATTTCCGCTCGGTGATATCGATGAAGGTTACGACGGCTCCCCGGATATTCCCCTGTTTGATCAGCGGATACGACCAGTATTCTGTCGGGAAACTGCTGCTGTCCTTGCGCCAGAAGATCTCGCTATCCACATGAATCTGCTCACCCCTGTTGAAGGCTTTGTATATTGGACACTCCTCGCTCGGATATTCTGAACCATCCGCATGTGAATGGTGTATGACCAGGTGCATGGGCTGGCCAATCAGCTCCTCTTCACCCTCATAACCCAATTGCGCCAGGGCAGCCTGGTTTACACTGGTACAGAGACCGTGTTCATCGAGACTGTAGATACCCTCCGCCGTCGAATTCATGATCAAGCGCTGATAGTCTTCGCTAGCTTGCAGCGCACTTTCGACCTGTTTGCGATCGGTTATATCGGAGATAAAACCTTCGAGGAAGGGAGTACCGTCTTTTGATTCAACCTGAGCCCCTCTTTCCCACATCCAGCGCACTCTCTGCCAGCGGTCGAAAATCCTGTATTCGATTTCAAAGGTAACACCTTCGTCGATTGCAGCCGCTACCTGCTTCGACACTAGCTCCCTGTCCTCCGGATGGATCACATCGGCATAACTCAGTAGCTTATTAGCAACCAAATCTGACGGTTTATACCCCGTGATTTCAGTAATACCATCACTGATAAAGATCATGCTCCAGTGTTGATCGGATCTGCAGCGATAGGCCGCTCCCGGAAGATTGTCAAGCAAGACCCGCATGGTACGACGCGAATCTCGCAGAGCGGTTTCGGTACGTTGTCGTCTTATGGCGCTGGCCAGCACGTCGGAAAATGTATGAAGTAACAGAATATCCTCTTGCTGCCAGGTCGAACTGACAGTAACGGTATCGAAACCGATGAAGCCGATGAGCACCTGATCGATGCGGATTGGCATCACCAGCAACGACATTATCTCTTGTTCGGCCAGATGATGCCTGAATTCACCGGCCTCTTCCGGCAGATCCTCGAGGGACTCGATAAAAAGCGGTCTGTCTTGTTTAAACTGCCCCAGCATATATTCGAAATCGGAAAGGGGGAGTTTTTGCAGCTTCATTGTTTGCGTCGCCACTCCTTCAGCGCACCACTCATGGGTATTCGACATGGTGTTACGATCCCTATCGAACTGGAAAAGATAGGCGCGATCGCTTGCGGAAAATTGACCAATCTCTTCCAACAAGCTGGCAAGTCTTTGATCAAGCTCATCGATACCGGTATCCAGCAGTATGGAGGCCTGTTTTGCAATCAACTTTTCAAGTTCGAAGCGATGATTGAGCTTTAGCTCGTTGTTTTTTCGTTGCGTGATATCCTCGGCGATACCGGCGACACGATAAAGTTTTCCCGACTCATCGTAGATGGCAAATGCCTTGGCATCCACCCAGCATACCTCACCGTTTGGGCGAATTACCCGATATTCAGGAAAGCGCAGCTCTGTCCAGGGTTCCTGTAAATGTTCCGTAAGAAAACTCTCGACACGTTCAAGATCCTCACGTGGCAATGCCTCGATCCAGCTGGTGGCCTTGTCATACAGACTCTGACAACTTCTACCCCACATCAACTCATAACCCGGACTGACATAGTAAACCTCTTGCCAATCCGAGGATCCCAACCAAAAGACTTCTCGAATGGCATGGGTCAACTGTTTAAAGTTCTCCTCGCTCTCCTTTAATCGTATCCTCTCTTTTCTCGCCTCAGTAATATCGCTTACCATGGCAACGGCACCGACAAATCTTCCATCGCTATCCTTGACGGGCCCTGTCTTCATTCGGGTCCATATATCGTGCCCCTGTTTGTGCCGAAACCTAAAGTCATGAGACTCCACGATACCGCTACGTCTCCGTTGCAGGTTGTCCCGGGCAACCTGTATCTCCTCTTCATCCATGAAGTCGTAACAAGATCTACCCATCATCTCATCGGTTCTATACCCGAACATATCGGCCATGACCTGATTGACGAAGGTTGTATTGCCCTCGCTGTCGATCTGCCATATACCGTCATGACTGTTCTCGACGATAGTGCGATATTGCTGCTCGCTTTTAGTGAGCGCCCGGCTCAGTTGCCGGGACTTTCTCAACAGTGGCAGCAAGACGAAAACCAGCACCAACAACGATCCCAGACCCATCAGGGTATAGAGAAAATATTTCCGATAGGGAGTAGCGATCTCTACTGGCAGATTGATCCATTGATACCCATCCGGTAGCTTGGTGTGATCGATGCCGTATGACGTTACAAGGCGGTAGTCCAAGGTCGGCACGTTCGGACTCTCACGGATGATCGGCAAGCCGGATACGGGTTGACCCCGCAAAATGCGTAACGCCAAAGCCGCCGCTTCTCGACCCTGGGCATAGTGATCGATTATCACGCCACCCAGTACGCCGCTCCCCATGCCATGTCGCCAAAAGTGAAAAATCGGTAGATCTGTGGAGTTCCGAATCAGCTCCAGGCTCTCTTCAAAAGAGAGCAGTGCGTCATGTACATCCCGGTAGGCTGAAAGCAAAAAAACCATCCCATCCGGATCAGCTGCATTTAAGGCTTTTTTAAAAGCCTCCCAGTCTTGATCGGCCAGTGACAGGGTTGAAAACTGCAACGACCCGTCCTTTCCGAAAACCTCGAGAATCGTTCGTAAATCGCTCTGGCCACTGGTCGTTCCGTCAACCAGGATATAGGCTATTTTTCTTTGCGGGAAAATCGCTTTGGCCATGACGATGGTTTCTCTGAACGAAGGCACCTCGACCACACCTGTGACATCCGCGCGCTCTTCCAACTTCATCGCCTTCCTGATGTCATTTACGCCCAAGAAAACCTTGGGTACCCCCACGAACAGCGATGCTCCCAGGTCAAGCATATAGTCCAACGCATTATCATCCGCCGTAATCACCAGGTCGTATGGTTCCCGGTTAGCCAATTTATTTGAGAACTGCTGGTGAAAGTAATCGAGGCTTTTTTTGTTATAGAGCCGTTTCGAATCCATATATTCGATATCGATAAGGGGGCTCTCCAAGTGAAACAGGTCTCGGATACCCGAAAGGATCCGCGGCGAAGTCGGGAAACCTGGATGATAGGAGTAGAGCAACAGTATCCGTTTGTCGCTTATCGACGCCTCTCCAGCAGAGACGCCACAGAATAGTATAAGCAAGATGCAGACAAGGAGTTGACCTGACGCTTTAAAGTTCATTACAGTTTAAGAGCAAATGGACAGGTCAATAATCACTGGATCCTTGCTGATATAAGACCCTGTTTATAAAAAATAACTCCCATCAATTCAGACTTCGTCATCTTTGATAGTAGATCAGCTCGAAAAAAATAACAGGGTCGTCCCAGGAGTTAAATTCGGCCCTGGTATTCCCGATTGCATGTGAATATGTCACAGATCGTAAGTAACCCATCTCATAGGAATTAAAATCGACTAGTGAAACACTGAATTCAGGAAATCTGGATATTTCTAAGGATTCAGGGTTATCCCTATGAAGCGACTCATCACCACTGCAGCGCATCATTCATGGCTTGTTATCATAATTATTTCAATCATCACCCTGGCTGCCGCTCTGCAGCTGGCAGCGCTGCGAATTGAAATCACTGCCGAAGGATTGATGGTGAACCATCCCGATACAGTGGCGGATTATGAGAATAGCTTGCGGACGTTTGGCAGTGACGCCATTACAGTGATCTACCTGGAGGATGACAATCTCCTGCAGCCCAGCAATCTGAATGCCATACAGCAAGCACTGCGCAGAATCGAGGCAATCCCACAGATTTCACATACCACAAGCCTCTTTTCAATGAGATACCTGCGCACCGAAAAGGGTTTTGTCTATACCAATCCCTACCTTGAATCCATCCCTCAATCCCAAACACATATCCGGAAAATCACCAATGCAGCGTTGCTGAACCCGCTGATAGAGCGAAACCTGCTGTCGCATGATGGAACGGTAATGGCGATCAATCTTTATCTGGACATGACCGGTTATCATCGTGGTTTCGATGAAGCGGTCTCTGCAGCGCTTGACGAGGCCATCGCCCCCCTGCAGAGTCGGTTACGCCAGGCTTTCCACCTCGGCAACCCCTCAATCCGATCGGGTATCAGCGAACAGATCCGCAATGATCTCAGAATTATCCTTCCCTTGTCGTTGTTCGTTCTCACGTTGACCTTGTGGTTGATATTCAAACGCTCATGTTCTGCGCTGATACCTCTCTTGACTGCCGGATTGAGCGTTGTCTGGACCTTGAGCGTTATGGCGATATTTGCGATTCCCGTCAATATAATGACATCGATCATCCCGGCCTTGCTGATTATTGTCGGCTCCACAGAAGATATCCATCTCATATCGGAATATCAGTCGGGAATTAAGCGTGGCCTGACTCGTTTCGACGCCACTCAATATATGGCCAACCATATGGGTACCGCTATTCTGCTCACTTTCATAACAACTTGTCTCGGATTCCTGTCCATATCGCTCAACCGCATAGATCTGCTGGAGCAATTCGGCCTCATAACAGCTATTGGGTTGTTGTTTAATTTCATTATCACTTCAACCTTGGTCCCGGCCTGTCTGCAGTGTATATCCCAGCAAAATCGTAGCGCTTCGAATTCGCGAGAAATTGGATTCATCAGACTGGTGGAAACCATATTCATTGTGCTATCCCGCTATCCGCGGCAGCTGCTCACGGGATTGATACTGGTCATGCTTATAAGTGGCTACTGGGCCACTCGACTTGAAATCAACAACAATATCATGGCCTTTTTGCCACCCTCCTCGTCACTGCCGGAGCAGGCCGCGTTGATTCAAGACAAATTATCAGGCATACAGTCTCTCACTATCCTGATCAACGGCAGCGATGAGGCGTTCCTGAAAACCGCCAATCTGCGGCAGTTGCAAATGTTGCAACGCTATCTTGTACAGACTGGAGAATTCGAGAAGAGTTTTTCCTTTGCCGATTTTATCGGCGTTGTACACAGCGGTATCGATGGTGCGACACCCGACAAGATCTATTTACCTGGAAGCGATGAGCTTGTTAGCGGCTATATGTCATTGCTCGGTCATGCAAGCGCCAAGTCATTCGTCTCTGCAGATTACAACCAGGCAAGGATCATCGTAAGACATGCTGTCGATTCATCCAGGCAACTCAACCAGGCGGTGCAGGACATCATCAGCTTCGCACATGAATCCCTGGATCCGTCTCTCGGCATCAAAGTGACAGGTAGCAGTTATCTCAACAGCCAGGCGGTCGACTACATGGCTGACGGCCAGACCCGCTCATTGATTATGATGTTGGGGATTATTTTCATTCTCATTTCACTGCTGCTTGCAAACACGAAACTGGGATTTGTGGCCGTACTATCCAACCTATTCCCCATCATCATCCTGTTCGGAGTAATGGGATACTTCAAAATCACTATGGATACAAGTACCGTAATGGTTGCCGCAATTGCATTGGGTATCTGTGTCGACCACACCATGCACTTCATGGTGCGTTATCAGCGTCTTATCAGGAAAGGCACATCGCAGCGGGGTGCACAGTTACTGACCCTGCGTCAGGAATCGTTACCTATTTTCACTACCGCAATGGCGCTCACTTTGGGATTCGCCACATTGACATTTTCCACGTTCCCACCGGTTGCACAGTTCGGGCTGTT
Source organism: Candidatus Thiodiazotropha sp. (assembly GCA_040791665.1). Taxonomy (GTDB): domain Bacteria; phylum Pseudomonadota; class Gammaproteobacteria; order Chromatiales; family Chromatiaceae; genus Thiodiazotropha. Next base: position 180,367 of record JBFNNX010000014.1, on the reverse strand, counting down.
AAGTGCGATGGTGATGATACTGGCTTTGGTCGGTACATTCGTTGTCACTCCCTTGATCCTGCGGTACACCAACGACAGGGAACAGAGCTCAACACAATCCGGAGTGATGAAACGCCCGCATTTTGTAAAGGCAGACCACTTCGGCTGATTCACGGATAGCTCGCATGACAATGACTATTAAGCCCCGCATGCGGGGCTTAATAGCGTCAGTAATCGACAACCGATCAGGTTACTACGGTGAGGAAACGTTCGTTGAGTTTCTGATCGTGGTAAAAGATAGCGCCACCCAACTCATCCGCTGTCCAGGTTATAGGTTCATGGTCAGGATACCAGTCATATGAGCCATGAAAGACTTCATTGCGGTTGCCTGAAGGATCGAAGAAGTAGATGGTTCTGCCACGGGTGATGCCATGCCGGGTCGGACCGATATCGATTGAGATTTTGTGCTTGCCGATAATATCGGCAGCGCGCAACACCTCTTCCCAGGAACCGAGCAGGAATGAGGCATGATGGAGCTTGCCTTTGTCCTGGTGACGGATAAGCGCCAGGTCGTGGGCCTTCATACCACAGGTGAGAAAAGAGGCCAGTTGGAGGCCGCCATCCATCACCTTCTCCGATTCACTGAAACCCAGCACTTCGGTAAACAGCTTGATACTGCCATCCAGATCGTCACCGTATAACAGGCAGTGGTCAAAGCGCTGTACCTGCATTCCAGTGAGGTTGTCCGGCCAGGGCTCCGGGTTCACCCTGCCCATATCGGTACCCTTCACATCCTTTTCCGCATACAGCTCGAACATGTGACCGGTGGGGGAATCGAAGCGCACCCGCTCACCGCAATGCTTCAATTCATTGGCCGGAATTCGTTTGACACTGCAACCGAATGTCTTCAGCTTCTCCTCAAGACGATCCATGGTCTCCCTACTATCCACCTTGAAACCCATGAAATCCATGCCGGTGGTATCGGCTTCGCGCAACACAACGGAGAACCAATCCTGTTCGTCCCAGCCCTTCAGGTAGACCCGCCCCTGGTCATCCCGGTCGGTTTCGATCAAACCCAGTCGCTCCTTGTAATGAACCAGCCCCTCTTCCAGGTCCAGTACACGTAGCGATATATGTCCTGGACGTAAAACGCCGTTTATTGCCATCAGTCTAACCTCCTCTGGTCACCGTTTTGTGTGACGCTGTGAAATCAATCAAATACGATCCGCACGAATGGCAGCGGATGCTTGCTTTGTTATGAACAGGACCCCTTATAGCCATTCAATCCAGGGGTGCGAAAACAGATCAGGGCTTTGTGATCGACACCGTTATCCGCAAGGCTCTTATCCAAATCAGGCGTTGACGGTTGACCATTGATCTTCCACTCCACACGATCCCAGTCGATCATCCCAAAGTCAGGGTGCATACCATAGTACTGTGGTATCAGTTGTTCGGTTAGGGCACCGAATGGCATGTCGGGCGGCAATGGAAAAGCGGTTGCTGCACAAAAACTAAGATGCTCCTCCCAATGCAGATATACCACCTGGTTGCCGAGAAAATTTTCCTTTCTGTCACGGATCTCAACTGTATCCGCATATCCTGGTTTGAGGGCGACAACTGCCATGACTCTCTCCTCTTTGTAGAAATCATTTATCACCGACCTGACCACCGAAAGATGGCATCAGGCGGTGTCTTACGTTGGTTTAACCGGCCACCCGCTTACGCGCCGACTGCCAGGCATCCCACTGTTTCTGGTCCGGCGAACCTGTGTAGTCCATGTTGTCCGTGCCGTTTTCCATGTGGTACCACTTGAGGACGTCACTCAAATCGGCACCTCCGCAGTTACCCTGAAAGATCTGATGTACCGGCAACCAGGCCTGGGAGAATTTTTCCGGCTCATTGTCGAAGATGTCCTTACAGCCATCAGAGCAGAAGTGGTAGCGTTCACTTTCATAAACACTGCTGCGGAAGCCGATCTTGGTCGGATCTCCTGGCTCCGTGTAACCCATGGGTATCTGGCAGGTCTGGCACAGCTGAGGCAAGGCATTGTTGTAGAAGCGCTCGCCCCTGGCCTCCATCTCCCGCCACAGCTCGAAGCGAGGACGGTAGTATTTATCGAAGGTGTTGGGATACTTCTCCGACAGCCAGGCCATCTCCTCATCGCTGGGCAGCCAGGTATGAAAACCCGCCGCCTGGGTGTATTGATAGAAGATTGCCCAGTTCTGATGAGATATGTGCTCAGCCTCGTCTGTGGCGATGTCGGCATACTTGGGTACACGCAGACCGTAACGCGAAAGATCTTCGAACAGCGCGCCGCCCGCCTCGGTGAAGTAGATCTCCCAGGCCTCTTTCCAGGACATGATGCGCTTGGGCAGCATATAGTCCATCATCATCGCCACCAGCCCCAGCATCTTGTGACCGCGCCAGAACCACTTGTCCACCCACTTCTGCACGATGGGCAGATTGTCGGGATGCTGTTCCAGCATAAACTTGATCACCTCGATACCGAGAGTCATATGGCGCGCCTCGTCGGATTGGGCAGAGAAGCCGAAGGTCACCGTCGCCAGATCGCCGTTGTAGGCGGCACCCGACATGAAGGGGACGAACAACAGATTGGTCAACACATACTCGAAGGCGAATGAGATGGCGGTAAAGAACTCGAAGGGACCGGCGCTGCAGGCATCGTCGAAGAAGGACTTGGGCACCGACAAATACCATACGCGATCATGCATGTGGGGGAACTCGGCGAAGCCGTCGAAGTACTTGTTGTAGTGGCTGATGGTATGGATCTGGGTCTGCGCATGTCGCAATTCATCGAGTGACTGCATCTGTGCCGCCACCCTCGGGCCAACACCCCTAATATGCCGGCCCAGGTGCGCAAAGTGACGATGGGCCTGGTACTCCAGCGGCGTGACACCGGTCAGAAACAGCTTGATGGCATTCACATAGCGGGCATCGGATATCCCAAGCTGGCCATTGTTCTGGGCAAAGGAGTCGAGCACCGCATAGAGCTTGCGCTCTTTCTCGCCTTGGTATTTCCAATAGGCATCCATGGTCAGACGGAAGGGATCTTCCCACTTCGACCAGTCGGTGATCTTGATCCCTTCGAAGGTATCGTAGGGAAAGACATCATCCATCTTCTGGTAGCTGGTCTCCCAGTCCAGGCCTCGGGTCATCAGCGCATAGCGCTGCTTAAGGTTCAGCTTCTTCTTACGTTGGGGTGTCATATTTTTGCTCCTCCAGTGTTACACGCCCCAGGAGAGGACCAACTCTTCGTCATCCTCATCCAAGCTGCCGCCCATGGAGATGATGGTGAGATGGATCTCCTGCGGATCCCAGTCGCGGCCGATCCGTTCGGAAACCGAACCCGCCTTCACCACCAACCGTTCCGGGCAGTCGATCTTCACCGCACCCGGCATGTAGTTGGCACTCGCACTGGGATTGTCATGCAGAATTGACTCGATCACGGGACGAGCCTCGTCATTGTTTTGCAGGGTTATGGATACGATTCCAGCCATCTCGACCTCCTCTTATAGACTCAGGCCGAGCTTGCCGGCTCGGGCATCCAGTTGTTCGCGGATATCGCCGATAGCCGCTTCGGCACCATTGCCCAAAACCATAAGCGCCAAGGGATTCAGCGCATCGACCATGGTGTCTCGCCAAGCGATGTACCACTGGGATAACAGCGCCTGATTCTGCGCCGACTCCTTTACGGCAACCTTGACGACGGCATCCACCCAGCGGTTGTGCTCACTGCTCCAGTCGACCATGAACTCACATAGCATGGAGAGCGCCGTCGCGCCGTGTTTCTGACCCTCGGTGTCGAAGTGGTTGTAGACCAGCGGATAGATTAATCCGTCCATCACCAGGAACTGGACCAACAGCGCTTCGAACCAATCCTTCAGCACCAGGCTGTCCTCCACCGCCTTGCGCACGCCCTGCCAGGTGTCCGCCTCCATCCACTGCTTTTTGGCCTCATCGAGCAGTTCGCCGTCACCGCTACCGAGGACGATGCCGATACGTGAGAGAATCTGTGCGATTCCCAGCCGGTCTCCTGCGGTAAAGATCGCCGCTGATGTGATGGCGGTTCCGTAACCTGCATCGCTGATGGAGCAGGCGTTCATATTTGCGCCCCACTCATAGTGGCGTAGCGGGATCAGATAGTTGACGATCATCTCCCGCCACTTGGGATCGATATTGGCCAACATGTTGCGCTTCTCCTCGAAAGCGAAATTACGCTCCGTAGTCTGGTGCATGTTGGCGCGGGCGATGGTATAGGTGCCGTAGTAGTACTGTCGTGGATCCTTGAAGAGATACCAGTCCTGCATCTTGATTGCGGTACGCCCCTCATCGAAGGTCCAATACTCAGGACCCCATATGGGACGATAGTGGAAGTGCGTCGTAGCCTGAACATCATACACTCCCTCTTCGTAACGCGATGCCGGCACATCGGAACCCAGACGGCGCGCAACATGGGCAAAGGTTTGTCGCCTCGGCTCCACATTCACTGTTTTAATATCGATACTCATCGTTGAACGCTCCTCCAGAAAATCATCGTTTCAGATCCCATGGGCTGGATTTCGATAGAGGCCGGGACGGCTGTCGATCCCGTCTACACTTCCAATCTCATCAGGACGTTGTATTAAAGTGGCTTGATGCTTCTCGCAGAAAGCCCTGAACTCTTCGTAGGGGAGGATCAGTTCAACCGTCAGGTCTTCGTCGTTGATGGAAAACTCGAACTCAACAAACTTGTGAAGCCGTTCACCGGTCACTCTGATATAGGCTTTGCCGATGTCCGGCACATACTCTCCCATCACTTCCTCCTCAAATCCGGCTGATCCGCAATTGATGCAAAATCCGCCATATTGCTGGTCACGAAAAGATGGCAGGATCTATGCCAAAACACCTATAGCATTGAATTAAAAGAATATTTCTAGATTTATAGTGACTATTGGAGAACGGGCGATTTCACCATCAGATGAAAAACGATTTATCAAATTGATCATTTAACCAAATAGATAAACAGCATCTTGATTAATGCTGCTTTTGCACAATCTCAGTGCGTAAACAAAACACTCACCTTTTGTTGATTTGTTTTACGACCCATTCATTTTATGATTTGATAAAAACAACAACCCAAACTATAAGAATCATAAAACTCAGACACACGAAGATAATGAGCAAACCCGCCATTAAGGAGGATGGCTCAGCCATAACAGACACCGGTTAGCAGCTCGAGACCGGCTGGAGGAGATATGTCATCCCAAATCAGCATCGCCGGTCTACCCTCGGAGGACCGCAATCTGCATCTGACATTCGATGCAGGCACAATTCTGCTCAATGATCAGCGCATGGTATTGATGCATACCCACGCCATGGGGGCGTTGCGCAAAGAGCTCATGGATACACTGGGTATGGAACGGGCCAGAGGCGTCCTCATCCGCATGGGATACGCCTCAGGCGCCAAGGATGCAGAGCTGGCCCGTAAACTGTTGCCTGAATCCACCGATGAAGAGCTGTTGATGATGGGACCTCGCCTGCACACCCTGGAAGGGGTGGTACATGTAAAACCCATTAAGGTCGATATCGACATCCGACAGCGCCACTTCTACGGCGAGTTTCTGTGGGAAAACTCCCACGAAGCCGAAGAGCACTTGAAGCTTTTCGGCATCCATCACGAACCGGTCTGCTGGACCCAGATCGGTTACGCTTCCGGTTATACCAGTGAGATTATGGGTCGCTTCATCGCCTATCGCGAGGTGGACTGCCGCGCCAAAGGCGATCGTCACTGTCGCATCGTCGGCAGGCCCATCGAAGAGTGGGAAAATGCCGATGAGGAGCGCCGTTACTATCGCCCGGATCCAATGGCGGAACAGCTGTTGGCGCTGCAGGATGAGGTCAACCATCTGCGTGACTCGTTGCAGGAAGAGACCGGTATTGGCGACATGGTGGGTGCATCTCAACCCTTCATACAGGCCTGCGATATGCTGCGCAAGGTGGCTGACAGTCATGTCACCGTGCTGCTGCTTGGTGAAACCGGTGTCGGCAAAGAGATGTTCGCCCGCGCACTCCACAGCATCAGCCCATTGGCAAAAAACCCATTCATTGCCATCAACTGCGCGACGATCCCGGATGAGTTGATCGAATCAGAACTCTTCGGCGTTGAGAAAGGCGCCTATACCGGTGCTCAGCAGTCCCGACCCGGGCGGTTCGAACGCGCGCATGGCGGTACGCTCTTCCTCGACGAAGTAGGTGAACTTTCAATGAATGCACAGGCCAAGCTCCTGCGAGTGCTGCAGGAAGGGGAGATAGAGCGGGTGGGCGATACACGTACCCGAAAGGTCGATGTACGGGTCGTAGCCGCAACAAATGTCGATCTGCAGGAGGCGGTTTCCGAAGGGCGTTTCCGCTCCGATCTCTACTATCGGTTGAATATCTATCCGGTTATTATTCCACCGCTTCGCGAGCGAAAGGACGATATCGAACTGCTGGTCAACCGCTTTCTTGAAAAGTACACCGCCAGGCATGGCAAGCGTGTCAGCGGCATCACTGAAAAGGCGCTTCAGGCGCTTATGGACTACAACTGGCCGGGCAATATCCGGGAACTGGAAAATATGATCGAACGGGGGGTTATCATCGTCACCCCAGGGGACGCAATCGATTTGAAAGACCTGTTTCCATGTCTCAGCATGAGCCAGGAAGTCCCGGTGTTCAACAGCTCAAATGAAAAGGTGAATGGAGACGTGGAATCACTTGCCAGTCAGGTGATAGATCAATCGACCAGCCTCGAAGAGATGGAGACACTGTTGTTGGAGACCGCGGTAAAGAAGGCCAATGGCAACCTGAGCCAAGCGGCACGTATCTTGGGTATCACCCGACCACAATTAGCCTATCGTTTGAAAAAACGTGAGCATGAATAGGTAGCAGGCTCGACAGTTACAGTCTTGAGCCTGCAACGGCATAGAGGCCAGACAATAACAAATACCCATGTATACGGCACTATTCCTACAGATCTTACAGGTGACACTGCCGGTATTCGGCATAGCTCTGCTTGGCTATATCTATGGTCGCCTCTGCGGGTCCGATATCCTCTCGGTCAATCGTATCAATACGCAGTTGTTCGTGCCCGCCCTGTTGTTCTATGTCCTGTCAGAGAAGATCCCCGACACACAGGAATGGAAGACCATAGCCTGGGGTGCACTCATGATCATCATCGTCTCCGGCATCGTTTCCTTACCCTTGACCCGTCTCCTGGGTATGCGACTAAGGGTGCTGTTGCCTTCCATGATGTTCAACAATGCCGGCAACCTTGGACTACCCTTGGCGGCGCTGGCATTTGGCGATCAGCTGCTGCCCCTGGCGGTCGTAGCCTTTGTGGTTTCCATAAGTCTCCATTTCAGTCTGGGAATCTGGTTGGTCAGTGGCAGGGTTCACCCCACCGAGCTGCTGCGCAATCCGGTTTTCCTGGCCACCCTGGCGGGTGTTATGGCCAAAGCCTTCGACTGGCATACGCCGAGCATACTTATGCCCGGCCTGGTCATGCTTTCGGAAGTGGCAATACCGTTGATGCTGGTCTCACTTGGCGTTCGCTTGATCCATATCGAACTCCGCTACTGGCAAGCAGGGCTATCAGGCGCCTTGCTTTGTCCGCTAAGCGGCCTGATAGGCGCATGGGTAGCCATCGCCTGGTTGCAACCCAATGAACAGATGCGTGAAATCTTGTTGCTATTCAGTATTCTGCCACCCGCTGTGATGAACTATCTGCTGGCTGAGAGTTACCGGCAATCTCCGCAGGAAGTCGCTGCGATGGTCGCATTCGGCAATCTGGCAAGTTTGATCGTAATTCCCATCGCCCTCGCCTTTATTTTGTGAAGAGTCACCGCATTACCGCAGGATGGCTACTGTTCGCAGCTGTTGTCTGCACGGCGGTCAACACCCTCTGGCCTCAACTCACCAATTACTGGGCTGGCCTGTTGACCTGGTCCGCGGGATTTCTCCTTTGGCCTGAACACCCTTTTTCAGGGATTTGGCGGCTGGTTGCCATTTAGCCAATTCGGCGGCATGGAAGCCAGCATGACGCTGCTGTTTATGCTGATCACGTCGATTGCAGGCGTTCATCCGGTAATAAATATCGCAGCACTCGGTACCCTCCTGGCGCCGCTGCAACCCGACGGCACACTGCTGGCGATGACCTTCCTGTCAGCCTGGGCAGTCGGCGTCGTGTGCAGTCCGTTTTCCGGCATCAATCTTTCGATGCAGGGCCGATACGGCCAACACAGCCTGGCAAGCCTAAAATGGCATGGAAACTATAGCCTAACGATGTTTTTCTGCTCGCTTGCGGCACTCAACCTCTATGCCGCCCACTGGCTGTAAACAAAAACAGGTTTCAACAGCGATTTTCAACCGGGGCCTGATAACACATCCAATAGGCCCTAGTATGTGAAGGATTTATGTGGCACATTGTTCGCAGTAACCATACGGTATGGAATAGATATGAAAGAAAAGTATATGGTTCTGCCCAGCTCGCGTTTTGATGAGATTCGGTTGGTCAAAGTCCCGAAGGATCTCGATACCAACGAAGCATACCGCTTCGCAACAGGCATAATTGCCCAGGCGGAAGAGACAAATCGTGACTATCGCTGGGAGGACATCGCTGAGGCCCTTGAGGCACGCGGATTCGAACCTATCGAAGCAATGATCGGACCCGCCCTGGACTGAGACCGGACTTGCCCGTCACCAATTAATCAAGATCCTCGTATTCATCCAGATCCATCTGCAGCAGAATTGCCTTCCTCAGCAGCTTCTGCTCGTTTCTCAGCGTCTTTTTCAGACTACTGATCTCCTTTTCAAGGTCTTGTATCCGATAGACCAGTTCATCAGCATGGGCCAAGGTCTGCGGAGAGGGCTGGGTCGCCGCCGCCTGATTGCCGTTCATTCCACCTCCGGTCGGATGCAGCGGGGAGACGGATGCCAGCTGCTGCGACTGCTCCGCCTCTTCTGTACCGGGAGGATCAAAACTGACCTCCTGCTCCAGCTCCTGCATCACCGAAAGTACAGCATCCTTCTCCAGGGTATGGAGCTCTTCCAGACAGCCATACAGCATCATTCTGTCGCACATCGCATTGATCCGACGCGGCACACCGCCGGTAAACTCGAAGATCATCGGAAAAACACCATCCGCGAAAGTAGGATCCTCCTTCCAGCCGACCAGCTGCAGTCGATGCAAGATATACTTTTCCGTCTCCTCGGCACTCAACGGGTCCAGATGATAGGAGGCGATGATGCGTTGTCGCACCTGTTCCATTCCCGGACTCTGCAGGGTACGCTTGAACTCCTCCTGACCCAGGAGAAAGGTCTGTACCAACGCCTTGTTGTTGACCTGGAAATTGGAGAGCATGCGCAACTCCTCGACAGACCGGGGAGGCAGATTCTGCGCCTCGTCCACAACCAGCAACATCTGCTTTCCTTCCGCATGCCGGGCGCGTGCTATGGCTTCCAGATTATGCAGCAGGGTAGCCTTGTTTAGCCCCTCATGAGCCAAACCGAAAGAGGCACAGACCATACGCAGCATGTCGTCCGGATCGACCTGAGTTGTGACCAATTGAGCGGCCATGACATTCATATTGCTCAACTCATCGAATAAATTGCGCACCAGAGTAGTCTTGCCGGTACCTATGCCCCCCGTGATGACGATAAATCCCTCTCCCTGCTCAAGACCGTAACGCAAATAGGCCATGGCACGGTTATGTCCCTTACTGTTGAAGAAGAATTTATGGTCCGGCGTGAGCTGGAATGGTTTTCCGTCAAGCTTGTAAAAATCATCGTACATGTGGATTTGCCTTCTCTGATTTCGGTGCTTCCTTGCTTGTGCTGGTAAGCCGCCACACATTAACGAAACAATAACCACAAATTGAGTGGCCATTTGATGGCTCAAGGAGTCAAGGACCGTACCTTATCCAGACATTATGCTATGAATCCGCTATTTTTCCTACCGCTCACGGTAACGGGTTTACCTAAATTTACCCGCAGGTTACACCTTGTCACACCCTGACAAACAACCGAGATCAGTCCTTTTCGCCCACCTGAACAGGCCGTTTCCGCCGCCAACGTATAACCAAGCGGGCATTCAATGAATAGCGACCAATAGGTTGTCAGCCTTGCATTCCCTCATGCTGTCGCATGTCATTGCATACCGACAGTTGACCCGGATCCATGGAGTCAACTATCTTGCCACTATGTCCATCGGACTGACACCGGGTTCAGGCCGGTGCACAGCCGGGATACAGATACAACGACCAACATAAAACCGAGGAAATAATAGATGCTCAACCCTGGAGATAAGGCACCACCCTTTGAGTTACCGGATGCTGATATGCATATCATCAATTCCAATCAGTTTCTCGGTAGCAAGAATCTGGTGATCTATTTCTACCCGAAAGACGATACCACCGGCTGTACCATTGAGGCACTGGAACTCTCGGACCTGATGGATGAGTTTTACGCTCTGGATACACAAGTGATCGGCATCAGTCGGGACAACTGCGTCAGTCACGCCGCATTTCGTGATAAACACGGACTTACCGTGCAGTTACTGGCGGATACCGAGGGCGAGGTGTGCAACGACTATGATGTTTGGCGGGAGAAGGAGAAAAACGGTGAGAAAAAAATGGGCATTCTTCGTTCAACGTTTATCATCGACAAAATGGGTATCATAAGAGAGGCGCTGTACGACGTGAAGCCCAAAGGTCATGCAGCCCAGGTAGTGGAGAAGGTGAAGAAGATCACTTGATCGGTGACCCTCCGGACACGACGTACACGTGAAAATTCGCACCCAGATTCTGATACTGCTGTTTCTCTTTGGTTTCGCACCTTTGACCGCGATGGTAGTAACGAATCTGCCATTTGTCCTGGATCGCCTCGAATTTTTCTATCACAAGGCCTATCTGCAGAATCTGCGTGCGGATTTCCGCGATCTGGATGAGCATCTGGCAAGCCGACACGAGATGTTGCGACTACTTGCAAAACTCCCGGAACCCGGCCTCATCCTGGGACAGCGCGAATCGGAAGAGGGACAGGAACAGATCGATCATGCGCGGGTGCGCTACACCAAGTGGATCAACCAGATCCTTCGCGATCATCTCGATATTTTCCAGATCCTTTTTCTCGACCTTGAAGGCAACCTCCGTTTCTGGCTGGAGTTGAATGCACGGACCCAACAGTGGGAACCGACGATTAAAAAACCGGACATGCCTTCCAGAGATTTTTTTCAACACAATATCCTTCAGGAGTATGGACGGGTCGCAGTCAGCAAGATCAGTCTTAATCCGAATGTATCCCATCTAGATCCCAGGCGATTCATGACCCTGCGTATGATCAGTCCGATAATCGGACCGGACCATCAGGAGCGTGTGGCTCCCCTGGGTGCCGTGGTGATCAATATCGATGTGGGGGGCATGGCCAGCGCCTACCGCAACACACTATGGGTCACCAATGATGGCACTTACCTGGATGAGCGTCTCAAGGGAACGGCCGAACCACGGGCATTTGAAGACTTCACCGGCCTGCAGGCAATCTTTGAAAAAAACAGCCTGGCGCTCTGGGAAGGCGGTCAAGGCAGACAAGTGATCTGGGTGCCGCTCTTCAGTACCGAAGGCTCTGGCCCCTTATGGGTCGGTCGACCGGTCGATCCCTCACCTCTGCATAAGTTTCGCAATGTCCTGATCATCCGGGTCATGACCATTGTAGTCATTGCGCTGGTTATCCTGTTCATCGTTGCCCGCTTTATCGCCATGCGTGCAGAGCAGTTTGGCCAAAAGCTGCGCGACGGCGTGGGACGGGTACTGCGTGAGGATGAACCGGTGGAGTTCAATTGGCAAGGGTCGCAAGAGATAAAACAGCTGGGGCAGCAGCTCACAGAACTCGCGGAGCATCACTCAAAACAGGCCGAGGCACAACGTCAGCACGCACGACAACTGGAAGAGTCCAATCGCTACAAATCCCAGTTCCTGGCCAATGTCAGCCATGAACTGCGGACCCCTCTCAACTCCATCCTGTTGCTCTCCAAGATGCTCAATGAGGCTCCCGAGAGACTATCCGCTGAACAGAAGAGACAGCTGCAGGTCATTCACGAGGCCGGACGCGATCTGCGGGCCCTGATCGACAACATTCTCGATCTGTCGCGGATCGAGGCGGGTAAAGCCAGTATCAGCCTGCAGCAGATCCCCATCAAACCTCTGGTTTCGGATCTCATCGAAATGGTGAAACCCCAGTTCGACGCCAAGGGTCTGCAGCTCGTGCTCGAATATGGGCCTTCGCTTCCTGAGAGCATCCTGTCGGACCAGGATAAGGTACGTCAGATTCTGAAAAACTTCCTCTCCAACGCCCTCAAATTCACCCATCAAGGCGCGACCAAGCTACGCGTCTTTCTGGATACGGAAGTGGTACAGCATCCACTCTGCTTCGCCGTTGAAGACAGTGGTGTCGGGATTCCCAAGAGTAAGCATGAGCTTATCTTCGAGGCCTTCAAACAGGCGGATGGCTCCACCAGCCGGCGTTTCGGCGGTACAGGCCTGGGATTGAGCATCAGCCGCGAGCTGGCTCATCTGCTGGGGGGAGAGGTTAGCCTGGACAGCGAGGAAGGGGCCGGAGCCATATTCACCCTGCGCCTGCCGCTGGAACTCGATCACAGCACCCTCTCTTCCCATCAAGTCGAGCTGCAGATGACGGATGAACCGCTCCTGATGCAGGAACGGATCCCTACACTGACGAACGCTTCAACGGCGGAACCCCAGAAGATACCTTTTGCGGACAAACGTATCTTGGTCGTGGATGATGATCTGCAGAGTCTGCTTGCGCTTACCCCGCTGCTGGAGAGCTGGGGATTTGAGGTGACCGCAGCAGGCGATGGCCAAGAGGCCATTGATACCCTGAAAGATGACCCGGATTTCAACATTGCCTTGATAGACATCATGATGCTGGAGCCGGATGGCTATGATACGATCAGGCATATACGCAACAAGATGAAGCTCGATTCACTCAAAGTGATAGTGCTGTGCGCCAAAGATGCGGCAGAAGACCGCGCGCAGTACCTGGAGGCCGGAGCAGACGACGTCTTGACCAAACCGGCCGCCCCGGAGAAGCTACAGGCGCTATTTAGGGTACAATTAGAGTAAGAATGAAGAGATACGCCGGTTTTAAACTCCTGATCGTGGATGACCACGCACACAACCTGTTTACCCTGCGTACGCTGGTTGAGCGTTACATGGATGTGGAAATCCTGGAGGCCACATCAGGTCAGAAGGCTCTCGACATCGCAGTCAAGGAACCCGGCATCGATCTCATCATTCTGGATGTGCAGATGCCGGAGATGGACGGATTTCAAACCGCATCGATGCTTAAAATCCGCAAAAAGACCAAAGATATCCCAATCATCTTCCTTACTGCCGCATTCAAAACCGAAGAGTTCCAACTCAAAGGCTATGAGGTAGGCGGTGTCGACTATCTGCTCAAACCCATCGACGACAACCAACTGCTGAATAAGATCAGCACCTATTTCCGGCTTATCGAAAAAGAGCGGGAACTCAACAAGATCCTGGAACAGAAGGTGGCGGAAAGAACCGCAGAGCTGGCCGCCGCCAAACAGCATCTTGAAAACATCATTACCTACATGGGTGAAGCACTGCTGGTACTCAATCCCGAGGGTGAAATCGAATCTGTCAATCCAGCCGCCTGTAAGATGCTTGACTACAGCGAGGCCGATCTACTGCAGATGTCGATCGGAGATGTTTTTGAAGAGGAGGCAGCGGAACAGGCAGGCGCCTTCTTCGGCACCTGGCTGGAGGCATTGATACGAACCGGGGCGTTGAGCCGAATCGAGGCAAGCTTCATTGCCAAAGACGGACGACGCGTACCGATCCTCTTCTCCCGTACCGCAGTTAAAGACAGCACGGGGAATATCAGCCATATTATATGTATCGCAAAGGATATGACAGGTTATATCCGCGAAATGGATGCCGTGCAGAACGCATCCTAAGGAGCTTGAAACAATGAACGAGCCAATCGACCCACGCCTGACTGATGAAGAAGACACGTCGCTCACCGCCAATGCCCTCAAGGCCATGGCCCATCCATTGCGTTGGAAGATTCTCTGCTCGCTGGGGGAGAACGAGCTCTCAGTTGGCGAAATCGTCGAACGAACCGGTACGTCCCAAAGCAATATTTCTCAACATCTGGAGCAGTTGCGAAACAAAAACATTGTAGTATCGCGTAAAGAGGCAAATCGCATCTACTACCGAATACGCAATCACCAGCTGTTGGAGCTGATCGGCATCATGCGGAATGTACTCTGCCCTGCCAATCTCGACGACCGTTACCCAAGATAGGCAAAGATGGACGACCGTATTATCGACCTGGAGAGTCGCATGGCTTTTCAGGAACAGGCCATACACACCCTCAGTGAAACCCTTATCGAGCAGCAACGTACAATCGACTCCCTCAATAGAACTGTAGAGGAGTTGCGGCAGCGGCTGCAGGCACTGGACCCGTCACCACTGCAACCTGACGAGATAGAACAGCCACCCCCTCACTATTGATTTACACAATATGTTGATTATGGGTCGAACCGGTAACGCGTATGACAATAGGGATGGTTCATAAGCTCACACATCTATTGCCAAACCGAACGATTCAGCATACTCGGTTACTTATCCTGCTTTTACTGCTAGCGCTGACATCTTCTATATATGCCGGCACGATGGAGATGCTGGCCAAGTCGAGCAAACAGCATCCCGGTAGTAGTGCGGTCTACATTCTGGAGAAAGGTGAAGAGTCCCTTTTAACCCGGGCATGGCTTACCGAAGCTGCTGAAAAAACCATTGATGTTCAATACTTCATCTGGAGCACTGACAACATAGGCACTTTGGCCAGCGAACGCTTGCTCAGCGCTGCCGAACGAGGTGTCAGCGTGCGTGTTATCGTCGACGATCTGTTGATAGACGCCAAACCGGAAACGCTGCTTTCACTCGCGGCTCACCCCAATATCCATATCAAGATCTACAATCCGAAGCATTCCGTGGGAACGAATCTTTTCTCACAACTCTGGCATCTGATTACAGACTTCCGGGGCTCCAACCAACGTATGCATGACAAGGTGGTGATCTACGACAAAATGATTGCCATCACTGGCGGTCGCAATATGGCCGATGAGTATTATGATTACGATCACACCTATAATTTCCGTGATCGGGATGTCATGGTTATCGGTTCCGTATTGCCTAAGATACAACACAGTTTCAATCTCTTCTGGGAGAGCCCACTCTCCGTACCCCTCGACATTCTGTTGGCAGAGGAGAAGCGAAGATTGACTGCAAGGCAGATCGACGAATATGTCGGCTGGTTACATCAGTATGCGCAAAATCCGCAGAATTTTGCCCCTGAAGTTCGCAAAGCCATCACCGGCATGGGTGACCGTGTCGACAAAATCTTTGCCGGGATGCACTGGACAAGCGTGGACTACCTTCACGACATACCCGGCAAAAACAACCAAACCCATCGGCTCGATGGCGGCGGGCAAACCACTACCTCTCTTATCAATCTATTGTCGGAAGCCAAGTACCAGGTTCTGATAGAAAGCCCTTATCTGATCATGCCGGAAGGAGGCTTCGAATTTTTTTCCGAAATGTTGGATAAAGGTATCGAAATTGCCATCGTTACAAACTCCCTCGAATCCACAGATAATCTCCAGGCCTATTCGGGGTACCAGAAGCAGAAACAAAGACTGCTCGAACTCGGCATCAAGATATACGAATTCCGACCTAAACCAGGTATTCATCGGCAACTTATCGATCGCCATGAACAACTGGGCAAGGATGTGCCGATCTTTGCCTTGCATGCCAAGTCACTGGTCATCGACAATCGAATCACCTATATCGGGACCTTTAATTTCGACCCAAGATCCGCAAACCTAAACACGGAAGTAGGAGTGGTAATACGCGATGTGCGGATTGCACAACAAGTAGCTCGGGCGATCCGCCTGGATATGGCAGGGGAAAATAGCTGGGAAGCGAATTTATCCGATGAGCAACAGAATGTCGGATTCCTGAAAAGATTGAAAGTCATCCTATGGGGTTTGCTACCTCTAGAACCCATTCTCTAATAAAGTACCGTTTAACGTTGATTACTCAGGTAAGGAATGCGAGCGAACATAAATGCATAGTGTATTTGTCGCATTTTTAGTCGAAGGCACTCTGCAGTAAATCGGGCAGATCCACTAACCTTTACATTCGGTTAGCTATATTTCCTCGAGATCGGCAGCCGGTACATAATATTTTACCCCGTTTCGACTAAAACCCAGCCATCGTCCGTTCTCGTTCGTAACCTCAAGATTGAAACGAAAGTAACTCCTCTCCGGCATGCCAGCCATTTTTTTAGCCGATTTTTCCGGCGATATATACAATGCCGTTGGTCTAATCGCAGCATACTTTTTCGATTTTATAGATTGTGTCGCCACACTTGGAATCAGCCGCAGATTGTTTGCTTGTGTGTAGTATTGGCTGCCACCTCTCCTGAAACCCAACCAACGCTCACCATCTATTTCAATTTCCAAGCTGAACTTGTGCACAACATCGGCTTGCATCGTGCCCATCGACTGCATACGCCTATCCGGTCTGGTATATAGATGCGTCTCATTTAATACCATATACTGCTCTGGCGAAATGCGGGTTGCTGCAACTTTCGGGAACATCTCGCTACCTTTTGGCGGTGAGACATAGCCAACCTTCATTCGGCGTAACAGCTTGCGCGCAGACAAATAACCGCTGACGACCGAACCGTCATCGATCACTATCATTGGCGTGCCTTTGACTGCCAATCTATTTCCAAACTCGTAGTTTTCTTTCACCGGATTTTCACAATCCGCCGGTTTCAACAACATCCCCATCTTGGCGTTAGTCAACGCCTTCTTCGGGTTGTCTGCGCAATATACAGAGATATGCTTTTTAAAGCTGTCCGATCCAATTCCAGCACGTGGGTATGCAACATAACGAACATCCACACCGGATGCATTCAATGCAGGCACTTCTCTGTGTAGCTTTCTGCAGTAGCCGCAATCAATATCTGTAAACACCGTAATGTGGCGCAATTTACCGGTCGATTCATAGACAATCAGCTCGTCTGATGAAATACCATCGGTGAGGCTTTTATACTCAACTGCCGTGAGTGCCCATAATGGTGTGGTGAATGATATAGAAAACAGAAGGTTCGTAGCTGCAATGATGCTTTTCATCGTGGATTATCTCCCTATAAATAATCCGAAGAGTCCATTACCATTCCATTATGGTACTACGAAGCGACACTTTAGAATAGCAAGTCGAACCGCCCTGACAGTCCACCAGCGAGAAACCAATGGGCGCCCGCTATATCGCTATCGTGCCGTTTAACCGTTGAACTGCAGCAGGCAGCGCTGAATCAATCCCCGGTGTAGAGATCGACGTCAAGCTTTGGGGGCAGCTGAAGATGAAATCCCTGGGAATTCAGATTGGCCATCACCAACGCAACATCCTCACGGGCCAGTTTTCGCTGCTCAGTCAAGGTTATCTCCATAACCTGCACCGGTTTGCCGAAACGCTGCAGCAGGGCTTCCGGCACACAGGAGAAGTCATCTTGCCTGGCAATGTAGAGATACATCTCATCCTTGCGGGGACTGCGATAAATCCAGCATGGCAGTTCGGACAGGGTCACTTTACTGCTTCGATAACGGATGGTATCGGCATCTGTTTCAAACGCCAGATATCCCGATTGTATTCCTGGATAGTGCGGTCAGTGGAGAAGCGGCCGCTCTTTGCGCTATTCATTATGCTCATACGGGTCCACTGCTTCTGGTCTTGATAAGCCTTTGCCACTTGTTCCTGAGCCTCGATGTAACTACGGAAATCAGCAGCCGTCATCCAAGGGTCATAGGGATTCCGAATCGACTCGATAACGGGATCGAAAATACCGGGTTCGAACTGGTTGAAGTAGCCGCTCTCCAGTAACTGCATCACCTGTTTAAAATCCTTGTCCTGATCGATTACCCGGTTGGGCATATAATGGTGGCGCATCGCCTCCACCTCTTCGCTGGTAAGCCCGAAAAGAAAAAAGTTGCAATCACCCACCTCTTCGAGGATCTCTATATTAGCCCCGTCCAGGGTACCGATAGTCACCGCACCGTTCATCATGAACTTCATATTACCGGTGCCGGATGCCTCCTTGCCCGCGGTGGAGACCTGCTCCGACAGGTCTGTACCCGGAGCGATCACCTCCATTGCCGTAACCCGATAGTTGGGCAGAAAAGCGACCTTCAAACGATCGCCCACCTGATAGTCATTGTTCACCACCTTGGCAACACTGTTGATCAGCTTGATGATAAGTTTGGCCATTTGGTAGCCGGGGGCCGCCTTACCACCGATCAATACACAGCGATTGGTCCAGTTTTTTGTATCACCGGCCTTGATACGATTGTAGAGGTGGATGACATGGAGGATGTTCAGCAACTGACGTTTGTACTCATGGATACGCTTTACCTGTACATCGAACATGGCATCGCAGTCGAAGCTCACGTTGCAATCGACCTTGACCAAGTCCGCCAAGCGCCGCTTGTTCTCCCGCTTCACCTGCTGCCACTTACGTTGGAATGAGGCATTCTCAGCATGGGCTTGCAACTTCTCGAGTGCCGGCAGATCTGAGATCCAACCATTGCCCACCGTCTCATCGAGCAATCTGCGCAGACCCGGGTTGCATGCGGCAAGCCAACGTCGCGGAGTGACACCGTTGGTTTTGTTGTTGAAGCGCTGCGGCCAGAATTCGTAGAAATCATGGAACAGTCCCTGCTTCAACAACTCGGTATGCAGCGCAGCGACACCATTGACGGAGAAACTGCCGACGATGGCCAGATAGGCCATACGCACCATGGGCGTCTGGCCCTCTTCAATGATCGACATCCGCCGCAAGCGGTCGGTATCGCCCGGCCAGCGCAAGGCCACTTCACTGAGGAAGCGGGCATTGATTTCGTAGATGATCTCCAGCAGCCTGGGCAGCAGACACTCGAACAACTTTACCGGCCAGCGCTCAAGCGCCTCGGGCAGAAGCGTATGGTTGGTATAGGCCATGGTGCTGCCGGTAATCTTCCAGGCCTGATCCCAAGACAGGCCTTGCTCGTCCATCAGTTGACGCATCAATTCAGCGACAGAGACGCTGGGATGGGTGTCGTTGAGCTGAAAACAGTTCTTGTCGGCGAAATCATCGAAGCTGCCGTGATTCTCCTTCCACTCGCGGATGACATCCTTGATACTCGCGGACGCCAGGAAGTACTGCTGACGCAGCCTCAGTTCCTTGCCATTTTCACTGGCATCGTTGGGATAGAGCACCATGGTAATGTGTTCTGCATCATTCTTCGCCTCGACCGCCTCGGTATAACTGCCGGCATTGAACTCTTCCAGATTGAATTCATCCGTGGCCGCCGCTTTCCATAAGCGCAGGGTATTGACGGTGTCGTTGCGATAACCAGGCACCGGCAGGTCATAGGGCACCGCCAGTACATCCTGAGTATCGACCCAACGTACGGAACCGTTGATATGCTCGGTATGGCCGCAAAATTTTATGCGTTGCGTATACTCGGGACGCTCAAGCTCCCAGGGATTGCCGTCCCGCAGCCAGTGATCAGGATCCTCAATCTGATAACCGTTGGCAATATGCTGACGGAACATGCCATATTCATAACGCAGCCCATAGCCCCGCACTGGCAGTTCAAGCGTTGCGCAGCTATCGAGAAAACAGGCGGCAAGACGCCCCAGACCACCATTACCGAGTCCGGCATCGGGTTCGCTCTCGCGAATATCATCCAGATTGATACCCAAGTCGATGAAAGCCTGGTTAACCTCTTCACTGAAATCCAGATTGAGGATTGCGTTGCTCAGGGTACGCCCCATGAGAAACTCCAGCGAGAGATAGAAGGTACGCTTGCAGTCTTCGTTCTCGTAGGTGGAACGGGTGCGTTTCCGACGCTCGATCAATCGGTCACGGACCGCAAACGCCAGGGCTTTATAGGGGTAGTGACTGGATGTGCAGTGATCGTCTCGTCCCAGTGTGTGGGCGAAGTAGCGGCGAAAATCGAATGAGATGGCTTCTGCATCCATGCCCAGCGGGGGCAAAGGAGCCAATGGGTTGCAGGTCTGTTTCTTCGACTCGACAGCGGCGGTCTCTCTGTTTGGCATAGCATTCACCACATTAAGATGCAAACCGGTGGGAGTCATCCCCACCGGGTCGTAGGTAGACCGTTACCAGCGGGGCAGATCGGTCGTACCCATCAGATACTCATCCACGGCTCTTGCTGCCTGGCGTCCCTCCCGGATTGCCCATACCACCAGGGATTGGCCGCGACGCATGTCACCGGCGACAAACACACCATCGATGGAGGTCTTATAGGCGTTTGCACCATCCGTATCTGCCTTGATGTTGCCGCGCCCGTCCAGCTCAACACCCAACTCTTCGATCATGCCTTCATGAACCGGATGGACAAAACCCATTGCCAGGGTCACCAGATCTGCTTTGAGCTCGAACTCGGAATCGGCTACTTCACTCATCTTCCAGCTGCCGTTTTCATCCTTTTCCCATTCGACCTTGACACATCGCACGCCTGCAAGATTGCCTTCGCCATCATCGAGGAACGCCTTGGTGGCAACCTGCCACATACGCTCGCACCCCTCTTCCTGGGAGCTCGAGGTACGCATCTTATTCGGCCAATCCGGCCAAGTGGTGCCCTTGTCCTCCCTTTCAGGAGGTTGCGGCAGGATCTCCAGCTGGGTGACGGATGCCGCCCCATGTCGATTGGAGGTGCCGATACAGTCGGACCCTGTATCGCCACCACCGATAACAACGACATGCTTGTCTTTTGCTGAGATAAAGTTATCCACCTTATCGCCCTGAACATGGTGACTGTTGCTGCTCAGGAAATCCATTGCAAAATGAACGCCATTCAACTCTCGCCCGGGCACCGGCAGGTCACGGGGCTTTTCGGAACCGCCAGTCAGCAGGATCGCATCAAAATCGTCAATCAGTTGCTTGCCGGGAATATCGACACCGACATGGATACTTGTCTTGAACTCGACCCCCTCCGTACGCATCTGGGCCATTCGGCGATCGATCACCTTTTTGTCGAGTTTGAAGTCAGGTATACCGTAGCGTAACAACCCACCGATCCGATTCTGTTTTTCGAACAGCACTACTGCGTGTCCCGCCCTGGCAAGCTGTTGCGAAGCTGCCATGCCTGCCGGCCCGGATCCCACAACGGCAATACGTTTACCGCTTTTATGTTCGGCGATCTGGGGCTTGACCCATCCCTCACTCCAGGCCTTTTCGATAATACTGTATTCGATGGTCTTGATCGTGACAGGCTCATCTTCCAGGTTCAGGGTACAGGCCGCCTCACAGGGTGCAGGACAAATACGTCCGGTAAATTCCGGAAAGTTATTGGTACTATGCAGGACATCGATCGCTGCGCGCCAGTCACCGCGGTAGACCAAATCGTTCCAGTCCGGAATGATGTTATTCACCGGGCAACCGTTGTGACAAAAGGGAATGCCGCAGTCCATGCAGCGTGCGCCCTGCAGACTGACATTCTCCTCGCTCAGCGGAATCACGAACTCATTGTAGTGGATGATACGATCCGCTACAGGCGCATAGGTCCTGTCCTGCCGAGCAATCTCTTTAAAACCTGTTGGCTTCCCCATCTCTAGTAACTCCCCTGGCTGGCTGCTGAATCGGCGTGTTGCGCCTGCATCTCTTTCAATGCACGTCGATACTCAACCGGCATGACCTTGACAAACTTCGGCAGCATGCTCTCCCAGTTATTGAGGATTCGTTTGGCAACCTCCGAATTGGTGTAGTGCAGATGGCGCTCTATGAGCTGCTTCAGGCGCAGCGCATCGTAGCGCGTCATGTCCCGGCTGAGATCGACCAGACCGTGGCTCTCGAGATCTCCACCTTGGTGGTCCAGGGCTTCGAGCGCGTCATCTTCCTCCTGAATCGGCTCCAGTTCCACCTGCGCCATATTGCAGCGCTCGTTGAAATCACCGCTTTCGTCCAACACATAGGCGATACCGCCGGACATACCGGCAGCGAAGTTGCGCCCGGTTGGACCTAGACAGACCACTACGCCGCCGGTCATATATTCACAACCGTGATCACCGACTCCTTCGATAACCGCCGTGACACCCGAATTGCGCACGCAGAAACGTTCACCCGCGACTCCTCGGAAATAACACTCGCCACTGATGGCACCATAGAGCACTGTATTACCGACGATGATATTCTCTTCCGCCTTGCCTATACCGGCATTTTCCGGCGGATAGATTACCAGGCGCCCCCCTGACAGGCCTTTGCCCACATAGTCGTTGCCCTCCCCGGCCAGCTCAATGGTGACACCCTTGGCCACCCAGGCGCCGAAGGATTGTCCCGCGGTACCGCTGGCTTTGATATAGATCGTATCGTCGGGCAGTCCCTTGTGGCCATACCTTTCCGCCACCCTTCCTGACAGCATGGTGCCGAAGGTACGGTTATAGTTGTGGATATCGATCTCTATCTTTACCGCCTCGCCTCTTTCAAGGGCGGGTTGAGCGCGCTTGATCAGCTCCAGATCCATGGCCTTATCGAGTCCATGATCCTGTTCTTCGCTGTTGTACAGAGCAACATCCTGTCCCGCTTCCGGCTTGGCCAGCAAACGACTGTAGTCGAGTCCCTTCGCCTTCCAGTGATTGATCGCCTTGCGCATGTCGAGACGGTCGCTTTGACCCACCATCTCATTCCAGGTCCTGAAACCGAGCTCAGCCATCAACCTGCGCGCCTCCTCGGCAACGAAAAAGAAATAATTAACGACATGCTCGGGTCTTCCGGTGAAGCGTTTGCGCAACTCCGGGTCCTGGGTGGCGATGCCCACCGGACAGGTGTTGAGATGGCACTTACGCATCATCAAGCACCCCTCGGCAATCAAGGGCGCAGTGGCGAAACCGATCTCGTCGGCGCCGAGCAGAGCCGCGACAACCACGTCCCGACCCGTTCTCATACCCCCGTCAGCCTGCACCGAAATGCGCCCGCGCAGCTTGTTCAAGACAAGGGTCTGGTGGGTTTCGGCCAAACCGATCTCCCAGGGTGAACCGGCATGCTTGATGGAGGTCAAGGGGCTGGCACCGGTGCCGCCGTCATAGCCCGAGATCGTCACGTGGTCGGCGTGGGCCTTGGATACACCTGCGGCAACGGTTCCGACACCTACTTCCGACACCAGTTTTACCGAGATACGCGCATTGGGATTGACATTTTTCAAATCGTGAATCAGCTGCGCCAAATCCTCAATGGAGTAGATATCGTGGTGAGGCGGCGGAGAGATCAGGCCCACTCCTGGCGTGGAGTGACGCACTCGGGCAATCTGTTGATTGACCTTGTGACCTGGAAGCTGGCCCCCTTCGCCGGGCTTGGCTCCCTGCGCCATCTTGATCTGGATATCGTCAGAGTTGACCAGATACTCCGTGGTTACACCGAAACGTCCGGATGCAACCTGCTTGATGGCCGAACGTTCGGGATTCCTGCTTCCGTCCTCAAGAGGACTGAAACGCTCCGGTTCCTCGCCACCCTCGCCGGTATTGGATTTACCACCGATAGCGTTCATCGCCTTTGCCAGGGTCGAGTGAGCCTCGTAGGAGATGGATCCGAAGGACATCGCGCCTGTAGCGAATCGCTTGACGATCTCGCTTGCAGGCTCCACTTCGTCCAGAGACAGGGGCTGTTCCGCCCGTCTGAATTCAAACAGACCTCGGAGCGTCAACAGGATCTCATTCTGGGTGTTGATCGCATCGGCAAAGGAGTGATAGGTGTCCCAATCATTACTGCGTACCGCATGCTGCATTTTTGCGATGGTTTCAGGCGTCCAGTTGTGGTCTTCGCCCCGCAATCTGTAGGCATAGTCACCACCCACATCGAGATGCTTCTTGTAAATCTGTTGATCGCCATAGGCCTTGTCGTGCCATTTAACCGCCTCAGAGGCGATCTCATTCAGGTCAGCACCCTCAATGGTAGTTGTGGTACCGGTGAAATAGGCATCGATGAAGCTGCTGGAAAGCCCCACTGCATCGAAGATCTGTGCGCCGCAGTAAGACTGATAGGTTGAAATGCCCATCTTCGACATGACCTTTTTCAGACCCTTGCCCACTGCTTTGATATAGCGTCTCTGGGCCTCGGCAAATGCCAGCGGTTCACTCAACGAGGGCAGCAGCGCCTGAATGGTATCGAAGGCCAGGTAGGGATTGACAGCCTCAGCGCCATAACCGGCAAGGGTGGCGAAGTGGTGCACTTCCAGGGCTGAGCCGGTTTCGACCACCAGACCCGATTCTGTCCGCAGACCCTTGCGTATCAGATGATGGTGCACTGCCGAAGTGGCGAGCAGCGCAGGCATGGCGATATTGTCCGCATCCACCCGGCGATCAGACAGGATCAGGATATTGTAACCCTCGCGCACGTTCTGCTCAGCCTTCTCACAGAGCTTGAGAAGTGCGGGTTTCATCCCTTCGATACCGCTCATTGATGGATAGACGATATCCAAGGTCTTGGTTCTGAACGCACCACCGGTGTTGTCTTCGATATGGCGTATGCGTTCCAGATCCTCATTGGTCAATACCGGCTGTGAGACCTCCAGACGCATGTGATCGCCGGCATCGACCAGATTCAACAGATTCGGCCTGGGCCCTATCAGGCTTACCAGCGACATCACCAGCTCTTCCCGGATCGGGTCGATGGGCGGATTGGTCACCTGGGCAAAGTTCTGTTTGAAGTAGGTCGAGAGGTGTTTGGCCCGCAGGGAGAGCACTGAGGGCGGATTATCCGCTCCCATGGAACCGGTCGCCTCCTGTCCCGTCAACACCATCGGTGTCAGGAGAAACTTTATATCCTCCTGGCTGTAGCCGAAGGCCTGTTGTGCATCGAGCAGGTTTTCGTCATCAGGCGCCATCGGAGCTACATCCGAAGGCAGTGAATCGAGATGGATCTGGGTCTGATCCAACCAGTCCTGATAGGGCTTGGCGGTGGCGAGTTCGGCTTTGATTTCGGCATCGTCGATGATGCGTCCCTGTTGCAGGTCGATAAGGAACATCTTGCCCGGCTGCAGACGCCATTTTTTCACGATCTTCTCTTCCGGGATGTCCAGTACGCCCATCTCGGAGGCCATAACAACCAGATCATCGTCGGTGATCAGGTAACGGGCGGGACGCAGGCCGTTGCGATCCAGGGTTGCACCAATCTGACGGCCATCGGTGAATGCCACCGCCGCAGGGCCATCCCAGGGCTCCATCAGCGCGGCATGAAATTCATAAAAAGCACGCCGCTGATTATCCATCAATTTGTTGCCGCCCCAGGCTTCGGGGATCAGCATCATCATCGCATGGGCCAGTGAATAACCACCGGCAACCAGTAACTCCAGCGCGTTGTCGAAACAGGCCGAGTCGGATTGGCCTTCGGGGATCAACGGCCAGATCTTCTCCAAATCCTCGCCCAGAACCTCTGAGGCCATCGAATTCTTGCGTGCCCGCATCCAGTTGACATTGCCGCGCAGGGTGTTGATCTCCCCATTGTGCGCAATCATGCGGAATGGGTGGGCAAGGTCCCAAGTCGGGAAGGTGTTGGTGGAAAAACGCTGATGCACCAGGGCCAGGGCCGACTGCATACGTTCATCCTGCAAATCGAGATAATAGTCACCAACCTGGTTTGCCAGAAGCATCCCCTTGTAGACCAGGGTCCTGGATGAAAACGAGGTAAAGTAGAAGCTACTGCCCCCCTCCATTTCTGCCTGTCTGATACGATTCTCGATCTGTTTGCGGATTACAAACAATTTGCGTTCGAAGACATCCTGGTCTTTGCAATTGTCGCCACGGGCGACAAAGACCTGTCGTACCTGGGGTTCAGTGGGAATTACGCTTTCGCCCAAGCCACTGTTTTTGACCGGCACATCGCGCCAGCCAATCAGCCGCTGCCCTTCGCCCGCGATAAAGGACTCGATGGTCTCTTCACACTCGTCACGACTTGCTGCATTTTGCGGCAAGAAGACCATACCAATGGCATAGTCACCTTCCGGTGGCAGCTCGAAATCAACCACACCACGGAAGAAGGCATCGGGAATCTGCAGCAGTATACCCGCTCCATCACCAGCCTTTGGATCGGCCCCGACAGCACCACGGTGGGTAAGGCGATCGAGTATCTCCAGACCCTGTCGCACAGTATCGTGACTCTTCGCCCCTTTGATATTGGCAACAAATCCAACACCGCAGGCGTCATGTTCATTGGCGGGATCATAAAGTCCCTGTTTCGGTGGTAAAGCACCTTGCCTCATTACGCAAACCTCATTTAGCACGCCCCAGTTTGGCCAACACCGCACCGAGGGTTATGCAATAACCTGATCAAGGAGTACACAGCAACCCGTCAGGTCGCTGGCTTACATCAAGCGGCTCCGGCCGGTCATAGGCCCCAGCTAAAGGAGTTTGGGGCAATGGCGGTCGAAGCACTCGAAGACACAGAACATCGTAGGATACTTGAGAATCTCCTCTCAAGCTAGTTTTGAATCGGATCATGCCCGCAAAGGAACCGATCCAGGCTTGATCCGCTCAACTCAAACCTCAAAGAGTGTGAAGTTTGGGGGAAATAACATTAATATCAATTGGTTATGACTGCACCTAATCGACCTAGCTAAGCCGTCGATGACACCCGAGACACAGCACAAAATCCCCTGATAGAAGAAAATACGAATATAAATCATATAATCACCGGGCCATTGACTGCTGCAGTGATGCAAAACTACGCGCCCATACACCTGTCTTCTGAACCCTAGCCGGCAGCGCAGAAACGGCTTTTTGCGCGCTATCTCGATCCGGAAACTCGCCCCATAATAGTGCATACAAGGATTTTCCATTGCGGGCCATCTTGAAAGTATGTGTCTTGCCCGCAAGACTGTTTGTATCGATATAGCGTTTCAGCGAAGCCAGGTTTTCAACCGCTATCAGCTGTAACGTGTAGCTACCCGGGGAACGCGACTTAACCCATATCGCGGCAGCATCCCCACCCGCCTCTTCCGAAGGCCCTGAAGGCACACCCGTCTCCTCAACCGATGGTTTAGGGGATTCCGCTGACGTTATGGATTCAACGGCATTAACTGCAATCCGCTCCCCTGCGACTGACGGGGAGTTTGTTTCATCCACAGGCTGACTATGGGGTGTCTCAGGTTGTTGTTGCCCGTCACTGCTTTCAACCGGGTCTGCAACATTAGGTCGATCCGAGTTGACGACGGATTCAGCTTCTGTATCTGTGGGTGTTGCTATTGTTATCTGCGCAGCAGCGAAATCATCCCTGTTTTCGATTGCCGGCCTCTCCTCTACCACAGGAACGGTGGACGGTGAGACTCTATTTTCCGCAACTGAATTGTTTACAGCATCTAGCTCGGCGGTCTTTACAGATTCCTCAATTGAATCCATTGTCTCTTCAAGGGCTTGAGACTCCGCATCTGAATTCTGCTCGACTGCGCGCTCCGCCATCGGTGCAGTAGCCGTTTCAGTCTGAGTCACCTCCGGCATAGGCACTTCAGGCCGAGATAGTGCTGCAGGAGCGGGCAGTGGTTCGATCCTCTTCTCAACCTGTCCGTCGGGAATCGCCTCCGGTTCAGGCTCGATGAGAGAGGAGATCAGCCACATGATCAGCAACACAACAACCAACAATGGCAGGCCGCCGATAATTAACTGCTTTCTATAACCGCTTAAATAGGAACCCTCTCTCTCTTCGTCGCCACTTTCACCCACCGCATTGAGGATTGCAGACGCCAGCAGGCCGGGATTACCCTTCGTCTCCCGATATATTCGGTTCAACTTAACCTCATCCAAGGCCAGATTCTCCGACAAACCTTCGTTCTTCAGAAGAAACAGCATATAGGCCGATGCCTCCTGGCGCGTCATTAGCGGCAGGTCGATGACCTGGATTGCCTGGGGTGACATAACCTGGAGTTGAGGTGTCGAAAGGAGCAGGTCGATCTGTTCATCTGCAAACAACACAATACTGACCAGACGGACTCCGTCCAGTTGTCTTTCGAAAAGACGCAGCAGCGTGATCAGGCTCGTTGGCGGCAGCATCTGCGCGTCATCCACGAGCAGTACCGGAATTCGCCCCCGCTTGCGCAATACGCCAAACCTGTCCACAAGGCGTTGCAGTAATTCGCCTGCAATATCCGGCAAACCGCTACAACGGGCAATGGTGGCCAGCAGGCGTTCAGGCTGCATGGTGGGATCGGCTTCAAAATGGCACACCGACCAGTTGTCCGGCGCCAACAGCTGGAGCCTCGATGCAAGTAACGTCTTACCGATACCCGACGGTCCTCTGACCAGCGGAACCAACTCACTGTTCTCTATCAAATGACGCACCAAATCAAGGCGTGCGCTCACTTCCGTTGTGGAAAAAAAATCGTTGGCGTCAGACATGCCAGAAATCCCCCTTGAAGAGGCTATCAACTACCGTATTGAGACAAGGTTTCATTCAAATTATGCATCTTAAAGTTATCCGTTACCAAAGAGTTGCCGATCTCTTTCAGGAGTACGAGTCGCAGACGGCCATCCAGCACTTTCTTATCGACTGCCATCAACTCAAGAAACCGCTCAGTCGAGAGCTCAATGGGTGGCACTATCGGAAGTTTAGCCCTTTCTATCAATCGGTAGATTCGATCGCATGATTTTTCCGATAACCACCCCTCTCGCCTCGACAGGTCCGCCGCCATACACATGCCGGTGGCGACAGCTTCGCCATGCAACCACTCACCATAACCCATGCCTGTTTCTATGGCATGGCCAAATGTATGTCCTAAATTGAGTAAGGCACGTCGCCCCGCCTCCTTCTCATCGGCTTCAACCACATCAGCCTTGCATCGGCAGGATATTTCAATGGCGTAGGCGAGTGATACCGGATCACGGACAAGCAATGCATTCATGTTCTCCTCAAGCCAGGCGAAAAACTCGGCGTCGACGATCAACCCATATTTAATTACCTCAGCCAGACCCGAGGAGAATTGTCTGTCGTCCAGCGTGTTCAGGGTCGAGGTATCCGCCAGCACCAGCCGCGGCTGGTAGAACGCACCGATCATATTCTTGCCGAGAAGATGGTTGACGCCTGTTTTACCGCCGACGGAAG
Organism: Candidatus Thiodiazotropha sp.; assembly: GCA_040791665.1. GTDB lineage: Bacteria > Pseudomonadota > Gammaproteobacteria > Chromatiales > Chromatiaceae > Thiodiazotropha. The sequence goes on along the minus strand of JBFNNX010000014.1, from coordinate 151,156 downwards.
AATCGACCTGTGACAGCAATGTGGTGGGAACTTGAATAAAGTCAACGCCCCGTTGATAAGTAGCAGCCGCGAAACCGGTCATATCGCCAATCACGCCACCGCCTAGGGCGACCAAGGTAGACTTTCTTGTAAAATGCCCTTTCAACAGCGCTGTATAGATCCGGTTAAGGACCTCAAGTGTTTTGAACTCCTCTCCATCAGGTAGGATGCAGGTCTTTATTTCGTAGTCTGATAGGGCCTCAGTTGTCTTATCCAGGTAGATCGGCGCTATAGTTTCATTGGTTACGACCATAACCTGGCTGCCCGAAATATGCTTCCTGTAACAGCCTGCATCGGCATAGATACCCTCACCGATAAAAATCGGATAGCTCCTTTCGCCAAGATCCACATCCAATTTGCATTCACATTTACTCAATTCATCAACCCTGTCTATGATTTCAATGTTTCATCTTTTCAATCAGCTTGCGGATATCCTGAACAACCGATTGTGTATTTCGCCCTTCAGTACTCACGACAATGTCAGCTGTCTCTCTGTAGAGCGGGTCCCGCACTGCCATCAGCTCGGTTAGCCTGCCCATAGGATCGGGCGTGCTCAGCAACGGCCGGTTTTTATCTCTATGGGTACGCTCATATTGCTGACGAACCGAGCAGTTCAAATAGACGACAAGACCACGAGCCGAGAGTAGCTTACGGTTCTGTTCCCGCATGATAACACCGCCACCCGTAGCTAACACGATACCCTCTCGCGCAGTCAAATCATCGATCACGGCGCTCTCCCGTTGACGAAATCCACTCTCCCCTTCAAATTCAAAAATCGTTGGGATATCGACACCGGTTCTACGCTGAATCTCATGGTCGGAATCGACAAAATCCTTGTGAAAAAACTCGGCAAGCTGTCTGCCCACAGTGGTTTTTCCCGCACCCATTGGACCGATTAGAAAGAGATTTTGCATACGCATAGTTTACCCGACGCGGACCTCGAGACGATAAGACCGCTGTAAAACAGATTTTCTCTTGTACAGGGAGAGCTGCATTTCCCTTATTTCAATAATCTCGTCAAACACAACCCAACAGCGTGTATACAGTCAAGTCTTCCAGGCGATTGGATATATTGAGTCTATAGCGGAGTATCTCAAACAGTTACCATTAGTCCAAACAAAAAAGGCGCACCGCCTGGTGCGCCTTGATGAGTGGTTTCGAGAGACTATCAGCGAACCGTCAATGTCTCCTTGAGAATCTTCGGAGTAACGAATATCAACAGCTCATTGTTGTTGTCAATATTTTCATTGCGCCTGAAAAGAACACCGGCATATGGAATATCCCCGAAGAACGGCACCTTATCTGTATTTTTCTGTTTGGTTCTTTCAAACACGCCGCCCAGCACAACGGTCTCACCGTTATCCACCAACACCGTTGTCTCAATCTCCCTTGTATCGATCGGAGGAACACCCAAAACAGATCTGGAGAAATCGGGATTGTCCTTATTGATAACCAGGTCCATTCGAACCCTGTCATCCGGCGTGATATGGGGAGTTACATCAAGCTTGAGCAATGCCTCCTTAAAAGATACCTTGGTTGCCCCGCTGGATGTCGCCTCCTGGTAAGGGATTTCGACACCTTGCTTAATGGTAGCCTGTGTTTGATCCGATGTTATCACCCGCGGGCTCGATATCAGCTCACCCCGACCCTCCGTCTGCATCGCGGTCAGTTCGAGCTGAAGCAGGTAGGAACCGACTTTACCGACCAGAAAGTTCAACCCACCCGACGGTGCGGTAACCGGAAGATTGACCATCAACCCCTCTTGGTTCTCTCCACCTTCGTCGTTAATCTCTATGCCCGGTGCAATACCGAAGGTATTGTCGATATACCCTGGCAATGCGCCAGCCGTGAGGGTGAAGTTGTCGCCAAACGAACCATCGAAATTGGCACCGAATCTCACACCCAGGTCCTTTGCAAAGTCGTTGTTGGCAATTACAATTCTCGACTCGATCAGTACCTGTCGGACTGGAATGTCAAGCCGCTTCAGCAGGCGCCTGATATCTTCGAGTTTGGCTGCCGTATCCTGGATCAGCAGAGTATTTGTGCGCACGTCAACAGTAACATTGCCGCGTTCCGACAACAGACGGTTCTCCTCAGCTTTAAGCAGTGTGGCAAGATCTTCAGCCTTGGCATAATTGACCTGAATGAAATCGGAACGTAGCGGCGCCAACTCCTCGATTTTCTGTTGGGACTCAAGCTCCAGCTGCTCCCGCGCCGCCACCTCTTCAGTCGGCGCCACCATGATCACATTGTCAATCTGACGCTTGGTCAATCCTTTAGACTTTAAGATAATATCCAGCGCTTGATCCCAAGGAACATTTTTCAAGCGCAAGGTTATCCGGCCTCCGACAGTGTCGCTTGTGACAAGATTCAAACCCGTAAAATCTGCAAGCAATTGCAATACGGCCCGTACTTCAATGTCTTGGAAGTTGAGCGAGAGCCGCTCACCCGTAAATATCAGGCGCTCTTTTTGCAGTGCCTCTTTTTCCTGACGCGTCAGAGACCTTACTTCAACGGTAAACACTTCGTTGGCCTGATATGCCAGGTAGTCATATTCACCGGTCGGCGAAATCTCGATTCTTACGTTTTCCCCAACCGGTTTGGTCTCTATTTTGGTAATCGGTGTAGCAAAATCCATAACATCCAGTGATTGTACCAGGGAGGACGCTATCTCAGTCTTGAAGGCCTCAACAACGATCTTGCCCCCCTCTTCCCGAACGTCTACCGGTGTTGATGGATTGGTCAAGGTGACCATTACACGCCCTTCGCCCGCTTCACCACGCCGAAAATCTACATTTGAGATAGCGTAGCTATCAGTGCGGATCTCTGATACACCGCCGCCAGACGACATGACAGATGACGGGGCCTTCGTGACTGTACTCGATCCGATCCCTTTATTGCTTACATCGAGAGTGACAAATACATCCGAACCCTGAACTTCTGTCTTAAATCCAACCAGTGAAGTGAGATTGATAACAACCCTGGTCCGGTTACCCGCCTGTAACGCGGTAATACTGTGTGCAGGCCCTACACCAATGACCTTGGTTTTATATCCCAGGTCGTTGCTGACACCGGCAAAGTCAAGCGAAATTCGTGCTGGGTTTTCAGTCGTAAAGCTGACCGGGTCATTCACCGGTGCGGATAGGCCCAATGAGATTTGAACCCTGTCTCCAGGCAACGCTGAGAATTCTATGGATTTGAGAGATGTCTCAGCATAGGCTATCAACGGTGCGCACCACAGGACCAGGAGCAGTATCGCGGCATTGAACCTCATGCTCCTGGCTGCTCTCATTTCTGAATGACTTTTCCAATTGTGTCTGAGTGCCATTGGCAAACCCCTCATCTCGAATTCCTCTTGACTATTCCGCCAACGCTAGCGAAGCCTGACGCTCAATATACCCACCAGAACCATCCTGTACTATCTCAGTCAATTCGATTCTGTCTTCAGAAATCAGCAGGATACGACCATGATTTTGGCCCATATAGTTGCCGCTTTTAACCTTGTGTACAGTCCCTTCCTTGGTCTTCACCAATCCCCATGTGGCCCCGATTTGCTCCAGTGTGCCGACCATCCGAATAGAGTCCAACGGATAGCTCTCAAGCTCCTCTTTGCGCCGATTAAAATCAGGCCTGATTCCACTCCCTGCAACGCTTGCCGTTTCAGTCTGCTCACCGTAGACATCCATAAACGGATTTCTGCGCCCTGTATCGGAGTAGATGAAGGTCTCGATCTGTCTAATCTCCGGTAGCGGCTCGATACGCCCTGGCGGCTTGGATTTTTGCTCTGCAACAAAACCACTTAACTCATCCAGATTCGGGTTTGCACAACCTGACAAGGCGGCGACGGCAATAAAAGAAACCAGTACCAGGATTCTGTCGTTGAGAAAATGCATACTCATTGACCTTCTTCCTCTTCATCAAGGTAGCGATAGGTTTTTGCTGTCGCCTCCAGTAGCAGATCCGCATTTGCATCCTCTTTAGATGACCTGCTTATCTTGATATCGTGAATCGTCACAATTCGCGGCAACGCAGCCAGTCCGCTGATAAAATGGCCAAACTCATGGTATTGGCCAGTCACTTTGACCTGTATCGGCAGTTCCGCGTAAAACTCTCTAGGCACCTCATCCAGCGGTTTGAAGAGCTCAAACTCAAGCCCGGACGCCAGCCCCGTTTGGGACACGTCAACCAACAATTCGGCCACCTCCGTCTTGTCCGGCAATTGCCTCAACATGGTACCGAAAGACTGTTTCATCTCTTCCAGCTGTTTTCTGTAGGCATCGAGGTTGGCTGCCTTTCTCTGTTTTTTGGCAAAGTCCGCTCGCAGCTGCTGCTCTTTTTTCTGCACACCTTCCAAACTTGCTATATCGTCCTCAACAATCAGGTAGTAACCGGCAACCAAGACGATTGCCGCCGCCAATACGACCACAACGAGTTTGATCGGTGTTGGCCAGATACCGACATTATTGAAATCGAGTTCACTGAGATCGTCTATAATGCTCATTTTTCAGCCTCCGCATTCTGGGAGGTTTGTTTCACCATAAGCTTAAACTGGCTATATCCGGTTCCGGTTTTCTCTTTGCTTTCGATAAATACCAATGCGGGTTTTTCCAGCCATTCGGAGTCATCGATATTACGCATCATGGAAGAGACGCGGGCATTCGACTGTGCCTGCCCGGTAAATGTGACGCTACTTCCTTTCTGTTCGATTTCATCGAGAAAAACACCGTCCGGAAGCGAGGTTACCACCTCATCGAAGAGATGCACTATTTGTGGCCTGCTACTCTGCAACTCCTGAATGATATTCATTCTGGCCAGAAGATTTTGCTTGGTTTTGTCGAGATCCTGTATCTCACGGATCTCTTTTTCCACAGCCGCTATCTCTTTCTGTAGATAGCCGTTGCGTGAATTTTGGGCCTTGATCTGGCTCTGGATGAGCTGATGCACACCGAATACGATAAGTGCAGCTGCCAGTGCACCCCCCAGCACCATCAAGCCGAATTCCTTCTGGCGCTCTTTGCGCTCCGCTTCTCGCCATGGGAGTAGATTTATGCGCGCCATCAGTCGAAACTCCTCAATGCCAGACCACAGGCAATCATCAATGCCGGTGCATCAGCACTCAACGCCTGTGGCTTTACCCTGGATGAAACCGACATGTTGGCAAACGGATTCGCCACCGATGCCGGGGTCCCCAACTTCTCCTCGATCAAATCGTCGACGCCGGGTATTGATGAGCTGCCTCCAGCCAGGATGATGTGATCTACGCTGTTGTAGGAGCTGGAGGAGAAAAAGAACTGCAATGATCGGCTGACCTGTTGCGCCATGGCTTCTTTAAATGGATCCAGCACCTCAGGTACGTAGTTGTCCGGCAAGCCTCCCTGCCGTTTTGCCATGCCGGCCTCTTCAATGGAAAGGCCGTAGCGGCGCTGAATCTCTTCCGTCAGTTGCCGCCCACCGAAGTTTTGTTCTCTGGTGTAGATGATCTTGTTGTTGTGCAGGACATTCAATGTGGTGGTGGTCGCGCCAATGTCTGCAATGGCGATAGTCTGATCCTCGCCATGCTCGGGCAACTGATCCATCAATTGGGAACAGGCATTCTCCATGGCATAGGCCTCTACATCCACGATAGAGGCGGAAAGCCCGGCAAGCTCCAGCGCTGCGACACGATCGTCAACGTTCTCACTGCGAGATGCGGCCAGCAGCACATCAACCAACTCGGCATTCTTCTCCGAAGGGCCTATGACCTCAAAATCGAGGTTGACTTCCTCCAACGGATAGGGGATGTATTGATCGGCTTCAAGCTGAATCTGGCTTTCGAGCTCCTGGTCGGAAAGGGCTGCCGGCATCGAGATGACCTTGGTGATGACGGCTGAGCCGGACACCGCCACCGCCGCATGTTTTGCCCTGGACCCGGATCGCCTTACCGCCGCGCGGATCGCCTCGCCAACAGCATCTACTTCCGCGATATTCTTTTCGACGACAGCGTTACCTGACAGGGGTTCGACCCCGTAGGCTTCTACCCGGTAGCTTGCGCCATTACGCCCAGTAGCCTTGGACAACTCCAGCAACTTAATGGCTGTGGAGCTTATATCTATGCCTATCAAAGGCGGTTTTTTTCTTCCGAATAGTGACATGCGGTTACCTAAACAATCCTTATGCCGCAGAACTTAACTAGGATTCTCTTTAAATAGAGTAAGTAACTATATAGCAGCAAATGATTTTTTTGTGAAGACATTTTTTCACAAAAGAGCTAATAATGCTCACATTTTATTTGCTAGACTATCGACCTTCATACGGACCATTCTGGTCTGCCCTGATAAACTAAATCTGTGAACCAGCGCATGAAGTCGTTTTACAGACTCTTAAGATACCTCGTTTACTTCTTATTCGGCCTGTCATTGATAGGTGCCGTTACGCTTTTTGGCGCCTATCTGTACCTTGAACCCAAGCTGCCATCCATTGAAACGCTCAAGGATGTACGCCTACAGGTCCCCCTTCGAATCTACAGCAACGACCACCTACTCATTGCTGAGTTTGGCGAGAAGCGTCGAGAACCACTCGATTTCAATCAAATCCCGCCGATCATGATCAATGCCTTCCTCGCCGCCGAGGATGACCGTTTTTTCCAACATCCCGGCGTAGACTACCAAGGCATTCTCCGTGCCGCCATACAGCTCCTGCTCACGGGTGAGCGAAGACAGGGCGGAAGCACCATCACCATGCAGGTCGCCAGGAACTTCTTCCTCAGCAGCAAAAAAACCTACACTCGAAAACTCAGCGAGATATTTCTCGCATTGAAGATAGAACGGATGCTCTCCAAGGAGGAGATACTCGAACTCTATCTTAACAAGATCTACCTCGGCCACCGTTCATACGGCGTTGGCGCGGCTGCCTTAGTCTATTACGGCCGACCTATAGAAAAACTTGAGCTTTCTGAAATCGCCATGATTGCAGGGCTCCCCAAAGCCCCTTCCCGCTACAACCCCATATCCGACCCGGCACGGGCACTGGTGCGCCGAAATTACGTTCTTGGCCGCATGCGGGAACTCAACTATATCAGTCAATTCGAGTACGACACAGCAAAAGCCGCACCGATAACCGCCAAGCTCCATACAACCCCTAGTGAAGTGGAGGCCCCCTACGTTGCGGAAATGGCCAGAGCGGAGGCAGTCAGCCGCTTTGGCCAGGATGCTTACACCAGTGGCTATAGTATCACCACCACCATCGACAGCCACCTGCAGTCCGCGGCCAATCATGCCCTACGGCAAGCCATCCAGTCCTATGACAAACGCCATGGCTATCGTGGAGTTGCCGGACATCACGATATCGCCGACATCGAGGAAGATAGCGAACTGATCGCCCTGCTTGAGGGACTGCCGGATGCCACAAGCATGAAGAAGGCCGTCGTTACTGCCATTGGCGAGCAAAGCGCAGATGTCCTTACCGCACAGGGCGAGAGTATAACACTGGAATGGGCGGCATTAGCCTGGGCGAGCGCTTATGTCAATCATGACATCAAAAAGGAGCCACCCAAGCAAACCCATGAGATCCTCTCGCCCGGCGACTTGATCTACCTCTACCGGGAGATTCCTGAAGAGGGTGACCCCTATTGGCGCTTGGCACAGATTCCAGCGGCTTCGGGGGCTTTGGTCTCCGTCTCCCCAAACAACGGTTCGATTATGGCGTTGGTCGGAGGCTATGATTTCTATCTCAGTAAATTCAACCGGGTGACTCAAGCCAAGCGTCAACCTGGTTCGGGTTTCAAGCCCTTTATCTACTCCGCCGCCCTGGAAGCGGGATTTACACCCGCCACTTTGATCAATGATGCCCCTGTGGTTTTCCAAGATGATGGCCTCGAGGCCGTATGGCGTCCGGAAAACTATAGCGGCAAGTTTTTTGGCCCCACACGACTCCGTTATGCTTTGACGCACTCACGCAACCTAGTATCCATTCGCTTGTTGCGCAAGATAGGGATAAAGCATGCGATCACCTACGCCACCCGCTTCGGCTTCGATAAAAACGACCTGCCTCACGACCTCTCACTGGCACTAGGCAGTGGCGCTGTAACACCGCTCGCAATGGTTGGCGGCTATAGCGTGCTGGCGAATGGCGGCTTTTATGTGCCTCCACACATCATTGACTCAATCCGCAACGATCAGGGTAATGTCCTCTATCAGGCAAACCCGATTCAGGTGTGCGATGAGTCGATGCAACAACTGGCCGAGGAGACCTCCCACTCTGCTGACGAAACAACCCTGCCTCAAGCCGAGAATACAGACGGGGAGGCTACAAGCGTGATACCGCGCTGCGCCAAGCGCGCCATAACCGAGCAAAACCAATACCTGATGCATTCGATGCTGCGTGACGTAATCCAGCAAGGCACTGCGCGCAAGGCCCGCACCCTTGGCAGAACGGATATTGCGGGGAAGACCGGCACTACCAACGATCAGCGGGATGCCTGGTTCAATGGCTTCAACCACTATCTGGTCACAACCACATGGCTCGGCTTCGATAATGTCGAGCCATTGGGACGCGGAGAGGTGGGCGGCCGGGCAGCGCTTCCTGCCTGGATTGACTACATGCGAGTGGCACTAAACGGCATCAAAGAGGTCATACCGGACATGCCGCCGAAAATGGTTACCATGCGGATTGACGTTGACACAGGCCAGCCGGTGGGCGTTGGCAACACGAATGCAATTTTCGAGGTATTCGAAGTCGACAATGCTCCCAAATTACCGGATGCGGGCCGTTCCGGGCAAATAGAAGGAAGCATCTCACCAACAAACATAACACCTATTGAAGACCCCTTTTAACCGGCAATGCGGACTGGAAAACGTGAGTTACAGCGACTTATCGCCTATGAGGCAGCGCGCATTCTGACTGAACTGCGCTCTGACAACATCACTTATGCCTGCCAAAAGGCGGCGGCAAAGTATGGCATCACTAAACGCCAACTATTACCCACTCGCGAGGAGGTGGAAAGCGCCCTCAGAGAACAGCAGCGCCTGGTTCGCGGCGCAAGGCAGACTGACACCCTGCGTGCACTTCGGCTTAGCGCACTCAACGCCATGCAGGCCTTGATTCAATTTAAACCCAAGTTAGTGGGAGCCGTTTTCAACGGCACGGCCGATAGCAACAGCAGGGTGAAGCTACATTTGTTAGCCGACACCCCGGAAGATCTGCTCTTCACTTTGAGCGATCTGCATATCCCCTGGCAGGAGAAGCAGCACCGCTTGCAGTTCAGTGATGGCAGAAAGGAATCGGTCCCATGCTTTCTCTTCAATGCCGACGGCGTCGGTTTCGAACTTGTCGTACTTCCAGCACAAAATCCACGTAATCACCCATTGGATCCTCTGGACAATCAACCCGTCCGAGGCGCGACCATAAAACAGCTGCAACAGCTGGTCGAAACTTCCGGCTGAACCATGATTATCCCGGCAACCGAATATGCCGGGTTAAATAGTTCATCGCTCGCTTAGTGGCACATAATTGCGCCTCGCGTACCCCTTGTAGATCTGACGCGGGCGCCCAATCTTCTGCCTGGGATCGTCCATCATCTCCAGCCAATGAGCTACCCAACCGACTGTACGGGCTATGGCAAACATCACAGTAAACATATTATTGGGTATACCCAGTGCCCGATAGATGATACCGGAGTAGAAATCGACGTTCGGATAGAGTTTGCGTTCGATGAAATACTCATCATTCAATGCGATCTCTTCCAGACGCTGAGCCAGCTCAAACATCGGATTGTTCGCATCCGCAAGTTTTTCCAATACCTCATGGCAAACCTCACGAATAATGCCGGCGCGCGGATCATACTTCTTGTAGACTCTATGCCCAAATCCCATAAGACGGAAACCATCGTCTTTATCCTTGGCCTTGGCGATGTACTTGTCTATTTGCGAGACATCCCCAATCTCGCTGAGCATATCCAGAACCGCTTCATTGGCACCGCCATGAGCAGGCCCCCACAGCGACGCGATACCGGCAGCGATACAGGCAAAGGGGTTTGCCAGCGAACTACCAGCAAGCCTCACGGTGGAGGTACTGGCATTCTGCTCATGATCCGCATGCAGTATAAAAAGCAGATTCAGCGCCTTTTCCGCAACCGGATCCACTTCATACTCTTCACATGGGGTAGCGAACATCATGTGAAGCAGGTTGGCACAGTAAGAGAGTTCATTGCGTGGGTACATGAAGGGCTCACCCACATTGTGTTTGTAACTGGCGGCGGCGATAGTCGGCATTTTGGCGATCAGCCTGTGAGCAGCAACCCGGCGCAACTCCGGATCGTTGATATCCAGCGAATCGTGATAAAAGGCGGAGAGTGAGCCGACCACACCTACCATGATTGCCATGGGATGCGCATCGTAGTGAAAGCCATCGAAGAAATGGGTCAGGGTTTCATTCAACATTGTGTGGCGGTTGATCAGTTTGCTGAAATCCTGCAGCTGTCCTCCATTCGGCAACTCACCGTTCAACAACAGATAAGCGGTTTCAAGGAAATCACCATTAGCGGCCAGTTGCTCAATAGGGTAGCCACGATATTCCAGGATACCCACCTCGCCCTGAATGAAGGTAATCTTACTTTGGCAACTCGCCGTGGACATAAATCCAGGATCATAGGTAAAGACCCCGGCCTCTTTATAGAGCGCCGAAACATCGATTGCCGGGGGACCCTGGATCGATTCGCGTACAGGTAGCTTTATCGACACCCCGGTCTCGTCATTTGTCAAGGTATAGGTCTTTCGGTTATCCGCCATGTTGAGCTCCGTGAGTTACTTCAAGGCTTGCGTAGGATCGGTGCATTGCATCAACGACCGACAATACCCTACAACGCATGTGGTATAAAATAACAGTCAAATAAATATAACTAATTTTTATAGGCGACAAAATTATAGCCCGAGACCAACGTGGTTCATCAACCAGATTATGTAAATGATAACTATTGCTTTTTAACAAACTCTATCCACCACCGGTCATCCTGACAGCATCTGGCCATAACTCGGAGGAAGTGATTATGCTGGTTTACAGAGCAGCCTCAAGAAAGGGTAGGGCCTGCCCCTGAACTGGTCGCAACTGATCATACCAGGTGGCATTTTCATCGTATTGCGCAAAAAAGGGCCGCTGCACGAGATCGTGATCCCTCGCCTGAATAAAGCGTAAAACAAACACCTTCTCTCCATTGATCTCACTGACACCCTGGATCTCCACTTTACCGGGACCGGCACTCATACTGGGGCCACGTGCGGTGCGGCCCAATCCGGAAACCCGCTTCATCGCATCACGATAGATCTGCCATGCCCTGTAGAGAGGGACCTCGAAATAACGACGAGCGCCTGTGTCCCGCTCCACAAACATGTAGTAAGGATTTACTCCCAATTTAACCTGTTCGTTCCACAGTTTTGCCCAATCGTCCGAATTGTCATTGATGTGAGCCAATAAAGGGCCCTGACTGCGGATTTCAGCCCCAGTCGCCCGCACCCGGCGAATGGCAGCACGAGCAACGTCGGTATCCAGCTCACGCCAGTGATTGTAATGGGCCATGATTGCGACATGTTTGCCGGCCAACACCAGATGGTGAAGCAATTCGATCAACTCGTCGGCATCCTCGTCAAAAATGAAGCGATGAGGCCAGAATGTCAACGCCTTGGTACCAATACGAATGGTCTGGATATGACTGAACTCGGGATGGAGTAGCGGTTCCAGGTAGGCCTTCAACTGCTTGCTCTTCATCACCATCGGATCACCACCGGTCACAAGCAGGTCCGTCACCTCAGGGTGGTGTCGAAGATAGCTGTAAAGTTTTTCCGCTTCGGTCGTCGCAATGCGCAAGGACTTGTCGCCAATGAATTGCGCCCATCTGAAACAGAACGTGCAGTAACTGTGGCACGTTTGCCCCTGACTGGGGAAAAACAGCACGGTCTCGTTATATTTATGCTGCAGGCCATTTATCGGCTCACCATGCTCGTCTCGCGGTAGATTATTTTCCAACTGCCCGGCCGGATGGGGGTTGAGCTCTGAGCGGATCTCGTTGGCCACCGCCTGCAGCTGCTTCTTTTCCAATCCTGAATCTATCGCCATCGCCATACGGTTGAAATGCGCATCCGACAGCATGCCTCGCTGGGGAAATGTCAGCTGAAACATCGGATCTTCCGGTGCCCGGTCCCAATCGATCAGCTCACGTAACACATACTCGTTGACCCGAAACGGCAATACGGAAGAGACGACCTTCATCTCAAAGCGCAACTCATCGGGGAGGCGCTCAAGCTGACTGATTCTGTCGATGTCGCGAGCCGTGTAGACGGTAAAACGCTGCGGTATATATTCAAAATCTACCGCACGCAACAATGACCTGGTTGATTGGGAATTAAGCAGCATAGTCGTCTCCTCAAGAGATCACTAATACGATCCAAGATCCCTCATATGGTTGGAAAATGCAGCCCATAACCACCGGCAGTCGACAGTGACTCGATTTGCGAATCAGGCACCTCACAAACAACCAGAGAATCGGGCATAGGGAGGCGTACCCTAACAAACAATGGCTATTGCATCAAAAAAAGCTTAAGGCGGCATTATGGGCGAAGACAGACTATCACGACATTTACTAACATTTAACGAAATAAACAAGCAAATATCAACATTTTGTGGCTGCATTTGAAAATGCAATGCTTCTCAAAATCAAGATTGATAAATCACGGTTGCGTACAACAAATACACTGGCGCTCATAGCACCAATGGACTCCCAAACCATGAATCAGCTGGATTTTTTGTGCAAAGCACTATAAAAAATCGACTTCTCGATTCATAATACGATTTATATGCCCATAAACCAAATAAGAGGGCAGTGAAAGAAAAAAACACCAAAGGCACCATCATGAACCTACACGAATATCAAGCAAAATCACTCTTCGCCAGTTACGGCATTCCTGTTCCACAAGGTCAGTCCGTATCGAGCCCGAGCGATGCCCGAACTGCGGCACAAGGACTTGGTGGCGATATCTGGGTCATAAAAGCTCAGGCCCATACCGGCGGTCGCGGCAAGGCGGGCGGCGTGAAGTTGGTCCGCACTCTCGATGAGACGGAGGAGGCGGCCCGTGAGATACTGGGAATGACCCTGGTCACCAAGCAGACAGGCCCGCAGGGATTGCCCGTAAATTCGGTATTGGTGGAGGAGGGGAGCGATATCGCCAGGGAACTCTACCTGGGCGCCCTGCTCGACCGGTCTCGTTCTCGTATCACTTTCATGGCCTCGGCCGCAGGCGGCATGAACATCGAGGAGGTCGCCTCCGAAACCCCGGAGAAGATCCTTACCACGACCGTCAATCCATCAACCGGGATGCTGCCCTTCCAGTGCCGCAAGCTCGCATTTGGCCTCGGCCTGGCAGGCGACCAGATCAAACAGTTCTCCAAAATTATGATGGCCCTCTACCAGCTCTACATGGACAAGGATGTCAGCCTGATTGAAATTAATCCGCTGATCGTCACCTCATCCGGCGATCTTGTCGCTCTGGACGCAAAGATCAACCTGGATGGCAATGCCCTGTATCGCCACCAGGAACTGGCAGCATTGCGTGATATCACACAGGAGGACGAAAAGGAGGCCGCTGCGACGAAACACGATCTTAACTATATCACCCTGGACGGCAATATCGGCTGTATGGTGAACGGTGCCGGCCTCGCGATGGCGACCATGGACATGGTAAAGCTGCATGGCGGGGAGCCTGCCAACTTCCTCGATGTCGGAGGAGGAACAACCGCGGAAAGGGTTACCGAGGCATTCAAGCTGATCCTTTCCGACACCAAGGTCAAGACGGTGCTCGTCAATATCTTCGGCGGCATTGTCCGCTGCGACCTGATCGCAGAAGGCATCATCACCGCCGCTCGCACTATTGGCGTCACGGTGCCAGCAGTTGTGAGACTTGAAGGAACCAATGCCCAACAGGGACTCGATATGCTGGAAGCCAGCGGCCTCGATTTCCTCACCGCCAAAGATTTTACCGAAGCCGCAAAGAAAGCCGTATCCGCAGCAGCCTGATCAATCAGTAAGGAATAAACAATCCAATGAGCATCCTCGTCGACAAAAACACCCGCGTTATCTGCCAGGGCTTCACCGGCAAGCAGGGCACCTTCCACTCTGAACAGGCTATTGCCTATGGTACCCAGCTGGTGGGCGGCGTGACACCCGGCAAGGGGGGACAGACACACCTAGAGAGGCCGGTCTTTGACACGGTGCATGATGCGGTCGGCACCACCGGCGCCGATGCCACCATGATCTATGTACCGCCTCCTTTCGCCGCCGATGCGATCATTGAGGCGGCGGATGCTGGCATTCGTGTAATAGCCTGCATCACCGAAGGCATTCCTATCCTCGATATGCTGAAGGTCAAGGAGGCCCTTGAATCCTACGATGCACGCCTCATCGGTCCAAACTGCCCTGGCATCATTACACCGGGCGCATGCAAGATCGGCATTATGCCAGGTTCTATTCACCAGCCGGGCAGGGTCGGCGTCATGTCTCGTTCCGGCACACTCACTTATGAAGCCGTGCATCAGACCACACTCGCCGGACTCGGTCAAAGCACCTGTGTCGGTCTTGGCGGAGACCCGATAAACGGCACGAGTTTCATCGATTGCCTGAAGCTGTTTCAAGAGGATGAGCAGACTGAAGGAATCATTATGGTCGGCGAAATCGGCGGCTCTGCCGAGGAGGAGGCGGCTGAGTATATTAAATCCCAAATCAATAAGCCCGTTGTCGCTTACATTGCGGGCGTTACCGCACCGCCGGGAAAGCGAATGGGTCATGCGGGAGCTATCATCAGTGGCGGCAAGGGGACAGCTGAAGCCAAATTTGAAGCCTTGGAAAGCGCCGGGGCTCAAGTGGTAAGATCACCCGCAGAAATGGGCAGCCGTATGGCCGAACTACTTGACTGACTGCCATTCGGCGACCGGCTTGTTGCGTTTAATGGAGTGTGTCGAACGGAGACGTCCGTCACCGAGAAACAATAACTTCACCAGCAGCGCTGCCTAAAACACAGGTTTCAATATGCGCTGCATGTTGAACCCAATAGGATTGATAAGAAAATGAAGCCAATATCGAGTCCGTATCTGGTACCGTTCGATGGTCAACTGGAGCAGGAAGCCTTTACGACAATACCTCCCGAAAATGCCCCGGGCAAAAAGGGTTGCAAGAAAGCCCTGGAAAAAGAGATCGACCGACTCGACGAACTCCAGCGCAGACTCTACGCAGAGGACCGACGTTCGCTTCTGGTTGTCTTCCAAGCCATGGACGCCGCTGGCAAGGACAGTACCATCCGCGCCGTGATGACCGGCATCGATCCCAGCGGCTGTCAAGTTTTTTCATTTAAACAGCCCTCCACGGAGGAACTGGACCACGATTTTTTATGGCGAACCACACAGGCACTCCCTGAGCGGGGTCGCATCGGTATTTTCAACCGCAGCTATTACGAGGAAACCCTGGTGGTCAGGGTGCATCCCGAGTACCTGGAAGCACAGCGCATCGACATTCCTGATAAACTCGATTTACTATGGAAACAGCGCTTCGAATCCATACGGCAATATGAAAGACACCTCTCAGATAACGGAACCGTGATCCTGAAATTCTGGCTCAACGTCAGTAAGGACGAACAACGCAACCGCTTTCTTTCGCGGCTGGATGAAGCCAGAAAAAACTGGAAATTCTCAATCAAAGATGTGGAGGAGCGTCAACATTGGGATAACTATATGCGTGCCTACCATCAAACCCTGGAGGCGACTTCCAAGCCTTGGGCACCCTGGTATGCGATACCCGCCGATGACAAGCCCTATATGCGTTGGCAGGTTGCCCGCATTATCCGCAAGACCCTGGAGGGTATGAAGCCACGCTATCCCCAGGCCGGCCAAGACGAGGCCAAGCGTTTCACCGAAATGCGCAAAGTACTGAACAACGAATCGCGATGATGGTATGAGGGCGGCCTTATACAGCCTCGCCAGCGTATGGCATCGATTCCATTCTCGTTAACTTAGGGCCTGCTAACACTGATCCAATGGGCTCTAAGGTGAAATCCCGTCCTTTGGCGTCTATGCTGAAGAGTAATGACCATTGTCCCGACAATGCGACCGAGGATGAGGTCTAACTCGTTCGCTTGACCTGGTATATGAGCCATGCGTCTCTGGTACGTTACGACAATCTGCCTGATCCTGTTACACCCCGGCAACAGCCAGGCGGATACGCGCACCCAACAACGCAGCAACCGCCAGTTGGCTGTTACTGTCTGCAACGACTATCGGGAAACTAACCGCCTGCCCTGCTTTGTTTCACGAAAAGAGTGCCCCAGGGGCTTTGAAATTATTGAGCACTTTGCCAGCAGCAACGGCCCGAGTTTTTCAGCCTGCCGCGACAAGCGGCATGAACGCCCCAGACACAACAGGGCCTCAAGCAGGCTGTACAATGCCAAGAATCAACAATTGCTGGATCAATTTGACAAGCTCATCGGCGAAATCGAAAGACAGCAGACGGGTACCTTCGCACACCTACCGCAGGTCTCACAGGATAAGCTGTCGATATTCTTCTCCGGCATCGACCTCAACGGTATCCGCTTGGCGCACAGTAAGGCCCTCGCAAACGGCTGCTTCACCGATTGTCGGCAGATTTTTTGTGCCCGCAAGGATCAAGTCGACCTCTGGACCAATCCCGATACCCCGGTTTTGTCGATCAAACTGCTGCACCAGCTGGCCCATGCTGAACGCTGTGAAATACAGGGCGGACGCGATCGGTTTGTTCAGGCCTGGTTGCGCCACTTACCCGATGACGTGCTCACCGCCCTCGAGCGCGGCAATCCCATCGATACGGAAAAGATCCACTTTGCCATTTTCATGGAGACCCACGCAAGCAACAGGGCCGAAAGCATCTGCCGCCGCATAGGATGTATAAAAGACTGATCCGGTCAGCGCTCATTCCCCATATATCGCAGCCAATGCCTTCGACAGGGCATCCCAGGACTGCTTATCGGCCATTGCATCATACTGCAGTGGTAAATCGAATTTCTTGCCAAAACCATCGGCCGCCGGGTTGGTGAACGAGTGTTTTGCGCCGGGATAATTGGTAAAGCTGTATTTCACTTCGGCCCGATCCATCTCCGCCATGAACGCCTCTATATGCTCAGGTTTTACGAAGGGATCGTCTGCGCCATTGAAGACCAGGACCTCGGCCTTTACCGCTCCTTTTACCGCCGGCATGGATGCCGGCAGGCTGCCGTGAAAACTGGCCACCAGATCGAGATCGTGACCACGCCTTGCCATCTCTAAAACTATGCCGCCTCCAAAACAGTAGCCGATCGCGGAGATATCATTCCGGGCCACCGTTTTATGCTTCCGCAACAGCTCTGTCGCTGCCTGGAAACGGGCGCCGGCCGTCTCCATGTTCTTTTTCACCTCACCGGCAAACCGTCCGGCATCCTTGGGGTGATCCGCCTGCTTGCCGTCACCATACATATCCACCGCCAAGGCCGTATACCCCATGGCAGCCAACTGCTTGGCGCGGCTCCGGGCATAAACATTGTGTCCCCACCATTCATGCACCACCAGGATACCGGGGCGTTTCTCACCAATCGCATCATCATAGGCCAGATAACCCCTCATCTCGGTATCACCCTGGCGGTATACAACCTCCTCTCCGACAATCGCGCTCAAGACGGCAAAAGGAAAACAGCACAGCAACCATGCCATTGCAAACCTGTTCATCTCTTCTCTCCTCCTCAACAAAACCACAGATTACGATTCTTATACAGACTACACATAGCACAAATCCGTGGGTAACATCACCACAATGCGAGTCCTGATACTACTTTTCCTGCTGCTGTCTAACAGCCCGACCATTACCGCCCTTGAACACTCCGTGACCGACCGTCATGGAAATGATATCTCTATCGACATCAAACAGGCGTCTGGAGATCTGGTCATGATTTGGCTGGTGGATCATGCCGAGCCTCGCCCTCTGTTCGACACCCTGCTGCAACAATTTACAGATTCCGGGATAGAGATATGGCGCGTCGACCTGCTGGGATCCTACTACCTGCCCCGCTCGAGCGAAAACGTACGCACACTCGATGGAGAGGGTGTTGCGGCAGTCATCCGAGCTGCTCACAGCATGACCACAAAAAAGCTATTGCTCGCCAGCTACGATCGCATGCCCCTGCCCCTGTTGCGGGGCGTTAACCGCTGGCAAACAACCCGGCAAGAATCACGTCTGCTTGGGGCGATACTCTTCTACCCGAATCTGTTCGGAGCAGCCCCAATGGCCGGCGTGGCGCCGGAACTGGACCCCATACTCAACCTCACAAATCTGCCATTGGTGATCTATCAACCTGAATTAGGCAGTCAGCGCTTGCGCCTGCAGCAAGTGGTCACAGCCCTGTGGGATGCAGGCTCACCCACCTATGTCTACCTGGTGCCGGGGGTTAGGGATTGGTTCATCATGGGCGAGGATGAGCCTGACGAGCAGCAAGCAAAGATGGTTGCCAGGCTACCCAGGCAACTGCCCGTCTTGGCCAGACTGCTGGATAGCCACCCCACACCCGCGACACATATACCACTCCAAGCGACACAGATACCCTCCGGTAACCTCTACACCCTCACGGCCGTGGAACGGCATGAGCCCGCACCCCCGTTGAAACTGGCGGATAGCCAGGATCATTTCCTCGATATCCAGGCGTTTCGAAACAGGGTTATCCTGGTCAATTTCTGGGCAACCTGGTGTCCACCCTGTGTCGAGGAGATACCTTCACTGAATCGACTTCAGGCCCATTATAAGAATCAGGATGTCAGCATAGTATCGGTCGATTTTCGCGAGTCGGGAGAAGAGATAGAGGCATTTCTCGAGGAGAGGCCCGTCGACTTTCCGGTCCTGATGGACAGGGATGGACTGACCTCCCTGGCCTGGCGGGTATTCAGCTTTCCCAGCTCATTCATCATCGACAGGCAGGGGCGGCTGCGCTACACCGCGAACAGGGCCCTCAACTGGGACAGCAAAGAGGTGATCGAAGTCATCGATGGATTGCTGGCGGAGCCTTGAGTGATTGAAGAAAAAAAGCGTGACAGGAATCCAGGATTAAATTAGATATTTATTATAAACTAATTGACTCACGCGCAATCCGGAAGAGACCGATGGCTAGTCAAACCAGTAAAAAGAAGGCTGCACCCGCCAAAACCAAGCGTGCCGCCAGTGCTGCAACCAGCCGAAAGAAGCAGACCGCCAAAAAGCAGTCAACAGCGACCCGCAAAAAGCAGACGGTAAAAAAGCAGTCGGCCGATACTGCGACCACGACCAATGCGAAGGAGACCCAAACTATCGAGTCTACGAAGCAGTCCAATGAGAGTCGTGTCCTGCCAGGATTACTGCAAGGATTGCAATCGGTGTTCGATAAGATCCACAAGGACAGCCGTAAACGTGAAGATCACCAGGAAAAGATTATCGAGGAGTTCAGCGAGCGGCTGACCCAAGCCTTCGAACAGAGCCATTCGGAGACGGAAGAGAAGGAAAAACTGCTACTGGAGAGGCTGGATGCCATTGAGAAGGAGCAGTCGTACAGGATTCAGCGAATCAAACTCTTTTCCTTGCCGGGTACGTTGATCGCAATCACCGCCCTCATCTATCTCTTCTACGTGGTGCACATCATGGAACGCTCCATGACCAGCATGTCCGCCGACATGAATCAGATTAGGCACCATATTGCATCGATTGGAGACGATACTCATACCATGTCGGGCGGTGTTATCGAAATGAATCAGCAAATGGCGCAAACAAACAAAAACATGAAAGCCATCACCACCCAGGTGCAGGGGATGAATGGTAATATGAATCACCTCACCCGAAACGTGGGCGTGATGACGAATGACGTAGGTGCCATGTCACATACGGTTAGTCCGGTCATGAATGGGATGCGCAAATTCATGCCGCTCTTTTAACCTCGTTCATGCCGGAGTAAAAAATGCTCTCCGGCCTCGGGCCTGCTGACTCTCAACCAATCGACTCAGTTGCATCTGAAAAAGCGCCATACAAGGCGCCAGGAGAGAAGTGTTGTGATGCCAAACGAACGACGGACAACAGGGAGTGGCACTCTTTCTGGGTCAATCCCCAGTGCTGGCCCTAGTTGTCCCCAAAGTTGATTCCAATCCGTTTCGCACTGACCACCCAAGGGTGGTCAATGGGCACCAGTTTCTTATTGCCGGCCACTTCCGTCAGGGGCACGGCCACTGCCAATTCACCTTTTGACGCCACCATGACACCGAAGACACCTTTCGAGATCAGATCAGTGCAGGCAGTTCCCAATCGGGTAGCGAGTAGCCTGTCCGCTGCGGAGGGTGTACCACCGCGTTGAAGATAACCGAGGATGGTCACCCTCGATTCAAGCCCGGTCAGCTCTTCAAGTTGACGGGACAAAGTAACCGTATGGTTAGCATGGGCAGCCTCAAACGCGGCCAGCTCCGCTTTCGCGTTCTTGCGATCTTTCTTGTTGTCTGCTTCGCTTTTCCTTTCTCTGAGCATCTGATATTGCTCCGATTCGCCTTTTGGCAACGCGCCTTCCGCCACTGCGACAATACTGAACGGCTTACCACCGACAGCTCGCGCCCTGATCGATTCCGCGACACTTTCGATATCGTAGGCGATCTCAGGCAAGAGAATGACATCCGCGCCGCCCGCCAGGCCCGACCCCAGGGCCAGCCAACCGGCACGGTGCCCCATGATTTCGACAACTATGATGCGATGATGACTGTGTGCGGTACTGTGCAGACGATCGATGGCGTCTGTGGCGATACCCAACGCCGTATCGAAACCGAAAGTCGTATCCGTATGCGCCACATCGTTATCGATGGTTTTGGGCAGAGTAATAACGTTGAGCCCCTTTTCCATCAACTGCAAGGCGTTTTTCTGTGTCCCGCCACCACCGATGCAGACCAGCGCATCGAGGTGGTGGGCCTGGTAATTCTTGACGATAACGTCGGTCATATCCTGACGTTTACCGTTGAAATTCATGCGGTGGGGTTTTTCACGACTGGTGCCCAGAATGGTGCCGCCCCTGGTGAGAATGCCCGAAAGCATGTTGCCGTCCAATTGCATGATCCGGTTTTCGACCAAGCCGCGAAAACCATCACGTATTCCAATCACCTGCATATCGTAGAAATTGGTGGCCGCCTTGCCAACGCCCCTGATTGCCGCATTGAGGCCCGGGCTGTCACCGCCAGAGGTCAATATTCCGATATGTATGGCCATGGATGCTCCCGATATCGATTTCCAACAACGACTGCATAAGATTGCGATAAGTAGTCACAATCACTAAAGATAGCCCTGAACAAATCTGAAAAAGCCATAAATCCAATGACCGACTATGTCGTATTTAGCCAGTGTGTACCCGCCTAATGCAAAGCATTAATTGCAGAGAATAACCGCTCCCTCACCAGAACCGTTAACGGTGATGCTGAAATTCTCAGCCGCAATAAAGCCGTCCATGACACCTTCAGAGCATGCTGTATGATACACCACTCAAACAATTGGCTGGAGTGGTCCATAACAGGTTCCAGAGAAGGGTTCATTCTCGCTCCAGCCAGTGAACGGAAGAGGTATGCCTCACCCGTATCCGCTGGTTGCCGTTTCGATGATAGATCCATCCACGCACCTCGAGAGGTGTGTAGAGGAGAGATTCCGGATCATCGATCCCGAAGCTCTCCCAATCGTCCCAGGTTATGCGCAAAGCCAGTCCACCATCAAGATTCAGCCATACGCCACTACGACTTTGGCCTACCCGCTTGATAAAACCGTTTAGAATATGAAAACCGCTCTCATTGCCACTCAATTTCGATGCATCATCGATGGGCAGGCGCCAAACTCCATTTTCACCCTTTCGTGCCTCTCCTTCCGCATGTCTGTAGCAATCATGGTTTCTCAGGTTAGGCGGAACAGCGACCAGGTATCCGGCACCTTGCCTCAACATCTGACGATTGATGCTTTCGCCGCGATGATCATATAGGTGTGCCAAAAGACGACCATACCTGTCCCGTCGTTCGGCATCCATGCAGAGTCTGACCGAACCGCCACTCCGCTTCACCAACGCCTCGAGCAGGTGTTGCGCCTCCTCAGCATTCGGTTCGTCGGCCCTCCCTTGTCCAAGCTCCGGCGTATTCACGCCAATCAATCGAACCCTACGCCCATCCTCAAGACGCAGAGTATCACCATCATAGATGGAGGAGACAGCGAGCAGGCCGGTACTACAGGGTGAACAGCTTACTGCTTGAGAGGAGGAGGGAACGATGAGTGCGGACAGGAAAAAGGCCCCGCAAAGCGGAGCCCTTTTTAAGATTTCGATCAATAACGCCATGCAGCTACATAGCGGCACTGTACTGGATCAGCGGCTGTATTTCCTGCGGAATTTGTCCACACGCCCAGCGGTGTCGACGATCTTTTGCTTGCCCGTATAGAATGGATGACAAGACGAGCAGACCTCTACATGGAGTTCCTCCTGACCCAGCGTGGAACGCGTCAGGATCTCATTACCACAGCTACATACGACTTTGATCTCCTCATAACGAGGATGAATATCCGGCTTCATGACTGACTCTCTTTTGAGAAGGACATCGTTGACAATCTGCCCCCAGTGGGCAGGGAAAGGGCGGAATGATATGCCAAGTCGTTCGTCATGGCAAGTCCCGTCACTGGCGGGACGGCCTGACCGGAAAATCGAGAATTTTACACACCCTCTTAGCCGCCCCGGGCCTGAATTTGACATCGCCCTGCAAATAGCCCAGCAAGCCCTGCGGTCCGACCATGTGATCCCACATCATGTTGGAGATCTTCACGCAGGCGCTGAGAGGAGACCGGTTTCTGCGCTCCTGATCTATCCGCCATTGCAGCTGTCGCATCCGTTGCTGCCTCTCTCGCGGCAGCGTCGAGATAAAGTCGTCGATGGCTGCTTGGCGCATGTTCTCGAAACGCATCGGATCCCTCTCCGCCAACTGGAGAAGGTGATCGAAATCTAAGTTTCGGTTACTTAGCTGCGTCATCAATCGACCCTCATTCTTCCTTCCTAATATAGGAAAAACTATCACAGCAACTCCCCTATGTCCCCGATGGAAATTCCTGAAATCCTCCGATAGCGCCACTATTCAAACCGGTTTTTCCAATAAATTCATAGATATACTTAAATTCCCATGTAAATGACGATATTTTGACTGTATATCAGCCATGCAACAGGCACTCGCCGCTATCGACACAATACGCCTCTGCAATTCGATCCAACCTCACAGACTCAATCGAGCCATCTTTCAGCCTTATCACTAAATACTCGGCCCTGTCCCGAGTCACAACGTCGATCGGCAACGCCCTGACCCGGCATTTCACACCCGCCTCATCATGCCAGCTGAGATCCAGCATCGATTTTTTAACGACAGCATACTGATAAGCCTCGTGATGGGCGCATGCCACCGGTACATAGTTATCGTTCACACACCTATCCCCATTGCCGCATTTGCTATTGATCCCATAGCCACCTTAGAATCATACCGTTAATGTGACCTTTGACCGCGAATTTCAGGAAATCACGATAAGGGCTTGGAAGTATGGCGAACATAAAGAAAGAGATCGAGAGTCTTAGAGCAAAGATCGCACGTTTGGAAAATGAGCAGAAAAAGGCCGAAATGGTTGAAAAGGCACTTGCCAGCGCCAATGGCCAGATCGATAAGGTACTGAAAGATAACGGCATAAACTTCGAAACCTACATACGACACAACTATAAGAGGGTCAGCCGCATAGTTCAGAAGATTGAAGGCCAAACCACCACAACCAAAGCCAAAACCAAACGATCGGCCAAGAAAAAACCTGCGCGCCGCGGGCAACGAAGCGCCAAAGCTGCAGCAACCCTTAAGATCCCTGCTGGTAAATACGGTAATTTACCCAACAATCCGGACCAGATATTCGAAGTCAAGGAAAAGGGGCCAAGACCCAAGATACTTAAGGGTTATGCAGAAGAGATAGGATTGGAAGCCTTTATGAGTCAGTGTCGGATCGACTGAGCCTAGGCTGCATTGAGCGGACCTGAGCCGGCCATCTGCAGAGGCGTCGGACGAACAACCCCAAAGCCCTGGGCGTAATCCACCCCAATGTCGATCAATTGTTC
The DNA here is from genome assembly GCA_040791665.1 of Candidatus Thiodiazotropha sp. Taxonomy (GTDB): domain Bacteria; phylum Pseudomonadota; class Gammaproteobacteria; order Chromatiales; family Chromatiaceae; genus Thiodiazotropha. The sequence goes on along the minus strand of JBFNNX010000014.1, from coordinate 126,950 downwards.
CAGGGTCTGATCGTTCTCCACGTACTCGGCAATGGTTTGCAGCCCCATCAAGTGACCGATTTCGTTGATCGACTCCACCATGGCCTTGTCGACCGGGTCATTCACCATGTTTGAAACAAAGCTGCCGTCAATCTTTAAATAATCGACAGGCAGGCGTTTCAGATAGGAGAAAGAGGACATACCGGTACCGAAATCATCCAATGCAAAGCGAAATCCCCGGCGCTTCAAGAGACTGATAAAACGAGCAGCCTGATCAAGCCGACTGACAACTGCGGTTTCGGTAATCTCAAACGAGATCTTCTCAGCGGGAAGGTCAAACCTACGCAGTTGTTCCAATATATGTTCGTGCAAAGTGCCATCACCCAGGGACTGGCCGGAGAGGTTGATGGCACAGAGTCCCAGCTCATCCAAACGCTGGGGATTTTCCGATAACCACCTGAAGGCATGACTGATAACCCAGCGATCGAGGCTTCCCATGATGTTGTAGCGCTCCGCGGCAGGAATAAAAGCACCCGGCATGATCTGTTTTCCCCGCTCATCCTGCATGCGCAGCAGCACCTCAATATGCTCATCCCCGATGGCCGAGCTGCGCAGTGACATAATCGGCTGTTGCAACAAAGAGAAACGCTGCTGATCCATGGCGCTCTCGATTCTGCCTACCCAACGCATCTCTCCCTGCTGCCGCTTGATCTCCTCGTCGTAGGGCTGAAATACATGAATCCGGTTTCTTCCCATATCCTTGGCCACATAACAGGCCGCGTCTGCTGAACTGAGTGCGCTGTGTGGACTTTCCGTATTGGGTCCTATCGCGACGATACCGATGCTCACGCCGGTCGAGAATGTTCTACCCTCCCATGAGAAGCGAAAGTCCTTGACCACGCTACAGATCTTGGTAGCAAGGCACTGTGACCGATCAAGCTGGCAATTCTCCATCAATAAACCAAATTCATCCCCGCCCAGGCGGGCCAACACATCATCACTTCCTATGGTGCGCTGCAGCCTGTGAGATAGCTGACGTAACATCATATCCCCAGCGACATGACCACAGGTATCATTAACCAGTTTGAACTGATCGAGATCCATATACAGCAATACATGCTGCATACCATGATCTTTACAGTTGGCGAATGCCTTTCGCAGACGTTGATCGAAGGCGTGACGATTCAACAGATGGGTCAAGGAATCGTGGGTAGCAAGAAAACGCATTTCCCGCATCATTGAACGTGTGGATGTGACGTCCCTGAACACCGTCACCGATCCTTTGAACCGGCCCTCCTCCTTTATCGGATAAGTCGAATATTCAACCGGAAAAAGCGTTTCGTTTTTTCTTAAGAAAGATTCATCCTTGACGCGAACCGATTCGCCTTGCTGCAGCACTGCGCTGTTGAAGGACTTCCCGGCCTCATCAAACATCCGGACCCGTTTATGAATCTGTTGATTCAATAATTCGCCCTGGGTATAGCCCAGCATCTCCGCTGCTGCCTTATTGATGAAGGTGCACGCATCCCGCTCATCGATACCGAATATGCCTTCCCCAGTCGACTCCAGTATCAGCGACATCTTTTTATTGACCGCCTCGAGTTGGCCAGAGGATTTTTCGAGGGACTTATGTGCCACCTTATGTGCTTGGGTGCGCTCATAATTCTCAATGGCAAAGGCGAGATCCTTTACCATTTCATCCAAGAGATCATGGATCGTTAGGTTGAAGTAGTTACGCTCCTGGGCATAGACAGTAAGCGTCGCGATCACCTGTTGATTGGCAACGATCGGAAATACCGCTGCCGAACGGCTGCCGCTAAGCCGAGCTAAACGATGCCAAGGCGTTATCCCCGGCTCGACATCGATTTCATCGATCACCGACGGACACTTACCATACACGGATATAGCCAGCGGACTATCCGCCTGCGGGTTCGTCAGATCAAGTTCGAATGTGCAGGCTTTGAGGCTATCCAGATTGATACCGGCACTGGCAATGGGCATGATGCTTCTACCCATCTCGTTGACCTCGCCAATCCATGCCGCATTGAAACCACCAAATGTCACGGCTATGTCGCACACCCGTTCAAAAAGCACCTGCGGCGATCGATTGCGCAGGATCATCTTGCTGGTTTGCGAAAGCGCGGCATAGAGTCCCTTCTGTCGATTTACGACCTCTTCGCGTTTCGCGATCTCTCCAGCCATAGACTTGAAGGCCTGGGAGACATGAGATAATTGGTCATGCTCCGGTAAATTGACTGCCGCCAGATAGTTGCCTCGGGCAAGTTCACGTGCAACCTGCTTTAGACGATTTACCGGAGAGAGGAGTGTCTTGTTCAGTAACCATGAAAACAGGATCAAGCTAAGCAAAAAGCCCATAGCATAGAAAACGAAGCGTTGTTTTACGATAGCCAATAGCTGCTTTTCAACATGGCTTTCGATCCGCAGACCGGATCCAACCTCAGCTGGAGAGGATTCGTCGACATCGGCTTGCTGCGGAGGGATAGTGAGCTGTACATCGGCAGGCGAGAGCGTCGCCGATTTCGCAGCGGCATTTCCGCCGACAATGATTTGGCGATAATCCAGATACACATCCACTGTGAATAGGCATAGGAATAGTGCCGCCATAGTCGCAGCAACTTTGCCATTCAGTTGCATATCATCATTGTGGCGCTGATAGCGCCAGATCCCCCATAAACTCAAGTTGGACTGGAATCTAATAACCACTATTCCGCTTCATCGACTTAGCGATTGACTCGGCTATTTGGGTCCGATGCGCTCCCTGCGTAACAGCTCGCGTATCCAGATTAGACGAGGGGTTGTCAACACTCCTGAACCAATGCAATTCTTGTTTTTATGATGTCCACTTAAATTAATACCTTACGCCCGATATGTAAAGACAAATTTAAGTTGTGCCGTTAACTTCAAAAATTGGGATCAGATCATTTAGGAACCTGAATCCCAAAGGGGTGGGGCAGAGCCGCCCCTTCACAGGATAGAGCAGCCCCTTTTTAATCGCCGTCCCCAATGACTCCCGCATGAAATCGAGACTCAAGCCCGTGGTTGCGGCAAACAGCTCCTCCTCCACGCCATCACTCAAGCGAAGCGCATTCATCATGAACTCGACCGCCAGATCTTCGGGGCGCAATACCCGCTCACCCTGGAGAAACGGCAGCGTACCTGCAGCGGCGGCCAGATAGTCATTGGGATGGCGTCTTTTCCAATGCCGCCTGATGACACCGTCCCGGGTTGTGATTTTACTGTGTGCGCCTGCACCAATACCGATATAGTCACCGAAGCGCCAATAGTTGAGATTGTGTCTGCAGCGCTCCCCCGGGCGTGAGAATGCCGAAACCTCATACTGTTCGAATCCCGCCTTCATCAATACCTCATGTCCCTGCTGCTGCATCTGCCAAAGCCTATCCTCATCCGGCAGTTCAGGGGGCGATTGGAAGAAAGGTGTATTGGGCTCCAGCGTAAGTTGATAGTATGAGAGATGCCCCGGATCCAATCCGATGGCTGCCGCCAGATCCGCCTGCGCCATCTCCGCAGACTGCGACGGCAGACCGAACATCAGGTCAAGATTGATTTGCTCGAAACCCGATCGTTTCGCCCTATCCACAGCAATGAAGACTTCACCGGGACCATGGATACGACCCAGACCCCGCAACGACTCAGGGTTCAGGCTCTGAACTCCAAGAGAGAGTCGATTGGTTCCCGCGTCCCGGTAACCGGGCAAACGTTCGGATTCCATTGCACCGGGGTTTGCTTCAAGGGTTATCTCCACATCGTCAACCAAGGAAACATGCTCAGTCACACCCCCCAACAACCGCCTGATGCTTTCCGCTGAAAACAGACTCGGCGTCCCGCCCCCTATAAAGACACTCTGCACCGGTCGTTCCGAAACCGATATCTGCTCCATGCGCAGATCACGCAGCAGGGCATCCACATAGGCCGCTTCATCCAGCGTTCCTTTTTGTGGATGCGAGTTGAAATCGCAATAGGGGCACTTGCGCGCGCACCACGGTATATGGATATAGAGGGAGAGCGGCGGCAGTTTCGACAAACCACTGGCAGGGAGCACCGGAGAATCCAATGACATGCTTCAGGACACACCCTGGCGATGGGTCTGTTCCCATCCGATCCCGGCGGCATGCGGTGCCGTCGGGATAATGATAAGGCGCGGATTAAATAGTGATGATCGCACTATGCCTTGTCGCGGGCCTGCAGATAGGCAAAATCGGAAATAGAACCCCACTCACGCGAGCCCTTGAGGAAACTCATATAGGAGTCATACACCTTCTTGGCGAAGGCATCCTTGGCGGCCAGTTCCTCCACCACCTCGTTTGAGTACTTTCGCAGCGTTTCCAGCACGTCACCGGGATAGACGCGGATGTCCACCTTGTGCTTCTCGACCAGCGTCTTCAAGGCCGCCGGATTACGCGCTGTATACTCCGCCAGCATCTCCTGATTGGCTATCTTACAGGCATTGATGACGATAGACTGCAGGTCTTTTGGCAATGCGTCGTAGGCCTTTTGATTGATGATTGCCTCGAGTGTCGTTCCTGGCTCATGAAAGCCGGGATAGTAGTAATATTTGGCCGCTTTAAACAATCCAAAGGCCAAATCGTTATAGGGGTTGACCCACTCGGTTGCATCGATCGCACCCGACTGCAGTGAGGTAAAGAGCTCTCCCCCAGGGAGATTTACCGGTGTCCCGCCGGCACGCTTGAGCACTTCGCCGCCAAGTCCGGGTATGCGCATCTTGAGGCCTTTCAGGTCACCGACGCTATTGATCTCTTTGTTGAACCAGCCACCCATCTGCATACCGGTATTGCCGCCGGGCGCGGGAATCAGGCCGAACGGTCTGTAGAGTTCCTGCCACAGCTCCAGGCCGCCGCCAAAGTAGAGCCAGCCATTCATCTCCTGAGCCGTCATGCCAAAGGGCACTGTGGAAAAGAACTGGGCGGTCTCGCTTTTCCCCTTCCAGTAGTAGGCGGCGCCATGGCCAATCTCAGCGGTACCTCTCGAAACCGCATCGAACACCTCAAAGGCCGGCACCAGCTCCTTCGCGCCATATACCTTGACATGCATACGACCGCCACTCATTTCATTAATCACCTCAGCCAACTTGTTGGCGCCGGTGCCCAGTCCTGGAAAGTTTTTCGGCCAGGTAGTAACCATCTTCCATTTAATCTGCGGTTTCGCCTCGGCGACACGGAGACCCGCCATACCGGCACCTACGGCCAGGGTTCCACGACCTGCACGCTTAATAAAATCACGACGTTTCATGCCTCTCTCCTGTTCCATTTATGTTATTTATCGAGCATCGAACATTCAAAATGAACAAACACATCCCGGCTGACCCCGGGGATCATAAGAATCAACGTCATCACGGATAACAACCAAGGTTCCGCCTCAGGAGTCGCAGCCAGAGTACCGCAATAACCCGGTGACGTTGTGACCGACCCCCGGCAATGCCGAAAATTGTCATCATTTATAGACAAATACAAAGGGGTAGTTTAGCCCGTAAACCGAACAAGACAGGTCTCAACAGGGAGAAAGATTGGCATATGCCACTACCAGCCATTTACTTCCCGCCTCCTCGAAATTGACCTGTACACGGGCACTGCGACCCTGACCCTCAGCATTCAATACCACACCCTCGCCAAATTTGGCATGACACACCCGCTGGCCAAGACTGAATCCGCTCAGCTCACCAACCTCCAGGTGGGGTGGACTGCCATATATCGGTTGACTGATGGCGGGACCGGCACGTACCTCCGACATCAATTCCGCAGGCATCTCCCGAATAAAGCGCGAGGGGAGGGGATAGCTGTCGCTGCCGTGCAAGCGCCGACTCTCCGCATGACATAGGTAGAGTTCACGCATGGCGCGGGTTACCCCCACATAGCAGAGCCGCCGCTCCTCCTCCAGGCGGGACGGGTCACCCGCCGACATGCTGTGAGGAAACAGACCCTCCTCCATGCCCACCAGGAAAACCAGTGGAAACTCGAGGCCTTTCGCAGAGTGCAGGGTCATTAACTGAACGCAGGATTCGGAGGGATCCCCCTGGGCCTCGCCCGCCTCCAACGCGGCATGGGATAGAAAGGTGGACAACTCATCCATTTCTTCGGCATCATCCGCTTCATAGCCAAATTGGCGGGTGGCGTTGACCAGCTCCTCCAGATTCTCCTTGCGGTCAACACCCTTGCCATCGCGGCTCTTGTCGAAGTGCTCCGGCAATCCGCTGGCCTGCAGTGCCTGCTCAACCTTTTCCGGCAGTGAACGGTTCGCACAATCCACCCGCAGCTCATCGATCAGGTCGAGAAAACCCTGCAGCGCAGTTGCCGCCCGCTTTGCCATCGCGCCCCCTTGAAGCAACTCCGAGGCCGCCTGCCACAGGGGACAATCGAGATCCCTGGCATGAGCACGTACGGCATCCATCGTCTTCGGTCCGATTCCCCTCGGCGGCATATTCACCGCCCGTTCGAACGCACCGTCATCCTGTGGATTACTGATCAATCTCAGATAGGCAAGGGCATCTTTGATCTCCGCCCGCTCGAAAAAACGCAAACCGCCGTAGACACGATAGGAGATGGCTGCTTGCAGCAGCGCCTCCTCGAAAAGACGTGACTGAGCCGTGGTGCGATAGAGTATGGCCACCTCCGAATGACTGTTGCCCTCATCGAGAAACTGTCGGATTCTCTCTATGACAAAACGCGCCTCGTCGATCTCGTTGAAGGCGGCATAGAGCTTTATCGGTTCACCCTCAGCGTCTTGCGTCCATAGCTGCTTGCCCAGGCGAGAAGGATTATTGTTGATCAGGGCGTTGGCGGCATTCAGGATATTGCCGCTGGAACGGTAGTTCTGCTCCAGACGTACCAATGTGGCTGTTTCATAGTGGGATTGAAAGCTCTGGATATTCTCTACCCGGGCACCTCGCCAGCCGTATATCGACTGGTCATCGTCACCTACCACAAAGAGGTTGTTTCGTGGACCCGCAAGCATTCTGAGCCAGGCGTACTGGATCGAATTGGTATCCTGAAACTCATCCACCAATACATGCTGAAAGCGCTGTTGATAGTGTTGCAGGATATCCGGTCTCTCCCGCCACAGCTCATGGGCACGCAGCAGCAGCTCCGCAAAATCGACCTGCCCGCCCCGTTCACAGACATCCTGATATTCGCTGTAGAGACGGATCATCTGCTGTTGATAGGGATCGCCGCCATCATCCAGGTGCCGGGGCCTTAATCCCTCATCCTTGCGGCCATTGATGAACCACTGGATCTGTCTAGGTGGCCAGCGAGCCTCATCGAGATCCAGGTTTTTCAGCAGGCGCTTGATAAGACGAAACTGGTCGTCGGAATCGAGGATCTGAAAACTTTGTGGCAGTCCCGCCTCCTTCCAGTGCGCCCGCAACAGGCGATGCGCCAATCCGTGAAAGGTGCCGACCCACATACCGCCCAGCGGCTGACCGAGCAGCTCTTCGATGCGATAGCGCATCTCCTTCGCCGCCTTGTTGGTGAAGGTGACCGCCAGAATCGACCAGGGCGATGCGCTTTCAGCCGCCAACAGCCAGGCAATTCTATGCACCAATACCCGGGTCTTTCCACTGCCAGCCCCGGCCAGCACCAACAGGTTGCCGATAGGTGCGGTCACCGCCTCACGTTGTGCATCGTTCAAGGGGTCGAGTATGGGAGAAACATCCATAGTGACTAGTTTACTCATCCGGTGGCGGCAAAAGCCACCACTCGGGGGCAAATTTCGATCAATTTATATAAAATCGCCGGGGATCAGGGTATTCTCGGGCCCTTGAATCATTCTACAAGAGGTAGTAGATGCAGATACTGGCAGGTGATATAGGCGGCACCAATACACGTCTCGCGCTCTATCAGGCAAGTCCTGAGTCGACGTTAAACCTGCTTCTGCAAGAGATCTATCCCAGCCAGTCCTACCACTCTATCGAGGCCGTGCTGCAACATTTTTTAGCCCTTACTTCCACCCGGGAGATCGATCGCGCCTGTCTTGGCATCGCCGGGCCGGTCATCGATCAGGTTTGTGAAACGACCAATCTGCCATGGCGTGTCTCCGCAAGCAGGATCAACGGCCAATTCGGCTTCAAACAGACCAGGTTGATCAACGACCTGGAAGCGAATGCCTGGGGTATAGAGACACTCGATGATAAGGATTTCCTCACCCTCAGTCACGGAGCTGACAAGGCTGTAGGCAATCGCTCCATCATCGCTGCCGGCACCGGCCTTGGAGAAGCGGGGCTTTACTGGAACGGAGAGAGATACCACCCCTTTCCCTCGGAAGGTGGACATAGTGATTTCAGTCCCATCACCCCGTCGGAATTCGGACTGTTCCAGACCCTGCGGGAAAGCTATGGGCATGTCAGCTGGGAACGTCTGGTCTCCGGACCGGGTCTTGAGGCCATCTATGACTACCTGCTCGACCAACGGGATTCGTCAACACCCTCATGGCTATATCAGCAAATGGCGAAAACCGGCAAGGCTCCCGCCATCTCTGACGCCGGACTCAACTCGACAGATTCCATATGCCGAGAATCCCTGGAACTCTTTACCCGGCTCTATGCACGGGAAGCGGGCAACCATGCCTTGAAAATCATGGCTACCGGCGGCGTCTACCTGGGTGGAGGAATCGCACCTCAGATCCTGCCCATTCTTCAGGAAGGCATTTTCATGGAAGCATTCATCGACAAAGGACCCATGCGAAAGGTCATGCTGGCGATGCCGGTGAAGGTCATTTTAAATGACAAAACCGCACTCTATGGAGCAGCAAATTACGCCATGACGCTGTAGAGAGTACCCGGACAATAGGGTCATCCTGCGAGGCAACCGAAAATCGTGCGCGAGGATCGCGATCAACGATATTCGCCCCCCCTGCCAAGAGGGGGGGCAGTCATCTGAATCAGGCAATTACAGTCAAGGTGACCACTACCACCCTCATTGCAAATAACCTTTATCAATCAAAGGGTTTAGGTTCCGGAGTCTTGTCGGTTGAGGGCGGCAGGATCGGCATCAGAAAGGCAGGCTGATCACCTGTCAGGGTCTTGAGAAAGGCAACGATCCGGGCATTCTCTTGGTCGGAAAACTTCTTACCCAATTGCAACCTGCCCATCACATCCACCGCCACGGTCAGGGTCTCGGCCTCCCCGTCGTGGAAGTAGGGATAGGTCATCTCCACGTTGCGCAGGGTCGGTACCTTGAACTTGAAGCGGTCAGCGTCCTTGCCGGTGACGGCACTCAAACCTTCTGCCGGACTCTTGGCCTTGTAGGGTTCAACAATACCCATCTTCTGGAATGAGTTTCCGCCAACGGCCTCACCGTTGTGACAGCTCACACAGCCGCTCTCTTTGAACAGTTTGTATCCAGCCAGCTCATCCTGGGAGAGGGCCTGTTTGTCCCCCAGCAGCCACTGATCGAATCGGGAGTTAGGTGTTACCAGGGTCTTCTCGAACTCCGCAATGGCTTGAGTGACTTCGTCGATGGTGATCTTATCGGTACCGAAGACCTGCTTGAACTCCATGACATACTCGGGGATCGAGGTCAGCACATCGATCGCCAGGGTATGGGTAAATGCCATCTCGCCGGGATTGGCGATAGGCCCACCCGCCTGCGCCTTGAGATCGGCCGCCCTGCCATCCCAAAACTGGGCCACATTCAGGCTGGAATTGAGCACTGTCGGCGCGTTGATGGGGCCCTGTTGCCAATTGTGGCCGATCGAGGTCTTCAGATTGTCGGTGCCGCCCATACTGAGATTGTGGCAGGAGTTGCAGGAGATAAAGCCAGACTTGGAGAGGCGGGGATCGAAATAGAGCTTCTTACCCAATTCAACCTGACCCAGGTTGATATCCTGTACCGGCTTGATGGGCTGTATCGGCTCATCCATAGCCAAAAGAGAGGTCGAAAATCCAAGCATTAGTGAAAATGTAAAGAGTTGTTTGCGTAACATAGCCTTTTATCCAATTGTTGAAATACCTATAACCATCCTCTGCCATGAAAAGCCCTTCCCGTTTAAATTCACGGGATCCGACTCTCCATCAATAGAGCAATTGTTCCGGTTTTTTTAACTCTTATAGGCACTTGGAGACATTGACTTCCTGCGCCGCAACAAAAACCCTATCCAAAGGCGGGTTTATGCTAGAATTAGACTAATTCTAAAACAATGACGCAGATCAACAATTTTGCCGGATTAGTCCGCACTTTCAACGGTGGAGGATAGTATTTGTACCGTGACGGGATAAGATCCGCTATCTATCGGCTGTTTCTTACCCGCACGACAAGATCGACAACCTCCATGGCGGTACCCGCGGGCAGTTCACTGTCGACGAAGTGGGGCACCAGGCGCTCCTTGATGTCGATCAGATCACCTGTATCGACATTATAGAAATGGTGGTGATGGCTGGTATTGGAGTCGTAGAAGGTACGGCTAGAATCGATAAAGACCTCGCGCACCAGCCCCTTCCTGACAAACAATCCGAGGGTATTGTAGACGGTGGCCTTGGAAACCCTGGCGCCTGTGCTTTTCACCGCTTCGAACAACTGCTCTGCGGTAACATGTTGATGACGAGCGAACAACGTATCGGCGATAAGGCGACGCTGCCTTGTCAGATTGATGTTGTGGTCATCGAGAAGTTTGTCGATTCGCTCTCGATCCACCGTTGAGCTGTTGCATTTTGAATTCATCGCCAAAGTATAAGTACACACCCTGTAAATTGCCAAGCCCTTGAACAAAAAAAGAATTGGCGAAGAAGAAAGCTGTAACGTCGCTAGCTAGATTTGAGGCGGGAAAATCAAGAGCTTAATCTGTATGCAGGCTGGTGGATACGACTCAATCTCTAATCACGATGCGGTCTCGTCATTCTTAGGCATAATCTATCAATATCATTGAAAAGACCGCTCGATTCCAATCAATTTTATAACTATTCTAATCATCAGCGAAGGGCCGCACGGCTCGACGTACTTATCCACAATAAACCATCATTTCGGAGAACCAGATATGGAACTCAAAGGTAGTCAAACTGAGCAAAACCTGAAAGACGCTTTCGCCGGAGAATCCCAAGCCAACCGCCGTTATCTCTACTTTGCCGCCAAGGCGGACGTCGAAGGATATAACGACATCGCCGCTCTTTTCCGCTCCACTGCAGAGGGTGAAACCGGCCACGCTCACGGTCATCTGGAGTATCTCGAGCAGTGTGGAGACCCCGCCACCGGAATGCCCATCGGCCCGACCGGCGATAATCTCAAGGCAGCGGTCGCCGGTGAAACCCATGAATATACCGATATGTATCCCGGCATGGCCAAGACCGCCCGTGATGAGGGTTTCGACGAGGTGGCCGACTGGTTCGAGACACTGGCAAAGGCGGAGCGTTCCCACGCAAACCGTTACCAGAAGGCATTGGACGAAATGGACTGATATCCAACCATCATTCTGAGCCTATGGTTCGGGATGACCCATGGGCGGCCTCAGGGCCGCCCTTTGTCACAATCAGGAGCAGACTAATGGCAGCAGCACCCAGCAACCAGAGAGAAGGCAATCTGGAGGCCCCAACACGGCATCCGATCGATTGGAAAAATCCTGACTATTACGACGAAGCGAAGCTCATGACAGAGCTGGAGAGGGTGTTCGATCTTTGCCATGGATGTAGACGCTGCGTCAGTCTCTGCCACAGTTTCCCGACCCTGTTCGACCTGGTGGATGAATCGGAAACCATGGAGATCGACGGTGTTGATAAAAAAGACTATTGGCAGGTGGTCGATCACTGCTATCTCTGCGACCTCTGCTACATGACCAAGTGTCCCTACGTACCGCCTCATGATTGGAACATCGACTTTCCCCATCTGATGTTGCGAGGCAAGGCCGTCAAATATAAGAAGGGCGATATCAATCTGCGCGACCGGGTTCTCACCAGTACCGACAATCTTGGCAAGCTGGCAGGTATCCCGGTGGTTGCCGGCGTCGTCAATCGTTTTAACAAAGCAAAGAACTTTCGCGAGATCCTCGATCACGCGCTTGGCGTTCATCCCGAAGCGAAGTTACCCGAATTTCATGCCAAACCGCTTCGAAAACGGCTGTCTGAAAAAATCAACAGCGCCGCTGAGGGAACACCTGCCGGGACCACCAAAGGCAAGGTCGCCCTGTTCAGCACATGCTACGGCAACCACAACGAGCCCCAGCTCGGCGAGGACCTGGTTGCCGTCTTCGAACATAATGACATACCGGTCACCATTGCTGACAAAGAGCAGTGTTGCGGCATGCCAAAACTGGAACTGGGCAATCTCGATGCCGTGGAAACCGCTAAAGAGGCGAATATCCCGGTACTGGCCGAACTGGTCGACGCCGGTTGGGATATCGTTGCGCCTGTCCCGTCCTGCGCATTGATGTTCAAACAGGAGCTGCCGCTGTTATTCCCGGATGATCCCGAGGTGAAAAAGGTCGCAGGGGCGATATTCGATATCTTCGAATATCTGATGATTCGTCACAAGCACGGCTTTCTGAAGACCGACTTCAAACAGGGGCTTGGCAGGGTCGCCTATCATGCAGCCTGCCATCAAAGGGTGCAGAATATCGGCGCCAAGACCAAGGAGCTGCTCAGCCTGATCCCCGACACAGAGGTCACCGCCATCGAACGCTGCTCGGGCCATGATGGCACCTATGCCGTCAAAAGCGAGTTCCATCGGCATGCCATGAAGATCGGCAAACCCGTGGTCAACCGAGTCAAACAGGCTGAGGCCGACCACTACGGCAGCGACTGCCCGATGGCTGGCCGCCATATAGAAAACGGCCTACGTGACGGCAGCGAATCGGAGCATCCCATTACCCTATTGCGCACAGCATATGGCGTTTAATTAGTTAAGGAGTCAATCATGTCAAACGAAGGCTATCATGAACCCCTGGAACAACTCAGTGACGAGACCCGTGACATGCACAGGGCGATTGTCTCCTTGATGGAGGAGCTGGAAGCCGTCGACTGGTACAACCAACGCGTGGATGCCTGCAGCGACGAAAGCCTGAAGGCCATCCTTATCCATAACAGAGATGAAGAGAAAGAGCATGCCGCCATGGTGCTGGAGTGGATCAGACGGCAAGATCCCAGTTTCGACAAAGAGCTGAAAGACTACCTCTTCACCGACAAGACCATTGCTCACGAATAGTGAAAATGGACCGGCGTTCATGAAGTAAAGATTGTTTTGACTGCGATCGGCGGACCTGGCCTCTTATATCGCCCGGCATAATCCAACGGCATGACCGATCGACTCTCGGCCGCATGGAAATGCTGGCCGGTTGCGAAAATGAGTAATTACACAGGAGAGATTAATGACCCATCTTTCACACAGCGACCTCTACAGCCTCGAGGAGTACGCCCGGATTCGTCAACAATTCAGGGCCAAGGTGATTGACCATAAGAAGAGTCGCCGCCTTCCCATCGGACCGAATGCCGCGCTCTATTTCGAGGACGAACTGACCATGCAGTACCAGATTCAGGAGATGCTGCGTATCGAACGGATATTTGAACAACAGGGCATTCAGGATGAACTCGACGTCTACAATCCGCTGATACCGGACGGGATGAATTGGAAGGCGACATTTATGATGGAGTATCACGATGTGGATGAGCGCAAGAAGGCGCTGGCCAGGCTGATCGGCATCGAGAAGGCCATCTGGGTAGAGGTCGCCGGTTTCGACAAGGTCAGACCCATCGCCAACGAGGACCTTGAACGCAGCACCGAGGAAAAAACCTCAGCAGTCCATTTTCTCCGTTTTGAACTGACCCAGCCGATGATTGATGCCTTGAAAGGCGGGGCAGCCCTATCGGCGGGTATTGATCATGCAAATTATGACTATACGGTAGACGACCTTGAGTCCAGCGTCCGTGAGTCATTGATAAAAGATCTTCACTGACGCAATCGGAATGTGATACGCGCCAGCAGACCACGTGTCAGGGTGCCGGTCAACACCCCGGCATGGTGGTCGCACTCTCTCCGCATCGTTAAAAATCGTTAAATATTATAGCCGAAGGGCCCTCAAGCCCTATCGGCCGGAGAGCGACGAAACAGCGTCATCACCGCTGGATTCCTCTCCCAGCTGCCGTGCTGATCAGGCTGAATCCCACATTGATCCAAGACTTGCGCCCCCTGCTTGTCATGCACGACTCCAGCACATCAGTTAAAGTTACAGACATGACAGGTTGACGAAGCAGCCTTTCACTTTAATAATCGAACCTATCCAACATGTATATATGCACGCTGGACAGCCACATATACCAAGAAAGGAACATTGTCATGATGATCGATCACACCTCCCGACTATGGCGTTCACATACACTACCCGTTTTCAGTGCTCTTTTTTTCACCGCACTCATAGGCTGCAGTTCCACACCTGAACCGGTTGCGGAGATGGCGGCCGCCAAGACATCCCTGGTGGCCGCTGAAAACGAAGAGACGACGAGGCATGCCCCCGTGGCTATCGATCGCGCCAAACAGAAACTGAAGCGCGCCGAAACCGCGATTGCCAAAGAGGAGTATGAGGAGGCGAAAAGGCTTGCTGAAGAGGCCCAGGCCGATGCAGAACTGGCGCAGGCCATCGCCTCGAAGGCCGAGGCGGAAAAGGCCGTCAAAGAATTGGAAAACAGCATTCAGGTGTTGCGTGAAGAGATCATGCGGGCCAGGAGCAGGTAAACCATAAGCAAACCCAATGATTAGGGGAGATCTACAATGTCTCGAACAATGATCAACTGGATCACCGCCACATCCCTGGCGCTACTCGTCACCGCCTGCGGCACCCTGCAGAAGAACCAGGCACTGCTCGATGCCGAGCAGACCTACGCAGAAGCCAAACAAGAGGAGCAACTGCTGCGTTACGCGCCCACCGAACTGGAGCGGGCCAACCAGGCGATTAGCCGCGCCGCAGAAGCCGAAAACGAAGCGGATATGACTTCGCTGGCCTATGTCGGAAAGACCCGCGTCGAAATCGCCAAATCGGTCGCCGCGCGCAAGGCCGCTTCCGCAAGACTCACCGAGCTGGGTGAAATCAAAGACAAGGAGAGGCTGCGGGCCAGGGAGATCGAAATTCAACTCGAACAACAGGCAAAGACAGAAGCGCTGCGGGAGAAAGAGGCCGCTCTGATGGAACGGGAAAACGCGCTTGCCAAAGCGGAGGCGTTGCGGCAGGAACTTGCTGATCTGCAGGCGATGAAGACGGAACGCGGCATCGTCCTGACCCTTGGCGATGTACTTTTTTCCACCGGCAAGACCGATCTCCTGCCCGGGGCTATGACGACGATCGATAAGCTCGCCTCCTTCCTTGCCGAGTATCCGGACAAGACCCTGCTCGTCGAGGGCCATACCGACAATGTGGGCAGCGATACCTTCAACCAGGATCTCTCCGAACGACGCGCGATCTCGGTCAAAAACGCCTTGATGCAGGCCGGTGTCGATGGATCGCGTATCGACACAATCGGGCTCGGCGAAACGCAACCCATCACCGACAATAGCACCAGCGCCGGGCGATTGAAGAATCGGCGGGTTGAGATCGTCATTCGCGACTGACAACACCACTGCCGTGACTTAACCGGGCAATACCGACGGCCGGTTAACAAGTTCAGGTTTGGCTATGGGTAGGGTAGGGTAGGGTGCGGCTCGGCCGCACCCTTTTTTATCTGAAACAGCCACAAACAACATCTCGCCACTCGCGAAATTGAATCTCAAGGGCGATTCGCTTTGAACTGTCTACTGACCCAAGCCAAGAAAAGAAATGAGGCAAGACCGTATATAAAAGCCGACGCCGGGCCCATCCATAGCGAACCGTGATGCTCGATGCCATGCATCGTTGAGGGCCTGATATAGATAGTTTTGCTCCCGGCAGAGGGTGAAGATAGATCGACAACCTTCTCAAACCGCTCTGATTCGACAAGTACTCTTCCCATCTCCCGTCCCGTTCCGAATTCGACTTCAATTGCCAATCCGTGGGTAGGCACCGTGGTTATAAGAACACCATCGCTGATAGTCCCATTGTAAAACCCATCCCTGTCAATATCCCAATCGTGGTTTGACACGACACCATCTATGCGATGAGCCATCCAGTTGGGGGTAGATGCTCGACGTATGTTTTTAACCGTAACAAGCTTAGTATCAATAGGCGTCACACTGACTTGACGTTTGATGGCAGGCAGCCTCTCCGCAGTAGCCACCAAACCGACTGCAATTCC
The DNA here is from genome assembly GCA_040791665.1 of Candidatus Thiodiazotropha sp. Taxonomy (GTDB): domain Bacteria; phylum Pseudomonadota; class Gammaproteobacteria; order Chromatiales; family Chromatiaceae; genus Thiodiazotropha. The sequence continues at coordinate 110,740 of JBFNNX010000014.1, read as the reverse complement.
TATCAATGCAAATACGATCAGTTTCAAACGATAGGAATATACATAGCCTGGTCGAGCACTGTTTTTTGAAACAATCGAGATTACGGCAATCGCAAAACCAATATATATCGAAAAACCGGACCAATAGAAGTATCGATATTCGGCAGATACCGTCACGAAAAGATAACTCAAAAGATTGATCAGCCCCGAGCACATGACTGCAATGGCAAACAGTTCATGCTCTTCAATTGTGCTCCGCAAGTACGTCAATAATCCCAGTCCGAGTATTGCGGCTATGGCAAATACGATTGGCCTGCCCAGGCGGTCATTCAATGACGAGGTCACATAATATTGAACCAATTTGGTTGTGATTCCCGGTGGATCTGTCTTCACTTCCCAATCGAACAGCTTGTTCTTGTCGGGCTTGTAAAACATCGATCGGGAATTGGGATCATACAGGCTTTTATGAAAGGTGGCGGACATGACGGTAAAAAAACCTGCTGGATTCCGCAGGATCTCTTTGATCCACTTGTGGGTCAACTTGTCAGTGCCCCAAATCTTTTGGCGCATCAGTTCCTCATGTATAAATCCACACTTACCCCAAAAAGCGGCGGTGTCCCACTGTACCGGCGTATAACACGCCTCGACTATTTTCTGGGATTGCTCTTCACTCCATTTGCCTGGAAAAAGATTATTGCCTTCAACATATGAGAGGCCAAGCAGGTGAAACGTCTTGATACTGTCTCCCGGTTGCAAAGTCTCCGCTTGTGTCAGCTTCAGCAGCGCGCCATGCAGCACAGGCATCATCATCAACAGGAACAAACCAAACAGAATATTCCTGCGCCAACCCAGGCCGTGGTTAACGTAGATCAAGAGGGGCAGAATGGCGAAAACTGCATTTAACCGCGTCAGAAACGCTGCAATCAGGAGAAGATTGGATATCACCTGAAATACTATGATTTTACGCTTCGATACACCATCCTGGTGTGCCATATAGCCGAACACACTGGCAGACAACAGCCATCCCGCCAACAATACATCCTTGTGTACATTACCTAACAGATTGAACGCCCCAGGCAAAAAGGGGATGGCGAGAAAAAGCAGCGACCAGGCACCAATGCGTCGGCTGAAAAGATAGGTCAATATGGCGATGCTTCCCCATACCAACATATTCACCAATATTACAAAGCCAAACGGGCCGGGTATTATGGAATCTAGCGCCGCCCATGCCAATGTTGAGAATGGCGATTGCCAGTCATTAAACTTGCCGGTAATGATTTGAGTAAGCTGATTGACGGAATCAGGATTCAGGTATCCAGGATAACTTGCATTGAGAACAAATAGAGCGGCGATAACCGCTATCGCAAAACCTGTAAAATTGATAACTAAAATATGACGCTTTGTACTACTCAAGTTCTTGAAATTTCGCATACATAATTTACTTGGGATAAGTAAATACAAAGTGCTTGGCAAGCAGAAAGTTTACCGTCATACCTGACAGGGAACCGAACGCGACCGCAAGTGGCAACCAGACCGGTGAAAGATCCAATACATTCACTACCGCCGAATAGCTTAAGAGATTTACCACACCACCACCTATCGATGTCGTGAAATAGCGGGAAAACTCACGCCGCAATGACGCATCCCCAGAATTTGAAAATGTATGCTTTCTATTTATGAGCCAGGTTGTCACGACAGCGGCACTGAATGAAACAAGGCGCCCAATATGCGGCCCCATAACCAGGTTGCACAGTAAAAGCACGGCGACATCGACAAGATAGCCAATGGTCCCGGCTACCGCGAACATACCGAACTGCTTCATGGCCTATTCTTCGTTTATATTCGCTTTGGAAACAGGCGGCATGGACAGATAGTGCAGCTGCTTTATCTCTTGCCTGCCCAAAGTGACCGTCTCCAGGATGAGCCCGGTAATAAAACCGATTGCACCCGTAATAACCAAACCGGTGCTCAGAATCGCTGTCGGAAACCTCGGCACCAACCCGGTTTCCAAATAGGTGATCACGATCGGCACCGTCAGGACAACCGCAGACAGAACAAAACCAAACGCAATCAAACCATAAAAACGTAACGGACGCTCCATGGCGAATAACTTGATAATCGTTTTGAGAATGCGCAATCCATCGGAATAGGTTCGAAGCTTGCTTTCCGACTCTTCCGGCCTGACGCCATAGGGGGTACTCACTTCAGCGCATGGCATACGCAACTCGAGCGCATGAATGGCAAGCTCAGTCTCTATTTCGAAGCCCTGGGACATGGCGGGGAAGGATTTGACGAAACGACGTGAAAATACCCGATACCCCGACAGCATATCGGTGAATCCGCTGCCGAATATGCTGGTCGTAGTGCTGGTCAGCAAGCGGTTACCTGATTTGTGGCCTCTTCTGTACGCCTCACTGGATTGGTGATTGCGAACGCCGACGACCATGTCCAGGTTATCGCGCAACAGTTTCCGTATCATCGTTGGCGCACTCGCGGCATGGTAGGTGGCGTCACCGTCCGCCATGATGTAAATATCGGCGTCAACATCAGCGAACATGCGTCTTACCACATTGCCCTTGCCGGGCAGGTTGACCTGATGAACGATTGCGCCTGCCTTTCGCGCCTTATCCGCCGTCCCATCGGTCGAACTGTTATCGAAGACATAGATTGCAGCGCCAGGTAGGGCGTCACGGAAATCAGTAATGACCCTCTCGATTGCGGCCTCCTCATTGAAGCAGGGCAGGATTACCGCCAGCCGGTAACCTGCCGGGCGCTCAATGAGTTCATTTTTATCTTGATAGTAGGGCGCGAGGGTAGATGGAAATGAATCCCTTGCAGGTGATTCCTTATACCTTGGTTCCATGATGACGATATCACATGTTAGCTATCCACACACAAAAGATACCTTAAAATAGCGGCAAATGCAGTAAATTGCTGTTATTCACTCCCTATGCAGAGGCCCCGTACCGCCGTCACGCTCCTCCATTCCTCTACACAGCAAACCGGCCCGGCGTAAACCGGACCGGCTGTTAACTGCTTTTTCTGATCAATACTGTCCCAGTCCCATTTCGATATAACCGGTGGGGCAGACCTCCTTGCAAATGTGACAACCGACACACTTGGCGTAGTCCGTATCCACATAGCGCCCCATGACGCGATCATTCTTGTTCACGCGATAGACCGCATCCTGTGGACAATAGATGACACAATTGTCGCACTCGAAGCAGAAACCGCAGCTCATGCACCGCTTTGCCTCAGTGACGGCGGTCTCTTCGGAGAGGCCCGTGAAGCGCTCGATCATGCTTCCCAGCACGTTGGAGGCATTCACATCCATCTCATCCCGGGCATTCAAAGGCTCGTAAGCGAAGTGACCTGTGAACATGGCACTGCTCTTGACCACGTCCGCATCGGCACGATTCTCAAAATTGTGCACGGACCATTTGGCACTGTTGGTGCCCCAAGTCTGACCATGATTGTATTCTTCCGGTGAAAGATCTCTCTGAGCCAGTTCCTGTAGAAGATTGAAATGGTGACCTTCCACCTTCGGACGCTCATCGACCGCTTCGCCGCGCAAGTAGTTATCGATACCTTGCACTGCAATCGAGGCCTGTCCGATAGCAGTGGTCAACAGATGTGGGTTCACCGCATCCCCACCCACGAAGTGGCCAGCCCTACCCTTGACCTGCATGCTTCGGTCGGCGTCGATCAGATTCCAGTCGTTGGCGATGCCGTCGATTCCTTCGTAGTCGCCGGTCTGGCCTGTGGCCGCCACAATCAATTTACATTCGATCGCGAACGGCTCGCCATTGGCCTCCATCTTGCCGGAAGACCAGTCGACCGGTTGTACTTTCAGGGCGTGGGCATGACCCTGATCGTCCAGCATCACCTCTAGAGGCGCCAGGCCGTCATGGATCTCCACGCCTTCGGCGATACAGGCTTCAAGTTCGTGTTTGGTGCACGGGGCCTTGGCAATGGGGCGGCGGTAGACCAGCCAGCATTCCGAATCGGTGCGTTTTGCCGTCTGCGTGTCGCTCTGACTCCCAGAACCGTCAAATACTGCCTCCGGGCGTTCTGAGGCGTCGAGGTTTGCCACTTCGCCTATACGCTTGGCCACGGCGGCCACGTCCATAGCGGTATCGCCGCCACCGATCACAAGAACACGACCGTCGAGGTATTTAAGGGCGCCGTCATTGAATGCCTTCAGAAAGGTCATCCCGTCCACACAGTTCGGGGCCTCGCCGCCTTCGACACGCAGAGGCTTACCGACCACGGTACCAACGCTCCAGAAGATGGCATCGTAACCCTTCTCTAACTCATCAACCTTCACCTCACGTCCCACACGTGTGTTCAGTTCCACGTCGATACCGCCCACATCCAGGATACGCTGGATCTCATGCTCAAGCACATCCCGGGGGATACGGTAACCGGGAATACCGAACACCATCTGACCGCCAAGGGCGCTGTGTTCCTCAAAGATGGTGCAGCGGTGACCGAGACGACGCAGAAACAGTGCTGCGGCCAGACCGGCAGGCCCGCCACCGATAATCGCAACCCGCTTTCCGGAATCGGTCTCGGGTTTGGCGAAGGCCAGGTTGTTCTCCCGTGCCCAATCGCCAATGTACTGCTCTATGGAGTTTATACCGACAAAACCATCCAGGCTGTTTCGATTACAACCCTCCTGGCAGGGGGCAGGGCATACCCGCCCCATGATCGCCGGAAAGGGATTCGCCAGAGTCATACGCTCAAAAGCGTGTACTTGCCACGGCTTGTCGCCTTGAGGTTTGTCCAAACCGCGCACTATCGATAGCCAACCGCGGATATCGTGTCCGGAAGGGCAGGAATTCTGACATGGGGGCGTGCGCTGGATGTAGGTCGGGCAGACGTAGGACTCGCCTAGGTTCACCACATCGCTATCCCAGTCGTAATGCTCGTCGTCGCCGTCTGCATAGCGCCGATAGGTTGGATCAATATCGCTCATTTTCGATCACTCCACTCTATAATACCGCGTAATGTCACAGTGCTGACACAATACCTCTTTCGGAATAGTGTCGTAACTAACTCCCCAATTAATCCTGTAGTACGGCAATCTGCATCCTCTGCATCTGTACTCGCTACCGGTCCGGCCCGTATAACGTCTATGATCGCCATACCTGCGCGGATTAGGTAACAAGAGAATGATAGACGACAGTCTGCAGCAGACAAGTCAAACATAAGTTTTTTAAAGGATACTTAAGGGAGGCGAGGAGCCTGTCACAATACAAATAATAAGCTGGAGCCGATGAACAGTACATGGTCTGCCGCAATGTTTATTGACGCCTCCTAGGGATTCATCTTGACACCCGTCGCATACTGAGTACCCGGCTCTGTATCAGAAACCAGGCACCGCCATTTTACCGTAAACATTATAGAAGCTTAACCACTGAGGCAGACGGGATCTATGCAAAGCATCTATCTCCTGCGTACTACACGGAAAATCGGTCGACTTCCCGAATCCGCGACTCCTTTGCTGAGCACAGAGTTGATCACTCTCCGACTTGGTATGCCATAGGTCTGAAAATAGGGAATTTCCCGCAAAAGATCGGCCACAGAACCTGCAGCTTCAATAGCTTCTCCCATGGTCAAAATCTTATATGCCAATTTTCTCATAGCAGGCAATTTTTGTGGTTGAGCCAGTGGCAAAAGCCGTGTATCCATACAGCCATAGTAACCACCCCCTTTAATTGCGTACACAACTTTGTTTCAAAACGGTTACTGATCGGATAACAGATGAAACGCTTTTCCGTAGCTGTTGAAATCATTCTGATACCTATCCGTTGCATACTGTTGTCCAATTATGATTCGCAACACAAAGCTATGAATATAGATATGGAGATTCAACAGATGAAGCCACTAACAAATATCCTATATATGATATCAACTTTATCAGGATTACTGTTTTTACTGGGGATTATGCTGATTAGTATAATCTGGTCTACAAGTTATTTTTTCAGCTGGCTGTTTTAACCAAGTCACACCCTATCATTACCGGCCTGCACACTGCCCATCCCCAGTGACTTTGCGGAGCAGAAGAGACATCGTCGTTCATGTGATGAATCCCCTTCGACCGTATCGACATACAACTTCGCCGTTTAATTTGTGGTGGATAAGCTATCGGATAGGAGACCCGGACAACGGTAAGAGAGATACTTTAAACTGCTGAAAACCCTTATCGCTGTGACATTCGACTCGAAGATTTCGAAGGCCTGGAAAGCGCTTTCCAGAGACTCAAAAAGCAAAGCAGTCTGCGGAGAAAGTCATTCACTCCATAATAGGTACGGAGGCATTAGGAGACAGACAGCAGATGGTCTTGAGCTGCATTGCGGGCACGCTCAGGATCGCCATCTAACACGGCATTCAGAAGATTGGTGTGTTGGCGTGACAACGGCTCAAAAATACGCGGCAACTTATAGCGCTGATCCAGATTGCGTTGCACATTTGCCTGCAACAGACGAACAGGCTGCGCATGATCTGTACCAGTATTTCATTATGCGAGGCTTCGGCAATGGCGAGGTGAAACTCGGCATCCGCCTGTGCTTCGACCAGCGCCTCTCCTGCTTCATGCGCAGCGATCATACAATCAAACTGTCGCGAATCTGTTTTCTATCCTCGTCGGTTGCCCGTAAGGCGGCAAATCCCTAATGATTGTCAACAAGGATACTCAATCAGCAGAACCTGTGAAATCGGTCTGTCACGCCATACCGGCATTCCCTATCGATCGATTGCCTATCTCATCGATTACTGTTTCGTCTCGAAGCCAAATCTCTCAGTTTGAGATTCATCCCGCCACGCCCAGATTGATGGATAAGATTCCTTGTAACATCCAATCGAATACCGTAACGGATATGTTTTGTGCCTGGTTTGGTCATTTGTGGAAGACTTTATCCCCGTACAACACAAAGGATTAACACCCTATTCAACCGTCACCGACTTCGCCAAATTCCGCGGCTGATCCACATCGGTCCCCTTCAAAATCGCAACATGATAAGACAACAACTGCAACGGAACAGTATAGACGATCGGCGCCGTGGAAGGATAGATGTCAGATAGGGTCAGGTTCTGGTATCGGTCCAGGCCGATCTTTACCTTCTGATCGCTGAACAGGAACAGTTCACCGCCACGGGCGCGTACCTCCTGCAGATTCGATATGACTTTTTCCAGAAGCGGATCGTCGGGTAACGCGCAGATCACCGGCATCTCGACGTCGACCAGCGCCAGAGGACCGTGTTTGAGTTCACCGGCGGGATAAGCCTCGGCGTGGATGTAGGAGATCTCTTTCAGTTTCAGCGCACCCTCCATGGCGATCGGGTAGAAGCTGCCTCTGCCGAGAAACAGGGCGTGGTTCTTTTCCGCAAAGGCATTCGCCATCTCTTTGATGGCGTCGTTCAGCTCCAGGATCACTTCAACCTGGCGTGGCAGTGCATGTAGTTCCTCTACCAGCTCACGCTCTCTCTCGGTGCTCATGCCGCGGCGCTTGGCCAAGGCAAGGACCAGCAATCTCAGAGCTACCAGCTGGGTGGTGAAGGCCTTGGTGGATGCCACACCGATCTCAGGGCCTGCCCGGGTCATCAGGGCCACATTGGACTCACGCACCAGCGAGCTCTCGGGTACGTTACAGATGGTCAGGCTTCCCAGGTAGCCCTGGGTTTCGGCCCCACGCAGCGCGGCCAGGGTATCCGCTGTCTCTCCCGATTGGGAGATCGTGACGAACAGGGTGTTCTCGGGCACCACCACCTGCCGATAGCGAAACTCGCTCGCCACCTCGACGCTACAGTGAACGCCGACCTCTTCCAACCAATAGCGTGCAACCAGGCCGGCATGGTAGCTGGTTCCGCAGGCGATGATGTGTACATTTTGGGTCTTGTCGAGGAGCTGCTTCGCTTCGAAGCCGAACGAATCTTCGAGCAGCTTGCCCTTATGAATCCGTCCCTCCAGTGTCTCTGCGATCACTGCGGGCTGTTCGAAGATCTCTTTCAGCATATAGTGCCGGTAGGGTCCCTTTTCCGCGCTCGATGCGGAAACCCGAGAGGTGCGGACCTCACGCGCTACCTGACGGCCCTGGTTATCGAAGATCTTGACCGCGTCCCTCGAGACATGAGCAAGGTCACCCTCTTCCAGGAAGATAAAACGCTGCGTAACCGGCAACAGGGCAAAAACATCCGAAGCGATAAAATTCTCCCCCACGCCTAGCCCGATGACCAACGGGCTGCCGGCCCTGATGACCACCATCTGATCGGGATCATCCGGACTGACGACAGCCAGCGCGTAGGCACCGACCAGCTTACTGCTCGCCTTGCGAATGGCGTTGATGAAATCGGGTTCCGATTCCAACACATCCGCCAGCAGATGGGCGATGACCTCAGTATCGGTCTCAGATGTGAAAGTAAAACCCTTGGCACTCAAATCCTGACGCAGATCGGCATAGTTTTCGATTATGCCGTTGTGTACGATCGCCACCCGCTCGCCGCTCATATGGGGGTGGGCATTCCGCTCCGCCGGCATACCGTGCGTAGCCCAACGGGTATGGGCGATACCCAGACTGCTCGAAAGCGCGGCGCCGTCGATCAGGTCCTTGAGTGCGGCAACCTTGCCGACTGAGCGAATCCGCTGAATGTGCCGACGCTCATCCAATACCGCGACACCCGCCGAGTCGTAACCCCGATATTCGAGGCGTTTCAGTCCCTCCATAAGAATGGGAACAACATCCCGTTGTGCGATTCCACCGACGATGCCACACATTCTTTGACTCCCCCTGGATGTTACGCTTTCGGCTTCTTGACCGGTCTCTGCCAACCGTCGATGCTGATCTGCTTTGCGCGTGTCAGGGTCAGCTTCTCCGATGGTGCGTCTTTGCTGATGGTTGAACCGGCACCAATGGTCGCGCCCTCGCCGACAACCACCGGCGCGATCAACTGGGTGTCCGAACCGATGAAGGCGCGATCGCCGATGACCGTTTTGTGCTTGTTGGCACCATCGTAGTTGCAGGTGATGGTGCCGGCACCAATATTGACCTGCTCACCCACCTCGCTATCACCGACGTAGCTGAGGTGGTTTATCTTGCTGCCATGTGCCACCCGGCTCTTCTTTATTTCGACGAAATTACCGATATGGACATGATCGGCAAGCCGGCTCTCCGGCCGGATCCGGGCAAAGGGCCCGATTCGACAATCTCTGCCGATCACGGCATCTTCCAATACACTGTTGGCGAAGACCTCCGTCCCTTCGCCGATTGAACAATTCTTCAACACCACATTCGGACCGATACTGACACCGTCCGCAAGGCTGACGTTACCTTCGATGATGACATTACAGTCGAGGAAGACATCCCTTCCGCTGGCCAGGCGACCACGAATATCGATGCGTGAGGGATCCGCCAGGGTTGCGCCGTTGCGCATCAGGCCCTCGGCCAGCTGGCGTTGATGGTAGCGTTCGAGATAGGCCAGTTGTTTTCGGTCATTGACCCCCATGACCTCCTCTTCACTGTCCGGATGAACCGCCTGTATATTGATCCCATCCTCAACCGCCATAGCGATGATATCGGTCAGATAGTACTCTTTTTGCGCGTTATTATTATCGAGTCGCGCCAGCCACTTCTCGAGCCTGTCGCGCTTCACCGCCAGGATACCCGTATTGATCTCGGTGATCTCCTGCTCACGCTGGCTGGCGTCTTTCTGCTCAACGATGCGCACGATCCGGTCCATAGCGTCACGAACAATACGTCCATATCCGGTGGGATCGGGAAGATCGACCGTCAGCAGCGCCAGATCGCTCAGTCTCAAACAGCTCAGCAGACCGGTCAGGGTCGAACTGCTGATCAAGGGCACGTCGCCATACAGAATCAGCATCTGGTCGACCTTTTGCAGAGAGGGCAGCGCCTGCATCACCGCGTGGCCGGTACCGAGGCGTTCGCTCTGTTCCACCCATGTCAGATCCGGGGCGGAGAGCTGAGTAGGCACTAATTCACCCCCATGGCCATAGACAATGGTGATTTCATCAGGGTTGACCGAACGTGCCGTATCGATCACATGACCGAGCAGCGCTTTACCGGCCAACTGGTGCAGAACCTTGGGAAGCCTGGAACGCATTCGCGTACCTTCGCCCGCTGCCAAAATCAGTGCGCCCAGATCCATCAATTCACCTCAATGCAGTAACTTGATCCGAGGATAGCTTAATACCATTCGGCAGTACCAGCCTCCAGGTAAAAAAATCACACGCCTGATCAGAGTACGCTTGAGACGCTGGCAGGGAGAATAAAGTATGGAGGCGTCAATTCAGGGTATGCGATTGGCCCGGCAATCCCACTGACATGGCATCTTCCTTGGTCGCATCCCTAACCTCAAGAATCTTGACTTTAACCACCAGTGTCTTGCCTGCAAGAGGATGGTTTCCGTCAACCGTCAACTTACCATCCTCGATCTTGGTGACGTAGAAGCTTTTTACATCACCGGCCTCGTTCTGCATCTGTACCTCCGCACCCAGCTGACGGAACTGCTGGGGCACATTATCAATATCGTCGGTAAAGGTCAGATCCGGATCATACTCGCCGAAGGCATCACTGGAGGGGATGGTAAGCGAGACCTCATCGCCCTGGCACTTTCCGGCCACCGCACGATCCATGCCTCCAATCAGTTCGGTTTCACCGCCATGGATATAGCTGACCGGAAGATCGCTCTGTTCCAGGGTATTGCCGTCCGGATCGGCAATCGAGTAGGTGAGGGAGACGAATTTTCCGTTCTGGATGATTTCTTTAGACATAGCGGCGTGGCGTGGGGCCTGAAGGGCCAGGCCCTATTATTGGGATAGGATAATCAGCTGCCCTTACCCTTACGGATACGCTCGATAGCTCGTAACTGTGCGGCTGCCTCCACCAGTTCAGCCTGTGCCTTGGCATATTCGAACTCGGAGGTTCGATTCGCCATGGCATCTTCGGCACGGCGCTTGGCTTCCTGGGCTGCCGCCTCGTCGAGGTCTGCGGCGCGAATCGCCGTATCGGCGAGTACGGTAACCACATGGGGCTGAACCTCGAGAATCCCGCCGGAGACATAGAAGTGCTGCATCTCCTGACTATTCCCGGTATCGACCCGAACCTCACCTGGTTTCAGTTGAGTCACCAGCGGCGTGTGGCGGGGAGCGATTCCCACCTCACCCATTACCGCAGGGGCGTATACCATCTCAGCGAGACCGCTGAAGATCTCGCCCTCGGCGCTGACGATGTCCACATGGATTGTCATGGCCATCTATTCTACTCCCAGCCGATCAGGCCTTGCCACCGCGTTCGACGGCTTCGTCGATACCGCCGACCATATAGAAGGCCTGCTCCGGCAGATGATCGTATTCGCCTTCGACGATTGCCTTGAAGCTGGCGATAGTGTCTTTCAGCGAGACATACTTGCCGGGGGTGCCGGTGAAGACCTCGGCCACGAAAAAGGGCTGAGACAGGAAGCGTTGTATCTTACGTGCGCGCTGCACCACCAGTTTGTCCTCTTCGGAGAGTTCGTCCATACCGAGGATGGCGATGATGTCCTTCAGCTCCTTGTAGCGCTGCAGGGTGCCCTGCACGGCACGGGCCACACTGTAGTGCTCCTGGCCCACCACATTGGGATCGAGAATACGGGAGGTGGAATCGAGGGGATCCACCGCCGGATAGATACCCAGCTCGGCGATCTGACGGGAGAGCACCAGCGTCGCATCCAGATGCGCGAAGGTGGTCGCGGGAGAGGGATCGGTCAGGTCGTCCGCCGGTACGTAGACCGCTTGGAAGGAGGTGATGGAGCCGGTCTTGGTGGAGGTGATACGCTCCTGCAGCGCACCCATCTCCTCGGCCAGTGTCGGCTGATAACCCACAGCGGAGGGCATACGGCCCAGCAGGGCGGATACCTCGGTACCGGCCAGGGTGTAACGATAGATGTTGTCCACGAACATCAGTACATCACGGCCTTCGTCACGGAAATTCTCGGCGATGGTCAGTCCGGTCAGGGCCACACGCAGACGGTTGCCCGGGGGCTCGTTCATCTGACCGTAGACCAGGGCTACCTTGTCGAGTACCCCGCCTTCCTGCATCTCGTGGTAGAAGTCGTTGCCCTCACGGGTACGCTCACCCACACCGGCGAATACAGAGAAACCGGAGTGCTCCACCGCGATGTTACGAATCAGCTCCATCAAGGTAACGGTCTTGCCTACGCCGGCACCGCCGAACAGACCGATCTTACCACCCTTGACGATGGGCATGATCAGGTCGATAACCTTGATACCGGTTTCGAGAATCTCGGTGGTGGCCGCCTGATCTTCCAGCTTTGGCGGTAGACGGTGGATCGGCATCAGCTTGTCGGCCTTGACCTCGCCGGCCTCGTCCACAGGATTGCCCAGTACGTCCATGATACGGCCCAGAGTCCCCTGACCGACCGGGATACTGATCGGGGCGCCGGTGGACTCCACGGTGACACCGCGCTTCAGTCCATCGGTCGATCCCATGGCGATGGTTCTCACCACCCCGTCGCCCAGCTGCTGCTGGACTTCCAGTGTGAGGCCCGCTTCTTCGATCTTGAGTGCCTCGTAGACCTTCGGCATCTCACCGCGTGCGAACTGTACGTCCACCACGGCGCCGATGATTTCAACCACTTTGCCCGAACTCATTTCTGGTTCCTCTTGCCGCTCCAGGCGACTCTCAAAATAATAAAAACTAATTCTTTTTCCTGGCTGTCATCAGACAGCCGCCGCGCCGCCGACGATCTCCGAGATCTCCTGGGTGATCGCGGCCTGGCGCGCCTTGTTGTAAATCAGCTGCAGCTCGTCGATCAGCTCACCCGCATTGTCCGAGGCCGCCTTCATCGCCACCATTCGTGCAGACTGCTCACTGGCGCCGTTTTCCACCACGGACTGGTAGACGAGGGACTCCACGTAACGGCTCAGCAGATTGTCGAGTACATCTTTCGAGTCCGGTTCGTAGATGTAATCCCAGTGATGCTTCAACTCATCCTCCATGGTGGAGGCTATGGGCACCAGCTGTTCGACAGTTGGACTCTGGGTCATGGTGTTGACGAATTGATTGTAGGCGATATAGATACGATCGATCTTACCCTCGGCATAGGCATCCAGCATCACCTTGACCGTGCCGATCAGGTCCTCGATATGGGGGGTGTCGCCCAAGTGGGTCGCCTGACTGACCACATTACCGCCGAAACGGCCGAAAAACCCCAGCGCCTTGTTGCCGATAGTGCAGAAATCGACCTCTGTACCGCTGTCCCTATGGACCCTCATATCCTTGACCAGCTTGCGAAACAGATTGTTGTTCAAACCGCCGCAAAGCCCTCGATCGGAGGAGACGATGATATACCCAATCCGTTTCACTTCACGCTCGATCATGAAGGTATGCTTATACTCGGGATGCGCGTGAAACAGATGCCCGATGACGTTACGCATCTTCTCCGCATAGGGCCGTGTGGCCGCCATCCGGTTCTGCGCCTTACGCATCTTCGAGGCCGCCACCATCTCCATCGCCTTGGTGATCTTGCTCGTATTCTTGATACTGGCAATCTGTGTGCGTATCTCTTTTGCGCCTGCCATAACTCTGAACCTTATCTCGTGTTACGTACTCGGCTTACCAGGTATGGTTGGCCTTGAAGTCCTTCAACGCATCGTGCAGCCCCTGCTCGATCTCGGTATTGTAGTCACCGGTCTCGTTCATCCTGTCCATCAGCTCTTTCTGACTGCTCTTCATGTAACCGTTCAACGAGGCCTCGAAGTCAACCACTTTGTTGGCGTCCACATCGTCCAGATAACCCTCATTGGCGGCAAACAGCGAGACGGCCATGCCGGCGATGGAGAGCGGCGAATACTGGGCCTGCTTCATCAGCTCGGTGACGCGTTCACCGCGCTCCAGCTGTTTGCGGGTCGCCTCGTCCAGATCGGAAGCGAACTGGGAGAAGGCCGCCAACTCCCGATACTGGGCCAGGGCCAGACGCACACCGCCGCCCAGCTTCTTGATGATCTTGGTCTGCGCCGCACCACCCACACGGGAGACCGACAGGCCGGCGTTGATGGCCGGGCGGATACCGGCGTTGAACAGATCTGCCTCGAGGAAGATCTGACCGTCGGTGATCGAGATGACGTTGGTCGGTACGAAGGCCGACACGTCACCCGCCTGGGTCTCGATGATCGGCAGAGCGGTCAGTGAACCGGTCTGGCCTTTCACCTTGCCATCAGTCATCTTCTCCACATAGTCGGCGTTGACGCGCGCGGCGCGCTCCAGCAGACGGGAGTGGAGGTAGAAGACGTCACCGGGATAGGCTTCACGGCCCGGCGGACGTCGCAGCAGCAGGGAGACCTGACGATAGGCCCAGGCCTGCTTGGTCAGATCGTCGTAGATGATCAGCGCATCTTCACCCTTGTCGCGGAAGTACTCGCCCATGGTGCAGCCGGAGTAGGGAGCGAGGAACTGCATGGCCGCGGAATCCGCCGCGGGCGCCGCCACGATGATGGTATGCTCCATGGCGCCGTGCTCTTCGAGCTTGCGCACCACCTGGGCGATGGTGGAGTTCTTCTGGCCGACGGCGACGTAGATACATTTGATGCCGGTGCCTTTCTGATTGATGATGGTGTCGACCGCCACAGCCGACTTACCGGTCTGACGGTCACCGATGATCAGCTCACGCTGGCCACGACCGATCGGCACCATGGCGTCGATCGCTTTGAGGCCGGTCTGCACCGGTTGGTCAACCGACTTACGCTCGATAACGCCCGGTGCGACTTTCTCGATGGGAGAGGTCTCATCGGCAGCGATGTCGCCCTTGCCGTCCAGGGGGTTGCCCAGCGAGTCGACCACACGGCCCAGCAGGGCCTCGCCCACCGGCACCTCGAGTACGCGGCCGGTACACTGAACGGCGTCGCCTTCACTCAGGTGCTTGTAGTCACCCAAAACCACGGCGCCGACTGAATCGCGTTCCAGGTTGAGTGCCAGACCGTAGGTATTCCCGGGAAACTCCAGCATCTCGTAGGACATGGCGTCCTCGAGACCGTGGATTCGGGCAATGCCGTCGGTCAGACTGATGATCGTACCCTCGTTTCGGGCCTCGGTCTTGAGATCGAATTTTTCGATCTTGCTTTTGATCAGGTCACTGATCTCGGATGGATTGAGTTGCATGATGGCTTCTCGCTTAGATTCCCAATTCGTTCGCCAGTTGCTGCAGTTGTCCACGGACGGAGCCGTCGATAACCATGTCGCCCGCACGGATGTGAATACCGCCGATCAGCTCGGGGTCTTTTTCACTGGTGATGGTGACGTTGCGTCCCAACTTGGCCTTTAAGGCTTCGGCAATGAGTTTTTCCTGCGCCGCATCGAGGGCGAAGGCGGAGGTGACGTGCACCTTGCTGACACGCTCTCTGTCCGCTTTCAGCGCTTCAAAGAGTGCGTCGATCTCCGGCAGCACGTTGAGTCGGCCGTTCTCGACCAACACCTTGATCAGATTGCAGCCCTCTTCGTCGACCTTATCGCCAGCGATCTCCAGCAGCAGTGACACCAGGGCGTCCTGCTCGATCAGCGGATTACCGACGATCGGGGCCATCTCCTGGCTCTCCACCACCGAGGTGAGAAAGCTCAGCATATCGGACCAGACGTCGAGTTTGCCGCTCTCTTCAGCGCGTGCAAACACCGCTTCAGCGTAGGGTCGGGCAATAGTGGTTGCTTCACCTGCCATGATTCCGCCTTAAATCTCTTGTGCCAGCTCGTTGACGATATCTTTGTGCGCCGCTGCGTTGATCTCCTTTCTAAGGATCTTCTCAGCACCGGCCACGGCCAGTTCGCCGATCTTTTCACGCAGATGCTCACGAGCGCGGTTCGACTCCTGCTCGATCTCTGCCTGCGCAGCGGTCAGGATACGCTCGCCTTCTGTGCGCGCGGTATCCTTCGACTCATCGACAATTTCGGCTGCCCGTTTCTGCGCCTGAGCCACGATCTCAGCTGCCTGCGATTTGGCTTCGTGCAGAACATCCTTGGCCCGCTCTTTCGCAAGCTCCTGTTCGTGCTGCCCGCGCTCGGCGGCGGCCAGGCCATCGGCTATCTCTTTTTTACGGGTCTCCAGCGCACCCATGATCGGGGTCCAGACGTACTTCATCGTGAACCACACGAACACCGCAAAAGCGAGCAGCTGACCTATAAGCGTCAGATTGATGTTCATCCCGGAATTACCTCTCGTTGGACGAGATGATAGAGAGTTCGCTCAACGGCCCGGATCAGGCGACAGCGAACAGTACGTACATGGCCAGACCCACGGCGATCATGGGCACGGCGTCGACCAGACCCATGACGATGAAGAACTGGGTACGCAGCATGGGGATGAGTTCAGGCTGACGCGCGGCGCCTTCAAGAAAGCGGCCACCCAGTACGCCGATGCCTACCGCGGCACCCAGGGCGCCCAGGCCCATCATGATCGCGCCGGCAATGTACAGCAGTGCTTGTTCCATTATTGGTCTCCCGTTTAATGAACTAGATAGTTAAAGGTTAAATCAGTGTTCGTGGTGCGCCATATCCAGATAGACGATGGTCAGGGTCATGAAGATGAACGCCTGCAGTGTAATTATCAAGATATGGAAAATCGCCCAGCCGAGCTGGAGCACGCCACCGAACAAACCGAGAATCAGCCCGGCATTGTACATGATGGCGATCAGAATAAAGATCATTTCACCCGCGTACATGTTACCGAACAGACGCAGGGCGAGAGAGATGGGTTTCGCGATCAGACTGACAAACTCAAGAATGAAGTTGACCGGAATGAAGAGGATGTTGACCAGGGTATTGCTGGACGAGAAGGGCTGCAGGGTCAGCTCACCGGCGAAACCGCCGATACCCTTGATCTTGATGCTGTAGAAGAGAACCAGAATGAACACACCGATGGCCATGCCGAACGTGGCGTTGGGATCGGTCGAGGGCACAACCTTCATATAATGTATGCCGAGCAGTTTGGCGGCTTCCGGGATGAGATCCACCGGCACCAGATCCATCAGGTTCTGCAAGAATATCCAGACAAAGATGGTCAACGCCAGGGGCGCGACCAGGGAGTTGCGGGCGGAGAAGGAGCCACGCACGCTGTCATCGATAAAATCGACAATCCATTCGACGAAGTTCTGCAGGCCGTTCGGCACGCCGGCGGTGGCCTGTTTCGCGGCCTTGCTAAAAAAGTAGAGGAACAGAATACCGAGGCCGATGGACCAGAACATGGTATCCACATGGACTGCCCAGAAACCCATCTCCTTGGCTTCTTCGGCGGTATGCGCCATACCCCAGCTGCCATCCGAGTGTTTGCCGAAGGTCAGATTTGTCAAATGGTGTTTTATGTATTCACCGGAGGTGAGGGCGTCGCCAGCCATACTTAAACCTATGAATGCTGTCTATCTTCAATAACCAATACAATCAGCGGAACCGCTACCTGCACGAACAGATAACAGCCCAATAATGCACCAATACTCAGTGGAGTGATGGTGACAATTGTCAATCCGAACATCAGTCCCGTGATGATCAACTTCTGGATTTCGGCACCAAACATGCGACCGGCTATCTTCTGCGGATCCTGCGCACGGTAGCGCGTAAAGGATCTGTGGGCAAAATAGCCGTTTGCCACTGCAGCAATCAGACCACCGATAAACCCTGACAGCGCAAAGGTCTTACCGAATGCCAGAAGCATTAAACCGATCAACACCGCCGCTCCGAATTGGAGCGCTACAATGGTGCGGATCTGGTTGTTTCCGGTAAGCTGCATGCCGGTTTCCCGGTACCCTTTATATGAGCCTAACCAGCAAGGAGGGAGGAGTATAAGGGGTCTTTGATATAAGGTCAAAGGATAGATGCATAAATTTTTTCATAAGTTGTCATTTTTCGGCAATCGCCATCCGCGCCAACCCGGGATATGGGTCGATCGGATATTTTCAAGCCACTTGCCTCTTCTCTGCAAAGGGTCGTTCCTTGACCTTTTCAGCGATATCTGCGGTTGGGGGAGGTGCCGGGACCGCCCCGTGGACCAGGGGGGTTTTCCCAATTGGTGCCGGGTCCGCCCTTCGGTCCCGGAGGATTATTATCCCTGTCATAGCGGTAGTGGGGATATGGCCGTTTGTAATACAACCCGGAGCCCGCTCCTCCCGCCGGCCCGGGTGGATTGATGCGGTAGCGATATCGCCGATCGGGTGAGGCTCCCGGTCCACCCTCAGGCCCTGGGGGATTCTCCCAGTTGGTACCGGGGCCACCTACAGGTCCCGGAGGATTGTTGTCGATATCCTTTGCCAACCCTACATCTGGCGTAAAAATCAACACAAGCGACAGTAAAACCAGCCTGGATCTCTCGATCATTTCATCCTCCCTAATCCAGCATTGAAACACGCTAAATACACCTAAAGTCAACGTAATTAAGTAACAAGTATGTACGAATTTCACCCCTATACTTTATGTCATATAAAAGCAGAACGAATTGGGGAAGACCATGGAAACAACCTTAATACGAGTAATTAAATACGGTTCGAGAGGCGATGACGTCATTCAGGTTCAACAATATCTCAACAAGGCTGTATCCGTTAAACCCGAACTGGTCGCCGACGGTATCTTCGGGGCAAAGTCAGCCGCCAGGACCCAGCAGTTTCAACGCGACAATCAGCTCGTCGCAGACGGCATCGTCGGGCCGAAGACATGGGCACAATTGATCGCGTTACTGAAGAACCTGTTGGGTATTCCTCCCGTCGATAAAGGCAAACATGCGGAAATACGCAAAAGGGTTTTGTCGGAAGCGGGAAAGCTTGTCGGTAAAGTGGATTTTACTCAACTCATTGGCGGCAGGCCTAAAGGCATCGATATTGTGAAGGCCATCTTTAAAGAGGCCGCGAACGTCACCCTGCAGGATGACAACTTTAGAGATCCCCACAGTAAGGCATGGAGTCCGCAACCATTCGTCGGCGGAAAGAAAAAGAGCTGGTGTGGAATTTTCTGTGTCTACTGCTACAGAAAGGCCGGACTGAAGACAATCAGGTGGGATATCGCGATAGGCGCGCCCAGAGGAAATATAGGATTGAATACCTGGAGCCCTCAGTTCGTACAAAACATCAAACTGGCGGACATAGGCGCCGTTGCCACACGCCAGCACCATTTTCTCATCGAAACGGTCGATTCAGGCAATCCGTTCAAGCCCCGCCTCAACACCATCGATGGCAATCTGCTTGCGGGAAAGATCCAGCGCCGCACCGGTTTTCATCAAGTCGGCAAGGATAACTTCAACTACTACTCACTGAAGTAGGGTTGCTGCTGATGTGCTCCGGTTTTGTCAGCTGACGCTATCGATCAGCCGTCTCGTAATGGATGCTGTCGAGTCTATTGACGACTGCCTTGAATATGACCGCATCCAGTGCGATTACTTGATATGATCGAGGATCCCTTCGAGCTCATCGAGACTGTTATAGCCGATGACCAGTTTACCTTTACCCTTGCTACCCTGTTGCAAATCGACCTTGGCCCCCAGTTTCTCCGACAAGTCAGTGACCAGACGGCGAATATCGGGATCCATTGCCGGGGCGGGGCGGGAGGGTTTCGGTTTCTCCTCCTGATTCTGTAAGCGGCGCACCAGACGCTCCGTTTCACGCACTGAAAGTCCCTGAGCGACCACTTGGTTTGCTGCCCGGATCTGGTCATCGCCTTTCAGTCCAAGCAGGCATCGGGCGTGACCCATCTCCAGGCGCCCGCTCTCCACCAGCATTTTGACCTCTTCGTTGAGTTCCAACAGACGCAAAAGGTTGGTAACGGTGGTGCGAGACTTGCCGACGGCCTTGGCCACCTCCTGATGGGTCAGTCCGAACTCCAGCAGCAGGCGGTTCAGGGCATTCGCCTCTTCCAGGGGATTGAGATCCTCCCGCTGGATATTCTCGATCAAACCCATTGCCATGGCGGCCTCTTCGGTGACCTCCTTGATCACCACCGGGATCTCATCCAGGCCCGCCTGCTGGGCTGCGCGCCAGCGCCGCTCACCGGCAATCAGTTCGTAGCGCTCATTCTCCACCGGACGTACCACAACCGGTTGAATCACTCCCTGCGCCGCAATGGAGTCGGCCAGTTCCCGCAGGCTGTCTGCATGGAACTCCCGTCTCGGCTGATAGCGACCGCGCTGGATCAGGTCAACGGGTAGTCGCTGCAGATTCTCGCGCTTGCTTGAAGTCGTCTGTTTGCTCTCGGCCTCGGCCTGCACGCCTCCCAGCAGGGCGTCGAGACCGCGACCCAATCCTCTTTTCTTTGTCGCCATATCGCTCTATCCGTCAGGCCGATTGGGTTTGCACATCGCGCATGCGATGTCGTCTCAGCAACTCACTGGCCAGGGCCAGGTATGCGGTGGCGCCCCGTGAGTTCTTGTCATACAACAACACCGGTATGCCATGGCTCGGCGCCTCGGCAACCCGCACGTTACGCGGGATGATTGTGTTGAACACGGCATCCTTAAAATGAGAAAGCAGCTGCCCGGAAACATCGATCGCCAGATTGTTACGCGGATCATGCATGGTACGCAGAAAACCTTCGATCTGCAGATCCTGATTCAGGTGGGTCCGAATCTGTTCCACCGTATTCATCAGCGCAGTCAGACCTTCCAGGGCATAGTACTCGGTCTGGATGGGAATCAACACGCCATCCGCCGCCACCAGGGCGTTGAGGGTCAGCATGTTCAGGGATGGAGGGCAGTCGATCAGGATATAGTCGTAGCCGGCCTTCGCCGGCGTCAACGCAAGGTCGAGACGCTTCTCCCGCATCGAGCTGTTCATCAGGCCGACTTCCGCCGCGGTAAGATCCGCATTGGCGGGCAGCACATCGAAGTTGGCGTCGGGTGCCCGCTGTACGGCATCATGCAGGGTCGAATCCCCAAGCAACAGTTCACAACAGGAGTGTTCCAGACTGTGTTTGTCGATTCCGCTACCCATACTGGCATTGCCCTGTGGATCCATGTCCACCAGCAACACCCGCTTCTTCATGGCGGCAAGGGAGGCGGCCAAATTCACGGTGGTCGTGGTTTTACCGACACCGCCTTTCTGATTGGCGATTGAGATGATGTAACCCATGGCGTATTTCGGTTCCGCGATAACAGGAACTGCCTATCATAACGGCAGTGCCGTTGAAGGTGGTACTCTTTCTGTCACTTTGCGTGAAATCCGGCAACCTAGCCAATCCGCACGAGGCAGCGTTCACCCACCTCAAAGGGAACCCGGAGCGGGATGACTTCAGCCGTGACATCGGCCGGCAGTTGTGCGATCTCGTGCTCCGGAATGCTCCCTTTCATGGCCAGGATTTCAGACCCCGGCTGGCGCAGGCCAGCGCTCAGTGCGAGCATATTCGGTAAGGCGGTAAAAGCCCTGGCTATCAGTGTCTTAAAGGGTTTATCGGCTTGATACTGCTCCACCCTGGCATGCACAGGTTGGACGTTCATCAATGCCAATTCCAGCTTGACTTGCCGCACAAAGCGAATCTTCTTGCTATTACCGTCGAGCAGTACAAAGTCTGAATCGGGCCGCATGATCGCCAAGGGTATCCCCGGCACACCCGCCCCGGTACCCATATCGAGGCAGGGCCCAGGTTTCAGATGGGGCAAGAGTGCCAAACTATCCAACAGGTGTCGTCCAACCATCTCCAGCGGTTCACGAATCGCCGTCAAATTATAGGCGCTGTTCCATCTCACCAACAGCGCAAGAAATTCGATCATCAGGGTTTGTTGTCGCCCATCGAGATCCAACCCCAACTCGGCGGCACCCTCCACGAGTCGCTCCCGGCAGGCAGTTGTGTCAAATTTCTTATCAACCATCAGGCCGAACGCTTTTTCAGATGAATCATAAGCAGAGAGATGGCGGCAGGCGTAACTCCTGGGATACGCCCCGCCTGTCCCAGAGTCTGGGGACGGTGCCGTTGCAGTTTCTCCATCACTTCCGATGAGAGTCCGCGTACGGTCGAATAATCGAGTTCATCCGGGAGCGATACCGCCTCGTTCGCCCGCTGTTTTTCGATCTCACCCTGCTGGCGATCGATATAGCCTGCATACTTGGCCTGCACCTCGAGCTGTTCAACGACTTGCGGGTCCGATTCGCCCGGTCCCAGTTTGCTCAGTTCCATCAGTTGCAGATAGGCCACATTCGGCCTGGCGAGCAGATTGATGGCACAGGCCTCCTTGGAGAGCATGCCCCCCAAAATGGCTTTCGCCTGAGCCGGCTCGATATCACTGGGGGAAAGCCAAACCCCCTTCAGGCGCTGTTGCTCCCGTTCGATGGCATCGCGCTTGCGACAGAATGCCTCCCAACGATGCTCGTCGACCAGGCCGAGATTGCGGCCGGTTTCGGTCAGGCGCAGATCGGCATTGTCCTCGCGCAACAACAGCCGATACTCGGCTCGGCTGGTAAACATGCGATAGGGTTCCAAAGTACCCTGGGTGATCAGATCGTCCACCATCACCCCGAGGTAAGCCTCATCCCGTCGCGGTGTCCATGGCGGTTGCTCCCTGCCGTAGAGCACCGCGTTAATCCCGGCCAGCAGTCCCTGTGCTGCCGCTTCTTCGTAACCGGTAGTTCCATTGATCTGACCGGCGAAGAAAAGGCCTTGCATATGCTTAGTCTGCAGCGACGCCTGCAGGTCACGGGGATCGAAGAAGTCATATTCGATGGCGTAACCGGGCCTTGTCACATGTGCCTTTTCGAATCCCCGCATGGAACGGACCAGGCGGTGCTGGATATCGAAGGGAAGACTGGTGGAGATACCGTTGGGGTAGACTTCATGGGTATCCAGTCCTTCGGGCTCGATGAAGATCTGGTGCGACTCCTTATCTGCGAAGCGTACGATCTTATCTTCGATCGAAGGGCAGTAGCGAGGCCCGACACCTTCGATGACACCGGTATACATGGGTGAGCGGGAAAGACCGCTACGGATGATTTCATGGGTTTCCCGATTAGTGTGAGTGATATGACAGCTGACCTGCCGGGGGTGCTGCCCGGGCGACCCCAGAAAGGAAAATACGGGTGTGGGCGTATCGCCCGGCTGAGCCTGCAGCTGTGAATAGTCGATACTGCGGCCATCGATTCGGGGCGGGGTGCCGGTCTTCAGGCGATCGACCCGGAAGGGAAGTTCTCGCAGTCGCTGGGAAAGCGCATTGGCGGGAGGATCACCTGCACGGCCACCTTCATAGTTGGACATCCCGATATGGATCCGACCACCGAGAAAGGTGCCGACGGTCAGGACCACAGCATTGGCACGAAACTTCAATCCCATCTGGGTGATGACGCCCGATACCCGGCCCTGCTCAACCAACAGATCATCCACTGCCTGCTGAAAGATCTCCAAGTCAGGCTGATTTTCCAGGGCATACCTGACGGCCCCCTTGTAGCGCATACGGTCTGCCTGGGCACGGGTGGCGCGCACTGCCGCGCCTTTGCGCGAATTCAGGATACGAAATTGAATCCCGCCAAGATCCGCCGCATGGGCCATAATTCCACCCAAGGCATCAATTTCCTTGACCAGATGGCCCTTGCCGATTCCGCCAATGGCGGGATTACAGCTCATTTGACCCAGAGTCTCGATGTTGTGGCTAAGCAGCAGTGTCCGCGCACCCATTCGTGCCGAAGCGAGTGCCGCCTCGGTACCGGCGTGCCCGCCGCCCACTACAATCACGTCATAACTGTTGGTATAAAACATAGGGCTCTATATTCGATGCTAGCGCAAAGACTATTGTTTCGAAAATCGGTCATTTTAGCCGATACGACATACACCACGGAAATCTATGAGTTCTGAACTAAAAAAAATTATCGATGTCGCTGGAAAGATCCTACTGGGTAAACAGGAGGTGGTTAAACTCTCCATTGCCTGTCTGCTGGCGCGTGGACACCTTTTGATCGAGGATCTGCCGGGGGTCGGCAAGACCACCCTGGCCCATACCCTGGCCCATATGCTGGGACTTCACTATCAACGTATCCAGTTTACCAGTGATCTGCTGCCCTCGGATATCATCGGTGTATCGATTTATGAACGAAGCGAACAGCGCTTTCAGTTCCATCATGGTCCGGTATTCGCCCAGCTGGTTCTGGCGGATGAGATCAACCGCGCCACACCCAAGGCGCAAAGCGCCTTATTGGAAGCCATGGAGGAGCGGCAGGTCACCACCGATGGCGTCACCCACGGATTACCTGAACCCTTTTTTG
This sequence comes from Candidatus Thiodiazotropha sp., assembly GCA_040791665.1. Taxonomy (GTDB): domain Bacteria; phylum Pseudomonadota; class Gammaproteobacteria; order Chromatiales; family Chromatiaceae; genus Thiodiazotropha. Next base: position 86,542 of record JBFNNX010000014.1, on the reverse strand, counting down.
TCATAGCTACGCAAAACCCGGCCCATCAGGTCGGCACCTTCCCCCTGCCGGAATCCCAACTTGACCGTTTTCTCATGCGCATACGCATAGGTTATCCCGAAAGAGATGCAGAGAGAGAACTGCTCGGCGGCGAGAACCGGCGCCACATGCTGCAAAAGATGCCTGCAATGATAGACAGCCAGAGACTGACCGCCTATCAGCATCGGGTTTCAGCGATTCATGTGGCGGACGCCTTGATCGACTACTGCCAGGATATACTTTCATTCAGCCGCAACTCCCCAGACTACCGTCATGGTCTCTCGCCACGGGCCGGCTTGGCGATTTTGCAGGGTGCCCGGGCATGGGCATTGATTGAAGGCCGTAAAATGGTGTTACCCGAAGATCTGCAGGCAATCCTGCCCGCCACCATTGGTCATCGACTTCAACCGGCTGGCGACAGTGCTGAGCCGCAAGGCGATAGTCTGGTGATGAATCTAATCAGTTCCGTACCGATTCCCTGAGATGACTGCGGTGACGATGGCTAAGTGGCTGAAGAGCTTTCGCCGGCGAGCACGGCCAGCGTCCCGCGGCAGAGTACGCATTGTCGCCCGCAGTATCTACATTTTACCGACCCGTCAGGGAATGCTATTGGCCCTGCTGCTACTGTTGATGCTGTCCGGCTCGATCAACTACGGCAGCAATCTGGGTCACTTGATGACCTTCCTGATCGGTGGTGTCTGGCTGATCAGCATACTGCATACCTGGCGTAATCTACTCGGGCTGACGATACAACCGGGAGAGGCTGTTTCGGTGTTCGCCGGACAGACCGCCGACTTTACACTCCGGGTCACGAATAACAGCGCAGCCAATCGATACGGTGTAACCATCAAATCCAAAAGACAGCTTGGTGGTAGTGTCGATATCCACGCCGACTCGGGTGCCGAGCTGCATCTACCGATCAAGACAGAACGACGCGGTCTTCTGCCAATCCCGGAAATCACCATACAGACCACCTATCCGCTCGGTCTGTTTAGAGCATGGAGTTATGCACAGCTTGAGCAAACTTGCCTCGTCTATCCAAAACCCGCCAGGCGGGGTGAACCGCCAACCACGGCGGTCTATAGCCACAGCGATAGTGGTGACAGAGGTGTCGGTGCCGATGACTTCATAGGTTTGCGCAGCTACCGGGTTGGGGATTCGCCACGTCAAATCGACTGGAAGGCGCAGGCCAGAGAGCGTGGGCTGTTGAGCAAGCAGTTTGGTGGTGACAGGAGCGACCAGGTCAGTCTCGATTGGGAACTGCTGAACGAGTTCGAGACAGAACACCGCCTCAGCCTACTCTGTCGATTTGTTTTACAGGCTGAGGAGCAGGAGCAATCTTACAGTCTGCAGATGCCCGGCGAAAAGATTCCTACCGGCTCGGGTCCCTTGCATCAACAACGCTGTCTCTCACTACTTGCCCGCTACGGTGCTGAAAATGAAACAGCCGGTTGACTACACGGTAACGCCCGCTTTCATGTCAAAGCTAACCCTGATCATGGGGCTGGCATTATTGCCGCACGTAACAAACATCCCAATTAACATCTCGCTCTATTTATCTCTTATATTCATTTGGCGTATAGCCAGTCTCTATTGGAGCAGACTGCAACCCGGGCGATGGTTGCTCATAGCGGTTACTCTCATCTCAATCTCTATCATTTATTCGCAATACCAAACCCTGTTGGGACGGGATGCGGGTGTTGCATTATTGGGAATCATGTTAATGCTCAAGGTGATGGAGATAAATAAGCGCAGGGATATCTACGTTTCCGTATTTATCTCCTACTTTGTCGTCATCACACAATTTCTCTTCAGCCAATCATTACTGTTATCGCTCTATCTCATCATCATCGTTACCGGTCTCACTGCACTGTTACTGGAGATAAACCGGGTAACTCCTGCGCAAAATCTTCTGCAGCCTATCGCAAAGACCATTCAGATAACCTTCCAGGCATTACCCATAGCAATCATTCTGTTCATCATTTTTCCCCGCATCACTCAACCACTTTGGAGCTTTGGCACAGAATCTTCCGCCAGGACGGGCCTCAGCGATCGCGTCACGCCGGGCTCGGTCAGTGATCTAATCGAATCCTCGGAAGTTGCCTTCAGGGCAGAATTCAAACAACCGCCACCGCCAGCTCAACAGCGCTATTGGCGTGGTTTGGTTCTGTGGGATAGCGACGGATATAGCTGGTATACAGATAAGCAACAGCCGATAAGAAATGAAAGCAGACAATTGATTGTGCTAGGCCAACCGATCAAGTACGAAATCTTCCTGGAGCCTCATGATGAAAAGTGGCTCATCGCACTTGATGTTCCGCTCGAAGCGCCGGCGCGAAGCAGGCTTACCGATGACTTTCGAATAGTCCACAACGAGCGGGTGACCAAACCGAAAAACTACAGCCTTCACTCTTTAACGAAGTACGGCATGTTAAACCTGACACCAACGCTACGTCAAAGGGCACTGCAACTCGGTGACACGATAACGGATCAACAACGCGAACTGGTTGCGCGCTGGCAGAGTGATTCAAGCACCGATGGAGAGATCGTTGAACAGGCATTACGCTTTTTCAACACCAACCCATTCATATACACCCTCTCTCCGCCAACATACCTGAGCAATCCCGTCGATGAGTTTTTATTCGAAGGCAGGGCCGGATTTTGTGAGCACTATGCCACCAGCTTCACTCAATTGATGCGTATTGCGGGCATACCATCGCGTCTGATATTGGGCTATCAGGGCGGTGAATACAACGAGTTGGGCGGCTACTTCATCATCCGGCAATATCATGCCCATGCCTGGTCAGAGGTGTGGCTGGAAGGACGGGGATGGGTAAGAATCGATCCAACAGCGGCGGTCGCCCCGGAACGGATAGAATATCCCTTGCGACTGGCTTTCGGCGAAGAGGGTGCGCCAGCCATGTTCGAGTTGGATGGAAGTGGATTGACCGCAACGATGTTGCGTCAATTCAGCCACGCCCTCGACAGCGTCAACATCCAATGGCGCCGTTGGATAATCGGATACAGTAGGGAGCACCAGTTTACCCTGATGCGTAATTTCGGTTTCGATACCTACACTACAATCCAATGGAGTCTGATTACCGTGGGATTGGTGGCGATAATTTTGTTAATTGTCGTCTTCAACATCATCCACCAGGGAAGGCTGCGGCTCACAGCAACACAACAACTCTATCAACGCTTTTGCAAAAAGCTGTCACGCCTTGGTATCACCCGCAGAGCCTATGAGGGGCCCATGGATTTTGCTAAGCGGGCTGCTCGCAACCGCCCGGATCTGGCTGGACAGATCATGGCGATCATCGACCTTTACATTAGGTTGCGCTACACTCCACAAACGGATGACAAGGAACAACGGCGTGCTTTAGCGCGACAGGTTCGTCAGTTTCGACCGCGACGAAGATGAAATCAATCAGCCATGCAAAATGGCGTACAGCCTGTCTTTCAACAATACCCGACGCTTTTTCATCTCCTCCATATGGAAATCCGAAACAGGGTTATGCAGCTCCTCAAGATTGCGAATATGCGCATCCAACCAGTCATATTCATCCATCAGGTTATGGAAGACATCGCTGCTGGCGCGTAATTCAGCAATCTTATCTGCGTATTCCGGAAATTCATGTAGCAGATCATGGGGTTCACCCAACATGGTTTCGCCTCCTCATTCATCAAGTTAATCTATTGCACCACAGTTAGCCCTGACTTTACCATGGCTACAATGTGCTCGGTCAAAAAAATCGTTATTGATTCAACCGCCAATAAAAGCAAATCATCTCAAGCTTTCGCATATGGCATGGCAATATGGTTGGCGAATAGATGTAAAATTTCCTACCGCGTCATTTTTTGGCGGCCACCGTAGCAATCAGATATTGCCAATGTCGGGTAATTTCCGTCTATTAACCACTACCTAAAGTCAATCCCTATTTACCAATGCAGAAGCTACTGAAGATACGTCCTAACAGATCATCGGCTGTGAATTCACCGGTAATCTCCGATAGCGACTGTTGGGCCAGGCGCAGATCTTCAGCCAACAATTCGCCCGCCTGATCTCGTTGCAGACTCAACTCCCCTTGACGGAGATGCCCAAGGGCACGCTCCAGTGCGTCGAGATGACGACGTCTGGCGATAAAATCACCTTCACCCAGATGCCGATATCCCACACACCGTTTAAGATGGGCTCTCAACAAATCGATACCTTCGCCACGGGTGGCCGACAGCGCAACCTCAACCTCTGACCCACCCTCATATATGGCTGGCGCGTTACCGGCAATATCGATTTTATTGCGGATCAGGGTAACGGGTACACCTTGGGGCAATTGATCTCTATCGATAGCGAGATGTTGCGGATCCGTAGAATCGTCAAATACCCAGAGCACGCGATCAGCCTGCTCGATCTCCTGTTTCGCGCGTCGAATACCCTCCGCTTCAACTGGGTCATGACTCTCCCGCAGTCCTGCCGTATCGATGACATGGAGCGGCATGCCATCAATGGTAATACGTTCACGCAGCAGATCTCTGGTCGTTCCGGGTATATCGGTGACGATAGCAGCCTCGGCGCCGGCAAGGGCGTTCAGCAGACTCGATTTACCGGAATTAGGTCTGCCGGCGATTACCAGGGTCAATCCATCTCTCAGCAATCTGCCGGTATGTGCGCTTTGACGCGTCGACTCTATCTCTTCGAGGATTGAATGTAAGCGCTCACTAACGTTGCTGTCCACTAGAAAGTCTATCTCCTCCTCGGGGAAGTCGATGGCTGACTCCACAAAGAGGCGCAACTCGATCAATGCCTCGACCAGTTGCGCTATCTTGTTTGAGAATGCACCTTGCAAGGTACGCGTGGCCGATCGAGCAGCGGCTTGGCTCTGTGCATCGATCAGGTCCGCTATCGCTTCGGCCTGAACCAGATCGAGCTTGCCGTTGAGGAAGGCCCGTTCACTGAATTCACCCGGTCGAGCGAGACGCGCGCCCAACTGCAGTGTGCGTTGCAGCAGCAGATCCATAACAACCGCACCACCGTGTCCCTGCAGTTCGAGCACGTCCTCACCGGTGAATGAGTGAGGCTTGGGGAAAAAAATGGCGAGACCGCTATCGATCACCTCACCATTCCGATCGAGAAACGGTTTGAAGCAGGCATGCCTGGGCGGTGGTATCGAATCCAGCAATGCGTCGGCAATTTCACTGCTGCCAGGTCCACTGATGCGGACGATACCCACACTCCCTCGACCCGGGGGGGTCGCTACAGCCGCGATAGTATCAACCGGCTGCATGCGTTTTCACAGTCCCTGGTCAGCTTGCTGACTGTTCGATCTTGCGTGTTATATACCACTGTTGAGCTATAGATATCAGATTGTTGACAACCCAATAGAGCACCAATCCAGCAGGGAAAAAGGCGAAGAATATGGTAAACACAAATGGTAATGTCATCATGATCTTCGCCTGCATCGGATCAGGTGGTGCCGGATTGAGTTTTTGCTGCACGAACATGGAGACGCCCATGATCAATGGCAGTATAAAATAGGGATCCTTTTCCGACAGACTTTCAATCCACAGAATCCACGGAGCCTGTCGTAATTCGACACTTTCCAGCAACACCCAGTAGAGGGCGATGAATACCGGTATCTGTACCAATATAGGCAGACAGCCGCCAAGTGGGTTGATCTTCTCCTTTTTATACAGATCCATCATGGCGGCCTGAATGCGCTGCTTGTCATCGCCATAGCGATCCTTGATCGCCTGTATCCTGGGCGTGAACTTGCGCATGTTGGCCATCGACTTGTAGCTGGTCTCGGACAGCTTGAAAAACGCCGCCTTTATCAGCAGGGTGAGAATGATAATCGACCAGCCCCAGTTGCCGACCCAGTTGTGGATAGTCTTTAAAAGCCAGAAGATCGGTTTGGCAATTACGGTCAACCAGCCGTAATCGACTGTCAGTTCAAGTCCTTCCGCGATAACCTCCAACTGATCCTGCAGCTTCGGACCAACATAGAGCCGGCGGGTCAGGGTGGAGCTTTCACCTGCCGGCACGGTTACGGTGGGAGAGTAACTACCGATCAAATATTTTCCACCCGAGAGCGCATTGGTATAGTAGTGCTCGACCTGTTCCTTAGGCGGTATCCAGGCACTCAGAAAATAGTGCTGAATCATCGCCAACCATCCCTGATCCGATTCGACATTCAGCTTCTTCTTCGCCATATCGTCGAAATCCACCTTTTCATACTTGTCCTGCGGATTGTAGAAGACACCACCCGTGTAGGTATAGGTAGTGAAACCGTTGCCGTCACTACTCGGCTCCATTCGCTGTAGCTGCCCGTAATCCCTGGCTGCCCATCCCAAGGCGGATTGGTTATCGATCAGATAACGGACATCGGCCAGGTAACTGCCACGACGAAATATGAACTCTTTGGTGATCTGAATGCCATCACTGTGCGACCAGACCAGAGGTACGATCAGCTCATCACTGCCTTCAACCATTTTGTAGTGGCCTTGTTGCGCCTGGTATATCGCCTCATGGTCGGGCGCCTTGCCTTTTTCGCTACCAATCAGGCCGGATTGGGCGATGAAGATATCGGGTTCCCGCGGACTCAAAAGTTCGACCTTCACTTCAGGCTGCTCGAGGGATACGGGATAGTCGAGGAGCAGCGCCTTTTGTACCGTTCCTCCACGGGTGGATATCTCCAAATTCAGCAAATCCGTTTCGACAAGTACGATTTTCGCCTGGCTGGATCCGGCTGAGGCCTCAGTGCTCTCCGACCCGGCGGCAGGCAACTCAGCCGTTACCTCCACTGTCGGCACAGCAGCAGAATCACCCGAAGTGTCGGCACTTGCCGGTGTGGATGCGGTCTCAGGTTTGCGCTGGGTCTGCGGTCCGTAGTCCTGCTGCCAGGCTTGATAGAGCAACAAACCAACAAAGGAGAGAACAAAAAATAGGATCAGTCTTATATTATCCATGTAACTGCTTTTTTCGGGGTTCGGGTACCGGATCTACTCCGCCCTCATGCCATGGATGACAGCGGGAGATACGCTTGATAGAGAGCAAAAGACCCCGCACGGTACCGTGCTTTTCCAAGGCCTCCAACGCATAGCTGGAACAACTGGGATAGAAACGGCAATGCTGTCCCACAAACGGGCTCAGGATCGTTTGATAGAGCCTGATCAGAGAAATCACGATGCGGCGCATTTTTCCACCATCTTTCGCCAATGTTGTCCAAGGGAGTTCAAACATTGCCTATTCTCGGCATTTACGGCGCCATGTCTAGACACAACCACCAGATCAAGTCCGGCAAGCAGTGCCTGGTTTAGTCTGAAGCTCTCCCGAATCAGACGCTTGATACGGTTTCTATCCACGGCGCTGGGACTGCTTTTTTTAGAAACCGCCAAACCGAGTCGTGCGCAATCGAGCTGGTTGGATCTGGCCAGCACCAGAAACAACTTATCGGAAGAGCGTTCCCCATCACTAAAAACCCGACGGTAGTCGTCGGGCTTAACAAGTCTGCAACGACGGGGAAAAGTCCCTTCGGATGTTGGCAAGGAGCGTGTATATTCAGAGTGCCAGGCGTGCACGTCCCTTGGCCCTGCGTGCTTTCAGCACCTTACGGCCATTGCGTGTTGCCATACGCGCACGAAAACCGTGGGTACGCGCCTTCTTCAGATTACTGGGTTGAAAGGTTCTTTTCATAGCTGCTTACCGGTAAATCCGCCAATAAATTGAAAAATAATTTATGGTCGAAAAAAAGACGCGTAGCCTAGTCCCAAACACCCATCCCTGTCAATAGACAATCCACCTAAAAAAGTGCACGCCTACTCCCATTCGGCTATAGATAACTGCTCCGACCGGAGGTAGACTTGACAGTTCAAAAGAGTATGGCCAGAGGGCGTCGCAGAGCCGGTTAGCTGGTTATAAGAATCGATCTCAACTCATCCAACGCTGCTGGAGAGAGAACTTGAACCTTTGGCAACGATGTACAGAACATCTTGAACAGGTATTGTCACCTCAACAATTCAACACCTGGATACGCCCGCTACAAATCGTTGAAGATCAAAACAATCTGAAACTTCTTGCGCCCAATCGGTTCGTCTTGGACTGGGTGCGCAACCACTACCTGGATACCATCCAGGATCACCTGAACAATTTGTGCGATGGCAACCCGCCGACGGTGAAGGTGGAGATCGGCAGTAAACGACGTCCAACACAGAAACACAATGGCCAACAGGTCAGCTCCAACAAGTCTACTGTGACTGAGGAGACGACTCTTTCGATCGACAGCAATCTCAATCAGAGTTTCATCTTCGATACTTTTGTCGAAGGTAAATCGAATCAGATCGCACGCGCAGCTTCAATGCAGATCGGTGAAAATCCCGGAAAGGCCTACAATCCACTCTTTATCTACGGCGGTGTGGGCCTGGGAAAGACTCATCTCATGCATGCGGTTGGCAATATGATGTTAAAGAAGAATCCGCAGGCACGGGTAGTCTATCTTCACTCGGAACGATTCGTAGCCGAGATGGTCAAGGCGTTACAACACAACACCATCGAGCAATTTAAGAAACGCTATCGTTCGGTCAATGCCCTGCTCATCGACGATATCCAATTTTTTGCCGGCAAAGAACGCTCGCAAGAAGAGTTTTTCCACACTTTCAATGCATTGTTCGAATCTCAACAACAGATCATACTCTCCAGTGATCGCTTCCCGAAAGAGGTGAGCGGTCTGGAAGAGAGACTTAAATCCCGATTCGGCTGGGGCTTGACCGTCGCCATCGAACCTCCTGATCTGGAGACAAGGGTCGCCATCCTGCAAAGCAAAGCGCTTCAGTTGAATGTAGAGTTGCCCAATGAAGTCGCTTTCTTCATGGGCAAGCGGATCCGCTCCAATATCCGTGAGCTGGAGGGAGCACTACGCAGAGTCACTGCCAACGCCACATTCACCGGGCGTGAAATCAATCTCGATTTTGCCAAGAACGCCTTGCGCGACATGCTCGCTGCTCATGACAAGCAAATCACGATCGAGAATATTCAAAAGACTGTTGCGGAGTATTTTCAAATTCGCACATCCGATCTAACCTCTTCAAAGCGCAGCAGATCCATTGCCAGACCAAGACAGATTGCCATGACCCTAGCCAAAGAACTGACAAATCACAGTCTTCCGGAGATTGGCAATGCCTTTGGTGGGAGAGACCATACCACAGTCATCCACGCCAACCGCAAGGTCAAGGAGCTGCGGGAAAGTGATCCACGCATATCGGAAGACTATTCCAATCTGTTGAGAACCCTCAGCAGTTAATGTGGATAAAATGTTGAGAAAATCGGGTAAGATTGAAATATGGGGCTATCCACAATTCATCAACAGATAACTGTCAAGAAAAGAATACGCCAAATCACAAGAGATAATGAAAAAAAATACATATAAAACAATCACTTAAAAACTTATTCCCGTGCTATGCCGGGGACTAATAATAATAACAGTTCTACTTTCTTAAAAAGAATTAATTAAATGCTGAGTGGATAAATATGAAGATAAAGACAGATAGGGAAAACCTTCTCGAACCATTGCAGAAGATTGCCGGTGTCGTCGAAAGGCGCCAAACACTACCTATACTCGCCAATATTCTTGTCAATGCCGGTAACGGTGTAATCCAACTCACCGCTACTGACCTCGAAGTCGAATTGAAAACAGAGGCTACAGTCGAATGCGATGGTGAGGCGGATTTCACACTACCAGCCCGCAAGCTCCTCGATATCTGTAAAGCACTCCCAGAATCTGCTCCGATAACACTGGATGTCAGTGAGGACAAAGTTCGTCTGCAGTCAGGTAGAAGTCGTTTTTCACTCAGCCTGCTTCCTGCGAGAGACTACCCGGTCATAGAGCCGACACCGAGTAACAACGTAATGACCATCAAAGAGGCACTACTCAATCGTCTCATTGAAAAGACGCAATTTGCCATGGCACAACAGGATGTACGCTATTATCTCAACGGCATGTTGTTTGAGATAAACAAGGGTGACCTGCGGACAGTCGCAACCGATGGACATCGACTGGCCATGAGCCAGGCCATGAACTCAGCGCCCGAAGAGATAAATCAGCAGATCATTCTACCGAGAAAGGCGGTATTGGAATTAGGTAGATTACTCACAAACAACGATAACGATATCAAGTTGGAGATGAGCAACAGCTATATTCGTGTATTGCTGGATAATGCCGTTTTTACATCAAAACTGATCGATGGCAGATTTCCGGAATATCAACGGGTGATGCCTGCCGGATCTGACAAAGAAGTAGAGGCAAACAAAAACAGTCTTCGTCAATCGCTTACCCGGGTGTCCATACTCTCGAATGAAAAATATCGCGGTATACGATTCGAGCTAAAAGAAAATCTGCTACAACTTCAAGCGCACAATCCGGAACAGGAAGAATCGGAAGAGGAACTTGAAGTCAATTATAGTGGCGATGAGTTGAAAATCGGCTTCAATGTCGGTTATCTGCTTGATGCAATCAATGCGATAGGAGAGGACTCAATAATCATAGAACTCAAGGATACGAATAGCAGCGCCTTAATATACGGAAAGGAAAACGAAGAGAGCAGATATGTTGTAATGCCTATGAGGATCTAGATTCAAAGCAGCATTGAATAGTTGGCAACACAACAAATTGCATATAGAAAAAATTAAAATTGAGAATCTGCGAAATATCACCCAAGCAGAGATCTCGCCTATAAGTCACATCAATATCATCGTTGGCAGCAACGGAGCCGGCAAAACGACGATTTTAGAGTCTATCTATCTACTTGCCAGAGCGCGCTCGTTCAGACAACAGAAAACCGGACATCTGATAAGAGAGGGTACAGAACAGCTCAGCCTATTCTCGACTTTACGCACAGCTGCGCATACCAGACATAAAATTGGTCTGCAAAAAACGGCAAAGAGTACCGTGATACGCAAGGATGGTCGGAATTTAAAAAAACTCTCGGACCTTGCCAAGACGATGCCACTCACAATTATCACACCCAATATACAGCGCATCATTGAAGAGGATCCAAAACACAGGAGGAGACTCCTCAATTGGGGAATGTTCCACGTGGAACATGAATATGGAGAATTGGCCAACAGATACAAGAAAACCCTTATTCAGAGAAATAACGCATTGAGAGGATCAAATGATCAGACAAAGGTTTGGGATAGACAGCTGATTCAGTTAGGTACCGAGATAGATAGAAGGATGTCAGCCTATACGAAAACCTGGAACGAAACGCTAAATGGCATGATCGAAACAACCAATCTAATCAAACCTATTTCTTTGAAAATAAAACAGGGATGGAGAGAGGAGCACTCTTTTGCTGAGGCACTAGAGAGAAATGAAAAAGTCGACAAAGAACGGGGCTTTACCGGTTGTGGTCCACATAGGTCAGATTTAAGAATATTGCAGGAAGGAAAACCGGTAAAAAATATCTTTTCAAGAGGCGAGGCAAAGATCGCTGCAGCAATCATGTTGTTGTCGCAGACAAAAATGATAGAAGAAAGATCCGGGGAAAGTCCTGTCCTACTAGTCGATGATCTACATTCTGAATTGGATTCAGAACGATACAGAAAACTCCTCAATCTCATCGCCGAGCTTAATTTACAGAGTTTTGTAACAACACTTCGGTATGACAAGTCGGAATCAGTCCTTGCCAAGGATGCTTATCAATTGTTCCACGTGGAACATGGTGACATTTCTTCACAGTAATAGCTAAGCCATAGGAAATTTAGAAATGGTTCGTAAGGAGCCAGAAATTATAGGTATAATAGTGCGTTGGATCCCGCTTCTTGTGTCACTGGCCTAATCATGGAAATTATATGAGTTACGATTCATCGAATATCAAGGTTTTGAAAGGTTTGGATGCTGTACGCAAACGTCCTGGTATGTATATCGGTGATACCGATGATGGTACAGGCCTTCACCACATGGTTTTCGAAGTTGTCGATAACTCCATCGATGAAGCGCTTGCTGGTTACTGTAATGAAATCAAGGTCACCATTCACTCTGACCAAAGTGTGACTGTAAGCGATAATGGCCGGGGTATACCCGTAGACGAGCATCCTGAAGAGAAGAAATCCGCTGCGGAAGTCATCATGACCGTTCTTCACGCCGGCGGTAAATTCGATGATAACTCTTACAAGGTGTCAGGAGGACTCCATGGTGTAGGCGTCTCAGTGGTCAATGCCCTATCCGAAGAGCTGAATCTGAAAATCCGCCGTCAAGGAAAGATTTGGCGACAGATCTATAAGCATGGGGTCCCTCAGTCCGAGCTGGAGGTAATCGGGGAGACCGAGAAGACCGGCACAAGCGTCACCTTCATGCCAAGCAGTGAAACCTTCAGCAATATAGAGTTTCATTACGATATCCTGGCCAAACGTCTCAGGGAGCTCTCATTTCTCAACTCCGGAATCAAGATAATTTTAAAAGAAGAGGTTTCCGGAAGAGAGGATATCTTTAAATATGTGGGTGGGATTCTCGCTTTTGTCGAACACCTCAATAGAAACAAGTCGCCGCTGCATGAGAAGGTCTTCAGTTTCTGTGATGAGCGCAACGATGTGTCGGTCGAGATCGCAATGCAGTGGAATGAGTCGTATCAGGAGAATATCTTCTGCTACACCAACAATATCCCGCAACGGGATGGCGGCACCCATCTTGCCGGTTTTCGTGCTGCCCTGACTCGAACCCTTAATCAGTATATTGATCAGACCGGGCTGTCGAAGAAGCAAAAGGTGAATACCTCGGGTGACGATGCCAGGGAGGGTCTTACCGCAGTGCTTTCAGTAAAGGTCCCGGATCCGAAATTTTCATCCCAGACCAAGGATAAACTGGTCTCTTCCGAGGTAAAGGGCATTGTAGAGACGCTCCTGTCTGAGAATCTGAACGATTTTCTTCTGGAGAATCCCGCTGAGGCGAAGAACATCGCAGGGAAGATGTTGGAGGCTGCACGCGCCAGGGAGGCTGCGAGGAAGGCAAGGGAGATGACACGGCGTAAGGGTGCCCTGGACATAGCCGGTCTGCCCGGTAAATTGGCCGATTGCCAGGAAAAAGATCCCGCACTTTCCGAACTCTATCTGGTTGAGGGTGATTCCGCCGGGGGTTCGGCTAAACAGGGCAGGGACAGACGCTATCAAGCTATCCTGCCTCTGAAGGGTAAGATCCTGAATGTCGAGAAGGCCCGGTTCGACAAAATGCTCTCATCCGCGGAAGTGGGTACCCTGATCACCGCTTTGGGTTGTGGAATCGGCAGAGAGGAATTCAACCCCGACAAGCTGCGTTACCATCGGGTCATTATCATGACGGATGCCGATGTGGACGGCGCCCATATTCGTACCCTGTTATTGACCTTTTTCTATCGTCAGATGCCGGAGTTGATCGACAGGGGACATATCTATATTGCCCAACCGCCGCTCTACAAAGTGAAGAAGGGTAAGCAGGAACAGTATCTGAAAGATGATCAGGACTTGAATAACTATTTTTTGCAGAGTGCTCTCGACAATGCGTCATTGATGGTCACCCGTGGTGCGCCCCCGTTGACGGGCGAGAGTCTTGAAAACCTGTCGCGTGATTTTCTTGCGGTAATGGCCAGCATCCAACGCCTCTCGCTCAGATATGACGGTGTTTTACTCGAAAAACTGATCTATATGCCGAAAATTGATGAGGCAATGATTGAGAGCTATAAAGAAATATCCAGTTGGATCAATGAGTTAGAATCTAGGCTCAATACAGATCTGGGAATTTCTGAATCTTGTACCCTGAAGCGGGTTGACGAGTCAGATGCCGATGAAGCAGGTATATTGCTGACCCGAAAAGTACATGGGATCGGAAATGAACATCTCATCCCATTCGATTTTTTCAGCAGCGTTGAGTACCGTAAGATTGTCGAATTGGGTAGTCAGTTGAATGGGTTGCTGAGTGATGATGCCGTGGTCAAACGTGGCGAGAAGGAACAGCCTATTTCAAGTTTCAAACAAGCCCTGGATTGGTTGATGGAAGATGCTAAACGAGGACAACATGTTCAGCGTTACAAGGGACTTGGTGAAATGAATCCTGACCAGCTGTGGGAGACCACGATGAATGCCGACAGCCGCCGTCTGTTGCAGGTCAGTATCGAAGACGCGGTGGCAGCCGATCAGATCTTTTCGACGCTTATGGGCGATCAGGTCGAGCCTCGACGCGACTTCATCGAGACGCATGCCTTGACCGTTGAAAATCTTGATGTTTGATAAATTGAAAAGTCCGCAAATGAACGCTTATTTGCGGACTTTTTTATATCAGTCTCGGTTCTGAGGCAGGCTCTCTACCGTTGATTCGATCCAATCCTCAGCCTTCTTGTTGATCTCTGCGGCGCTGAGACCTTTTGACTGGATGAGCGGGCCTATTCGGACATCAATGGTACCGGGGAATTTTCTGATATCACGTCTGCGCCAGAACACTCCTGCATTATGTGCGATCGGCAATACCGGATAGCCTGATTTTTCTGCCAATAACGCACCGCCGATTCCGTAGCGCTTGCGTGTACCAGGCGCAACCCTCGTACCTTCTGGAAAGACGAAGACGTTCTTTCCCGATTCGAGTCGTTCCGTTCCCTGTTCTATGATCTGCTCGACGGCTTTACGGCCCGATTTTCGATCGATGGCTATGGGTTTGAAGTAGTACATAACCCAGCCCATAAAGGGTACGAAGAGCAGTTCCCGTTTCAAGACCCATGCCTTTGGACCTGGAATGAGACTGACAAGTGCTATTGTTTCCCAGGCCGACTGGTGTTTGGCAAAGATTATGCAACTCTCTTTGGGGATGTTCTCTTCTCCCTGCAGTTTGTATGTCAAACCACAAATGTGCTGCAGCCCCCACAGATTGATCCGGCTCCAGGCATGGTCAAACCAATGGATGCCGTTTTTCGGAAGCACCCAACCAATCAGTGTTCCGACGGTTGCAATTGTAATGGTGCTGATCAACAGCAGTACAAAATAGATGGAGGATCGTAAGAAAATCATTGGTTAATTCTTTGTTGTTCGATCAAGTGCTCGGTTACGCTGAAGAGATCCTTAAATATAGGTACCTGAGGATAGTCCGTTCTAAGTTGTTCGATGGTCTTTTCGCCCTTGCCCGTACGCACCAGGATCGGGCTTGCCTCGATACTGATCGCGGCCTGGATATCTCTCAATGAGTCACCGACCACCGGTACATCCCGGAGTGATTGTTGGGTGCGCTGGCCTATCTCCTCATAGAGGCCCGGTTTTGGTTTTCGGCAGTTACAGTGATCATCCGGGCCATGGGGGCAAAACAGTATGGCTTCAATGCTTCCACCCACGGCTTGCACCGCATTAGTCATTTTTTGATGAATCGCATTCAATGTCTCGATATCGAACAAGCCCCGCGCAAGACCTGACTGATTGGTGGCGACAAATACACGGTAACCGGCCCGGCTGAGTTTAGCGATGGCCTGGAGGCTGTTTTCAATGGGTAGCCATTCTTCGGGACTTTTTATATACGCATCCGAATCCTGATTGATGACGCCATCCCTATCTAAAATTATGAGTTTCACGATAGTAAGTACTTACTATTATTCCATATCGCGGAATTCTGAGACCCGAACACGGCCATTGATCATACGGGATTTGCGCATGCCTAGTTTTTCCATTTTGTCCCAAAATGCCTGATTGAGATCAAAATCCTCGGCGATGGCAGTACCCATGACCAGTATTAGAAGATCGGCAACCTCTTCCGCCAGGGCCTGTTTGCTCTTACCCTTTGTAACACAGCTGGATATCTCGCCCAGTTCCTCAGCCATCAAGGCGACGCGATAGGTCATCTCTTCCCCGCCTGTCTCGTGAAAGCGGTGCTTTTCGTGGAATGCTTTCACCTCCGCTAGCATCGCTTGGTATGAATCCCGGTTCATTGCTGCCCTTCCTGGGTTTGCAGTCTGGAGATATCGGCTACGCTGAGGAACAGGCTCTCGAGCTGTTTCAACAGTGACAAACGATTGTTTCGCAAACTGGTGTCATCAGTCATGACCATGACCTGATCGAAAAACAGGTCTACCGGTTCCTTGAGTCCAGCCAGTATCTTGAGTCCCTGCGTGTATTCGCCGCGTTCGAAGAGGGGTTGAGCCTGGGGTGTCAGTTCTTCGAGCTTGTAGGCAAGGGTACGTTCAGCTTCATCTTGAAAGAGTGAAGGGTCGGCGTGTCTCTCCAACTGTTCATTGCTCTTTTTCAGGATATTGCGTATGCGTTTGTTTGCGGCGG
Organism: Candidatus Thiodiazotropha sp.; assembly: GCA_040791665.1. Taxonomy (GTDB): domain Bacteria; phylum Pseudomonadota; class Gammaproteobacteria; order Chromatiales; family Chromatiaceae; genus Thiodiazotropha. The sequence continues at coordinate 70,254 of JBFNNX010000014.1, read as the reverse complement.
AGAGGCTGTCCGCTTCCGGTAATTTGGTGAATTCACTCATGGCTTTTATTCGCAGGTCGAAATCCGCCAGGTTGCTGGGTTCAACCTCGGCCACCGCCTGAAATAGATCGATACTCACGCCGAGATCGATGTAGATGCCTCTGAGTCTGTCCATCATGAACTGATAGACTTCATCCACTACACCTGTTTCGGTCAGTTTGTCTACCATGGATTGAGAAACGGTGTAGAGGATTTCTTTGAGATCAAGCGTAAGTGAGTGCTCACGTATGATACGAAGCGCACCTAGTGTAGTACGTCTCAATGCAAAGGGGTCCTTATCTCCGGTCGGTTTTAAACCTATGCCGAATATACCGATCAGTGTATCGAGTTTTTCAGCCAGCGATATAGCGATACCGGTTTTCGACTGAGGTAGTTGATCTCCGGAGAAGCGCGGCATATAGAACTCGTCCAAGGCCTGAGCAAGCTCCGGGTCCTCGCCGTCTCGGATTGCCTGATAGCGACCCATGACACCTTGCATCGATGGAAATTCACCAACCATATTCGTCATGAGATCGCAACGGCTCAACAGTCCGGCACGATGGGCTAGACCGGGATTGCCCTCTATCTTGTCGGAGATCTGCTCGGCAAGCTTGGCCACACGCTCCGATTTTTCATACATTGATCCGAGCTTATTCTGAAAAACGACCTGTTTCAGGGATTGCAGATGATCTTCCAGACTGCTCTTGCCGTCCTGTTGCCAGAAGAACATCGCATCCGCCAGCCTTGGGCGAATCACACGCTCGTTTCCTTCCCGGATGATTTCCGGTTTCGGACTTTCGATATTGGCAATGGTGACGAACTGGTTCATCAGTTCACCATCTTCATTGAACAGCGGGAAGTATTTCTGGTTTCCCTTCATGGTGGCGACCAGTGCTTCCTGGGGTACCTCGAGAAAACGCTCTTCAAAACTGGCGGATATCGCCACCGGCCACTCATTAAGTGCGGTCACCTCGTCAAGCAGGTCCGGATCGAAGTCGGCCGTGGCGGCGACTTCGGCTGCACTTTTCTCAACCAAGCTATGTATCTTCTCTCTTCTTTCCTCAAAGCTGGGAATGACATATCCAAGGTCCTGCAGCACCGAGCTGTAGTCTTCCGGATTGTAGATGGTGATTGCTTCCGGGTGATGAAAACGATGACCGTAGGTCAGGCGGTCAGACTGTGCATCGAGTATTTCGCAGGGAACGACCTGTTCACCATGAATAAATGTCAACCAGTGTACCGGCCGCACGAATTGCGCCTCGGAATCACCCCAGCGCATGCGCTTGGGTATGGGAAGCCTGTTCAACGCCTGAGTTGCGATTTCCGGCAGAAGGTCGAAGGCCGGTTTTCCAGTCTCATGAATACGATAGCTCAGCCACTCCCCCTTGTCGGTTTCCAGGCGTTGCAACTGATCTACCGTGGTATTGCAGGAACGGGCAAAGCCCTCCGCCGCCTTGGTCGGATTGCCGGCCTCGTCGAATGCGGCCTTGAGCGCCGGGCCACGCCGGTCGATTTGACGATCGGGTTGACGTACGGCACAGTCTCGGATCAACAACGCCAATCGACGTGGAGTGGCATAACTCTCGATCTCTGCGTGACCGAGATTGGCCTGTTCGAGTCCGAGAGTAAAATTCTCTTCGAGCGAGGCGGACAACTGCTTGAGTGCTTTCGGAGGCAACTCTTCGGTGCCGAGTTCGAACAGCAGGTGGGCCTGATCAACCATTTGCTGCCTCCTTCGCCGACTTCAACATAGGAAAACCGAGTCGCTCACGGGCGTCATAGTAGGCTTGCGCCACATCCCGGGCCAGACCGCGTACCCTCAAGATGTAGCGCTGACGTTCGGTGACTGAGATGGCATGACGGGCATCCAGCAGATTGAAGGTGTGGGAAGCCTTGAGTACCTGCTCATATGCCGGCAGCGGCAGGCCCAGATCGATCAACTTTTTTGACTCCCTTTCACACTGGTCGAAGTGCCCGAATAGATAATTCACATCGGCGTGCTCGAAATTGTAAGCGGATTGCTCCACTTCGTTCTGATGGAATACATCTCCGTAGGTAACTATACCCTGGGGGCTTTCTGTCCAGACCAGGTCGAATAGGCTCTCCACCCCCTGAAGGTACATGGCGATACGTTCCAGTCCGTAGGTGATCTCACCGGTCACAGGGCGGCAATCGAGACCGCCTACCTGTTGAAAATAGGTAAACTGGGTCACCTCCATGCCGTTCAGCCAGACCTCCCAGCCCAGGCCCCAGGCACCGAGCGTGGGTGATTCCCAATTGTCTTCCACAAATCGGATATCGTTGGTATTGAGATCAAGCCCTAGCATCTCCAGGGAGCCGAGATAGAGTTGCTGTATGTCCTTGGGCGAGGGTTTCAGTACGACCTGATATTGATAGTAGTGCTGCAACCGGTTTGGATTTTCGCCATAGCGACCGTCGGTGGGACGCCTGGAGGGTTGCACATAACCGGCATACCAGGGTTCAGGGCCGATAGAACGCAGAAAGGTGGCTGTGTGGAATGTGCCGGCGCCCATCTCCATGTCATAGGGCTGCAGGATTACGCAGCCCTTGTCAGCCCAATAATTTTGCAAGGCGATAAGCAGGTCCTGAAAGGTCCTGACGTCACTTCGTTTCGATTCAGTATTTTGATTCACATCGAAATCCCGGTTGATGCGGTAGAAAACCGCGTAAGTATAACGATGCTCTCAGTCAATGGCTAACCCGTACCCTATCCCGGCGTTGGCTTGTGGCTGGTGTTTATGGCGGTCTGCTGGTGGAGGGTTGTGATGCCGAGCGCCGGTCCAGTGATGATGAAATCGGTCGAGAGGGCCGGCGCAGAGGTCGAAGGCTTGTGCAGAAGGCGAGGTCTACATGGCGAGCGCTCCTTTCATCACTTCCATCACCGTGCCGCCTCCCACCTGTTGCAGATATTCGAGTACGATGGGGGTAAATTGACCGATCATATCCGTTGACAGCCCCAGTTGACTGAACGAGGAGGCCAGGGAGGCCAGATTGCCCAATCCGCTCTCACCCCCCAACATGGATGCCACGGCAGCGGCGCCGCTAGTGGTATCACTCAATGCGGGCGCGGCGGCGATAAGGCTATCTATATCGGGTACCACGGCGGCGATTTGGGAGAAATCCTCGCTGGCCAGGCGATTTTTAGCCAGATTGAACAAGGCCCCGGCGCCGCCTGCCGCCTGTTCGGCGGTAACACCCAATTGGTTGGTCAAGTTGTCCAAGAGGCCATTGGCGGCTTGGACATTTGTGGATAAAACAAGCAGGCACGAGAGGGCCAGGTAACGAATGACATCCATTGCGAGCTCCGATATAAGTCTGTGTTTTTCGATGTTTATAGATCGAATCAAGTGTTAGAATGCCACCATTATATCCGCAAATCCCGCATAGCTTTTTATACCCCTTTGTAAACTATTGTGAGGCGACAAATCCCGCGTACAGGGAGAACAGTTAAGGTATAATTCCGCACTTTTTACAAACAGCGCATATCGATGAGTGAGCAACGAAAAGCAGTAGCCTTGATCTCGGGTGGGTTGGACTCTCTATTGGCTGCGCGTGTAATTCAAGAACAGGGCATCCATGTGGAGGGCATCAACTTTTTCACCGGTTTTTGCGTCGAAGGCCATACTCATGCGATACGCAAGCGGGATCAGAAGAAGGAAAAAAGAAACAATGCCCTTTGGGTCGCAGAGCAATTGGGTATGAAGTTACACATCATCGATATCGTCGAGGACTACAAAGAGGTACTGCTCAATCCCAAGCATGGATATGGAGCGAATCTGAATCCCTGTCTCGATTGCAAGGTTTTCATGGTGCGCAAGGCGTATGAATGGGTCAAGGCCAAGGATTTCGATTTCATCATCACGGGAGAGGTGGTCGGTCAACGGCCCATGTCGCAACGTAAGGAGACGATGCCCATCGTATCCGATGAATCCGGTGCCCATGATCTCCTCTTACGGCCTCTCTGCGCCAAGAATCTTCCCATGACACTGCCGGAGAGAGAGGGTTGGGTCGACCGGAACAGACTTTATGATTTTTCCGGCCGAAGCCGGAAACCCCAGATGGCCCTGGCGGCGCGATTCGGTATCGAAGACTATGCCCAACCTGCCGGTGGCTGCTGTTTTCTCACCGATGAACAGTATGCGGTGAAGCTAAAGGATCTTTGGAGTGTCCGCGGGAACAGACAGTACGATCTGGATGACATCATGTTGCTTAAGGTTGGCAGGCACCTGCGACCTTCGAGTCGTTTCAAGCTGATCATCGCGCGTGAAGAGGGCGAGGCTAATTTTCTGCAAGGCTATCGGAAGCGCTATCCGCATATCAATACGGTGAGTCATGGAGGTCCGCTGGCCTTGATCGATGGCGATATCAATGAGCAGGATATCGAGTTGATTGCGCGTGTAGTGGCCCGTTACAGCCAGGGTCGGAACGCGGCTGAGGTTGAATTGCGCTTTACCGATCTGGCGGGCGATAGCCGGTTATTGAAGATAGAGCCGATGCCGGCTCATGAAATCCCTAAGGAGTGGTTGATTTGAGTCGCCGGATAATCGATTGTCGCCGACTGCTATGTCCGATGCCGGTGATCAAGGTGCAAGATGCCATCGAAGATTTTCCCGCCGGCACCTGGGTTGAGGCAATCTGCACCGATCCGGGCGCGCTAAAGGACATTCCGGCGTGGTCACGCATCAATGGTCATCGTGTCATAGAGACAAAGAGCCTTGATGGGGAGTACATTGTGATAGTGGAAGTTGTACGGGATGGCGATTAATGAGTCAGGAAAAGCGTTATGACGTCAGTCGCAGGGTTGCCGTAGTAGGTGCATTGACCAATACATTCCTGGCAATCGTCAAATTGTTATTCGGCTGGTTGGGTCATTCCCAATCCCTATTAGCGGATGGCGTACATTCGCTGTCCGACTTGCTGACAGATGCCCTGGTGCTGTTCGCCGCTCGACACGCAAAGGAGGCGCCTGACGAGGAGCACCCCTACGGTCACGGTCGGTTCGAGACCATTGGCACCCTGGTTCTGGGCGGATTTCTGATCGCGGTTGGCGTTGGGATCGTCTGGGATGCCGCAGAGCGGCTCTTCACACCCGAACAGTTGCTGCAGCCTGAAACCTTTACCCTCTATGTGGCCGCCTTTTCCATTCTTGCCAACGAAGGGCTCTTTTTCTACACCCGCTACTTCGCCAACCAGATCAACTCAAACCTGCTGCGGGCCAATGCCTGGCACCACCGTACCGACTCAGTCTCATCGGTGGTGGTGCTGGTAGGTATTGGCGGCACCATGTTGGGCCTTCCCTATCTGGATGCCATCGCCGCCGTACTCGTCGGATTGATGATAATCAAGATCGGTTGGGATCTGGGTTGGACGGCATCCCAGGAGTTGGCGGATGCGAGCCTCGAAGAGGAATCGCTGTCACAGATTCGCGAAGTGATCGGAAATATTTCCGGGGTCAAGAGTGTACATATGCTGCGTACCCGGAAGCTGGGAGGCCATGCCATGGCTGATGTTCATGTCCAGGTCGACCCTTGGGTGAGTGTTTCCGAGGGGCACCGGATCGCCGAAGTGGTCCAGTACGGGCTGATCGACCATGTGGACGTCCTGGAGGATGTCACCGTCCATATCGATCCGGAGGATGACGAGGCTGGACCCTCCTGTGCCCACCTGCCCCTTAGATCGGAGGCAGAGGCCGTACTCGACCGGGTTTGCAATGGTGTGTCCTGTTATGATCGGAAAGCGCGTGTGGTTCTGCACTATCTTTCGGGACGCATTGATATCGAGCTTTACTTGCCATTACACTGCTTTGTCTCTAATCAGCAAGCAGAGCAGTTACATAGCGATTATCGGGCGGCGATCAAAGGATCGGAGATATTCAGGGATGTCCACATCTGGTTTGGATAGCACCGTTTTGGTGCGTAGAATAATTGATGCGCACTATTTTGGTGCGCCCCCTCTGGCCTTCGGTGTTAGCGCCATTTCTCTTCTCTGTTGGCAGCTAGATACCTATTCCGGTGGATGATGCGGTAGATTCAAATTAACGCGCTAATTTTTATTGTTTTTCATAACTTTTTATAGGGGACGGAACTGCTTGGATTCAACAATGGAAGACCTTTTTATTCGAGTGGCATGAAATCTGCTTTTCTGCGTGTTCCAAAGCGCCCGGAATCGTTGGCCGGCTGCAAAAGCTACGAATGGCTGGTTTTGCTCAGCATTTAATAACTGAAAATCCTGGAGATTAAGATGGCCGTAAAAGCCCTGAAGATGATCAAAGACAATGACGTGAAATTCGTCGATCTGCGTTTCACCGACACCCGAGGCAAGGAGCAGCACGTAACGCTGCCCACCCCTCAGATCGATGAGGACTTTTTCACCGATGGCAAAATGTTCGACGGCTCATCCATCGCCGGTTGGAAAGGCATTGACGAATCAGACATGATCCTGATGCCCGAAGACGATAGTTCGGTCATCGACCCCTTCGCGGACGAAAACACCCTGATCATCCGTTGCGACATACTGGAACCCTCCACTATGCAGGGTTACGAGCGTGATCCACGCTCCCTGGCCAAGCGTGCGGAGGCCTATCTCGCCTCTACCGGTATCGCCGACGCCGCCTTCTTTGGTCCTGAGCCCGAGTTCTTCGTTCTCGACGATGTGCGCTGGAGCATCGATATGAGTGGTTCCATGGTCAAGATAGACTCCGAGGAGGCCGATTGGAACTCCGAGCGTGTTTACGAAGACGGCAACATCGGTCACCGTCCCGGCGTAAAGGGCGGCTACTTCCCGGTCCCGCCGGTCGACTCCCTGCACGACCTGCGTGGCGCCATGTGCCTGGCAATGGAAGAGATGGGCGTACCAGTCGAAGTACACCACCATGAGGTGGCCACTGCCGGTCAGTGCGAGATCGGCACCAAGTTCAGTACCCTGGTGGAGCGAGCGGATTGGGTGCAGATCCAGAAATACTGTACCTGGAACGTAGCCCATGCCTACGGCAAGACCGCTACCTTCATGCCCAAGCCGCTGGTGGGTGACAACGGCTCCGGTATGCATGTGCATCAATCCCTGGCCAAGGGCGGAGAGAACATCTTCGCCGGCGACCAGTATGGCGGTCTTTCCGAAATGGCCCTCTACTACATCGGGGGTATCATCAAACATGCCCGTGCCCTGAACGCCTTCACCAACGCTTCCACCAATTCCTACAAGCGTCTGGTGCCCGGTTTCGAGGCCCCGGTCATGTTGGCCTACTCCGCCCGTAACCGTTCCGCATCCATTCGTATCCCATGGGTTTCCAGCCCCAAGGCCCGTCGCGTCGAGGTGCGTTTCCCCGATCCGACCGCCAATCCCTACCTGGCCTTCTCAGCCATGTTGATGGCTGGCATCGACGGCATCCAGAATAAGATCCATCCCGGCGATGCCATGGATAAGGATCTTTATGATCTGCCGGCTGAAGAGGCAGCCAGTATCCCGACGGTCTGCCACAGCTTTGACCAGGCCCTCGAGGCACTGGATGCGGATCGTGACTTCCTCACTGCGGGCGGTGTATTCACCGACGACCTGATCGACGGATATATCGATCTGAAGATGGAAGAGGTCACCACCATGCGCATGACAACTCATCCTGCTGAGTTCGATATGTACTTCAGCCTGTAAAAATCTCGTTTGAGTTGTTGCGTTGAATGAGCGCCCCCGTCATGGGGGCGTTTTTTTTGGGTTATGCGAACACTGTCGCTTGTTTAGTCAGGTATGACTGGTCTATCCTTGAGTGTATGCGAATTGTCGTCCTGATCGTTACTCTGCTGATGGCCCTGCCACTGTTTGCCCGGGATGTCTACAAGTACATCTCCGAAGACGGTGAAGTGATCTATTCCGAACGCTACCATCCCGATGCGCAACGTATTAAGGTCACCGACAGCAAGAAGACTGCCGCGCTGCCTCCGGATGAGCAGAATGATGAGGCCAGAGCGGCGGCAGGCGAATACGCCACGTTCTCTATTGTCCAGCCTGACGATGATGAAACCATTCGCAATGAAGAAGGTACGGTTCCGGTCGGCATCTCCCTCTCTCCCGATCTTGCGGAGGGCCATGTCATACACCTCTTTGTGGATGGCACTAAACTCGAATCGGATATCAAGCAGACTCAACTGATTCTGCAGCAATTGAGCCGTGGTACCCACTCCTTGCAGGCAAAGATCGTCAATAGCGAAGGGGAATCTCTCAAAGAGTCCAACAGCATCACCTTTCACCTGCGCCAACCGGCAGTCAACTAGCACCCTCCCATCAATTAACGGGCCCTAGGCCCATGGTTCTGTAGAACGGTTCAATTCCGTGTAAAGGAGCATGCCTAACGTCCGTGCACTATAATGGTGCATGCGTTGGGCATGGTTTTTCGGCTTGGACTGGGTTGGTGTCGTAGCCAATGGCGAATCAATGTGAGAAGTTGGGATCGGATAGTCCGACTAGCGCGCCAATTGGATTTATCTCCCCAAAAAATCAATCGTTTAGCTGGATCGAGTGAGATCCATTGCCGGTGAGAAAAGATTATGGTTAGACACGGAAGTATTGGCCCGCAAATTGCTCTGGATAGGCCATGACATCTGATCAAGCAGTAACGGGTATGGAGAGACGGGTACTCGAGAATTTGAGTACCGCGATTTTGCTATTCGATAGAAAATTCAGACTTCAATACATCAACTCATCGGCCGAGATGATGTTCGGTGTCAGCGCGCGCAAGGTGATCGGCATTCCTGCCGGCGAACTGATCAGTTGCTCTGAAAATGTGGTTCACGAAAACCTTGAAAGATCACTGCAGACCGGCCAGCCATTCACCGAACGGGAACATCAGCTTGCGGTCCATGAAGGTAAGGAAATCACGGTCGATTGTACCGTGATACCCATAAGGTCGGATCAGTACGTCAATGAATTTCTGGTCGAGATTCAACAGGTCGACAGGCAACTGAGAATATCGCGCGAGGAACAGTTGCTTGCACGCAACCAGGCCAGTCGGGCATTGGTAAGGGGCCTTGCCCATGAGATCAAGAATCCCCTGGGTGGGCTCAGGGGTGCGGCACAACTTCTGGAGAGAGAACTTCCCGATGCCAACCTGGCGGAATATACCCAGATCATCATAGAAGAGGCCGACCGCTTGCAGAACCTGGTGGACAGGATGTTGGGGCCGAACAAGATCCCGGTGATGAAGTGGGTCAATATTCATCAGGTGCTGGAACGGGTTTGCAGTCTGGTGCGGGTGGAGATCGGTCCAGGGCTGGAAATCATCAAAGACTATGACCCGAGTATTCCCGATTTGAAAGGGGATATGGATCAATTGATCCAGGCATTCCTCAATATAATGCGAAATGGCGTTCGTGCCGCCGGACCTAGAGGAATCATGGGGATAAATTCCAGAATCCTTCGTCAATTCACGATCGGCAATATTCGCCATCGCCTGGTAGTGTCGGTCGAAATCTCAGATAACGGGCCAGGTATCCCGGCCGATCTTCAGGAGCGAGTATTTTTTCCGTTGGTATCGGGAAGCGATGGAATGGGTTTGGGGCTCTCGATATCCCAGACCCTGATCAACAGGCATCAGGGCTTGATCGAATTCACTAGTAAACCGGGACATACGGTTTTTAGAGTATTACTTCCTCTGGAGCGGGTAGATGGATAGAAGATGCAGGGTATGGGTCATCGATGACGATCGCTCGATTCGTTGGGTACTGCAGAAGACGCTGGAAAAGGCGGATATGGATGTCACCTGCTTCGAGAGTGCCGATCGGGTATTGAGCTATCTGGATAAAGAGCAGCCGGATGTCGTGGTCTCGGACATCCGCATGCCGGGAATGGACGGGTTGGAACTGCTGGAGTTGCTTCATACGCGCTACCCGGATATGCCGGTGATCATCATGACCGCCCATTCCGATCTCGAGAGCGCTGTCTCGGCCTACCATGGCGGTGCTTTCGAGTATCTACCCAAACCCTTTGATGTAGATGACGCCGTTCAACAGATAAGACGGGCGTGCCGTCAGCTGATGTCGGAGGATGAGAAACCTTCTCTGGACAGTCTGGATCAGGAGAAGGTGATCATCGGTGAAGCGCCTGCGATGCAGGAAGTATTCCGTGCCATCGGACGCCTGGCCAGGTCAAATATTACCGTATTGATCAATGGCGAGTCCGGCACCGGAAAGGAGCTGGTGGCCCACGCATTGCACCGTCACAGTACACGTTCTGCAGGGCCATTCATCGCATTGAACATGGCCGCAATACCGAAGGACCTGATGGAATCGGAGCTGTTCGGCCATGAGCGCGGGGCCTTCACCGGTGCCCAGACCCGTCGTACCGGACGTTTCGAGCAGGCGGATGGCGGTACCCTGTTCCTGGATGAGATCGGAGACATGCCGGCGGAATTGCAGACGCGACTGCTTCGGGTGTTGGCCGACGGAGAGTTCTATCGGGTGGGCGGCCACGAACCGGTCAAAGTGGATGTACGTATCATTGCCGCTACCCATCAACATCTGGAAGGGTTGGTAAAATTGGGCTCCTTCCGGGAAGATCTGTTTCACCGCTTGAACGTCATACGTATCCATATTCCGACATTGCGTCAGCGGCGCGAAGATATTCCGGTGTTGATGAAACACTTTCTCAAAAGCGCTGCCGAGGAGCTTGCGGTCGAGACGAAATTGCTGTTACCTGAGACCGAAGCCTACCTGAGCCGGTTGGAGTGGCCGGGCAATGTTCGTCAACTGGAAAATACGGCCCGCTGGTTGACGGTTATGGCCTCCGGGCAAGAGATTCACATTGATGATCTACCGAATGAATTGCAAGAGCGCAGTGACACTCAACCCGCCTACCATGAGGACTGGCGGCAGCAACTGCGCGATTGGGCGAGAAAAAGGCTTCAGGAGGGCGGTGAAGGCATACTCAATGAGGCGGAACCGGATTTCGAATCGGCAATGATTGAAATAGCCCTGGAGCACACGGCAGGCAGACGGCAAGATGCAGCCCGCTTGCTTGGCTGGGGGCGCAACACCTTAACCCGAAAAATCAAGGAACTCGGTTTGGAGGGGCCATGAGCCGCAATGCCTTATCGCTACCTCTTTCCCCGCTATTGACCGGGTACCAAAATGTTTGCCTGGCGCGACCATGAGGTTATGATTCGCTCATTGTGCCTTGTCGGACTGAAAAACTATCCCGGCATGGCCGATAGGATTATTGTTCACAAGCCTAGGTAAACCGCTATGGATTCCAGTTCAGTCGACCTGCCCGGCAGCGAAGTCGAATCAATCGTTTTTGAAAACGGCACCCTTGAGATACGTTTTTCCCGTGCCATTATCATTAAAACCATGAGTGGCTCCGATGAACGTACCCGGTGGTGGCAGGCGGGTGCATTGGTATATGAAGGCGCTGAGCTTGAGTCAGATATACCTGACTGCCCCTGTACCTGCGAAGGCGGTGACGTGGGTGAGAATGTCTATACCTACCGGGACATGATCCCTATCCCCCTCAACAGTCAGGGTCGCGCCCGCTGTGATCTGAAGTTTGATAGGAGTGAAGAGCGGCTTCAGGCCTGGGCGGAGGGTGTCAGATTGGTGATGGACGATCGGCCCCACTATATCGAACATATACGCACTTCGGATTGATTTTCCCTGTGGCTTATAGCAGGGCTGAAATATTGTTGGGCAAAGGGTAACGGCATCAGGCATCAGCTCGTTAAGCAGATATTTCGCCGATAATATCGGTAGCACATTTCAGTAGAGTGGACATGGAGCAAGTTTTAATTTATTCAGATAGTTTGACCTGGGGCATTATCCCCAACACAAGAGATCGGCTTTCTTTCGATAGGCGTTGGCCAGGCGTATTTGAAAACGCACTTCTAATGGCGGGAAAGGAGGTCCGCATAATTGAAAACTGTCTAAATGGGCGTCGCACGGCCTGGCCTGATCCCTTTAAGCCGGGGAGAGATGGAGCTGACGGTTTGGCCCAAGTGATAGAGATGCACTCCCCCCTGAAGTTAGTGGTTTTGATGCTTGGCACCAACGATTTCCAATGCACACATGACAACAATGCATGGCTATCCTCGCAGGGAGTATCAAAACTGATCGAAATCGTCAGGCAGTCGCCCATCGAGCCTGGGATGCCCATACCGGAAATCCTGATTGTTGCACCACCCAGCATTACTCAGCCAAAGGGCACTATTGCGGATAAGTTCAGAGACGCGGAGAGACGATTCTCAGGTTTACCCGATGAACTTGCCAAGGTTGCCAATGAATCATCAACGTACTTTTTTGATGCGAACAAGGTAACTGACAGCAGTGAAGTCGACGGGATTCATCTTGATGAGCCGCAGCATATGGTTCTGGGTAAGGCATTGGCCGATTTCATTCTGCAGAGAGGACTTGTTTAGAGTCTGTCATTGCCTGATCAATCGGTCATATGGGTACGATGTTTCGGCTTGCAATGAAGAAAGAACGATATGGTGTGTCACCCGATGAACTGAAAATGAAGACAGTTACACGCTTCTGCTGCAAGAGTGTCAATTGAATATGTGCTTACAGACGCCTGGCTGGCACCGATGTCATGCAAATTACATTAATTAGGCATGGTGAGCCCAAATATCGGCTGAGCGGTAGCATGAGAGCCGGTGAGTTACCAAAGATTGCCAAATGCTATGACGCATCAGGCATCGTTGATACTCCGCCCATGGCAACAATCGATGCAATTGCTGGGTATGACATTGCCGTTTGCAGCCAACTAAACCGCTCCATTGAATCGGCCAGTGCGCTTGGCATCAGTGACATACATCTCGCCGATCCACTGTTCGCAGAAACCATGATTCCCCACTTTAATACTGGCTCGCTAGCAATGCCCATTGAAATCTGGGTTGGTATATTGAGGCTGTTATGGTTACTGGGCTTTTCTGCGAACGGCGAATCTCTGTACAACGCGCTGCGCCGAGCACAACAGGCGGCAGAGATGCTGATCGAATTGGCAAAACATGACAATCACGTGGTCCTGGTTGGTCACGGGCTTTTCAACTATATGATTGCAAGGGTTTTGTTGAAAAAGGGTTGGTACGGGCCTAAAAGACCCGGCAAAGATTATTGGGAGTTCGGCAGCTATCTGCCGATGACCCCCTGAGCCATGCCGGCAACATCCTCAGATGGCTGAGAAGGTCACGAATTTTCCGTTTGCTAATAGCGCATGAGGCTTTAACCAGAGGCCAGCCTGTGAGCAGCGCGGGTAGTCTCGGGCAATCTATAGCGGGTCGTGCAGGCTAGCACCAGCTCGATCGAGCGTCGTAGAGAAATCTTGTGTCCGATGGATATGTAGAGAGGTTTTACGTTGTTTCGCGTACGTACAACCGCGCCTATGGTCTCATCCTTGTCGATCAGCGGAACCCATCCCCCCTTTTCCACAGGAACCGCTGCATGGCTTCCGATCAAACGGGTTTTGGCGACACCCACGCTGGGTATGTCGCTATACACCCCAAGATGGCATGCAAGTCCGAAACGCCTTGGATGCGCCATACCCTGACCATCACAGAGAAAAACATCGGGAGTTTGCCTGAGCTTGGATACCGCCTGCAGAATAGCGGGTACTTCACGGAAAGAGAGCAGGCCTGGAATATAGGGAAAAGTGGTAGGCAGCCTGGCGATCGCCTCTTCCAGGGGTTGCAGTTCGGGATAACTCAAAACCACGACGGCGGCGCGTGTGATACTGCCCTGGGCCTCAAAACCCACATCCACACCGGCAATGCGTTGCGGTGTTCCGATACAGTCTCGGTCGATGACCCGTTGCCTCAAGCGATTCTGTAAGGCAACAGCTTCACTTGGAGTGAGGTTCCAACTGTGGGACAGCATCTCGGATTCCGCCATTGGGCTATAGAGTAGTTTTTACATTAGTTGGCTGATTTTACTTGTAATATATTATGATCCAGTTAAGCTTTTTTGTGTTCTGTCGATAATTGTCTCATATCGACCTATGAATTCATCGCCAGTCGATTTATTTTTTTGCACATGAAATTTTAAACGCAGTAAAGATTATGTCAGTCGAACTATTTAATAATGGTAGTCACATCTGTGTGGCATTCAGAGATCTGGTATCGGGTGAGGCCGTCCAGGCGAATCAGTTTCTGATCTATGATCATCAACACGCTGCATTGATCGATCCAGGCGGTGAATTGACCTATTCCCGCCTGTTTATGGCCATCAGTGACTACATGAATGTCAAGAGATTGGACTATGTCATTGCGTCACACCAGGATCCGGATATCGTCGCATCGGTCAACAAATGGCTGGTGGGAACCGACTGTAAGGTGGTTGTTCCCGCGTTGTGGGAACGGTTCATTCCCCATTTCACCCGCCCCGGCCGTTTACAGGACAGGGTTGTGCCGATTCCCGACGAGGGTATCAATCTTGAACTGGGCAATATACGCTTGATGGCCCTGCCTGCGCATTTTCTCCATGCAGAGGGGAATTTCCAGTTTTATGATCCGGTAAGCCGTATACTCTTTTCGGGTGATCTCGGCGCCAATCTTCCCCCGGGAGATCTGAATATCCCGGTGAAGAAACTATCTGAAATAATGCCCTACATGGAAGGTTTCCATAGGCGCTATATGAACTCGAACAAGGTGTGCAACCTGTGGGCGAACATGGTTCGCCAACTGGATATCGAGATGATTGTACCGCAACACGGCAGGGCTTTTCTGGGTAAAAAGGTTGTCAACGAGTTCATCAACTGGATTGACGGTCTGGAGTGCGGTGTCGACCTGGTGACCCAAAACAACTATCGCTTGCCCTAGGGCCAATTGGATGAGTGTTAACAGGCCCTAGACGTCGATCATTGTCGCTCTGAGGCCAGTTCGCCGATCCAGAACCCCAGATTCTTCTCGATAAACTCCTCCACGGGCATGTAGTGCGAACCATCGCAGGAGAAGGTAAGGCCCAACATGCCATTCATGATATTGATTGAGGCGCTACGTAGATAGATGGTTTCGTCGGCAAAGCGCAATGCCTTGAATTCACTGAATACCTCACGTATCTGCTGCGGCGATACCTTGGCCCTTTCCGGATAGCGGTGGAGAGGGTACGCCAGAACGATATCCGGATCGACGATCTCATCAACGCCGTGTACCTGGTAGGTGTAGGGATCGTTAAGTACCCAAAATGAACAGCGACCGCTGGAATAGTGTATCTTACAGTGGAAAATTCCATGTTGAGTCATCAGATCGTAGATGGTCGCATGTACTGAATCGATGTTTTCATCCAGCCGGCTCTGGATTCTCTGTTGCATGAACAGGGTGCCGCGCACTGCGGGATCACCTTTGAACTGCTGCCAATGTTGCGGCTCCTTGATGAGGTTCTCATCGGCAACCAATTTGTCGAGGGAGAAATCGGCAGCAATGAAACCTAGCAATGCCTCATCCCGCCTGACGGCCTGAAGTGCCGTAACGCACTCCCTGTCCGAGAATTGGCTGTGATAGACAGAAGAGAGCATGATGCCTTTGAAAGGCAGATTGTTTTTCAGGTAAGGGCGCTTGGAGAGATCCCTCCCCCGCCAGCTTTTGTCCGTCTGGCCGGGTCGAATCAGTGATGATATCTCTTGTCCCTCCAGGTCCCATGCATAGAGAAACTCACAGTTGATAATCTGATCGATATGATCGAGCAGCACCCGGTCCAGTGCATCGGTGTCAGCCCAGACAGGTACACACCGCTTGGCCAGCAGCGATAACGGCTCAGCCACGGTCGTGGCGAGGGCGTCCTTCTTGGCAAGGATGATCTGTTTAACGGGTGTCATAGAATTCTCGATATAGCGTTGCTTTGCAGTGATAGTATCCCATACACGGATAACGGCTAAAATGGTGAGTTGGCGATTCTGTGTATTAAACCTCGAGTGTCTACTGGCCCTGTTTTGCGTGTACAATCGGCTGCTATTTATAGTAAAACCGTTTCGAAGGATATCTCTGTGGCAACATTGAAAAATGACCGATTTTTGCGGGCGCTCTGTCGTGAGCCAGTGGATATGACCCCGGTCTGGATGATGCGCCAGGCTGGCCGGTATCTACCAGAATACCGGGCCACCCGCAGTAAGGCGGGCAGTTTCATGGATCTGTGTCGAAACCCGGATCTGGCCTGTGAAGTCACCATTCAACCTTTGGACCGCTATCCGCTGGATGCGGCCATTCTCTTTTCTGATATCCTTACCGTACCTGACGCGATGGGGCTTGGTCTCTATTTCACCGAAGGTGAAGGTCCCCATTTCGAACGACCGGTACGGGATGAAGCCGCTATCGCGGGATTGGCTGTGCCGGATATGGAGGATGATCTGGGTTATGTCATGGATGCCGTTCGTACTATTCGCCACGAATTGCAGGGACGCGTGCCGTTGATCGGTTTCAGTGGCAGCCCATGGACCTTAGCGACCTATATGGTGGAAGGGGGCGGTACCAAGAATTTCTCAAAGGTAAAAGGGATGATATTTGACCGTCCGGATTTGATGCACAGCCTGTTGAGTAAAATTTCTGATGCGGTCGCCGCCTATCTGAACGCCCAAATAGATGCCGGCGCTCAGGCTGTGATGATCTTCGATACCTGGGGCGGTGTACTGACGCCGCAACACTACGAGGCATTCTCCCTCGCCTATATGCGCCAGATACTGCAGGTTTTGAAGCGTGAGGCGGAGGGCCGCAAGGTGCCCGCCATTCTGTTTACCAAGGGTGGTGGGTTATGGCTGGAACAGATGGCTGATACCGGCTGTGACGCGTTGGGTATCGACTGGACCTTGAGCCTTGCCGAGGCAAGGCGTCGTGTGGGTGATAGGGTTGCCCTGCAGGGAAATCTCGATCCCTGTACCTTATACGCATCACCACAACGAATCAGAGAAGAGGTGGCTCAGGTGTTGGCCAGCTTCGGCAAGGGTTGCGGCCATGTATTCAATCTTGGCCATGGTATACATCCCGAGATCAATCCCGAACATGCGGGGGTGTTTGTAGAGGCGGTACATGATCTGAGTCGCGCCTACCATGCCGAAGAGTAATCCGTGAGGGAAAGACGATGAAAGTAGCACTGCTTGGACTTGGATTGATGGGTCTTCCGATCGCCCACAGACTGGTTCATTGCGGCCACGATGTGATTGCCTGGAACCGCTCGAAAGAACGCTCGAAGATCGCGCAGGAAGAGGGATTGAGCGTGGAATCATCACTCACTGGGGCAGTGACTGCCGGTGAGGTTTTGATTCTGACCCTCAGCGATGCCAAAGCGATCAATGATGTGCTGTTCGATACGTCGGTGAAGCCGTTGTTAAACGGTAAAACGGTACTGCAGATGGGTACCATCTCTCCCGATGAGAGCCGTGCCATCGGTGCAGGGGTGGAGGCCGCGGGTGGAGACTACCTCGAGGTGCCCGTATTGGGGAGTATCCCGGAAGCAAAATCCGGGGAACTGATTGTCATGGCGGCAGGTTCTGAGCGTGCATACCACCAGACCCTGCTGATGTTGCGGGGGCTTGGCAAGGAGGTTGAACATCTTGGGCCCGTAGGTAAGGGCGCCGCAGTGAAATTGGCGATGAACCAACTGATCGTGTCGCTTACCGTAGGATTCTCTCAGAGTCTTGGCTTGATCCGCGCAGAGGGTGTGGAAGTGGAACAGTTCATGGGGTTGTTGCGCCAGAGTGCCCTCTATGCCCCCACATTCGACAAAAAACTCAAGAAGTTCATGGAGCACGACTATAGCAATCCAAACTTTCCCTTGAAGCACTTGATCAAGGATATTGCCCTGTTTCAGCAGGTGGCCGTGGCGTCAGGCATGAACGGTGAAGTTGCGAATGCCATGTTGAAGGTTCTTCTCAACGGGCAGGATGCAGGTTACGGGGATGAGGACTACTCATCCCTCTATGAAGCGATCAATCCGGGATTCGATGCGGAAACAGATATCGGTTGTTAGCAGGAGGTGCCACACAACCGCCTCAAGTTGCCACAACGCATGCCGGCGCCACACCCGGCGACTGTGATAATCCAATCACCGGGCGATGCCGTTTATCCGATCATTACGGAAGCGATAAGACCGAGCATAAGGATACCGATTGCGCCAATGATGGCCTTTTCACTGCCTAACATAGTTGTAGCCTCCATGAATATATGTCTAAGAACAGTCTTAGTCTCACCTTTGACTCCCGTCATTTGGATCTGGTTTCATGCGTATGCATAGTGTTAAAAACAGGCATTTCAAGGTTTGCGAACCAATACCATAATTTTTTTAAGGTATTGGCCTTTGTTGTATCTATATTGCTGATCCGTTGAAATTTCCCGGAGTTTGCGGTGTGGCGGTATTGGTTCATCATCATCGCTTTTCTGGCATAGGGTTGATCGAAGTCAAAGGTCTGCACAGATCAATCGAGTAGCATGCCACGGTCTTTGGCTGCCGCTGTGAGAGTTCATCGTGAGTCCATATCATTTGCCTGTGGTTGACACTGGCGAGATACCAAGTGTGGCCCTGGCTTCCATGAATGAAGTCCATCTTGAGGAGGTTGGACTGATCAACAGGCTGGGTGAAATGGTCGTTCAGGCCATTGATGGGGAAGCGAACCCTGAACGGATCAGCCAAGTACTGGCTGAGTGGGTGGAGCATACTCGAGCTCATTTCGAGGATGAAAACAGATTGATGGAGACCTACGCCTTCCCACCCTACCCTGTACATAAGGCAGAGCATGCCAAGGTGCTGGCACGAATCGAAACACTGCAGGATCAGTGGTCGAAGGATCAGGGATTACAGCAACTTGCCGACTATATCTTTGTTGAGTGGCGGGCCTGGTTCGACCAGCATGTGAAGAGCATGGACATGGTTACCGCACAGTTCCTCAGCCAGGTCATGTAACATCTGTCAACAGACTTGCTGCTTCCAGGGCGGTGGAGGTGATTCCACCGCCCTTTCTCGTTTAGCCGAGTAACACTGCGGCGACAATACCGAGTATCAAAATGGCTATTGCTCCAACGATTGCCTTTTCACTACCTAACATGGTGATGTCCTCCAAGTTTGACACTGACCATAAAAGTTCACGCAACTCGATGTAAAAAGTTATGCAGCATTAACACTGCGGAATGTAGGGTAATTGCCCCAGCTGCAGAAGCAACTGATTAATATCAATAAATTAGCTATTAATAGGCACTCCAGGATAAAAATCGGGACTGTTTCTCTTTTCCTGCGACGCCCCGATAGTGAAGACGATTTATGCCAGGAATATGCCCATTGGATGCCTTTTCATGGTAAAACTCCCCATTTAGACATCTTCTTGTCAGAGTGAAGTATGAGTTTGTTGTTTAGTGAGCGTCCTGGAAGGCATGAACGCCATCTGCAGCGAAAATATGAAAATCCTCTTTTCCCTGAGGCGGCCCGCCTGCTGACACAAGAGCAATTGACGGAGGCCCAACGCCTCGACCATGAGGAGTTGGTGGCCAATATCGGAGATTTGCGCAGTCTGGTAGGAGAAGCTGTGGCGCTGGGTCCACACGAACAGAGTGATGTCATATTGAGGTTGAAGGAACGTCTCGACAAGGCCTATGAGACAGCATGTCGCCTGGCTGATGATCAGACGCCTAACAAAGAAGCGATAAAAAAACTGGTGGAAGTCATCATGCGATCGGTGTGGAAGGGTTCGGGTAATGACACAGTCGCGCATCAAGAGCTCGAGCAGGAAGAGACGGCACGCCAAGCCCACTATGAGTTGCTTGAGAGCTCCCTGGTGGCGGATCTGCTCGATCCTGAGTCACCGATTGCCCAGGATGAGCTGCTGCCCGCCCTGTTGAGCGCCGACCGGGCCGATTTCGAGGCCGCGCTCACCTTGTTCGATCCGGCCCAGCTGGAGACCCTCCTTTCCCAAGCGGAAAGTCAAGCTATTCTCGATGCGAGCGGAGAGATTTTCGAACAGGGAATAGTGCGCATAGAACAGATAAAAACACGGGTTAAATCGATCCGGGCTGAATGAGTTTCTAGAAGTAGATACGGATTGGATTGCTCTGCTTAAAGAGCGCGTATCAGTCAATCGATGAAAAGAAAAAACGGCTAATGGCCGCAAATCCTTAGTGCATTCCCACCCGGAGTTTGGGAACGAACGCTATATCATATTGAAGGAGCACTAGAAGTTGTCGGCAAAATTCTGCGTCCAGTAGATGACGTAAGTAGATGCGGAATTTTCAGCAACCGCGGTACCCACTTCGGTAAAACCGGGATTCATGATATTGGAGCAATGGCCGGGGCTGTCCAGCAAGGCGTCCATGGTGCTCTCTTCATCAGGGTAACCGGCCGCGATGTTCTCGCCGTATGTCCGCCAGTTGTAGCCAGCAGCTGTGATACGGTCTCCAGGATTTGAGTCGTCAAGTCCGGTATGGCTGAAAAAATCGTTGTCGGCCATCGATGTGGAGTGGCCTTGGGCCGCCTGTTCGAGGTCACAGTGCCAGGCGAGTGACGGGGCCGCCGGATAGTGGGTCGTGCCGCAGGATCTTGCTACGGCCCTGGCGTTGTTGATCAGGTTCAGCATCACTTTATCGTTTGTGCTCATACAGAGATCTATGGTGCTTTGTGGTGTCTGCCCCAGATTGTATTGCGAACCCGTGGTGAAGCCCCAACTGACACTCGTTACAGGATTGCCTGCCAGGTCCTGCAGGCTGCCTGCAAGGGTGACAGTGTATGTTGTCGACGCTGTGAGAGCGGTATCAGGGACCAGTGATAAGCGGTTGTGTTGTGTGTCGTAGCTGACGCTTGCCGAAACAGGGGAGGAATCGACGCTTAGCTGCAGGCTTTGGCTATTAATCAGGGATTCCAGCAGTGGTTCGTCAAAATCCACACTAATACTGGTTGTGACGGAGACATCCGTGGCACTTGCTTGTGGCGTTCTTGAAACGATGGTGGGTGGTGTGCTGTCCACCATCGGCGATACAGTTATGGATATCGCTGCGCTGTCAGAGAGTTCACCATCGTTTACCTGCAGCTGGAAAGTGTAAGCGGTTGCCTGTTCGACGTTTGGGGCAATGAAACTGAGGGTTGGATTTGCCGTGTTAACCAAGCTGATCGAGGTTCCCTGGGTCTGACTCCAGACAAAATTAAGGGTGTCGCCATCGGGATCGCTCGAGCCGGAACCGTCCAAGGTTACAGTTTCACCCGCAGTGACCTGTTGTGTGGCTGTAATGCGTGCAGTGGGCCGTTGGTTTGTCTGGACCTGGTCAGGTGGCGCTGTCTCCTCCGTCACGGGCGGGGATTCTTCGCCTGGAGTCGGAGTATCCTGTTCTGCCTGGTCTTGCGAACTATTCTGGTCGGTGCTGTTAGTGCTTGAAGTATCGCTGCTGGAGCCACCGCCACAGGCACTCAGCACAAATCCCAGTACTACCACTATCACCATCAGAGTTTTATTCTTGCTCAACGACATATTCTTAAATCTGCATTTCTGTTCATTGCACCAACAGAGAGTATCTGCCAAACCGCCTCTTGGTTAATCGGCGCATGGTTGGAAAACTACAGTAGTGAAAAGGAATGACCAATGGTTGAGTTCACAAATATGCAAGCAGCTTCACAAACAAGTCCGAATAACACCAGCCTGTCTCTATGACAAGGCTTGCTGTAAGAGAGCCACTCCGTTGCGATATACCTAACCGGTATTTCGAAGTCCGGCGGAGATGGCGTTGATCGAGCGCAGCAATGGGCGTAGCCACATCTCTTCCTCTTCCTCCTGGAGGTCGGTATGGCGATAGTGTCTGAGAAGGCCCAGCTGGATGTGGTTGAGGGGGTCGAGGTAGGAGTCGCGACGACTGAGTGATTTTTGCAGTACAGGCGTATCATCCAGCAGGTTATCTATCCGGGCAATTTTAAGAATCTGTTTCCTGGTCCGTTCATATTCGAGTTCAATTTCATGGAAGATCCGATCCCGTGTGTAGCTGTCACCGCACAGTTTGGCGTACTCCCGGGCGATGGTCATGTCAGTTTTGAACAGCGCCATCTGTGCATTGCTCAGCAGCGTATGAAAAAAGGGCCAGTGCCTGTACATGGCCTGCAGGGTTTTCAGGCGGTTTGGCTTTTTCTTGCGCCATTGCTCAAGTGCAAATCCAATGCCGTACCAACCGGGTATATTCTGCCGCGCTTGTCCCCATCCGAATACCCATGCGATAGCCCTGACCGATGATTTCGAACGATTGCCCTTGTTGCGATGCGAGGGACGTGATCCGATATTCATCATTCCGATCTCGTTGACCGGTGTGGCCTCATAGAAGTAATCGAGAAACCCTTCGGTACCTTCGGTCAACTGTCGAAAATGGCGTTCACTAATCGCGGCGATCTCTTCCAGGGCTTCGAGATAGTGTTGTTTCTCTTCCCTGATATTGCGCACCTCGCCAAGACTGGCCTTGAAAAGCCCGGTGATGCCCATGGTCAGCTCGAAGATGGCCGTTTCGAAATTGCTGTATTTGTTCGAAAGCACCTCCCCCTGCTCGGTAAATTTTATCTCCCCTTTAACCGTGTTGCTGGGTTGGGCGAGAATGGATTGGTGGGTGGGGCCGCCGCCCCGGCCTACGGTGCCGCCACGACCGTGAAACAGTCTGCACTGAATATCCTGTTTCTCCGCCAGCGCGATAATGCGTTTTTGGGTCTGATAAAGGTTCCATGTAGAGGCCATGATGCCGCCATCCTTTGCGGAATCCGAGTAGCCGAGCATGACCTCCTGTCGATCATTATTGGTGCTCAGCAGTTGCCGGTAACAGTTATTAGAAAACAGCTCGTCAAGGATCGATTCGCTGTTTTTCAAGTCGTTGATGGTTTCGAACAGTGGTGAAATCTCAAGCTGACAAAACCAGGCGCCGTTCTGCAGACCGATGAGACCGGAGAGGCTGCCAAGGAATGCCACCTCCATGATGTCGCTGGCATGGTGGGTCATGGAGATTACATACTGTCCAATCGCCAGGGGACTGATATCGCGTTTACTGTCGGCTATAAGCTCAAACACAGCGAGTATGTCACGGGTCTCTCGGGTTAGTTTCTCCACCTGCAACGGTTGCGTCGTACCATCTGTAATCACGCTTTCGAGCAATTGCATGCGCTGCTGACCGTTCAGTTTGGGGTATGCGGGCGCATCACCGGTAATGCGGAGTATCTCGGCCACGGCATCCGTGTGAAGGGTCGACTCTTGTCTGATATCGAGGCGTGCCAGGTAGAAACCAAAGGTCTCTGCAAGGTGGATCAGATCCTGCAGCTCACCCTCCGCGGCATCTTCGTCACCGTGGCTGAGTAACGAGTGGGATATCAGTTTGAGATCACGCTGGAAGGCTGTCTCGGTGGTATAGGCTCCTGAATTCGGTTTGTGTGTCGGTGTTGCAGTCTCACCGACGGCTAGCAGTGAATGGTTCAGCCGTTCACGAACAATGAATAATTTACGCCGGTATGGCTCATCCTCGAAGCGTCTGGGGTTGTCGTGAAAAAAGGCTTGATAGCGTTCGTTGTCGGATTTAAGGCCCTCATTGAACGACCAGTTTGGCGTACAGAACCTATCAGAGAAGGTTAGCTCCGCAATCAGTTTATCGACACGACGAATATACTCGCCAAGTATGGTTTGTTGTTGCAGTTTGAGTGCAAGACGTGTTACTTCCGGTGTGACGAAGGGGTTGCCGTCACGGTCACCGCCGATCCATGAACCGAAGCGAATAAAGGGCGGTAACTGTATACCATGATACTCATCGTGGTCACCATAGACCCGGTCGATGCCGTTTTGAAGCCGGCGAAAGACCTGGGGAATAGCCTCAAACAGACTGTTTTGGAAGTAGTAAAGGCCAAGACGTATCTCATTCCGCACCTCGGGACGCACCGCCCTCACCTCCTCGGTTTTCCACAAGATCTGGATTTGCGTCTTGAGTGATTTAACGGCCGCTTCCCGTTGGTTGAGGCGACGTATCGGCGCATCAAGCATCTCGCTTGTGAGGAAAATACGCCGCAACAGTTTCATGATGACCAGGCGTTTCGATTCGGTCGGGTGGGCGGTAAAAACCGGTATATAGGCTGCGTCATCGAGAATGTTTTGCAGTTGTTGCGGTGCAATGCCCTGCTTGCGAAAGCCGCGCAACGTATTATCGAACGATCCCTCCCAAAGCTCGCTCCCCTTGCCTGCGATACGTCGGCGCTGTTGGTGCAGAAACGCCTCTTCGGCGATATTGACCAGCATGAAATAGATACTGAAGGCACGCACAACGGCACTCAGCATTTCCGGTTGCAGGGATTCGATCAGTCGTGCGAGACGGTTATAGAGCGCGCTATCGGGTTTTGCGTGCAGCTTCAGATAGCCTTTACGCAATCGCTCGACCACAGTGTAGGTCTCCTTGCCCACCTGTTCGCGCAGGACTTCACCCAGCAGCACGCCGAGCAAGTGTACGCGCTGGCGTAACGCCTTATCGTGTTTGATGCAGGCCTTTGTGAAGGTATCGGTCATTCAACTCACCTTTAGGGCCTGCTAACAGGCCCTGGATTGGTTTTTTTATTTTGCTGAGTATGAGTAAACAGTAGCAGAAGTATGACGCACATGATTGTGCCGGAACCGCTCAAATAACGTTGAAATGATGGTTGAAGTGGTAAAAACGCGAATGCTAACGGTATAGCAGTCGACTAGACCAATACGAGTTCGATGCCATCCTGCATTAGCTGTTCGATAAAACGCTGTTGCCACGCCTCGCCATGCAGATGGCGGATGGTTTCAAGCACCAGATATTCAGGCTTCAAGGCCGTCTCGTCGGTGTAGCGACTGAGTCCCTGCACGCAGGCCGGGCAGCTTGTCAAAAGCTTGATCTGCGGTGCTGCCGCCGGGTCATTTTTCAGCAGCCGATCCATACCCTTGCGGAGTTCTTCCGATTTTCTGAAGCGCAACTGATTGGCGATGTCTGGTCGGCTCGTTCCCAATGTGCCTGCCTCGCCGCAGCAGCGGTCGTTCAGCAGCACCGTCTTTCCCATCAGGTTGCTGGCAACCTGTTGTGGAGTGTAGTGCTTGATCGGGGTGTGACATGGATCGTGATAGAGATACTCGGTCCGCTGGCTACCGGGTAGCGAGACACCGCGCTCCAACATATATTCGTGAATATCGAGCAGGCGGCAGCCGGGAAAGATCTTCTCGAACTGGTATTGCAGCAGTTGGTCCATACAGGTGCCGCAGGAGACCAGCACGGTCTTGATATCCATGTAGTTCAGGGTGTTGGCGATGCGGTGAAAAAGAACCCGGTTCTCGGTGGTGATACGATGTCCGCGCTCGTGCAGGCCGGCCGCAGTTTGAGGATAGCCGCAACAGAGATAGCTGGGCGGCAGGACCGTCTCCGCACCCAGTTCACAAAGCATAGCGAGGGTTGCCATACCGATTTCGCTGAACAGCCGTTCAGAGCCGCAACCGGGAAAATAGAAAATCGCATCGCTCTCTTCATTGACCTTTTTGGGGTCGCGCAGGATCGGTACGGAGTCTGTGGTCTCCAGTTTCAGTGCATCCCGCAGGGTCATTTTGGGTGGCTCTACCCGGATCGGTTTCTGTACCATCTCCACCATCATTGCCTGGGGCTTTGGTGTTCCCGTTGTGGCTTTGGGCGGTTGGTTTTTTGGCTTGCGCATGCCGGCCTTGCCTGCCAGTGCATAGCCGAGATTGAGCCCTTTGAAGCCCCACTCCGCCAACCCCTTGCGCATCCAGCGAATGGCGGTGGGGTGGTTGATGTTGAGGAAGGTCATGGCGGTGGTTGTACCGAGATTCCTGCGCTTTTTACCCCGATCGACGAGGATTTTTCGCATCAGTGTCGTCACTTCGCCGAAATCGATATTTACCGGGCAGGGGTTTTCGCATTTGTGACAGACCGTGCAGTGATCCGCGACATCGTTCATCTCAGCGAAGTGTTGCATGGAGATGCCGCGACGGGTCTGTTCTTCATAGAGAAAGGCCTCCACGATCAGGCCGGTGGCGAGGATCTTGTTGCGGGGTGAATAGAGCAGATTGGCGCGGGGTATGTGAGTCATGCAGACCGGTTTACATTTGCCGCATCGCAAACAGTGCTTAATCTCGTCGTTGAGGGTACCCAACTCACTCTCTTCGAGGATGATGGCCTCCTGCTCCAACAAGCGAAGCGAGGGCGTATAGGCCATCTCCAGATCGGCACCCTCGATCAACTTACCGTGATTGAACCGACCCTGGGGATCGATTTCCTGTTTGTATCGGGCGAAGGAGGAGAGCTTGTCCGCCTCCATGTATTGCAGCTTGGTGAGACCGATACCATGTTCGCCGGAAATGGCTCCACCGAGAGAGATGGCAAGTTTCATTATGCGGTCCACGATGTGGTCAGCCTGCTGCAACATGGCATAGTTGTCTGAGTGGACCGGTATGTTGGTGTGTACGTTGCCGTCGCCGGCATGCATGTGCAGGGCGACGAACAGGCGCGACTCTCGCAGGCGGGCGTGGATATCACGCATCGCCCGGCGGATTCGGCGTACCTCCTGCCCGGAAAATATCTCATCCAGGCGGGTGGCGATTTCACTACGGTAAGAGACGACCAGTTCGCGTCTGAGCAGCAGGTCGATCAATCGGTCACCTGGTCGGATAGCGTTCTGCACGGCCTTGTCGAAAAGTGTGTCATGGGTGTCGGCGGGGGCGTCTAGCTGAGTGAGCAGCGAGAGCCAGCGTTGGCGGGCCTGGGTCACGGCCTCCCGTGCCAGATCGAGCTTTGCCTGGAGGATGGAGCGGTTTTCGTCGCTCGCCTCAAAATCGTCGTTCGGTTTTCGCAATGAGTGATCGCCGGAGAGATAGGCGACAACCTCATCAGCGATTATAACTTTATTTTTTATCGACTCCTCGATATTGATACGTTCGATTCCACGGCTGTAGTCGGCCAGCTTGTCCAGCGGAATGACCACATCCTCATTGATCTTGAAGGCGTTGGTATGGGCTGAAATCGCAGCCGTGCGGGCGCGGTCGAGCCAGAAATTGCGACGCGCTTCCGGGCTGCTGGCGATAAAGGCCTCTCCTTCCCGGGCCTCGGTCATGCGTACGACCTCAGCGGCTGCATGTTCCAGCCTCTCCTCATTGTCGCTCGCAATATCGGCCAACAGCACCATTTTCGGATGCTCGTGGCGGGGTGCCTTGGTGGAGTATTTGACCGCTTTCAGGTAGCGCTCATCCAGATGTTCCAGGCCGACCAGTTGCACCTCATCGTGCTTATCGAGATAGCGCTTGATCTCGACGATGGCAGGTACTGCCTTGCCAATGTCGGTGCCGAAAAACTCCATGCACAGGGTGCGGACCTGTTCCGGCATCCGGTGCAGAATGAATCGTGCCGAGGTGATAAGACCGTCGCATCCCTCTTTCTGTACACCAGGGAGGCCGGCGAGGAATTTATCGGTGACGTCTTTACCGAGACCCGCCTTACGAAAGGCGCTTCCCGGCATGCCGAGGATCTGTGGTTCGGCAATCGGCTTATTGCTGTCGCTTTGGTAGCGGGTAAGCCGGAACTCCACCTTCTCCTGTTCATGGATCTTGCCGAAGTTGTGCCTGAGGCGTTCGATCTCGAGCCACTCGCCATTGGGCATCACCATACGCCAGCTGGCGAGATTATCGAGGGTAGTGCCCCATAGCACCGCTTTCTTCCCTCCCGCGTTCATGGCGATATTGCCGCCGATGGTGGAGGCATCCTGGGAAGTGGGGTCGACCGCGAAGGCGAGACCGCTCGCCTCCGCCATCTCGGATACACGGCGTGTAACGACTCCGGCGCCGACACGGATGGTCGGGACCTTGCCGTCGACACCGGGCAACGAGCGATACTCGATCTTATCGATGAAATCGAGTTTTTCGGTATTGATTACCGCGCTATGGGGATCGAGAGGTACGGCGCTACCGGTATAACCGGTACCTCCGCCACGGGGGATAAGCGTCAATCCGGAAGCGATGCATGCCTTGACGATGGGCGCGATCTGCTGCTCGGAGTCGGGTGTGATTACAACGAAGGGTATTTCCACCCGCCAGTCGGTCGCATCCGTGGCATGGGAGACACGGGCGAAGCCACTGAAATCCACATTGTCAGCCCGGGTCAAGCCGATAAGATTGGTCTTGGTGCGGCGCCGCAACTCGATCAGATCGTCAAAACGCCGGTCGAAGCCCTCCACCGCTACCCGCGCCGCATGCAACAGCGTCAAGGCCTTCTGATTGTCGTTGGCGCGGTTTTCGAATTGATCAAGTCGATGTTTTAACGCGCCGATCAGGGCCTCTCTGCGTGATTCATTGTCGAGCAGGTCATCCTGGAGGTAGGGATTGCGGCTGATAACCCACATATCGCCAAGCACTTCGAACAGCATCCTTGCTGAGCGGCCGGTTCGGCGGGTGCCCCGTAACTCCTCGATAAGCGCCCACATCGGCTTTCCAAGGAACCGGATGACAATCTCCCGGTCAGAGAAGGACGTATAGTTGTAAGGAATCTCACGTATTCGTGGCGATGGCTGCATGTCGGTCTAAGGTCAGGAGGCGTGTCGCGAGGTAAGAATCAGGTCGCCTATTGTAGCCTAAAAAAGTATGGCCCTTTAGTTTACAACTATAGAATTTATCAATATATCATCCTGTCGATTCATAGGGGATTTTCGATGAAGCGCGATAATCGTTTTGCCAAGAGTGTGCCTTTCTTGACGCTGTTGTCATCATTGATATTAGCGGCGCCGCTGGCGTGGGCCGATGATATTGAAAAAGCTGTCGAATACCGTCAGGGCGTGATGAATGTCTTTGGCTGGAATATGAAGGCGATGTCAAACATGATGAAGGGCAAGATCCCGTTCGACCAAAAGGTGTTTGCCGATCATGCAAAAGACCTGGCAACCGCCTCGGAACTGAACCTGATGCCTGGCTTTCCCGAGGACTCGGAATCTGAGGAGAGCGATGCCCTGCCGGAAATCTGGATGGAATTCGACGACTTCGAAGCCAAATACCGAAAACTGGCAGAGACGGCCAGGAGCTTGAGCGAAGCCGCGCCCAACGGCGATAAGGCATCCCTCGGCAAGGCCTTGGAGAAGACGGGCAAAGCCTGCAAGGCCTGCCATAAGAAGTTCAAAAATTGAGTCAGGGAAAGCCGGGTCCCGTATCACTCTCCGCCAGAATGCGTTCGATGGTGCAAGCGATATTGAATTGATCGCTATCGGCGGAATCGCTACGAATTACCTTTGCATCGGCTAACAGGGGGGGAGTGATGGCATGACCCGGAATGATGGCAATGGTCATTTTGGTGCCGGGTGCAACCTCCCTGCCGGAGGTCATCAGCAGACCAGAAGTGCTGAGATTCTTGACTATGCCGGTGGAGATCTGACTCTCGCCATCGATACGGTATCGGACCTCGCCATCCACCACCATCCGATAAAAGTCGCGCTTCTCGATAAAGTCATTCATATCTAATGTCTCCCCTCGGCATAATCAGATATGGAGCCCCTGCATATCTAATCTATCAATTTAGAGTCCAGTATGTAGCGTAACCAAGTACAAGCCAGTCGTTTTCTTCCTGGATTTACAAAATGTTGCGAATGATTCTGCGGCTATCTCGGGAGACTGTAGGCCATTCCCGGTGGAAATGACAGCGATAACTTGTCGGTTGTTGCTGAAGTTGTCTCTTGTTAGCAAACACGGGAAGACCCTATGATAGCCATGACCGAACTCAATGATTCATGAATGAAGCGAAAGATTGTTGTCTAATGAGTAAAGGCCTCTTAACGTTCAGATCAAACGCGAACAGTGGTTGCTCACAATCATGGTGCCTGCCGCGTGTGTAGTCCACACTTAGGCATGAGACAGGTCATCAACCGCGTAGTCGAGGATTAGCATGGATATACGTATAATATTTCTGGCGTCGTTGATAGTGGCCTTGCCTGCCCTGCTGCAAGCGGGAGATGTCTACCGGTCGGTGGATGCCGAGGGTAATGTGACCTATACTGATACCCCGCCGAAGACAGACGGTTCGGTAGAGAAGATCGAAATTCAGCCGGGCCCCTCCGAGGCATCAAGACTCGATACTGAGGAGCGCAATGCGGCCATCCGCAAGGCAATGGAAGAGGCCAGGGCAAAACGTCTGGAGAGGAAGGCTTCTCGAGAAGAGCGGTTATCCAAGGCGCGCGAGGAGCTGGAAGATGCTGAAGCCGATCTGAAACGGACCAAGGAGCTTGGCGATGATGATCGACAATATTTGAGCGGCGGAAGAAGCCGCATCAAACCTGAATATTTCGACCGGATCAAAGAGGCGGAGGATAAAGTCGAGGCCGCACGGAAAAATTTCAAGGAAATCCGCGGCTACTGATGCAGACCTATCTGGTAGGCGGGGCCGTCAGAGACAGGCTCATGGGCAGGCCGGTCAAAGAGCGTGATTTTGTCGTTGTCGGCGCCAATCCAGAAATCATGTTGGCCCGGGGTTTTCAACAGGTCGGCAGCCATTTTCCGATTTTTCTCCATCCCCAAACCCACGAGGAGTATGCGCTTGCCCGAGGTCGACGATGCGAGGGCAATGTCAAAGACGGGTTCACCGATGAAGACCCGGCCACCCTGGAGCAGGACCTTGCCCGGCGCGACCTCACCATCAATGCCATTGCAGAGGATGAGCAGGGTCGACTGATCGATCCGTTCGGCGGCCGGGAAGATCTGCAAAGACGCCTGCTTCGTCATGTCTCCGATGCCTTTGTCGATGATCCCATCCGCATTCTGCGCGTCGCCCGTTTCATGGCACGCTATGCCGATTTCGGCTTTACCGTGGCGCCTGAGACAGAGGCCCTGATGGATGAAATGGTTGTATCCGGAAGGCTTGACAAGCTGGTTCCGGAGCGGGTTTGGCAAGAGCTGTCCGGGGCGCTTGGCGAGCCGCGGCCCAGATCCTTTTTCGAGACCTTGCGAGGGGTGGGTGCGTTGCAACGGGTGTTTCCGGAAATCGATGCGTTATGGGGCGTTCCCCAGCCGAAGCGTTGGCATCCGGAGGTGGATTGCGGTGAACATACCATGTTGGCGCTACAGGTCGCCGTTGACTTAAGTGATGATCCGGAAGTCAGGTTCGCCACGCTCACCCACGATTTGGGTAAGGCGACCACCCCAGACCGGATATTGCCAAGCCACTATGGCCATGAGGCTCGTGGCGTAAAGGCGATTCAACGGATGTGCAGTCGCATTAAGGCGCCGACCCGTTTTCGCGAACTGGCCTGCCGTTGCGCCACATTTCATGGATATCTGCATCGATTATATGATTTAAAGCCGAAAACGGTTCTGAAGCTGCTTGCTGGATTGGATGCCTTCCGCCAACCGCAGCGCTTACAACAGTTCATCCTGGTGTGTCAGGCAGATTACCAGGGACGATTGGATTTTCGGCAACGACCCTACCCTCAAGCGCATGATCTGATGCGGATCTACCAGGCTGCTTCAGAGGTATCATCGGCAACCCTTGATCCTACGCTGATGGGTAGGCTGTTAGGCGATGCGATTCGTCGAGAGAGGATTAAGCGTCTAAGTGACGTAATGAACTCGCTCGAAGCAGCTGTCGATTGAGGATTGCAGCTCAATCGACCAGGCGTTCGAAAATCCTGAATCCGGCGACGTAGGTCCCAATCGCCGAACCCAGGGTGCTGAAAAGAAAAATCAACAGGGTTCGGGAGACACGGTTTTTCCACCAACCACGGAATGATGTGGTGTCGTTGCGCAGACGAGCGAAGTCGGCAACGGTCGGTTTGCGCAGAAACAGCTCGGCGGCGGCGGTCACCATGCCGGCGCCAATTGTCGGATTCAGTGAGGTCAGGGGTGCAGCGAAGAAAGCGGTGAAGACGGTCAACGGATGAGCGGCGGCGAGTAAGGCGCCCAGAGCGGATAGACCGCCGTTTATCAGGACCCAGTCGACCACCAGCTGCCAACCCAATGAAGGGCTGCGTTGAAAGCCGATAATAAAGCCGCTTAATATCAATACTACGATTATCCATGGAATCAGCTTCGGCCAGCGACTGGGTTTGGGTTCCTGTTCGAGTTGCCTGATCTGCTCATCCGGAGCGGCGGTAGGATTTTGCAGGTAGTTGGCGATACCGTTCATATGACCGGCGCCCACCACAACCAACAGATCTTCATGGCCTTTGCTCGCAACCTCCTGCAATAATCTGGCGGCCATATATCGGTCCCGTTCGTCGATCAGCGGCAGGTAGAGGTCTTGGCGATCTTCGGCAAATTCGGCGAAGGTTGTCTCGAGAATATCTCCCTCTTTCAGGTGTTCGATCTCCTCTTCAGAGACCTCCTCCTTGGAAAGAATGGTGCCGAGGATGCCGGTGAACAGGGCAAACCGTTTCCACCAGGAAAGATTGCCAGCAACCCGCTTGAGAGTGGTGCTGATCTCCCTGTCGATCAGCAGCAGCTCACGATGGGATTCACGGGCAAGGCGGATAGCTTCGCGTTGCTCCTCTCCTGGGGAGATATTGAACTGGTCGGCCAGGCGTTGCTGATAGGCGCCAAGAGCGAGATTCGCCATTACCATCATCACCCGCTTCTTTTTGACGACCTTCAGCAGATCCATCTTTGCCAGGTCGTCCGGATTGATCAGCGCGTTATAACGGCTTGGACACAGCTCTACCGCGACCGCATCGTAGTCACCGGTCTCCAGGAGTTGTTTGACCTTTTCCGCGCTCGTGCGCGATACGTGGGCTGTGCCCAAAAGGGTTATCTTGCTATCGCCAAGAATCACTTCCCGTTGTGGTTCCCGATCTGTTTGCGGCATGATTTTATATCTTTCTGTTACAAAAGCCCGTCATTCTAGCAGCCTCTTCAAAGGAGAGGGTGGATAATTCGCTTGAATTTTATGTGGCGTTTGCCTGATTTCTCAATTAAAGGTAGCGTAGGTCACTGACTTGAAGCAGTGGATAGAATGTGATGAACAAAAACATTGTCTGGCATGAAGCGACGGTCACACGCGAGCGGCGTGAAAAGATGAACAGACACCGGGCCAAGTTGCTGTGGTTTACCGGGCTCTCGGGATCCGGCAAGTCGACACTTGCCCATGCCCTGGAGGAGGAGTTGCATCAAAGGGGCTGCCGCACCTATGTCTTCGATGGCGACAACGTTCGTCACGGATTATGCCGCGATCTTGGTTTCAGTACCGAGGACAGGAGCGAAAATATCCGTCGAATCGGGGAGATGGCAAAGCTATTCGTGGACGCCGGGGTGATCGCCCTCACCGCCTTTATCTCGCCCATTCGCGAAGACAGGGAGCGAGCCAGAGGGCTGTTTCCCCACGGGGACTTCATCGAGGTCTATGTAAGCTGTCCCCTGGAAGTGTGTGAATCCCGGGATGTGAAAGGTCTCTACAAAAAAGCGCGCTTGGGCGAGATTCCGAACTTTACCGGTATATCCGCGCCCTATGATGTGCCGGATAAACCTGAGATAACCATAGAGACTCAGGACAGGACAGTCCAGGAGTGTGTTAGTGAGTTGATCGGGGCACTGGAACAGCGAGGGGTGATACCCACCAAGGTGGTATAGCGACCGGCTCCCTCTATCATTTCGTCGTCAGGAGGAATAATCGTTGTCATATAAATTACTGATCATCATTTCGTTGCTAAGCCTGCTCACGGCATGTCAGACCCTGGGGGAGCGTAAGCGCGCACAAACGCTACAAGACACATTACGCAGTTATGAGGCGAGCATACGTTGGAGTTCGGGACAACATGTGTCGAAGTTTCAAGATCCGCAACAGGCTGCGACAGAGAGAACCCCGGGGCGTACGAATATCAGGGTAACCGGTTATGAGGTGATCCAGGGACCGACCATGCTGGGTGATAAGCGTGCCGTTCAGACCGCGGTTATTCAATTTGTGTTTCAGGAGAGCCAGATTGTAAAGGAGATCGCGGATCAACAGGAGTGGCTCTACGATGAAGAACAGGAAAAGTGGTATTTGAACAGCCAGCTTCCTGAATTTAAGTAGCAATCCGGCTAGGATCTACCAACAGTAACAAACAGTGAACGAGCAATTAAACCAGTTTTCGCCCACATCCCGTTTTCTCCTCTCGATGGCTGCATTCGTGGTGGTTGTGGCAGGCATGAAGGCGGCCGACACATTATTCATCCCTTTTCTGTTATCCCTTTTTGTCGCCGTTATCTCAGCACCGCCGCTATTCTATCTGAAGGAGAAAGGTGTGCCCGGCGGCCTGGCGATGATGCTGGTTGTCGGCATGATCATAGTGATAGGGGTGCTGATGGCATGGCTGGTCGGCGGGTCTTTGGACGACTTCACCAAAAATCTGCCCAAATACCAGGAGAGTTTGAAACTGCAAAGCACCAACTTTGTCACCTGGCTCTCCACACTGGGTGTGGAACTCAATGCTCAGGTCCTTACTACCTATTTCAATCCGGCGAAGGCGATGGCGATGGCTGGCAAGCTGATGGGCGGCCTTGGCAATGTACTGACCCAGGCCTTCCTGATCCTGATTACCGTGATCTTCATGTTGCTGGAGGCGAACGCCTTCCAGGCAAAGCTGAGAAATCATGCGGTAAGTCCCGAACGATCCCTGGCTAGGGTGGAGGCGATCACATCCAGTATTAAACAGTATATGGTGATCAAGACCTCGACCAGCATGTTGACCGGCATTTTGATCGGTGTCTGGTTGTGGATATTGGATATAGACTACCCGGTGCTCTGGGGAATGTTGGCATTTCTGTTCAATTATGTACCCAATATCGGCTCAATCATCGCGGCCGTACCGGCGGTACTGCTGGCACTGATTCAGTTCGGACCACATGCGAGTCTATGGACGGCTGTCGGGTACCTGGTAGTGAACAGCCTGGTGGGGAATGCCATTGAACCGCGCTTCATGGGAAAAGGCCTGGGGCTGTCGCCGCTGATCGTCTTTATTTCCCTGGTCTTCTGGGGATGGGTGCTGGGACCGGTGGGTATGTTTCTCTCGGTTCCTTTGACTATGGCCATGAAGATCGTACTCGACAGCAATCACGATACTCGAGGATTGGCTGCCATGCTCGGATAAGATCTCAGGCCGTCAGCATCTGCTGGGCACGGGCTATCTTCTCTTCAGCCTTGTCGAGGATCTTCAGGCTGAGTTTTGGGGTCAACTCACCCACGTTGAGGCGACTGACAGCGGGGATCTGGTCTAGAGTTGGCAGATGTTTCATCTTTTCACTGCCGATAAAGGTATGCAGTTGGGAGACGATTACCAGGTCGGCATAGTCCCCCTCCCCTTCATGCTCCCTGAACCAGTTTTCCGCCTCTTCCGTGACCAGTATCAGGTCATCGATGAAGCCCCAGTTGCGCAGTATTTCGCTACCGATGCGACCGCGTAAATCGTGCATCACCTGCGCCAGTTTTTCACTATTGTTGGCGACCTCCGTATATTTTTCGGCATAGCTGAGTATGGCCACGTTGCCGATGTCATGGAGAAGTCCTGCAAGTAGGGCGTGCTCTGCATTGAAGCGGCCGGAGAGTTTGGCTAGGACATAACAGACAGCGCTCACCTTGACGCTATGCTCCCATAACCTGCGCATCTGCTCTTTCAAGACACTCGAATGCGTATTGAACAACTCTCTCAATGCGAAGGTCAGGACCAGTTTATGGGTCGTGTCGGCACCCAAGCGAACAATGGCTGCAGCGCAGGAGTCGACCGGTGTCACGCCGGCGTAGAGAGGACTGTTTGCGGCACGCACGAGCTTGGTTGTAATCGCCGGATCAGTCTGGACGATATTGGCCAGTTTTCTCGCATTGGTTGTTTCGTCCCGCATCGCCCGGCCCACACGTACGGCCACGTCGGGCAGACTCGGCAATACCAGACGGTTGTTATTGAGGTCTTCGAGCAGGACCTTTGTCATCCTGCTTTCGGCAAGTAACGGATCTATGATTTGGCTGTCGCTGCCCAACTCGGTCGCCGTAAACCCGTCATCGGTATTCAGCAGGCCCTCCAGCAGACTATTGTCGATCACCAGGTAGTCCGTTGGCGACACGGCCTCAACGGTGTAGCGTCTGGGAATCAGGCCGGCTATGGGATTTTGTGCCTGAGGGGAGTCATCGAGGATTTCGGTGACCCGGCCATCAGTGGAGAGAAGTCGTAACTTGCCTTTGATGAGATAGAGGCTGAACGGGGTGGTATCTCCCTGCTCAAGGATCTTAAGTCCCCGTCCGGCCGAGTGTATCTGTATGGAACGACCAAGCAGCTCAAGTTGAATGTCGTTGAGTTGATCCAGGGGACGAAACCTCTTCAGGATTTCCGGTGTGGGGTGTACGACAATCTCACTCATGCTCACAACTATCCTTTTTTAGCAACCACATTTCGTGGCCGGTTGTTGGTTCAACTGCAGTGTCCCGACGAGATGATCGACTGACGGCAGTTTCTGGCGTTCCATATATTGCA
This sequence comes from Candidatus Thiodiazotropha sp., assembly GCA_040791665.1. Classification (GTDB taxonomy): domain Bacteria; phylum Pseudomonadota; class Gammaproteobacteria; order Chromatiales; family Chromatiaceae; genus Thiodiazotropha. The sequence goes on along the minus strand of JBFNNX010000014.1, from coordinate 33,850 downwards.
TAATCCCTGAGTTGATAGTTTTACAAATTAGCGGATTATAAAAAAGGGCTGTGCCCACACCCACAGCGCTGGCGCCCGCGATCATGAACTCAATGGCATCCTCCGCCGAAGCTATGCCGCCCTGGCCGATGATGGGGATATTGTGATCGCGACAGACTTGATAGACCTGATGGACCTTCAACAGCGCCACCGGTTTTATCGCCGGCCCCGATAGACCGCCCTGGTTATTGCCTATCAAAGGGGTACGGCTCTCGATATCGATCGCCATGCCCATCAGGGTGTTGATGACGGCAAAGGCATCGCTACCCGCCTCAATACACCCTTTCGCATTGGTGGCAATATCCGTCTGATTGGGGGAGAGTTTCGTGATCAGTGGCTTGCGTGTCGCCTTTCTGCATGCCTCCACGACACGGGCAGACATCGCGGGATCGTTACCAAAGGCGACGCCGCCCTCCTTGACATTGGGGCATGAGATATTGATCTCTATGGCATCGATGGGCGAGTCGTCGAAACGTCGGGTGACTTCAAAATACTCTTCCACCGTGGAGCCGGAGACATTAGCGATAAAACGGGTCTCGGTGAAGTCGAGGGTGGGAAGGATCTCATTGATGACATGATCGACACCGGGGTTCTGCAGCCCGATTGCATTTAACATGCCATTCGGTGTTTCATAGACTCGATGGGGCTGATTGCCCAGTCGCGGTTCCAGGGTGGTCCCCTTGAGACAGACGGCACCGGTATCCCGATTGCTGAAACCGCTCACCCTTGTGTACTCTTCGCCGAAGCCGACACAACCCGAGAGCAGTACAATGGGTGTATTGAAAGTGAGTCCGCAGAATGTTGTCTGCAGGTTTGAGGGGCCGCTATTGTTCATTAATCTTTTCTGTTTCTCCAGCCGGGGGTGAGGAGTGTTCCATGTTGTGCTCTATGAACCGGAAATCCCACCGAATACAGGTAATATCATACGCCTGTGTGCCAATAGTGGCAGCAAATTGCATCTGATTCACCCCCTGGGATTCGATCTGGATGACAAAAGGCTGCGACGGGCAGGCCTCGATTACCGGGAGTGGGCCGATATCGGGGAGTATCACTCCCTGGGGGCGTTTATGGAAAGGGTTGCGCCGAATGATCTCTATGCCTGCACAACCAAGGCGCAACGCTGTTATGCCGATGTGGCCTTTTCGCCCGGTGATGCGCTGCTGTTCGGTCCGGAGAGCCGGGGCTTGCCGGCAAATGTGCTGGATGGATTGGAGCCGACACAGCGTATCCGCATTCCAATGTTCCCGCATAGTCGCAGCTTGAATCTCTCCAACGCGGTCTCGTTGATTCTCTATGAGGCCTGGCGTCAGATGGGATTTGAGGGCGGGGGATGAATGGGGCTGGCCGTGATTCAACGCTTGGGTTCAAAGCAATGTGAGCAGGCTGGCAGAAGGAGGAGTGTTTGTCAGTTCGAGTGCAGCATGGGATTCTGGCTTTGAACCTCGGTAGTTGTCATGCTGAGGCGATCTCACCCTGCACTCGAATCAGTTGTAATGGCATAGCATAGGGACTGCTTGGCGAGCAGCCCTATCTATGCATTCATGATGGAATTACCCGCCTTTTGCGGGAGAGCCCGATCAATCCCAAAAGCCCTGAACCGAAGAGCCAGACCGCGGCGGGGATGGGTACAGGGTTGACGTCGATATTGTCAAGGGTTACTCGACAGCTTGCTCCAGGCCCTCTACAAGGAATGTCGATCCGTAACAGGGTGATGTCCTGGAACTCCGGCCCGAAGAATATGGTGCCCAAGTCCGTGGAATTCAGAAAGGCTCCTCCATCGGCGGTGAAATTCAGACCCTGCGCGCTTTGAAAGACCTGCAGGCTGGTGAGATCGAATGCGCTACCGTCGGCACTGGTGAGAAAAGTCGTCTCGGCGGGTACTCCCCATAGATTATCAAAACACCATCTACCAGGGCAGGTCCCCATACTTGTGTTGTGCCCAGGGTCCGCGATCTCGACGATGTAGCCATCCTGGGCATAGTAGTCCAGACCGGCGCCGGGCGGTCTGTCGAGGAATGTCCCCGAACTGAAGTCGAGGATTGCGGCGTGAGTTGTTCCGGCGACTGTTATCAGCCCCAAACCGGCGAACAGAAACATTAATGCGGTGGTTGTTTTATGACGCATGGCTCCCTCCTTTGCTCTTGCAGTAGTTATGCGCGACTCATCCATTGAATACTGCCATTAAACACTGTTGAGCCCCCAACACAGCATAATAAAGCGGGTATTCGGGCAGAGATGCATATTAACGAGCGAGTGATCGATGGGTTCTCTCCGTAGATTATGTGTTTTGTTATTCCCTTGGTGTGATTAGCTGTTTGTTGCTAGATCCCCATGCCGGAACTTAGCAAATGTTTAGACAGATTACGATGATATGGATCAACGTCTTAAGAATTAAACGCTGCTGGCGGGTGAATTTTCACATGTGTGTGGGAAGGGCTGACTATTTGTATCAGCGAGTTACAGACCCTCGGCCTTTTGCCGCCTCTCAAGCAGATTGTGCACTGCCTCTTTAGGCGCCAATCCCTCATACAGTACCCGATAGACCTGCTCGGAGATCGGCATCTCCACGCCATGCCTTTGCGACAGGGCATAGACTTCCTGGGCCGCGTGCACCCCTTCCACCTCCTGACCGATACTCACTCGGGCCTTTTCCAGGGAGAGACCCTCTGCAAGGGCCAGGCCCATGCGGCGATTACGGGACTGATTGTCGGTACAGGTCAGTACCAGGTCGCCCAATCCGGCAAGCCCCATGAAGGTCTCCTGCCTGCCTCCGAGTTTGAGACCGAGCCGCATAATCTCGGTCAAACCGCGCGTGATCAATGCGGCCCTGGTATTGGCGCCGAAGCCGAGTCCGTCGGCGATGCCGGCCGCTATGGCGAGGACGTTCTTGCTGGCGCCACCTACCTGTACCCCGACGAGGTCATCGCTGGTATAGGCGCGAAACCAAGAGGCGTGGAGGAGTTCGGCAATGCGTTCCGCATGTCCCGCAGTGGTGGCCGCAACGGTAACTGCGGTGGGTAGTCCCCTCGCCACCTCTCCGGCGAAGGTGGGTCCGGAGATGACAGCCAGTTCCCGTCCGGGCAGCCGTTCGGCGGCCACTTCGCTCAAAAGTCGCTCCGTTCCCGGCTCGAATCCCTTGGTTGCCCAGGTGACACCGGGCAGGGCCTGCAACAAGGGCGCTATGTTGGAGGCAACGCTTTTAAAGGCGTGGCTGGGTACGGCGATAAGTATCTCCGAAGCGCCGCGCAAGGCCTTGTACAGATCGATCTCAGGATGAAGCGACGGCGGAAATCCAACCCCCGGGAGGTATTGTTTGTTTTCCCGGTCCCGGATCAGCGCTTCGATCTCTTCTCGCAGATGACCCCATAGCCTGACCCTGTGGCCGTTGCCGCTGAGCAGTATGGCCAGGGCCGTGCCCCAGGATCCGGCTCCGAGTACCGCTATTGCTGTGTTATTCGGCTCATCCATGGTGCTGAATTAGTCTCGCAAACATTGGGTCGTTAATGCTGGGCTTCACTCTCGGCCTGGGCCTGAGCCTTTTTCGCCAACTCCTGTTGATGCTGTGCATACAACATATCGAAGTTGACCGGTTGCAGCACCAACTGCGGAAAACTCCCCTTCATGACAATGTCGGAAATGGCCTCACGGACAAAGGGGAAGAGCTGATTCGGGCAGTAGGCGCCAAGCAGCGGACCCATCTCCTGATCGGGAAAGCCTGTAATGCTGAAGATGCCAGCCTGTTTGACTTCCACCAGATAGGCCGTCTTGTCTCCCACCTTGGTGGTCACCGTGACGGAAAGCGTCACTTCGTACGCGGTGTCAGTGAGTTTATTTACCTCAGTGTTGAGGTTTACGCCGGTCTCCGGCTTCCACTCTTGCTGAAATACCGCCGGGGTATTTGGTGTCTCGAATGAGATATCCTTGGTATAGACTCGCTGGAGGGCAAATTCTCGATTCTGTTCATCTTGTTTGGCATCGGTCATGACTGCTTCCTATAAGGAGTGGGGCTACTTGGATTTGCGGGTAATGGGAAGATTCGCACTTTGCCAGGCAAGTATACCCCCTTTCAGGTTATAAACTTGTTCGAATCCGGCTTTTTTCAGCTGCGTGGTGGCTGCAGAGGACTGGGCACCGGAGCGACAGCTGATAATTATCGGCTTCTCCTTGTGTTTGTTGAGCACCCCCATCTGATTTGCGAAGCCGTTACTGGGTATGTTGATCGCATTGATGATATGGCCTTTGTTGAAGTCGGCTGCCGGCCGTACATCCACCACCACGGCGTCCTGATGGTTGATCAGTTCGGTGGCGGCGACGGGATCGACGGCGTTTTTATCGCCGGCGAGCAAGTTGAATATCAAAAATCCGGCCACTACGACAAAGGTTAGGACGAGTATCCAGTGATTCATCGTGAATTCGATGAGCTGTTGCATTGGTGCCTCTTATGCAGATTAATCTATCAAGGGGGGGAGAGTTTATAACAGGAGGACAGTAGGGTTAAGGGCTGATTGCCGATAACCTTGAGAATTGATTCAGCATCTCTGTTCAGCGACCGCCTGCCTGGGGCGGGAACGAAGAGATGCAGCCTTCAACTGTGTGTGCAGAAGACCTCGCGCATCATCCCGATCAGTTTGAGGGTTCGAAAATCGCTGACGCGGTAGTAGACGCGATTGGCGTCTTTACGGGATGCGAGGATGCCCTTATCCCGAAGTATGGCAAGATGCTGAGATATATTGCTCTGTGAAGTGCCTACCTGCTCCACGATATCCTGTACACTCACCTCCTGGCCGCCCAGGGTGCAGAGTATTTTCAGGCGCAATGGATGGGACATGGCCTTGAGTGAGCGCGAAGCACGGTCGACGTCTTCATCGGTGGCAAATAGATTTTCCATCCCCTCTGTCTCCTCGAGATTGAGGGGTTGGGTGCTTTTGTCGTATTTGTGTTCCATGAAACCAGCCTTTTACCAGTAACTAGGGCCTGCTAATACTAATCCGGTCGGCTATGCCGGACTTTGTTCGTCCGGCAGGGCGCGACAGAGCCCGTTTGGCTAATGTTAACAGGCCCTAATACAATAATACGCTGTTTTTCCTCCGAATGAGAACCCCTTTATATTATCCGGTTAATTTGTGAGTGATTCTGGCATGCTATTCTCGACTTCCCGTGGATTCTGGCTTGCATCGGGGATTGGTGATTTAATGCGCGATTGGCCTAATCTTGAGTAGTAAAGAATCAGAGAACAAACAATGACGGAGAGACCCAAACCGGTTGCCCTGATCATCCTTGATGGCTGGGGACATAGCGAGGAGACAGAAGCCAACGCCATTGACAATGCACGCACTCCGGTTTGGGATCGCCTTTGGCGTGAGCATCCACATACCCTTGTCAACACCTCCGGGGCCTCTGTCGGTCTTCCGGGGGGGCAGATGGGCAACTCGGAAGTGGGACATCTCAATCTGGGGGCTGGACGGGTGGTCTACCAGGAGTTTACCAGGGTCAGCCGCTCGATCAGGACGGGCTCCTTTTTCACCAACGAGACCCTGACAGGAGCGGTTGATAAGGCGATCGCCAGGCAAAAATCGATTCATATCATGGGGCTGCTCTCCCCCGGTGGCGTACACAGCCACGAGGATCATATCCACGCCATGATCAAGCTGGCCATTGAACGGGGGGCGGAGCATGTTTATCTGCATGCCTTTCTGGACGGAAGGGACACCCCGCCAAAGAGTGCCGAGGCCTCGATCGTCGCGGCGAATGGTCTATTTGCCGAATTGGGCAAAGGACGCATAGCGACCATTACCGGTCGCTACTACGCCATGGATCGGGACCACCGTTGGGATCGAACCGAAGAGGCCTACGATCTGCTTGTGGAGGGTAAGGCGAACTATCGGGTGGAAGACGCGCGACAAGGCCTGCTTGAGGCCTATGAACGGGGAGAGAGCGACGAGTTTGTCAAAACCACGGCTATCGTTCCAGCCGGAAAGACGCCGGTAACCATCGCCGATGGTGATGTGGTGTTTTTTCTCAACTACCGCGCAGACCGTGCCCGTCAGTTGACCAGCGCCTTCGTCGAGGATGGTTTTGAGGGTTTTAAGCGCAAGCGTGTCCCCAGCCTCGGTGAATTTGTCAGTCTCACCCGTTACCACAAACGCTTCGAGATACCGGTCGCATTCCCACCGGAAAAGTTGCGCAATGTATTCGGAGAAACCATCGCCAAACAGGGATTGCGCCAACTGCGGCTGGCCGAGACGGAGAAGTATGCCCATGTCACCTTTTTCTTCAATGGCGGCCGTGAAAGGCCGTTTGAGGGGGAGGAGCGCATTCTGGTGCCGTCGCCCAAAGTGGCGACCTATGACCTCAAGCCAGAAATGAGCGCCGAGGAGGTCACCGACCATCTGGTGGAGGCGATCGGTGGGGACAAATATGATGTCATCATATGCAATTACGCCAATAGCGATATGGTGGGGCATACCGGTAAATTCGAGGCGGCAAAACTCGCCATCGAAACCCTGGACCACTGCCTGGGCAGGGTCCTGAAGGCGATCCACCTGGCTGGCGGCGAGATGCTGATCACCGCGGATCACGGAAACTCCGAACAGATGGAAGACCATGAAAATCATCAGCCGCATACGGCCCATACTACCAATCCGGTCCCGCTGGTCTACGTGGGTCGTGGCAGTGCCGAACTGATGGAGGGCGGCGCCTTGTGCGATATTTCCCCAACGCTGTTGAAAATCATGGGGCTGGCTCAACCTGATGAGATGCAAGGCCATCCTTTGATTAACTTTACGCAGGAGGTTTGATAGATGGGGCGGGCGAGCGGCCTGTTGGCCCTCTCACTGGGGTTGATGCTATGTCTCTTAACCCACCCTGTCGTCGCGGAGGAGTCCGAGCAAGAGGCCAGAGCCAAACTGGAGCAGGTGAAAAAACGTATCCAATCCCTGCAGACGCAGTTACGCTCAACCCAGGGCAAGTGGGAGCAACACAGCCAGGCACTGCAGACAACGGAGAAGCGGATCGGCGACTTTGCCCGCCGGATCCGGGTAACGGAACAGAGTCTGAACAGACAGAAGCGCCGTCTTGCCGAACTTGAAAGTAAGCGTGCCGATGCACGCCTTCACCTGGATCAGCACCGGGCCTCGCTTGAGCGGCAGATACGGGCAGGCCATGCCATGGGACGGCAGGAGAAGTTGAAAATACTGCTCAATCAGCAGGATCCCGCAGTCGTCAGTCGTGTCATGGTGTACTACGATTATTTCAACTCGGCCCGTGTGCAGCAGATGAATATGATCAAAGAGAGTCTGCGGCATTTACGCAGCATCGAGCAGGATATAGCTCAGGAGGAGCAGCGCTTACAACAGCTGTTGGCAAAGAATCAAAACCAGAAGCAGCAGCTTGAAGCGGCCAGGACCGGACGAAAGAAGATCATCGCGAGTCTTAACAGGCGCTTGAAAGACAAGGGAGAGGAGTTGGATAATCTCAAATCGGATGAGAAGCAGCTGCGATCGCTGCTCGCCCAGATCCAGCAGGCGCTCTCCGACATCCCCCTCGACTCCACCGCCCATGTGCCCTTCAATTCCCGCAAAGGCAAACTGCCCTGGCCCTCTCGCGGCAGGCTGGTGGCGCGTTTCGGATCGGAGCGGGAGGTGGGTGAACTCAAATGGGACGGGGTGCTGATTGCCGCCCCGGAGGGGCAGGAGGTTCATGCCATTCACCACGGCAGGGTCGCCTTCGCCGACTGGCTGCGAGGCTTCGGGCTGCTGTTGATCATCGATCACGGGGACGGTTACATGAGCCTATATGGCCACAATCAGAGCCTGTTCAAAGAGACCGGCGAGTGGGTGGAACCGGGAGAGGTGGTGGCCCAGGTGGGCAACAGCGGCGGTCGGGCCACATCCGGGATCTATTTCGGTATCAGACACAATGGACAACCGAAAAACCCGATTCAATGGTGTCAGCGCATAAAAGGCAGAAAAATTGCCGGTTGGGGACGTAAAATCAGGCAAAAGGAACTATCTTTTTATGCAATCACTCACACTTTTCAAGGGTCAACGCCAGCGATGCCTTTGGTTATTGGGCAAACAGCCGTTCAATCAATGAGCTAGGACCAATTAGATGAATGCTACAGGTCCTGGCTGCACGTTAATAGGTAAAACAGATGATAAGAGTAGTAAAACAAGCTTCTCTGAGAGGCCTTGGTCTGATCGTCCTGTGTGTCAGTCTTTCACTGAGCGCATTTCAGACATCGGCGAAAGAGGAGCTGGAGAGCCTGCCCCTGCAACAGTTGCGCACATTTGCAGATATCTTTGGGCGTATCAAGGCCAACTATGTGGAGCCGGTAGAAGACGAGGTGCTTTTGGAGAACGCGATTCGCGGCATGGTTTCCGGTCTCGATCCCCATTCCAACTATCTCGATGCGGACGACTATAAAGAGCTGCAGGTTGGCACCAAGGGCGAATTCGGCGGCCTGGGTATCGAAGTGGGTATGGAAGACGGCTTTGTCAAGGTGATCTCCCCCATTGACGACACCCCCGCTCAGCGTGCCGGGGTCCGCAGCGGTGACCTGATTGTTCGCCTCGATGACACCCCGGTCAAAGGGCTCAGCTTAAACGAAGCGGTCGCCCTGATGCGCGGGAAACCCGGCACCTCGCTCGAATTGACCATCGTGCGCAAGGGGGAAGAGAAGCCGCTCAAGATAGTCGTGGTGCGCGACATCATTCGGGTCGTCAGTATCAAGAGCCGTCTTCTGGATGAACGTTTTGCCTATCTGCGCATATCCCAGTTCCAGACGAATACCACCAGTGACATGCTGAAGTCCCTGGACAGACTGAAAAGCGAAGTGGAGGGGTCGCTGCTGGGCATGGTGCTGGATCTGAGAAACAATCCGGGCGGGGTGTTGAATGCCGCCGTTTCGGTCAGCGATGCCTTTCTGGAGTCCGGATTGATCGTCTACACGGAGGGGAGAGAGAACGATTCCCAGTTGCGCTTCGAGGCGGCGCCGGATGATGTCCTCGATGGCGCACCGATAGTGGTCCTGGTGAATGAAGGCTCGGCGTCGGCCTCGGAGATCGTGGCGGGCGCACTGCAGGATCAGAATCGCGCCGTCATCATGGGCAGCCGCACCTTCGGCAAGGGCTCGGTTCAGACCATCATTCCCATTACCGACACTGCCGCTGTCAAGTTGACGACCGCAAGGTACTTCACGCCTTCCGGGCGTTCGATCCAGGCAGAGGGGATTGAGCCCGATATCGAACTGGAGGACCTGACCGTTTCGAAAGCGGAGGATAGCAAGGTCAAGCCGATCAAGGAGTCAAATCTTTCCGGTCATCTTCTCAATGGAAATGGGAAAGGGTCGAAAAAGAGTGAAGACAATAAAGAGAGTCAGGTCGATGAGAACCGGGATATGGTGAAGAAAGACTATCAGTTGGGTGAGGCGCTGAATCTGCTCAAGGGCCTGGCCATACTGCGCAACAAGAAAACCACCAGTTGAGTGGAGAAAGGGCAGCGATGCATCGCCTTGTGTTACTGATCTGCTGGATATGCCTGCTTGTAACCACGACTGCCGGCATGGCGGGTGATAGCGATGCGACGTCACCGAGCCCGGTGAAAATTGCCCTGATCATCGACGACCTGGGAAACCAGAAGGTTGCGGGGGAGCGCGCGCTGGCCCTGCCGGGGGCGGTGACCTACTCCTTTCTGCCGCAAACCCCTTTTACCTGGCAGTTGGCGAGCAAGGCGCACGATCTGAATAAAGAGGTCATGCTGCACCAGCCCATGGAGTCGGACAGCGGTAATCCCCTGGGCAATGGGGCACTGACCCTGACTATGTCGAGGGAGCGATTCATCCATACCCTGCAACGCAATATTGCCTCCATTCCCTATGTGGCAGGGGTCAACAACCATATGGGGAGCCTCTTGACCAGGGATCCCACGGCCATGCGCTGGCTGATGAGTGAGTTGCGCGCCGGCGGACTCTATTTCATCGATAGTCGAACCACCGATGCCACCGTCGCTGAACGCGTTGCCGGTGAAAATCTGATTGCCGCATCCCGACGGCACGTGTTTCTCGACAATACACCGGAAGAGGTCGAAATCAGACGTCAGTTGGGTAAATTGTTGTTAAAGGCGCGCACTCAGGGCCATGCGATCGGTATCGCCCATCCCTACCCTCAAACCCTGGCCGTACTCCAGGAAGAGTTGCCTAAACTAAAACTACAGGGTATTGAGCTGGTTCCTGTCTCTGAACTGATCAATACCGGGAGACCACTATGGCACGCGTACTCGTCCCCCTCGCCGAAGGATGCGAAGAGCTCGAAGCAGTCACCATCACAGATCTACTGACACGGGCCGATATCGAGGTGGTTACCGCCGGCCTGCAAGCCGGGCCGGTGAAGGCCTCGAGAGGCATCACCCTGGTACCGGACACCACCCTCGATGCCGTCATGGATCAGGCGTTCGATATGATGGTGTTGCCCGGCGGCCTGCCCGGCGCCGATTATCTCGATGCGGATCCGCGCATCCATGAGATGCTGAAACGCCTCAACCAAGAGGGTAAATTCACCGCCGCAATCTGTGCCGCACCCAAGGTGCTGGCCGGTGCCGGCCTGTTGCAGGGACGGCGCGCAACCAGCTATCCGGGGGTGTTGGACAATATGGATCTGCCCCAGGTCGATGTACAGCTTGAGCGCGTCGTCAGCGACGACCGGGTGATCACCTCCCGGGGGCCGGGTACGGCGATGGATTTTGCCCTGGAGCTGATCGAGCAACTGAGCGGCCGGGAGACGAGAGACCAGGTCGAGCAGGGGCTGGTGCGCTGACTTTTACCATTATCCTCGCTTAGCTTCTGTCTGGACGTCGATAACCGATGGCCTCGCTGATATGGGGGGTCTCCACCTTCAGGTTCGCCTCCAGATCGGCGATGGTGCGCGCCACCTTACAAAATACGGTGGTAGGCGCGCATCGATAACCCCAGTTTTTCGATGGCCCGGTGCAGTAGTGCGTTGCTCTCCTTGTCCGGTGAAGCAAACTTCACGATCTCCAATCTCTGCGGGGCCTGACTGGTGCGGCAGTTTGATGGAGATTATGATGTATCGTCAGGGAAACGGTCCTCAACGGATTCCAACAAACGTTTACCATGGATGACGGTCAGAATATGCAACTCGGCGGAATGGATCTCGTAGATCAGACGATAGCTGTAGATAAAACGCTCTCGGATGTTGTGTTGACTCAGTTCGGGGACGACTCGGCCCAGGTGAGGTTGTTCCGGTAACAGGTTCGTCGCCGCAATCAGTGCCTCGACCACTCGTTGTGCATAGTGGGGCGAATCTCGATGGATATACTCGGCGATTTCGTCAATATCCTCCAATGCCGCATCAGACCAGACCAGCTTCAGGGGTTTAGCCACTTGTTTAGCCGCTCCCTGGCTTCATCGTCTTCGACTTCCCCGTCCTGGGCGATGGATGCCTGGCCACGCTTGATTTTCTCCAGCACGTAAAGATGGTACTGGATGTCCTCGTAGCTGCTGTCGTCAGGCAGGTTTTTTAAGAGCTGCTCCACCTCTTGCTTTGCCGTCAGCATGGCCTTTTCCTCAATGCCGTTTACCATGTCTCTAAGCATATCAGGATCTTGCTGGGTTTTCGTTGCTTTCATCTCCATCCTCTGTGTCTTATATATTGCTTGTCAGGCCCACAATTAAGGCCGTTGCGTCAGCAGCCTGTAGTTTACTTGATTGCCTACTTCGCTCTTGCTGGATGCGTTAACGCCTGTCCAAACGTCGATACCCGATCGCCTCGCTGATATGCGCGGTCTCCACCTTCGGGCTCGCCTCCAAGTCGGCGATGGTGCGCGCCACCTTGAGGATGCGGTAATAGGCGCGCATCGACAGACCAAGTTTATCGATCGCCCGGTGCAGCAGTGCCTTGCCCTCCTTGTCCGGCGTGGCAACCTCCTCGATCTGTAATCCCTGCAGGGCCTGGTTGGTACAGCCCTGCCGCTGGAGTTGAATTTCACGGGCTGCGATGACCCGGCGACGGATGATTTCGCTCGGCTCCTCCCTCGTTTGCGGTTCCTGGCGGTCTATCTGCAGGGGTTGCCGGGGCACCTCCACGTGCATGTCGATACGGTCGATCAACGGGCCGGAGATGCGGTTGCGGTAACGTGTGATCCTGTCGAGGGTGCAGTGACAGCGGTTACTGCCGTCGCCCAGGTGGCCGCAGGGACAGGGGTTCATCGCCGCGATCAGCTGAAAACGGGACGGGTAGTCGACCTGGCGGTTGGCGCGGGAGATGGTGATGCAACCGTTTTCCAGGGGTTCGCGCAACACCTCCAGGGTATGCCGGTCGAATTCCGGGAGTTCATCCAGGAACAGCACGCCGCGGTGCGCCAAGGAGATTTCGCCGGGTTTCGGATTACTGCCGCCTGTAAATCAGATAATTATTTGCGATTATTTGTGATTTATAGGAGGATTAAATGCGATCGAGCCAGCTATGGATGAAGCGAGAACGGACCGAAATGGGTGTCAGGCGTGTTCCAATTAGTTCCCTAAGCCTGACCGGACAATTCGATGGTCAGCAATTCGAGTCATCTTTGGAAAGGGACCTCTTGCTCTTGGCCGCCTTCGATCTAGGCGTGGATTGGTACGAGTCGCAACCGATTTCCATCGAATATTACGACTCGAATGGGCGGGTCCATACTTATACTCCTGATTTGCTCATCATGTATTTTACTCATGGACGCTTCGAAGGCAGAAAGCCCATGCTATGCGAGGTGAAGTACAGGGAAGATTTTTTCGACCAATGGAAATTGCTCAAACCCAAGCTCAAAGCGGCCAGAAAGTATGCAAAAGAGCGAGGCTGGGAGTTCCGGGTACTGACCGAGAAAGAAATCAGGACTCCTTACTTGCGCAATGTTAAGTTTCTTTTTCAATACCGATATAACGATTTTAACGAAGGACACTACCGAAAACTGGCGGGTTTGCTAGATGAAGTTGGCGAAACAACGCCCAAGGAGCTCCTCGAATCCGCGTATTCCAGCAAAATCGTTCGCGGAGAGGCGCTGTGGACGCTGTGGTGTATGGTTGCTCGGTGCTGGGTTAGATGTGATCTGAGCCTTCCTTTAACCATGAACTCTCGAATTTGGACCAGAGACTGACGCATGTTGGCTTACAGGAGACTTATTCCCGGGGTGCGAGTTACTTTGGACGGACAAGAGTTTGTCGTCTTGGATCTTCTCGATTCACGTCATGCTTTGGTCGAATCAACATCGACGTTCGAAAAAGACAAGGTTGATGCCTCGAAACTCATATTGGCCGACCTCGATGGAGCCAACAGTAACCGGGATTTACTGAATATCAATGATTCCCAATGGGTAAAGGCCCTGGAAATCTTCAAAATCATCGAGTCACTTGTCTATACCGGAAAAAAGAATCGCACGAGGAAACAGGTCGAAAAAGTTGCTTCGGCCTCCAATACCCACCCTTCCACCGTATATCGATGGTTGAGTAAGTATGAAAAGACAGGATTGATTTCATCATTGGTAAGAAGTGGCCGTAATGACAAAGGAAAACCCAGACTCAAGCCTGAAGTCGAAGACGTTATCCAAGAGGTGATCGAGGGTTATTATCTAAAAAAACAAAAGCCGTCGCGGGCGGCTGCGTTTCGTGATGTCAAGCGTAAATGTGTGTATCGCGGACTCCCTGTACCGGATTCGAAGACAGTCAGAAACAGGATCTTCGATATCGATGAGGAAAAACGAGTAAGTCGACGAGAAGGCTACAAGAAAGCCAAAGAACAATACGAACCTATCCAGGGTAAGTTTCCCGGTGCCGATTGGCCACTGGCAGTCGTGCAGATCGACCACACACCTATGGATGTTATCGTCGTTGACGATGTACATCGTTTACCTATTAACCGGCCATACTTAACACTGGCGACGGATGTTTTCAGTCGTGACGTCGTCGGATTCTATATTTCACTAGATCCACCTAGTGCACTTTCCGTGGGAATCTGTATTTCACACGCGATTCTGACCAAGGACAGCTACCTAGCTGGTCTGGGGGTTGACTTGCCTTGGCCATGCTGGGGCGTTATGAGAACGGTTCATGTGGACAATGCGGCGGAGTTTCGAGGAGAAATGTTGGGCAAGGCCTGTGATGACTACGGGATCGTTCTCGAACACCGCAAAAAAGGAGCACCTAATTATGGTGGTCATGTGGAGCGCCTGTTTCGGACTTTCATGAAAAATATCCACGATGAGCTTCCGGGTACGACATTTTCCAACATTGCCGAAAAAGGAGAATATGATTCGACGGGTTGCGCCATAATGACCATGGGAGCATTAGAAAAGTGGTTCACTCTCTTTATTGTTGGCGTATACCATCAGTCTCCACATTCGGGTATCGACGACTTACCTCCTGCGGTGAAATGGGATGAAGGTATTTACGGGATACCAGATGGACAACTTGGTACAGGTATTCCCGCTCGCGTGCCCAATGAACAACGTTTGAGACTCGATTTTTTACCTTTTTTCGAGAGGACAATTCAACGCTACGGAATAGTGAACAAGGGAATCACCTATTGGAGCGATGCCCTGAGACACCTTGTCTTGGCAAAGGATCCTAAACATCCGACACGCCTTAGAAAGTTCATATGCCGATATGATCCACGGAATCTCTCTCGTTTATGGGTATTTATCTCCGACGAAGAAGGCTATATCGAAGTTCCTTATCGGGATTTGACGCGTCCACCGATCAGCGAATGGGAATTGAGGGAGGCGCAACGGCGTCTTAAAAAGCGCTCACTTGATGTTACCAATGAGGAGCTTATCTTCAAAACGATCGGAGAAATGCGAGAGATTGTAGAGGAGGAGGCAAGAAAGACAAAATCGGCTCGGCGTTCCCAGCAAAGACGTAAGCAGTGGAACAAAGGCACTGCTACTACCCATCCGTCTTCAAAGCCGCCTGTGGGATCTGTAAATCAGCCTGAGCAGCCTGAAGATGAGGGTAACGACGAAATGGGCGAGATTGTCCCGTTCGAGGATATCCAGGAGCCGGAGTCGATATGACATACTCGCATCTGTCAGAAAATGCCCAATCCATGGCCGATGCCCCGGATGATGAGCGTATTCGTTACATCAACCAGCGAGTATTCATACCCTACCAGCGCGCACGAGAACTCCTGGATGAGATGGAGGACCTGTTGGTTCACCCAAAAACTAACCGAATGCCGAACCTATTGATCGTGGCCAGATCGAATAATGGGAAAACCGAATTTCTGAAACGACACCCTCCTGAAGACAGAATTACGAGTGACAGGATATACGCGCCGGTAATTTACATTCAGTCACCCCCTGGGCCTTCTGAGGACGTATTTCTTCACAAAGCCTTGCAAGCCCTTTGGACTCCAGTAAGGATTTCGGATTCATCTGCACGCAAACTCAATCAATTAATTGACTTGCTTGATCGAATTGAAGTCAAGATGTTGCTTATCGATGAATTGAATGCGCTTCTTGCCGGAAGCCTGACGAAGCAGCGATTCTTTATGAATATGCTGAAGTATATCGGGAATGAATTGAAGATTCCTATAGTGACATCCGGCACTAGAGAAGCTCTGCAGGCATTAGCTACAGACGAGCAGCTAAAAAGCAGGTTCCCAATGCGAGCTTTGCCTAGATGGAAATGGGGAAAGGATTTTCGCCGTCTTCTTGCGAGTTTCGAACATATCCTGCCTTTGAAAGAGCCTTCCCATCTCTCTGACATTCATTTGGGAAAATACCTGTACGGCACATGCGAGGGTGTTATCGGTGGTTTAGCCACAGTATTGCGTAGTGCTGCCGAGGAAGCGATTTCTTCAGGGGAAGAAAGAATCGATGTGGAAATCATTAAAAAATGCAAAGCGGTGGTCAGGGGAAGTGAGTTAAATGTAGAAGAAATATAGGGACTTCGAATATGCAGTGTCACCATATTCTTCCGCTTCATTCCAAACCACGAGACGGGGAATTGCTCAGTTCGTGGATTGTGCGTTTAGCATACCTGCATGGCCTGAAGGTTGAAACTCTGGTCACGTTGCTATTTGGTTACCGGAAGCCGATTTGGAATCGGGACATTGATCGAATGGCTTCCTCAGAGATATTACAGAGCTTAACGTTGGTTACCGGGGTCCCAGAAGAAATTATTTCAGGAATGCTTCTGAGAGCATATGAAGGAATCATATTTGAAAAGTTTCGCCCAAAGGCCCTCACAAGTTGGTTGCTCCCAGTAGGTATTTATCACAGAAAACGGAGGCAATTCGGACTTCAGTGTTGCCCAATTTGCTTGTTGGAGGATACTGTTCCTTACTACCGACGTTTATGGCGGGTTGGGTTTATTACCTCTTGCCTGAAACACCAGGTTGTGTTGATTGACAGGTGCCAACATTGCGGGGCTCCAATAGCACCGTTTCGCTATGATATGAGATCTAAGAGTCTGTACCCTTCTCCTTTAGATATCGTGCGATGCTACAAATGTACGGATACCCTAACTTCAATTGAACCATCTGGTGCCTCAAAATCGGTCTTGAAGCTTCAATATACATGGGAAATGGCAATAAAAAGAGGGTGGTTGTCCTGGGCAAACAACCCTTCAATGTATTCTCCCCTGTTTTTTGAAGGTCTGCGGATCTTATGTGCAAATTTGATGAGAAAAATACCTGTAGAACGGCTTAGGCAGCATTCGAGTGTAGAGTTATCGTCTATTATATGGCCTAAACTCGGAATAGAGTTTGCCTCGACTCTAAGCCGGCATTCTCTTTTTTCTGCGATATCTAGGTTTCTCTTGGATTGGCCAGAAGCGTTTACTAAGGAAGCCAGTCGGTCCCGATTATCCTATGCCTACCTCAAGGGCGGATATGGGTCTTTACCGTATTGGTATGAAAATGCGATCAAAAAGTTTCTTTCTAAAGAATCTTTAAATATATCTCGCAGTGAGGCTGAGTCAATCTATCGGGTAGTGGAATCACGTTTCGGGAAATTTTCTAGTTCATTGGCGAGGCAGATATCAGGAAGGGATATATCGAAAACTGATTATGTGAAAATAAATTTCATTTAACTAATGAGTCTGTCGAGTTGTTTTTGGCTAGTATCGATCATGAAATAGCGGATACTTTAGATGATATAAAACGACAAGAGTTCTTGAGAGACAAAATCATGTTTGGTGTTGCGAGAGGCTTAGGGTTGACCCAGAAGGAGCTTTCCGAGCTCACGATCGAGAAAGTACATGAGCTGGTTCCTCAGAAAATGGAAGTTTCTTTTTATAATGCACCAAAAACAAATGTTCAGGCACGTGCTTGGGCAGACTGGTATGTGAACTACACGGAGTCGCTACGTTGCAGTGATTGTAAGATGTTATTCTTTTCATTTAGGACAAAAAAAGGCATTAACCGGAGAAGTATTAGCGCAAGATTTACCAGGGCGAAGAATGTATCAGGAATTAGACAAGAAATCAGAAATTATGCCTTATTCGTGAAATCTGGGTATTCTCCCTAGGTTCACTCAACTCTAATATGTTGATCGAGAAAGAACGAGTTTTAAATCTAACTCGATGTGTATGATTGTAGAGTTAATTGACAAATTAGTGCACCACACTATTTGATTTGTTGTATATCTCTCAAACGTAGAGGCGCAATCAGAGCTACTGATGCGGTTCCAGGATATTCACAGTGTATTTCTACAAAGTAGACATGGGGATTGTTAGCGGCCTCGTAAATGGCTATAGCATTGTTGTTTGTCGCTCTTTTTGTCGCTACGGTATATAGGAACCAGACGGGATGGAATCAATGGCGTCTTATAGCCAAGTTTCGTAGATCATCTTCCAAAGTAATGGGCCGACCTACAGGCTTCCATGTAAATGCAGGCTTCAGGATATTGTAATACCAGTTGCACTAATCGTTTAGAATTCATGCCCTTTTTGATGAATTTCTTACCAAACTTATTAAAAACAGCAGCTTGAAATACATCTTTAGCGAAATCTACGGTGCTTGTAGTATTATTTTTTAGTGGTATGGGCTCCGTTGGTATTGGTAGCCCCGTCGCTTTTGCGAGATTTACATAAGGTGGAGGAGTCCATACAATTGAGACAGAGGATCTTGTTAAAACAACTGCTATAGGTTCTAAGGAGGCTTTTTGTAATCAGCAAGAACTTTCATCAGATCGCTTATTGAGATCTGTTGTCCAGCGCCGATAACAGCCAGAATTATTGAAAATGCTATAGCAGCAAAGACAAATGGTACTACTGAGTCTTTCTGCCGCCAACCTAGAAGCAGTGCAAAACTCAATGAAAGTACGCTTAGAAAAAATACGGCGAGAAAAGAAATGATAGGCGGTAATTTTTTATGCACGGCTGCCCCCTTACTGACAGGATTCCAGCCTCCATGCTGCCCGTACCAAGCCTATATGCTTGGCAATATTAATTATGTCCCAGTAAAGATTACTATAATTTAGTGAAATGTTAAACACCTCTGACAAAACGCAGAAGAAAGCGGCTGCGCTAAAAAGTTATATATACAACACAGAAGTAAAATATGAATGAAAAAGAACTAATCGATCTAATCTTCATGCTTAGGTCTGACATTTGGGAAAACTGGGGTTATTTTATTACTGTTAACTTGGCCATTATTGGCTGGTTACTACATAGACATGGGCTGTTTGGTGTGTGGGAAAAAGCCATTGCATTTGTAGGTTATACATTATTTCTTGCCACAATGCTGATCGGTATGTCAAAAGCATACAGTGAGCTAGACTCGATAGCTGAAGATTTTGCTTATTATTATATTGAAACTAAGCAATATCAAATTGCAGAGGATGGAATTACTGAATACTTCATAAGTAAATCCCCAGGGTATTGCGATGATTACAAAAAAAAATCAAAAAATACCAACTTGAAGTGCTCAAGTTATTCGTCTAACTTTTATAATTTTGTTATTCCTGGAATGCTTGGAGGGGGATTGGTTATCTTAATATTGTTCTTGTTTGAGAAGATATGGTTAAAGAGACGTGCTGAAACAAAACAAACATAAAAATTTATAATGAGATAAGGAGTCTCGTTAAAACAAATGTAATGCACAGAATGAAGTTGTTTAGCCGCAAATATCAGCTTAAAGCGGATAAAGATCATGTTATTCGCTGCTTTACAGGTCTGGAAATGGTTGCTGAGGCAATTTCCAATATTCATAGAGATGGTAGGGTAAAGTCAGTAGTAAAGAGTGATGGACTATATCTGATGACTAAAGAACCGATGATAAAAATCACACAATTCGCTGTAGATTCGAAAGGTATGTATAGCGCACAAATTACACCAATATCGAAATCATTAAAGCGATTCGGTGATGTGATTATAAATTACATATTCACATCGACACGGTTAGGAACTAGCGTAGTTGCATCGCTAGAATCAGAAAAGATACATAATCTGTTTTGGAGGCTCTTTGTAAAGTTCATTGTGTTAGCGCTAGTGCTTCAGTCACGCAGTGACGAAAACAAGTACATCCAATGGATTGAGCAAATGTATAACACTGCCCTCCATATGAAGGCGACCCATACATTAGCTTAGAAATTTTGAATACAGTGGAGTTGTATGTGACTCACAATATGATGGATTATTTGCAGTAAAGTGGCCAATTAATTGAACACTACTCAACAAATTCACATTCGTGACAACACGTTTTATAGACTCAATTTTCAGTATGTACTATAGTCTGATTCATAGTCGTCTTGTGATCGCTCAGATGATCTCAATAGTATGAGATATCAACAGTACGTTAACCCTCAGGGTACGAGGGCGCACCTGTATTATCAATATTCAGTAGTCATGATACATATCTAACAATAGGATTGTCCCGGAGGGACTGCAAGGATTGCAACCTGTATCAACACTAATCTCGCGTATAAAAATAATGTGTGGTCTTGGGATCTATGGCCAGACATTGGCTCCTGTTTTGTTACGTGAATTACATGATGTTATACAGTCCTGTGCCAATACATTTCTGTGGCTAGATGAACAAAACTCTATTACAAATATCTATGATGAGTCACCTGAAGTAGCAGTATATATACCCAAGTACTTTAAAAAGTATCATTATAAAGAGGAAGGATGCTTAAAGTATATTTTTGACGAGTTAATCCAGAAACGTACTGGTATCATCACTGACAAGAGAATATTAACCAAATATTTTTATTGTTCTAGATTTTACAATGAAGTCTTTCGACCTATGAGTTACCACCATTCTGCCTTGGTCGGGATTAAGGATAATAATCGAAATATCGGAGTATTGGCACTGAATCGTTGTGAGAGGGACGGTGATTTTAGTACTAATGAAACACGTATATTGATGGACCTGACGCCATATATAGCGAGTGGAATGAATTGCAGTACAGGTAACAACACTGCTGAGTTTGTCGATAGTGAAGAGTCTGGATTAATCGTGCTCAACTTGCAAGGTAATATTAAATATATTTCTCCACGGGGCAGAATGTTACTATTTTTGGCCACACACCCTACAATTTCCGCAAAAACAATATGTGACTATCATATTGACTCATTTATTAAAACTGATGTGACTATCCCAGGAGCAGTGATGCAATTATGCAGTCAGTTGCTAGTGTTAGTTGAAAATGTTAATGATACTTTAACACCCCTGATATGGAGCCACTCAAATCTATGGGGTGGTTTCACTTTTGGTATTTATTGGCTAAAGAATACTAATTCTCAAGATAATTCATTGATTGGTATTACAATAAAGCAACAAATTCCATTGTCATTGAAATTATTACGTCGTTTAACGATGCTTTCATTAACACCTAAACAGATTCAGATTGCTATGCAATTGATAGCAGGTCAAACATACAATGAAATTGCAAATCATTTACAGATCAGCACTCATACGGTGATTGACCATGTACGCAAGCTCCAAGAGAAATTTAATGTACATAATCGTAGTGAATTAGTAACAGCGTTACTGACTAAGATTTAGCATCTTTTAACTGATTACACCAAGTCTCTGAAGTGGTCTAATGGAAATGCACACCCAATTTAAGAATTCTTTGTCTTAACTAGGGAGCACAAAGCAATTAGACCACATCACTTCTCACTCGAAAACTTGAAGAGTAGTTATGTAGATGACACTTGGTATGAAGTATAAGGGAGAAAGCCATCGTTAATTTGAATAGTTCAATATGTGTTACATGCCTTACTTCAAGTACTTATTCAATAATAACAATGTTTTTTGATTATTTTCTTAACTTTCGTTGAGAATGTGTGGTGTAGCAATACCTTTAGTAGTGATCTTTTATACATAACCAATACTTATACTTAATTAAATATATTAATCGCATAACCCCCTATATTAGGGGTTTCATGCAAATATTGGTTGTGCCAAAGTGATCATTACTAAAATATAATTTTTAGTGTATGTGGCAAGAGTCACTACACAAAATTTCACTGCAATTGCCATTCTATAAAGTAAGGAAAGTATATATCACAAAACTGGAGGTTAAGGTGGCTACAAATTCTGCAGAATCTCGTGGCTTGATTACACATCGTATCGAGCAAATTCCACTTGAACAAGCACTGACAACTATTCGAACTCGTATACTTGAAAATGGTGACAAGCCAAATGCCAGTGTACAACAGCAGTTGGAAATGGTTGATGCAATGAGTAAGTTTAACCTGGGACAATATTTATTGATCAATCAAGGAGTTAATGGGTATTGGACAAGGTATGTCGTCATGCACCCACAACAAGGTCGGCTGACTGGGTTGAATGATGAGGGCAAACCATTCTCAGCTTTAGAGTCATGGTTGTTGGATGAATGGCCACAAGCGGTAGGTACCCAAGACCGTTTTGTTATCTTTCAGCAGGTTTTACAAGATTTATTGCGGGATAACATGTCCATGGCCTCGTTACCGTGTGGGGCTATGGAAGACTTACTGGGCTTGGACTTTAAGAACTTCTCTGCTGTCAATTTGGTAGGAATTGATCTGGATGAAGAATCATTGAAATGGGCAGAACAAAATGCTGAAGACAAAGGTTTGCAGCAGATAGTCAAGTTCATTAAAGCTGATGCATGGAATCTTGGAATTAACAAAGAATATGATGTACTGACAAGCAATGGTTTAAATGTATATGAAACAGATCCGCAGCGACTAATAGAACTATATGAACAATATCATCAAGCACTCAAACAAGGCGGGACATTGGTTACGAGTTTCATGACACCACCTCCTGAGTTTAATACCCACTCTCCTTGGGATCAAAACCTGTTGAATGATAAGAGTCGTAAGACTTACAGCGTGTTTCTTGAACTATTTTCAGACCGGCGAGGTTTTCAACTAGAAGATGAGATGATCCGCCAACTTCAAGCGGCTGGATTTAAAGACATAGAGGTAATATACGACAGTAACAAAACATTTCCAACGGTAATTGCTAAAGCCTGATACATAAACAACTTCATGGAAGAAAAGATTAACAATTTGGACGTAGTAGAAGAAACCGTTTTGGATTGTCTTGCTAAGCGTGACGATTACGTCATCTTCGGTGGCTATGCTGCAATGATTTTAGTAGATGTTGCACACTCAAACGATATTGATATTTTTGTTAATGACCCAGGGGGAGTAGTAGAAATTTGCAAAGATTTGAAATCCAAGAATGGCTGGAGGATGACAAAAGATGAATATATTTCAAATTTACATCTTACCGTCATGGAGAGAAATGGATTTACGGCTGATATCATCAATGGTTCATCAACGGGAGTCCTTTTTATTCAAACGCGTCACAAAATCAATTACAAACATTGGCGTTTGAATGTTGTTGATCCTGCACATCTACTGCTAAGTAAGATTTTACAGCTGAGCTACTCAGCACAACAAAACGACAAAAGACAACGTGACATTATCGTAGTAGAAAGATTGCGATCAATAGTGACTCCTAATGCAGTTGAGAAGGCACTCAAGACATTTTCTCCATATACATGGCTGGCTACATCTACATGGCTATAAGTAACTACAGCATTGGATTAAGTGGTGAATGGCCTGAACCTATTCACACCAAACTATTCTCTGGAGTCGGTCTAGTTCGAGGGGAATATTTGATGCGTGGACGAGGGCAGTATATCAGTGTACCTGCATGTCGAACTCACATATATGAGTATCTTGTAGAGGTTTGCCGCCTATTTGAAGGACAGGCTGTGTGGTATCGTTTTGCAGACATGGATACTGATGAGGCGAATGTACTAGAAAATGTCGATCATCATATTGAAGAAATAATACCTTTGCTTGGCTGTAGAGGTGTCCGTCGTGCTTTGCGTTTTCAGGATACTTTTCGTTTAGAAGTCGATATTTTATCACAAGTTGCAAGTGTGTGTTCAAATATAGGCGTCATCATTCCCTATTTATCACAAACAGACCAACTAACTAATGTTATCAAAATATTGAAAACTGAAGCATATCGAGGACCATTAGGAATAATGGTTGAAACGCCTGCCTCTGCCTTGGGTATTAATAGATTCTTGGATGCTGGGGAGATAAGCAATGTAGTAATTGGCTTAAATGACCTGAGTGGGTTGATACTTGGCGGATTACGTGGTAGTCCATTTGTTAACTTAACAGATATTAGTGTACTAGAAACTGTCAAACAAGTCATTTCACGTTGTAAGGAAGTTGGCGTACAAACTGCTATTGCAGGTTATTTTGATCCACATTCAATCGAAATTTATAGTCGTATTGGTGCTGACAATTTGATAGTGCATTATCATCAGCAGAATTTACTTAAGGATCAACCGGAAGGTTATAAATACAGTAAGGACTTTGAAGTTATCAAAAAATCAACTGAAATTGCAGTTGGCCATATGCACTTAAAAAGACATCGGCATTGGGAACATTATCCACATGAAGTTAAACGTAGACTTGTTCTAGTGAGTTCATTTGGTGACGTTGGACATCGTTTAATAGTCCGTGGTTTTTTGAGGGTATGGAATCGCCTGCCTGAACGACAATCCTTTGAAATTGTAATTATTGATAAACATAAATTACATGAGAAAGTCACTCAAGAAACGATAGCAAGTGGGGATATAATCGTGATAGCGGGTGGACCGATTATATGGCCCTATGTTGAACATTCAGACTGGGCTCCTATTCTGCTAGATTCAGTTACTCGTGCTGAGCAAGAAGGCCGAATAATTGTGGGATTGGCTCTTGGCTCATGTTATCCACTAACAATAGGTACTAATCCCTGTCGATATGAAGAAAATGAATTTTTACAAAAATTATTACAACAATGCAGTATTGTAACAACTCGCGATGTACTTGCACATGATATTCTCAGCAACTTAGATATAGAGAATAAGTTACTTCCTTGTCTAGCGTTTTGTTCAAATGTATCGATTTATAACGAGCCCAAACAACGATTATTAGTCAATTATATGCGTGGAGCAGGTCATCATGATTACAATTCTAATGTAAAAGCGAAACAATGGGATCGTACTATGTTCGATTTTGTAAAACATGCACAATCAAGGTGGCAAGCCTCTTTCTTGTGCCATACTCCTGCAGAATACGAGCTGGCATCTCTGGTGGATGAGACACTGGAACGTATATTAATCACGGATGAGTATATGTATAGCCCAAGTCTTACTGCTCTCACTGCAGTTAATAACAGAATCCATGCAACTATTGGATTGGCGGCTCTTGGAATACCAAGTGTTACTGTTGGTACGGAATCACGTTTAATGTCAGTAGATCTGCTGAATCTTCCCACTCTACATGTGAATGAATGTACGGTGAACAAACTGTTGTCAGCTGTAGAAACATTGATCGAACAGCGAGAGAAGTACACAACGAACTTAGCTGTTAAAGCTCAAGAAGCATTTTCAGACTACTCCAGAATACTGGGTTCTCTAACTGCAGGTCAACAAAATGTCGATACTGATAAATACATCAGATCTACAGAACAATTAGGTAATCTTAGCAATAGATAAGGAAAGCAGAGAAAGGCAATCGTACAAACTAAATTCTGTTCATTATAGTATCAATTCATACTAGATAGAAACTAGCCATATCGAAGTTAATCATCAACCCGTATTTCATAGATAACATCATATATCTACAGTAAGGACTTATAACTGAGGGGGGATGTAAAAATGACACTAGTATCGAGGGTTGCAAAATTGGCAATCTTTGGTGGATCCCCAGCATTTTCTAAAACTAGTTTGACCCGCTGGCCAGCACCAGAACAATCGCACCTCGATGCACTTGATGAAGTAATTGAAAGTGGTCTTTATCATAGGGTAAATCATCCTATAGTCTCGAAACTCGAAAACAGACTTGCGAATTGGGGGCAAACTAATGCAAGAAGTGTCGGCTCAGGTACAGCAGCATTGCATATTGCATTAGATTATCTGAGTCAACCTAAAGGAAAAGTAGCAGTTGCTGCACTCAATTGGCCTGGAGCTGTTGGGCCAATTAGCATTGCTGGAATGAAACAGCACTATCTAGATGTAAGTCTTGATACCGCCTGTATAGATGAAACTGCATTTAAATCGCTGGAGATAGATTCGTTAACAGCAGTAGTCGTCACTCACTTGTTTGGTAATTATTCTACCGTAGCAGATCATCTAAATATTTCATCATTAACGTCTGATATACCTGTTATCCATGATTGTGCTCAAGCGCTTGGTGCACTACCACATCTTTCTGGTCAATCGAATGAATGGGGGATCGCACTCTCAGGTAATGGTTCAAAACATCTTGGAGCAGGCGAACTTGGAATCCTTTGTTCAGGCAAGAATGTTATCATCGAACATGTCGACCGAGTCTCTCTTTCAAGTTCAGCTCGTGGCGGTGAAAGAGTCTTTCAACCTAATACACTAAGCTACAATTATCGCCCAAACGTGTTTTCTGCTTCTATTGCATTAAAGCGCCTTGACACAATAGAGCATCAGTTGGCGCAAAGAAGGGATAATGCCACCTATCTATGGCACCATCTTTCTAAATTTCCTGGACTTTTACCACTCTTCACACCGCATGACAAAAGAAACTCTTTCTGCGTTCTTCCATTACGACTAGACCCAGAAGTTTTAGGGTTGACAGCATCTTCACAGGTACGAGATCGGATCGTACAGGCGCTTGCTGCTGAATGTGCACCAGTCAGTGTTTGGTTACGTCGTCCAGTCTGGGAGTATGTTCCAAGTAGTGTTCAGCCAAATCTGCAGGACTTTCCAAATACCCAACGCCTGCTTAATACCATGTTCCATATTAGCGAAATTGCTCCACCGAACAGTCAAGAGCAGATGCAAGGGATTATCGAGGCGTTTGACAAAGTATGGAGTTGTATTGATGAGCTAAGGCCGTGGTTACTGGCAATGGAGAATGAAAAATGAACACCGCAATAAATTTAAGGAATATTAAGCAGGCTAAGCGTACTGAACTTCCACAGATAGCAGACCAACTGCGAAATGAAATTATAGCCGTTACACAGGCACGTGGCGGTCATTATTCGGCATCTCTTTGTACTGTCGAACTCTCATTGGCACTTCATTATGTCTTCCGCAGTCCAGAAGATCACCTTATCTGGGATACTGGACATCAGTGCTATGCACATAAGTTAATAACTAATCGTCTACCGGGGTTCCACATGCTTCGGCGTGATAAAGGAGTAGCTGGATTTCCGCTTATTACGGAATCAGAACATGATACATTCGGAACAGGTCATGCCTCAACATCTCTTGCTGCAGCAGCTGGCATTGCTTCAACATGCAAAGATAGCGGTAATTGGACTATTGCTATAATAGGTGATGCTGCACTGGCTGGTGGCCCTGCTCTTGAAGCGCTGAACCTGCTTGACTTGAAGGGGTTACGTCTCGGTATTGTGCTCAATGATAATGGATTCTCTATATCAAAAAGTGTGGGAGCACTATCTCGTAGGCGGCCCGATTCCTACCGTTCGCTTGCCGATGCGATGGGCTTGTCTTATGTAGGGCCCTTGAATGGTCATGATGTTGATACAATCGTAAAGAATTTATTAGATTTACAGGAGCAACAATCTTTCTTTCTACACTTACTAACTTGTAAGGGTTATGGTGACCCATTTGCCGAGCAAGATCCGGAAGCATTCCACAATATTGACGGACGATCCAGGGTGAACATTGCTATTCCGACAAGTAAAAATCCTAAAAAAGACTCGAAACAGCAGGCCCGCCCCACTTTACAAAAAGTATTTTCTGATTGGTTACTTAACGAGGCAGAGCGCAACCAAAGCCTATGTGTATTGACACCAGGTATGTGTTATCCAGGTGGTTTAAACTCATTTCGGAAAAAGTTTAGTGAAAAGTTTTGGGATGTTGGTATTGCCGAGGCAAGTGCCGTAACAATTGCAGCAGGTTTAGCGATTGGAGGCAAAAAACCCCTAGTACACATCTATTCAACTTTTCTGCAACGAGCGGTGGATCAATTGATTCATGATGTAGGCCTACAAAATCTAAATGTTAGTTTTCTGATCGATCGAGTAGGATTATGTGGTTGGGATGGGCCGACCCACCATGGTATTTTTGATCTTAGTTTTTTGCGTGCAGTACCTAATCTTAGTATCTATAGTGTGGTGAGCGAACGTGATTTATTAATCTTACTTCAAAATCTTTCTCAAAATAAAAGTGGTGCTGTAGCCATCCGTATATCGAAAGGACAATCTTTAGAGGTACCAACAAGTGTACATCTTGATTTAGCAAATGATGCTCCTGCTAGAATAATTCGAGAAGGGACTGATTTAACTATTGTTACACACGGCAGAGTCCTTAATAACTCGTTAAGGGCAGTAAATCAGCTTGCTGAATTAGGTATCCAGTCACGTTTGATAGAATTCATACGACTACGACCATTGCTTGATACAGAGCTTGCGACCCTGTTACCTGCCGGACAGCCATTATTAGTTGTTGAAGAACATGTGGAATCAGGTTCATTAGGAAGAGAGCTAGGCGTGCATCTTCAAATGTTCGGACAAGCGGTGCGGTTTTGCCATTTGTGTATTCATACCAGTGTCATCCCTAAAGGGAGTATTGAAACGCAACTAAGATCAGTTGGTCTTAGTACGGAACATATTGTGGAGGCTGGTAGAAGTCTAGTATCGGCACAGCAACGATGGGCATGACCCAGCATGCTTGGCGAGGCATATTCTTTGATCTGGATGGTACGCTTGTCGATTCAGAAGGAGTCAGCCTCGATACCTTGGCCGCATTTGCAAGTGAATCTCACATCGAACTTTCAAAAAGCGAACTTGATTGGTTGCGTAGCGCTACTTGGGATCTTTGCTTCGATAACCTTTTAGCCAATCACTCCATCAGTTTAACGTGTGAAAGTCTCAGATCATTAATCTTCAACCGTTTAATAGCATTATATCAAGAATCACCACCACCATTAATGTCTGGTGCACAGTCAGCATTTCTTACTGCCAAGGAAGTTGCATCAGTAGGAATCGTGACATCTTCACCATCAATACTCGTAAAACCACTGCTATCCGCTCATCCTGTTCTTGCAACCACTCAGATCCTTATTACAGCTAATGATGTTAACTCACAAAAACCATCTTCTGAACCATACTTGGTAGCAGCAAATCGACTTGATATTTTACCTCAAGATTGTATCGTCTTCGAAGATACACCAGGGGGAGTTCAAAGTGCTACCCAAGCAGGAATGTGCGCATGTGTTGTTGGCGAGTTTGCGAAGTCTTCTTTAAGTTTTACTTCCATCTCTAGTCTCGCCGAAGTCTCAGTGGCATGGCTACATTCACTTCGACAAAAATGGCTAAATACTCTTGAATATTTATGAGGTTGCCATGATTAAAAATAAATCGTTCGGTAACCATTCAATAGACCTTTACAAGTTTCTGCGATGTTTCTACATCTCGGAAAACGATGTTATAAAATTAAAAAAATTACGAGGTGGAATAGAAAATAATGTTTATCGCGTCACTACATTTTCTGGAGAATTTGTTTTAAGGATCTATCGAAACCGGAATCTTCAAGAAGTACATTACGAATGTAATATTCTTAACTATCTTGATGGTGGTAACTATATTCGTACGCCGAAAGTTATTTTAACACACAAAGATCTACCAGTTGCCATACAAGATAACATGTGTGCAACACTTTATTCTTTTATTGATGGTGAAATAGCCCAGTTTGGTACCATTGAACTACTTGATGATGTTTGTCGATTCGTGGAATGGTTTCAATACATTACAAAAAAGCGAAAATGGAATTGTCACATAAAATCATTTCGTGTCAATCGTATTTTATCCATGAGCCAATTGATAGCTCATAGTGATGACCTACAAATTCCGCCTGAATTGCGATTTCAAATCTTATCAGAGATAAAACTATTTCCACGGTATCATGAGTTATTCAGGCAGTTTCCGCTCTGCTTAGTCCATGGAGATTTAATGCCTAGTAATTTAATACTCGATAGCCAGAGACGGTTATCTGCAGTAATCGATTTTGATGATTCATATGTGGAAAGTGCTCTTTTTGAGTACATTTCAATTGCAAGGGGAATGTGTTTTACATCTGATTTGAAAATCAACTGGCATTTGCTCAATCGCCTGTATAATCACACAGAGCGTGTTTTGGGCACGATAAACCATGATACTTTTCTACTAGCTTTGCGTTACATTAGTTTCAGATATTTTGTCTATATTTACTATAGCGCTCAAATATGGGGTTTAAATAAAGATAAACCACTTTGGCTTACGGATTTTCGCAAGTGGCGCATCCTTGCTGAGAAAAACTGCCAGGATAGCAAATGAATAAATAGAGTCTATGATTCATCACGCATATTCTTGAACGGTTTCGCGCAAAGCTAGCTCTTCCATGTAGTGTTACAAGATTATAAAAATAACTTTCGCATTCAGTAAATCATTTACCAATTATAATCTCATTTTCAAAGCAAGCTCCGGTAAGTAAATACGTAAGTTTACAGTCCTCAGCAGCCTGAACACAAACTAACTATCCACTGTACACTACATAAAGTAGGATACTAAAGGGGACATCCTAATTATGCACTATCTGGCAGCCACTTTAATTAGTTCATCTCGTTGCACCTGATATCCCAAAGTCTCCCATGAGATAAAGACATGCATGTACCATTTTTATTCAGGCAATACATAGTACCTTTGTGAATCTGTCTTTAAATCGTTACTTATATTGTCTTGGTGATGTCATAAATCTCAGGTAATTTCACGTATAGTGGACTTACTTCAATTCGATGGACACCTGTTCGATTAATGCCATTTGCTCCTCATAAGCCTCTGGGCTTATATTTCCTAGGTGTTGGTGACGTCTCGCCCTATTATAAAACACTTCGATATAATCGAATATCTCTGCTCTTGCCTCTTCACGAGTTTTAAAAACATAACGACGAATTTTCTCTTTCTTTAGACTGCTAAAAAAGGTCTCGACCGCTGCATTATCATAACAGTTGCCACGCCGACTCATGCTGGGAATCAAATGGTGCATGGTGCAGAACCGAGACCATTCATCGCTACCGAATTGTGCGCCTTGGTCTGAATGGATAATCACCTCATGTCGCGGCTTGCGCCTCCAGATTGCCAACATTAAGGCATCCAGCACTATTTCCTTGGCCAGTGTTTGTTTCATTGACCAGCCGATAATTAGTCTCGAAAAAAAATCCATCACGACCGCCAGATACAACCAGCCTTCCCAGGTGCGAATGTAGGTAATATCCGTTGCCCATATCGCATTAGGTCGATCAATGGTAAAGCACTGATTGAGTCTGTTGGGGGCAATGACGGCAGGTCTTCCATAGATAACCCCAGGCCTTTTATAATCTCGTATCGCTTTGATTTGATTGGCTTTCATTAACCTGGCCACACGGTTTTTGCCTACGCCTTCCCCCAGCTCTCGTAAATCACACCAGACTCTGGGAGCACCATAGATCCGACCGCTGGCCTCGTAGGAATGACGAATGAGTTCAAGCAGTCGGCGATTCTCGATCGATCTTTTGGACGGTGGTCGTATGAGCCAGTCGTAATAACCACTGTGCGAAACCTGCAGGTTTCGACACATTCGCCTGATGGGGTAGCGCTCACGATTGTGCAGGATAAAGGCATACTTCACTCGGGGTTCTTGGCGAAGTATGCCGCGGCTTTTTTTAATATGTCCCGGTCCTCCTTGGCCCGTTGTAATTCCGCCTTCAGCCTCAGGTTTTCTTTTTTTACTTCTCGGATTTCAGCCTCATAGCGATCCTTTTCATCCGGCGCATAGGCCTTCAGCCATTTGTATAAGCTTTGGGCTGAGACGCCTAATCGCTTGGCTACATCAGGTACTGTATAGCCTCGATCCAATACTTGTTTGACCGCCTCTTCTTTGAATTCTTGGGTGAAATTCGTCTTGGACATGGGTCTCTCCTAGCTGCTTTAATTTAAAGTATAGGAGTGTCCGGCAAAGTGAAGGAAGTCCAAATCTCAAGTATTTCGGTAGTTGGCGGGTTACCTACAATAATTTTAGAAGGGTATACAATGGTCGTCCCAAATCAATTTGAGCTCCAGTCCATTTAATGACTTATAATTCATCATCATATAAAATCCATGCATTACCACCGTCTCTTTGGTCAAACTCTCAGTAATATTTGGCCTCCTAAAAAGGTTATCGATTATTCATAACTACTAAGTAATTGATAAGAAAGGCAATTATTAATAATACATTCGCTTTCGCTGCCGGCCATGGAGAGTGAACACGAAGGCCGGTACTCCGCGGTAGCCTTGAGCGTGATGCTGGATTCCAGGCGTGCAATGCGCCATACGACTGCATGGAAGCAGGTGGTAGATCAAGCAGGAGGACTTTGTCGAGGAGATCCACTGGATAGCTTCCGATCAGGGCGTCAGTCATTCTGGAACCGGTACCGTAGCCAGTAGCGAGTCTTCGATGCTGTGGCCAAGGGTCGTTGAATAGGAGGGCCGGGACACTAATAGGTTGTCGAAGGTCGAGTGTGGAAGAGTTGACCGGGATCTCCTGTTATGCATCACTAGATCAAAGACATGCTTGTCCTTGCATTGTTTCGAATGAGGAAACAGATATCTTTGGAGTAATCTAATGAGTAAACAAAAGATACGAGTTGCGGTTGTGTGCGGTGGTAAGTCTGCTGAGCACGAGGTCTCATTGACCTCTGCAAGGAATATCATAAATGCATTGGATCAAAACAAGTATGAGACTCATCTATTAGTCCTTGATCGACAGGGCAGACTCCTCTCAACTGTCTCTGCCCAGAGGTATCTAAATAATAAACTAGGCGATGTTATGCCAAAACTTGGCGCAGAGATAGCAAGCAACTCTGAGGAAAAATTAGATAATGAATATGTAACAATCGTGAGGGACGAAACCTCTGCGAATTTAATCCCATTAACAAGAGAATCAGACAAGACACCAATAGACGTGATCTTTCCAGTTATGCATGGCCCAGATGGTGAGGATGGCTCGATACAAGGTTTAGCTAGATTAGCCAATGTGGCGTTGGTCGGTTCCAATGTCCTAGGATCTGCAGTAAATATGGATAAGGATGTGATGAAGCGATTGCTTCTGCAGGCAGGTTTTCCTATTGCCAACTATATTGCTTTTTGTAACTCAAGACGAGATTATCTATCATTTGACGCTGTTACTGATAAACTAGGTTGCCCCTTTTTTGTGAAACCAGCCAATCTCGGCTCTTCTGTTGGTGTGAGTAAAGTTGAATTTCGCGAAGACTTTGATTCTGCTGTTGAAGAGGCATTTTATTATGATACAAAAATAATATGTGAAGAATTTATCATCGGCAGGGAACTCGAGTGTGCCGTATTAGGAACAGAAGCACCTATTGCTTCTGTGCCTGGAGAAATAGTTGTACTTGATAATGAAAAATTTTATTCCTATGACACAAAATACCTGAATGAGCATGGCGCATTACTCAAGATACCGGCTGACTTACCTGATGAAGTCGTAGAAAGAGTTCAGCAAATGGCGTGTCAAGCTTTTGTTTCAACATATTGCGAGGGAATGGCCAGAGTTGATTTTTTCTTTACTCAAGATCAACGACTCATAATTAATGAATTGAATACTATTCCGGGTTTTACAGATGTGAGTATGTATCCAAAGTTGTTGGAAGCATCAGGTATGTCTCTAACAGAAGTATTAGACTGGCTTATCAAAGATGCCTTACAGAGATTTAATGAAAGGGCGCGTTTGAAAACAAAGGTTGATATTTAATAGAAATGAAGTCACTACTGTCCCATTAACTTGAAATAAGGCGGCTTGGTTGATCCACATTTTGATACAATGAGAGTGCAAACAACTTATTGAACCAAAAGGGATAACCAAGCCATGGCACATAATAATACGGTATTTTCACAACTGCTCAAACTGATTTCGAGACATGAATTCGAAACCCTGGGAAAACAACACCATAGGGGTCGGGCTTTTCACAATAATTCGCGCTGGTCACAATTCGTAGTCATGATGATGGGGCAATTATCGGGCAGGAAGAGCTTACGAGACATGATTGATAACCTTGGTGCACAATCACATCGTCTCTACCATCTTGGTAGTCGAATGGTGTCACGCTCGAGCCTTTCTCGAATCAATAACGATAAGCCCTACACGCTTTATGAAGCGCTATTGTAGTGGCATAGTTATTTTGGCCACCTGATTATGGGTGATATTATCACTCCAGACGATAAACAGGTGATCAAATGACAAAGACACGCAGGAGATTCAGTCCGGAGTTCAAACTTGAAGCGGCACAATTGGTTGTTGACCA
>JBFNNX010000013.1:0-367579 GCA_040791665.1 Candidatus Thiodiazotropha sp. | reverse complement strand
CCTGCGTGTCTTTGTCATTTGATCACCTGTTTATCGTCTGGGGTGATAATATCACCCATAATCAGGTGGCCAAAATAACTATGCCACTACAAGGGATGATCCATATGATGAGTGTATACGCCGATAAGACACTACTGTAAATAATAGGACAACCAGTGTTGCCTTTATAAATATAAGAACACTATTTATCTGAATAGATCATTAAAATAAATGACTACGTCAGTATTTTATTCTTTAAAAATAATTATGGAAATGGTGTTTTAATGCCTTTCTAAAGTTACAGTATTGTAAATAATATGATGCCTGAAGGACAGACTTCCATTAACGTAGAAAGGTTTGATCTGGATCAATAAACCCCTTTTTTATATCGGTATATTGAGCAGTATTCAGTCATAAGATGAGTAATATTGTTATCGGATATTTGTTTCAAGGATAGCGTTATTGATAAAGGAATCTACTTCGCATTTATCTCCCCAATTTATTATGTATTGAATGGGCAGTTAGAATAAGGGATTCTTTTCAGTAAGGTCATTTTGGACAGGTTGCAGCAGTTTTCTGCAACACCACAGCAGGACACCGAGGATGCAGGTTTGAATAGGGTATTCTTTAAAGGGATTGACTGGGGCGCACTCGCATTTCTAATCTTACTGACACTGCTCGCCGGCAATAGCCGTGCCGAAACGGTCTGTGCGCAGGTTAAGATAGAGATCAAACAGGAGCTGACCCTGGAAAGACAGGCCTTCGATGCCATGATGCGCATCAACAATGGCCTGGATACGCTCCCCATCAACAATGTCAGTGTCACCGTCAATTTTGCAGACGAAGACGGTAACAGCGTACTGGCCAGCTCCGATCCCGACAACACCCTGGCACAATTTTTCATCCGCATCGATACCATGGACAATATCGCGGATGTCAGCGGTTACGGTTCGGTGGCGCCCTCGACAACGGCCGAGATCCACTGGCTGATCATCCCCGCACCCGGCGCCGCGGAAAACAATCCGACAGGCAAACTCTATTTCGTCGGCGCCACTTTGGACTACACTTTGGGCGGCGAACCGGAAAGCGTCACGGTAACGCCCGATTTCATTACGGTAAAACCGCTCCCGAATCTAACCCTCGACTATTTTCTGACCCGCGAGGTCAATGCCGACGATCCCCTGACACCGGCCATCGAACCGATCGAGCCCTATACCCTGGGCGTCAGGGTACAAAACAACGGTATCGCCGAGGCGAGAAACCTTAAAATCGATTCAGCACAACCCAAGATTATCGAAAACGAACAGGGTTTGTTGATCGGGTTCGAGATCACCGGCAGCTCGGTGGACGATCAACCGAGCGCCCCCACACTGCTTATCGATTTCGGCACCATTGCGGGTAATAGCTCCAAGGTGGGGCGCTGGGACATGATCAGCACTTTGTCGGGGGAGTTTGTCGAGTTTACGGCCACCTTCACCCATGCCGATGAACTGGGCGGGGCGCTGACATCAATCCTGGATGCCACCCACGCCCATCTGCTGGTCAGGGATGTGCGCGTCGATCTGCCCGGCAGAGACAGTGTCCGCGACTTTCTTGCCGAAGACGGCGATGTCCTGCGTGTCTATGAATCGGACAGCATCGATACGGTCGTCACTGATCGCTCATCACAGGCCAGTTTTTCGCTGCATAACCAAAGCGGCTCACTGATGACCTATGACTTGACCTTTCCGGCGACCAACGGTTTCGCCTATATCAAGCTTCCCGATCCCCATAACGGGCAGAAGGTGATTACCCGTGTGGTCCGTTCCGATGGCAAGCTGATACCATTGGACAACGCCTGGACCCCCAGGACACGTAACCGAAATACCAACCCCATAAGCTGGGATCACTACATCAACCTCTTTGATGTCAACTCAACCGGTGTCTACAGTGTGCAGATGGATGATCTGGTGACCGGACCGATGGCGCCGATCATTCAATACATCCCGCCACGCACCACCTATGTGGGCAACCAGATCGGTTTCATTATCGAATCCAGCGATCCGAACGGCGAAATCCCCGCACTGTCGGCGGCGCCCCTGCCCACCGGGGCCGTGTTTGCCGACAACGGCAATGGCACCGCCTTTTTCAACTGGACACCCGCGGAGGGACAGACCGGGCTCTACACCATTACCTATACGGCGACGGACGGCGCCCTGTTCTCAACCCGCTCGGCCACGATACGTGTCAACTCCTCAACGGACACCGATGGCGACGGGATGGACGATGCCTGGGAGCTGGAACATTTCGGTAACCTGGACCGGGACGGCACGGGTGACTTCGATGGTGACGGTATCTCCGATCTTGACGAGTTCCTCAATGGCACTGATCCGACGGCCGGGCCCCAGGTGCCGGTGATTCACGCACCTGTCTATGATGCCGAGGTCGATCAGCTGCAGCCCGAATTGACCATCGTCAACAATACGCATCCTGTCGATGTGACGATGACCTATAGCTTTGAGCTCTATGCCGACGCGGAGATGACGCAGCTGGTCAGCCAAGCCGAAAACCTCGCCGAAGGCACCGATTACACCAACTGGCAGATACCGGTTTCGCTGAATGACAATACGGGCTACACCTGGCGGGTGAGGTCCTATGATGGGACGGTCTACAGTCTCTGGGGCCATGGCCGCTTCTTCGTCAATACCGTCAACGATCCGCCAAGTGCATTTTCCATCAGCGCCCCTGTGGACGGAGCGGAGGTCGACCGGGTCAATCCGTTGCTGGCGGTCACCAATGCGATGGATATCGATCGCGATGCCTTGACCTATCGCTTTGAGGTCTCCGAATTTGTCGATTTCTCAACGATCTTCGCCAGCGTGGAAGGCATTGCACCGGGATTGGGCGGCTCCACGGGCTGGCTTGTCGATGTGCCCCTGGTCGAAAACAGCTACTACTATTGGCGCGCCACCGCGGTGGATGAGCATGGGCTCGAAACGGTTGGGCCGGCTGCGGGTTTTTTCGTCAACACCGCCAATGAAGCCCCCACGGCGCCGGTCGTGCAGTCGCCGCAGGATGGCATAACACTCACCGATACCAGCGTTACCCTGGTTGTCGACAATGGGGCTGATCCCGAAGGTGACAGTCTCACTTACTTCTTCGAACTGGACAGTGTCGATACCTACGACAGCGCAGACAGGCAGGCGTCAGGGGCTGTTTTCGAACAACCTGCCGCCACCCAGTGGCAGGTGACCGGATTGAGCGAAAACGTCACCTACTATTGGCGCGCCAAAGCTTCTGACGGTTTTGCTGATAGTGAATGGGTGATGGCCAGTTTTACGGTCAATTCGACGAACTCGCCACCCACCACACCCTCGGTGCGCAATCCCGGCGACGGGGCCTGGGTGGCGTTGTTGAACCCAACCTTGTCGGTGAATCCGAGTGTCGATCCGGATGGCGATCCTATCAGCTACCGTTTCGAACTTTACAGTGATGTCGAACTCACCAGTTTGGTTGAGGACTCAATAACCAATGAAACCGAGTGGCGTATTCCGACACCGTTGACCAACAACACCCGGTACTACTGGCGTGTCAGGGCGGAAGACAATGCCGACGGTCTCAGTGAATGGTCACCGGTGACCCAGTTCTTCGTGGATGACAATGGGGTGAACGATACCCCGACCCTGACATTTCTCGAGCCGACATCGGATATCGAGGTGACCCGGGGTGTTACCACCTTGCGCTGGACTGATGAGGATCCTGACAGTAACGCCACGATCTCGCTCTATTACGACACTGACAATACGGGCGCTGATGGCATCTTAATCGTCGATAATATCGCTGAAGACAGCGATGAAGCAGACGATGCCTACGATTGGGGCGTCGTTACCACGCCGCCGGGTTTCTATTGGGTCTACGCGGTGATCGACGACGGCAACAGCTCGAGTGTCGTCTATAATCCACACTCTATTTTCGTCAGGTTGACGGAAATCGAGCTGGATAACACCGATGCCGAAGTAACGACACGTGGCTATTGGCCCGTCTCAAGTGAAGTGTCCGGCTTCCATGGTTCAAACTACCAGTACCATGAACCGAACGGCCAGTCGCCTGATGCGATGATCCTGGATAACGGTTATCCGGGCGTCGGTTTCGTGATTGACAATAGCGATAGCGGTTTCAGCACCATCGGTAGTTGGGGTTATTCCAGCGCGGTCGGCGGTTATGAGGGGGCTGATTATCGACATCATGCCGCCGATGGCGTATCGCCCGCCGCACAGATCCTGGACAATACCGATCCTTCGGTGACGAGTGTGGGATTTTGGTTCGAGTCGACCCATGTGGGCGGTTATTATCAGAGTAATTACCATGCGCGCTATTCCGGAACCGGCGCCAATACCTTCACATGGACCCCTATGATCGATACTACGGGGCGTCACCACGTCTATGCCCGGTGGACCAGTCATACCAATCATGCCAGCAATGCCCCCTATACCATCACGCACGGTGGCGGCACGACAACGGTGCGTGTCAACCAGAAAGTTGAGGGGGGAGAATGGAAGTTGTTGGGCACCTACGACTTTACCCAGGGAGGGCAGTACAGTGTCACCCTGAGCGATGATGCCGATAGCACGTATGTGATTGCTGACGCGATCATGGTTGTCCCTGAGGATGCCGCAGGCAATACCGCTAACTGGGCCTTTGATATCAGCGAGACAGGTCAATACCAGGTCTACGCGAAATGGACCGCCTATCCGAATCGCGCCTCGAACGCAACCTATGTCGTGACGGATGATGTGACCGATACAAGCGTGGCGGTGGATCAGCGCACTGACGGCAGTATCTGGAACCTATTGGGCACCTTTAGTTTCAGCCAAGGCGGGAATTATCAGGTTTCTTTGAGTAACCAGGCCGATGGCTACGTGATTGCCGATGCCGTCAAGGTTGTGCCGGTCAATGCCACGCTCAATACGGCGACCTGGAGCTTCTCCGTGCCGCAAGCGGGCTCTCATCGCGTGTTTGCCCGTTGGACATCAAATGCCAACCGGGCTACCGATGCGCAATATACCGTTGTCAGCGATGCCGGCGAGTCAACAGTTTCGGTCAATCAACAGCTCGACGGAGGTGTCTGGAATCTACTGGGCACCTATAGCTTTATCGAGGGTGTCGGTTATGAAGTGAGATTGCCCGATCAGGCGGGCAGCGGTGAGATTACCGATGCCATACAGATATTGCCAGACAATGCGACACCCAATCGATTCAGTTGGCAATTGCCTATTCCTCAAACAGGTCAGTATGTGGTGTACGCAAGGTGGACGGCGCATCCGAACAATGCGACGAATGCCATATATACGATACAGAGCGATGATGGCGTGACCACTGTTCAGAAGGATCAGCAAACCTCGGGGGCGAAATGGAACTGGCTGGGTAGTTTCAACTTCACCCAGGGGGGTGACTACCAGATTTACCTCACCGATGAGACCGATGGCTATGTCATTGCCGATGGCATCAGAATCGTACCCGTCACACCTGAATGAGGTGTGTTAGATAAACCAATTGCGTCTCAAAAGAGACCTGGCGCAGCCAGAAACAACCGCATCCACCCATCGATTGCATTATTGATGGATGAGCATGGTGAATCAGTTGAATAATGGGTTCAGAGACCTGAGCACTCACTTTTCTACAGCGCTGATTTAGAAGCCGATTTTTGAAAATGAAATATCTACTTTTGATTTTGATCCTTTTCGGGGCCTATCATTGGTATATCAACGATTACCGAAAACAAGAGGGATTTACAGGCGTATCACATGATAAATTGATTATGTATTCGCTTACGACCTGTGGGTATTGCAAAAAGAAATCGAAGGAGTTGAGGTCCGCTGGAGTAAAGTTTGTAGAGTATTATATCGACAAAGACAGCAGGAAAAGAGAAGAATTGAACCAAAAACTGTCAAACTCAGGGTTTCCTCCTCGAAGCTATGGAACACCCATCTTTGATGCCTATGGTTATATGCTGCTGGAAAATCCTCCAATTTCAGAAATTTTGTCCATTAAAGGCGGCAGTCAATAACTGCATATCTCAGAGATCGCTCAGGTTTTCAATAGAATGGCCCTGGTCTCAGCGGATCCCTTATCAATCTCCAGCACAAGTTCACAATATTCCGTTTGCGTATCCAGCGGCGTGGGATCGTCGGCACAGCTACAACCGGCGATGACGCCGGCATAGACGATCGAGACCTTGCAGCGGATGAATGCCGTATACTCTTCGCTATCGATGACGATTACGCTGAAGGGCTCCGAACTGACCATGCTGCTGAGGGTCAGACCTTGCTGCAGGGGAAGTTGATCCGCATCGATCGCTTCCATTTCACCCTTAAGGACCTGATCGAATTCAGGGCTTTTCCAGGCATCCCTGGCTTTGGGGAGGTGAATCATCTCTGCTCCATGGCTGGTTTAATGTAGTGTTTCAACCCATATGAGACACTACACTAGTGTCAGTTTCTACCGTATTCTGTTCGATCAGGATTATGCCGTAAGGTTTCTACCAGTATCTACAGCCATGACAGAGCAACAGCTTCCCACTTCGCAAAAGCGCATATTACGTCTGCTGCTGTTGGTGGCGCTACTGTTTCTTTTACTGCTGGCGCTGTTGATCATGCTGCAGCTAACTGAATCTGCGCTGAGTGTGTGGCAGATACTCGATCAACTCTCTCCCGCCTTGTTGGTGGTCTACGCCATAGGCCTGTTCGGTTTCGCTCTACTGGTCTCGGTTCTGAGTTGGTTGCTTCTGCGACCGGCAAAACGCAAACTTGCTGATCAGGTATCGGGGGTTTCACTGCC
Organism: Candidatus Thiodiazotropha sp.; assembly: GCA_040791665.1. Taxonomy (GTDB): domain Bacteria; phylum Pseudomonadota; class Gammaproteobacteria; order Chromatiales; family Chromatiaceae; genus Thiodiazotropha. The sequence goes on along the minus strand of JBFNNX010000013.1, from coordinate 360,784 downwards.
GCAGGATAGGGAGACTTTGACCGAAGCGCTGCAGCAGGCGGATGCTAAGGGGATCGATACGGCCGAAGCACGCCAAGAGTTGCGGGAGCTCGATCGGCGGACGGCGCAAATGACGCTCTATGTGGTCTTTTTCGGTGCCGTATCCTCAGGCAAGAGTGCCCTTATTAAGGCGGTTACTGAGGCCGAGGATATTGATGTGGACCCTCGCGCCGGCACTACCCGGCGTATCGCCCACTATGAGTATGCCGAGGGCGAGGGCGTCAACCTGCAACTGACGGATGCGCCGGGTATCCTCGACACCGATCCGGAGCTTGCGCACATGGCCCGCGAGGAGGCGAGACGCGCCCATCTGGTGATCTACGTCTGTGACGGGGAGTTGACCCGTGATCAATACCAAGAGCTGGAAGTGCTTAAGGCACTCGAGCGCCCGCTGATCGTGGCCTTGAACAAACAGGACCGCTATGGCGAGGAGGATCTCAAGGCTATCCTCGCCAGGCTTCGAGAACGGCTGCCGGAGATTGAAATCATACCGGTTCAGGCGGGGGGGAAAGAGGAGGTAACACGTATCGACGCTTCCGGCAAAGAGTGGCACGAGTTGCGTGACAGGGTGGCAAAGATCGGGGAGTTGATGAGTGCGATCAAACTCCGAATCAAAAGCGAGGGGGAGCGGCTCGATACACGGCGGGATGAGAGTCTGGTACGGTTGGGTGCCGAGAAGCTTCACCTGGCGACCCAGGCCCATCGGCGTCAGGAAGGCGAGAAACTGGTGAGACAGTACACCGGCAAAGCGATGGTGGGCGCCATGGCGGCGATCAGCCCCGGTACCGATGTCCTGATACAGGGCTATCTGGGTGTGCAGATGGTGAAGGCCCTCACCTCCCTGTATGAGGTGAAGGCTCGAGAGGTCGACGTTGAACACTTTATCGACCTGGCCAGTCAGAATGTGGGTAAACGCATGACCTTGCTGCTGGCCATGACCGGCAATGTGTTGAAGGCATTTCCGGGTGTGGGAACCGTGACCGGAGGTTTGATTCATGCTGTTGCCTACGGCTTGATTTTTGAAGGTCTGGGAAAGGCCGTGGTAAAGACCCTGCAGGAGAGTGGAACGCTCAAGACCGTTCAGGCATTGGACTATTTCGAGGAGGCGCTGAGTGGAGATCTGGAGAGCCGTGCAAAATATTTTGCCCGGCTGGCTGTGGAAGAGTTCAGAAAAAAAGAGTGAGGCCGGTAACGGGTCGCAAGGGGAAGAACATCTCCAATTGGCGCGGGAGAACCTGCGGGAACTGCTCGATGATGAGCGCCTGCCCAATAGTGTCCGCGACAGTCTGAAAGACGACTTCATGCAGGTTGAGGCTATGCTTGACAAGCTGGAGCATGGTCATCTGCATATCGCGGTCTTCGGCCGGGTAAGTGTCGGCAAGTCTGCGCTGTTGAATGCCCTGTTGGGGGAGGAGCGGTTTACCGTCAGTGCCCTGCACGGTGAGACGCGCCATAGCGATATGGCGCCCTGGCAGGAGGTCGAGGCCGGTGGGGTCTATCTGATCGACACCCCGGGGATCAACGAGATCAGTGGCGAGGAGCGTGAGCGGATGGCCGAGGATGTGGCGGGCCGCGCCGATCTGGTGCTCTTCGTGGTGGATGGCGACCTGACACAAACCGAGTTGCAGGCCATTCGATCCCTGCATCAGCGTAATCGTCCGATCCTGGTGGTGCTCAACAAGTCGGATCGCTATAGCGGCGAAGAGCTGGAGCTGCTCCTCGCCAGCCTGCAGGAAAAGTTACTGGAACTGGTCGCCGCTCCCTACATCGTGCCTGCCGCGGCACATCCCGCGGAACGGATATACCTGCAAACGGATGAACAGGGTCGAGAGCGAGAGATCCGCAAACGCCCTCTGCCCGATGTGACACTTCTGGCAGGCAGTCTATGGCAGCTGATCGAGAGGGAGGGAATGGTACTCTCTGCCCTGAATGCCAGTCTCTTCGCCGGTGAGCTCAGCGATGAGGTTGCCGGCCGCATCGTGAAGGTGCGCCAGGATGTGGCTGAGCGGGTGATAAGGGGCTATTGCCTGGGCAAGGGCGTGGCGGTGGCGCTGAACCCGATACCGGTGGCCGACCTGGTGGCGGCCCTGGCCCTTGACGCCTCAATGGTGATGCATCTGGCCCGCGTCTATGGGATGTCGGTTTCCCGGGGTGAGGCTGGTGAGCTGATAAAAACCATCGGCGCCCAGATGGCGTTGCTGATGGCCACCGTGTGGACGGTGAATGTGGCGGCCAGCGCCCTCAAGGCGGGCAGTGCCGGCCTCTCGACCCTGGTGACTGCGGCGGCCCAGGGAGCGATGGGCTACTACACCACCTATATCGTCGGAAAGGCAACCCAGAGCTACTTTGCCCAGGGGCGCTCCTGGGGGAGCGGTGGGCCGAAGACGATCGTGCAACAGATCCTGGAGTCCGTGGATAAAGACTCCATCCTGCAACAGGCGAAAGAAGATATCCGACAAAGATTGCGGGCCTATTAACCCGGCAACTAAGTATATCGCTTTCAGCCGCAGTGTACCTGCCTACAGCAAGGCATCAAAACGCCGCTGTAGCCCTCCTACAGCCAGTTTTGATAACGCAGTCTGTAGGCAGGTACACTGCGGCCTGCCTTAAAAAATCAAAATGTTAGGGGCTTCAGGCATGCCCTTGCTCTGCGTTACGGCTCTTGACAAGGGAACAACCCTTCTCTGCGAGCCAAGCCTTGATCAAGAGCATGCCTGAAGCCCTGAAAGCGATATACTTAGTTGCCGGGTTAATAGATGAGCAGTTATTACGGTCACGTTGCGCTGACACCGACCGACAGCTCCCTGACCTACCGATTTGGAACAGCTGCTGTGATGCATCAGTCAAAACATCTGCATATAGAATTAGCGAACATTAGCGGAGATTGGCGTCCATTTGCGGCTACATTGAACTTCAGTAGTTGACCTCGACCGCCGCACAGAGATAGCGCATCAGTGAATCGGTCTGCCTGAATCCCCGGGTAACGAAATTGCAGAACGATGGTGTGTCGATCTCTTCACTGTCAAAGTCCTTGAGCGCGATAAAGTCTTTGCGTTTTAAATCCTCTATCAGGGGATGCTCGGCAGGGAAGCCTCTCGGTGGCCTGATCAAGGAGTCACCCACGAGTTGAAAGTGCTTGCGGAATGGTTTCTCGCGTAACGCAGCCCGCCAGGCCGCAGGATTGTCAGTAATGAAGTTTCTGATTTTACTCAGCGTCTTGGAGTCCGGGTGCCATATGCCCGCGCCAAGAAAACAGTTGCCTGGTTCGATATGAAGATAGAAACCCGGAGCATGCACGTCCTTACCCAGAGAATGTCTGAATTGAATGCCGATATTGGTTTTATAGGGTGTCTTGTCCTTGGAGAAGCGGGTATCACGATAGACGCGCATCAAGGAGCCGCCGGTTTTTTTGGCAATGGCGCGAAACTGGTTTGAGATGCCGTTCAGTTTTGGCGCCATCTCTTCAATAAATGCAAGCGCCGGCTCCCTGACAGCGGATTCATACTGCTGTTTATTGTCAGCGAACCATTCGCGATTGTTATTCTGTGCCAGCGCTTCAAGAAAGGTGAGTGTCTGCGGCGGGAAACCCTGGAAGCTATTCATATGCAGGCCGGATCAAATGCCGTATTTGCTATGAATGGCGTGCCTTACAGGACAGGTGCAGACGATCTCCTTGCCCAGTCGGGAACTGTATTGGCAGTCGATGCCTTTGCCGCAAATCATTCTTGATGTGTTATCGGAGGTTAGCCTGATGCCGCACAACTTATAGTCGATATCCGTGAGACAGGCATGTTTCTTGGTGCACTTTTTCGCCTCTAACAGTATTTCCAGTGGAATATTGAATCGTCTGGGACTATGCATCGGCCTAGCGTATCCAACCTCCTCGTAAAATACCACTGATGCGGGTCGATCGCAGCAGTGGATTCCAGTCAGGATGGTTGGCCCCGGGTTGCTAAATTCCGCCGATCAGTGAGGCATGCACACCACTTCGCTGGAAGTGAGAGAGCAGGTCTCGTGAATGTATGGTCAGTGGATCGTAGTCAACCACCATCAGGTGAGGTGTCTTGACGTGAGTGCACGCACTCACGACACCCCTCACTCCGGAGAGGCTTTTTTCTATATGATGTATCTGATCATGAGACAAGTCTTCATTGATATGAACCACAGCATTGACATCGAAATTGATCATCTTCTCCTCCCGCCTTGTAATTCTGTTATGTTTGAAATTAGCGCAGATGGCCAGGATTACAATGTGGGGATATCCCATCATAATGTAGGGTTAAATACTTGGCTTGCCTGCTTGGATCGCCGGAAAATCAGGCATATCTCTATTAGGGCCGATTGGATTAGTGTTAACAGGCCCTATGTTGTCGCTTAAAGTAAGGTTAGTTATCGAATCATGATGGATTAGCAGGCAGAATTGATGCAGCAATCCTTGGCGTTATACCTGAAAAAGCGCCAATCAATGCGTGAGGAGGGGGCTTTTGTTTTTTCAAATGAATGACGAGCAACGTGGAGTGGCGATTTTTTTCAGGCGTACCCCAAGGGTACTTCCTTCGGGGGCAACCTACAGGGCAGGGGCTATTTTTCCAGCCAGCGGCGCTATCATTCGCTCATTCTGCCTCGCTGGACGAAACAACGCTCCCGGCAGAGCGGATTGAAATAGTGTAAACGTACTCTTGCGGCGAGGTTTTATGCATCTCGATACATTTCTGTTTTCAGCTCTAATCTTGTTGATCGCAACGTCGGTTGCCGTTGCGTTGTTCAAGCATTTGGGATTGGGATCAATTTTGGGTTTGCTTGTGGCCGGCATTGTCGTCGGTCCCTATTCCCCCGGTCCCTATGTGACTGAACATGTGGAGGATGTCAGGCACTTCACCGAGCTGGGCGTGGTACTGCTGCTGTTCATCATCGGCTTGGAGATGCGGCCGCGCCGATTATGGGCCATGCGCAGAGAGGTCTTTGGCCTGGGATTGCTTCAGATTATCCTGACGGGTCTGGTATTGGCGGTCTACTTTTATCAATGGCAGCCCTCCTGGTCGCTCTCCCTGCTTATAGGCCTTACCTTCGCTCTTTCGTCGACCGCCTTTGTGATCCAGATCCTGCAGGAGCGGGGCGAGATTGCCAGCCGGCACGGCATGACCGCCTTTTCAATCCTGTTGATGCAGGATCTGGCTATCGTACCGCTATTGGCGCTGGTGCCCATCTTTTCCGAGACAGGGGGAGTCTCCGCCGAAATTCCTGTCTGGCAGCAGTTGATGATCGAGATCGGCATGATTGCCATGGTCGTGGTGGTCGGTCGGTATATTCTGCCATTTGTACTCAACCAACTGGCGAAACAGGGCAATAGAGAGGGTTTCCTCTTAGTTGTCATGCTGGCAGTCTTCCTCGCTGCCTGGGTCATGGATCAGGTAGGTCTCTCCATGGCCCTTGGGGCCTTTGTCATGGGAATGTTGCTATCGGGATCGAGTTATCGTCTACAGATACAGGCCTTCGTTGAGCCATATAAGGGCTTGTTGATGAGTCTGTTCTTTGTCGCGGTGGGTATGTCGATCGACTTTGCAGCCATATCGAATGAGTTGTCGTTGTTTCTTCAACATATTCTGGTCATCGTGTCGGTCAAGCTGCTAGTGCTGTTTCTGCTCGTCCTCGGCTTCGGATATACAAAACAGATAGCGATGCGGGTCAGTTTTTTTCTCGCCCAGGGCGGTGAGTTCGGTTTCGTTATGTTTGCGGCGGCAAAAGCGCTGAATGTGATCGATGATGGCACCTTCGTAACTGCCGTAGGTGTGATTTCGGTCAGTATGTTGCTGACCCCTCTACTGATTCGTGTCAGCGATCAAATGGCGACAAAAATGGACAGTGTCAGTACTAAAAAGACCGATCATCTGCGCTATCCATCCGATAGGGGGGAGGAGAACCGACGGGTTATTATCGGCGGTTACGGGCGAGTGGGGCACACCGTGGCCGTGCTGCTGCATTCCAGTGGTGTGCCGATTGTGGTATTCGATACCAGTCCGGATCGTGTCGCTCAAGGCAAGAAGGATGGCCTTCCGGTCTACTACGGGGATATCAGCGATCCCGACCTGCTGGATGCCGCCAATGTGAGTGTCGCCTCTTTACTGGTTTTGACAATCGACAGCGGTCCTGTTTCATTACGTACCATCTCTCACGTACGCAACTCATATCCTCACATCCCGGTGATCTCAAGAGCTCGCGATCTCGAGGCGTGTGGTCATCTGCTCAAAGCGGGTGCAAGTCACGCCTTTCCTGAAGCGCTCGAGAGCAGTCTTCGCCTAGGCGCCATAGCACTGCAGATGGTCGATGTACCGAAGGACGATGTCGATATGCTGCTTCAGGGTGTGAGACAGGATAACTATACCTTGGTGCTGTCGGAGGATGATATGGTGCGGAAAAAATAGTGTTTTTCTGAGAATCTTGAAAAACAACAGAGCTGATTAGGGATATTGCAACAGGCTAATTAATTTGATTATCAGTTAATTGGCAAGCCGACCTAAAGTGCCTTCTAATTATATTAACATAGTTTTACACTCGGATATTACATTTGAAATGTTTCTCGTCTAAGCTCTCTGTTACCAGGACATTTTCTGTGAAGCCAAAAAAACGAGGATCTTATCAGAAAAAGACTACAAGTCTGCCAGTCAAATCTGATATCAGGTAATTGCAGATAAGGTTATGCTGGTCATATAAGCCGGGGAGAGATGAAATGCCAAAGTTAACCAGCGGAATCACTCAGAAAGAACGGCTAAAAGTTATCCAGTCCATAGATATGATGAAGGCGACGCGAAACGATCATGAGAGGCAGATACTTCAGCGTTACAGGGATATGGTTGCCAGAGAGTTTTTGAACGTACAGGCGCCGGCAATGAGTGGTGACTAGTTTTTAAGCTACTTTCTGCAGCGACACCAAAACTTCGAAGAAAAGATAAATCCCGGCATTTGCCGGGATTTATCTTACTGAATCCCAACAACAGGCCCTAGAGAGATGATAAAGCTAAAGCTCAGGTCGGGCTGATATCAGTCCGTGTCTCCGCAGAAGCTGACAAAGCTTGACCGTTTATAGCCTTGCTGTCCGGACCCATCAGATAGAGATAGTCGCTCAGGATAAGATCGGGCAGCGGCAGAGTGGCGGGATCCTCCCCGGGATAGGCCCAGGCACGCAGTGAGGTCCGCGTCGGGCCAGGGGCGATACTGTTGACACGTATCTGACTGTTTTCCAGCTCCTCGGCGAGTATCTGCATCAATCCCTCGATGGCAAATTTGGATACCCCATAGGCACCCCAATAGGCCCTGCCTTTTCGACCTACCTGATCCGATGTAAACAGGATGGAGGCTTCATCTGCTTTGCGCAGCAGGGGCAGACAGGCCTGGGTCAGCAGAAAGGCCGAGTTCAGATTGACCTGGATGACACTGTTCCATGTCTCCGGATCGAAATCATCAATGCGGCTCAGCAGTGCAAGCTTGGCTGCATTGTGCAGCAGGCCATGCAGTTGACCGAACTCCTGATAGAGACTCTCTCCCAGGGCGTAGTAATCCTCCTTCGGAGCCTTCTCCAGATCGAAGGGGATGAGTGCCGGTGTAGGCCATCCGGCGGCATCGATCTGGTCATAGGTCTCTTCCAATCTGCGTTCATTGCGTCCCAGCAGCACCACGGTCGCGCCATGTTCCGCAAATTTTTTAGCCGCTGCCTGACCGATGCCGCTACCGGCTCCGGTTATCAGGATGACGCGTTCCTTGAGGAGGCTCTTATCGGGATTGTAGTCTTGCATGGAACCGGTTGGCTTAAGTCGGGCGAGCATTATAGCCGCCAGAAGTCCCTAGCGATATTGAAAATTCTCATTCTGAGGCGCTGCTCTTCGACAAAGCCTCATTCAGAGCCACTCGAGTATCTCCATTGGGTGGTTGATCTGTCCATCCGCCCGCCATTTAAGGGGGCTGTCGTTTTCGTCCAGATAACCGAACAGGGCGACCAGGGTCTTGGTGCCCGCATTTCGACCTGCCTCGATGTCCCGTATGGCATCGCCGACATAGATCGCCTGAGCCGGATCTATACCCGTCTGTTGACAGGCATAGAGGATGGGTTCCGGGTGTGGTTTCGCGTGCGGTGTGGTATCACCGCTGACGATGGCACTGGCACGGTGGCTCAAGCCAAGTTTTTCCATTAGAGGATCCGTCAACCAAGCGGGTTTATTGGTGACAATGCCCCAATGGATGCCACGCGCCTCGAGTTCGTCGATCAGCGTCTCCATGCCGTCAAACGGCTTGGTGAACTCGGCAATATTATTGGCGTAGGTGTGCAGAAACTGTTGCTGCAGTTCAATATAACCTGGATCCTCAGGTTCGATGTCAAATGCCACTTTCAGCATTGCCCGACTGCCGTGGGAAACGGCAGGGCGTACCTTTTCGAATGAGATCTCTTGCCGACCAGCCTGGGCGAGTACCCGATTCAGCGCCAAATGGAGATCTGCGGCGGTATCGGCGAAGGTACCGTCTAGATCGAACAGGACACACTTGATCGTCATTATGGTTAACTGCTAGCGTTCAACGGCCGGCGTCTGACGGTCGGCTTGTCATCACTCTTCCCTTGTGGCGGCAACCAGATAGTTGACATCGACATCACCAGTCAGTTTGTAGACCTGAGTGAGAGGGTTGTAACCCATTCCGGTCATACCGACGGTGGTGAGGCCGGCTTCACGCAACCAGGTATGCAGTTCTGAGGGACGGATGAATTTGGCATAGTCGTGCGTCCCCTTGGGCAGCAGGTTCAACACATACTCGGCACCTACGATGGCGAACAGATAGGATTTCGGATTGCGATTGATGGTGGAAAAGAAGAGCTTACCACCAGGTTTGACTAAACGGGCGCAGGCAGTCACCACCGAAGCTGGATCGGGGACATGTTCCAGCATCTCCATGCAGGTGATTATATCGTATTGTTCCGGCTGCTCTTCCGCCAGGCGCTCGACAGGGATACGTTCATAGTTGATCTCCAGCTCAGACTCCAACAGGTGCAGTCTGGCGACCTGGAGTGGGGCCTCACCCATATCGATGCCGGTCACCCAGGCACCGCAGGCGGCCATGCTTTCGGACAGGATTCCACCGCCACAGCCTACATCGAGCACCCGCTTTCCCTCTAAAGGGGCAAGGCGTCGGATATATTCCAGGCGTAGCGGATTGATCTGGTGCAGGGGTTTGAATTCACTGTTCGGATCCCACCAGCGGGATGCCAGTTCTTCAAACTTGCTGACCTCCGCATGGTCAACATTTATCTGTTCAGTGCTCATGATAGTTGGTGATGAAAATCCACGTTTGACAGGCCCTAGGTTACACATCGTTGAGGCCTTTTTCGAGCGTTCCGGTCTCAGGGCCGATTGGATGAGTGTTAACAGGCCCTAATTCTCGACATCCGTTGTCATGATGCGTTCCCGCCAGTCGTTGGTGCGAGCCATGAGCTGTTGCATATCCAAGGTCGTCAAACTGCCTTCACTGACAACGGGCCGGCCAGCCACCCAAACATGGGTGACCTGTTCTCGCCCAGCGGCATAGACCAGTTGAGAGATGGGGTGGTAGACCGGCAGAGTGTTGATCCGGTTCAAATCCACCGCCACCATGTCGGCCGACTTTCCGGGCTCGAGCGATCCGGTCTCTTGCTGCAGACCAAGCGCCCGGGCGCCATTGATAGTGGCCATCGAGAGGGCCTTTGCGGCGGGCAGGGCGCTGGCGTTTATCGTCACCCCCTTGGCCAGCAGGGCGGCGCTGCGCATCTCACTGAACATGTCCAGGTCGTTGTTGCTGGCGGCGCCGTCTGTACCCAATGCCACGTTGATTCCAGCCTTGATGAGTTCAATAACCGGACAGAATCCGCTCGCCAGTTTCAAATTCGATTCGGGGCAGTGCACCACATGTCCGCCGCTGGCGGCAAACAGCTCGATCTCGTGGTCCTCCAGATGGGTCATGTGCACTGCTGCCAACGAAGGTGACAGCAGTCCCAGCTGGTTCAGCCTGGCCAATGGCCGCACATCATGGTGTTGCAGGCCTTGCACGATTTCGTCATGGGTTTCGTGGACATGCATGTGGATGGGTATCTCAAGCTCGTCCGCCAGGGTACGGATTCTTTCCAATATTCCATTGCCGACGGAGTAGGGGGCGTGGGGCGCGAATGCGCTATGAATGATGGGATTGGTGCGAAACTGATCGTGTACCTGCAGACCTTTGTGCAGGTAGTCGTCCCCGTCACTGGCCCAGGCGGAGGGGAAATCGATGGCGATCAGACCGAGTACGGCTCGGATGCCCGCACTGCTCGCCACCCGACCGGTAATGTCGGGAAAAAAATACATGTCGTTGAAACAGGTGGTGCCGCCGAGCAGCATTTCGGCGACGGCCAGTTGGGTACCGTCGTGGATAAACTCCTCGCTTACCCATTTGGCCTCCGCGGGCCAGATGTGCTCGTTCAACCAGGTCATCAGCGGCATATCGTCGGCCAGGCCTCTGAGCAGCGCCATCGCCGCATGGGTGTGGGTATTGATCAGACCGGGCATGAGTGCATGACCCGGCAGAGTGGTTTCCTGCAGCGAATGAAATTGAGAAGCAACCCGGTCGGTGGGCAGTATGGCTGTTATGCGGCCCCGGTTCACGACCAATGTATGGTCGCTATACACCAGGTTTTCGGGAACCACAGGAATGATCCATTCGGCATGGATGAGTTGATCGACCTGTTCAGGCATCGTGTTATCTCTGTTATCAACGAATAGTATGAGACACTACACTTGCTTCCCGAATAAATGCAACGACAGCATAGGGTTGATAACCGGAATATTTCACAAAGAACAGGCTTATGCGCAGTGACAAATTATGGATCTCTCCCAATACATTAATCAGGTGACGGCAGACGATGCCATCGTTTGGCGGGATGGTCATCTGTACCTGCTGGATCAGCGTAAGCTGCCCGGCGAGGTGACCTTTCTCGAATTGAACAGTGCGACTGAAACAGCCCGGGCGATAACGGAGATGGTAGTGCGGGGTGCGCCGGCGATCGGCATCACTGCAGCCTATGGCGTGGTACTGGCTGGAGGTATGGCATTCCAATCATCCGCGCAACATTGGAAAGAGGCTGTCAAGGCCGACCTTAAATGCCTCAGGCGATCCCGTCCAACCGCGGTAAATCTATTCTGGGCGCTGGACAGGATGGAGGCGCTGATGAAAGACCTGCCAGAAGGCGGGGATCCAAGCGAGGCCATGTTGCAAGAGGCCTTGGCGATCCATAAAGAGGATATCGAGGCAAACCGGCATATGGGGGAACTGGGTGCCTCCCTGCTCGGGGCCGATAGCGGTGTCATCACCCATTGCAACGCCGGCGCCCTTGCCACCGGTGGTTACGGTACCGCGCTGGGGGTGATTCGATCAGCCTATAAGCGGGGGCTGATTCGGGAGGTCTTCGCGGATGAGACACGCCCCTGGTTGCAGGGGGCCCGCCTGACCGCCTGGGAGCTGCTGCAGGACGGTATACCGGTTACCCTCCTGGCGGATGGGGCGGCCGCCCATCGCATGGCGCGTGGGGGCGTGGATTGGATCATCGTGGGATCGGACCGGATTGCGGCAAACGGTGACGTGGCGAACAAGATCGGCACTTATAGCCTGGCGGTGGCAGCCAAGTACCACGGTGTCAAGGTGATGGTGGCGGCACCGACCTCAACCATCGATACGGGTATCGCCAGTGGCAGCGAGATACCCATCGAGGTAAGGGGGGAGGATGAGCTGCTCTCCTGCGGGGGGCGTCAGATTGCCGCGGACGGTGCCGGTGTATGGAATCCCGTATTTGATGTCACCCCGGCCAGATTGGTTGATGCAATTGTCACAGAAAAGGGCGTTGTACTCTCGCCAAATGAGAAAAAGATAGAAAAAATGATGGCGAATCGGTCTGAGAGCCCCTGAAACCGGATTTCAGGCGTTTTTTATACAGCATAGTGTAGGGGGGCTATGGTACAATGCACTTTTTCTGACGCCCCACTGAGGGCGATAGCAAAAGACAACGAACCACATGACCGAATTCGCCAAAGAAGTACTCCCAGTCAATCTCGAAGACGAGATGCGGCAATCCTACCTGGATTATGCCATGAGCGTTATCGTGGGCCGGGCCCTGCCCGACGTTCGAGACGGACTCAAACCTGTCCATCGTCGCGTGCTCTATGCGATGAGCGAACTGGGGAATGATTGGAACAAAGCCTATAAGAAATCGGCGCGTATCGTGGGTGATGTGATCGGTAAATACCATCCCCATGGCGATACAGCTGTCTATGACACCATCGTACGCATGGCTCAACCGTTTTCCATGCGTTATATGCTTGTCGATGGACAGGGAAATTTCGGATCGGTGGATGGGGACTCCCCTGCGGCGATGCGTTATACCGAAGTGCGCATGGCACGTATCGCCCACACGATGCTAGACGACCTGGACAAGGAGACGGTCGATTTCGTCGCCAACTACGATGAGACAGAGCAGGAGCCTGCCGTCCTGCCGGCACGGATTCCCAATCTGCTGATCAACGGATCGGCCGGTATCGCCGTCGGCATGGCGACCAATGTCCCACCGCACAATATTACCGAAGTGGTCGATGCCTGTATTGCGGTAATCGATGAGCCGGAGATCGATATCGATCGGCTTATGTCCCATCTCCCTGGCCCCGATTTTCCCACCGCGGGTCTGATCAATGGCGCCAGCGGTATCAAAGAGGCCTACTATACCGGGCGTGGCAGAATCTACATGCGTGCCCGCACCGAGATAGAGACGGATGACAGCAATGGCAAGCAGACCATCATCGTCAATGAGCTGCCCTATCAGGTGAACAAGGCGCGGCTTATCGAAAAGATCGCCGAGTTGGTGAAGGAGAAACGGATCGAGGGCATCACCGAATTGCGCGACGAGTCGGACAAGGAGGGGATGCGTATCGTCATCGAACTGCGTCGAGGCGAGGTGGCGGAGGTCGTGCTCAACAACCTCTACCAGCAGACAGCAATGCAGAGTGTATTCGGCATCAACATGGTGGCGCTGGTGGATGGCCGTCCGCGGCTGCTCAATCTCAAACAGCTGCTCGAATTTTTTATCCGTCACCGCCGCGAAGTCGTGACCCGGCGCACCCTTTTCGAACTGCGCAAGGCCCGGGACAGGGCCCATGTGCTGGAAGGTCTGGCGGTTGCGCTGGCCAATATCGATGATGTGATCCAGCTGATCAAGCAGGCCGTCAGCAGAGAGGATGCAAAGCGGGCGCTTCTGGATCGCCTTTGGCAGTCGGGTACCGTGGAATCGATGCTTGAACGGGCGGGTGCCGCCAGTACCCGGCCTGAGGAGCTGTCTGATGATTTCGGTCTTACCGAGCAGGGATATCGATTGACTGAAGTACAGGCCCAGGCCATTCTGGACCTGCGTCTGCACCGTTTAACGGGGCTTGAGCAGGATAAAATCATCAAGGAATATGAGGAGTTGTTGGATAAAATTGCCGATCTTCTCGATATTCTCGGCAGTCCCGACCGATTGATGCAGGTGATCCGGGGGGAGTTGCTTGAAATACGTGAACAGTACGGTGATGAGCGTCGTACCGAGATCATTGAAAATCGCCTCGATCTTACGCTCGAGGATTTGATCACCGAAGAGGATGTCGTGGTAACCCTCTCCCATGCGGGTTATGCGAAGGCGCAACCGATCAGTACCTACCAGGCCCAGCGAAGGGGGGGCAAGGGTAAGATAGCCACAGCGACCAAGGATGAGGATTTTGTCGACAAGCTGTTCGTCGCCAGTACCCACGATACGATTCTCTGTTTCTCCAATATGGGCAAGGTTTACTGGCTGAAGGTCTATGAGCTGCCCCAGGCCGGCCGCAATGCCCGCGGCAAACCGATCGTCAACCTGTTGCCGTTGGACGAGGATGAGCAGATCAATGCCATCCTGCCGGTGCGCGAATACGAGGCCGACCGCTATGTCTTCATGGCGACCAGTTCCGGCACCGTGAAAAAGACTTCGCTGGAGGCCTTCTCCAGACCCAGGGCCAACGGCATCATCGCCGTCGATCTGCGTGACGGGGACAAGCTGGTCGGGGTTGCCGTCACCGATGGCGAACAGGATATTCTCCTTTTCAGCAGCAGCGGCAAAGCGGTTCGATTCTCCGAATCCAAGGTCAGGGCGATGGGTAGGACTGCCTGTGGTGTCAGGGGAATCCGCTTGGAAGAGGACCATCAGGTCGTCTCTCTCATCGTTGCCGCCGAAGGTGACGTATTGACCGTTACGGGGAACGGTTACGGCAAGCGAACGGCCATCGAGGAGTATCCGGTGCACGGCCGGGGAGGCCAGGGGGTCATTTCGATTCAGACCTCAGAGCGTAACGGCTCTGTGGTCGGCGCCGTTCAGGTGATTGAAGAAGATGAAGTGATGATGATCTCCGACGGTGGGACTCTGGTACGGAATCGGGTCAGCGAAATCTCGCAAATGGGTCGTAATACCCAGGGTGTGATCATGATTCGTCTAAGCAGCGATGAGCGCCTGATCGGGGTCGAGCGGATTGAAAATCTCGACACCGAAACAGATGACGATACGGACCCGGATCAAACCGATACGAGTGATTGAATATCTCACGCCTTCGTCCGGTAATGATATGTACACGCTTCACTTGTGCATGGAAAAACTCGATACGCTTGAGTTTGATGGTTTTCGGATTGCGTCTTCCCCCCGGCAAGTGCCTAAAGAAATTTTAATTGATGAATTTCCAAACTATTCACGATATTGAGAGGCTATAGATGTCACGAGTCTTTAACTTTAGTGCCGGTCCCGCGATGTTACCGGAAGAGGTTCTGCAGCAGGCCAGGGACGAGATGCTTGATTGGCGCGGCGCCGGGATGTCGGTTATGGAGATGAGCCACCGGGGGAAGGAGTTCATGTCCATCGCTGAGCAGGCGGAGTCTGATCTGCGTGAATTGCTGCAGGTACCTGACAACTACAAGGTGATGTTCCTCCAGGGTGGCGCGTCCAGTCAGTTTGCCATGGTGCCGATGAATCTGATTCGGGATAACGCCAAGGTCGATTACATCAATACCGGTTCCTGGTCGAAAAAGGCGATTGCGGAAGCCAAGCGTTTTGCGACTGTCAATCTGGCGGCTACCACGGAAGAGACAAAATTCACCACCACGCCCGGACAGTCGGAACTCAACCTCAACCCCGGTGCCGCCTATGTGCACTACACACCAAACGAGACCATCCAGGGTGTTGAGTTTCCCTATGTGCCGGAGACTGCCGGTGTCCCGCTGGTTGCCGATTTTTCATCGACCATCCTGTCACGCCCGCTCGATGTTTCGAAGTATGGGATTATCTATGCAGGTGCGCAGAAGAATATCGGACCCGCCGGTTTGACCATTGCCATCGTACGCGAGGACCTGATTGGAAACGCCCCAGACAGTACACCGGCGATGTTTCAATATATAACCCATAGCGACAATGGCTCCATGTACAACACACCGCCGACCTACGGCTGGTACCTGGCAGGTTTGGTGTTCAAATGGTTAAAGGAAAAAGGTGGACTGGCCGGCATGGCTGTCATCAACCAACGCAAGGCGCAAGCGCTCTACAGTGCCATTGACAATTCCGATTTCTACGCCAACCCGGTATCGCCCGACAGCCGGTCCTGGATGAACGTTCCATTCACTTTGGCCGACTCCGAGCTGGATGGAAAGTTTATCGAAGAGGCGGGTGCTGCCGGCCTCAAGACGCTCAAGGGACATCGCTCAGTGGGTGGGATGCGTGCCAGTATCTATAACGCCATGCCCGAAGATGGGGTCAAGGCGCTTATCGATTTCATGGCTGAGTTTGAACGGGTCAACGGATAACAACATGTACAAGATTCTGACATTGAACAACATCTCCGTGGCGGGCCTTGATCGTCTGCCCCGTGACACCTACGAAGTCGCCTCAGAGATCACCCATCCGGATGCGATTCTGTTGCGATCCCATAAAATGCATGGCATGTCGATCCCGGAAACGGTGAAGGCGATCGGACGGGCCGGTGCCGGCGTCAATAATATCCCTGTGGCCGAGATGACCGATAAGGGGATACCGGTCTTTAATGCGCCGGGTGCCAATGCCAATGCGGTCAAGGAGCTTGTGCTGGCCGGTGCGCTGCTGGCGGCTCGAAACCTGGGGCCGGCCTGGCGCTTTGCTACAGAGTTGTCCGGGGATGATGGGGGTATTTCCAAACAGGTGGAGTCGGGAAAGAAGAATTTCGTCGGCTTTGAACTGCCGGGGCGTACCATGGGCGTCATCGGGCTTGGCGCAATCGGCGTCAAGGTTGCCAATGCCTGTCGGGCCCTCGGCATGAATGTGATCGGATACGATCCCACCATCACGGTCCAAAGCGCATGGAAACTCGCTTCGGAAGTGGAGCAGGCATTGAGTGTGGATGATCTGCTCTCCAAGTCGGACTTCGTGACTTTTCATGTGCCGCTGACGGATGCCACTGCCAATATGATCAATGCCGAGCGGTTGAAGCTGATGAAGCCTGGATCGGTGCTGCTCAATTTTGCCCGCAACGGCATCATCAATGACGAAGCCACGGTGGCCGCCCTGGACAGTGGCCAACTCTATGCATATGTGTGCGATTTTCCCAGCAATCTGTTGAAGGATCATCCGCGAGTGATTACCTTGCCTCACTTGGGGGCCTCAACCAAGGAGGCGGAGGATAACTGCGCGATCATGGTGGCCGATGAGGTTCGCGACTACCTGGAAAACGGCAATATCACCAATTCAGTCAACTTCCCCAGCATTAATCTGCCGAGAAACGGTGGTTTTCGCATCGCTGTCGTGAACAGCAATGTACCCAACATGGTGGGACAGATATCCACCGATTTGGCCAATGAGGGATTGAATATCCTGGATATGCTCAACAAGTCCCGGGACGATATTGCGGTAACCCTTCTGGACGTGGACAAGCAGCCCAGTGCCGAGTTGTTGGAGACACTGGCTTCCATCGATGGTGTATTATCGGTACGCTCATTGTCAGGTACAGAGTAGGGCCAAACCGGGTGCGGAGCCGATTGGATCAGTGTTAAAGGGCCCCAGGACCAATCCATGAATGATGATGCGAAACTGAGTGCCATCCGACAGCGAATCGATGAGATCGATCTGCAGCTGCAGCAGCTGATCAGTGAACGGGCGGAAGCGGCCCAGGAAGTTGCGCGCATCAAATTAAACGAGGATCCGCGCACGGCTTTTTATCGTCCCGAACGCGAGGCAGAGGTATTGCGCCGTATCAAGGATCGAAACCGGGGACCGCTGCAGGACGAGGAGATGGCAAGACTGTTCCGGGAGATCATGTCGGCCTGTCTGGCCTTGGAGCAGACCTTGAGCGTTGCCTTCCTTGGGCCGGATGGGACCTACACCCAGGAGGCAGTGCTTAAGCATTTTGGACATTCGGTTATCACTACAGCCATGGGCTCCATACCGGATACCTTTCGCGAGGTGGAAGCCGGTGCCTGCCAATATGGTGTGGTGCCGGTGGAAAACTCCACCGAAGGCGTGATTACCCACACCCTGGATACCTTCGTCAGTTCGCCACTGCGGATCTGCGGTGAGGTTTCATTGCCGATCAATCACCAGTTGCTCAGCCGGGCGAGTGCCACGGAGCAGATCAAGGTGGTCTACTCCCATGCCCAATCCCTAGCCCAATGTCGGGGGTGGCTCGATCAACACCTCCCCCATGTGGAACGAGTTGATGTCGGCAGTAACGCAGAGGCCGCCAGACTTGCAACCGAAATAGCCAATGCCGCTGCCATCGCGGGTGAGGCGGCCGGTGAGATCTACCAGCTTAGTGTTCTGGCGTCGAACATTGAGGATGAACCTGGCAATACAACCCGTTTTCTGGTGATCGGTATGCAGGACTCGCCGCGCAGTGGGGGCGATAAAACCAGTATCATGTTCTCTACCCATAACAAAGCGGGTGGTCTGCATACCATGCTTACGCCCTTTGCCGAACACGGTATCAGCATGACACGCATTGAATCACGTCCATCCCGCAGGGGGCGCTGGGACTATCTTTTTTTCATCGATGTGGAGGGCCACAGAAGCGATGACAATCTCGCCTCGGCCCTGCATGAGATTGAACAGGCGGCCACTCAGTTCAAGGTCCTCGGGTCCTATCCCAAGGCAGTCATATAGCCGCTGATTCCGCTCTTCGAACAGCACCATGGCAAATCAGACAAACCCCTTTCTTGAGCTTGCCGCGCCGGGTATCGAGGACTTGAAGCCCTATTTGCCCGGTAAGCCGATCGCTGAGTTAGAACGCGAACTGGGTATCAGTCACTCGATCAAACTGGCATCCAACGAAAATCCCTTGGGCGTTAGCGAAAAGGTCATCGAGGCTATATGCCAGTATGCGCCAGAGCTATCCCGCTATCCCGACGGCGGGGGCTATCGACTGCGTCAGCGGCTTGCCGAAAAGCATGCCGTGGATCCCGCCTGCATTACCCTCGGTAATGGTTCAAATGACGTCCTGGACATGGTCGCCCGGGTATTTCTTTCGCCGCATGTCGAGTCTCTGTTTTCAGAATATGCCTTTGCCGTTTACCCAATAAGCAGTCAGGCTGTCGGTGCCAGGCTGGCGGTTGCTCCGGCCAAGGACTACGGCCACGACCTTGATCGGATGTTACAAATGATCACGCCCAGGACCAGGGTGATCTGGATTGCAAATCCGAATAATCCAACCGGTACCCGGCTCACGGAAACGGAGCTGTACTCGTTTTTACTTCAGCTGCCGGACCATCTCATCGTGGTTATCGATGAAGCCTATTTCGAATATGTTCAGGCGCGTAACTTTCCGGATGCCACCGCGTGGCTGGAACGGTTTCCCCATCTGATAGTGACCCGCACCTTTTCCAAGGCTTATGGACTGGCATCGTTACGTATCGGTTACGGACTATCGAGTGCCGCCATTGCCGATCTGTTGAATCGGGTACGACAGCCTTTCAATGTCAATGCCCTGGCGCAATCGGCGGCATTGGCCGCGCTTGATGATCAAGACTTCATTCGGCGTTCGATTGCACTCAACAACAAGGGTATGCAACAGTACCAGCAGGGTTTCGAAACATTGGGGCTCGACTATATTCCTTCGGTGGCGAATTTTATAGCTGTCGATGTTGGAGAGGATGCCCAAAAGGTCGATCGGGCATTGCTGCGCGAAGGATGTATCACTAGACCGATTGCCAACTACGGGTTGCCTAACCATTTACGCATCTCTGTCGGGTTGGAAGAGGAGAACGATCGTCTCTTGACGACGCTAAAGAAGGTACTAAAACGGTGATTGATAAGCTTGCTATTATCGGAGTCGGTCTGATAGGTGGTTCTGCCGCCCTGGCCCTGAAGGAAGAGGGCGTGGTGAAAGAGGTGGTCGGTTGTGGCCGCGGGGAGGCCAATTTGATCAAAGCACAATCCTTGGGCGCGATCGATCACTACACCCACGATGTAAGTGTGGCGGTTCAAGGTGCCGATTTGGTCCTGCTCTCGGTTCCCTTGGGCGCAATGCGCGATACCCTGGCAGCTATGCGCGGTCAGCTCGCCGATCATGCAGTGGTAACCGATGCAGGCAGCGTCAAGGGCAGTGTGGTAAGCGATGTTAAAGCGGTATTCGGCGAAATGCCCGGTTTTTTCGTTCCCGGCCACCCCATTGCCGGAACCGAACGCAGTGGGGCTGAAGCGGCGTTTGCCGAGCTGTATCGCAATCGCCGTGTCATACTCACCCCGCTGCAAGAAACCGATAAGAATGCGCTCCTGCGCGTCGAAAGGATGTGGCAACAGTGTGGGGCGGAAGTGGTTCGGATGACCGTTGAACACCATGACGAGGTATTGGCGGCCACCAGTCATCTGCCTCATATGTTGGCCTTTACCCTGGTCGATAGTCTGGCGCGAATGAAGGAGAATGATGAAATCTTTCGCTTCGCCGCTGGCGGCTTCAGGGATTTCACCAGGATCGCATCAAGCAATCCTGTGATGTGGCGCGACATCTGTATTGCCAACCGGAGTTCCCTAAACGAAATGTTGACGCATTTTGCCGATGAGCTGCATGAGCTTGCGGCGCTGCTGCAAAGTGGCGATGAAGCAGGATTGCTGGAGATATTTCAACGTGCGAAACAGGCGCGCGACAGATATGTGGATGGTGTCAACCAAAGCTAGCAACCGGCATGGCGGCGGAGGATTACATGGCTTCTCCTGAAGGCATGTGGAAAATAGAACAAACAAAGGATTGCTGACCAGGCTATGTATGGTTTCAGCGACTGCAAACGAGTGGTATTAACTTGCAACGACAAATCAATTATCGAATACAACCAGGCGGCAAACTGATCGGCAGTCTACGTGTGCCTGGCGATAAATCGATCTCCCACAGGTCGATCATGCTCGGCTCGTTGGCTGATGGCGTCACTGAGGTAAAAGGATTCCTGGAAGGCGAAGACAGCCTTGCCACCTTGAAGGCCTTTCGCCAAATGGGGGTGACCATCGAAGGGCCGACACAGGGCCGGGTGACTATTCATGGTGTCGGCATGCACGGGTTGCAGGCACCGGACGACACCCTGGATCTGGGAAATTCCGGGACTTCGATGCGCCTGCTGACCGGTCTGCTGGCAGGTCAGGGCTTGACGGTGACCCTGACGGGCGACAGCTCACTGTCGGGCCGACCCATGCGGCGGGTAATCGATCCACTTTCTCGGATGGGCGCGATCATAGGTTCGACAGAGGCTTTCACGGCGCCATTGCAGATTCGTCCCCAGCCCCGCTTGCAAGGTATCGATTACCAATTGCCGATGGCCAGCGCTCAAGTCAAATCGGCACTGTTGTTGGCAGGTCTCTGTGCCGAGGGTGAAACCTGTATCACTGAACCGGCACCCACAAGGGACCACACCGAGCGTATGCTGCAGGGATTCGGCTATCCGGTGAGATGCGATGCCAACAGAATATGTCTGACTGGAGGAGGGCGATTGAGAGCTTGCGAAATCGACATACCAGCGGATATCTCATCGGCAACCTTCTTTCTTGTCGGGGCCTCTATTGCCGAAGGATCGGAGATGATGCTGCAACATGTGGGCATCAATCCCACCCGGGACGGTGTGATTTCCATTCTCAAGTTGATGGGCGCCGAGATAGCGCTCCTCAATGAGAGAATGGTCGGTGGTGAACCGGTCGCCGATATACGCGTCAGCTCGAAAGGATTGCATGGCATCGATATACCCGAGGAGCTGGTGCCGCTGGCAATCGATGAGTTTCCTGCCGTCTTCGTCGCCGCAGCCTGCGCCCGGGGCGAAACACGCTTACATGGCGCAGAAGAGCTGCGGGTCAAGGAGAGTGATCGTATCCAGGTCATGGCGGAAGGTTTGCAGAGACTCGGTATCCGGGCCGATCCGACTCCTGACGGAATCGTCATACAGGGTGGAACACTACAGGGTGGTGAGGTGGAGAGTCATGGTGATCATAGAATTGCAATGTCGTTCGCGATGGCGGGATTGAGGGCAACAGGCCCCATTGAGATTGCCGACTGTGCCAATGTAAATACCTCCTTTCCCGGATTCGTCTCCACTGCGGCAGATATGGGACTGCGGATTGATGAGGTGTTCAAATAGTGGTCAGGGTGCCGGTAATTACTGTAGACGGACCTTCGGGATCGGGTAAGGGAACCCTTGCGCAACGCATCGCGGAGACTTTGGGTTGGCATTTTCTCGATAGTGGCGCGATATATCGCGTTTTGGGATTAATGGCCGAACGTGCTGGTATCGACGGGGAAAGTGTAGATAAAGTTATCGATATGGCGAGAAAGATGCCATTATCATTCGAGCGTGGACAGGTGCTGTTGGACGGAGAAGACGTATCTCAGATCATCCGAACCGAAACCATCGGCAATGCGGCATCCAAAGTGGCTGCAATCCCTCAGGTTCGTGAAGCGTTGTTGGCATGGCAACGCAACTATGCCAAGCCACCAGGCCTGGTGGCGGATGGACGAGATATGGGAACGGTGGTTTTTCCTCAAGCGAAGCTCAAGATATTTCTTACCGCAAGTGCCGAGGAAAGGGCACAGAGGCGCTATAAACAGTTGAAAGAAAAGGGGTTAGGTGTTAATCTCGCCCGTCTTACTGAAGAGATCAGAGAACGGGATGAGCGCGACAGTAAACGTGCCGTGGCGCCGCTCGTCGCTTCGGAATCAGCATACCGGTTGGATTCGACGGCGATGACTATCGATGAAGTATATGAGCAGGCGATGCAGAAGATAAGCGCCGCCCTGTCGGATATTCAAAACTAGTCCTCTGACTCACCAGTTGAGAGTGGTGGCCGGTTTACCGGCTTGATTTTTAACTTAACAACCTGGCGGACAATAAATATCACTTTATTTTAGTCCGGCCAGTGCAACCTTGTGTTGCAGGAAACTCAATCCCATGACCGAAAGTTTTGCAGAATTATTTGAGGAGAGTCTCTCCAGTACCCAGCTTCGCAGTGGCGCCATTATCATCGGCACCGTCCTGGATATCACACCGGAAGCCGTTATCGTTAACGCCGGCCTGAAATCTGAAGGCGTTATACCTCGCGACCAGTTTCTCAATCAAGATGGAGACATCGAAGTCCAGATAGGCGATCAGGTGGAGGTTGCGCTGGACGCCGTTGAGGACGGGTTTGGTGCAACCAGGCTCTCACGCGAAAAAGCCAAGCGCGACCAGGCTTGGAAGGTGCTTGAAAAGGCACATGAGGCGGAAGAGACCGTTATCGGACGTATCAACGGTAAGGTTAAAGGTGGTTTCACGGTTGAATTGAATGATATCCGCGCATTCCTACCCGGTTCTCTTGTCGATGTGCGTCCCGTACGCGATACCGCCTATCTGGAGGGTAAGGATCTTGAATTCAAGGTGATCAAACTCGATCGCCGACGCAACAATGTTGTGGTATCGCGCCGTGCCGTTGTTGAACAGGAGTACAGTGAAGAGCGCGATAAGCTGCTCGAAAATCTGCAGGAGGGTCAAGAGATCAAGGGTGTGGTCAAGAACCTCACCGATTACGGCGCATTTGTTGATCTTGGCGGAATCGATGGTTTGCTGCATATCACCGATATGGCGTGGAAGCGTGTCAAGCACCCCTCCGAAGTTGTCGAGATCGGTGACGAGATCAACGTCAAGATATTGAAATTCGACCGTGAACGTAACCGTGTCTCGCTCGGTCTCAAGCAGATGGGTGATGATCCGTGGGTTGCACTGGCGCGTCGTTATCCGGAAGGCACGCGTCTGTTCGGCAAAGTCACCAACATTGCTGACTACGGATGTTTCGTGGAAATCGAAGAAGGTGTTGAAGGTCTGGTGCATGTCTCCGAAATGGACTGGACGAACAAGAACGTACACCCATCCAAGATTGTCTCCCTCGGCGACGAAGTGGAGGTCATGGTTCTGGATATCGACGAAGAGAGGCGGCGCGTCTCGCTCGGTATCAAACAGTGCAAGCCGAATCCCTGGGATGAGTTTGCCGCTACCCACAAGAAGGGCGACCACGTTACTGGCAATATCAAGTCGATTACCGATTTCGGTATCTTTATCGGACTTGATGGCGGCATAGATGGTCTGATCCATCTGTCCGATATATCCTGGGATGATGAGGGTGAAGATGCGATTCGCAACTTCAAGAAGGGCGATGAAGTGGAAACCGTTGTCCTCTCCGTCGATCCAGAACGGGAACGAATCTCGTTAGGTATCAAGCAGCTCGCACAGGATCCCTTTTCATCTTTCGTGGCCGCCAACGAGAAAGGCAGTTTTGTCAAAGGCACAGTTGTAGAAGTCGATGCCAAAGGTGCGTTGATCAACTTGACTGAGGGCGTTGACGGTTACCTTCGGGCCTCTGAACTGTCACGTGACCGTGTAGAGGATGCACGCAGTGTCCTTAAGGAAGGCGATGAGGTGGAGGCGAAATTTATCGGTGTGGATCGTAAGAACCGCTCTATTACGCTCTCTGTCAAAGCCAAGGATGCCGATGAAGAGGCAGCTGCTATCAAGGGCTATGCTCGGGATGCGGCGACCAGTGCCCCGACATTGGGTGATTTGTTGAAAGAGCAGATGGATAATCAAGGCGAGTAGAGCCAGGAGTCGAATTCGATAGATTCCGAATCGAGGTATCAGGGCCTGCACCGAAAGTGCGGGCTCTGAATCATCGGCAAATTGGAGAACTGACAAGAATGACAAAATCCGAACTGATTGAGATTATTGCCAAGGAGCAGAGCCATCTTGCCTATCGTGATGTAGAGTTGGCTGTAAAGTGTATGATTGAACACATGAGCCAATCCCTGGCATCGGGTGAGAGGATTGAGATTCGCGGATTTGGTAGCTTTTCACTCCACTACCGGCCGCCAAGGATGGGACGCAACCCAAAAACCGGTAAGACAGTTGCGCTATCCGGTAAGTATGTCCCTCACTTCAAGCCCGGCAAGGAGCTGCGGGATCGAGTGAATCAGTCCTACACGGAAAGCCTCACCGAACAGGCGGAGTAGGCTCTCCATGGTCTGAAGTTTCAGTGAATGGCGTTTATTTGTTTGCGCCCTGTTTTAGCCGGTTGCCACTCACTTTATCTGACGATGAGTTCAGCAGTTCAGGTTGGTTGTCGACAACTTGTTTCGAGGCATCCCGCTCAGCTGAATCTGTCAGTGGATTGCTAAGTATTAACTCTTCTGGAAAGGCGCAGGTGAAACTGCTGCCGACCCCCAACTGACTCGCTATTCTTATTTCGCCGTCATGTCGACCGATAATATGTTTGACAATGGCTAATCCCAGTCCTGTACCCCCGGATTGGCGAGATCGTGCCTTGTCGACCCGGTAGAAGCGTTCGGTCAATCGAGGTATATGGCGCTCTTCGATACCTGGTCCAGAATCGGTGACAGTCAGACAAGCCTCATTTTCCAGACGCAACCAGGTGATGGTAATCTCTGTGCCGGGGGGGGTATGGATTATGGCGTTGAAGACCAGATTCGAGAATGCACTCATTAATTCGTTCTCTTCGCCGAGCAGCCAGAGGTTGTCGTTGACATCCAGCGTGATCGTATAACCGCCCTTTTGCTCCGCCAACAGCTGCGCCTGGTCGATTATTTTGCGCAACAGGTCGGGCACTGCGACCGGTTTCTCTGCGGATGGCGCATGTCCAAGTTCAAGTCGAGAGAGCGTCAGCAGATCGTTGATGATGCTGTTCATTCTGTCCGCCTGCTGAAGCATCAGAGTGAAGGGGCGCTCCTGAAACGGCAACATATCGTTATCACAAAGATTTTCCAGGTAACCTGCGATAACGGTAAGGGGAGTACGGAGTTCGTGAGAGACATTGGAGACAAAGTCGCGCCTGGTCTGGTTGAGCTTATAAACCTCGGTGATGTCTCTCGCCACCACTAGGCGCTGAGCCTTCTTACCGCCGAATGGGGTAACTCGGAGAGAAATGATCACCGCCTTATTGGTCGGGGAAGGGAACTCGAGGGGTTTTGAATAATCGGGATTATTCAGATACTCCGTGAGATCCTCATGTCTGATGTGTTCGGTGAACGGCGTATTTTCATCCCGTGGCCAGCTGATATTCAGTAACTGGCCGGCAGCCGGATTCGCCCATTCAATACCGGCCGATTTATTCAGCAATATCAGACCGTCGGGGATAGAGCTAGTTACCTTTCTGAATCGTGAAGCAAAACGGCTGAGCGTTCTTTTGCGTTTCCGGCTTCTGGAGCGGAACCTCGAGAGTTCTTTATAGATCAGGCCCCAGATATCCGCAGGGTAGGGTGGATCTATACGCGAATTCTGGTTGATCAGATAGGCGAGCCTGATGAGGTAGTATCCATGTTTAGTGAGATAGGCAACCAGAGCCACGACGATTGCAGTGGGAATCTGGTGCAGCAGATACCCGATTGGCACAAATATCAGCAGGCTTCCCAACAGGTGATTGATTTCGATTTTCAGATAGTCCTTCACGAAGATGACCGTTCGAGTTGAATGTTGCCGGGTGAAAATCGGTAGCCCACACTGCGCACGGTTTGGAGGAAATTGTGATGGCCCGATGGAGTGAGTTGCTTTCGCAGGCGTCTTACATGCACATCTACCGTTCTTTCATCCACACTTGCGGTGGCCCCCCAAACCTGATCGAGGATCTGGGTTCGGCTATAGACACGGTCGGGATGGGTCATGAAGAAGTAGAGTAAGCGATATTCTGCTGGTGAGAGATGGAGCGGGGTGCCGTCAATTGCGACGATATGATGGCTGGGTTCAATGCTCAAACCGGCAAATTCAACCCCTCTCTCTGTTTGATTGCCACCGTTTCTGCGTAATACAGCCTTGATACGGGCCAACAGCTCTCTAGGTGAAAAGGGTTTGGTGATGTAGTCGTCTGCCCCGCTTTCAAGGCCCTTTACTTTGTCCGACTCTTCAGACCTGGCCGTCAGCATAATGACAGGAGGGGTACTTGACAGGGCCTTTTGCCTTAGCTCCCTGGTCAGGTCGAGCCCCGATCTGCCTGGTAGCATCCAGTCCATCAGGATCAGGTCATATTTTCGCTGGGATAACAGGCGACGGACGTCTTGGGCATTATCGGCTTCGTCAACCTGGTATCCCTTGGGTTCGAGGATATATCGAATCATCTCCCGGACCTCGGGTTCATCTTCTACAATCAGTATCCGTTGCATCTATCTGTGCACCCAACTTAAAAATATTTCAAGAGCTGCGACCGTTATTATTCGCTATACCAAGCTGCCTGATGAATTGTGAAGAGACCCTCTCCATAGCATAGTGTGAGGTGCTGCCATTTTCTGAAACTCGATGGAGTGATGTGGGGGACTCTTTCAGCCTGAGTTTATAACGTCTATGCTAATTATATGTAATGTATGGACAATATCACTTGAATGCCGTCCTTGTTACGAGGCAATATTGAGTCATGAAATATAATGGATATATTATATATTGGTATACTGCGGTTGTGATTCAATGGTTTAACAGTAATAATTATTCACTGGGCCATATCTGGCGAAATTAATATAGACACTTCGTGGAAAGTTATCTAATTCTGGCGCTGCTGTTGGTGCTCTCAGGCGTTTTTTCTGGTTCAGAGACTGCCTTAATAAACCTGTCGATGGCTCGTGCGGAGGCCTTGTACAGGGAGGGTAGGAGGGGTGCTCAAGCCCTCTATCTGCTGAAAAAAGATCCGAGCCGCATGCTGATTACTATCCTGATCGGCAACAATGTGGTCAACATCGCGGCGTCTGCGATGGCAACGGTCATTGCAACCGACTATTTTGGTGACACCGGCCCCGGTATCGCCGTGGGCGTGCTGACCATCCTGATCCTGGTATTCGGCGAGATAACCCCCAAGAGCCTGGCTACCCGTTTTTCTGAACGGATCTCGTTATTTATCGCCCCGCTGATCGTCGGTTTCATGCGCCTCATCTACCCGCTGGTGTGGCTGTTCTTGCAGTTTACCAACTGGGTGCAATCGTCGACCAAAGCCATGGATGATCCGCTGGTGACAGAGCACGAGGTAATCACTCTGATAGAGCATGGTGAGGAAGAGGGAGTGATCGATACCGGTGAGCGGGAGATGATTGAGCGCGTCTTCAACTTCAATGATCTGAAGGCCGAAGATGTCATGACTCCCAGAAGACAGGTATTCCGCATTGACGGTCGGCGTTCACTGCGTGATGTGCTGCCCGAGATCATGCGGGAGAACTATTCACGCATTCCCCTCTACAAGGAGGATCCGGATGAGATCGTCAGCATGGTGCTTGTGCGTGATCTGATCAAGAATATTGTATCGGGTGAGCTGGATATCCCCATTTCCGACCTGGGCCAGGAACCCCTATATACCCCATCCAATACAACCATTGATGAGTTGATACGTAAGCTCAAGCTTAAAAGCATCCATCTGGCGGTGGTGGTTGATGAGCATGGCGCAATGATTGGCGTGGTTTCGTTAGAGGATATGTTGGAAGAATTGGTCGGTGAGATATATGACGAAACTGATGAAAAACCCAATGATTTGATGGTCTTGGGGGGTGGCAGGGTGTTGGTGCAAGGTATCGCTGAACTACGCGTCGTTGAAGAGTATTACAATATGGATATCCCCGGTAAGCCAACCGATACTATCAATCGATGGTTGCTCAAGCACACGGAAAGGATTCCCGAAAAGGACGAGAAATTCGAACTGGACGGTTTCGAGGTGCATGTCCAGGATGCATCCCTGCGGCGTATACATCAAGTGGTTCTCCGGCGGATAACCACCAGTAAGGATGATGAGGTCGCTGCTGACGTTCAGGACAGCTCCTGATTGTGTTTAAGACGCTGATTGAAATGGTTCATGAGCTTCTCGCGCATACGTTTCTCCCGATGTTTCTTGGCTGCATCCAAGCGCCGTTCGACTACACCGATAAGTGTCTCCTGACAGTTGAGTGAGGTTTCACCCGCCTCAGGTGTGCGTCGTACATAGGTGCCGTCGGACTGCATATCCCAGGCATTGTGTTTGTCACCCAGTTGTACATCGAGAATAAGGCGCAGTTCCTGGCGCAGTGCCGGTGATTCAACCGGGGTCAGCACCTCCACCCGCTGCATCAGGTTGCGTTGCATCATATCGGCGGAACCGATGAAATACTCCTCGTCGCCGCCATTGAGGAAGTAGATGATGCGCGCATGTTCCAGGAATCGTCCGACTATGCTGATTACGCTGCCGCTTTCACTCAGCCCTGAAATTTCGGGACGGAAGCGGCAGGTATCCCTGACGATGAGTTCAACCTTGACGCCGGCTTGGGTGGCCTTATAGAGGGCCTTGACGATATCGTGATCCTCAAGGGCATTCATCTTCATCTGAATATGCCCGGGGTGTCCCTCGTTATGCTGCCTGATTTCCCGCTCGATCTTCTCCACAAGGGACTGTTTCAGGGTATAGGGTGCAGCCAGAATCTTTCGGTAGCTGGGAGGAGGTGAATAACCGGTCAGGTAGTTGAACAGTTCCGTCAGATCCTTGCCTGTTTCTTCATCGCATCCAAGAACCCCCAGATCCGTGTAGAGCCTCGCGGTGCCGGCATGATAATTTCCCGTGCCGATATGGTAGTAGCGACGCAGCTGGGAGTAGTCCTTGCGGATCACCATGATCAATTTACTGTGTGTCTTCAGCCCCAGAACACCATAGGTGACATGGATACCGGCCTGTTCCAAGCGTCTCGCCCAGCGTATATTGGCGGCTTCATCGAAGCGTGCCTTGAGTTCTACCAGTACCGCAACCTGCTTGCCGTTGCGGGCCGCCTTTATCAGGGAGTCGAGTACATTGCCTTCGGCAGATGTACGATAGAGGGTCATCTTGATCGCCAAAACCTTGGGATCCTCAGCCGCGGTGCGCAGGAAGCGTTCCACCGTTGTGGTAAAGGACTCATAGGGGTGCTGCAGCAGCAGGGATCCATGCTCTCTGATGATATGAAAGATATTACGCCGGTCGTGCGCCAACTGCGGATGATCGGACGGGTAGTGGGGTGGATTGCGTAGCTCCGGAATATTCAAGGAGGCGATTTCAAACAGGTCTCGAAGGGCCATCATACGATTGATTTCAAATACATCCTGCTCTTCGTCTAGACCAAGTTCTGCAGCCAGCATCCCACGATGCGTGGGATTCATTCCGGCAGAGACCTCCAATCTTACAATGGGGGCAAAGTGACGCTCGCGCAGTTCCGTTTCAATGGCTTCCAGCAGGTCGTTGGCCGACTCCTGGTCCAGCTCCAGGTTGGCGTTTCGTGTGACCCGGAACAGGTCGCATGATTCGATCTTCATACCGGGAAACAGCATATCGAGGTTGTTTGCGATCAGGTTGTCGAGGGTAACGAAGGTGTAATCCTCATCCACCGGAATCAAGCGTGGCGAGACATCCTTGCTGACCGGTACCTTTACCCTCGCCATATGCAGGTCGTAACCGCTGGGAAAACGGAGTGTGACCAACAGGTTGAGCGTTTGGTTGGAGATAAAGGGGAAGGGGTGGCTCGGGTCCATCGCCAATGGTGTCAGCATCGGGAAGATATTCTGCTGAAAATGTTCACGGAGGTTTTGTTGCTGGGCCGCGTCCAGGGCCTCGTATTGGGTAATACGAATTCCGGCCTCCTCCAGTGCGGTCTGCAGTTCATGATAGATACGCTGTTGCGCCTGCTGGATCTCGGATATAATCGTGTGGCACTCGATCAATTGTTGCTGCGGGGTCCTGCCGTCCACCGTTGGTGTGGTGAGGCCTGCGGCAAGCTGCTGCTTAAGACCTCCTATGCGCTTCATGAAAAATTCGTCCAGGTTGCTGCTGACGATGGCAAGGAATTTGACCCGTTCCAGCAATGGGTTTTTCTCCAACTCAGCCTCATTCAGAACTCGGCGATTGAAAGCGAGCCAGGTCAGCTCTCTGTTCAGGTAGAGACCGGGATCGTCCAGATTGATCTCGCAGGCCTGTTTAGACTCGTTGCTGGCTTGGTTATTAGTATCGATGGCTATTTGATCGGGTTGGGACATGGCGATAGGCATAGTCAGGTTGGGTGGACTTTGAACTCTATACTTCTACAGAGTATAGGTCTACCAACCGTCCTTGCCAGGCAGAACACGACGATTTGTCCTGGAAATCCCCTTTTCCGGATTCGGCAATAGCTTATGGCTATCGCGCAATTGCACGGTGCGACCTACAAAATGAAAACACTGTCTTTTGGTCTGAAATTCTCCAAATGATTCATCTGGTCAAGCATGGATAGCAGAAAGCCGCTGCTATTGATGCGACCCAGACCGCCGGTATTGCATGCCAGTTCGGAAAAATTCCTGCAACCATCCACTCTGCCGCGAGGATTATAGATAAGACTGGGTATGGGATCGCCGGTATGGCGGCCAGTGTTGGTGTCGGTGGAGTGATCGGCCGTAATGGCAATTACCAATGAATCATTGATTAGCGGTGCGATTGCGTCATCGATTTTCAACAGC
This sequence comes from Candidatus Thiodiazotropha sp., assembly GCA_040791665.1. Classification (GTDB taxonomy): domain Bacteria; phylum Pseudomonadota; class Gammaproteobacteria; order Chromatiales; family Chromatiaceae; genus Thiodiazotropha. The sequence continues at coordinate 329,734 of JBFNNX010000013.1, read as the reverse complement.
ATCTCCCGCTTGCCGGTAGGGTTCAGATCATGTGAGTAGATGTCGGTGGCTTTGATATGCAGATAGACCATATCGTGATTGTCGAGTGCCTTGATCGTGGTTCTTACCTTGGCATGCAGATCCGTGTCGTGGTTGGCGGTAAAGCGGTCATTCGTGAAAAGGTCGTATCCCAATAACGTGCCAAGTCCAAGTACAGTACGTTCGCCGGATATCACGGCAGTTTTGAGCTTGAGTTGGTTAAGCAGCGGTTTGACCTTTGGCAACTTACCGGGTCCTCTGCAGATAATGCCATTGGCGGGTGGTAAGTTATTATCGATTCTTTGTCGATTTACCGGGTGATCCGAGAGCTTCTCATAGATGACCTGCATCAACCGGTTCACCGCACTGGCGGTCTTTACCGCGGCGGCATTGGATGGATCATTTGGAAGGCAGGAGAGTAGACCCATGGTCCTGTACTGATTGCCGGGGTCCGTATTGGATATGTCGTGGGAGAGACCGCTGCCCTCCAGCTGCAACACGACACGGTGCTGGGTTGCCGGGTGCAGGCTGGCAGTTATGCCATCACCCAAATCGACCTGACCTACCGCCACCGACAGGGATTCTGTACCCGTGTTGATCCGGCCAGCTCTGCGGTCAAGAATATCATAGCGATCCTTGCGCTTTTTTAAGGTGGCAAAATTGCAGCGAAAATAGAGTGCCTGATCGTTATTGTTCAAACCGACTCCGGATGCCTCGATCGGACCCCGCGCCAGCTTCATCGTGTGCTGTTTGGAGAGTCCGAACAGGAGGCAGATGCCGGTGTGTGTGCCCACAGGCATGCCGGGGAATAGAGGGTCGACCAATCCGCACTGTCCCGCGCTCGCCAATCTGTCCATATTAGGTGTATCGGCCACTTCAAGCGGAGTCTTGCCACCGAATGCAGGAATACCTCGATCCCCAAGACCGTCAAGGATAATCATTACTCCTTTTTGAGTTGTCATCAAGGTTCTGCTCCACTAGTCCGCATTTCTGTTCGGGATTTCGGTTTTTTTTAACCGTCAGGTCGAAGCAGGTTGGACGATCTGCCGCAAATGCGTGCAGGCCTGTGAATCAATGCCGTTCGTTCGATATGCTCGACCCGATGATTGCAAAGACGAAATAGCACAGACTGTCGTATGACCGCCATACTTTGGAAGGTATTAACATGCTTGATGTCCAAGATTATCCCAATTAGTACGGTCCGCCCGGTGAGAAATACGGGTTTATTATTCTGTACCGAAAACGTCTTCAACCTTAGCACGAAAATCTTTCTGTAACACCTCGATAATAGAGCGCATTACTCGATCCGTGGTTTTATCCCTATCGTCGTTCATTATGATCGGGATGGCGTTGTTGTCAGCTTCGGAAAGCAGATATGACTGTAGTATCCAGATCGATTCGAAATTTGAGAGGTAGTCACTCTGAGCATTTCGCACCGGGGCGCTGACTCCCCTGTCTTTTAAGTGGTGTTTCAGTTTGTCCTGTTTCAATACCGCCAGCATGATCGGGACAATAACCGCGCTCTTTTCATCCTTGAACCGCTTCACCAGAGCAGGGGAGACATGAACACCTTCAAGTATCAGTGAAACCTGCTCATTCAACGCACGTTGTATTACAGCTTCACAAGGGACGGATACCAGTTCAGCCTGATGTATGAAGCCATGAATCATCCTCTCTTCAGGCGATTCCTTGAAGTCCTCCGAGCCGGGAATCTTACGCCAGGCATTGAATGATGAGGTATGCAGTTCGGGAAGTAGCTTTACCGGCACCATCATGCGCATGACTTCCCTGAGCATATCCGTGGATTGCGTTCGAATGATATTCAATCGGTGAGCTATCTCGGTTGCGATAGTACTCTTGCCGCAACCGGTAGTGCCGCCTATCAGCAGTATCAGGGGGCGTTGTGTGTGTTTGTAATCAACCCATACCAGATATCGCTTGGCGGCCTCTTTTCCATAGTGTTGTTTCAGCTTATCGTATGTCAGTTTTCCGATCGTGCTGCTATCAACGGCATCTTGATAGGATTCAGCCAATTCCTTGTGGACATTCTGTGTAATATAGGCTGCCTTGTCCGAGCCGAGCCCGCTGGACTCAAGCGTGCGCCGATGCTCGATCATAGAGAAGGGCATGAGGTTGTTGTTGTAATCGCGTACGATGACCTTAGTGGCGGCGGGATATATGGTCTCGTAATTCTCGATAACTTCCTTTTCATCCATCTTCTGCAGTTCGGACAAAACCATTCTGCGCAGCTCTTCGGTAGTGATCTCGTCAACACCATTGATCTGCTGCCGAATATCGGATGAAAGCTGGTACGCCGTTTCAAAAGCAAGCCCGGCATCGGTCAGAGAGCGAGTCAGGATACCTCTGAGAAATGGTGTTCTTATATCATCCGATCTATCGAATACGAGTGTTTTTGCCATATTAATTTTAACCCGGTGCCTTATAAGGCCATGTTCAGTCGAAATCTGACTATTAACAGAATGGCATCAAGCGGCTACTGTAGCACTCCTTGGGTAAGTTTTGATATTTGGAAGGGCTTAGAGTTTATCCTCCCATACGAATACAGCTTCCGCTTTGTTACCTGGTTCAAAGAATTGAAGCTGTTTAACCAGCGATTTTACCAATATTAATCCACGTCCACTGTAGAGGGTCTCATTTGTCACACTCTGTGACAATGTCCTGAAATCGAACCCATGCCCACTGTCTTCCACCGTTATGACTACATATCCTCCATTGTTGTCTTGATGAATTCTCAATGCGATGCGTATCTGTCCGTCTGTCAATGCCTCCAGGCGTTGTTCCCGTTGTTGGAAATAGTTGGTAAATCCATCTTCACCCTGTTTAAGCAAGGAATCCAATTGCAGCACACCATGATCAAGGGCATTGATATAGAGTTCGGTGAGGATGGTGAATAGCGGGCGCCGATGCTCATGCAGTCCGGCTGTCTCCTGAATATAGTTGATAAGTATGGGTACAGGATCGGCCTGACGCAGTTGAGTACCGTACAGAATGAGCTGAAACTCGATACAGTCAGGTTGCTCATGGGAAAATAGCTTTTGCGGTACATCCCCGTCAGTTACAGAATGGGGTGATGTCGATTCCCATCCAGGCAGCAGATCACGGATCAATGGCACTTCAACGACACTGATGTCATCATTTTGAGAGGCATCCTGGCAAAACGCTTCAAGATCCCTGGCGAGCTTATCCAATATGTAAGAGCTGCTGTCGCTCTTCCTGATGGCTTCAATAAACCGCTGTTGGCCGAACAGTTCACCGTTCGAATTACGCGCTTCGGTAACGCCGTCAGTTGCAAGAATCACCCTGTCGCCCTCATCAACCCGCAGGTGGTGAAAGTCATCCTTGAAATCGATATCCGGAGCGATACCCAGGGGGAGGGATTTCGATGCGATTTCATGCTTTAGACGCATACTCTCATTTTCGATCAAGTAGCAGTCCGGCATACCGCAATTGATAATCGAGATATGATCCAACTGATGGTCGATCTTTACGAACTGGGCAGCCAGGAACATCCCTGTCGGCAACAGATTATGCAACTTGTTGTTGATGGCAAAGAGTATCTGTTGCGGAGCAAACCCTTTGGCTGTCATGGAGCGGAATACCTCCGAGGTCGGCAATGCACCCAGTGCAGCGGCCAATCCATGTCCTGTAAAGTCCCCCAGCAGGACATGCAGATCGTGTGATGGGGCGAATGCGGTCAGCATCAGATCGCCGCTGAACACACTGGCGGGTTTCAACAGGCTGCGGATATGCTCGAGGGCTACATTGCCGGCGACGACAGCGCCACTGAACACCTGTTCGGCGATCTCCTCGTCACGCTGCATGCGACTGTAGAGCATGCGGGTGTCCTGATGCAGAGTGCGAATGCGTTCCATGGCCTTAACTTTGGCTGAAAGCATGGTGAAACTGTACGGTTTGGAGAGAAAGTCATCGCCGCCGACCTCGACACAACGGGCCAGGGCCTTTTCATCGGACATGGCCGTGAGGAAGATAATGGGGACGAACTGGTCGCCGGCCAGGCGTTTGATCTCGGAAGCTGCTTCATAGCCGTCCATGACCGGCATCATGACATCCATGAAAATAATATCCGGACTCTGTTGTTGAAACTGTTTTATGGCTTCAACCCCGTTCTCGGCCTCAATCACATTGTATCCGCGTTTTTTCAACAACGCCTTGAGAATCATGCGGTTTGTTACTTCGTCCTCGACAATGAGCGCAATTCCGTTGTGCTGAGGTTGGGTTGAAATCTTTGGCATAGTGCTTACCGAAATTATTATTGATATACAGATGGTCAGGTTTAATCAAATGTAACAAACTCAAATGTGCCTGGTTTTGCTCCTGATGTACACTAGGGCCGATTGGCTGAGTGTCAACAGGCCCTATCGGAAGCTGTGGACGTTGGGCTGCAGTGCCATATTGTGATATGAAGATACGCCAAATCTACCTGGAAACCTATACGTGTCCGATGATTCACTGACAATTTCATACCCGTCGGAGAGCCGGGCGGTACTCTCTTTCAAGGGTTCCTGGACACTGCAGGATGTAAGATTCGACTGGCAGGGAGTGATACAGGAGCTGACGTCTCACACGGGCCTTGAAGCGATATCGCTCGATACCTGCCAGCTTGTTCGTTGGGACAGTCAATTTCTGAGTCTGGTACTGCATCTGCATGATTTTGCCCACGAGCGCGATCTCCAGCTAGATGCCGAAGGTTTACCGGAAGGGATTGGCAGGTTGCTTAAGTTGGCGCAGGACGTCCCTGAACGCAAAGGTGCACGACGTCGGCCGCAGGCCTATTCATGGCTCTATCGTATCGGAGAAACGGCCCTCAAGGCTTGGCAAGAGTCTGTGCAGTTCACGCACTTCGCCGGTGAGCTGACGCTCTCCCTGTTGCGATTGCTCTCCGGCAGGGCGAATTTTCGAGGTACCGACTTTCTTCATTTCCTGCAGGCAGCCGGTCCGGAAGCGCTCCCGATCGTCAGTCTCATCGGAGTGCTGGTCGGGGCGGTGCTTGCTTTCGTGGGTGCCATACAACTGCAGATGTTCGGTGCGGAGATCTATGTGGCCAATCTGGTGGGTTTGGGATCGGTGAGAGAGATGGGCGCCATGATGACTGCCATAATCATGGCGGGTCGTACCGGCTCTGCCTATGCGGCGCAACTTGGTACCATGCAGGTCAACAATGAGATCGACGCACTGAAAACGTTCGGTATCTCTGTGGTGGATTTTCTGGTACTGCCGCGGTTCCTGGCGTTGCTGATCATGCTGCCATTACTCACGCTTTGGGCTGATATGCTGGCGATTCTTGGAGGATTGATGGTCGGTGTCTGGGTGCTGGATATATCGCTGATCGAATATTTGATTCAAACCCGGGAATCGATGGGCTGGAGCGATCTGGCGGTCGGTACGGTGAAAAGCGTGCTGTTTGCCATTGTGATCGCCATGTCGGGCTGCCTGAGGGGATTGCAGAGCGGCAGGAATTCCTCGGCGGTTGGGCATGCAACGACTTCGGCAATGGTGACGGCGATTCTGCTGATTGTCATTTGGGATGCCATTTCAACATTGATCTTCAATCAATTGGGGATCTGAACTATGGCGATGGATAGCGCAAGTGTAAATTCGCCGGCAACATCGCATATCGAGGTTAGGGATCTGACCATGGCGTATGGTGATTTCGTGATCCAGCGCGATCTCACCTTTACTATCCGGCAGGGTGATATCTTTGTCATCATGGGTGGCAGTGGGTGCGGCAAGAGCACGCTGTTGCGTCATTTGATCGGCCTGATGAAACCGGCGAAAGGCGAAATATACTATCATGGCCACGGGTTCTGGCAGCTGGACGACGATCGGCGACAGGACTTGATGCGAAGAATGGGGGTGCTCTATCAAAGCGGCGCCCTCTGGAGCAACATGACATTGGCGGAAAATATCTCGCTGCCGATCGAAACCTATACGGATCTGTCCCCGATACAGGCGCGGGAGTTGGCATCGTATAAGCTGGCGTTGGTTGGTCTCAAGGGTTTCGAGGACTATCTTCCGGCTGAGATTAGTGGTGGCATGCAGAAGCGGGCCGGACTCGCCCGAGCGATGGCGCTCGACCCCGAATTACTGCTCTTCGATGAACCGTCCGCCGGACTGGATCCTGTCAGCGCCAAACGACTGGACGACCTGATCATTGAGCTGAGCGAGAGTCTCGGTACCACGATCGTGGTTGTGACCCATGAATTGGCCAGTATCTTCGCAATTGGCAACAATTCGGTGTTTCTCGATGCCGAATGCAAAACCATGATTGCTCATGGCAACCCGGGTGATCTCCTGCAAAACTGCAGCGATCCCAGGGTACAGGCATTTCTCACCCGGGGCACGGATGCCGCATCAACCTCAGGAACCTGAACAGATGCAATCGAAGGTCAGTCCAACCCTTATCGGTCTCTTCGTACTGGTATCCCTGGCACTGGGATTGAGCGCGATCCTCCTACTTTCCGATGGCAGCCTATCTCATCAGTCCACACGCTTTATTCTTTTTTTCGAGAGTGACGTAAAAGGGCTTCAGGTCGGCTCGCCTGTGAATTTTCGGGGTGTCAGGATTGGCAAGGTCGAGTCGATGTCGATTACCTATTTCAAAGAGAGTCGCGAATTCAGGATTCCCGTCATCATCGGCATCGATGATTCACGGGTAGGGATCGATGGCGTGCAGACTGGCAGCGGTGTATTGATCGGATTGGACGAGCTGATAAGGCAGGGGCTTCGGGCGAGACTCAATCTGCAAAGCCTGGTTACCGGAAAACTGGAGATAGAGCTCGATTTTCATCCTGATACACCGGTTCGCCTGGTGAGTGCCAACTCGGAATACCGGGAGATCCCCACCATTCAATCGAGTATGGAGCGAATTGCCACCGCATTGGAGGCCGTGCCCATTGAACGGATTATGAAACGCCTATCGGGGATTCTGGACAGCATTGATGAGATGGCCGCCAGCGGTGAGTTGGAACGTTTGAAAGAGTCTCTGTTGCAGATAACCCGGCGTCTCGATAGTGTCACACAACAGCTGCATCAGGTTGCTCCTCAAATCATCGACGATAGTGCAAATGCGCTTAAGGAAGCGCAGGTATTGCTTACCGAGATAACCAGAACCGCAACCAAATCACAGCAGTTGATATCGGAAACTGAGGGCAGGTTGGTAGAGGCGTTTAACAGTTGGGAGAAGACCATGGCCAATGGCGAGGCGACATTCTCACAGCTGGGGCAGGTGGCCTCTTCGGCGGATAAGGTGCTCAGTGAGGATTCGCCGGTAATGACCGAGATGACGGCAGCCCTGCGCGAATTGGGTGCGGCCGCAAGATCCATTCGGAATATGTCGGAGTACCTGGAACGCCATCCCGAAGCCTTACTGAGGGGGAAACAGTAATGCAATCTATAGCTGGTGCACAAACTGCAATTTTCGCACTATTTTTCGCTCTGTTGTTTTCAGGGTGTGCCGGTACCACGTCACAACCGACACGATTCTATCGCCTCGACGGTCAGCCGGGCAAAGCAGAGACCATCTCTCTAAAACCCTTGCCCGGACAGCAGTTGGTGGGTATCGGCCCGATAAAACTGGCCAGCTATCTCGATCGCCCGCAAATCGTCGAGCGCCAGACCCCGCATCGTCTGCAGCTACATGAGTTCGACCATTGGGCTGGATCTCTGCAGGAGAATATTGTTCAGGTTATTACCGACCTGATGCGGAACAGGCTCACAGATATGCAGCTCATTGCCTATCCATGGCATGGCACAATCAAACCCGATTACGAGGTGTTGCTGACCATCAACCGTTTCGAGCGTGAAGGTGACAGGATCTGGTTGCAACTACGTTGGAGTCTTGTCCGGGGCAGCGACAACAGGCTTATGGAGATGCAGAGACTTGTAATCCGAGAGCCTTTGCAAGGCAGTGGTATTGAAGCGGGTGTGGCCGCCGCCCATCGCGCCGTGGGACAGTTGTCCGAACGGATAGCCACGGCAATCCTCGCCGTGGAGTAGCAATCCCGGGTATGTCCAGTGTGCTACTGAGTTGCGGGTTGTTGTTTCACCTGCCCCTGAGACTGGGTTTGCGTCGGTGGCATTATGGTCGGTACCGGTACAGGGGTTTCAATGACTTCGGGTTGTGGCGGCTCATAACGCTCAGCAATTGTCAGTAGGCCGATCACCGGATGGTCGATGTAGTGAAGCTTACCGCTACGCATACGTCTGCTCTCCTGCATGCGATAGTGTTTAAAGCGAGGGGCAAAACCAAAGTTGTCATCATCCACCTGCGGAGCACTTCCGCCGGCGGGTTTGTGTAGCACGATATCCGCATCCAGGTGTAGATAGCGTTTGATACTGAATTTCAGCGTACCCTCGAGTTTCGGTGGGTTAAATTCCGATGCCTGAGCGCCATCTGCCGGCAACAGAGCGAATTGGACCTGCTTAGCCTTGTCGGGATGTTGCATCGGCTGGCGCCATGCAACATGGTAGAGTGGGCGGTAATCACGGGATCTGCGCATTTGACGCCAGGCATCATTCAGGGACTTCTCCTCAGCTGGCAGTGCGCGAAAGGCGATGGGTTCATTATTCTCCAGAGGCTGTCCCTTGGTGAACCAGGTCGCATCGGCCGACTCCGGTCTGCCCGGATTCTCCGGCCAACCCTCAGTGGAGCCCGCTCCAGGTGCGATGCGTTCGAAGATCAGCACCTCAAATTGATACCAAACAGTGTCGTTGTCGTCGCTGGCAACCTCTGCCTGCAACAACATCGGTTGTAACAGGAGCGCGCCTAGCAGCAGTGCGTTTAACTTTTCCCGGAACCTTCTCATCTGGTAAACCTTGTCAACCCATTCTCATTAATCGCACTATTATACCTCTCAGTCGACACTGGAAAGTGCGCCAGTAACTGTTTCACTCGGCATGCCATCTTCTGGTGAACTGCATCAGTTTATCAGGCTGTCGAGCAGGGTGTGTATATTTTTCACCCGTCCGTCAGGTGCCTCGAGATCGGCGATGTAGCGCAATTTTTCACTTCCATCCATCTTGTATGTATTGGGCCGGCTCTGGATCAGGCCGATCAATTTGGCGGGATCGAGTTTAGGGTTCTCATCAAACAGCAGCCGCGCCCCTTTGGGACCGGCTTCGATCTTACGAATACCCAGTGGGTGGGCACGCAGTTTCAGCTCTGTAATATCAAATAGGTTTTTTGTCGCTTCCGGTAACAGGCCAAAACGATCGATCATCTCAACCTGCAGATCCCGTAATTCTGTCTCATCCTTGGCGCTGGCGATGCGCTTGTAGAGAATCAGACGTGAATGGACATCGGGCAGATAGTCTTCCGGCAGCAGGGCGGGGATATTGAGTTCGATCTCTGTACCGTGGTCGAGTGGCCTGTCCAACTCCGGCTGTCTGCCGGCCTTCAGTGCCGCAACCGCCCGATCGAGCAATTCGGTGTAGAGTGAAAAGCCGATCTCCTGGATCTGGCCACTCTGTTCCTCGCCCAATAGCTCACCGGCGCCGCGGATCTCCAGGTCGTGTGTGGAAAGGGTAAATCCTGCACCAAGATCTTCAAGTGATTCAATGGCTTCAAGGCGTTTCTTCGCGTCAGCTGTCATACTTCCTGGTGGTGGAGTAAGCAGATAGGCATAGGCGCGATGGTGTGAGCGGCCAACACGACCCCGTATCTGATGAAGTTGGGCCAATCCCAATTTGTCAGCCCGATTGATAATCATGGTATTGGCGCTGGGTACGTCGATCCCGCTCTCGACGATCGTGGTACAGACCAACAGGCTGAAGCGCTGATGGTAGAAGTCCCGCATGATTCCTTCCAGTTCCCGTTCGCGCATCTGGCCATGGGCGACCTGGAGTCGGATGCCTGGCAGCAGGGATTCGAGTCGTTCAGCCATATTTTCAATGGTGCTGACTTCGTTGTGCAGGAAATAGATCTGACCGCCGCGTTTCAGCTCCCGTTGGCAAGCCTCGATGATGAGGCTGTCGTTCCATTGGCTGACAAAGGTCTTGACCGGATGGCGCAAGGCCGGCGGGGTGGCGATGATGGAGAGATCGCGCATCCCCGACATGGCCATGTTGAGGGTACGGGGGATGGGAGTGGCGGTCAGGGTCAGCAGGTCGACCTCGCTCCGCAGGGCCTTGAGCTTCTCTTTGTGACGTACGCCAAAGCGATGCTCTTCGTCGATGATCACCAAACCCAGATTCTTGAATTTGATCTCCCGGGAGAGGAGTTTGTGGGTGCCGACAACGATATCGATGGTTCCATCCCGCAGGCCGTCGATCACCTTTTGCTGCTGCTTACCTGTGCGAAAGCGGGAGAGGCTCTCCACCTTCACCGGCCAGTCGGCGAAGCGATCGGCGAAGTTTTGATAGTGTTGTTGAGCCAACAGTGTGGTTGGCACCAATACCGCAACCTGTTTATTGCCTTGGGTGGCCATGAATGTGGCGCGCATGGCGACTTCCGTCTTGCCGAAACCGACATCGCCGCAAACCACCCGGTCCATGGGACGGGTCGAGACCATGTCCTGCAGTACGGCATCGATGGTCTGGAATTGGTCAGGTGTCTCTTCGAAATCGAATGATGCCGCGAAGGCCTGATACTCTTCATCCGGAGCGGGGAAGGCCACACCCCGACGGGCAGCTCGCCGGGCATAAATCTCCAGCAATTCCGCCGCTACATCACGTATCTGTTTGGCTGCCTTGCGTTTTGTCTTTTCCCACTGGTCTCCACCCAGACGGTGCAGCGGCGCATTTTCAGGAGAGGCGCCGGCGTATCGGCTGATCAGATGGAGCGAGGCGACCGGCACATAGAGTTTGTCGCCGCGGGCGTATTCCAGGGTAAGGAATTCAGTCTCCATACCCCCCACATTGAGGGTCTGCAGGCCGAGATATCGACCCACACCATGGTCTTCATGCACCACCGGGGCGCCCATGTGCAGTTCGGTGAGATTGCGCACAATCTGATCGGGATCCTGACTGACCTTGCGCCGCCGCCGCTCCTGGCGTACCCGTTCTCCATAGAGCTGGGTCTCGGTGATCAGGGCGATACCCTGTTCTTCCAGCCACAACCCCTGTTCCAGTGGCGCCACGCAGAGGCCTATCTTGATACCGCTGTCGAGAAAGGCCGCCCAGCTATCTACAACCTTGGGGTCGATGTGGAGGTCCCGTAGGGTTCCCAACAACATCTCCCGTCGACCGGCGCCTTCGGCGATGAAGAGCACCCGCATGGGTTTGCTCTCGAGAAATTGCCGCAATGCGGAGGCGGGGTCCTTGCTACGTGCCTGGAAAGCGACCGGTGGAGGCAGTTGGGTATTGAAGTTTACCGCATCGGCATAACCTTTACTGCGTGCCGCTATCTTGTGATAGCTCAGAGTGATTGATCTACCCTGTTTAAACCGGGAGGCAAGTTCATCTGCCGCGATATAGAGTTTACTCGGCGCCAGCAAGGGACGCTCGAGGTCGTGCCGACGCTCTTCAAAACGCTCTTCCACATCCTTGAAGAATTTTGCAGCCTGATCTCTCACCTCTTCAAGTTCCATCACCAGATGATTTTCGGGCAGGTAGTCGAAAAGGGTTTCCGTCTGTTCGAAAAACAGTGGCAGGTAGTATTCAAGGCCGCTGGGCATCCCGCCATCGGAGACATCCTGATAGATCAGGCTTTGCTGCAGATCGCCCTCGAAGTGGCTACGGTAGTTGCGGCGAAACCGATTGATACCCTCTTCATCCATGGGAAACTCCCTGGCAGGGAGCATTTCGATGCGAGGCACCTTATCGCTGGAGCGTTGGCTCTCCGGGTCGAAGGTTCGTATGGACTCGACCTCATCGTCGAACAGATCGATACGATAGGGGAGTTGGCTGCCCATGGGGAAGATATCGAGCAGGGATCCCCTGACGGCAAATTCACCGTGGGAAAAGACTTGCGAGACACACTGGTAACCACCATGCTCAAGCCGTCGCCGGGTATCATCCAGATCGATGTTTTGTCCGCACTCCACAATCATGCAGTACGCATCAAGAAAGCTCTTTGGGGCTAAACGCTGCATCAACGTGGAGACGGGGGCGACCAGTATGCCCCGCCGCATCAATGGTAAGCGGTAGAGAGTCAGCAGTCGCTGCGAAATCAACTCGGGCAAGGGAGAGAAGAGGTCGTAGGGCAGGGTCTCCCAATCGGGGAAATTCACAACCGGAACATCATCGGTGTCGAGAAAGAATCCCAGTTCACGTTCCAGCCGGGTCGCTGACTGCATATCATGGGTTACCACCAGCAGCAGGCCCTCATAGGCACTCGCCGCATTGGCGATCGCAAGCGCGGCGCTGGAGCCGTGCAACCCGCCCCATTGCAACCGCTCGTCAACTGCTTGAGGCAGTTTGGGGGTAAATGGAGTCGCTGATTGATTGGATTGCTTAGGCATTAATCGAACTGGATGGGGTAGGTTGAAAAACAGGCGATTCTCTCACAACTTACGGTGCTACGGCTATGTATAGTCAGATTTTGTACGCTATGCGTACATTCAATAGTGGTGCCCGCTTGGAAGGCGTGACCCTGAAGGGCGTGAGTTTCGCGCGAAGCGATCTCCGGGGAGCTTCAATGCAGGGATTGGACCTGTCACGCGGCAGGTTCAGGACTTGAACAGGTCCTCTGCCGCTTGGCGTAGGGCATCTTGCGATGTTTGCGAGTCGTTCCCCGTAATCTCCGTAGTGGGTTCGAAATAACCGCAAAAGTTGGCCTTCTCCTTGTCCATGACGCGATCCGCCATCGGTTCTTCACACTGATTGGGTCTGTTAGGTGCGTACCAGCGACAGTTGCGGCATGCCCGCGTCGGTTTCCCGCACGATCGGCAGGTGGTTTCACGGCCAAAGTCGATTGTCTCCAACCCAATACCGCACTGCCAGCATTTACCTTTGACTGCATCGTTCATACTTTTTCCTCTGCGCTATCGGGGAATTGCTGACTGGCCACTAATGGCAATGAAATCATGTGCCATCTTTTCTGCGTCGTGGGGGGGGCTGAAGTAGGCATGGAAGCGGCCTTGTGGGTCGACAAGAATAATTGAGGCCGAGTGGTCCATGACATATCCCATCGCGCTATCTTCGGTCTCCACCCGTCTGTAGAGGATGCCGAGTGGTTTGGTTAACGCATGCAGGGCTTCCTCCGGTCCGGTTGCGCCAACGAAGGAGGGATCGAAGTAGGTCACATATTCGGACAGACGTTCAAGCGAGTCCCGTTCGGGGTCGACCGATACGAAGGTCACCTGGTAGGGTTCGGCGGATTTCTCTGTCTGGATTCTGCTATGCATCTCCGAGAACAGGGACATGGTCGTGGGGCAGATATCCGGACAGTAGGTATAACCGAAACTCATGAATGTCCATTGCCCAAGCAGGCTCTCATTATCAAAGGGTGCGCCGTTGTGGGTTGTGAGTGAAAAAGGCTTGAGTGGCCTGAACTCAGGCATCAGCAGAGCCTGCTGGGTCTTTACCGGTTCAACTACGGGTGTCGAAGCGTTGTTCATCGACAGGAAATACCAGACGACCAACCCGGCAGCTACCGATAGCGCAATAATCGGTGGTATGAGATTCAGGTGCGATGTGTCGTTTTCTTTCATTGTGATGCTACTCGTGTCTTCTTGAAACCCAGATAAGTGTAACCAATAGTAAGAGCAGCAGTGCCGCACCCCCATTGTGAGCGACTGCAATGCCTAATGGAAGGTGCCCGAGTACGTTCGTTATACCGAGGGTGATCTGAAGCACCAACAGAAACAACAGGATGAGCCCCAGCTTCCGAAGGAGCGGCGATGATTCGAGACGTATCAGACGCCAGATTAGCAGTCCCAAGGTGAGTACGGTGATCAAAGCGCCAATACGATGGGTTATGTGGATGGCAGTTCTCGCGTTGTTTTCGAGTACGCCGAATTCATAGTTGACACCCAGGCCCCGCCACAGCACGAAGGCCTCGCCGAAATCCGTTTCGGGCCACCAGGAACCGGCGTAGCAGGTGGGGAACTCGCTACAAGCCAGGGCGGCATAATTGCTGCTGGTCCAGCCGCCCAAAGCGATCTGTAATATCAGAATCACCAGTGCGAAGCGTATCCACCTGCGTGTCGGTTTGGAGGTGTCGATGGCGTGGATCATACCTACGGGGCGCAACTTAAGAACCAGCAAACCCAACAGAACGAAGGTGGCAAAACCACCTAGCAGGTGGGCGGTGACAATAGCCGGTTTTACCAGCAGGGTTACTGTCCACATACCCAGGGCGGCTTGAAAAATGACCAGCAACAGCAGCAGCGTGGGAAGCAATAGGGGTTGCATGACGTAACGACGATTACGCCAGGCCAGAATTGTCAGCAACAGGATGGCAATCCCCAGACTGCCTGCCAAATACCGATGCACCATCTCTTTCCACGCCTTGCCCTGATCCAACGGCCGCTCGGCATAGGCGCGATTGGCATCTTCGACCGCTTTTTCGTCAACGGGCACCACCAACTTGCCATAACAGCCGGGCCAGTCGGGACAGCCCAGCCCGGCATCCGATAGGCGCACATAGGCCCCCATCAATATCACGCAGAAGGCCAGCAGGCAGGTGATCACAGCCAGACGATATTGGTGGAGATATGTCTTTTCCATCGTACCAAGGTACGATATGAGTCATTCCAATGGCAAATCTGGGTGGTTCGCGTCGGGTGCGGCAGGGTTGCACAACACGCCGAGCTGCGGCTGGAGAATTCCTCGAGAACCGAGGTGGTATGTTTTGATAAAAATTGATGACAGCAGGCTGATCGGTGTGACGGCCCCGGAGCAGGAACAGCGAAGGCTGGCTGTGAGATGGTTGCAGTTGGGGGTATTGGCACTGGGACTGGCGGGGTTGTTTGCCCTGCTGCTGGTACTCTCGCGTACCCCGGGCAGTGAGGCCTTCTTCCCCTGGGTGGACTTTTTCCGTACCGCCTTGGTGGTACATGTTGATCAATCTGTGCTGATTTGGTTTTTGGCCATGGCAGGAGTGGTCTGGTGTCTGACCGCTCAGGCGGGATCCGCATCGATGCGGCTGCAGTATCTGGCCTTCGGGTTGGCCGTGACCGGGACCCTGGGCATCGCACTGTCTGCCTTTGTGGGCGATGGGGCACCGCTGATGAACAACTATGTTCCGGTATTGCAGAGACCCCTATTTTTTTTCGCCCTCGGGTTGTTCGGTTTCGGCATTGCATTGCAGGCACTGCTGGGCTTGACAGCTTTTCGAGGCGCCTCGCGGAGCAGCCTCCATCTGCCAAGCCTGGCCGCGTTCACGGTCGCCCTGGCTTTTCTAATCTCCCTTGCGGCACTGTTGACGGCTTGGTGGCAGATACCGATAGAGGTGGTGGGACAGAACTATTACGAATATCTTTTTTGGGGAGCAGGACACAGTCTGCAGTTTGCCTACACTCAGTTGATTATCCTGGCCTGGCTATGGCTTGCCCTGCATAGCGGGATAACCCTGGCTGGCGATCCCCGCTGGTATTACTGGCTTTTGATTCTCGGTATAGCACCGGTGTTAATGGTGCCACTGATCTATCTGCTCTACCAGACAGTGACTATCGAATCCCGAACCGCCTTTACCCAACTGATGCAATATGGCGGCGGTCTGGCAGTGATGCCGATTGGCGTTCTGATTCTAATCGCTCTCCTACGCGCAAATAGGGCAAAACCAGAGGAAAGAGCGTTGCGTCGGAGCCTGTGGATGTCGATGCTGCTGTTCTTTTCCGGTGGTGCCATCGCTCTGTTCATCTCCGGTGTAAATACCATAATACCTGCTCACTATCACGGCTCCATCGTGGGGGTTACCATGGGACTGATGGGGCTCGCCTATCTGTTGCTTCCAAAGCTGGGCTATCCGCACGTACAAGGCAGGTTGGCCGAACTGCAGCCTTGGATATATGGTGTCGGGCAACTGCTGCACATCACCGGATTGGCCATATCCGGCGCAATGGGCATACAGCGTAAGACTGCCGGTGCCGCTCAGGGTCTGGATACGTTGTCCGCCAAGCTGGCGATGGGAGTGATGGGTATCGGCGGCTTGCTTGCAGTCATCGGGGGGGTTATGTTCGTCTGGATCATGTTGCGTATCTTTGTCATAGCCAGGCAGTAGCGGGAATAGTAAATGAAACGATTTATCCATCTATGCCTTTTATGCCTCTACAGTGGACTGCTTATCGGTGACGACTATCCGCGGGCGCCCGACTTCTCACTCCAGGGTGAGAATGCGTTCATTTCACTTAGTGAATACAAGGGTAGGGTGGTACTGCTCGATTTCTGGGCCTCATGGTGCGTGCCATGCAGGGCATCTTTTCCCTGGATGAGTGAGATGCAGAACAGATACGGATCGCAGGGTCTGGAAGTGATAGCCATCAACCTCGATAAGGATCGTGCATTGGCTGACGCCTTTCTCTCCAAGACAGCTGCGGAGTTTACCGTGGCTTTCGATCCCATGGGTGAGGTTGCGACTAAATATGGCTTGAAAGGCATGCCCGCCTCCTTTCTCATTGATCATCAGGGGCGTATTCTTGAATCCCATGTGGGTTTTTTTCAATCCGAAACCGGGGAGCGGGAGCGGGAGATCAAGCGGGTTTTGAATTCACTGTAGGGATGCTGAAGGTTACATGCCCGGTTGAAATGTGACTTGCGCAACTTAAGCGTTCTTTAAGGAATCTTTGATCTAATCCCTCCCTTCGTCACCTCATGCATTAACCGTTCGCATGGAGTAAGTAACAATATGCTTAAAGCGGCTGCCCTGTTGTTACCAGCCACTTTTCTTCTTCATGGCTGCGCAAATCTCGGGGTTGAACCCTGGGAACGCGATCTGCTCGCAAAGCCAGAGATGCAGCTGATCTCCGATCCTGTAGAAGCGGGGCTTGATGACCATATCTATTTCAGTAAAGAGGCCTCCAGTGGCGGACGAAGTTTTGCAGGTGGGGGATGCGGGTGCAACTGAAGAAACAGAAAAAGATACGCACGGCACTGACAGCGGCAACATGCAGTCTGTTGGGTATCCAGGGAACCGATGCCACGGCCGAGGAGGGGGAATGGGATTTCGACAGTGCTGTTCTCTTCTACTCCGAAGCAGAGCGTGTCAGTGCCATCGAGCCGGTGGTTAGCGCAAAGCGGGATTTCGGCGATGAGCGATTTCTCGACCTGAAACTGGTATTCGATTCTTTGACCGGTGCGTCGGCGAACGGCGCGACACCGAGTGATCAACCCCAGACCTTTACCCGTCCATCGGGGGAGGGTGTCTATACAACTGATGCAGATGAGACGCCCCTTGACGACACCTTCAAGGATTTTCGCGTTGCCTTCAGCAGTCAGTGGGATCAGCCGGTCAATCGTGACTACAAGACCAGTTTCGGGGCCAATTTCTCCGCCGAGTACGACTACCTCTCAATGAGCGTAAACGCCTCCCTTTCGAGGGATTTAAATAAACGCAACACAACCCTCAGTGCCGGTATATCCATCGCCAACGATACCGTCAGTCCCGATGGCGATATCCCAATCGGTTTCTCCAGTATGGCTATTGACCGCGGTCAGCCTGGATTCGACGAGGCATTTGATACGACCCGTGAGGGTGAAGACGATACGAAAACCATCGTTGACCTGATCTTCGGCGTTACCCAGGTGATCAGCCGGCAGACGGTTATGCAGTTAAGCTATTCACTCAGTGATACCAGCGGCTACCTGACCGATCCGTTTAAAATTCTCAGTGTGGTGGGAAGCGATGGTCGTCCTGTCGACTATCGCTATGAGCATCGCCCCGATAGACGTTTGAAGCAGAGCCTCTACTGGCAGACCAAACACCATTTCAGCCGGGATATTCTCGATCTCTCCTATCGCCTGTTCTGGGATGATTGGGATATCACCTCGCATACTTTTGATGTTCGGTACCGCTGGATGTTCGGTAATGGCCATTTTCTGGAGCCTCACTTCCGCTACTACCTCCAAAGCGAGGCCGATTTCTACCACAGGTTCCTGCGCGAGGGGGAACCCCTACCGGAATTCGCCTCGGCGGACTACCGCCTCGGTGAGTTGACCGGTATTACGCTCGGATTGAAATATGGCTTGAAACTGGCCAACGAACGGGAGATGAGTCTGCGGCTGGAGTACTATCTGCAGAGTGGCGATGCTTCCGATGACAATGCGCCAGGTATTCTCGGTGACATGGATCTCTTCCCGGATGTGGAAGCGATCATCCTGCAATTCAGCTACAATTTTTGACATCGACTTGTCGAACACACCCCGGTCAGGATTGGCATATTGGAAAAGCCTTCGGTAGCGCCGACTATAAACCGAGAAGTTGATAGGCGCTGTGGAGCGCTCAGTCTCGATGCGATGGACGGCTATTGGAGAGGGCGATTTCAGGCCATGGCGAGCCCCTGCGAGCTCTTTATGGAGGAGGATGATGAGGTACGGGCATGGCGGCTCCTGAAGATCGCCGCTGATGAAGCCTGGAGAATTGAACGGAAGTTCAGTCGCTACAGTGACGACAATATTATCTATCGGATCAACAACAGTCATGGCCGTGCGGTTGAGGTGGACGATGAAGTGTCCCATCTGCTCGATTTCGCCCAGCAGTGTTGGGAGCTCAGCGACGGGATGTTCGATATTACATCAGGGGTGTTAAGGCGGGTGTGGCGGTTTGACGGCAGCAGTGATATACCCGATGAGGCATCGGTTGAGGCGCTGCTGCCCTTTGTGGGTTGGCAACATACCGATTGGTCGCAACCCTACTTCACCCTGCCTGAAGGTATGGAGATCGACCTTGGCGGGATCGGCAAAGAGTATGCGGTTGACCGGGTGTTACTGCTGCTACGGCAACTGACCGACGCAAAACTGCTGCTCAACTTCGGTGGTGATATAAACACCAACGGTCGTAACGGGGGGGATGGTGCCTGGTCGATTGGCATCGAAGATCCCACTCAAACCGATACGGCAACTGCCTTTCTGAAGATTCGTCAGGGTGCATTAGCCACCAGTGGCGATGCCCGCCGTTATCTGTTGCGTGACGGTAAACGTTATGGGCATGTATTGAATCCACAAACAGGCTGGCCCGTCGATCATGCGCCACGATCGGTTACTGTTGCCGCCCCCAGCTGTACCGAGGCTGGAGTGCTGGCCACCTTTGCTCTGTTGCAGGGAAAGAATGCCGAGACTTTTTTGCAAGAACAGGAGGTCAAGTGCTGGCTCTATCGCTGACCGGCTTATAGGGGCTGGCATGCTTGAATACGCATATGCTCTATTTCTCTTATGGTTCAAATATGTCGAGCAGAAGGCTGTTGACTAGGGTGGCTTCCGCTAAATTTGTGACTATCGCGGCACTCCGTGGTCACTTATTGCATTTTCATAAGAAAAGCCTGGACGGTTCGGCGAAATGCGATGCCTTTGCAACAAAGAGCGCCAATCATGCAGTAATGGGCGTTGTCTATGAGATTGCCGGGTCACATAAGCCGGCGTTGGATCGTGTAGAGGGATTAGGGCAAGGGTACGAGGAAAAGAACGTTGAACTCTTAACGCCATCAGGCGAGGGGTTGACCGCCTATACCTATTTCGCGACATCCATCGATCGCACATTAAAGCCATACCATTGGTATAAGTATCATGTGCTCACGGGTGCAATGGAGAATAACCTATCCCCGGGATATGTAGACGGATTACGGACTGTTACATCGGTTGAAGATCCGGATCCACAACGACATGCGCTCGAAATGGCCATCTATATGGATAATGTGTGAACCATGAAAGCGATTGTCTATCGCGCCTATGGTTCGCCTGATGTGCTTCGGGTCGAAGAGGTCGCCAAGCCCGCACCCAGGATAGACGAGCTTCTGATCAGGGTGAGAGCAGCGGAGGTCACCAAGGGCGATTGCGAAATGCGCAGTTTCAATTTTCAAGTGAAGTGGTTTTTGTTTCCCTTGAGATTGGCGTTGGGTGTCACAAGACCCAGGAAAAGGGTCCTCGGCGGTTATTTTGCAGGTGAGGTGGAATCAGTCGGCATAGAGGTGGAAAAATTCAAACAGGGGGATCGTCTATTCGGGTCGACCAGACTGAGGCTGGGGGCACATGGCGAATATTTGGCCTTGCCGGAAAAATATACCCTTGTACGTATGCCGGGAAATCTCGCATTCGCTCAGGCGGCGGCGGTACCGCTGGGGGGCTTGAATGCACTTCACTTCATGCGCAAGGCCGATGTCAAGACTGGAGATAATGTCCTGATAAACGGCGCCGGCGGCAGTATCGGTATTTTTGGTGTTCAAATCGCCAAGGCGATGGGTGCGCGGGTAACTGCGGTTGACATTGGCATCAAGGAGTCCATGTTGCGCGAAATAGGCGCCGATCACTTCATCGACTATACACGACAGGATTTCACGCAAAGCGGTCAAAGCTACGACGTGATATTCAGCATGGTTGCCGACACTCCATTCACACAATGCATGAAACTGCTGAAGCCTAAAGGCCGCTATCTGATGGCAAATCCTAGGGTTATGGATATGCTGAGGTCAATCATTCCCAATATATTCACAGACAAAGAGGCGATGTTTGCCTTTGCGCAAGAGACCGAAGAGGAATTGATTACACTAAAAGAGATGATAGAGGAGGGTAAAATCAGGCCGATCATCGACGATGTCTACTCATTCGATGAAGCTGCGCAGGCACACCGCAGAGTGGAGATGGAACAGAGACTGGGAGCTGTTGTTATCTCATCGGATGAGCCGTGAATAGCGGGGCGAGTCTACATGCTGTCAACCGGGTAAGGATGCAGGGTGGAGCCCAGTCCCATCCCATCAGAATGCATTGGTTATTGTTCCAGGGTATAGGCCATGGCGTAGCGGATCGGCATCGGGCATTCGACCTGAGAGGGTGGCTCAGGCAGGGGTTGTGCTGCATCTATGGCTTTTCCCGCGGCTTTTCTCAACAGACTGTGCGGTCCCGTAATCGTCAACTTTGAGACCTTGCCGTCACAGGAGAGATTGAAACTGACCTCGATCTTTCCCTCCAAATTTCTGCGGCGCGCAACAGTGGGGTAGTGTTTTTTTGCTTCAATCATGGCCAGTAATTTTGCTAGATACTGTTCCCGCAGATCAACCTTGGGCTGAATCCGCGGAACAGGCGGTTGTCTCGCAACCTGTTGCACCTCAGGGGGAGTGACGGGTTCTGTTTCAGTAACGACTGGCTTGGATATGGGTTTGCTCCGGCTCTTTTTTTTGATCTTCGGTTTTTTCTTTTGCTTTGGCTTGGGTTTTGGTTTGATGACCCGTCTGACGACGGGTTCAGGCGGTCGGGTGACCTCCGGTATGATTTCCGGGAGTGGTTTCTGAAATGTCAGTTGCACCAGTAGCGGTGGTTTATCGTTCTGCTCGATGGCGGCCTGGACAAGCTTCTTGTCAGACCATTCTGTGACAAGCATAAAGTGCAATAGCAATGAGAGCGATAGTGCCAGCAGACGCCAACCGGTACTTGTTTTGATCATGGCTTCTCAGTGAGGATGTCAAGGGATTCGGCGCCGGCATTGCGCGCAGCATCGATCACCTTCACCCCCGCGCCGAAGGCGGCGGCCTGATCGCCCTTCAATCGGACATAACGCTTGTTGGGGGCATGCAGGGCGCCGCGCAGTCTATCTTCAAGGTTGTCCAGTGTTGCCGCCCGGCCATCCACCAGCAGTTCACCATTGGGCAACAGGGTAATCTCCACCGTATCATCTTCAACACTTGGCTGGCTGCTTTCCGCCACCGGCAGTTGTATATCGATGGCCTCGTCTTCAATGAAGTGGGCCGTGAGCATGAAGAAGACCAGCAGCAGGAATACGATATCGATCAAGGGTGTGAGATTGAGTACCTGGCCGGAGCGTCTTTTGTACTCATACTCCATCTGTGATGTTCTCCCACTGATGAGTCTGTTGCACTTCCGTAGTGAGTATGGACTCGAGACTACGCCTTTCCAGTAACAGTGCGATACAACGGCTAATTTTCTTTGCCCGGCGTTCGACGCTTCCTTCCAGAAAGTGGAGCATCAACACCAGCGGTATGGCAACCGCGAGTCCCACACCGGTGGTGATCATGGCCTCCCAGATCCCACCGGCCAGGGCCTGGGCATCCACTTTGCCCCCCGCCTGCTCGATAACCATGAAGGCCTTGATCATGCCGGTAATGGTGCCCAGCAGACCAAGCAGGGGGGCGGTGTTGCCGAGTATGCCAAGGGTGCGCAGGCCAAACTCCATGCGCTGGATCTCCTCTCCACGCACTCGCTCACCCACGCCTCGAAGGTCTTTCACCCCCTCGGATTGTGCCTCTACAACGGCACGGATCACGTTGGCTTCCGGTCCCTTGAGTGCTGCAATCTGCTGTTGGGCCTGTGAGTCATCGAGTAGTTGTCCCAGTCTTGCCATCCAGCTTTTGGGCAGCTGCCGCAGGCGCAGAAACAGAATATAACGTTCAAGCACTATGGCCAGTCCTATGGATGAGTAGATGGCGAGGATCCAGATAACCGGCCCGCCCTTGGCAAGGAGTTCGGTGATATTCATGGTGTAATCCATCCTAATGCGGTGGCACAGCCGATCATGACGAGCAGTCCGATGCTGGTGTTTTCCAATGCGGCTCGGTGGTGTGCCAGGTGGAGTCTGATCTGGTGACCGAAATGGGCTACGCCAAAGGCGAAGATAAGGGTTGGAAGAATGACCGCTCCCACGGCGAAAGCGACACCCAGGGATGCGCCCGAGAGGATACTGGCGCTTGTCGCCGCGGCAAGAATTATTGTCGTCAGGGGGGCGCAGGGGTTGAATGCCATGCCCATTCCCATCAAGTAGAGGCTCCCGGGCAGACTACCTTGGCTCATGAGACGGTTTTTCTGAGGCGGTCTGTCCTCGAGCGTTACGGCGCGTGTCGTGGAGCAGGCCGATTTACATCCGCTGGTGCGGCGTCGCCACAGAATGGAGAGCGCCACCAAAATCGTAGCGCTACCCAGCAGCCAACGAACCCAGGGGCCGGCAACCAGGTCTTCCACCCAGAGACCGGCCCAGCCCGCCGCACCCGCCAGCATGGTGTAACCACTGATGCGTCCCAGGGAGAATGGGAGCAGGGTGCGCCAGGCGCCCGTAATGCCATTGTCGCTGGTGGTGAAGACAGGCCCCAGATAGGGAAGACAGGCGACATTGCATGGGCCGGCACCGAAACTGAGTCCCAGCAACAGTGCGGCGCCGAAACTGAGGCTGACCGGTTCAATAGGAATCATGACGATTCTGTCTTCGCTGACATGGGCCGTTTTTTGTACCAGGCGATGAGATTGCCTTTCTCCCATTGGGTCTGGCGCTTCTTACGCCGCTTGAAGTATTGCGGACTGGAACTGAAGACCGGGAGCAGGGTGTATTTCAGCTGCAGCACATCCTTGTCAGGGCAGAACTCCACGCAGCGGCCACAAAGCGTACAGTCTTCGAAGGTGACATTGCGGCTCTCCATGTCGGTATGGATCTCATGTATATCCATGGGGCAGGCTTTGGCGCAAAGGCCGCAGCGATCGCAACGAGGCGTACCGTTCTTTATCAGACGCAGCAGACCGATTTTGCGAAAAACCGCATGCAGGGCAAGCATCGGGCAGATGCGGCAGAAGGGCTGGCGCACGGTCAGCGCCAGTGCAATCATCAGACCGAAAATAAAATCCCCCAGCAATGACATCACGATGGTGGTTGTGTTGGCGGTGTCCAGATAGAGCTGTGTGGTTTCACCGGTAGCCAGGGTGGTAAGTATGCGACTGGGACAGATGCGACAGAACGGGTCGCCCAGGTCGTGATTCAGCATGCCGATGCCGGTTAGCAGGGGAAATGCGAAGACCAGCAGAAGCAAGATGAACCACTTTGCCGGGCGAATTCGGGTGACCAGGTCTCTGGAGAGTGACTCGTGACGTTGCAGACCGAGTTTCTGGCCAATAATCTGGAGGATCTCCTGGAAGGTGCCCAGTGGGCAGATCCAGCCACAGAAGGCCTTGTTCAATACCACGAAAAAGAGCAGGAAAGTGCCCAGGGTTATAAGTGTGGGCATGACGCCCATCAGCAGGTTTCCCCCCTTGGCAATTGCCTCGCCCAGGCGGTGATCCATCTGGTGCTGGATCGGTATCAGGGTGCAGAGGTCGGAGCCTTGAAAATCGTAGGCGCAACTCAAGGCGGGTAGGGCACCGCTGATCTTATCGTCCAGATAGTAACCGGTGATGAGCCCGCCGTAGACAAAAAAGATAAAGGCGCCAAGCTGTACGATTTTGCGTAACACGGAAAGGTTGATTGAATTGTTCATTGCGCCTTTCCTCCGTTACTTTTGACTCGGCCAAGGAAACCGCCGGCGATAAATCCGATGCCGACCACCAATAGACCCAAACGGGTTGATTGCCAATGAGCGGGATTGACACGATAGCCGGCGTTGAGTTGAGTGGTGTAGCGCCTATCCCCTTCAAGGTATTCGCTGCTGACAGTGAATTGGCCGAGCCTCTTATCCCGTTCTCCTTCAATCATGCCGGGGAAGTCGTCGGGGATTTGAAAAGAGACCCGACCGTTGGCATCGGTAGTCGATGATAGCTGCGAACCGTTAGCGGTATTCAGTACGACCTCGAGGTCATTGACCGGTTTGCCGTTGAAACGCACCAAATAATCCCAGGTCTCTAGTGAGTGATAGCGATAGTGCTCCCGTGGAATCGGATCGGGTACAATCTCAAACGCGGTCTTTTGTTTCGCCGCCAGCCTGGAGGGACTCTGCTTGCTGGGGCGTCCGAACCTGTACTCGTAACGTATCACAGCCTCTTTGTGATCACCCCAATCCTTTTCCGCCATGATGGCGTGGTAGTTGTCGATACCGGTCATCGGTATCGTGACAACATTGTGATCGAGGGTGAGTTGTTGGGTTGAGAGATCCGGTTTCCAGAGAGTGACGATGGCGCCATCACCATTCTCCAGGACAATTCGCTTTTCGCCGCGGTGATCATGGGCGGGTTGGGGGGGCTTGGTTGCGCCCCCGCCATCCGCACCGATTGCAACACCGGCGAGAGAGAGCATACAGGCAGGGATAACAACACCTAACAGTTGATGCATGGGATGCTTTCCTTAAAAGTTATAGGTGTAACTCAGCATGGCGCTGCGCGGAGAGGCAGCCGAGAAGGTCTTATCGCCGCTGGTGCTCTTCTTGACTTCAAGGGCGTAGAGTTTGTCGAACAGGTTTTCCACGTTCAGCGAGAGAGCGTGAGGACCGGTTTGATAACTCAGCAACAGGTTCGTGACAAAATCATAGCCGCCATACTTTTCCGTATTGGCGTTGTCGACGTAGTAGCTGCCCCAGCTGTTGCTGCGCAATACCGCTTTGAAACCCGCCGGGTGACTGTAGCCCATGCCGAGGCCGTATTGTTGCCTGGGTATGAAGGGAAGCTGATTGCCGGAGCGATCGACCGGTGTTTGGGTCCGGCCTGTACGCACCAACTCCTCAAAGTCTGTGAAGCTGTAGTCGCTGTAAGCAAAACTGCCTTCCAGCCAGAAACGGCGGTTGAGATCGTAGCGCCCGCTCAACTCCAATCCCTTCTTCAACGTCTCGCCGGCATTTTGAAACTCTGTGGTCAGGTCCTCATTCAGTACCGAAACGATCTCATCACTGACCGTGGTGCGGTAGAGGGCGAGGTCGAAGGACCATGCTTGAGCACGTCCCTTCAAACCGATCTCCACATTGCGTGCGGTGGCGGCATCGAGCTTTGGATTGCTCTGAATCTCCGACTCCGATGGGACCTGTCCCGACTGGGCGACGACAGTATAAAGATTCAACAAATTACTGAGTTCATAGGTCAGGCCCAGCTTGGGGGAGAAGAGGTTGAAGGTTTTATCTGTATTGGTGATCTCCGGGGTGTCGAAGAAGGTATAGCTTGCGGCGCCCCAGCTGTATTCACCATAGGCGGTATTGTCGATATCGAAGTGGTTGCGGTCGTAGCGAAAGCCGATGTCGAGGGTGGTGCGTCGATTCGGTTGCAGGGTCTCCTGGATAAAGAAACCGTACAACGTATTAGTCGCATCCTCCTCTTCGAGTAATTCGCCGGCTTCATCGGAGTTGGTATGCAGGATGGTTTCAGGCCCCATTGGGTTCCAGGGGGGCGGCGGGCTGGTTTCAACATCCGCGTAGGTGAATTTTTTTGCGCCTTCGGTGTCGTCGCGCCGGGCGGTCACGCCTGCAACCAGGGTACTGGGGCCCCAGAGTTGGTGCTTGTAGGCCATCTCGAGGTCTGTGCCGAGCACGAGCGTGCCGGGATTGTCGTTGATTGCGCCGGTAACCGGATGGTAATGGTCCCAGTGATTGGCGTAGATACGCGGTTTCAGGGTCAGGTCGCCCATCTCCTGTTCATAGCGGGAGTTGAAGAACCAGATGGTCGAGTAGCGGCCGCTGTGCTGCCAGGGACTGCTGGTGGTATCTTTCTGCTCTCCGCTTTCGAGGTAGCTTTCGAATTCGCTCTCATCCATGGACCCCGGGATCTGCAGATCCGCCTCGTGATAGCTCAGCTCGGATTCCAGGGTGGCGCCGCTATCGAGCAGATAACCGTGTTTGAATGCGAGCTGCTTGGACTCGAATTCATTCCATTCTCGCCAGTCGTTATCGCTTTTACGGTAGGAGGCCGTGAGAGAGTAGGCATTGCTGTCATCAAGATCACCCGCAAGACGGCCATGCAGATTGCCTTGACCGAACTCACCGACACCCAGTTTGATACGGTTGCTGTCGGTATCGAACACCGACTTGGAAATGATCTGAATGGTGCCGCCGGAGGAACCGGCACCGAACAGTGATCCAGGCCCTTTGGTGATCTCGATGCGCTCGATATCCTGGGTATCGATAAAGTCGAAACGGGAGAAGCTGTCCGGGTCGGTCATCGGTACGCCATCGCGGATGACC
Source organism: Candidatus Thiodiazotropha sp. (assembly GCA_040791665.1). Lineage (GTDB taxonomy): Bacteria > Pseudomonadota > Gammaproteobacteria > Chromatiales > Chromatiaceae > Thiodiazotropha. The sequence continues at coordinate 302,777 of JBFNNX010000013.1, read as the reverse complement.
ATGATCTCCCGAACGCCATAATTGGCCTTCTGCCCGGCACCGCGGATGATGAGACGGCTGTCATAGGCAGAATTCTTGGAGTTGATCAGAACCCCGGGACTGCCCTGGATGGCGTCCTTGATATTGAACATCTTTTCGCTTTCGATGCGCTCGGCATCGATCACATCAATGGAACCGGCAACATCCTGGGTGCGTCGTTCGACGCGGGAGGCGGTGACACTGATGATGTCATATTCTTCATCGGTATCTGGCTCTGCAACTTCATTCTCGTCAGCGGCAGATATGCTGAGATGAAAAAGGGTGAGAGAGATAATAAGGGGGAATTTGAGATTATTGTTTCGTGGCAGGCGTTTCATACAACTTCTTATCCGAATCAACCAGGCATAGGTGCACCTCAATGTGCCTTTTACCTGGGGAAAAAATAGTGCGTCCTTGGACAGAGATCCCTGATAAAAAGGCAATTAGCGGACCAATCGTTAAGCTACAGATTTGTAAGTAATTTATAGATTGTGATAAGTGGAGATGTGGGGCATATCACGCAATAATGCGTCATATGGCATGGAGCTGCCTGTCAAGGCTCTCCCCAGCTCAAGTGAGTAACAAACTGCTCAAAAACAGCCGCAAACAGTCGCGAATGATTTTTAGTCCGCAAATGAACGCAATTGTATTATGTGCTGTCATGTAAACGACCGGACAGGATCAGACCCATGGCCAGGGTGAGTGGCATTAACGTAAAAATAGATGCCTCAGGTAGCGCTAATAAAGATAATCGTTATTGTCACTCGGCAGTTCGACCTCCGCCAGGTTGGTGTCCGGTGCCGCGAGGTCGTTGACCAGTAATCCCCGGCCGCTGATGGAATAGATGTAACTGTTCATCGCATCATCGGCGACAAAGAAACTCCTGCGTACGCTCTCGGGGTAGTAGAAGTTCGGGCTGTTTGGATCCTTGTAGAAGATGTCATGGTCGATGGCGGCATAGGGTTGGATACCCGCTTGCGCAGAGACCCTGAACAGTTCCAGCCCGTTGAATATGTCGTTGTAACCAAAGGTAGTGCTGGTTAAGGAGTTGCCCCATGCCGTTATCGGGATCGCCAGCATCTTCTCCTGCTCGAACCAGGTGAAGGCGTGATGGTTGTAGGCGGCTTCTGTGTAACTACTTGAACCGACAAGATGGTCATATAACAATGCAGGCTGGGCGAAATCACTGATATCGAACAGGCTGAGCTTGATACTCCTGCCTTCACGACCGACGGCAAGAATCATATCCCCCTCGATGGGGTGCAGGTAGGTGGAGAATCCCGGTACCTCCAATTCACCTGCAACCAGCGGATTTCTGTTATCGCTGAGATCCAGGGTAATCAGGGGATCGATCCGTTGGAAGGTCACCACATAACCCTTCTCCTCATCGAAGCGCACTGCATAGACCTCTTCACCGGGTTTGCCGAGACCTTCCAGATAGGCGCGCTCTGCCAGTTGCTCTCCCGATTGGGCCAATACATAAAGCCGGTTGTTTGTTTCCCATGACCGCCAGTCCCGCTCGGACGTCACCAGGCGCAACACACCCTGGTGTTCATCCATGGCGAATTGATTCAGCAGATGGCCCTCGACACGACCACTGGCAAGATATTGGGGGGATGATTGAAGACTGAACTTATGGATGGTGGTGGTAACTGTCAGATCAGCTCCCCCTAGCATCACAGGCAACCAGGTCCAGAAATTATCCTCGACACTGGCGATGTAGAGATTGTCCTGACTGGCGTAGACCAGACCGGTGTTGCCCAGTATGGTCTGGCTGGAAGTATCAGCCAACGGGTTAGCCAGATCGAAATTGAGAATCGTCAGGGTACCGGTGCCGTTGGGAATTTCAGGCCGATAGATTGCGTCACAACCACAGATCGCTGAGGTGTCGGGTTGAGTCTCTGTCCCTGGAGCAGTGTTATCTGACTGAATCGGCAACAGTTCATCGATCTTCACATTGACGGGATCGTCAAGCGCAGGGTTCAGATCGATTAACGCGCTAACAATCAGGTAGACTTGCGGACCGATTCTGCGCGCATCCACATAGCTCGATTCGAGTACCGTCTCCCTGATCAGGGCAGGTTGCTGGGGATTGGTGACCCGGAACATTGTGACCTTGGTCATTTGATAAACTCTGGGTGCGAAATCCGCTGCAAGACTCTGGGCGAATTGTGGGTGGTTGGACTGCGACATATCACTCACCACCCAGACGATATCCTCATAAAGAAACAGCGCCCTGGGGGTGCCATCGATCTGCGTTCTCGACAATTCCCGGCTTTCGGCAGCCGGCCAGGTTTGCATAATCACCAGATTACTGCCGGATAGCAGGTAGGTATGGTTGCCGGTGGTCTTGATGAAGTCTGGCTCATCCACGCCGGCGACCTGATTATTTGTACCGGTTACGCTATTGACGGAGGGTTGTGATTCACTCTGCCCCGAGTCAAAATCCGGGAGAGGGGCGGGTCCTGATATGGGGGCGCTGCTGAAATCACCACCGGACGAGGCACCTACATAAGACAAAAGATCATTCTGTTGACGATTCGTATCGATCAGAAATGACTTGACTTCATCACATGTATCGAATCGTGTCAGTTGCGCTTCGTTGAAGAGATAGACATTGTCACTATCGGTTGGCAGTTCAATCTCTGCCAGGTTGATATCCGGTGAGGCGAGGTCGTTGACCAGAAATCCACGCTCGCTGATGGAGTAGATATAACTGTTCATCGCCTCATCAGAGACAAAGAAACTTCTGCGGATCCCCTCGGGGTAGAGCCATCTCGAGTTGTTTTGATTTCGATAGAAAATGTCGTGGTCAATGGCGGCATAGGGTTGTATGCCCTGTTGCGCGGTTACTTTGAACAGCTCCAGTCCATTGAATATGTCATTCACATCAAAAATCGCTTCAAGCGTCGAGCGGTTCCAATGGGTCACAGGAATAGCCAGCATCTGCTCCTGCTCGAACCAGGTGAAGGCGTGATGATTATAGGCGGCCTCGGAGTAGCTGCCGGCGCCGATCAAATGCTCATTGAGCAACACCGGTTGGGCGAGATCACTGATATCGAACAGGCTCAGTTTGATACCGTTGGTATCGGTATCCTGACCGATGGCGAGGATCAGGTCCCCCTCGATCGGGTGCAGATAGGTGGAGAATCCCGGCACCTCCAATTCACCTGCGACCAGTGGATTGCCGGTGTCACTGAGATCCAGGGTGATCAGGGGGTCGATCTGTTCAAAGGTCACCAAGTAGCCCTTGTCCTCATCAAAGCGCACTGCAAAGACACTCTCTCCAGGCTTGCCGAGACCATCAAGCACTGCACGTTGTATCAGTTGGTCACCCAACTGTTCCAGGACATAGAGTCGGTTTTCAGGATCGGCATCACTCCACCAGGCCTGTTCGGTAGTCACCAGGCGCAATGTACCCTGATACTCATCCATGGCAAATTGGTTGAGCAGATGGCCATCGACACTTCCGCTGGCAACATATTGGGGATTCGATTGAAGAGTGAATTTGTGGATGGTGGTGGAGGGCGTCGGCTTCTCTTCCCCTTCCATCACCGGCAGCCAGAGCCAGTTTTGGTCCTCCACACTGGCGATGTAAAGATTTTCCTGACTGGCGTAGACCAGGCCGCTGTTACCCAGTATGGTCTGGCTGGAAATAGTTGCTCGCGGATTCGCCAGATCGAAGCCAAGAATCGTCATGGTGCCGGTGCCATTGGCAATTTCGGGTCGATAGACTGCATCACAACCACAGATCACAGAGGTAGTGGGGTCACTGTCTGCCGAGGGGTCTGTGTTATCGGCCAGGGAGGGCAACAGCTCATCGATCTCGACATTCTCGGGATCCTCAAGCACAGGGCTCAGATCAAGTTGTGCAGTGACGATCAGATAGACCTGTTGCCCTATCATGCGCGCATCCACATAGCTTGATTCAAGTACGGTCTCTCTGATCAGGGCTGGTTGCGCGGGATCGGTGACCTGCAGCAGAGTGACCTTGGTCGTCTGGTTGGTACGGGGTGCGATATCAGCCGCCAGACTCTCCTCGAATTGGGGGTAGCTCTGGTGCGACAGGTCACTCACCACCCAGACGATATCGTCATTTAAAAAGAGCGCCCTGGGCGAGCCATCGATCTCTGTTCTCGATATCTCTTGGCTCTGATCCGCCGGCCAGGTCTGTAAAATCATCAAATTTCCGCCAGAGAGGAGATAGGTATAGTCACCACTTGTCTTGACGAAATCCGCCTCATCCACACCGGCGACCTGATTATTCGTCCCGCTTACACGATTGATAGCAGGCTGCTCTGAGCCACTATCCGCAGTGGTTTCAGGGGAACTGCTAAAGTCGTCCTGGGGTAATACCGATGAGTTTTGCACATAGTCTGAAAGAGCACTCTGCTGCTCACTTGTACTGATCAGGTATGACTTCAACTCATCACAATGATCGAATTGTTTCAGCGCTACATCAGTTTCGACAGATGTAGGTATGGTCTCTCCACCATCGGAGGAGTTGCAACCACTTAAAAGAGAGAGGAGAGTGCTTAGGAGGATAGCAAAGATGCTGCATCTAATCGGTTTGGACATCAATGTCTCCAGCGAAGTATCGCTTACCAGGGATGGAATAGTTTGCCAGCTACAGGTCAGACCCTGTCATTCGTTCCGTAGCCGCGATTCCCGAGTTCAGTATGATCTATCCATTGTTGCCCTGTCCAGGCCTCAAACGGGCGAAAGCGGGACTTGTAGCTCATCTTTTCGCAGCTCTCGATCCAGAATCCGGGGTAGACCCATTCCAGGCCGAGTCTCCGTGAATAGTCTATCTGCCACAGCAGGGCGAAGATGCCCAGGCTGTCCTGTGACAAGTCCGGGTCGAAGAAGGTGTACACGGATGAGGTGCCATTCGGTAGCAGATCACTGACGGCAATGGCAGCCAGCTTGCCGGCCTTGTTGAATTCGATAAAACGTGTTTCGGCCCATTCACAGGTAAGAAATTGAGAGTATTGCCCCGGGCTGTTGCATACCATGGCGCCATCGGGATGACGCTCCAGCAGGTATCGCTGATAGAGTTGATAGTGCGCTTCATTGAATTCGGCAGGGCCGGGGTTTACCTCGTAAAATGACAGGTTGCGCTTCCAGATGCGGCGTTGACTGCGAGATGGTTGAAAGCGCGCTGTCGGTATCCTCAGGGAGATACAATCATTGCAGTGTGGGCAGGCAGGTTGATAAAGATAGCAGCCGCTGCGACGAAAGCCCCGGTCTATCAACTGTTGATAGAGATGTTGCGTGACTTTCGCATTCGGATCGAGAAACAGATTGCGTGCCTCTCGCCCAGGTAGATAGGAGCAGCCGTGAACCTGGCTCATGTAGAGTGCATAGCTCGCCTCCTGTTCGAATCCTGGAGGCGGGTTCAGCATATATCGATCTCTGGGAAGTGCCTGCCCTGGTCGGCCCAACTGCCTGTTCTTCCTTCAAGCCGGGTCCAGCGGTCGAGATCGGCGCAGAAACTGGACCTGGGTATCTCTTCGGCTCCCAGACTGGCCAGATGATTGGTATAGACCTGACAATCTATCATCTTGAATCCCCACTGAGTAAGTCTTTGACTGAGGTATACCAGGGCGATTTTGGAGCTGTCGGTCGTACGGCTGAACATCGATTCACCGAAGAAGACAGCGCCTATGGCCATACCGTAGAGGCCGCCTACCAGCTCGTCGTTGTGCCATACCTCGACGGAGTGAGCCATTCCCAGCCGGTGCTGTTGGCGATAGGCATCGATCATCTCGGGTACCAGCCATGTTCCGGGTGAATTTTCACGTGGTGCCGCGCAACCCCTGATTACAGCCTCGAAATCGTGATCAAAGGATACTTTATAGACCTTTTTTTTTAATACTTTTCTCAGACTGCGACTGATTTTTATCTTTTGAGGATAGAGTACTGTGCGTGGATCGGGTGACCACCAGAGTATGGGTTCACCCTCCGTGAACCAGGGAAATATTCCCAACTGATAGGCCTGAATCAGCCGTTGCGGAGTAAGATCGCCACCCACCGCCAACAATCCGTCCGGCTCGCGTTCCGCGAGGGAGACGTCAGGAAATGGCGTATCCGGGTTGTCGTCAAGCACAAAAATCATCGTTTGCCGATTTAAAGGACTTAAACTAATCTTAACAGCCACTTGTTTTTAAAATAAAAAATTCGCATTATTTAAAGACCTGAGAACACTGGGTATATTGCCTCTACCGAGTCAATGTGTGTTTACGTGCCCTAGACTGACAAATGAGTGCCACTGATTGTTATGAGCTAAATCATAGCAGCCGGTTTTAGTCGATTTGTGGTTCAATATTAACATAAGCCGCTTGGGAGTGAGGCCTTGCCAGACAGTGTCAGATACTTGCAGATTGGTGATGTACTACAGTTGCAGTGGGCGCCACCCAATGAAAACGCAGAGCGCTTTGCCGCCACCCTGATCGGTTTTCTACCTGATCATAGTCTGGTGATCACGACACCCCGTAAACACGGTAAACCGATTATCGTACGCGATGGTCAGAGCTTTACTGTCAGGATGCTACAGGGCAGCAATATATTCGGCTTTGTTTCGCAAGTCCTGAATGCATCGTCTAAACCCTATCCGCATATCCATCTCTCCTATCCGTCGGATGTAGAGAGCGCCGTAGTGCGTAACGCACCCCGGGTGCCGACTGAGATAAACGCAGAAATTGTTTGGCCCCAGGGCGCCTCAGGGGGTGAGAAGAAACGATCTGTCATCATTTCCGATATCAGTAGTACGGGAGCCCGGATATTGGACCGGCAAGTGCTTGGCAAAGTGGGGGATGTAGTCCAGGTGATCTATCCCTTGTCGGTATGTGGCGGAGAAGACTTGCTGAAAATCATGGGTGTGATTCGCAATATTCGTGAGGCGGCAGCTAGGGATGGCGGAAACAACTTTGTCCATGGTTTGGAATTTCGCGGTCTGAATCGATTTCAGCAATTGGTACTCTGCTCCTATGTCTTGGGCAGTATCGCCAGGGAACGAGGCTGACGTTGCATCCGGCTGACCGATCGATGCTCTCTGACCGGGTGCCGCTAACAGGCGATACAGGCGCAGCACTGTTATATTCTGATAGTCGGCTATGATCTGTACAGTGGTTGTGATATTGGATCTTTGAATATGTTGATCCTGGTCTACTATCTGTTCCTACTCATCTGTGCCGCCATGGGTGTCTTCTTTTTTGCACTCTATATCCGCTCAAAACATGGCCTGCAGGCGCTGTCTGCCATAATGCTGTTGCTGCCTGTGGCTTATGAGACATGGGTTTTGGAAAACTGCACAGGCGAGTGCGATATCAGAGTCGATTTGATTGTGCTGTTTCCTGTTGAGTTATTGCTCCTTTCCACGCTCTCTCTCTATTCATGGAGGCGATACAAAAAATACTCTCTGCATAAATGAAAAAAAGTCGTGTATGGCGTCAATAGGGTTGGAGGCCCTAGAGAGCCTTCAATCAAGCGGGAGCGGATTCGATCCAAAATCCTCGCTGATCCCCTCAATCGTCAGTGTCAGCCAATATTGTTCAAATCGATCCCAGAGTCGCTCCTCCGGTGAATCGGTGTGGCTGACGGGAAACTCCATAATCTCCTTTCTCCCGACCAGGTGATTGGCGATGGCATAGACTGTCTTGGCCGGCACTACATTATCTTTGAGCCCCAGGCCGATGAGAGCGGGACAGTTCACACCATCGGCAAAATTGACAGGATCGAAATAACGCATCACCAGCATTACGTCATCCAAACGTTCAGGATGGTAGGCGAGATAGTGGTTGATTTGTGCGCCCGAGCCCGATTTAACAAAGATATAGCGTCCCTCGGTCCAACCGAAAGTGGGAACACCCACTGCCAGCAGGTCCGGTGATCCCAGTACAGATGCGGATTTAAGTGCCAGTGCACCCGCGAAACTGACACCCTGATAGGTATGGTGAGTGGTCGGGTTGGGGAGCAGTTGTTCCGCAACCCTCGCGCCTTGGATATAGTCGCAGACGGCGCCTCTTATCACCGAGGTCTCCGGGGATTGAATGCCCGTCAACACCCAGCCCCAGTGAGAGTGTTCTCGGAGGGCGTCATGTGAGCGGCCAAAACCACGTATATCCACGCCGAAGCAATTCAACCCGGTGCTTGCCCATGGCCATTGCGGCATACATTGACAGCCGTAACCATGGCTGTAGACGACCAGCGGCCGGGGCAGATCATCCTTCCAATGAGTGAGCAGCCCGGTAATGCGGACGCCGTCCAATGATATAAACTCTACGTACTCCAGTACAAGCTCCGGGTGGTTGGGCGAATGTTCCACACCCGCGATTCTCGGATCGGGATCGACCCCCTCCAGTATGCTAAGCGTTTCCTGCCAGAAAAGATCAAAATCCTTTGGCTTTGTGTGATCCGGTTTGAATTGGCGCCGCATGTATCTACTATAGATTAGTAATAGGGGTGTGGTAGTGGTGCCGGATCAAAAATATTGTTGTTAGATTATTCAAATCACATCGATGGCGAGAAGAGCCAATAACAATAACGTGCGCTTGTAAGGGTAACCGTGATAATGGAAGCGTCTGAACTTTCTGAACTCCCATTCTTCCAGGATATCGACAGGGATGTGATCGACTATCTTGCTAAAGGCTCCGAAGTGCGACAAATGGATCAAGGGGAGATTCCACTGCACCAACATGATCGTGCCATCGCACTCTATTTCCTGTTGACCGGTAAGGTGCAGTTTCTGATCCATGTGGCAGGCATGGATGATCTTCTTGTCGGCACCGACAGCGAGGTTGGGGCATTGATTGGCTGGTCAGTGTTTCGCGCACCCTATCGCCATACGGTGACCGTACGCTGTGAAACGGAGTGCAGCTTCATACGCATACCGAGAACCCTGTTGAATGAGTTGATGGGGAAATCATCACTCATTGCCTACACTCTTTTGCGCCGCGTGGCAGTCGTTCTGGCGCGTCGGCTTGAACACAACAGGGATCGCCTGATCGCCAGCAGCGGTGTCGAAGGGAGAACCATGGTGGAACCTGCTGCCGCGATCAGATCCCAGGGATCAACACCGCTTATGGAGTATGAAAACCTGGGCAGCGATCAGGAGTCAACTTTCAGGTTTCTGCGTCATGTCACTTTTTTCGAAGCCATGTCAGATCGTCATTTACGATCTATGCTCTCCTTGGGGCGAATGATTCGGGTGAACCCTGGTACTACACTGTTCCAGCAGGGAGGTGATGCAGAGAAGTTCTACCTGCTTGTCGGCGGACGGGTCGAACTCTGGTATTGCAGCAGTGATGGCAGGGTCTGTTTTTTTCTCAATAGTTTGGAGAGCGCCGGACAGGCGTTCGGCTGGTCCGCTCTTGTCGATCCCTATCGCTATCAGGTATCCGCAATCGCCTGTGATTCAGTCTGTGCCTTGGTATTCACAGCCGAGTCACTGACGGCGCTGTGCCACCGGGATCCGTCGTTCGCAACGGAACTGATGGAACGGGTGATCTGGTTGATCGGCAATCGGCTGCGTATGGCCCGGACCCAATTGATCGCAAGGCGCTATCACAAAGAGACATTGGCTGTCACGGCATTACTGGAACAGAATGCCGATACCCTGCATGTGACTTCGCCTCTGCACAAAATCCCCTATCTGCTGGAAAACAGGCTGACCCTCTCCGATGCCTTCGGTACCTTGGAACTGATCCGTAATCATGGCGAGGATGAAAATGAACGTAACCTAGCGAGGTTGTCATTGGATATCCTGGAAAAGGTGCATGATGAACTCCATTTTTATCAGGGATTGCAACGCATTTACGAAAGTGTTGCCAATGCTCCCGAGGATCAGACACCCAGGGAAGTGCGGCATCACTGCATGCGGGCGTTCCAGGCATTGTTTGAGAAGACCCACTACAGTGTGGCGGGTGAGGAGCACCTGCCGGACACATCAGGGCATCTGTTTATCATGAACCATCTGGAAAATCATACCGACAATATGCTGCCAAACGATTTCCGCCTGACCCTGGATACCCACTTCGTCTCAAGTATGGTGATCTATCCGAAATACCATGAAGCACCGATCAGGGTGGTGAGAAAGCCTGCACTCGATTGGTATGGTTTTCAGCAATATTTCGACCGCTTGGAGTACCTCTATGTCTATCCAGGCGAGGTCGATGAGGAGGATCGTGATCACAACCTAACCCGTGAACAACGCAACCGCCAATTCATGGACCAAGCATTGGCGCGACTGCAACAGGGGGACAATATCATCATCTGTCCGGAGGGCCGTTGCTATTACACCGAGGAGTCGCCCGGTCCGTTCAAGCCAGGGGTATTCCGTCTGGCAATGGCCGCCGAAACTGAGCCACAGATCGTACCCATCGCGGTTGCCAATTTTGACAAGCGGCTCACTCGTACCTGTACCGCGGCGATTGTTTTTCCCCCTTTCAAGTTGAGCGACCATCTGCAGAACCCGGAAGATTCTCAATCCCTGTCCGAGTTTATTCTGACCGTCAACGAATGGTATAAGGGTTATGTCAGACAGGCCATAGAGCTGACAGAGAGATGTGATGAGACACTCTAATGCAGTGCGGGTTGTATCTCCTGCCGGTGGAGCTTGCCTAAGATTCTGTTCAGCCGCCGCTGTTGATCCTCGTCGATGGGGAGACGCTCACAATAATGTTTGGCATTCCTCAGATCCTTGCTGAAACAAAGTATAGGCGGCAGGCGTGTCGCTATGCGTCAGCCAGCGTGCGAGGGCGGCAATGTCTGCGCCATGGCGTTCCGGCTGTTCAACCACTCGGGGCAGGACAGCGTGGGCCATGGCGAGAGAGAGAATATCCTGAAAATTGTGCTCCACGACCCGTGCAAGCAGTGCCGTTTCACCCGCTCTTACAAAATCGAACCAGGCCTCCGGGGCTTCTGAACCCGGCAGGTCGTCGTGCCGTTTCAGACCGAGCAGGCGCTGGTAGCGGCAGGATTGGTGGAATCCATGGGGGGCTGAAACGGGGAATACGCCTGGTTGAACAAGGTGTCGAGCAGGGCATTCCCTATCTGGGGCGTATCGCTGCCGGCAGGCCCATCGAGGCGATCGCCAACACGGAACCGATGCGGGTGCCCGATGAGTTACAGGGAAAGGGGCCATGTTTCGTACTGCAGGTATGCGGGGATTCGATGATCGATGCAGGTATCCATGATGGGGATTATGTGGTGATCGAACAGCAGGAATATGCACAGAATGGCGATATCGTTGTGGCATTGATCCATAAAGAAGAGGCCACCCTGAAGAGAATCGAGCAACGTCCCGGAGAGGTTATACTTCATCCCGCAAACCACACCATGAGTGCGATGGTCTACCGGCCGGAGGAGGTCAGCATACAGGGGGTGTTGCGGGGGCTGCTCAGATTTTATACATAGCACGACAACACCTTGACAAGGGTATTGGACCGGTGCTGGCAGACCCCTGCGCACGGTTGTATGATTGCTTCTCCGCTGCGATGACAGATCGGGTGGTAGCACCGCCCATACAAACCAATCCACTGGAGACGAAAACGTCCTTTTATTCATGAGCTTGCAAGGGTATCTGCGCCACATCGAGCGTCTTAATCACTGGAATCCGGGACATTTCAAATCACTCTTTTTCCAGGGTCAGCGTATCGGGCGTCTAAAGCGACCGGTGTGGATGGCCCTCGCTAACTGGTCCAATGCCTTCAGACGGGATGAAGAGGGCCTTCACCTCCAGGATCAGTACGATAGCTTCGAGGCACGTACCAGCCTGTTCGCGGAGATAACCACGGTTCTGGTCGATGAGGGAGTCATCTCCCATATCCACGGTGAACAATATCCGGTTACCTACGGTGGCAGGGAGACGGCAATTGCCACTATGGATCGTGCCAGTGCACCCTATTTCGGATTGCGGGCCTATGGTCAGCATCTGAATGGTTTCATCCGCGATGGGGAAACATTGAAACTTTGGATTGCAAGACGTTCGTCCGACCGGCGTAATTTTCCCGGCTGTCTGGACAATATGGTGGCAGGGGGGTTGCCCCACAACCTATCCCTTGCCGAGAATCTGCACAAGGAGTGCATGGAGGAGGCCAATGTGCCGCCATCACTGGCGAATCGAGCGGTTTCCGTGGGTGTTTTGACCTACTGCACCGAGACAGTCACTGGGCTGAAACCCGATACGCTCTACTGTTACGATCTTGAGGTTCCGGGTGATTTTCAACCCCGGAACAGTGACGGTGAAGTGGCTGAGTTTATGTTGCTGCCTGTAGACGAGGTTGCAAGACTGGTTGCGAAGACCGATGAATTCAAGCTTAACTGCAATCTTGTGGTGATTGACTTTCTAGTGCGTCATGGGATTATAAATCCCGAAACGTCCGGTTATCTGGATCTGGTGCAGGGTCTGCACGAGAATATATAGGCAGGTGGGGCTTATTCTTGCGGTCCAGCACACCTTTCAGGCACTAAATTGAACCTGTGGTGCGGTAAACCAGTCCAATCCTAGTCCTGTTTACTATGATGTATAGTCAGGTGCCAACCGTTTAGGCGCAAAAAAAGCCAGGTAGTTACATGAAAATTTTCAAGGTTATTTTGCTCAGCTTGCTGTTTTTGTTCAACAGTGCGGCGCTTTGGGCCAATCGCCAGGTCGTCCCGATCAGCGAACTGCAGCCGACACCGGAGCAGCAGCAAACGGCGAATGTGATCGTCAAGGTTATCGAAAAATACCATTACAAAGAGGTGGCACTCGACGATGCTATGTCAAAGATGATCCTCGATCGTTACTTCGACGCCCTCGATCCCAACCGCTCTTTTTTTCGCGCCAGGGATGTCGTTCGTTTCTCACTCTATCAGGACAAGCTCGATGACTACCTGAAGAATGCCAGAATTGAACCTGCCTTCGAGATTTTTCGCCTCTATCGCAAACGTGTGGCGGAGGCGGTGGCCCATGCACAAAAACTGGTTGATAAAGAGTTCGATTTCACAATCGATGAGAGCTATCGATTCGAGCGGGACCAAGAGCCCTGGCCTCAGACCCGTACTGAACTTCAGGAAATCTGGCGCAAGCGTGTAAAGAATGATTTCCTCAATATGCGCCTGATGGACAAAAAGGATGAGGAGATTCGTAAAACCCTGCGTGAACGTTATAAGCGTCTGCTTAGCCGTGTGGAGCAGTTCGATACCAATGACATCTTCCAAACCTTCATCAATGCCTACACCCTGAGTCTGGAACCCCATACCAGTTACATGTCGCCGAGCACATCGGAAAACTTCGATATCAGCATGCGTCTCTCCCTGGAAGGAATAGGTGCAGTACTCAAGGATGAAGATGGCTTTACTGTTGTTCAGAAGACTGTGATAGGCGGGCCTGCGGAACAGAGTGATCTGTTGCATTCGGGTGATCGTATTGTCGGTGTTGGACAGGGGCTGGAGGGTGAAATCATCGATATCGTCGGTTGGCGATTGCAGGATGTGGTCGAGCAGATCCGTGGCCCCAAGGGCTCGGTCGTCAGGCTCAATATCCTGCCTAAGGGGACTGAAACCGGTTCCAAGCGTAAAACCATCACGCTCGTGCGCAACAAAATCAAGTTAGAGGAGCAGGCGGCGAAGAGCTATATCATCGAAGACCTGGACGGTATGAAGGGTTTGCGTATCGGTGTGGTCGAGGTACCGACTTTCTATCGTGATTTCGCCGCCGAGGCGAGAGGGGACGAGGATTTCCGTAGCACTACCAGGGATGTGCGTAACCTCCTGGGGGATCTGAAAAAGCAGGGTGTCAACGGTATCGTCATCGATCTCAGGGAGAACGGCGGCGGCTCGCTTTCCGAAGCGACGGAACTGACGGGTCTGTTTATCGATTCCGGACCGGTAGTTCAGATCAAGGATGCCTTCGGTAAGATCGAGATCGAGCAGGATCCTGATCAAACCATAGCCTATGAAGGGCCTTTGGCGGTTCTTGTCGATCGCAACAGCGCCTCTGCGTCGGAGATATTTGCCGGCGCCATCCAGGATTACAAGCGGGGAATCGTTATCGGGGAGCCTACTTTCGGTAAGGGAACCGTGCAGACTCTGGTGGACCTGGGGCGCTTCGTGCCCGGCCGCAAGAAGGATTTGGGCAGATTGCGGTTGACCATGGCTCAGTTCTTCCGCATCAACGGCGGTAGCACCCAGCACCGGGGTGTTGTGCCCGATATTCAGTTTCCAACGGCAAAATATTCAGAAGATTTTGGCGAGCGTTCATTGGAGAATGCGCTCCCCTGGGCACAGATCAGACCGGCCAATTTTGTTACCAGAGGGAAGTGGGCCGTGCCTCATCTCATTGACAGCCACATGAGCCGGGTTGAACATGATCCCGGATTCGAAATGCTGGTCGATCGGGAAAAACGCTTTCAGGAGCTGGACAAGCGTACCGAGATAAGTTTGCTGGAGAGTCGCCGTCGATCTGAATGGGATGATCGTGAGCAGGAGCAGCTTGTGCACAAGAATCGGTTCAGGGCATCACAAGGCTTGGGGGCGATCAGATCCATTGACCAGGAAGATATGGATGTTGAGGTGGATGACAAGGAGTCGGAAGCGACACAGCGCATCGAGTTGAACGAAGCGGCCCGCATTCTGACGGACTCGATCCGTATGCAGGCGCCTATGGCGGTGATGCGTTAACCTGTAAAAGCATGCTCCACAATGAGAATTGATGGTATGATGCGTGCCTTCAGTCTACACCCCTGTGCGGCATAATTACCTAGTCCGTATTTTGCTTCGTTGGCATGTTTACAAATTACGTCAGATCCATCACTTTGGTTCTGACCAGAATCCAATCTATTACATGGACTGCTCCTGGTTTGTATAAGACACTTGAACAACGTTTGAAAAAACTGCGTCAAGCAGATCAGGTCGGGCTGCTGAGAGGGGGACTGATCGGGCTCGAGAAAGAGGGATTGCGTGTATCCCCTTCCGGCTGCATCTCGCAAAAGAATCATCCCGAGGCGTTGGGGTCGGCGTTGACCAACAGATACATTACGACCGATTATTCCGAAGCCCTGACCGAAATAATCACACCGCCTTCAGCGGATCGTGAAGAGCCGTTACGCTTCTTGTCTGAGGCGCACCATTTTCTCTACCAACATCTGGGTGATGAGATTCTCTGGTCCACCAGCATGCCCTGCATAGTTGAAAGCGATGAGCTTATTCCGATCGCGCAATACGGCAACTCCAATGCCGGCATGATGAAAACCGTCTACCGCAGGGGGCTGGGCCACCGCTACGGCAGAGTCATGCAGGTGATAGCCGGAGTCCATTTCAATTACTCCGTACCGCTACCTTTCTGGCAGATCTTCCAGCACTTGGAACAGGATGAAACACCGATACAGGCTTTCATTTCGGAATCCTATTTTGCCATGCTACGCAATTTGCAGCGGGTGGGTTGGCTGATTCCATACCTGTTCGGGGCTTCTCCTGCGGTGTGCAAGTCCTTTCTAGGCGGCAGGCCTACCACCCTGCAGGTATTCGACGATTACAGTTACTACTCACCCTATGCCACCTCTTTGAGGATGGGAGATATCGGTTACCAGAACAGCAAGGAACAGGGTACGGGTATCAAAGCCTGCTACGATTGCCTCAACGCCTACATCGAAACCCTCTCCTGCGCCATCGAGACACCCTGTCCGATCTATCAGGCCATTGGCGTCAAGGTCGATGGTCGTTATGAGCAGCTGAATGCCAATATTCTGCAGATCGAAAACGAGTACTACAGTACGGTACGTCCCAAGCAGATTCCCGAGATGATGGAGAAACCGATCCATGCCCTGCAACGGCGTGGGGTGCGCTATGTGGAATTGCGTTCCTTGGATGTGAATGCCTTCCATCCCCTGGGTATCGCTGAAGAGCAGATCTTTTTTGTCGAGGCCCTGATGCTGATGTGTCTGCTGCATGCAAGTCCGGCGATCAATGTTGCAGAGCAGAAGGAGATCGACTGGAATGAATTGACAGCTGCGCACAGGGGTAGAAAGCCTGGATTGATGCTACAGCGTAATGGGGAGAAGGTTGCATTGCGGAGTTGGGGATTGGAAATTTGTGACGCCTTGCTGCCGATATGCGAGGTGTTGGAGGAGGGCATGCCGGGTAAGCCTTACAGCGAAAGCCTGATGATACAGCGCTATCGCTTGCAGGATGCTGACCTGACTCCCTCAGCGCGAATGCTCACCGAAATGCGTGACAAAGGGGAGAGCTTTTTCCAGTTTGCACAGCGTATGTCGAAGCAACACCAACACACCTTTATGCAGCAGGAGCACTCAAGTCAGGATCAACTGTTGTTGCGCCAGGAGGCGACCGATTCATGGCAGCGACAGCGGGAGTTGGAGGCCTCTGACAGAGTCAGTTTTGATCAATTCCTGAAGGACTACTTCTCACAACAGCTGGATGAGGAGTTAACCCGCAAGGTAGAAAAGAGGAGCATATCGGCAAGCTGAGTTGTAGAATAGCTCTCATGTAACGATACAACGAGTCAGAATATATATGAAGAGCGAGGATGGGTTATGGGGGAACAGAATTATGGAGATTGGGGGTTTTCTACCCAGGCTGTGCGCATAGGGCACCAGCGTACACCGGAGGGTGAGCATGGTGAGCCGATCTTTCCAACTTCCAGTTTTGTCTTCCGTAGCGCCGCCGAGGCAGCGGCGCGATTCAGTGGTGATGAGCCAGGCAATATCTACTCACGTTTCACCAACCCCACAGTCAGAACTTTCGAAGAGCGTCTGGCGGCGCTGGAGAAGGGAGAGTGTTGTGTCGCCACCGCTTCGGGCATGTCTGCAATCATGTCAACCTGCATCGGCTTGCTGCAGACAGGCGACCACATTGTCTCATCTCAAAGCGTGTTCGGATCGACCACGATGTTGTTCAACAAGTATCTCACCCGATTCGGTATCGAGACGAGTTTTGTCGACCTCAATGATCTGCCGGCCTGGGAGGCTGCGATCCGTCCGGAAACGAAGCTGCTGTTTCTCGAAACCCCTTCCAATCCACTGACAGATGTGGCGGACATCACTCTCTTGAGTGAGTTGGCGCATGCCCATGATTGTCTCCTGGTAGTGGATAACTGCTTCTGCACGCCTGCCCTGCAGCAACCACTCAAGCTGGGGGCGGATATCGTCATTCACTCGGCAACAAAGTTTTTGGATGGCCAGGGGCGTTGTGTCGGCGGGGCTGTTGTAGGCAGTCGAGCGGTTGTTGGCGATGCTGTCTTCGGGGTACTGCGCACCGCCGGTCCAACCATGAGTCCATTCAATGCCTGGGTCTTCCTAAAAGGGCTTGAAACTCTCGAACTGCGCATGCATGCCCATTCACGCAATGCCCAAGCACTGGCCGAATGGCTGGAGCAGCATCCACAGGTCGAGCGAGTCTATTTCCCCGGCCTTGTGAGCCATCCTCAACACACCCTGGCGATGAAACAGCAACGTGCACCCGGCAGTATTGTCTCCTTCAACGTGAAGGGCGGGCAGCCGGCGGCATGGACGGTCATCGATACCACCCGTGTACTCTCCATCACTGCCAACCTTGGTGATACCAAGACGACCATCACCCATCCGGCAACCACGACACATGGTAGATTGACACCCGAGGAGCGTGCTCAAGCAGGAATACAAAACGGCCTGGTGCGTATCGCTGTCGGGCTGGAGAATGTGGAGGATATCAAAAACGATCTGGCACGCGGTCTCGATAGTTTGTGAACAGCAACGATCTTCAAGGCCTGCGCGAAAAGTGGGACAAGCGCCATGCCGATGCGGATAAACTTCCCACACCCGCTGAGGTTCTGGAAAGAAATCTGCATCTGCTTCCGGCCAAGGGTATGGCGCTGGATCTTGCCTGCGGGTTGGGAGGCAATGCGCTGACCCTGGCGCGCCATGGGCTGGATGCGGAGGCATGGGATATCTCCCCCGTTGCCATTCGGCGGCTCAAATCGTATGCCGAGGAAGAGGGATTGACGAATCTCTCCGCGGAGGTGCGTGATATTGAACAATCGCCTCCTTCCCCCAACAGCTTCGATCTGATTATTGTCAGTTACTATCTGGAGAGGGCATTGATACCTGACCTGATCGATGCACTGTTACCAGGTGGTTTGATCTACTATCAGACCTTCATACAGGCTGCGGTTTCGAATCTGGGGCCGAGCAATCCTGCCTTCAGATTGGCGGATAACGAGCTATTGCAACTATTTTCCAGCTTGAAATTGCGTTATTACCGCGAGGAGAACCTATTGGGTAACCTGGAGGAAGGTATGCGGGATGTGGCGATGTTGGTAGCGGAGAAGCCGTGAAAAGAGGGGATCCGATACGCGTGCTACTCGGCTGAGAGAGAAAGCCTAGTGCGCCACATGGGTAAAGTCAGTGCCAGGAAGTAGACCGAAGGCCTGCTCCAGGTTCAGTTCTTCAATCAACTGGTCACCGGCCTGCAGGCCATACTCCCGCTGTATTTCGCCAAGCAGCAGGCGTACTGCATTACGGTTGTAGCCACTACCGAAGCTTATCTGTTGTTTGATGATCTCGCGTGCCTTGTCGATCGTCATGGGCAAACCCCTATACGTTATTGAAATAGTAGCAAATCGTCTGCTGACTATTTCCCTGAATCCCTCTGGGTTGAATGATCTTCGGCCATCCGCATCTAATGCCATAGTATAGGCAATCAAGGATACAGGCGGTAATTGTAGTGAAGATAGAAATACGACAGCTATTTGACCGACAATCGAGTACCTATACCTACTTGGTGTGGGAAGCTACTAGTCGCGAGGCAGCGATTATCGACTCTGTGAAAGAGCAGGTCGAGCGCGATGTCAGGTTGATCGATGAGTTGGGCCTGAGCCTGAAAGTTGCCTTGGAAACCCATATTCACGCAGACCACATCACAGCAAGCGGACAGCTTCGCAATCGGACGGGCTGTCAAGTGGCGGTGCATGAAAAGGCGGCAAGCGAGTGTACCGATCTCAATCTGGCCGATGGCGATATCATTCATCTGGGTGATGCAAAGCTAGAGGTCATCTACACACCGGGACATACCGACAACGATATCTCCATTCTTGCAGAAGGTGCGGTTTTTACCGGTGATATCCTTTTGATTCGCGGCAGTGGCCGTACCGACTTTCAGTCGGGTGATTCTGGGTTGTCCTACGACTCAATCACACAACGGTTGTTCAGCCTGCCGGAAGATACGTTGATATACCCAGCCCACGACTACAACGGCTTTACCTGCAGCACGGTGGGTGAAGAGAAACGTTGCAATCCCAGATTGGGAAACGCCAACTCGCGTAATGACTATATTCAGATTATGCAGGCAATGAAGTTGGATAAGCCGGAGCGCATGGATATTGCCGTACCCGGAAATCTGGCATGTGGCCTGGAGTGACATGAACAGAGAAAACTTGGAGAAGATGCTCGAACGGGGGAGTGACAATGCCCTGTTACGTTATACTTTGGGTTCGCTTTATTTGAAGGAAAAAGATTCTGATATGGCCGTAAGGCATCTGGCTGAGGCAGTGAAGCAAGACCCAAACCATTCAGCAAGTTGGAAATTGTATGGCAAGGCATTGGCGGCATCGGACAGGGAAGATGAGGCGAGACAGGCCTACCGGAAGGGGATTGCCGTGGCCGAGGCTCGGGGGGATGTCCAAGCGGCTAAAGAAATGGGTGTTTTTTTGAAGCGGCTTGAATAAAAATTTGATAAACGAGTTAAATACAGGACTAGCCATGCTGAAAACAGGCCCTAGTTTAACCATTGACTCACACTTCAATCAATCGAAGAGTCAAGGCGAATATGGATCAACCCGATAAGCAACAGGTCAAGGCGTATCTGCTTCAACTTCAACAGACGATTTGTTGCGCGCTGGAGGAGGAGGATGGCAAGGCGCGCTTTTTCCAGGACAGCTGGCAACGTGAACCCGCAGCGCACCTGGGTGGGGGCGGTATCAGCGCGGTCCTCCGGGAAGGTAGCGTATTCGAACAGGCGGGGGTCAATTTTTCCCATGTCACCGGTGATCAGTTGCCTGGGTCGGCGACAGCACATCGAGCGGAATTGGCAGGACGCGCCTTCGAGGCCATGGGCGTGTCTCTGGTTATTCATCCCAACAATCCCTATGTTCCCACGTCCCATGCCAATGTCCGCTTTTTTATCGCTGAAAAGGCGGATGAAACACCGGTATGGTGGTTTGGCGGCGGGTTCGATCTCACACCCTATTACGGAGATGACGATGACTGTCGGCATTGGCACAAGATGGCCAACCTGGCCTGCAAGCCTTTTGGTGAAGACGTCTATGCCACATACAAGACCTGGTGCGATGACTATTTCTATCTCAAACATCGCCAGGAGCCACGCGGTATAGGCGGGCTCTTTTTCGATGATCTGAATGAGTGGGGATTCGAACAGTGCTTCGATTTTATGCAGAGCGTGGGCGATCACTACCTGCTTGCCTATATGCCGATTGTAAAGCGACGCCGCGATACCGTGTACGGTGAGCGGGAACGTAACTTTCAACTCTATCGCCGCGGCCGATACGTGGAGTTCAATTTGGTCTACGATCGGGGCACGCTTTTCGGTCTGCAGTCTGGAGGACGCACTGAGTCGATACTGATGTCCCTGCCGCCTCTGGTGCGCTGGCAATACGACTGGCAGCCGGAGCCGGGCAGTGCGGAGGCGCTACTCTATGAACGCTATCTAAAGCCGAGGGATTGGTTGGAGTAAGCAAGATATGAAACCCTACTCCGAAGCCTGTGATGAGAACAAAGCCCCCATCTTGCAGGTGCTTCTACGACTCTTTCGCGACATCCGGACCGTTCTCGAGATCGGTAGCGGTACCGGACAGCATGCAGTCCACTTTGCCGCCGCCATGCCCTATCTAACCTGGCAAACCAGTGATATCGATGAGAATCATCCGGGGATCCGTGCCTGGTTGCAGGAGGCCGCCCTGCCAAACCTGCGCAATCCGATCGGACTCGATGTGGGCGCCGTATGGCCTGCCGAGGAGTACGATGCGATCTTCAGCGCCAACACCACCCACATCATGTCATGGCCTGAAGTGCAACGGATGTTTGAGGGGATAGGGCAGGTACTGAAAAGAGGCGGCTGTTTCGCGCTCTATGGTCCGTTTAATTTTCAGGGAGGATATACCAGCGAAAGCAATCGCAGGTTTGATCAATGGCTGAAATCGCGGGATTCCCTGAGCGGTATTCGGGATTTCGAGGCACTCAACGAATTGGCCGATTTAAATCATCTCGTCTTCTCCGAGGATGTGGAGATGCCTGTCAACAACCGAATTCTGGTATGGCGCAGGGAACGGCGAGCGGCACACGAGCGCTCTCCATACAAGCGATCTTAGATGCTTTTAATCTGTTGAAAAACAGAGAAAACTTTTCTTTTCTACCGGTTCAGGCGTGGTTCAGTTTCAGCCTTGTAAGCTTTAACCATAACGAGAGACTGACGGGCGAATCGGGATTAAAGCTTAAAGACCAGGAGAGACAAGATGAAAACAGAAGCATTGACAATTGGTACGGTACTGATGATTGCATCGATGACAGTCACAGCCGGCCAGCGCGACTACTTTCACGATACGGCCAAGGTTATCGGTGTTGAGCCGATCTATCGCAATCTAGAGGTTTCCTATCCCGAGAGGGAGTGTTGGGATCAAGAGGTCGAGCGCTATCATCCGGATGGACGCCGCTACACCGGCACTGTACTGGGCGGTATTATCGGTGGTGTGGTAGCGAATAAGATCAGTCGCGGACGTGGTCGAGGCAGAGATGCCGCCACCCTGGCGGGGACACTGCTCGGTGGTGCCATCGGTCACGATATCAGTCAGCAGCACAGGGGCGGGCACCATACCACATCGGTGGAACGCAGATGTGAAGTTACACACCACACACGCTATGAGGAGCAATTGGTCGGCTATGATGTAACATATCGGTATAAGGGACGTGAATTCACTACCCGTACCCATAATCATCCCGGGAAGCGGATACCGGTTGCGGTGACTGTCAGACCGGTGGATGACGATTAAACAGACCCTGGGTCAGGTATCCAAGACGATGACGAATAGAACTCGATTTATATCCAAGATGCTGTTGTGCGCACTGCTGTTGATACCCGGTCTCTACGCCAGAGGCGATATGAGCCTGGATCAAGCAGTGGAACAGGCCAAACAGCGCCTGGGAGGTCGGGTGATTTCCGCCGAGACGCGGGAACGTGACGGTAAACGGGTGCACAACGTCCGTATTCTCACCAAGGACGGCAAGGTACGCAGACTGCGGATCAATGCCGAAGGCGCTCGTCGTCACCACAACGGTCGCCGTTGATTCGTGCTTTTAACAGTTAATCATGAATCGCGGAACGGATCGTTATCAGCAAATTTCAACTGACCTGGCGATAAGACCAGGTAACGGGTATGAAAATGCGTGTGCTTTTGGTTGAGGATGAAGCAGAAATTCGCGAGCCGCTGGCGGATAAACTGCGTAAGCAGGGTTATACCGTAGATAGTGCCGGGGATGGTGCAGCGGGACTGTTTCTCGGCAGGGAGTATGGCATCGACGTGGGTATCGTCGATATCGGATTGCCGAAGCTGTCAGGGATCGAGTTGATCAGGGAGCTGCGTAAGCTGGACAAGAACTTCCCGATACTGATCCTGACCGCGCGTGGAAACTGGCAGGACAAGGTCGAGGGGCTGGAGGCGGGTGCCGATGACTATCTTGTCAAACCCTTCCATGTGGAAGAGCTGCTGGCGCGTCTTAATGCACTGTTGCGACGAACCGGCGGCTGGTCGCAACCGGTACTTTCAGGTGGGCCGGTGGAACTCGATACCCGTACCCAAACGGTAACCCTGCATGGCGATCCGGTGGATTTGACGGCATATGAATACAAGGTGCTTGAGTACATGATGCTGCATGCCGGTAAGGTAATCTCCAAGAGCGACCTTACTGAACATATCTATGATCAGGATTGGGACCGCGACAGTAACACCATCGAGGTATTCGTACGTCGCCTGCGTAAAAAACTCGATCCGGATGAACGCTACAAACCGATAGAGACCCTGCGTGGTCGAGGTTACCGCTTTGCTCTTGAACGCTGATCCTTTCCACTGTTACCACTGAGGAGGCATAACGGTCTGGATGGGAAAAGTTCGTACCTTCTCCATACATCAACGCCTGTTATTGGCTGCCAGTCTGGTTTTGAGTGCTTTCCTCGGATTGACGGGATTGGCCCTCGACAAGGCATTCCGTTCGGCCAGTGAAGAGGCGTTACAGGCGCGTCTTTTCAGCAGCGTCTATGCATTGTTGGCGGCGGCAGAGGAGGATGAAGGGGGACGACTCAGGATGCCGCAGGTATTGACCGATCCCCGCTTCAATCGACCGGAATCCGGGCTTTATGCCCAGGTCAGCGGCAAGCAGGGGAACTACCTCTGGCAATCCCCATCTTCATTGGGTCGCCGGCTTGGTTTTATACGCGAAATGCAACCGGGGGAGTCGAAATTCGAAAAATTCGAACTCGAAGGCGCCGCTGCCATGGGATTGAGCTTCGGTGTGGTTTGGGAGGACTTCCAAGGACGTGAACTGCAATATGTTCTGGCAGTGGCTGAGGATTTGAAGCCATTACAGGAACAGGTGGCCGCATTCCGCGACACGCTTTTTCTCTGGCTGGGTGGTGCTGCACTACTGCTGCTGATGGTCCAGGGGTGGGTGTTGCGCTGGGGGTTGCATCCGTTGCGGGAGGTAGCGCAGGCATTGACCGAGATCGAGTCGGGCCGTGAGGATCAACTCAAAGGAGACTATCCGAAAGAGTTGAATCGACTGACCTCGAATATCAATTCACTGATCCGTCATGCTCAGGCCCGTCAACAGCGCTACCGAGATAGTCTTGGTGATCTCGCCCATAGCCTTAAGACGCCATTGGCGGTATTGCAGGGCGTTGCTGACAATGACAATCAGCTGGCAACCCAAACAACATTGCGCGAACAGGTCGAGCGCATGAATCAGATCGTCAGCCATCAGCTGCAAAGGGCAGCGGCCTCGGGGAGCAACGTGCTGACGCAAAATCTGTCCGTCAAACCGGTAGTGGAACGTATCGCAGGTTCGCTTGACAAGGTCTATCGGGAGCAGGGGATAGTCTGGGATCTGGATGTTGCAGATGGGGCCCATTTCCGCGGCGACGAGGGAGATCTGATGGAGCTGATGGGGAACCTGATGGAAAACGCCTGTAAATACGGCAATGGTCAGGTTCGGGTTATATCGGAAACAGGCAAGGATCTCCATCTAAGCGTGGAAGACAATGGAAGGGGTATTCCCGAAGATCAGGTGGAAGCGGTTTTGCAAAGAGGACACCGTGCCGATCAGCAGCTGCCCGGTCAGGGAATCGGACTCTCGGTGGTTGCCGATATCGTTGTTGCGTATGGCGGTCAGGTTGAGATCGGCGTGGCCGAACAACTGGGGGGCGCGGCTGTGCATGTCTATCTCCCTGGGGGATGAATACCTGTGTAATTTTCTGAAACACAGTCAGTCATCGGAAGATCTATTATTGGCCGCAGTAGTCTCTCTCTTTGGTATCGGCTCATTAATCGATCAATGGTCTGCCGCCTGGCTCAACCTGAGGAAGTTTTGCAAACGATGGGATGCTATCTCGGATCTCTCCATGGCCGCTTGAATGGCGCAGCCCGGTTCATGGTTGTGGGTGCAATTGTGAAACCGGCATTGTCCGAGAAACGGCCGGAATTCGGTAAACCCCTGCTCCAGTTCCTGCCGGGAAAGATCGGTAAGGCGGAAGCTGCGTACGCCCGGGGAATCGATCAACTCACCACCCTGAGGAAGGGTATAACAGGTCGCCGCCGATGTGGTGTGTCTACCCAGGTCGGTTGCCTTTGAGAGACGTCCCGTTTCCACCCGCATCGATGGCAGCAGTGCATTGACCAGCGATGACTTACCCACACCTGATTGGCCCAGCATGATACTCGTCTCATCCTTCAGCTTTTCGATCAGAAGATCCAATCCATGTTCACGTTTGGCGCTTACACCGATAACCGTATATCCAATCGATCTATATGCCTCAAAGTGCTGCATGAATTCATGTGCCGGTCCCCCGTCCAGCAGGTCGATCTTGTTGATAGCGATTAAGGGTGGGATGCCGATGGTCTCCGCGGTAACCAGGTATTGGTCCAGAAGGTAGCCGCTGGGTTCCGGTTTGGGAGCGAGCACTATGACCAGTTGAGTGATATTGGCCGCCAAAGGTTTGTGTCTGCCGCTATAGTCGGGGCGGCTGAGGACGCTGCTGCGAGGTTGCAGCGCGGTCACCACACCCGTGGTCTCATCCACCTGTTGCCAAATGACCCAATCGCCACAGACCGGGTGGCCTATATGTTGTCGCGTCTGACAGCGGAACAGCTTGCCTTGCGCATCCATGACACCTAGTGTTGCACCGTGGCGGATGATAACGCGTCCCTCGAGAGGCGGATTGTCCTCTGCCTCCGAAAGTGATTGCCTGGCCTTTGAATCGAGTCGCTTACGACGTTTTTCCTGAATGGCCTGAATACGTGATTTCTGTTGTTTGGTCAGGCGACGTTTGGCCATGGAGAGCCTCAGGGTTTAATGCCGAACTTGTAGAACTCCAGATTGAGGTATGTTGCGGTATTTTTGATCTGATCATCAAACCAGGTCAGGCCTAGATTCTGCTCACAAAAACGCACCTGTTTATGTAGCCCCGGCAGAGAGGTTACACGCCTGTCTTCCCGCGTATAGACTTCACTGCCGTGACACCTGACACAGTGCTCTTCGATTAACTGCTTACCCATTGCAGGGTCGGCACCCTGGGAGGTTGTTGATGCAAGTGCCAGTATCGTTACGGGTATTGCGTTATTCATCATTTGCTGTCTCCATTGACCAGTAGTTTCTGTCGTTCCACAAACGCCTGGTGTTCTCCGCTCTTCCAATCGTTGGCGCTCGCTATCTGTATGGGGGAATATGGATAGGTAGTTGGCATGGATATGGGTCTATCGATTGCGGATATTGGCGATACGTACGGGCGCAGGCGGATGGCTGTCATGAAACAGTGAATAGAGCGGGTCCGGTGTCAATGTACTCGCGTTGTCCTGGTAGAGTTTGACCAATGCCTGTACAAGAAACTCCCCATTCGTCTGCCTGACTGCATAGTTATCGGCCTGAAACTCGTATCGACGGGAAAGATAACTACCCAGGGGTGTAAAAAATACGGTGAAAACAGGAATTGCCAGCATAAACAGCAGCAGGGCGGCTGCATTGGAGGGTTGGCTGATCCCCAGGCCGTTATAGAACCAGGGTTGTAGGGAGAGCCAGCCCAGCAGGGCCAATCCGAGAAGAGAGAGAAGACCCATCAGCAACATCTGTTTCAGTATGTGCTTGTGGCGGAAATGGCCAAGCTCATGGGCCAGGACCGCTTCCATCTCGTCGATGCTCAAAGCGTCCAGCAGCGTGTCGAAGAAAACAATGCGCTTGCTTTTACCGAAACCGGTGAAATAGGCGTTGCCGTGATTCGAACGTTTCGAGCCGTCCATGATAAAGATACCGTCGCTGGTAAATCCGCATCGCTGCAGTAGGGACTGGATACGGCTCCGCATCTCACCATCATCCAACGGTGTGAATCGATTGAACAGCGGGGCGATAAAGCGCGGGTAGGCCCAGCTCAAAGTCAGTGCAAATCCCATCCAGACGACCCATGCGGCGAGCCACCAGTAACGACCGGCACCCTGCATGAGTTGCAGGATGATCCAGAGCAGGGGACCTCCCAGCAGAATTGAGAGCGCGAGACCGAGCAGGCGGTCCTTGAGATATTGCAGCGGGGTGGTGCGGTTGAAACCGAAGGTGGCTTCCAGGCGGAATGTTCGATAGAGGTCGAAGGGCGTTTCTAGCAGGCTGTTGATAAGGAAGAAGGAGAAGATGAAGAGCATGCCGATAATGATCTCCTGCCACGCAAAGCCGTGCCAGAAGTGATCGAGTAGTTCGAGTCCCCCTCCCAGGGTCCACAAGAGCAGCAGGGCGACACCCAGTCCGGTCTCGATGATCGCAAGGCGACCTTTGGCCTGAGTGTAGTCCGCCGCTTTCCGATGTTCGTCGAGTGTTACTCGATCACTGAATTCCCGGGGTACCTGGTCACGGTGTCGGGAGACGTGGCCGAGGTGGCGCAGCACCAGCCAGAGCTGAAGCAAAGTGCCAATCGTGAGGAACATGAGAAATAGTTGGGTAAATATCGGCATCAGTCCAGTTTGTATACTCAGTTGGGGAGTGTGAATGCTCTATTAGATCCTATCAGTTGAAAAATGCTCACTGTTTTTCAGGTCCTAGAATACAGAGAGTGGCGGCTTCCTGCTAGAATCTGGCAGCTGTTAATGAAAAAGGATAACAAGATGCCTGTTGACGCCTCCAACCTGATATGGATTGATTTGGAAATGACTGGGCTCGATCCCCAGAGTGATGAAATAATCGAGATAGCGACTATTGTCACCGACGCAAGACTCAACATCCTTGCTGAAGGGCCTATGATCGCTATACATCAATCGCAGCAGAGGTTGGATGCGATGGATGAGTGGAATCAGCGTCAGCATGCTGCCTCCGGCTTGATTGAGCGTGTCCAGCGGAGTGATTATGATGAAGCGCGGGCAGAGGCTGAAACCCTGGAATTTTTGCAGAATTATCTGCCCAGCGGGGCCTCGCCCATGTGCGGCAACAGCATATGCCAGGATAGGCGTTTCCTTGCCAGGACGATGCCTAAGCTTGAGGCCTATTTTCACTATCGGAATCTGGATGTCAGTACCCTGAAGGAGCTGATGAATCGATGGGCGCCGTCACTGAGCGAGGGATTCTCTAAAGCCGGAAAACATCTTGCATTGGATGACATCAAGGATTCCATCAATGAGTTGCGCTACTACCGGGATCATTTCCTGCGCCTGCCTTGAATGGTTCTTCGGGACACTTTTTCAGGTTGGCGACCTCGGGCTGGCGCCTGCCCATGATAGAGAGATCCAAGCCGGCCGTAGCGGGGATTCAGGTCCGGTGCTGACCGAGTGCCCATTGAACATGTTCACGCACGAGGGGTGATTGGTTTTTCAGCCCCTTTTGCAACGCCGCCATTACCGCTTCGGATGATGGAGCGTTTCCCAGGGCCACTGCAATGTTTCGCAGCCAGCGTGTGTGGCCCAAACGCCGGATCGCAGAACCTTCGGTACGCTGCAGAAACGTGGCTTCATCCCAATTGAACAGTGTGACGAGGGTGGAACTGTCAAGTGAGGCGCGGGGGAGAAAATCGATCTCCCGGGTTAGTTTGGCGAATCGGTTCCACGGGCAGACCTGCATGCAGTCGTCGCAGCCAAAGATTCTGTTGCCCATCCCTCGTCTGAGATGTTCGGGTATCGAGCCATGGAGCTCGATGGTCAGATATGAGATGCAACGTCTGGCATCCAGTCGATAGGGCGCGACGATGGCTTGTGTGGGACAACAGCTCATACAGGCCGAACAGTCGCCACAATGATCTTGAGCCGGTGTATCGCAGAGCAAGGGTATGTTGGTATAGATCTCGCCCAGAAAGAACCAGGAGCCGGCATCTCTGGCAATCAGATTGGTATGCTTGCCAATCCAGCCCAGACCCGCCTTTTGTGCCAAGGGCTTTTCCATTACCGGTGCCGAGTCGACAAACACCCTGTAGTCGGCGCCATCTATCTCGGTGCGGATCAATTCCGCCAGCTTCTGCATTCGCTTGCGTAACAGCTTATGGTAGTCACGTCCCAAGGCATAACGCGCGATAAACGCCAGTTCGGGGTCTGCAAGGACCTGCCCGGACTGAGCCAGGGGTTCCGGCAGATAGTTTAACCTGGCTGAAATGACCCGGGTGGTGCCCGGTTCCAGCTCCGCGGGACGACAGCGCTTGGTGCCATGTTTTTCCATATAGGCCATTTCGCCATGAAGGCCTTTGGCCAGCCAGGACTCAAGCCTGTTTTCCGCATCGGTTAGATCCGTGTCGGTGATACCCACCGCACTCAGTCCCAGGGTATCTGCCCATGCCGTGATTTTTTGGGTTAACAGTGTCAGCTGAGAATGTTGCAATGCTTGTTGCATAGAGATCGCTCACTCGGATACGGCGGCTAGGGAACCTCGTCATGAACGGGTGCCGGAATGCCACTATAACCCAGTAGTCAAACTCCTCCTATCTATCCGCTTCCGGTTATCATCTTTCCTGAATACCCATCATATACGGTTATCCTATCGATAACCTGTGCCGGTGTATGGACCTTGCAGGGCGGGGCGCTACCCCACATTTTGCACGCTTGAAATCGACACAATTCCACAAGGATATGTATCCAACCCACAATTGACCATCGACTGTTGCAGCGGCTGGCATGTTGTCTAATCAGGGCGCATTTTGAACCCTTATCGGCAACAGGGTATGGTTTGCTCAGAGCGATGAGTTGTAAGCGCTGTGTGAAACGCCCAATTTCCATGAGATTTTTCGAATGCGTGTTATGCCACATGTCGAGGAACTGCCCTACGCCCTCTATCGGGCGAGTCAGGTTAGGGAATTCGATCGTATCGCCATCGAGGAATACAACATTCCCGGTGCCGAATTGATGGAGCGTGCCGGCAGCGGCGCCTATCGGTTCATGCAACAACGCTGGCCGGAGCTGTCCGAGATCGTGGTGGTCTGCGGTATGGGCAACAATGGTGGCGATGGATATGTCGTTGCCCGTCTGGCAAGTCAAGCAGGCTTGCGGGTGCGGGTATTGCAGTTGGGGGATGCCCTGCAACTTAAGGGGGATGCCCTGATCATGGCTAAGTCCTGGACGGCACTGGGACATCCTATCGAACCTTTCGAGGATCTGGGGAATCCCGACCTCATCGTGGACGCGGTTTTGGGTACGGGACTCGAACGGGATGTCACGGGTCGTTGGGCCTCGGCCATCGAACAGATGAACGATCATCGCTCAGAAGTGTTTGCCATCGACATACCATCCGGGCTGCATGCCGATACAGGCCGTATTATGGGCTGCGCTGTTGAAGCTGCCGCCACCATCAGTTTCATCGGTCTGAAACAGGGGATGTTTGCCGGACGTGGCCCTGATTGCTGCGGTGAGATTGTCTTCGATGCCCTGGAGATCCCGGCGCGTGTCTATGCCCGTCAAATGCTTGCCTGCAAGCGCATCGATTGGCAGAAGCGATGCGCTCTGGTCGAACCCAGGCGCCGTACCGCTCACAAGGGCGATTTCGGACACCTGCTGGTTATTGCCGGCGACAGAGGGTATCCGGGCGCCGCCCGGCTTGCAGCGGAAGCGGCGGCCAGGAGCGGGGTAGGGCTGGTGACCCTGGCAACCCATCCCGACCATGCCCACTGTCTGAACCTGGGCCGTCCCGAACTGATGGTGCGGGGGGTGAGTGAGGCGCGGGAGATAGAGCAGCTAATGCTGAGGGCTGATGCCCTGGTTCTTGGGCCCGGCCTTGGGCGAAATGCATGGGGAGAGATGTGTTACAGAACTGCTCTCGATTCCTTGTTGCCGATGGTAATCGATGCGGATGGCCTCAACTGGTTGGCCGAGCAACCGCAGCAACGGGAGAATTGGATCCTGACTCCCCACCCCGGGGAGGCATCGAGGCTTCTCGGTTATGATACGAAGAGGGTTGAAAATGACAGATTTCAAGCCGCTGATGAGATACGGCAGCGCTTTGGCGGCGTCGTCATTCTGAAAGGGGCTGGTACTCTGATATGCGATGGGAGTGCCCAACCCGCTTCACTCTGTAGTGACGGTAATCCCGGTATGGCCACGGGGGGATGCGGGGATGTCTTAAGCGGTATCATTGGCACCTTCATGGCACAGGGTTACAGGTATCGCGAAGCCGCTGAGTTGGGAGTCTGTCTGCATGCAGCCGCAGGCGATCGGGCTGCGGTGAAAGGTGAGATCGGTCTCTTGGCGGGTGATCTGCTGCCTGAAATTCGCGCGCTTCTCAACGAGGTACACGAGTGTTTGAAATAGAGGTTGAAGGCGAAGCGCGACAGGAGGCAGTTGGAGCCTGTCTGGCGTTGAACTGCAGCCCGCCCTTCATTGTCTATCTCGAGGGCGACCTTGGAACGGGAAAGACAACCCTTGTCAGGGGGTTTTTGAGGCGGCTTGGTTATCAGGGAAGGGTTAAGAGCCCAACATATACACTGCTTGAACCCTATGAATTGGCTGGTCGATCCTATTATCATTTCGATCTCTACCGTCTGTCCGATCCCAGAGAGTTGGATTATTTAGGTATCGAGGATCTGCTGAACAGGGATGCGCTACTGTTGATAGAGTGGCCTGAAAAAGGCGCTGGAGTGTTGCCCCACGCGGATCTGATGATTCATTTCGCGCACCGTGACCAGGCTCGGGGACTCAAATTTGAGGCTGGGACCGAGCGGGGCGCCAAATGTCTCCCGCAGTTACAGAAGGCACTTGCAAAAGTTTAAGTTTTTTTAAAAGAAACCGGCCTATCTGTTAGAAAACCTTGGAAAAATGATTATAGCGTGCTATTTTTAAGATGAATTTGCTCGTATACAAAGGTCATGGGGAAATGAGGAAGAGTTGCCTATTGCTGCTGCTGATGTTGCTAAGCAGTCTCCCTCTCTACGCAAAACAGTCACAAATCACCGGATTACGCATCTGGTCGGCCCCCGACCATGTCAGACTGGTATTCGATGCCAACAGCCAGATCAGCCACAAGATCTTCACCCTGAAGGCACCTGACCGGTTGGTGCTCGATCTGAAGAATACCACCCTGACAGAACACCTTCCCGACCCGACCAAGGAGAACAAGATCATCCGGGGAATGCGGTCTGCGGTTCGCAACAAGCACGATATGCGGGTTGTGTTCGATCTCAAGAGCGCGGTCAAACCGAAGAGTTTTTCACTCAAGCCCAATCGGGAGTATGGTCATCGCCTGGTCGTCGATCTGTATGACGGCAAAGCTACCACCAATCGACGTTCGCAACCGGTGAAGACCGCGAAGGCGCTGGGACAGCGGGATGTGGTGATAGCCGTGGATCCGGGGCACGGTGGAGAGGATCCGGGCGCACGCGGACTCAAAGGGACCTATGAGAAGGATGTGGTGTTGGCGATTGCGCGGAAACTGGTCGTCTCGATCAATAAGCAAGAGGGTATGCGGGCGGTACTGATTCGGGACGGTGACTACTATCTCGGCCTGCGTAAGCGTATCACCAAGGCGAGAGAGCATCAGGCTGATCTGTTCGTGTCGATTCATGCCGATGCCTTTCACGATCCGAAAGTGCGTGGTTCATCCGTCTATACCCTGTCAAGAAGCGGGGCCTCCAATGAAGCTGCCCGTTGGTTGGCTGAAAGGGAGAACAGCGCGGATCTCGTCGGTGGCGTCTCCCTCGAGGATAAGGACGACATGCTTGCCTCTGTGCTGTTGGATCTTTCCCAGATCGGTACCCTGCAGGCAAGTTCAGAGGCCGCCAATAGGGTGTTGAAGCAGCTCAAAACGCTTGGAAAAACCCATAAAAGGAAGGTGCAACAGGCGGGTTTTGTGGTATTGAAGTCACCGGATATCCCTTCCATGCTGGTGGAGACCGCCTTCATCTCCAACCCGGATGAAGAGCGCCGCCTGAGGAGTGTGAAACATCAGCAAAAGGTGGCTACCTCCCTGATGAAAGGCATTCGCAACTATTTCAAGTTCCAGCCGCCGCCAGGTACTTTGCTTGCGTCCAACCAGGCTAAGAAGGTGCCGCGAAAGCATGTTATTTCCCGCGGTGAAACACTGATCGCTATAGCCAATCGATACCGTGTCAGTGTCAGTCGTCTGCGCAATGCCAATGAATTGAAAGGCGATACCATCCGAATCGGCCAGGTACTTCAGATCCCGGGCGGCTGATCACAAAATCATCTCACACTCGGCAGCAGGCGATATTCGGTTTCATCCACCTGGCCATGGCCCGTTTCAGGGATGGATGGCACAATACCCCATTCCGACAGCCTCTACCGATGACTACCGCCTGCTGACTATGCCAATTCGAATCCTGCCTCCTCAACTGATCAATCAGATTGCCGCCGGCGAAGTGGTGGAACGTCCGGCATCGGTGGTCAAGGAGTTGGTGGAGAACAGTCTTGACGCCGGGGCGCGGCAGATCGATGTCGAGGTCGATCAGGGGGGTATCAAACGGATTCTCATTCGCGATGATGGCGTCGGTATTGAGCAGCGGGAGCTGAGCATGGCACTCTCTCGACATGCCACCAGCAAGGTCATCCAGTTCGAGGATCTGGAATCATTGCATAGCATGGGGTTTCGGGGCGAAGCACTGCCCAGCATCAGTTCAGTCTCCCGACTCAGGCTCATCTCCCGCCATCAGGAAGCCAAGGAGGCTTGGGAGGTGGCGGGGGATGGTTCAGATACCGTTAGCGAGCCTAAGCCGGCAGCGCACCCGCCTGGAACCAGTGTCGAGGTATGCGATCTTTTTTACAACACCCCGGCAAGGCGTAAGTTTCTGCGCACTGAAAAGACCGAGTTCAACCACATCAGCTCGCTCTTTCAGCGCTTTGCCCTGGTGCATTTCGATGTGGGGTTCTCCCTCCATCATAATCGCCGCCAGATCTTTGCCCTACCGTCTTGCCATGACCGCCAGGACAGAGAGGGGCGCATCCGGGAGTTGCTCGGAGCAGGCTTTATGGATCAGGCGCTTGCCATTGAAGAGCAGACGGGAGATATGATATTGAGCGGGTGGGTGGCGAGACCGAGTTTTTCTCGCTCGCAGGCGGATATGCAGTACTTTTACGTCAATCGGCGAATGGTCAGAGATAAGCTGGTAACACACGCTGTTCGCCAGAGCTATCAGGACGTTCTCTATCATGGTCGTCATCCCGCCTACCTGCTGTTCCTCGGTTTGGATCCGCGCAAGGTGGATGTCAATGTCCACCCGACAAAACATGAAGTGCGCTTTCGCGATTCCCGTTCGGTGCACGATTTCATCTATCGTGGCCTGCATCGACTGCTGGCCCAGACCCGACCCCAGCCCAACCAAACACCAGTTGCGGAAACGGTGCCGTCATTGAAGCAGCCGGTGTATGACCGTTCACAACAGAAGGGTATGGATTTGCGCGTGGCGCAACGTCCTGCCGCCTATCGGGCCGCATTCGCTGCTCAACAGCCAACGTATGCGCAGGGTGACGATGCGGCGGAGACTTCCCAAGCGGAGCGGATACCACCGTTGGGCTTTGCCCTGGGACAACTGCACGGTGTCTATATATTGGCACAAAATGATGCCGGCCTGGTGCTGGTGGATATGCATGCGGCCCATGAACGTATCACTTATGAACGCTTCAAGCAGACCCACAATGGCGACGGTATCACGAGTCAGCCGTTGTTGGTGCCGGTAACGGTTGCGGTTAGTGCGTCCGAAGCGGATTTGGTAGAGGAGTATCAACCATTGCTGGGGCGACTCGGTATCGAAGTCAGCCGACTGGGTAAGGATTCCCTGGCGATCAGGACCATCCCGGCCCTGCTCCGGGGAGCCGATGCAGAGAAACTGTTGCGCGATCTGCTCGCTGATCTCGCGGAGTACGGTCACACCGATCGTATGCAGGTCGAGATCGAAAAGGTCTTGGCCACCATGGCCTGCCATGGTTCCGTGAGGGCGAATCGACGTCTTGAATTGGATGAGATGAATGCACTGCTGCGTGACATGGAGAGGACCGAACGGGCGGATCAGTGCAATCACGGCAGACCAACTTGGGTGCAGATGTCATTAAACGATCTGGATCGGCTCTTTTTGCGGGGCCGCTGAAGTGGAGTTGGAGCAACGTCCTCGATCACTGCCACCCGCCATCTTTCTCATGGGGCCGACTGCTTCAGGTAAGACAGCACTGGCGGTGGAGCTGGTCGAACGCCTGCCGCTGGAGATCATCAGTGTGGATTCGGCACTGATCTACCGGGGTATGGATATCGGCACAGCCAAGCCTGATCAGGCCACGTTGAGGATTGCGCCGCATCGGCTGATTGATATCAGGGATCCTTCGGAGAGCTATTCTGCCGCCGCCTTCCGAGAGGATGCGCTAGCGGAGATGGCCGAAATAACCCAGGCTGGCAGAATCCCCCTGCTGGTCGGCGGCACCATGCTCTATTTCAAGGCATTGGAAGAGGGGCTCTCCGATCTGCCGCAAGCGGATCCCGGTATCAGGGCGCGCTTGGAACAGGAGTTGGCCAGGGTCGGACTGAAGACGTTACACCAGCGCCTGTCATCTCTGGATCCCGCTGCGGGCGAGCGTATTCATGCCAACGATCCTCAGCGGATTCTTCGTGCGCTGGAGGTAATAGAGATCAGTGGAAGACCCCTGACTGAACTTCAGCAGGACAGTGTTGGTCATACACCTCCGTACACTGTACTCAAGCTGGTGCGTGCACCTCGGGAGCGAACCCTGCTACATGCCCGAATAGAGAGGCGTTTTCATGAAATGCTGGCGCAGGGTTTCGAGCAGGAGGTCAGGGCGTTGATGAGTCGGGGCGATCTCTCACCCGCGATGCCCTCGATGAGGGCCGTCGGGTATCGCCAGATGCTTGGTTATCTGTTGGGCGAATTACCTCGTGAAGAGATGATTGAAAGGGGTATAATCGCCACCCGTCAGCTGGCGAAGCGCCAATTTACCTGGCTTCGAAGCTGTAAAGGGTGCCAATGGCTCGATGAAGAGGGGGACGTGGTCGAACAAGCCTTGGGACTGATTTCAAGCCGTTTCGCATCGTTTTCAAGCGCTTCCTAGCCTCTTCTTGATGGTTCGGTTACTATTTTTTATAGATTGCTATTTATATTTTGTATGCGTGGACAAAAAAACATTGTGCTAAACTTCCGCCTGTGGCGTCGTTTTACAGCTGCCAGTATACATTGTGCGCTTTATATCACTGCCTAAAATAGAAACACAATAAGGAGAAACTCCATGTCTAAAGGGCAAAGTCTACAAGACCCTTTTTTGAATGCACTGAGGAAGGAACGCGTGCCAGTGTCGATTTTTCTTGTCAACGGTATCAAGCTGCAGGGACAGATTGAGTCCTTTGACCAGTTTGTAGTGCTTTTGAAGAATAGTGTAAGTCAAATGGTCTATAAACATGCCATATCGACAGTCGTTCCCGCGCGGAATGTGCGTATTCAGCATGGAAATGGTCAGGGCGAGGAGCCAGCGCCACCCTCCGGTAGTGGTAACTTCTAGTCTTTCCAATCAATTCGCTATCGGGCTTATCATCTGCTAGATATGCCCGTTAGCATCACCTGATATTATCCAGCCTGGTCTTTCCGATCCGATATGTTTGAACGTCCCAAAGCGGGTGAACGTGCCGTACTTGTCCATCTTGACCTGGGAGTGGCCAGGGATCTGGACGAGATCAACGAATTTCGCGATTTAGCGCTATCTGCAGGTGCGGAGATCGTCTCCCTTGTCTATGGAAGTCGTCAGCAACCTGATCCGAAACTGTTTGTCGGGCGAGGCAAGGCGGAGGAGATAAGACAGCTGGTCGCCGAGGAGAGCGCCGACCTGGTGATTTTTGACCATACACTCTCACCCAGCCAGGAGAGGAACCTGGAAAGGGAATTCAAATGTCGGGTCGTCGATCGTACCGGTCTGATTCTGGACATATTCAGTCAGCGGGCGCGTTCATTTGAGGGTAAACTCCAGGTGGAATTGGCCCAGTTACAACACCTCTCTACCCGTCTGGTGAGAGGATGGACCCATCTGGAGCGACAGAAAGGCGGTATTGGTTTACGTGGGCCTGGTGAGACGCAATTGGAGAGTGACCGTCGCATGTTGAACCAGCGAATTCATCAGATAAAACGGCGCCTAGAGCGGGTGGATTCTCAGCGTGAACAGGGACGACGGGGACGTGAAAGGGCTGATATCCCTACAGTTTCCCTGGTTGGTTATACTAATGCCGGCAAATCCACGCTTTTCAACAAACTTGTTGGTTCCAACGTATACGCCGCCGATCAGCTGTTCGCCACCCTGGATCCAACATTGAGGAGGCTGGAACTCAAGGGAGAGGGACCGATCGTACTGGCCGACACGGTTGGTTTCATAAGCCACCTGCCACACGATCTGGTGGCAGCCTTCAAATCGACCCTGCAGGAGACCACGGATGCCTCTCTATTACTGCATGTGGTGGATGCTTCCAGCCATCAGAGAGCGATCTGCATAACGGAAGTGAACGATGTGCTCCAACAAATCGGCGCAGATAAGGTCCATCAGATAGAGATATTTAACAAAACGGATCTGCTCGACAATGTCGGGCCGAGAGTAGACCGGGACAGTAATGGTCAGATTGTACGTATCTGGCTCTCCGCCTTTACAGGGGAGGGAACCGACCTGCTGCATGAGGCGCTTGCTGAGTTCTTCAGGAAAAGCCATGTAAAGCAGCGGTTGCGCCTGAATCCTTGGGATGGCCGCTTGCATGCCCTGCTGTTTGAGCGCGGCTCGGTGCTAAATGAGTCGAGTACGGATGAGGGGGGCTGGGAGATGGATATCGATATGTCAGAAAGGGAGTTTCTTAGACTCTTGAAGGAAGAACCTGTACTGGAAAATTGCATTATCGGTTAGTGTGGAGTGTCACAGATCCGATCACGATGTACACTCGGTCCCTGGGTACTGATAGAATGGCGTTAGGATTGAATTTGGCTTTGATCGAACCCATATGCAAGTTTCGGTTGCTTGAGCCAATGCGGATTAAACCAGTAATTATAGTTGGAGTGTTCAATGGCCTGGAATGAACCGGGTGGTAACGGTAAAGACCCTTGGAGCGGCAAAGGTGGCGATCAGGGTCCACCAGACCTCGATGAAGTGGTAAAAAAACTTCAGGATAAATTCGGAGGATTGTTCGGTGGCGGCAAGCCTTCCCGTGGCGGTTCATCCGTTGGCGGCGGCTCAGGACCAGGATCCAAATCGATTGGTGTAATCGTCGCCATCGGATTGATTGTCTGGTTGGCCAGCGGTATCTACATCGTCGAACCCGCCGAGCGTGGTGTCGTGTTGCGTTTCGGTGCCTATTCCGAGACTACGCAACCGGGACCCCACTGGCATATCCCTTTTCCGATTGAACGACGCATCCCGGTCAACGTCGACCAGATCTCCTCATTTCGTCATAAGGCGCAGATGTTGACCCGCGATGAAAATATCGTCGATGTGGAGTTCACCATCCAGTCCCGTATTCAGGACGCGGCCGATTTCCTTTTTCAGGACCGGGATCCAAACAAGACCTTACGCGACGCAACCGAGACCGCTGTGCGTGAAATAATCGGTAAGAGCGATCTCGACTTTATCCTCACCCAGGGGCGTGGCGCCATCGCGGATCGGATAAAGCAGGGCGCCCAGAGTTTGATAGACGCATACAAGACGGGTCTTATTATCACCAGTGTGAACATGCAGCCCGCTAAACCGCCCGAGCAGGTCAAGAGCGCATTTGATGATGCCATCAAGGCACGTGAGGATAAGGAGAAGCTGGAGAATCAGGCCGAAGCCTATGCCAATGAGGTTGTACCCAAGGCCCGTGGTGAGGCGGCACGCCGTACTGCGGATGCGAATGCCTACAGAGACCGGGTCATTGCGGAAGCGGAAGGTGATGTGAGCCGTTTTCTTGCAATTCTCAAAGAGTACCGTCGGGAACCCGAAGTCACCAGGGAACGCCTCTATCTTGATGCCATTGAGTCGATGTTGGGGCAGTCGAGCAAAGTGATGCTCGACACTCAGGAGGGGAACAGCCTGATGTATCTGCCACTGGATAAACTGATTCAAGGTGATGAGAAGGGAAGGGCGGTGAGAGAGCAACAGTTTTCAACCAAAGAGTCCTCACGCAGTCAGAGCGGTAGCGGGCAGATCCGCAATGTCGATCGTACAAGGGGGGTTCGCTGATGAGAGTGCCTAAATTGCTAATCCCTGTGGTTGCGGTTGGAGCAATCGCCATCTACGCCTCCGCCTTTATTGTCAATCAGTGGGAGGTGGCGTTGAAGCTGCGTCTGGGTGAGATTGTCGCCACCGACTATAAACCGGGGCTCCACTGGTTGGTGCCGATTCTCAATAACGTCCAGACTTTCGATGCCAGAATCCAGACCATGGATTCCCGTCCCGAGCGCTTCCTGACTGCGGAAAAGAAGGATGTAATCGTCGACTATTTCGCCAAATGGCGCATCGCCGATGTGGCGCAATATTTTCGTTCTACCGGTGGCAGTCTCGACAAGACCGCCAGACTGTT
This sequence comes from Candidatus Thiodiazotropha sp., assembly GCA_040791665.1. Classification (GTDB taxonomy): domain Bacteria; phylum Pseudomonadota; class Gammaproteobacteria; order Chromatiales; family Chromatiaceae; genus Thiodiazotropha. The sequence continues at coordinate 263,526 of JBFNNX010000013.1, read as the reverse complement.
GCAGGAGCGCATCAATACCAGTCTGCGTGATGAGTTCGGTAAGCGCACGGTGCAGGAGGTGATTTCCGGTGAACGTACGGAGATCATGGACAAGTTGACCAAGGATTCCGATGCAAAGGCGGCGGAGTTGGGTGTGGAGATCCTTGATGTGCGTGTCAAGCAGATCGATTTGCCCCCGGAGGTGAGTGAATCAGTCTATCAACGTATGCGCGCGGAACGTGAACGCGTCGCCAGGGATCTTCGAGCCAAGGGTGCTGAAGCGGCCGAGAAGATTCGCGCCAACGCAGATCGAGAGCGTGTGGTCATCGTGGCTGATGCCTACCGGGAGGCGGAAAAACTGCGTGGTGAGGGAGATGGCAAGGCTGCGGAGACCTATGCCAATGCCTATAAACAGGACAGTGAGTTTTACTCCTTCTACCGAAGTCTGAATGCCTATAAAAAGAGCTTCCAGAACCGTTCCGACGTGATGGTATTGCAGCCTGACTCCGACTTTTTCCGCTATTTGAAAAACCGCGAGGGTCAGTAAGCCGAATGTGACAAGTTGATTTGTGCCAGGGTCTGTTAACGGGCCCTGGAGTATCCCGGTAGATTCTTTCTGGGATGCATGATTAGAGTCTTTATCGTCAGGATTTGATTGCAAAGGAGTGCTCATGCAGAGTTTATTCAGATTCACTGTGGGCTTGGCTACGATAGCGGGAATAGGTCTAGCCTCATACCAGGTCGGGGTGGCTCAGACAGCGAATACACTTGATGCAGTTAAGATCAACATAAATAATACAGTGGACGGTGTACTCTCGAATGTCACCAATGAAAACCGTCAGGGAATCGAAGAGTTACTTACACCACTGGTTGGTTTAATAGAGTCAAATATCAATAAGGACTCTGCTGCGATCGATAAGAAGGCGTTTATTGCGGCGGCCGGTACTTTGGAGAAAAAGCTCTCTGACCTTTCCACCATTTCGTATCAGGCAGCGGCTTCCCCTTTCGTTCCTCCCATGAACAGGGTGCAGTTCCTCTGCGGTGAGGACTTTGCTCTGACTTATACCGGTCAAGCAGGCCACAGTCCCTTAACTTCAAGATTAAAGATCAATTCAAAGCATATAAATCTGTCGCCAGGTGATATCAGAGAATTTAATTCAAACAATCAAAGGCTTACAGTAACAGTCCTGGAATATACAAAAGAACTGAAAGGCCCTGTCATAAAATACGAGTGCGAAAGTTAACTCGGGGAAAAACTCCTGTTGCTCGGTTTACCATTCACTGTCGGTTATTTTCTCTAAATATTGGTTTAATTGGCCCTGTCTGCATGGACAACCGCGTCCTGCTCTGAGAGAATGGCCGGCGGTCCTGGCGGACCGCATGCTCTCGACCGGGATGATCCCCGGTTTTTTTATGGGGAATTCATCGATGTGGCATGATTTGCTTGTAGCGCTGGCGCTATTATTGGTGATCGAAGGCATCTGGCCCTTTCTCAGCCCCAATAGTATGCGGGAAGTCCTGTTGATGATTGTGCAACAAGACAGCCGTTCACTGAGAATCAGCGGTCTTATCAGCATGGTTTCCGGAGTAATCCTACTCTATCTTGTGAATTGAGTGTTAACAGGCCCTAAGATGGAAAACGAACGTTGGATACTGCCTGACGGTATCGATGAAGTGCTTCCGCCGGAAGCGGGTATCATAGAGCGCAAACGCCGTGAATTGCTCGACCTATATAGCAGTTGGGGCTATGACTTTGTTATTCCGCCGTTTGTGGAGTTTCTCGATTCATTGCTGACCGGCACGGGTGGCGATCTGGATCTCAATACCTTCAAACTGACCGATCAGCTCTCTGGCAGGCTGATGGGTATTCGCGCGGATATCACGCCCCAGGCTGCGCGCATCGATGCACACCACATTCGCTCTCAAAGCCCAACCCGTCTTTGCTACCTGGGTACGGTATTGCATACCCGATCGGACGGATTCGCCGGTACCCGCAGTCCGCTGCAAATTGGCGCAGAGCTGTATGGCCACAGCGGGGTTGAGAGTGATATCGAGGTATTGCGGCTGATGATGGAGACCCTCAAGGCCACCGGTGTTGAGGACGTCTATCTCGATCTTGGCCATGTTGGTGTCTACAAAGGCCTGGCCGAACAGGCCGGTCTCAACGAATACCAGGAACGGGAGCTTTTCGACGCTTTGCAGCGTAAGGCGATGTCTGAAGTCGACAGGCTCCTCGAGGCCTTCTCCATCGCCCCCGAGCATGTCGCCATGCTTGCCAGGCTGGGAGAGCTGAATGGCGACAAGGCACTGCAACAGGCTAGAGAACTGTTGCAGAATGCATCCGCGGCCGTGAAGGAAGCGTTGGACTACCTGCAGCTGATGGCCGATCAGATCGCTGTCTGGTTGCCAGAGGTTCCCGTCCATTTCGATCTTGCTGAGTTGCGCGGATACCACTTCCATACAGGCGTGGTGTTCGCAGCTTTCGTACCCGGTAGCGGAAAAGAGATCGCCCGTGGCGGGCGCTACGATGCAATCGGCAGCGTATTTGGCAGATCGAGACCGGCAACCGGTTTTAGCAGTGACCTCAAGACACTGATTCGGGTCGCGCATCTACCGCAACAGACGGCGGAGCGATCCGCCATATTCGCACCTGCGTCGGATGATCCCGGCCTGCAGCAAGAGATCGTGCGTTTACGCTCCGAAGGACTCAGGGTCATTTGTGCCTTGCCCGGTCAGCATGGCCGTGCCAAAGAGATGGGATGTGATCAACAGCTGGTATTGACGGATGGTCGGTGGCGGCTGATTTCTGTTTGATTCTGCAATGAATTCTGCAAGAATCGCTAACTTAACTGTAATCTAGCTCCGACACCGTTCGGAAATAACAATTTGAGAGTGCCATGGGCAAGAATGTCGTAATAATCGGAACACAGTGGGGAGACGAGGGTAAAGGCAAGGTTGTCGACCTTCTGACTGACAAGGCCTCTGCCGTGGTCAGATTTCAAGGTGGTCACAATGCTGGCCATACGCTAGTCATTGACGGAAAGCAGACCGTATTGCATCTGATTCCCTCCGGGATTTTACGCGAAGGCGTGCACTGCCTGATTGGCAACGGTGTGGTGTTGGCACCGGATGCCTTGCTTGAAGAGATTGATACACTTGAGCAGAACGGCGTTCCAGCATCGAGTCGCATGGGTATCTCCGAATCCTGTCCGCTGATTCTCCCGTATCACATCGCACTTGATGCAGCGCGAGAAAAAGCGCGTGGAAAGAAGGCTATCGGCACCACCGGACGGGGCATCGGACCCGCCTACGAGGACAAGGTATCCCGGCGGGGTATCCGCTTGGGTGAGATATTTGATCAGGCGCACATCAGCGAACGACTTCGAGAGGTGATGGATTATCACAACTTCGCTCTCAAGCATCTGTTCGAGTATGGAGAGGTCGATTATCAACAGGTTCTGGATCAGTTGCTGGAACAGGCACAACGGCTGCAGCCCATGGTAGATGATGTAACCGGCACCCTCCATCAGTTGCGGCGCGAAGGCAAGAATGTCATGTTCGAGGGTGCACAGGGGGCGTTGCTCGATATCGATCACGGCACCTACCCTTATGTTACTTCATCCAATACCACCGCCGGGGGCGCGGCAACCGGTTCCGGCGTAGGACCCCGCTATATCGACTATGTGTTGGGGATCGTTAAGGCCTATACAACCCGTGTCGGAGCGGGCCCCTTCCCCACGGAGCTGTTTGACGAGGATGGCGACCATCTCGGCACCAAGGGTCATGAATTCGGTGCGACTACCGGACGTAAGCGCCGCTGTGGCTGGTTGGACCTGGTCGCGCTGCGCCGATCTTTGGAGATCAATAGCGTCAGTGGTATGTGTATCACAAAACTGGATGTCCTCGATGGCATGCAAAAGGTCAAGATCTGTGTCGCCTACAACCTGAATGGCCAGGAGGTCACATCGCCTCCCTCAGGCGCCGATCGTTTTGAGGAGTGTGAGCCTATTTACATCGAAATGCCGGGTTGGCAGGAGTCAACAGTCGGGCTGACCAGCTTCGACCAACTGCCCCAGGCGGCTAAGGACTATCTGATGAAGATAGAGAAGCTGTGTGACACACCCATCGATATCATCTCCACGGGCCCGGATAGGAACGAGACGATCGTTCGACGCCATCCATTCGACAGCTGATTCCGGATGGCGATTATCAAATTGCTATCTGTCTCTGCCGGCAGCGTCCTGACCCCCGCCGGTAGTGGATCGGTCTTGTCCAAATGAAAACGTGATCTGTATCAACTATTCGACAATTATCAGTCGTGTCTTCGATAACCGATCGTGCCAGGCGAGCTTTTGCGGGTCGACCAGGATCCAGATAAAGCCAAGCCCGAAAACCATCACCGAAAGGAGGGCGGCGAAGTGGCGTTTGAGAGCATCTGACCAGCCGACTTCCCCCCCGTCCATACGTATCAATTTGAGTCGCCAGGCACGCATGCCAAGGGTTTGACCGCCCCTGATCCAGAAGCCGATAAAGAATAACAAGGGTATGATTCCAAAGATAAAAAACTGAAAAATGAGCAACATGGCGCCGCTAGGGTTGCCAAACGGAAGCGTGATCATGGCTGTCGCCACAAACAGTAGGGCGATCAACAGCAAGCCATCGTAGAGGATGGCGGCTAGACGGCGGATGAGGCCAGGACTGGGGCCTTCTGTGGGTGTTGGGAGACTATTTGTCGACATCTATCTAGACACAATTGGGTCGATTATTGGGGATCACTGAGATCTTAACCTAGGACAAACCCTTATATTTTGAGGCAATACTCCCGATTTGAAAAATTTGCGCCAGGGTCCATACTTTTAAGTCCTGTTACTACAGCAATTATTTTGGAGCGAAAGCATGGAACACAGACGTGACCATCGCAAGTTGCTATCTCTAGAGATCGTAATCAATGATCGCACTCACGGAGAATTACATGGAAAGGTAAGAAATATCAGCCTGAGTGGTATGTTAGTCGATATCGGTGACAGCTCACACCATCTGAATCCGATCGTCGATGTTTCATTTCCCGTCGAATCTTGCGGCGGCAAAAGCCAGTGCCAGGCTAAAGCATTCATCGTGCATCAGCAGTCCGGTTGTCTGGGATTGATGTTCAGTGAGCTGGATGCCGGTGTCAGGCAGATGCTGCGCAAGATGTTATATGGTTATGCAACGGTAGCGGAGAGGGCATATATGCACACTGGCTACAGTGATACAATCCATACATTGCCCAACCGGGCCAGTGCCAACTATTGATCTGACCGAACCTCCTGAAAACTATAATACCTCCAGTTAGCTGGAATCCGATATTGAAAAGACGCATCCTGCGTCTTTTTTTTGTTTTCGATATTGTGTTTGCCAGTGCCGCTGTCTCCATTTGTCAATACGACACGCTGCTGAATTGATCATACTTGTGATGCAACCGAATCCCGGATGAATTGGCCAAGAAACTGGAATAGTGATAACAACCAGGGTAAAAAGGGGGCGGTGGCCGGCTTTCGAAACTTCCGTGTGTACCGGTAGCACGATTTACAAATTGGTTCTTTTCACCGTCCACCTCGACGATCCGCGATATGAGTATTGTTAATTCACAAAAATGGCGGGCAAGGTTGGTCAATATATCCCTGCCCACACTCTCACTTTTGGCTGGCATCTTTAGTGGATTGGTCGCCTGGTTACTGTTAGACCCTATTCAGGGCAAGCACCTGGAACAGCTCTTTCAGAATGAGTTGGTGAGCCGGTTGGATGTGCGCGCCGTGGAAACCCGTCGCCGTTTCGAAGAGTTTATTCGGGAGTGGCAACTGCAGGGGCATGCACTCTCAAATCACTGGCAGCTCATCACCTACCTCAACTCCTTTTCCTGGCAGGAGTCGGCTCAGCGGACAAAATATTACAATGAATCCCCAAGCTGGTTGGAAATAGGTCACCCCAATGTAAGTCTGATTGAACCCAGCCATGTGGTATTGATGGATATGCAGGGCAAGGCTCGTGAGATCTATCAAAAAAAACTGCTGCCTTTCAGCATTGAAAGAGTCATAGAGTTATATCCAAGGCGTGATGGGGCGATTATCACGCTGATTAAGGGCGCTCCCTATCTGTTGGTGTGGTCGAATATCGCCTACCAGCAGGAAACGGATCCGGCGGTAATTCTTCTGATCATCGATGTTGATGAACATTTTCTTGCCGAGACACAAAAGATGGCGCACGGTACGGATACCCTTATCGCATTGATCGATTCCAATGATCAGAGGCTTCTGGTGAGCAGTGATCAGCAACAGATACCTCAGGATTCCTATATACGGGATTGGCGTGACAGCTATCTGTTGACATCCCAGGCAATAACCCAGTATCAATCATTGGAATACGACCTGCTGTTCACCACCATGGTATCGCGGGATGTGGTGCAGCAAAACATCAAAAACATTTCCAAACTGGCTCAACTGGACCGTCTGCTTGCAGCGCTGGTCTATGTGGTTGTCTTCTCCTTCATCATCTTTTTGATATCCGCCAAGATCAATCAGGTCTTAAAACGTATCTCCCGTTATGGACAGCAAGCGTTGGGTGTGCGGCAGCCGGTCATAGAAAAAGGTAACGTACTCCTGCAGCTGGAGGATTGGGTAAAAAAGTTCTTTCGGCAGTTGATCACTGCGCGCGATACACTGCACGACAGGCAAGAGAAGCGGATTCGGGAAACGGAGGTTCTTAAAAGTGCGCTGTTCGATAATTCCATGGTATCGATTGTGACATTGGATGAGCAGGGCATCGTTGTCGAGGTCAATGGAACGGCACTCAAGACCTTTGGCTACCCCCGAGATCTGCTGATGGGCAGGAGGCTGGAGGAGATTGCGATTAAACCGGGTGATCGCGACCGTTTCCGCGACATGCTGGGGCAATGTATCAAGCGGAGTGTCGGGCCCAGTCTCTGCCGGGATCAACCGATGATGGCGGAAACCGCCAACGGCGAGGAGAAGGCAATCGAGTGTTCGGTCATTTCGGTTCATCTCCAACATCAGACACTATTCAATGTCTATCTCCGCGATGTCAGCGGACGCAGGCAGGCCGAACGAGAGATTGCGAGTCTGGCCAAACTGGCCAGTGAAAATCCCAATCCGGTGTTACGAATCAATAACAAGGGGGTCATTGTCTATGCCAACGACGCCAGTGAGCCTCTGCTGGCTTATTGGGATTGTGAGCGCGGTCAGACACTGCCTCTCTATTGGCGAAATCTGGTTGCCAGTGTCCTCAAGGAGGGCGTGAACAAAGTCTATGAGATCAATCTCGAAGACCAGATATATTCTCTGCAGCTGGCGCCCATCAGAGAGTTGGATTATGTCAATATCTACGGGCGTGACTTCACCCAAATGCGCATGGCTGAGATTCAGAGCAGACAGCATCAGTCAGAACTTGTCCATGTCTGCCGGCTCAGTACAATGGGGGAGATGTCCACTGGCTTGGCACATGAACTGAATCAACCGCTGTCGGCAATCATCAATTTCGCCAGTGGTTGCGTCAGACGCCTGCAAGCGGGCAGTGGCGGTGAGGCTGAGTTGTTGGATGCCATGGCGCAGATCACCGTGCAGGCTGAGCGGGCGGGTGAGATTATCAAGCGATTGCGTTCGCTGGTGGGGAAGCGACCCCAGGAACGCGAGGCGGCGAATCTCAACCACCTGGTACTGGAAGTTGCCTCGTTCATAGAGTTCGAGTCTAACAGGCAGAAGGTCGAAGTCTGTATGGAATTGAGCGATGAAGTCCTTCCGGTTATGGTTGACCTGGTTCAGATCGAACAGGTGTTGCTCAACCTGGTACGGAACGCAATCGATGCCATGAAACAGGTCGATGTCTCTAATCGGAGACTCCTGCTGAAGACTGAGAGAATGAATAACAAAATGGTGCAGGTTCTCGTCAAGGATACCGGTCCAGGCATACCCCCAGAGACGCTGGCGCATCTCTTTGATGCGTTCTTTTCCACCAAGCAGGGCGGTATGGGAATGGGCTTGCGGATCAGCCAGAAAATCATGCAAGATCACCATGGCATGATTGAGGTCGTATCCGAAGTAGGTGAAGGAACGACCTTCCACGTCATACTGCCAACGGATCCCAACCTTGAGTTACCGGGTTTTTAACCATGACCAATCGACCGACAGTATTTGTTGTAGATGATGACCAAGCCATGCGGAATTCGCTGAAGTGGCTTATAGAATCGGTCTCCATGCAGGTGGAGACATTCGAGTCGGCAGATGCCTTTATCAACAGTTACTATCCGGGGCGATCCGGTTGTCTGTTGCTGGATGTCCGCATGCCCGGGATGAGTGGCCTGGAATTGCAGGAGTATCTGCGGGCCAATCAGATTGCCATACCCGTGATTATCATAACCGGTCACGGCGATGTACCCATGGCCGTGAGAGCAATGAAATCGGGAGCGGTTGATTTTATCGAGAAACCCTTTAACGACGAATTGCTGCTCGAGAGCATCCGCTATGCGTTGGCGTTGGATGTGAGGCAGCGGGATATGCAGAAGCAGCGTGCGGAGATCGCCACCCGCTTGGCGCGCCTGACACCGAGAGAGCATGAAGTGATGGTGATGGTGACCAATGGCAAGGCGAACAAGGAGATCGCAAGCAGCCTGGGGGTGAGTGCGAAAACAGTCGAAGCGCACCGGGCCAGGGTCATGGAGAAGATGCAGGCCAACTCCCTTGCCGAACTGGTGAGGATGGCGATCAACGCCAATCTCACACGCTCTGAGCCGAAGAGCGAAGAGTAGTCACAATTGCGCAAGTCCTTGTTAAGGGAGCCCAGGGTTCTTGCGTGGAGTCTCTACGACTGGGCCAATTCCGCCTTTGCCACCACGGTGATGGCAGGTTTCTTTCCGATCTTCTTCAAACAGTACTGGAGCGTGGACGCTGCAGTCACCGAGAGCACCTTTCGCTTGGGGCTGGCCAACTCGATGGCAAGCATTGTGGTCGTGTGCCTTGCTCCATTGTTGGGGGCGCTGGCGGACCAGGCCGGGGCTAAAAAACGCTTTCTGCTCTTTTTTGCCGGTATGGGTATCGTCATGACCGGCGCCCTCTATCTGGTGGCGATGGGAAACTGGGCCATGGCCCTGGTGCTCTACGGCCTGGGGGTCCTCGGCTTTTCCGGCGGCAACATCTTCTACGATGCCCTGATGGTGTCGGTGACGCAAAAGCAAAACTATGACAAGGTCTCCGCATACGGTTTCGCCTTTGGCTATCTGGGTGGCGGACTGTTGTTCACCTGTAATGTGCTGATGACCCTGTTCCCGGCGTTTTTCGGTCTTGCCGATGCCGCACAGGCTGTGAGGCTCTCGTTCGTGCTGGTCGCGTTGTGGTGGGCCCTGTTCTCCATCCCGTTGTTTCTGCTGGTGGAGGAGCCTGCGGTCGGCGCTCCCGAAAAGGGCTGGATACTGGCAGGGTTTCGCCAGTTGATCGGCACCTTCGGCAAACTGAAACAGTTGCGCATGGCGTTCCTGTTTCTGGTCGCCTATTGGTGCTATATCGACGGTGTCGATACCATTGTCAGAATGGCGGTGGACTTCGGGCTTTCGATCGGATTCGATGCCAATAATCTGATGGTGGCCCTGCTGATTACCCAATTCGTCGGTTTCCCCGCCGCCATCGTATTCGGCGAGATCGGCAACAGACGAGGTCCCAAGCAGGGCATCATGCTGGCCATCTTCTGCTATCTGATGATTCTGCTCTGGGCCTATCACATGGAGGCCGTGTGGGAGTTCTATCTGCTGGCCATCGCCATCGGTCTGGTGCAGGGTGGCATACAGGCACTCTCCCGTTCCCTCTATGCACGCCTGATTCCGCACGATCAGTCTGCGGAGTTCTTTGGTTTTTACAACATGCTGGGTAAATTCGCCGCGGTGCTGGGTCCGCTGTTGATGGGTTGGATCGGTGTGCTCACCGGGGATACCCGCCTCTCGATTCTCTCCATCAGCATCCTGTTTATCATGGGTGGTGTATTGTTGAACTTCGTGGATGTGGAGGCGGGCGAACGGGCGGTACAAGAGAATAAATAAATATCGACTATGTGCAATCACCAAACCACTCGAGAACGCTCCTGATTCCCTATCGATTCATGGCTGAAGATTCGAAAAAAGACAGACTCTATGCCGATGCCCGCGAAAGCGTGCCCGATTTTGTGTTTGACGACCGGGTGGCCCGTGTCTTCCCCGATATGATCAACCGTTCGGTTCCCGGCTATGGGACTATCATCAATATGATCGGAACCTTGGCTGCGCAATGGGTTAGGGACGGTACTTACTGCTACGATCTCGGCTGTTCCCTGGGCGCCGCTACCATGGCGATTCACTCCGCTATCGATAGCGAGGATGTGCGCCTCATCGGCGTCGATAATTCGTCCGCGATGTTGGCCAGGGCCAAGGTGAATCTTGCGCAGTGTCGTCGAGACCCGGCGATTGAACTGGTATGCGCCGATATCCGCGATGTGACGATCCGGCAGGCGTCGATGGTGGTGCTGAATTTCACTCTGCAATTCCTCCCTGCCGAGGAGCGGACCGCGATCCTGAAACAGATCCATGGCGGCATGTTGCCGGATGGTCTGTTGGTTCTCTCGGAAAAGGTCGCGCTAGCCAACGATACGGTCCAGCAACTCTTCACGCAGATGCATCACGGATTCAAAAAGGCCCAGGGTTACTCCGATCTGGAGATAAGCCAAAAGCGGTCTGCATTGGAGGATGTCTTGATCCCCGAGAGCCTGGCCTGCCATATCGAACGCTTGAAGGCGGTTGGTTTTTCCACCGTCGAGGTCTGGTTTCAGTGCTTTAATTTTGTCTCTCTGCTGGCTATCAAATGACGGATCAATGGGCATGGCGAGAAGCCTTCATGGAGGGGCCGCTGGGGAAATGGTTTGAGCAACTGCCCCAGCAGATCGAGTGGGTATGGCAGGAAAAGAGCCATGGGGATATGGCGCAATGGCGCCGGATCGTCTCCCGGCTGCCAATGCCAGAGCTGTCATCCATCGATTTGAACAGTGCGCGAATCAGGGCGGGCGAGATAGGCGACTGTGACGAGACAATGCGCCGGCAGCTAATCCGGCTTCTCTCAGGATTGCATCCATGGCGCAAGGGGCCCTACGAAATATGCGGCCTGCATATCGATACCGAGTGGCGCTCAGACTTCAAATGGGACAGGCTGCAATCCCATATTCAGCCGCTAAACAACAGGGTGGTGCTGGATGTGGGTTGCGGCAACGGCTATCATGCCTGGCGCATGCTGGGGGAGGGCGCGAGACTGGTCATCGGTGTCGATCCCACCCAACTCTTCATCATGCAGTTCGAAGCCATCAAACATTTTCTCGGCGGACACCATCCGGTGCATCTCTTTCCCCTGGGCATCGAGCACCTGCCCCCGGAGATCAAGGGATTCGACACCGTTTTCTCAATGGGTGTCTTCTATCATCGCCGGTCCCCCTTCGCCCACCTGGCCGAACTGAAAGGGGCGCTGCGCAACGGCGGCGAACTGGTGCTGGAGACCCTGGTCATCGAAGGGGGAGAAAACCAAGTGCTGGTGCCCCGGGGACGCTATGCCAAGATGCGCAATGTCTGGTTTATCCCCGGCACGGAAACCCTGCACAAATGGCTTGAACGGGCGGGTTTTAAAGATGTGGAACTGATCGATGTATCGGTAACCACCGTCGAGGAACAGCGTGCCACGGAGTGGATGCGTTTTGAGTCGCTGTCGGACTATCTCGATCCGGCAGACAGGCGTTTGACCATCGAGGGTTATCCAGCGCCTCGCAGGGCTATATTTATTGCCAGGGGATAGCGGCAACACATAGCTGTATTACCCATACTTGAAAACCAATCCACTTTGTCATGCATTTACACAAAGCTAATTAGTCAGACTTAACGCAGAGAGTTTCCGGATGTTGAATTACTTCAATGAATTGAATTTTTCCACGAGTAGATCATTCGAAGTATGTGATATTACCGAGCAAGTCGAAAGCGTGGTAAGAGAGTCGGGTGTATTGGAGGGAACGGTATCAATCACTTCGCTGCATACCACCTGTACAATTTCCGTAAACGAAAACGAAGAGCATCTATTCGAGGATATACGCAACTTCTTCTTGACCATTGCCTCGTCCGAGGGATCGTACAAGCATAACGACTTGCATCTGCGCATCAATATTCCGCCTGACGAACCTGAGAATGCACACGCCCACTTGATTGCCATGATGCTTGGAAACAGTGAAACGGTGCCGCTACATGATGGCGCGCTTGTGCTTGGGCGTTACCAGTCCATCCTGTTGCCGGAGATGGATGGGCCGCGCGAGCGTACATGCGCAGTACAGGTGGTTGGCGTCAGTTGATCGCGAACGTTTTTTACAGCCGTAGACTGCCCAAGCCAGATAAAGTGATAACAGGCCCTAGAGTATTCAGCTTCTGTTTGACCTTTTCAGCATCACCATAATACATCATTGCCGGTTTAAACTTCTCCTGGAAAAGTATTTATCCACAAAGTTTATAAAACCGAATATGGTAAGTGTCTTTACCACATGACTGTTCGGTATTCGTCTTTGCAGTTCAGTGCTCCCGAAGGCCCCACTATCCAATCCAAGAGAAAATCCCACTCTCACGGGGTGCTTCAATCCACCACTATTTTACCTTACATGACCTCGCTGGCTTCGCACGCTGCCGCTGAGAGAAAGGTGTCTGAGCCCTTTTAGTACCCATCGATCTATCCAGACCATGATCAAGTGATCTTGCCAGGGATCACACGGTTTTTGGCTGTGCAGACTGCTTAGGAGAATCGCAGCAGTCACCGGAGAAATCAACGATAGAAAAAAACAAACAAAACAATAGAAACAATTGATTTTACAAATCATATCAGAGCGCTAAAAATAGAGTTATCGGAAAACATTCACGTCTGGAATACAAGAGGAGTCAACACAATGTCTGAAAACAAATGTCCATTTCATCATACGGCTGGAGGCGGTAGGTCTAACCGGGATTGGTGGCCCAATCAATTGCGGCTGGATATTCTGCGCCAGCACTCATTCGAGTCCAATCCAATGGGTGAAGAGTTCAATTACGCCGAAGCGTTCAAGCGCCTGGACCTGGATGCCGTGAAGAAGGATCTCAATGAGTTGATGACCGATTCACAGGTGTGGTGGCCAGCCGACTTCGGCCACTACGGCCCGTTGTTCATTCGTATGGCCTGGCACAGTGCAGGGACTTATCGCACCAGCGACGGGCGTGGCGGCGGTGGAACCGGTAACCAGCGCTTTGCGCCGGTCAACAGTTGGCCCGACAACGTCAATCTCGACAAGGCGCGCAGGCTGCTGTGGCCGATCAAGCAGAAATATGGACGGAATATCTCCTGGGCCGACCTGATGATCCTCGCGGGCAACGTGGCATTGGAATCGATGGGTTTCAAGACCTTCGGCTTTGCCGGCGGGCGCGAGGATATTTGGGAGCCGGAGAAGGATATCTATTGGGGGACCGAGGAGAGCTGGCTGGATGACAGGCGCTATGCGGGCGATCACGAGGAGCTCGAGAAGCCCCTCGCTGCGGTGCAGATGGGATTGATCTACGTAAACCCGGAAGGTCCTAACGGCAATCCCGATCCACTGGCCGCAGCCAAGGATATCCGCGAGACCTTCGCCCGCATGGCGATGAACGACGAAGAGACGGTTGCCCTGATCGCGGGCGGCCACACCTTCGGCAAAACCCACGGCGCAGGCGATGCGGCATTGGTGGGCTCCGAGCCGGAAGCGGCCGGCATCGAGGAGCAGGGCCTGGGCTGGAGCAGCGGTTTCGGCAGCGGCAAAGCCGGCGACACCATCACCAGCGGCCTGGAGGTCACCTGGACATCAACCCCGACCAAGTGGAGCAACAACTTCTTCTGGAACCTGTTCGGATACGACTGGGAGCTGACCAAGAGCCCGGCCGGTGCGCATCAGTGGATACCGAAGCATGGGGCAGGCGCCGATTCGGTACCCGACGCCCACGACCCGTCGAAGCGTCACCCGCCCACCATGCTGACCACGGACCTCGCCCTGCGCTTCGACCCGGCCTACGAGAAAATCTCCAGGCGCTTCTACGAGAACCCGGATGAGTTCGCCGACGCCTTTGCCCGTGCCTGGTTCAAGCTGACCCACCGCGACATGGGGCCGCGCGCCCGCTACCTGGGGCCGGAAGCGCCGGATGAAGAACTGATCTGGCAAGACCCGATCCCTCCGGTCGATCATGCCTTGATCGATGAGGATGACATTGCCGGCCTGAAGAGACAGATCCTCGATTCCGGGCTCTCCGTGGCCGAACTGGTATCGACCGCCTGGGCGTCCGCTTCAACCTTCCGCGGCTCCGACATGCGCGGTGGCGCAAACGGTGCACGCATCCGGCTGGCGCCGCAGAAGGATTGGGAGGTCAACCAGCCGGAACAGCTGGCGAAGGTGTTAAATAGCCTCGAAGCTATCCAGAACGGGTTCGACAAGCCGGTCTCCATGGCTGATCTGATTGTATTGGCGGGTTGTGCCGGTGTTGAACAGGCGGCAATCAATGCCGGCCATGATGTGACAGTACCGTTCACACCGGGCCGCATGGACGCCTCCCAGGAGCAGACCGACATCGAATCCGTTGCCGTCCTCGAACCGATTGCGGATGGGTTCCGTAACTACCAAAAGGCCAAATACACGGTCTCGGCTGAAGAGCTGCTGGTGGACAGAGCACAACTGTTGACCCTGACGCCACCGGAAATGACGGTTCTCATAGGCGGTATGCGGGTCTTGAACACAAATTACGGTGGCACGAAACACGGCGTATTCACCGACCGTCAGGAGACGCTGACCAATGACTTCTTCGTCAACCTGCTCAATATGGGTACAACGTGGAAGGCAACCTCGGCAGATGGAGATCTCTTTGAAGGCAGCGACCGCGTAACCGGCGAACCCAATTGGACCGGCACCCGTGTCGACCTGATCTTCGGTTCCAACTCCGAACTGCGAGCTTTGGCGGAAGTCTATGCCACCGCGGATGCCAAAGAGAAGTTTGTCCATGACTTTGTGGCAGCCTGGGACAAGGTAATGAACCTGGACCGCTTCGATATCGCCTGAACCGCGTGATCATGGCTACACGGATGTGGCCATTTCAGCAAAAGAATCAAGACCCGGCATGGGAGGAAACATAATGAATGAAACAAATAAAGTGGTTAACAGTGTTGATTCTGCCCGATCTGGTAAGCAAGCGTATTGGATGGCTGTATTGGATCTGGGTGTCAGCACTGTGGAGATTCGGCCGAGTAGTAAGAAACCCAGTGCCCGGCGAAGCTACGGTTTTATCTGTATGCCTTAGAGGAAGTGAACAATGAATATTCTAACAACTACCGCTATTCATGAAAATCCGACAAAAGCCTGGATGAAAAAGCTAGCCTGGGGCCTTCCCCTGTTTTTTCTGATCAAAGGAATATTATGGCTGGCAGTTCCGGTGCTCATTGCAATGTATGGAATCAATTGATGTGGAAACCTCAGGATAAATCGCGAGAATAGATACAACCAAGGAATTTTTTATAACAAGCTCTTGGATACAAGAAGCAGTTTGACTGGAAATGTGATTCTTAGTTTCCTAACCAGATCTCCTCCGCGATCACACTATTGCCAATGCCCCATCGGCCATCAATTTCAACCTTGATCCCAAGTACGAGATCACTAAACAGGCCGTTGTGAAAGATGGTATGAAAAGCAGTCTCGACACCCAGGCTGTTGACGAATAGTTCGGTGTCTAGGTTGTAGCGCATAATAAACCCGGTGAGCTGGACAAGCGAACCGGTCACAAACTCGGATGTCTGCATATGGCTTGTCAATTCAGCTACCTGAAGGATACCATCACTAGCCAGCGAACCTCTGGCAATTACAACCAATCCACGACTCGGGGCTCCATCGGGTAAATCCATGAGCAAGGTGTTGCTGTAGTCGACTGTCAATCCATTGATCTTGAATGTCATTTCACCATGGTCGATTTCCGAGACTTCACCGACCACTTGAAAACTTTCCTGACCATTTTCTAGTTGAATATGTGTGGCGATAATCTCACCGTCCACATTGAGTAACCCGCTGACCTGAATCGTCGTACCGATAGTCAGGTTAAAAAGAGAGTCGGCATCAAGTGGAGGTGCGATACGGGTATCCATGTCAATCCGTACACGTTGGCCCATGATCGATAAACGGCGATCCACAGGGTCAACGCCTTCGACCGGGCCAACCACATTTGCATTGAACGAAATCCGCTTGGCGGTGCCGCTCTTCCATCCGGCATCAAGCGTACCGTAGACAGCAACGACATAGCCAGGGTGAAGATCGTCAGGGACGCCGGGTTTGCCATTCAAGGTGATAGTGGCAGTGTCGGTATCGTAGGTGGCACCATTGACGGATATACTCGACATAGCAGTGATCGGACCGATAGAGATTACCGTGGTCGGCGAATGCGAGGGTGGGATGAAATCAGGTACATTGATCGTAGGTCCGTCATAACTCAATTCAACACTGCTGCCACCGCATGAAATGAGTGGAACCACCAGCACTATTGTCAACAGTCGATACACTTTCTGTATAAACATGGTAGTCACCTCAAATTGTCCGCTTTTTGCCATACAAACCGATTGTGGGTACTTCGAGTACAAATCGTTTCTCGTCGAAGTAATCTGCTTTCCCTATGGAGATTAAAGTGATCTCAGCGAACAACTTCTTGCGGATTTTAAAATCCGCTAGGTTTCTGGTGTCTCTCAGTGCTGAAAAGGGATAAAAAAAGTGCCAGATGAATCAGGTGGTAGATTGGTGCCTGTCGAAAACAGGCATCAGGAGCCTATTCCCGATTAATTCGGTAGGGGAATCTCGTGCCTGTGTTGATTGCGAAATTCAGTGGGAGTCATGTTCATGATCTCCTTGAAGGCTTTGTTGAAAACAGTCAGGGATCGATAGCCGACATCGAGGGCTATGGTCAATACCGGCAGATGCCGGGTCTCCGGTGCCAGCAACAGCTTTGCCGCCTCTTCGATCCGGTATCGATTGAGAAATTGGTTATAGTTCCGATAACCAAGGTGGCCATTGATCATGCGGCGCAATATGTACTCCTTCATCTCCAATCGTTCTGCCAGGCGGCCTATAGTCAATCCTTCCTCACAGAAAAGCCGTTTTTCAACCATCAAGCGCTCGAGTTCCTCAATGAAGGCGTCACCTGGCGTGTCATCCTTTTCTGCAATACCGTCCCCGGATCCCGGAGGGCTGGGCGAATGAAGTCCATGTGGAATTTGCTGAGTAGGGTGTCTTCGGTAAAATCCAATAAAATATAAATAGATACCAAGGATGATCAAAAAGAAGAATCCGGAAACCATCGTATTGACCAGAATCGACCGCGGCGAGCCCAGATTAAAGAACTCGACAAAGGTAATGACCAGGATGGTGGTTCCGGCAAGCAATACACCAGCCACCCGGGCATGACGGCGACTTTCGACAAGGTCAACCCGCCACTCTTTTAGTGCGTGGTACATGGCTAAAATCACCAGTATTGCCCCCATCGAGACCAGCGGTATAAGCGCCAATCCGTTGTGCGAAACATCTGAACGAAGGACCCAGTGAACCATTCCGCGTAGGTCTCCGAAGGTGATGTAATGGCCAACCAATCCAGACCCGGCAAACACCCCATAAACAAGCAGATAAGACCACTTCCATTGAAACGTATCTTCGAAAAGCGCTTTCGAAAGTAACCAAAATGCGACCGGCGCTGCTGCACACATCAGGTTGAGAGGGATTTCCAGCGCCAGTGATCCCCAACCTAACGTGTACTCAAACGTGCCGATTGCAGCGGCGCCTATGGCAAGAACGGCCCCTAATATCGCGCTGGGCCTTTGTGGATGATCCCGGATCAGGATTAATGCCAGAAGTACCAGTAGCACCGTGTTGCCAATTCGAAAGAATATATCGAGCTGGGTTAACATTTATACCGTATCGTCTTGATATATTTATAGATATTATAAAACTAATGGGAACAGTATGCTGAGTCGGATTATATATCTAGAAACGATAATAACGACTCCCGGCAGAAATCACATTAATTGCCGTCTTTTATTGGATCAATCTGATTTGTCTGATGTGATTGTGTATTCGGATAGGCGGATGACCTGTAAATTGAGGTGTTGATATACTCATTAAGCTTGCAGACCGATTGCTGCATGAGGCTCCCGAAACCCAATTCCCGCAGGTCGTTTACAGTTTGTGGCTTGCGCCCGCCGATACGATACGGAAGACCTTTCGACATGCCCTGCTGAGGAAATCGGACGAGTGCAAATTAAGTCACGGGGCATCGTTTTTTCTTAATGGGATGGGTATGCGCGATACTATCGTATTAATAGGCCACGCCAACCAACTCTTCCTCGCCGGCAACAAATGGATCAGGAGATAGGAGTCTGGTTTATTAGTAGATGCTGGCGCAGTTGATATTTCTACCGAATAAATACCAGGAACAACATTCCACAGAGCGGTTTACCTATTCGATAAGTCTCTGGTATTCTTGTAAATATATAGGGATTTGTGTCATCCGGCAGGATGCCCCTTCCAGTTGATTTCACTTCCATTTGTTTCTAAATGATAATTATTTACGATGCGGCATAATACAATATCTGGAGCCGGCGGCATAACGCGATAATAAGAGCCGGCAATATAATAAACTTGTTGCACAAAAATGGAGTTAATTATGAATGAGATAATCTGTAAAGCAATACAGGAAAAGAGGCTTTTATCCTTCACATATAAAGGATATAGACGCGTTGTTGAACCACATACTCACGGCATCAGCACTGCCAATAATGAATGCCTTCGCTGTTACCAGGTTTCTGGCGGTAGTGTTTCAGGAAGAGTTCCTGATTGGAAAATGATGACCACAAATAATATTGATGGATTAACCATAAGTGATGATACCTTTGAATGTCCTCGCGATGGATACAGAAAAAATGATAGCGGTATGCATACAATATTTTGTGAATTGTAATGCTATGAATTAAAGGTCTACATATATGAACGAAATTATATGCCCTAATTGCAGCAAGGCTTTTAAAGTAGATGAGGCAGGATTTGCTGACATTCTTAAACAAGTTCGAGATCATGAATTTGAAGAAGAACTAGCAAACAGACTAGCTCTTGCAGAAAAAGAAAAAGACAGTGCGGTCAAACTTGCAGAAGCGAATGTCAAAAGCTCCTTGCAAGAGGCACTAGCTAATAAAGACAAAGAAATAATAGAGCTTAAGGCGAAAAGCAGCAACGAGCTTGCAGAAAAATTAGCCGAAAAAGAATTAGAAATCTCTGAAATGAAATCTAAAATTCAAAATTCAGAGACAGAAAAAAAATTAGAAGTATCTGAAGCAGTTAAGAAGTTAGAGAAAGAACGAGACGACTTGAGCAACGATCTAAAATTAAAAGAAACTGAAAAACAACTGTTTGAAAAATCGATTAAAGAGCAGTTTAACTATCAGCTCACAGTAAAGGACGAAACCATAAAAATGAAGGACGACGAAATCAGTCGTCTTAAGGATTTCAAACAGAAATTATCAACCAAGATGGTTGGTGAGACATTAGAGCAGCATTGTGAAGTCGAATTTAATAAACTTCGTGCGACGGCATTTCAGAATGCTCATTTTGAAAAAGATAATGATTCAAGTGGCGGAACAAAGGGCGACTTCATCTACAGGGAGAACGATGATGAAGGGAATGAAATTATTTCCTTAATGTTTGAAATGAAGAATGAAAACGATGAAACCGCTACTAAGAAAAAGAATGAAGACTTTTTTGCAAAACTAGATAAAGACCGTAAATACAAAAAATGTGAATATGCTGTTTTAGTGTCTCTTTTAGAACCAGATAACGTGCTATACAACAATGGAATCATTGATGTCTCACATAAATACGAAAAAATGTATGTGATTCGCCCACAGTTCTTTATACCCATCATTACGCTACTGCGCAATGCGGCGATGAATTCTTTAAAATACAAGCAAGAACTAAATTTGATAAGAAATCAAAATATAGACATCACTAATTTTGAAGACAAAATAACCAAATTCAAAGAAGGCTTTGCAAAAAATTATGCATCCGCCTCCAATCATTTTGAAAAAGCAATAGATGAGATTGACAAAGCTATCGCGAGAATGCAGAAAGTGAAGCAAGAATTAACAACAAGTGAAAATCAGCTTCGCCTAGCTAACCAGAAAGCTGAAGGCCTAACGATTAAAAAATTGACTTACGGGAACCCCACAATGAAAGAAAAATTTAATAAAGCGAATGAGGGTACCATTGAATAATAATCGCTCGTGCAGGACTTCCGCTTCGCTTCAGCCTCACAGCTTAGCCGTTACAATAAGCATTGATTCCCATTCAGAATAACAGTATCAATGAACTATCCCAGAAGTCGACTCGGCCGTATCCAGTTCGCCGCCATCAACATGTAAAATCCCACCGCCCCCATGTTTCAGTTTGCTGCGGTACATCGCCTGATCGACACTTCTGATCACACTATCCAGGTCGTGGCCATGATCGGGGTATCTGCCCATGCCGATGGAGATGCTGAAGTCGATGCCGTTCTCTTTGGCGTAGTCGTCGATCGCCTGTCTCACGCGCTGGGCAACTGTCTCACCGCACTGCTTGGTGGCATGAGGCAGCAGAAGCAGGAACTCGTCACCGCCATAGCGTGCAACCAGGTCTTCGTTGCGTACTGTACTGACGATTCTGTTTGCAACATCTGCGAGTACACGATCGCCCACATGGTGGCCATGGGTGTCGTTGACGCTCTTGAAACCGTCCAGGTCGGCGAACAGGACAACCACATCGTTCCTGTTCTCCTGGGGTTGGAACAGGGATGAAGAACGCTCGATCAGGGCACGCCGGTTGAGCAGCCCGGTGAGGGCGTCGATGTTACGCTCGTGGGCGAGCTTGGCGCGGCCGAGTTCTATCTTGGCCGTCAGGGTGTAGGAGTAGATGACGATGATCGCGAAGAAGACGAGAAAAAAGATTGCGCTGACCGAAAACAGGTCCACATAGTCAAACAACCGCAGGCTGACGATCAATATGACTGCGCCAAGGCTGCCTATGACCGCTTCACCGAACAGTCGCAGGCCGTAGCGCATGCCGTTGCCGAGAATCACCATCAGGTAGACCAGAAAACCGGGGGAACTGATGGTGGTATCCGCCAGCACCGCGAAAGAGGCCATGACGATGTCAATCCACATGGTCAGGCGTTGACGCCAGGGCGCGTGCGGCACCTGTGAAGCGTGCCGCATGAAGAACAGAATCTCGATGCCAAAGGCGAGGAAGATCAGGTTGACCACCTGAAGACTGGTCCAGTCGCGTACCTGTTCCTCACCACCGAAATTGAAGTAGAGGAGCGCCAGGCCGCAAAACAGCAGGCGTGTCCAGTACTGGGTGCGTTGGTCTTCCCAGGACATCCGGTGTTCGGATCCCTGTTCACCTGTCTGGTGTTTGCGGCGCTCCAAACCGGAACGCCTGTCCCCTGTACGTCGACCGGAATTGATCTGATTCACCCGTTACCTTCTGTGGTTGTTCCATGGGTTTTTGGCGCGACACCCTAGCTTAATCCGCCTGGCAGAAAAGTCCAGGACATTACGATAGCAAATCCTATTGAGCACACCCACTCAATACCTTACTCCATAACCATCAGGCAATAATGGTTTCAACAAGTTAGGGATAGGCACCTGATCATGCACCGCTTCATGTTGTTCGCCGCTGATTTGAATGGCCAGGCTTCTCTTCTCATACCATGATTGGCGCTTGATCAGATACAACAAAACCACATGGATGAGTGCCAACAGGTTCCGGTATGTGTGGATTCAGGGTCTACTCGAGGCGGCAGGGTGGCGAAGCAGCGGGTCGACGATGGTGAAAACTCCGCTAGACTCTTGTTGATGAGTGAGTGTCAAGATTTCTGAAACCGATCCGGCATTGCGTAGTATGATTGTCGTAATTATCACCAAATTCGATCAAGGCTTATCACCATGCAAAGGAAACCTGGACTCTATTTCTTGTCTGCCATGCTCAGTGTCGCCATCACTGCCCCTATCAATGCGTATGCTGAGTGCGCTAAAGACATCATCGGCAAGTGGCAGCAGTCACATGTCGAGTTTGCGGGAAATAGCATTAAGGACGATAGCCAATCCTGGGAGTTTATGAACAACGGCACGGTCCGTTTTCTCAAATCACGTCCGGCAATCGATAAGTCGGGGGATTATAGCTGCGAGGGAGATATCATTTACATGAAGGGAGCACTACCCGGACGATTGAAGATCCTTGCACATGATGGCGGAACAATGGCACTGGAATCGTTGGATCATGGGGGTGGGATCGCCCATGTTGTAAAGATCAAATAACCTGCTCGTCACACTATCGGATCACACAAGGTCAAATGAGAACTCGGGTCTATCCATCATGTGCCGTTTCACGGCGCAGAGTTCCATTGCCCGAACGATGCCGCTACGGTATTTCTCAGGGAAACCGTCGGGAAGGGTAAGGCGGAATATGACCTTGACGATCATCTTTTTCTTCTCATCGCTGACACAATCCATGCGCAGAGCCATGCCTGCGGTTGAGAGTTTGCGTGATTCGCAGAAATTCCAGGCGTAGATGCCCGCACAGGTGGCCAGCGAGGCGAGAAACAGATCGAAGGGGGCAGGGGCACTGGCTTCGCCGCCATATTTGAGAGGCTGGTCTGTCTGAATGGTGTATTCGCCGACCTTGGCCTGAATGCGCTTGCCGCCTGTGAAACTGACCTGAATGGATTCCATCTCGATGCACCGCTTATAGGGGATAGAGTTCTTTGACCGGGCCTGGGTTTTTTGCCTCGACCTGGGCGTAGAGGTTGTTGAGCGCCGCCTGTAACGCCTCTTCGATCACGGGATGGTAAAAAGGCATGCGCAGCAGGTCGCCGACAGTGAGTTGCTGGGAGATGGCCCAGTTGAGCAGATGGGCAAGGTTTTCACCGCGGGTGGTGATCATTTCGGCCCCCCGGATCCTGCCGCTGGCTTTATCGCCATAGACGCGGATGATGCCGCGGCTCTGGCCCATGATCTGGGCGCGCCCAACCGGGGCGAGTTTGACCTCGCCGATGGCTGTTTTATCCAGATCCAGGGCCTGGTAGGTTTCACCCACCAGGCAGATGTTCGGGTCGCAAAAGTTGATCGCCAGCGGGACCTTGCGCTTGAAGGCGGTGACATCGTCATGGGCGGCGTTGTGACCGGCGATTTTACCCTCGTCACCGGCCTCGTGCAGGATAGGGCGTTCGCCGTTCACATCACCCGCGATGAAGATATGCGAATCGCCGCACTGCATGGTGTTCGGGTTATAGACAGGGATACCGCGATCGTCGACTTCGATCCCGGCATTCTCCAATGCCAGGCCTTCCACGTTGGGCGCCCGCCCGAGACTTGCCAGGACCTTGTCGACGACCACCGAATGTTCGCCCGCGGTGACGCGCAACTGCGTGCCCTCCTCGCTGATCTCGACCGGTTCGCCCAGGTAGATGGGGAACTCCCGCTGCATGGTCTCGAGAGCCATCTGCGAGACATCCGGATCCGTGGCGCCGCCGATGGTCTGCGCCATATCAAAACCGTACACATCGATCTCCAGGCGGCTTAGGGATTGCCCCAGTTCAAGGCCGATCACGCCCAGGCCCACCACGGCCACCGATTTCGGCAGATCTTCCTGTTCGAAGAAGCTGTCAGTGGTCAGCACCTTGTCGCCGAAGGACTCCCAGGCGGCCGGCACAACCGGGCGGGATCCCGTGGCGATAACGATCCTGTCCGCAACAACCCGCTCGCCGTTGTCGAGTTCAAGGGTGTGGGGATCGACAAATTTCGCATACGCTTCAATGAACTTGTCACCCATGTTGTCGGTACTGTTGGAGAGCACACGGTCGACAAAGTTGTCGCGCAGATCCTGCACATGTTCCATGGCTTCCGGGATGTCGATGGTCAGTTCTGTGTGACCGTCCACACCGTAGCGATTGAGATGGGTCCTTCGGTGGTAGTCCTCGGCAACCTGTATCAAGGCCTTGGAGGGCATGCAGCCGACCCGGGCACAGGTGGTGCCGGGTTCGCCGCCATTGATGAGGAGAAAGCTTTTACCGCTCGGGCCGACCCTGCTGGTTGCATTCAGTCCCGCTGTCCCTGAGCCGAGGATAGCGACGTCAACTTGTTTTTCTGCCACGGAGATCTCCTACAATGGTTGTGCAGATCGGGATTCTAACGGCTCGTGTCGCAAAATACAGCCATCAGCATCAGGGTTATTGACTGACTTGGTCAATCCACGCCACCGACAGAGGGAGAGAGACGACGCAATGGATAAGGGTAGGGCGGGTATCTGCAGAAAATCCACACCACCTGGTTCGGAGACTGTTTCAACCACCCCGATTGAGGTATGGTCGTGATCTGGAATGACTAATCCGAAAATTACGAATAGCGTGAGGAGATTTTGAATGAAGTGGTGCCGACTCTTATTGCTCTTGCCGTCACTGGCGCTGGCCCAACAGCCTGGGGCAGAAATAGACCAGCAGCAGTTCTTTGAACAGTCGAAGGAGAAGATGCTGCCGATGATGGAGAAGAGCATCCCCGCCATGAAGCAGACCAAGAGCTGTCTGGAAACGGCAAACGATCAGGCAGCGTTTGAGAAGTGCGCAGAGATCATGACCGCCATGGAGAAGGAGATAAAAGAGCGTTTGGGGCCGGTGCCGGGTGTGCCGAAGGGACAGCAACAACCGACGAAAACCCCGAAGGATATCAAGTTTACGCCGGAGGCCAAGACGAACATGATAAAGTTCCTGGAGCGATCGATCATGATCGGTACCGCCATGCAGAAGTGCTTTACTGAAAGCAGCACGGTGGATCAGATGCAGAGCTGCATGCAGGCGGCACGACCCAAGCCCAAACAATAGCTGTCGGGCTCATCATAGGCGTGAAAGGATTGGTTTCAGGACATCGTACTCCGATAATGCTATTGCTGATGATAAGTCGCCGGACTCTGCATCTCGGTTCGCCGCTCCTGCGGCAGCGGTCTGAAGCGGTAGCCCTGAATGATTACCGGCTCTTCCTCTGCCGGGGCGATTGCCGGCATCGCCTGTACCGGTTCAGGCTGTGATTGGCCGGTGATTCGTGGCGCAAGCAGCAGTGGTGGGGGAGGACGGTAATAGTGTTGTCGAAGTGATGGTTGCGTTTTTGTCTTTGCGTGGCCGCCGAATGAAATGCAGAAAAAAGCCTGTGCGGGGTGAAGCCAGCAGAGCACCGTAAACATGAGGGTCGTTTTTAGAATAGTGGGCATGAATCCTCATTGGGTCGCATAGAGGCAGCGCTATTCGCACCATCTGACAGGCGGGAGAAGCGCACGGCGCTTCAATAGCCTTCATAGTGTCTGCCTGGATTGAATATTCCCTCCGGGTCAAAAACCTGCTTCAGCCGCTTTTGAATGTCGCTAATCCGCGGATGGAGTGGATGGAATATTTCCCCGCTGCGATCGCCATTGCGAAAAAGTATGGCATGTCCCGATTGTTTTTCCACCAAAGAGCGGATCTCCTGGGCAGGCCGGTCTGTGGCGAGCCAGCGTAAACCGCCGGACCATTCGTACAGCATCCGGTCCGCGATATCGAGATCCGCCGCAGGCGGGAGCGAGAGACGCCAGAGCGGGCCTTGCTGTTTGAAGTAGTCGTGTCGTTGATCCCGCAGGTCCCGCCAAAATCCGCTTTGACGCTCGCTGGTTTCGAGGGCATAACTGGCCTGGATTTCCTCCAAACGCTGTGGTGCACAGGCAACCCGTACCATGTGATTGTCGTCCAGACTGCAGGTGGCGGTGATGGGTACTCCCTCAATCAGCATCTTGTGCAGCAGCGTCCAGGCCGCGGGTTGCTCGGCCGAGAAAGCAAGGGTGTGCTCCTGGAGCGGTTTAGGCAATACTTTGATCGATACCTCCAGCATGATGCCCAGGGTTCCCATGGCACCGGCCATCAGGCGCGAGAGGTCGTAACCGGCCACATTCTTCATCACCTGGCCGCCGAATTTGAGTATCCGGCCCTTCCCATCGAGTAGCTTGATACCCAGCAGCTGATCCCTGGGAGAACCGCCCCAGGGACGACGCGGACCACTGAGCCCCGCCGCGATGGCGCCGCCGATTGTGCCTTTGGCGTCGAAATGGGGCGGTTCGAAGGAGAGCATCTGTCCCTTCTCCAGCAACGCATCCTCAATCTCTTGCAAGGGAGTTCCGGTACGTGCCGTGATGACCAGTTCCGTGGGTTCGTAGCCGATGATGCCGCGATGATCCGCTAGTGACAGGGGCTCGCCGGATAGCTCACGACCATAAAACGATTTGCTGCCGTGCCCCACCAGTTGCAGGGGATGGGTGTCACGGGCGGCATCCATGACCGCTGTTTGTAGCGATTGACTGCAGTCGCGGTCGTTGCTCATCAAAAGCGCTCCAACTCTGGGAAACGCAGTTTTCCCGCGTGTACATGCATGGCGCCAAACTCGGCACATCGGTTCAAGGTCGGAATCGCTTTGCCCGGATTGAGCAGGGTAAGGGGGTCGAACACCCTTTTCACCGCATGGAAGGTCTCCAGCTCTTCATCGCGAAACTGGGCGCACATCTGATTGATCTTCTCCAAACCGACGCCATGCTCACCGGTGATGGTGCCGCCCACGGCGACACACAGCTCGAGTATCTCACCGCCGAAGGCCTCTGCCTGCTCCAACTCGCCCGGATTGTTGGCATCGTAGAGGATCAGCGGGTGCAGGTTGCCGTCGCCGGCGTGGAAGACATTGGCGCAACGCAGCCCGTACCGCTGAGACATCTCATCGATCATCTTCAAGACCTTGCCCAGTTGGTGGCGGGGGATGGTGCCGTCCATGCAATAGTAGTCGGGGGAGAGCCGGCCCACCGCGGGGAAGGCATTTTTTCTTCCCGCCCAGAACCTGATCCGTTCCTCTTCGTCCATCGCCGTCCTCACCTCGGTGGCCCCTGACTGCCGCAGGATCTCTCTGACCCGCATGATCTCTTCGGATACCTCTGCATCCACACCATCCACCTCGCACAGCAGGATCGCTGCCGCCTCAGTAGGATATCCCGCATGGACAAAGTCTTCCGAGGCGCGAATCGACAGGTTATCCATCATCTCCAGCCCGGCAGGCAGAATCCCCCTGGCGATGACCTGAGCCACTGCATCGCCCGCTGTCTCGATATCATCGAAGGCGGCGAGCACGACCTGTTGCCGCTCGGGTATCGGCAGCAGCTTAACCAGGACCTCCACCACCACACCCAGCATCCCCTCCGAGCCGGTGATCAGTGTCAGCAGGTCGAGACCGGGAGCATCGAGGCTACCGCTACCCAGGGTGATCCTCTCGCCGTCGATAGTGATCAGGGTGACCTGCAATACATTGTGCAGAGTGAGACCGTATTTCAGGCAGTGCACGCCACCGGCATTTTCCGCCACATTGCCGCCGATGGAACAGGCGATCTGGGAGGAGGGGTCGGGTGCGTAGTAGAGTCCATGGGATTTGGCCGCTTCGCTCACCGCAAGGTTGCGTACCCCGGGCTGCGCCCGCGCCTGCATATTTTCGCTGTCGATCTCCAGGATCCGGTTGAGCCTGGCAAGGCTGAGCAGCACTCCCTCTTCGTGAGGCAGCGCACCGCCCGAGAGCCCGGTGCCCGCTCCCCGGGCCACCACGGGTATCTGTTGCCGATGACAGAACTTCAGAATCTCCTCGACCTGCTCGGCGGTGTAGGGCAGCAGCACGATCAGGGGCACTTTGCGATAGGCGGAGAGGCCATCGCATTCGTAGGGGATAAGCTCCTCCTCGCGATAGATGACGCACTCTTCTGGCAGCATCTTTTGAAATTCCCCGGCTAGGGTCAGACGATCGTGCATAGGCGTACCTCGGATAGATGCAGCTTATAGGTTACACCAGATGAGAAAAACATGGATCTTGTAAGTGTAAATATCAGTGCGCGCCTGAAGGCTGTGCATGGCAATTGGGAATAAAGCGTGCAAACAGGACTTCAAAGTTATCCCGGTCAGCGCGAGATTCGCCTACGGTATATACCATGGTGTGTGCGTCATATCCCCTGATTTAGTCTTAAGAATCCCAGCTCGATTTCCTTCTTCATTTTATAAATCAATCTGTTATCTCAATGGACCGATATTTGCCGTCCTCAACTGGATTTGATAACTAAAAAATGAGGTAAAACGATGCGACTTAGAGCTCTATCCTTAGCCGTCAGCTCCATATTGGCAACACCCTGCCTGTTTGCTGAAGAGCAGGTTGAACAACTGGATGAAATCTACGTTGAAGGTGAAGCTGAAACGGCGCCTGCGGTGACGCGGATGCCGGTAAACGACACTTCACAGGGGTTGCCGGCGGATGGCGGTGATTTTCTACGTGATATCAACGGTGTGTCTGGCATCCGTATGGGGGGGCATGGCATCGATCCGATAATTCGCGGTCAGAGCCAGAATCGCCTCAATATTCTCCTCGATGGAGCCTATATCCACGGCGGTTGTCCGAATCGCATGGATCCGCCAACTGCCTATTCCTCCTTGGAGAGCTATGACAGTGTCACCGTGATCAAGGGTTCACAGACAGTGATATACGGCGGCGGCGGCAGCGGTGGCACGGTGCTGTTCGAACGCAAGCCACCCCGCTTCGAAGCCGGCAAGTCATACCTGGGTCAGGTGGATGCCGGCTACAAGAGCAATTCAAAGACCAAGGAGTTCTCCGCCGACATCGCAGCGGGCTCGGAAACCGGTTACATACGTGGCGTGGTCGGTTATAAGGATGCCGACAACTATGAAGATGGCGACGGCAATGAAGTGCGCTCAGCCTATGAAAACCAAAGCGGGAATCTGATTTTGGGTTACACGCCGGATCAAGGCAAACGCTTGGAGCTTAATGTCGAGGCGACCCGGGAAGACGATACCCTGTTTGCGGGCGCCGGCATGGATTCGCCCAAGAGTGATGCCGACAACGTCCGCTTCAAATACGAGCAAAGCGATGGACTGGGGCCCTTTGCCGGTGTCAAGGCCGAGATCTATTCCAGCCAGGTTGACCATTTGATGGATAACTTCTCGCTTCGGGAGTTGACGGCGCCCATGCTCATGAGTGTACCGGCTACTTCGGACACCACAGGCGGACGTCTCTTTGGCGATATCATGGTGGGCGGCAATAACCTCACTATCGGGTTCGACTACCAAAACAACGAGCGTGATGCCGACCGTTTCTCCGGTATGCCGATGATGGCGGAACCGACCACCCTGCAATCCATCATGTGGCCAGGGGCTGAGCTGGAGCAGACAGGATTGTTCGCGGAGCTTGCCATGCCGGTAGGGAACGAGAATATGCTCAAGCTCGGTTTGCGTTATGACCGTGTCGATGCCTCGATCTCACGTGGCGACGAGAAGCCCGATCTGGGCCCGAGTCCGACACCCAACAATCTGTACGCCGACTACTATGCAGAGACATCGGACGAACAAACGGAAAACAATGTGGGTGGTTTTATCTACTACGAACACATGCTGGGTGACGGTTCGCTATTTGCCGGTTTCAGCCGCAGTGTCAGAACCGCGGATGCCACAGAACGCTATCTGGCCAGTTTCTCGCGCAACATGATGACCGGTATGGATTCCAGCTGGGTCGGTAATCCCGAGCTGGAAGCGGAAAAGCACCATCAACTGGAAGTGGGTTACAAGTGGGAGAATGCAGGACTCGATACCGATGTCACCCTCTACTACAACGATGTCTCTGACTATATCCTGAGAGATAAGGCCAGAGGGCAGGACGGGATTCTGGTTGCGAATGGTACCGCCAACATCTATCGCAATGTGGATGCCGAGTTCTATGGTATCGAATGGCAAGCAGGCTACCGTCTGTCCAATACACTGAAGACAAATGCGAGTCTGGCCTACGTCAGAGCGGAAAATACCACCGATGACCGAGCCATTGCTCAAATAGCCCCCTTGGAGGCGACGGTCAGCCTGGATTATACCAGCGGTGACTGGGAGCTTGGGGGGAGCTTGCGGACTAACGCAAAACAGACGCGCGCTGATCTTGAGAACGGCAGCGGTCAGGATGTACAGGAGACCCCCGGTTGGGGTGTGATCGACCTGCATGGAAAATATTCCCTGACGAAAAACGGTTCACTCCGTTTTGGTGTCGACAACCTGCTGGACAAGAGCTACGCCTATCATGTCAACAGGGCCAATGTGGATCCCTTCAATCCGGAAGCCATCCAGGTCAATGAGCCCGGCCGTGAAGTTTGGTTGAGAGGTTCGGTGAAATTTTGATAGTGGTGCGTGCAATTGAATCCCAACAGCAGGTGACTGCCGTTGGGGCCATTCATCCTCATCAGCCGACTTGCTATCGGCTATCCTGGGATATATGCGGTTTTATTGCTTCTACGTTTTGCAGTAGTCTGTGCAGCTAAACACCTTATTACTCAGGACAGCCGATGATACCCTTTCCCGTAATTGGAGTTGCACGTCCCAATTTTCTGATTCTTACACCGATTTGTGTCTCTCTCGGTTTGGCAAGTGTCCTGTTAAGCGAACATGATGTGGCGTGGGGTCTGTTTGCTGTTGTTCTATTGGGTGCATTGATGGCCCATATCAGTGTCAATGCACTCAATGAATATCTGGATTTTCAATCGGGACTCGACTTCAAGACAGACCGCACCCCATTCAGCGGCGGTAGTGGTACCTTGGTGATTCAGCCCCGTCTGGCACCCTATGCACTGGGAATCGGCGCGGTATCTCTGTTGATAACCCTAATATGCGGCTTATACCTTCTGCAGCATGTAGGGTGGGGGTTAGTCCCGATAGGTTTTCTCGGCATGTTGATCATCGTTACCTATACCAGTTGGATCAATCGCAACAGACTGTTGGTGCTGATAGCACCAGGTCTGGGATTCGGGCCTTTAATGGTGATCGGTACCCACTATGCCTTGACGGCTGAATTCGCTTCCAGCGCGTTACTGCTATCTATGGTGCCATTCTTCCTTGTCAATAATCTACTGCTTCTCAACCAGCTACCTGATGTGGATGCCGACCGCAGTGTGGGTCGCGACAACTATGCCATCGCTTGGAGTACGGCAAAGAGCGCGTGGTTATTCCTGACATTCTGCATCCTGGCCTATGTGATGATTATCATAGGCGTCGTGCTGGGCAACTTGCCTTTGACGGCTCTCGCTGGCTTGGCTACAGTCGGACTCGCCTACCAGATCCATAAGGGTGTCAGCGTTTATAGAGGTGAGATCGAACAGCTGTTGCCTTGCTTAGGCAAGAACGTCGTACTTACACTGGTCACTCCGCTTTTGATCTTTCTCGGCATACTGGCCGATATCGTTCTCTTGTGACTTTCGTGTCCGGGTTAATAGTGTTAACAGACCCTAAATAAATCAGCCTTGTAGGAAAAGACAATTGCAGCTCTCTGATAAACACAATTCGCTATTATGGGCACTTCTGGGATTGCTATTTGCAGCTATCTGCATCGTCGCACTCTACAAGACATGGCCGATACTGTTTCCAAATGCGGTGCTTAAGGCTGCTGTCGATCCAACCTGCGATCTGCGGGCCGGAGCCTGCGTGACCCAACTGAATGACGGTGGCAGCGTCACCTTCTCCATTGAGCCGAGAGAGATCCCGGTTGTGAAACCCCTGCAGCTGAAGGTCAACCTTGCGGGTATACGCGCAAAAAGCATCGACGTCGATTTCAGTGGTGTTGATATGAATATGGGCTTCAATCGAACCAGGTTGAGTAGTGTTGCCGACGACGTATTCAGCGGACAGGCGATGTTGCCTGTGTGTGTCTGGGATGCCATGGAGTGGGAAGCCCAAGTCTTGATCGACACTCAAAAGGGATTGATTTCGGTACCGTATCGCTTCATTACAGTACGCCCGGGGGTATCCTTGCCGGATGCGGGTTCCTAGGGACTGTTAATCGGGTACCTCTTCCCTATTCATTCATCCCCGAGGCAACCATTGTCGTATTAGGGGTATAATATAAAATATCATTGATAAACAGTTGTTTACATGAATGTATAAACAACTTTATCTGTCATTTGTTCTCCTCCTGTGGTAAATACTTGCCCTGTTTGTGGAAATCGTTATCCACACTCGGGCAGAAATAGATAAATAATTAAAAACCTGGAACCGTGGATTCAGAGGGAAATTCACGTACAAGGTATTGATTAGTAAAGCATAAAAG
Source organism: Candidatus Thiodiazotropha sp. (assembly GCA_040791665.1). GTDB lineage: Bacteria > Pseudomonadota > Gammaproteobacteria > Chromatiales > Chromatiaceae > Thiodiazotropha. The sequence goes on along the minus strand of JBFNNX010000013.1, from coordinate 231,238 downwards.
AATCATAGCCAAACACTTTGGCTGCGTGAGATTTTCTGTTGCTCAACGGATCAGACACTTGTGCGCTCTCTCCCGACAGACTTACGGATTCAGGACAAGTACAACAATCACGGAGGTATTCCTTTATGGCCTATAAGAATCGCTTGCATCGGAGCGAACTGGCTGTGCCAGGCAGTAACATGCGGATGATTGAAAAGGCACCGCATGCGGGAGCTGATCTGGTCTTTCTCGATTTGGAAGATGCCGTAGCCGTTTCCGACAAGGAACAGGCACGGCGGAATGTCATTCATGCACTCAATAACCTCGATTGGTCGAAGTGCTCCGTTTCCGTAAGAATCAATGGCTTGGACTCACACTTTTGCTATCGCGATATCGTCGATGTCGTCGAGCAGGCGGGGGATAAGCTGGATACCCTCTTGGTCCCGAAGGTGGGTCAACCATCGGATCTGCAGTTTGTCGCCCTGCTACTGGAGCAGATTGAGGCGGCCAAGGGATTCAAGCCGATTAATCTGCATGCCTTGATCGAAACCGCCATGGGTATGGCGAATGTGGAAGCCATTGCACAAAGCTGTCCTGATCGCCTCGAGGCACTGGTGTTCGGTGTCGCCGATTATGCCGCTTCAACGCAGGCCAGAACCATCAGTATGGGCGGAGTGAATCCCGACTACCATGTGCTTAGCGATCCCAATGATCAGGGACAGCGCAAGACCTATCTGGGCAACCAGTGGCATTTTGCCATGTCGCGGTTGATCGTTGCCTGTCGTGCCTATGGGCTCAGACCCATCGACGGGCCGTTCGGGGATATCAGCGATCCTGACGGTTATCTCGCTGTGGCAAAGTCATTCGCCGCTCTTGGGGGTGAGGGAAAGTGGGCCATACACCCCTCGCAGGTTCCACTCGCCAACCAGATTTTCACCCCTGATGAGGAAGAGGTCGAACGGGCAAGAAGAGTTTTGGACGCAATGGAGAAGGCGGCAGCCGAAGGGTTGGGTGCGGTCAGTCTCGATGGCCGCATGATCGATGCCGCATCCATTCGCCAGGCTGAGGTGATAATCGAAAAGATGAACCAGATAGAGGGCAAGGCCAAGGCAGAGAGCAAGGAGGCCGTTGCATGAATATTCATGAGTATCAGACAAAGGAGCTGTTTCGCAGCTACAAAATACCGGTACCGGAGGGACGCATGGCCCATTCCGCCAACCAGGCCCTCTCCGTGGCGGAACAGCTGGGTGGTGAAGGCTGGGTCGTCAAGGCGCAGATTCATGCCGGCGGTCGGGGCAAGGCGGGGGGGGTTCAACTGGCAAAGAGCCTCGAAGAGGTGCAGGAGCATGCTGAGAACCTGATAGGCAGTCGCTTGGTGACCAAGCAGACCGGGGAAGCCGGGCGTTTGGTCAACCGGGTATTGGTTGAACAGGTTCATCAGATCGATACGGAATACTACCTCGGTTTGGTGATCGATCGCGGTAGCCAGCGGATCACCCTAATTGCTTCCGCCGCCGGTGGCATGGAGATCGAAGAGGTAGCCAGGGCCACGCCGGAAAAGGTGATCCGGGAAGTGGTCGATCCGGCGGTGGGCCTGCAGGATTTTCAATGTCGCAAAGTGGCCGCCGGCATCGGCCTCAGCGGCAAAAATATTGTTAAAGCGGGACGTATCATGAAGAGCCTCTATCGCTGTTTTCGTGATAGGGATGCATTGATGGTCGAAATCAATCCCCTGGTGACGACCACAGATGGGACGTTTCTGGCCCTCGACGCAAAAATGTCTTTTGATGGGAATGCCCTGTTCAGACAGTCGGAGATTACCGATCTTCGTGATTTCGACGAGGAGGATCCAAAGGAGGTTGAGGCTTCTGGCCATGATCTCAACTATATCGCCCTCGACGGCAGTGTCGGCTGTATCGTCAATGGCGCCGGCCTGGCCATGGCGACCATGGATGCCATCAGTCTCTATGGCGGGAAACCGGCTAATTTTCTCGATGTCGGCGGTGGCGCTTCACCGGAGAAGATCGCCAATGCCTTCCGCATTGTGTTGGAGGACCCCAATGTCAAGGTTGTAATGCTGAACATCTATGCGGGAATCAACCGCTGCGACTGGATTGCAGAAGGTATCGTCAAGGCGATGGCAGAACTCTCGGTCGAAGTGCCGATCGTGGTGAGATTGGCGGGCACCAACCTGGAAGCGGGCAGAGAGATCCTCGAGAATTCAGGACTCGATTACATTCATGCCGATCGGCTCAGTGATGCTGCAGAAAAGTCGGTTCAGGCAGTCAACGAGGGGGTGGCAGCATGAGCATCCTCGTAAATAAGGATTCACGGGTCATATTTCAGGGCTTTACCGGGCAACACGCCACCTTTCATGCCGAGGAAGCCATCCGAATGGGGACTCTGGTTGTAGGGGGCGTCACGCCGGGCAAAGGCGGTCAAACCCATATCGACAGGCCGGTTTTCGATACCGTGAGGGATGCGGTAGTCCAGGCTGGTGCCGATGTCAGTGTGGTATTCGTACCGCCGCCTTTCAGCGCCGATGCCATCATGGAAGCTATCGAGGCGGGGATCAAGGTAATCGTCGTGATCACCGACGGTGTGCCGGTGCAGGATATGGTTAGGGTCAAACGCTACCTGATCGGCCATGACACTATCATCGTCGGTCCCAACACTGCAGGGGTGATTACCCCGCAAGAGTGCAAGGTCGGGATTATGCCGGCGCATATCTACCCGAAGGGGCGTGTTGGCATCGTTTCTCGTTCGGGCACGCTGAACTATGAAGCGGTGGAACAGATGAGTGAACTGGGACTGGGGGTCTCTACCAGTGTCAGCATCGGCGGCGATCCCGTGAATGGCTGTGATTTTCTCACCCTGCTAAAGAAGTTTGCCGATGACGACGAGACCGAGGCGGTACTGATGATCGGCGAGATCGGCGGTTCCCAGGAGGTCGAGGCGGCTGCCTGGGCCAGAGACCACCTGAACAAGCCCCTGATCGGTTTCATTGCCGGTGCGACGGCGCCGCCGGGGCGAAGAATGGGCCATGCCGGAGCGATAATCTCCGGAGAGGGGGATACTGCCCAGGCTAAAATGCAACGTTTGGCAGAGTTGGGTGTCCATGTCGTGCAGAATGCCGCTGAAATCGGCAAGACAGTTCACCGCAGCTTGAAATGAGGCGAATCAAGGGCCGAGCTTTCATCCTGTGGCTCTGTATACCCCTTTTCAGTGGAAGTGTGGTGGCTCAGACCCAGTTGACCGATCCGGCCACTGGTGCTGTCACATGGGAGACGACTGCACATGGGGTGACTCTCTCGTTGACCCAGATGCTGCCGGATCAAGCCCGTGCCTTCTATCTCAATCGCGGCCTGTCGGCCGAAGCCACCGAAGCCTATGCAAAGGCCTGTGTCTATAGTGTGGTGTTGCGAAATGATACGGCTTTCGGAGTGGTTCATTTCAGATTGGCCGATTGGTCTGTGGTGAGTGAGGGGAAACCCAAGTCTCTACCGAGTGTGGAGGGATGGCTCAGTCGTTTCGAGGAATATGAACACCCTAAATCTGCGACAATCGCTTTCAGATGGGCTCAATTTCCTCCGGAACAAGCCTATCAGCCCGGTGGCGATTGGAATCAGGGAATGCTCGCCACCGGACTTGCGGCTGGTAGCGAATTCGATCTGGTGGCCCGCTGGGAAGTGGCCGGGCAACCCTATCAAGGTGTCTTGAACAATGTGCGTTGTGCCCGCTGACTACATTAAATGGTTGGGGTTGTGGCTGTGTCTGTGGCTTGCCCCGGCACAGGCGGAACTCCCGCCGCTGACCCATAATCTGATATCCGTCTCGGAACCGCGGTCAGCCCCCGCTCTGCGATTACCCGATATGGATGATGAGATGGTCGATATCCGATCGCTGAAGGGCAAGGTTGTCGTCGTTAATTTCTGGGCAACCTGGTGCCCCCCCTGCAGGCGTGAGATGCCATCCCTGGAACAGCTCTATCAGGCGACAAAAGAGCGGGGTGTCGTGGTGTTAGCTGTCAATATCGGCGAGGACGTCGATACCATCTTTCCCTTTCTCGGTAGAGTGGAGCCATCGCCCAGTTTTCCGATCCTGCTCGACAGTGACTCCTCAAGCCTGTCCGCATGGAAGGTGAGGGGGTTGCCTACCACATTCGTGGTTGCGCCTGACGGTAAACTGGCCTTTCAGGCAGTGGGCGGTCGCGAATTCAGTCATCCCGATCTAATCAAGCAGGTGATGAGCCTAGTTGGGGAAGGTGAGGTTAAATGACTCAGCGCTCGATCAAGTATGGAATTCGTTACGGATCAGGTATGCCGGCAGGCAGCATTCTACGCTCAAAAGTGTTTTCGGTACGCTCTTACGCAGCCTCTCTATCATGACTATTAGCGCTTGTAATTGTTCCTCAATAGGAGGAATATGCCCCAATCAGACCACTGGAATAGGTTCCGTGCGATGAAAAGGCTTTTGATCCTCAACAGCAAGGGAGGCTGTGGAAAGACAACGATAGCGACGAATCTGGCGGGTTTTTACGCCGCTTCCGGAACGCCGACAGCACTCTTCGATTACGATCCTCAGGGGTCCAGTAAGCGTTGGCTGGAACTGCGTCCAGACCAATTTCCAGACATCAGTGGCGTGTTTGCCGCCAAAACCACTCAAGGAAGCGTCACGCGTTCATTCGCCCTACGGGTCCCCCCGGATACGCAACGCATCATAGTTGATACTCCCGCATCGATGAAACGGCTGGAAATGATGGAGATGCTGCGCTCGGCGACAGCTGTTGTCGTACCTGTTCTCCCGTCCGGTATCGATTGTCATGTAACTTTGGATTTTCTCAAACAACTTAGTGACTTGGTCCGTCAGATTGGGCTCAGTCTTCCGATAGGTATCGTTGCCAACCGGGTGCGCCTCAACACACGTTCGTTCAAAAAGCTTAAAGCGTCGCTGGAGGATCTTGATGTGCCTCTGGTCGCCTTTCTGAGAGAGTCGCAAAACTATGTTTATGCGGCCGAGTCGGGTTATGCGGTGGTCGACTTGAAACAACCTGCGTTTAAAAAAGACAATCAACAGTGGTCGATACTGATCAACTGGCTGGAGACAGGTGAGCTTCTGTCATCCATCCCTCCCAGTAGCAAAGAAACGCAACACGCAATCAATCTACAGTAGTCAAAATAACCGATTGCCTGAGATCCGTCAGTAACGGAATCATCTAATTACAGTTTTTCGTACTGTTGGATATATTGTCCCAAACGTTTGTCTACTTGTGTGGTGTGTAATGCGAACCAAGAGAAAGTAAATTCGATAATAGAATCCAGAGGGAGCGCCCCGGAGCGGAACTGCGTCATCATATCTGTAAATTTGGCGAGCAGCCTCTCGTGTTCGTGGTGATGTTCCTCATACTCGGGGTAGTCGACCCTGAGCATTTCGTTCTCTTCGCTTAGAAAATGAAATTCAGCATATTTTGCCAATTCAGCCAGTAACCTGAGTATTCGCTCTCTGTTGCCATGAGTCTCCATTTCTGCAGAGATAGTGCGAATTAAATTCAGAAAGACCCGGTGCTCGAAGTCAATTCTTTCATGGCCAACTTCGAACTTAATGTCCCAATCGATGCTTATCATACTATCAACCTGTAAGCGAAATAGCGGTTGTTGTCAGTTAATCTGAGTTTTCAACAATGCCCGATGCTGATAGCACAAAGAATAGCAGGGTGTGTGCATTAACGCATATTAGCTATGGTTAATTAAATACCATTGCTACAAATTGTTTGCATGGCAAATGGCCTACACTTAGGTAATTCAGATTATTTTCGGAGTATTTGGTTGATATGGATTCTTTGCGGTATTAGTTTGTATCCGGCTGAAACACAAGTGAGTGTTCAACCGACTTGTGCAGATTGATTGTCGCCAACCAATGCTGATGTTTCCCGGTAAGGGGCAATCGGATTGTAACGAGGGTTGTTTATCCACTCACTCAATACGCTGTTCCTCACCCACTCAGACGTTTATATTTAATTCGATGCGGTTGATCCGCCTCAGCGCCGAGACGCTGTTTGCGATCGGCTTCATAGTCGGCATAGTTACCTTCAAACCACACCGCGCCTGAATCCCCCTCGAAGGCGAGTATATGGGTGGCGATACGATCGAGGAACCAGCGATCATGGCTGATGATTACCGCACAACCGGGGAAGGAGAGCAGTGCCTCTTCCAGGGCGCGCAGTGTTTCAACATCGAGATCATTGGTCGGTTCATCGAGGAGCAACAGATTGCCGCCGCTTTTTAACAGCTTTGCCAGGTGTACCCGGTTGCGCTCACCGCCGGACAGGTCGCCGATACGTTTCTGCTGATCGGAACCCTTGAAATTAAAACGGCTGACATAGGCTCGGGACTGCATCTGAAAACGGTCAACGGTGATGATATCACGGGAGTCGGAAATCTCCTCCCAAACCGTCTTGTTCGCATTCAGGGCATCGCGGCTCTGGTCCACATAGGCGACTTCCACTGTATCGCCGATGCGCATCTCTCCGGCATCAGGTTTCTCCTTGCCGGTGATAATGCGAAACAGTGTCGTTTTTCCCGCGCCATTGGGGCCAATGATGCCGACAATGCCGCCTTTGGGCAGGTTGAAGGTAAGGTCCTCATATAACATTCGGTCGCCGAAGGATTTTTTAAGGCCCACTGCATCGATGACCAGATCGCCCAGCCTCGGTCCAGGCGGGATATAGAGTTCATTGGTCTCATTCCGTTTCTGAAACTCCTGGGACTGTAACTCCTCGAAGCGCTGTAAACGCGCCTTACTCTTGGCGTGTCGTCCTTTTGGGTTGGAGCGGACCCAGTCCAACTCCGCCTTCATGCTCTTGATATGAGCCGCTTCCTCGCGGGATTCCTGTTCCAGGCGCTGCTCCTTCTGTTCCAGCCAGGAAGAGTAGTTGCCCTCCCATGGGATGCCATACCCACGGTCCAGTTCAAGTATCCAACCGGCAACATTGTCAAGAAAATAGCGATCATGAGTGACTGCAACCACCGTTCCGCTGTATTCATGGAGAAACCGTTCCAACCAGGCCACCGATTCCGCATCGAGATGGTTAGTGGGTTCATCGAGCAGTAGCATATCGGGTTTTTCGAGCAGTAGTCTGCACAGGGCCACACGGCGCCTTTCGCCGCCCGACAGATTTTTAACATCGGCATCCCAAGGAGGCAGACGCAGGGCATCAGCGGCTATTTCCAGTTGGCGCTCGATATTGTGTCCGTCTGTGGCCTGGATGATGTTTTCGAGTTCAGCCTGTTCTTTAGCCAGGGCATCGAAGTCGGCATCCGGCTCGGCATAAGCGGCGTAGACTTCGTCCAGGCGGGCCAGGGCCTGTTTTACATCGCCCAGCGCGGCTTCCACATTACCACGTACATCGGTCGATTCGTCCAACAGCGGCTCCTGGGGCAGGTAGCCGACGCGAATCCCGGCCTGTGGTCGTGCTTCACCTTCAATTTCGGTATCGATACCCGCCATGATGCGCAGCAGGGTCGATTTGCCTGCGCCATTGAGACCCAGAACGCCAATCTTGGCTCCGGGAAAAAAGGAGAGGGATATATCGCGTAATATCTGTTTCTTGGGCGGGACGACTTTACCCACCCTGTTCATCGTGTAAATGTACTGGGCCATGGCTAGTTTATGGTTGTTGGTTTGGGATGGCGCTTAGAGGCCGGTTGATCCCCATATATTAACATGGGAATCCTGAAATCTGATAGCAATGCGGGTTTTTATACGGACATGGGAAATTAATAACTGGAGAGCTTGATATACCCCAAATGTGAATTACACTTACTATTGTCTCCAGCGAATTATGGCCAATGCATGCGGGTTTTGAGCGTTGTACCAATGCCGCGATCCTGTATGCAGATGGGCTGGAGGTGATGTCGGTCATGATGCTGTCCGCACTAAGCGGTTCTTAGCATGGTGTGCATGGCCCATCTTGGGTATCTTGTAAACTTGTATAGAGGAGACTAGGTATTCAACTTGATGGAACCGTTCGATTCAGGATTGACCAGCCGGGCTCAAACATACGTATTGGAAGAGTGCGTTTAAGTAGATAAATCGCAATTGAATCTAAGGAAGCGTATCGGAGTCTGGTCGGTCCATTCTAAGATCAAGGTTTCGTATTCATCAATAGAGCCAACAGAACCCCGCTTAGGCGGGGTTTCTCATTTCGTACGCTTCTTTATCCCTATGTTCGCATCACTGAAAAGACGGGTCGTGATCAGAGAGAATTGTCTCATCCGATTTGTCTTGGCGATTGGTATGCCCATTTGATTTAATGAACTTGAGCAACTCATCTTCGGGTACGGGATGGGAGTAGAAGAATCCTTGTGCCAAACCGCATCCAGCCCTGCTGAGATGATCGATTTGGGTCTGGTTTTCCACTCCCTCGGCAATCAGGTTGAGATTGAGTCCCTTGGCCATTGCGATGATCGCATCGATGATAGAGTTATCTTCGGATGTTTTGATGCCCTGAACGAATGAGCGGTCGATCTTCAAGGTATTGATCGGCAGATTTTGTAAGTAGCCCAGTGATGAGTAGCCGGTACCGAAATCATCGATGGCGATGCGTATGCCCTTATGGGATAACTTGGTCAAGGCATCTATCGCTTTCTCCATATCCTGCATAATAGCATGCTCGGTGATCTCCAGCTCCAAGGTGTTTTTCGGTAATTGATGCCGCTTGATGATCTTGAGTGCTTTACTCACAAATTGATCCATCTCAAGTTGTTGCATGGAGATGTTTACCGACAGGTGTAGTGAGATGCCTTCCTGTTCCATCCAGCGTTTTATGTCCATGCATGCCCTTCGCAGCACCCATTCTCCAAGGGGTATGATCAGACCGGATTCTTCTGCGACACTGATAAATTCATTGGGTTGTATCGTGCCTTTTTCCGGATGTTTCCAACGAACCAGTGCCTCAACACCCCTCATATAGCCGTTGTTGATATCAAATTGTGGTTGATAGTAGAGACATAGTTCATTGGTTGAGATCGCTTTGCGTAAGCCATTCTCAATATCCAGAGATTGCGAGAAGTGGGCCTTCATCTTCTCTGAATAGAAGGCATAGCCGTTCTTTCCGGCATTCTTTACTTTATACATCGCAATATCGGCGTGCTTGATCAACGAGTCTTTGGTGTCACCATCACTGGGATAGATGGAGATGCCGATGCTGAAGCTGATGAAGATCTCCTCATTTTTGATGATAAAGGGTTCCAGCGTCAGCCGTAAAATTTTTTCAGCCAGGTTCCTTGCATCCTGTATATCATTGATTTCGGGAACGAGCAGGTTGAATTCGTCACCGCCGACGCGGGCAAGGGTGTCGGCTTCTCTCAGCTCGCTGCGTAGTCGTTGACCAACCATTTTCAGTAACTCATCACCCACATAGTGACCGAGTGAATCATTGATGATCTTGAATCGGTCCATGTCCAGATACATGATCGCCAACTTCTTACCTGAGCGTTTCGATTGCGCCATGGCCATGTTTAGCCGATCGCGGAACAGGCTGCGATTGGGTAGATTGGTCAGCAAATCGTGGTAGAGCTGGTACTTGATGAGTTCCTCGGCCTGCTTCCGTTCCGAGATATCCCGTGCAACACCATAGGTGCCAATGAATGACTTGGTTTTATCGTTGTTCGTAGTGTATATGCCGATCGAACTCAACTCGACCGGAACTGTGCCGGAATCGAAAAAACGGCTGCCATTGTTGTTCTTGCTGCTCAACTTCAGTTCTGCACTACGGGTGGCGCGTTCCCCTGCGCGACGTTCATTGAATGTGAATTGCGCTCTCTCTATATCCTCTGTGTGAATGAGTTTGCTGAAATGTTCACCGATGATTTCCTTCTGGTCGTAGCCCAGAAGTGATTTTACTCGCTCATTAATGAAGGCGAATCTACCCTCATGATCCAGCAGATAGATCATATCGGGTGAATTGTTGACAATAAACTTGTGAAGGGACTCGGACTCCTGAAGCCGCAGTTGTATTGACTGGTTCGCGGCCTTCAACTGCCGACGTTCAAGAACATTGGCGACAGATCGCAATAGCTCATCCGGTGCATAGGGTTTACGTAGAAAGTCTTGAGCCCCTTTACGCAACGCCATGGTCGCATGGTCAAAGGTGGTTTCACCGCTGACGACGATGATATCGCAATTCAGCTGATAAGAATCGATATGCTCCATCACTTTATGCCCATGGAGATCGGGCATATTGAGATCGAGCAATATCAAATCGAAACTTCCGTTGTTAAGTAGGTCGATCGCCTCACTGCCGCATTCTGCCAGTGTTGTCTCATAACCCGTGAAGCGCAGGATCTCCTTTAGGCTGGCTCGTGCCCTTGGTTCATCATCAGCGATCAATATACGCGCATTATTATTCCGCTTTGGTCGCTTGGTATTGATGTTTGTTGGAAGGGATTCGAAGTTGCCTTCAATACCTCGCCAGGGTGCCGGATAGTATGGGTGCATAAGGGATTCCTTTACTATCCGGTCCTGGGCAGGTAGATCTGAAATCGGCTGCCTGCCCCGCTTTTCGTCGTACAGTTGATGGAACCGGAAAGCTCGTCAATGAGATTTTTTACGATTGTAAGTCCCAAACCGGAGTGGGAACTGTCCTTGGTGGTTGTAACTGGGGTGAATAACTGGTCCATAATCTCTTTATCTATTCCCGGCCCATCGTCGGTAATCTGAATCTCAATGTGTTCTTTGCCATTTATATAGGCATTGGCACGGGTTTCAATACCTAGTTTCCCCCCTTCTGGCATAGCTTCGACTGCATTTTTTATCAAATTGGTCAGTATCTGCTTGATATGGCCCCGCTGTGTATCGAGATGGGGCAGATTAGAATCAAGGTCGAGCTCCATTGATATATTGTGCATGGGAAACAGCGAGGATTGAAATAGTTTGAACAAATCCTGTATCAGCTGGTTGATATCGACGCTTTTTGCCTGCTGTTCCAGTTCATCGGGAATATCACGAATACGCAGTATGATATTGCCGACCCTTGTGATTTCTTCCTTGATAATCTCAAGCTCTTCTATTGCCTGATGATCCTCGCCAAGTTTCATGCCGAGAATATGCAGGTAGTTGTTGATGATTCCGAGAGGATTATTTGCCTCATGCACGACTTTTCGCGCCTCGAGATGAAAGGCGGCACGCTCATCCTCAATCATCTGCTGTTGATGAGAGAGCATGTTCTGCTGCCTTTGGAACATCTCTGCCGCTTCCCCGGCAAATAGTGTGAGTAGCTGTTTTTGCCCGCTCAGCTCTTCCCATTGGTTATGGTTCATACCGATGGCGATCAATCCAAGTTGGGATTGATGAGTGCTCAACGGCAGGTAGAGCAGGGCTTCACTATTCAGAAAGCGAGCTAATTGACGATCCACGACGCTCACCAGAGACAGATTCTCATCATCCTGTGAATAGTGGAAGCTTTTTCGATTGAAGGCTGTTGCCGCCAGACTGCGATCGGATTCAATGGAAATTGCTATTTCTTCCAACAGTGCGTTGTTGTGGGCTGTTGGACTGACTGGGTTTAGCGTCTTCCCGTCCTGATTGAGCAACAGGTAGCAGACCTGTTGGATGCCGAATAGTAGATCGAGATCGCGCTGAATCTGTTGCATTGTGGCGATCACGTCCGGTGTTTCCGGTACGGCATCCAGGCCGCCACCGAAAAGGGCCGCCTGCCTGACCCGTTCCGCCAAAGCCTGTTGGTGATCTTGCGCCTGTTTGTCGGCTTTCTGGCTAGGCAGAGTAATACCGAGACTTTGTGCCGCTTTGGCTGCCTTCTCCTTGGCATCCTGAACCAGCTCTTCCACAATTGTCTGATTCAGCCCGAACAGCGTGTCGGCTCGTGCCAGGGCTTCATTTTCCAGTTTGTCGGTACTGTCGGAGAGTTGGCTTGCAAGATTGACCAGTTTTACCAAGTGCGAGCAGTCGAGAATATTAGCCGCAGGTTCGTGTTGGTAGAGTACGGCGTCAGCCAGGAAGGATTGCAGCTCCCAGCTTTCGATCATGTGTGACCCGATCTGTGGCGATGAATAGTCGAATTTCTCTATCTCCGCCTTGACCAGTGATTCACCCGCCAGGCCTTGTTCAAGCAATGCACCGTATTCATCGGGAAAGGCCTGCAGTAAGGCCAGTTGTCCCAGTCGATGCAGGAGTCCTGCAAGATAGGCCTCATCGGGTGATCTGTATGTGGTCAGCTCTGCCAGTGCCTTTGCTGTTTGTGCGCATATCAATGACTGAAACCAGATTTCGTCAAGGGCTCGTCCGGCCTGTTTGTTCAGCTGGTTGAAAAATTGTTGGACTGCACTGTTGATGGCAATTGTTCTGACGCTACGAATACCAAGAACCACCAGTAGCCGCTGTATATCGCTGATCTCTTTCCATTGGCGGTAGAAAGGCGAGTTAGCCGCGGTGATGACCTTGGAAGAGACCCCGGCGTCTTTCTCTATCGTTTCGGCCAGATGCTTGAAACTCACGTCGGAGCTGTTGCAGCTATCGATGAGCTCGATAAGGATTGCTGGCGGGCTGGGAAGATTGCTGAATCTTCCGACAAGCGGTTTTTGCTCCGATTGAATAGGCACGGAAATCCTAAAAATATTATTTATTAACAGCTGTTTACCGGAGTAATTAATAGCACTTAATTAGCTACTGTTAAAGCTATTTTACTCAATGTCCTCATCTTTTATATGGATTTTCGCATCTGACGACGCCTCTTTGCCAAAAAAAGATATGTCGAATTTTTGCCTTGTGCAGGTTTTCTGGCGAGTCAATATTTTGTCTCTAAATAAAGGAGTATCTATAACTCTATGAATCAAAAGGAATTAATTTATTATTGTTGTGTGGCATTTATATTGCATTCAACTTAGGGTGTAAATCTCAAGGGTGGCGTTATGGCAGACGAACAAGCAGCAGAAGAACTTGATCTAGGCGAAGAGAAGTCGGGTAAATCCAAGCTCATTATCATCATTGCAATCGTTGCGGTTGTACTGATTGGCGGCGCTGTTGCCGCCTATTTTCTCCTGATGGGAGACGACGAAGCAGCCGAGGGGGAGGCGGTATCGTCAGAGCAGGCAGCCGAAGCTGAAGAGCAGCTGAGTCCCGCCCGGTATATCGAGCTGAAGCCACCCTTCGTGGTCAATCTGCCTGGACGTCCGAGTCTGCTTCAGATCGGGGTCAGTGTCAGAGTTAGATCCGACGAGATGGTCGAATTCGTGAAACACAATGATCCCATGATTCGCCACAACCTTCTTAACCTGCTCTCCGATGCGGATGCAAAAGCCCTGAGGGCGCGAGAGACCAAGGAGAGCCTACAGGCGGAGATGCTTAAGGAACTCAACCGGGTTGTTACTGAGTTACAGGGGCCCGGGGAGGTTGAAGCCCTCTATTTCACCAGTTTTGTAATGCAATAATCATCATGAGCGCCAACGACTTACTTTCACAAGAAGAGATCGATGCCCTATTGCACGGGGTCGATAACGGTGATGTCGCGACAGAAACGGACGTGGTCGAATCCGGTGGTGTCAACTCGTACGACTTTACCAGCCAGGACCGTATCGTTCGTGGACGCCTGCCTACGTTGGAGATGATCAATGAACGATTTGCCCGTCTGTTTCGTACCAGTCTTTTCAATATGCTTCGACGCACGGCCGATCTTTCGGTATCCGGTATCCAGATGCAGAAGTTCTCCGAGTTCGTGCACAGCCTGTTTGTTCCGACCAGCCTGAACATGATCCGTGTACCGCCATTACGCGGAAAGGGACTGTTCGTTATCGACCCCAAGTTGGTTTTCAGTGTCGTGGATAACTACTTTGGCGGGTCCGGGCGATTCCACACCAAAATCGAAGGACGCGACTTCACTCCGACGGAGAACCGGGTCATTCAACTCCTTTTGAACAGGGCATTCGAGGATTTGGAAGTCGCTTGGAAACCTGTTTTTCGCGTCAAGTTCGAGTACAGCGGTTCAGAGGTCAACCCTCAATTTGCCAACATCGTGAGTCCGTCAGAGGTGGTGGTTGTGACATCGTTTCATGTGGATCTGGAGAGTGGTGGTGGAGATTTTCATGTCTGCATGCCTTACTCGATGATCGAACCGATACGTGAGTTGCTCGATGCAGGTGTTCAGAGTGACCGCGGTGAAAGGGATGAGCGTTGGGAGCGTTCACTCAAGGAGGAGATCCTGGCAGCGAATATTGAAATATCCAGCCTTCTGACCGAGGTGCAGATAAGCGTCAAAGAACTGGCTGAGCTGAAAGAGGGAGACATCATACCCATCGAAATGCCGGAAGAGGTCGAGGTTGAGGCTGCTGATGTCCCTGTCTTCAAAGCCAAATTGGGTGTTTCCGACGGCAATTATGCCTTGAAGATCAATAAATGGATTCAGCGAAATCGGCGCAAAGGACTGCACGACTATCTGGAAATGGAAAAAAAAGCCTCGCAGACCGCGAATGGAGAGTAAGCGGATAACAGAATCGGTGAGTCAACTATGGATGACTGCACAATGATACCCCAAGAGGGCGTAATAAAATGAGTGAAGAGAAAACGAGTGATCCGAATGAAGCATTAGCGGATGAATGGGCCGCTGCACTGGATGAACAGGGTGATAACGAAAGTGATGATAAGGCTGCGGCAGCCTCTTTCGACGAACTGCAGGATGAGTCCGGTAACGATGCTGTAAATATGGATGCGATCCTGGATGTGCCGGTTACCATCTCGATGGAGATTGGCCGCACCAAGATCAATATCCGCAACCTGCTGCAATTGAATCAGGGTTCCGTCGTCGAATTGGATCGATTGGCGGGTGAACCCATGGACGTACTGGTCAACGGTACCCTGATCGCCCAGGGCGAGGTTGTCGTCGTGAATGAGAAATTCGGCCTCAGGTTGACCGATATCATCAGTCCTTCAGAGCGGGTGAAGAGGATTAGTTGATGTGCCGTTGGCCCTTCATCACCCTTTTGTTCAGCCATTCACTGTATGCGGCCGATACCGCCCAGAAACAACTGGGCGTCAATGTCTCACCCTTGGGTGCCGACAGCCTGTTAAGTACCGCCGGCGGTCTGTTGTTGGTGCTGGGGATCATCATTGGCGGGGCCTGGCTGTTCAAGCGCTATGCACAATTGCCTGTGGGCGGAAAGGGAGTGGTGCGAGTTGTGGGGGGGACTTCGGTAGGCACCCGTGAAAGGGTGGTTGTGGTGGAGGTCGATAATCAGCGGTTGCTACTCGGGGTGGCGCCGGGTCAAGTGCGTACCTTACATATCCTGCAGGGACCAGAGCAGGGTTTTCGAAGCTACTTGGATAGTGAAAAGGACGCCGCTCGATTGGCCGACGGCGGTCGGGAGCGGCAGCAATGAGAGCCTGGCTTTTAATCATCGGCCTTTTAAGCAGTACTTTGTTGCAGGCGGCACCGGGTGTCGATGCGTTTACGGTGGCGTCGGATGGCGAGGGCGGTCAAACCTATACCCTGACCATCCAGATCCTGTTCTTCATGACCGCATTGACGCTGTTGCCGGGCGCCTTGATGATGATGACCTCGTTTGCCCGGATCATCATTGTCCTAGCCATACTCAGGCAGGCCCTGGGTACCCAAAACACACCCTCGAATCAGATTCTGATCGGATTGGCCCTGTTTCTTACCCTGTTTATCATGATGCCGGTCTTCACCGAGGTGAATGAGGTGGCGTTACAACCCTATCTGGCGGAAGAGATGAATGCCACGCAGGCACTGCAGGCCGCCTCCGAGCCGGTGAAATCGTTCATGATCGCGCAGACCCGCGAGGATGATCTGGCGCTGTTTGCGAGGATCGGTGATTTCAGTGAACTCGAAGAGCCCGACGATGTGCCATTCAGTCTGTTACTTCCCTCGTTCGCCACCAGTGAATTGAAAACCGGCTTCCAGATCGGTTTTCTACTGTTTATCCCATTCCTGATCATCGACATTGTGGTGGCCAGCATCTTAATGTCGATGGGCATGATGATGCTGTCACCCATGATTATATCCCTGCCGTTCAAGATCATGCTGTTTGTGTTGATCGATGGGTGGGCATTGGTGTTTGGCACCTTGGCGGCGAGTTTTCAACTCTAAGGGGGAGGGTATATGAGTCCGGATACCGTGATGTCGATTGGACAGAATGCACTTGAGGTGATTGGCATACTGGCCGGACTGGTTTTACTGCCTGCGCTGGCGGTAGGTTTGATTATCGCCATGTTTCAGGCGGCAACCCAGATCAACGAAATGACATTGACCTTCATTCCCAAGTTGGTGGTTGTGGGTGTGGTGCTGATGTTCGCAGGTAACTGGATGCTGCACCTACTGATGAATTTTTCCATGAACCTGATTGAGAGCATTCCTGAACTGCTTTTTTAAGCCTTATACAACAAAAAAACACATCTATGAGGCACTTTTGGAAACGTCATGATCTTCAACGAAGCGCAGTTCAATACCTGGTTGGCGGCCTATCTATGGCCGATGGTGCGCATCAGCGCCTTGCTGGTGGCGATACCTCTGTTCAGTTCGCGACAGATACCGGCACGGTTTCGGCTGTTTCTGATGATCCTGATTACCCTGCTGGTTGCACCGACGCTGCCGCCCCAACCCCAGGCGGATGTGCTGAGTCATACTGGGTTTATCATTTTGTTGCAGCAGATCCTGATTGGCGTGTTGATGGGATTTATCTTGCAGATGGTATTCGGTGCTTTGGTATTCGGCGGGCAAGTGATCGCCTATAGCATGGGCCTGGGATTCGCCTCCATGGTCGATCCGGCAAATGGGGTTCAGGTACCGGTGGTGTCGCAATTCTATCTGATACTCGCCACTCTGCTGTTCCTGATCTTCAATGGCCATCTGCTTTCGATAGAGTTGATCGCTGACAGTTTTGACACCATGCCGGTTGCGATGGATGGTGTTTCACGAAACGGGCTGCTTGAAGTCGTTGCCTGGGGGAGCCGTCTCTTTACCGGCGGTATGCTGATTGCACTACCTATTGTCGGGGCCATGCTGATGGTCAACATGGGCATGGGTGTGGTGATGCGTGCGGCACCGCAGTTGAACATCTTTTCGATCGGTTTTCCGATTACCATGCTGCTCGGATTTGCCTTGATATGGGTCACCCTGCCGAATGTCTTCAGTGTTTTCAACGAGCTTCTCGATGAGGCATTTCAGCATCTGATGCTGACCCTTCGGGTGACGAGGTGAATTATGGCTGAGAATGAAAACGGCCAGGAAAAAACAGAACAACCCTCGGCGAAAAAGTTACTGGATGCCAAGCGCAAGGGACAGGTCCCCCGTTCCCGAGAGCTCAACAGTATGGCGGTTACCATGATAGGAGTGACCGCACTGGTCGTAATGAGTCATACCATCGGCGATGGCCTGTCCGAGATGATGAGTCAGAGTTTCGTACTGACCCGAGAGCAGATCTTCGATATCAACATCATGTTGATTCAATTGGGTGATCGTTTTCTGCAAGTGATGATGACATTGCTCCCTTTTTTTATCTTGGTCGTTATAGCCGCCATTTTCAGTTCGGTCGCTCTGGGTGGGTTTTCTATCAGTAGCGAAGCATTGGCGCCAAAATTGAGTAAGTTGAGCCCACTGAAAGGTATGAAACGTATCTTCTCGGCGCGTGGGCTGGTAGAGATGCTCAAAGCTTTGGCCAAGTTTATCTTCATCGGTGGCGTCACCATACTGTTACTCTGGTTGTCACTGGATAAATTCCTCGCTTTACATGGCATGGAAATCTCGCAGGCAATGGAAAAACTGAATGGCTTGATCGGTTGGTCGGTGATTCTCATGACATCGACATTGATTCTTATCGCTGCGATCGATGTGCCTTTCCAACTATGGGACCACAAACGCCAGCTGAAGATGACTCGCCAGGAGCTTCGTGACGAACTGAAGGAGACCGAAGGCAAGCCTGAGGTAAAGAGCAGAATCCGGCAACTGCAACGCGAGATGGCGCAAAAGCGCATGATGCAGGAGGTTCCGCGGGCCGATGTCATCGTCACCAACCCGACTCACTATGCGGTTGCACTGAAATATGATCCGCATGCCATGCATGCGCCGAAACTGTTGGCGAAGGGCGCTGACCTGGTGGCGATGACAATCCGTGAAGTCGGCGCCGAGGCTAAAGTGCCCGTGGTGGAGTCACCGATGCTCGCACGTGCCATCTATTTCCATACTGAACTGAACGCCTTTATTCCTGCCGGTCTCTACCTTGCTGTTGCTCGACTGTTGGCCTATGTCTTCCAGCTCAGGGCCTACCGAACCGAGGGCGGGGAATATCCGGAGCTGCCGGATGATCTGTCGATTCCGCAGGAGTATCAACACAATGAATAGTCTTGAATTGTTAGTTTTTAATTATTTGGGTGCCCTACGAACACGGGTCATTCAATCAGGACCCCAATTCATCATTCATCATTCATCATTCAACATTCAAGGTTAAAAGACGATGAACGCCACTGCAATCCTCGACAATGTCAGACAAGCGGGTGCACGCGGTTTGGGTGCGCCAATCATGCTGTTGATGCTGTTGACGATGATTGTGATTCCATTGCCGCCCATTGCATTGGATATATTCTTTACCTTCAATATAACCCTCTCTCTGGTGGTGATGCTGGTGGTGGTCTACACTCGCCGGCCTCTCGAGTTCTCGGTTTTTCCCAGCATGTTGCTTATCGCCACGCTGCTGCGCCTTGCCCTCAATGTGGCGTCCACCCGGGTGGTTCTGTTGGAAGGCCATACCGGTGGCGATGCCGCCGGTAAAGTGATTGAAGCCTTTGGCGCCTTTGTCATCGGTGGTAATTATGCTGTCGGCTTGGTGGTCTTTTTGATTCTTGTGATCATCAATTTCGTTGTTGTGACCAAGGGTGCGGGGCGTGTCTCCGAAGTCAGCGCACGTTTCACCCTGGATGCGATGCCGGGTAAACAGATGGCAATCGATGCCGATCTCAATTCCGGTCTTATCGATCAGGATGAGGCCAGAGCACGGCGCGAGGATATCGCCCGTGAAGCGGATTTTTACGGTGCTATGGACGGTGCGAGTAAGTTTGTTCGTGGTGATGCCATCGCTGGGATCCTGATCCTCTTCATCAACATAATTGGCGGTCTCTCCATCGGTATGACCCAGCACAATCTCGATTTCTCCACGGCACTGCAGAACTATGTCCTGCTGACAATCGGTGACGGTCTGGTGGCGCAGATACCGTCACTCTTGCTTTCCACATCGGCGGCGATCATTGTCACCCGGGTGGCAAGCAGCCAGGATGTTGGCGGGCAGATAGTCAGTCAGCTCTTTAGCAGTCCCAAGGCGTTGTCGGTGGCGGCATCGGTACTGTTTCTGATGGGCATCATTCCGGGGATGCCCAATTTTGCATTTCTTACCCTGGCGGCGGCCGCAGCGGCGGGGGCATGGATGATCTGGCAACGTCAGATGAAACCGGTGGAAGAACCGGTCGTGGAAGAGCCGCTCGAGCAACCTGAGCAGCGTGAACTGAGTTGGGAGGATGTACAGCCGGTCGATCTGATAGGACTCGAAGTGGGCTATCGTCTGATCCCGTTGGTCGATCGCAACCAGGGCGGACAGCTGATGAATCGTATCAAGGGTGTCAGACGCAAGCTCTCGCAAGAGATTGGGTTCCTGATCCCCTCAGTACATATTCGCGACAATCTGGATCTCAACCCCAACAGCTATAGGATCTCGATCAACGGCGTCTCGGTGGCATTGGCGGAGATCTTTCCTGACCGGGAGTTGGCGATCAATCCAGGACAGGTATTTGGTGAATTGCAGGGGACGGTCACCAAGGACCCAACCTTCGGTCTGGATGCCGTGTGGATCGATCCGGATCAGAAGGATCACGCACAGACCCTGGGTTATACCGTCGTGGATGCCAGTACTGTGGTGGCAACTCATCTGAGTGAAATCCTGCAGACCCATGCCAATGAACTGCTGGGTCATGAAGAGACACAACAGCTTCTGGATATGCTGGGCAGAACCGCACCGAAACTGGTGGAAGACCTGGTTCCGAAGGCACTTTCATTGAGCGTGGTGACGAAAATTTTACAGAATCTGCTGACGGAGCATGTACCGATCCGCGATTTTCGCACCATTGCGGAAACACTCGCGGAGCAGTCACAAAGAACTCAAGATCCAGCGGCATTGACGGCTTCCGTACGGGTTGCGCTGTCGCGTGGAATCGTACAGCAATTGATAGGTGCTTCCGAGGAAATACCGGTGGCTGTGCTGGATCCGACCCTGGAGCAGCTGCTGCAAAGAACCCTGCAGGCCTCAGAAGAGGGGCAGGCGGGGTTTGAGCCGGGTCTGGCGGAGAGATTGCAAAACGCACTTTCCGAAACCTCCGCGACAATGGAAGCCCATGGACAGGAGGGCGTGCTGTTGGTGGCCGCACCGATCAGGCCCTGGATGGCCCGCTTCGCCAAGCATGCGGCCCCGGGAATGCATATCCTTTCCTACAACGAAATACCCGACAATCGACAGATCAAGGTGGTCACAACGATTGGTAACGCCGCAAACGGCGATTGACTCTGCGCCTATCCGGCATCGGAGTTGGCCGCCACGTCTGAGACCATACAGGGGATGGCTGCCAACTTCCGAATATGAGATAGTTGCGGTGGGAGCATGATCTGGGGTGGGGGGTTGTAAAGGCGGCCCATGATCGACCTCAGTAAGGACTTAATCCAATGATCAAGTTAGTTATAAAAGGGTGGTCGGACGAGTGTGCTTGGCTAAGTAGGGACAACTGGTCACACCTCGATTACTGTCAAAGGATCTACCACTGCACCTATTTGCGGGGGATGGCGCTGAACAGTGCGGCTGACTCGCTGTTAAACAGAGAACCATGCGAGCTGGAATTGGTTGGGAGGGAGCAGGCGGAGGCGCTCATCTTTTCCCTGCTCTCATGCGGTGCTCAATTCGAGATCAGGTATCTGCGGCCACGCAAAATCGTATCGCTGGAGCAGTATCGCAAGGACACTGAAGTCAAAACAGTCACCCAGGCAATTGCTGACGTCAGGTAAAATACCCGATAACCCGCCACGTGCCGTGCCGGTTCTCCTTAAATCACAACACGATCAGTGCCGAATCCTTGGCGGTGTGGAGCAGGGAGTCAAGAGACTGGCGTCTGATCAGGTCTGACGACACAGCACAAACACTAACTTTCCTTCCAACCTATTGTATCAAAAGTAAAAAAATCTTGTCGTTCCGCTGTATTCAGGATTGGAACGGTTATTGCAAAGATTGTTATGAACCCCTAATGGGAGCGAATGGCTTCGACGCAGAATCGGCTGTGACCGGTCGCGTAATAATAAAGCCGGAGAGTGGATAGGCAGGTTGACAGGCGCAAGCTCGACCAGAGTGGCCGCCGGGGATAGCGGATTATGAAGATACGACGTTTTTTTGCCTCTGACATGCGGCAGGCTCTACGCCAGGTGCGTGAGAAGCTGGGTGCGGATGCCGTCATTCTCTCCAATAAGAACGTGCAGGGCGGAATAGAATTGGTGGCAGCGGTGGATTATGACGAATCCGCATTCGATGCCACCCAGCCAACCGTAATCGAACCAGCATCCCGATCACTGACTGAAGACAGCGCAACCCTGTCCGCTGCGGCCAGGACAGCCTATGCGGATATCACCGATGTGGAGCAATCCGTAATATCCAAGCGCGATTACCAGGATAACAAACCAAGTCAGAAGCAGGAGCAGCCCCGGGTCGAATGGAGTCAGGATCCGGTGTTGAGAGAGATGCGTCGGGAGATGCAGGCACTGCGCCGGATGATGGAGAACGAACTCTCCGAGTTGACCTGGCGCGACCTTGGGCATCGTCGGCCTCAGACGCAGGATATAATCCGCCGACTGATGGCATTGGGACTGGATACGGGTCACTGTAAAGAGTTGGCATATCGCGTTGAAGATGCCGCAACACCCGAACAGGCATGGCGTCAAGCCCTGACCCAGCTCGGTTCAGAGATTCCGGCTGTAAAAAAGGATCTTCTCGATGAAGGCGGCACCCTTGCCTTGGTGGGGCCAACCGGCGTCGGAAAGACCACCACCATTGCCAAGCTGGCCGCCAGATTCTGCCTGCGTCACGGCAATCGTCATCTCGCTCTGATTTCGGCCGACAGCTACCGCATCGGCGCCCAGGAACAGTTACAAAATTATGGCCGCATACTGGATGTGCCGGTTCGCGGCGTCACCACGCCGGAAGAGCTCAACAATGCCCTGCATGCCTTCACAGAAAAACGTCTGGTCCTGATAGATACCGCCGGCATGGGACAGCGAGATCTCAAACTGACAGAACGCCTGGCGCTGCTGAATAAGGGTAATCATCCCGTGAAATCCTTGTTGACCCTCTCCGCCACCACCCAGCGCTCAGCCCTGAGTCATGCGATCAGAGCCTTCAGTATCGTAGAACCCATTGGTGTCATCCTCACCAAGATGGATGAGGCCGCCTCGCTCGGAGGTGTGCTGTCCGCTGTTCTCGATGCAAAGCTGCCTCTGGCCTTTGTTACTGACGGTCAGCGGGTACCGGAGGATATACACAACGCTCATGCAGACAGATTGATGAAACAGGTGGTGGAGCTGTCCGAGCTGATGGGCGGCAGTCCAGATGAGGAGTATCTGGCAATGGCTTTCGGGGGAATGAATGAATATGCACATGTCTGAACAGATCGAAGATCAGGCAACGGGATTACGCAGGATGATCAATCCGGAACCAGTGAGAGTGATTGCTGTCACCGGCGGCAAAGGGGGGGTTGGCAAAACCAGTATATCGGCCAATCTGGGCATCGCCTTCGCCGAACTCGGCCGCCGGGTAATGCTGCTTGATGCCGACCTGGGACTGGCCAACCTGGACGTGATCCTGGGTTTGCATGCGGAGCGAAATCTCTCCCATGTCATGCAGGGCGAATGCTCTCTGGAAGATGTCTTGGTGACCGGCCCCAAAGGCATGAGGGTTGTGCCCGGGGCTTCCGGTATCCAGCATATGGCCGAGATGACGCCCGCCGAGAATGCCGGGTTGATCCATGCCTTCAGTGAAGTGGCCAACGACGTGGACGTTTTACTGATCGATACCGCTGCAGGCATTTCCGATCTGGTGATCAGTTTCAGTCGTGCCGCACAGGAACAGATTGTTGTGGTATGCGATGAGCCCGCATCCATCACCGATGCCTATGCCATTATCAAGTTGCTGAACCGGGAGTACGGTATCAGTCGTTTCCGGATCTTGGCGAATATGGTTAAGAGCGTGCAAGAGGGGCGGGACCTCTACAATAAAATGTGCCGGGTAACCGATCAATACCTGGACGTTATGCTGAACTATATGGGCAGCATCCCTTATGACGAACAACTCCGTAAAGCTGTAAAAAGTCAAAAGCCTGTTGTCGAGGCCTATCCGCGTTCACGGGTGGCACAGGCATTCAAGAATTTGGCCAAAAAGGCCGATAACTGGCCTGTACCCTCGGGTGTCAGTGGAGATTTACAGTTTTTCGTCGAGCGTTTGATCCAATTTTCTAGCCAATATGGGGAGATATGACGGTGAGCGGCTTAGCGACATACACCGCCATGCAGCAACAACAGAACTTTGATGATCTGGTGGATCAACACGCCGGACTGGTGAAAAGGATTGCCTATCACCTGATGAACCGGTTGCCACCGAATGTTCAGGCGGATGATCTGATTCAGGCGGGGATGTTGGGTCTGCTCGAGGCGAGCAGAAACTATGATCCCACCCAGGGTGCCAGTTTTGAGACCTATGCGGGTATCCGCATTCGCGGTGCAATGCTGGACGAGATCCGGCGCAGTGACTGGACACCACGTTCTGTTCATCGCAAGGCACGCATGGTTGCAGAGGCAATGCGGGAAATCGAAAACAATGAAGGCCGAGATGCCCGTGATGTGGAAGTGGCCGAGGCCCTGGGCATGAGTCTGGAGGAGTATCACCAGATCCTGCGGGATTCGACGGGATGTCGCATCTTCAGTCTGGACGAGTTGACTGCAGTGAGTGACGGCTTCCCCGTTGCCCGGGAAGGGCCTGCAGATACACCATTTGACGGTCTGCAGAAAGATGCCTTCAAGAAGGCATTGGCGGATGCAATTGCCGGTTTGCCCGATCGCGAACGGCTGGTTATTGCCATGTATTACGACGATGAGATGAATCTTCGTGAGATAGGGCACGTACTGGGTGTCAGTGAGTCCAGGGTTTGCCAAATACACAGTCAGGCGACACTGCGTTTGCGTTCGCGTCTGACGGATTGGCTCTCATTGGTACATGACGAAGAGTAATGGTTGGCCTGTGAATCGCTGATTGGACATCAGCGGCAGCAGGATGGAGGTAGCATTGGACAAGAATATGAAGATCCTCATTGTGGATGACTTTTCCACCATGCGGCGAATTATCAAGAATCTATTGCGTGATCTTGGATTTAACAACACCCAGGAAGCGGATGACGGTCTTACCGCGCTACCTATGCTACAGAGTGGGAATTTCGATTTTCTTGTCTCAGATTGGAATATGCCGGGGATGACCGGTATCGATCTGCTGAAAGCGGTAAGGGCCGATGAGAAGTTGGCCGCTTTACCGGTATTGATGGTGACAGCGGAGTCAAAACGAGAGCAGATCATAGAAGCGGCGCAGGCAGGTGTGAATGGCTATGTCGTCAAACCTTTCACCGCCACGACTTTGGAAGAGAAGATCAATAAGATCTTCGAGCGTGTGGGTTAAGTTGAGGCTGTGTCAGGAGTAGAAAATGGGGCAAATAGATAACCAACAACGATTAGAGCTTGCAAAGTCCCTCGTTATCAGCCTGGAAGCCGGCGATGATGTGGAATCCGAGCGTTTGATTTCAAGTCTGACGCCGACAGAGAAAAACGATGACCTATTCCAAGAGGTGGGTCGTCTCACCCGTGAACTGCATGATGCCATAAACGGTTTCCTGCTCGATGCCCGCATCTCTGATATGACGAATGTGGAGATACCCGATGCCAAGGAACGGCTCACCTATGTCATTACCATGACCGAGCAATCCGCGAATCGCACCTTGACAGCGGTTGAACAGAGTATCCCGCTGATAGAGAAAATCGAACAACAGTCCGCGGATCTCGCGGAACAGTGGGAGAAACTGCGTTCCCGACTGCTCAATAAGGAGGATTTCAAGGAGCTGAGTGGCGCACTTTCGAGTTTTTTACAGAGTACCGGGACGGATGCCGGTGAGCTGCACAAAAACCTATCGGAAGTGTTGTTGGCCCAGGATTTTCAGGATCTCACCGGCCAAATCATTCGCAAGGTCATCACCCTGGTCCATGATGTTGAAGAGAAACTTGTCATGCTGGTGCGTATTACCGGTAGCAAGCTGGACGATCCTGAACAGAAAAAAGACGCAAAAGATGATCTTGCGGGGCCGGCTATACCAGGACTGGATCAGGGAGACCAAATGACAAGCCAGGACGATGTGGACGATCTGCTCTCCAGCCTGGGATTTTAGTTATACAGGTAAGGACCGATATAGATTTCAACAACAATCGGTAAAGTTCGGTGATCTACCGGGAGCATTAGATGAGCATCGATGTCAACGACGAAATCCTTCAGGATTTTCTGGTCGAGGCTGGAGAGATACTTGAGCTGCTCAGTGAGCAGCTTGTGGATCTGGAGCAGCAACCTGATGATTTCGATCTGTTAAATGCCGTATTTCGTGGCTTTCACACAATTAAGGGTGGTGCCGGGTTTCTTGCCATAGAACCCTTGGTGGAGGTATGCCACCGGGCTGAGGATGTGTTCAATATTCTGCGCCAGGGGCAGCGCAGTGTGAGTCCGGATTTAATGGACTCCGTGCTCGAAGTGCTGGATGTCGTCAATGCCATGTTCGAACAGGTGCGCGAGGGCGTTATGCCCGAACACGCGAACCGGGATCTGATCGAGCGACTCAACCGTTATACCGTACCGGAAGGTGAAGAAGAGGAAGAGGCTGAAGAGCCGGTTGAAACAGTAACCCAGGAGGAGCAAGCGCCGGTAGCCGATGTCGAGGTGTCGGCGCAGCCTGAAGCACCCGCGGCAAAAGAGCGGTCCTCATCCAATGAGATGAGCGATAATGAGTTCGACACACTTCTGGATGCCATCCAGGAACCCGCCCCTGCCGGCAAAGATGACAATATCACGGAGGATGAGTTTGAAGACCTGCTGGATGAATTACACGGCAAGGGTAAATTTACCGGCAAGCCGCCGGCAGAATCCAAGACAGAAAAACCTGCAGCATCAGACGACATTACAGAGGATGAGTTTGAGGCCCTGCTCGATGAGATACATGGTGAAGGTAAATTCAACCCTGGTAAGGTGAGCAAGGAACAAGCGTCCGCCAAGGATACGGTTAAATCGAAAGAACCGGAAAAACCTCCTGTTGGTGATGACGAAATCTCAGAGGATGAGTTCGAAGATCTACTCGACCAGATCCACGGTGCGGGTAAATTCGATCCGAACAAGATCAAGTCGGATGGTGCGGTCGACGATAAAAAGGCGCAACAGCCGGCACAAAAAACATCCCCAAAGGACGCAGCCAAGCCTGTAGCCAAAGCGGCGACAAAGCCGGCGGCTAAGGCGAAAGCCAAACCCGCCAAAAAAGCTGCCGCGGAAGCGAAATCGAAAGCGGCGCCCAAGCAACCCAAGGCAGCCGCCAGCAAGCCTGCAGCCGAAACCTCTGTCCGTGTCGATACACAACGGCTCGACGATATCATGAATATGGTGGGTGAACTGGTGCTGGTGCGTAACCGACTGGCGACACTGAAGGCCACCATGAACGATGAGGATGTGGCCAACGCGGTAGGTAATCTGGATGTGGTGACTTCCGACCTGCAATTGGCAGTGATGAAGACACGGATGCAACCGATTAAAAAGGTCTTTGGGCGCTTTCCCCGGGTGGTGCGTGATTTGGCCAGAAGTTTGAAGAAAGAGATCGATCTCGAGATGGTAGGCGAGGAAACCGATCTTGATAAAAACCTGGTCGAGGCCTTGGCCGATCCCCTGGTACATTTGGTGCGCAATTCGGTAGATCATGGCATCGAGCTACCGGATGAACGGGAGGAAAAAGGCAAACCGAGACGGGGTAGGGTTGTATTATCCGCTGCCCAGGAAGGTGACCACATTCTGCTTTCCATCGCTGATGACGGTAAAGGCATGGATCCGGAAGTGCTGCGTAAAAAGGCCGTGGAGAAAGGCATGATGGATAGCGAGGCGGCCGCCCGTCTCGACGACAAGGAGTGCTTCAATCTTATTTTTGCACCTGGATTTTCCACAAAGACCGAGATATCCGACGTCTCGGGACGCGGGGTCGGTATGGATGTTGTAAAGACCCGAATCGCTCAGATGAACGGCTCGGTGGAGATCGATTCCGAATGGGGTCAAGGCAGCATCATTACCATCAAGCTGCCTTTGACGTTGGCAATACTGCCCACCTTGATGGTGGTTTTGGGACAACAGCCTTTTGCACTGCCATTAGCCAGTGTGGTTGAAATATTCAATCTCAATCTGAAACGCACAAATGTGGTTGATGGTCAGTTGACTATCATGGTCCGCGAACGTGCCCTGCCACTCTTTTATCTGCGGAACTGGCTGATTCCGGATAAGCCGATCAGTGATGATGACAAGTCAAAAGGGCACGTGGTAATCGTCAATGTAGGAAATATCCAGGTCGGTCTGGTTGTCGACCATCTGATTGGTCAGGAAGAGGTGGTGATCAAACCCCTCGGCGCACTTCTGCAGGGTTTGGACGGTATGGCCGGCGCCACAATCACCGGTGACGGTAAAATAGCCTTGATTGTAGATGTACCCGGTTTGATGCGGAAGTATGCCAAGAAGTATTAGGGCCGTTTCAATTGAGCTTAAAGGGAACTTGCAACATGGCCGGCAGCCCTGCTCACATACAAAGCCAGAAGAGTAAAAAATCGGATCATGGGCGCCAAACTGAAAGTACTGATTGTTGATGATTCAGCATTCTTTCGAAACCGGATCACTGCGGCATTGTCGCAGGCCAGTGATATCGAGATCGTCGGTATTGCGGCAGACGGTAAGGAAGCCATTGAACGCGCCCGGCAACTAAAGCCAGACGTGATTACCATGGATGTGGAGATGCCCGTTGTGGATGGCATCTCCGCGGTACGCAAGATCATGGCGGAGACGCCGACGCGAATTCTGATGTTCTCCGCCCTGACAAAGGAGGGTGCGAAGGAGACATTGGACGCTCTGGATGCGGGGGCAATGGATTTTCTGCCCAAGGACATGAGCAATCTCGGCAGTGGTGTGGAAGAGGCCAACAAACAGTTGCTGGAGCGTGTCAGGGCGGTAGGTCATTCACGATTGAGCAGCGTGCGAGGCCTCCTTGGCGGCCATTCTCACGTCGGCCGTTCAATTAAATCGGCACCTTCTGCGGCTATGACCGGAAGGAAACCCGAACTGCTGGCAATAGGCGCTTCCACAGGTGGACCGGTGGCATTGCGCCAGGTGTTGAGTGCATTACCGCGTCACTATCCATTGCCAATCGTTGTGGCGGTCCATATGCCAGGCAGCTTCACCGGCGCTTATGCGGAACGATTGAATACCGTATGTTCGATCAAAGTCAAAGAGGCGATTGACAGAGACTCGCTGATTGCCGGTCAATGTCTGGTCGCCCCTGGTGGAAAGCAGCTGAAGGTGGAGCGTGGGCCCTCCCAATACCATGTGAGGATTACCGATCCGCTGCCCGGCCAGATTTACCATCCCAGCGTTGACTTGATGCTCGCTTCGGTCGCCGAAAGTTACAGGGAGCGGGCGTTGGGTGTGATCCTGACCGGTATGGGGGCGGATGGCCTGCAGGGCGCTAAAAAACTGAAACTTGCGGGTTCGAGTTTGTGGAGCCAGGATCAGCAGAGTTGTGTGGTCTACGGCATGCCCCAGGCTGTTGAAAAAGCCGGTTTGTCTGACCGGGTAGTGGCACTCGATGAGATTGGACCGCTGCTGGCGAGAATAACCTAGGGCCTGTGAACGCTTATCCGATAGGCCCAATCGACAGATACGACAACGTGCATGATGAGCAAGGTTAATAATAGGAATTTGGTGCCGATGAGAGTGTTATGAGACTCGACTTTCTTAGCTTTATCGGAATTATAATCGCGTTTCTCGCGATATTAGGTGGCAATTGGCTGGAGGGTGGTCATATAGACTCTCTGGTCAATGGCCCGGCCATGGTGATCGTGACCGGCGGCACCGTCGGAGCCATATTGTTGCAGACGCCGGTACCGGTGTTTCTGCATGCGCTAAGGCTTTCCGGCCGGGTGTTTCTGCCCGCCAGACTGGATATGCGCGCAACCATTGAAAAACTGGTGGCATGGAGCAATATCGCCAGAAAAGAGGGTTTACTGGGATTGGAGACCATTGCGGACGAAGAACCCGATCCTTTCATCCGTAAAGGTATGCAACTGCTTGTTGACGGCAGTGAACCCGAGAGCTTGCGGGATATTCTGGAGATGGAGGTGGATGCCAGCGAACAGCACGATATCCAGGCGGCCAAGGTCTACGAAGGTATGGGGGGCTATTCTCCCACGATCGGTATTATCGGTGCGGTCATGGGCCTTATCCATGTCATGCAGAATCTGGCGGACCCGAGCAAACTGGGCAGCGGTATCGCCACTGCATTCGTAGCAACTATCTATGGCGTCGGACTGGCCAATCTGTTTTTGCTGCCCATTGCGGCCAAACTGAAAACCCAGTCTGAGAACATCGCCAAATTCCGAGAGATGGTCATCGAGGGTGTGATCGGCATCGCTGAAGGCGACAATCCCCGCAGTATTGAGACCAAGCTCAAGGGCTTTCTCCAATGAGCAAGCGACGCAAACGTAAACAGGAACATGTCAATCATGAGCGATGGATCGTCTCATATGCCGATTTCATTACCCTGCTGTTCGCCTTTTTCGTGGTTATGTACTCGATTTCCTCGGTCAACGAGGGCAAATACAGGGTACTCTCGCAAACCCTCACAGAAGCCTTTCAGGAGAACAGTCGCAGTGTCGATCCGATACAGGTCGGTGAAATCAATCGCAATTCAGGCAATATGGCAGGTTTAGAGCAGGATAACGCCCTGATCCAGACAGAACAGATTCAAGGGCCAGGCACCTATCAGGATCCGGGCCTGGATATGGAAAAGATGCCCAGCAACGAGACGCAACGGCTCAGTTTTCTTGCTGCCACCATCGAGGATATGTTGAGTGACTATGTCGATCAGGAACTGGTTGACGTCAGTTTCACCGAGGACCGGGTGATCGTCAACATGAAGGACAAAATGCTGTTTCCCAGTGCCAGCGCCCATCTTTCGCGAGAGGCCGTGAATGCACTCAGAAGTATCAGCCGGGTGTTGAATACCGTACCCAACCAGATACAGGTCGAAGGCAATACGGACAATCGTCCCATCAACACCAAGGAGTTTCCTTCAAACTGGGAGCTGTCCGCTGCCCGTGCGGCAAGCGTGGTCCATCTCATGACTCGCATGGGAATCGGGGCGCAGCGCCTGTCGGCGGTGGGCTATGCGGAGCATCGGCCGGTCGCTGATAACGGGTCAGAGTCGGGGAGGGCGAAAAATCGCCGGGTTTCCCTGATTATCATGGGAATGAACGGCAGTGAGGACCGGATTATCGATCTCCCCACAGGTGGCCAATGAAGGTCTGGACCGTAGCCAATCAGAAGGGCGGGGTGGGAAAGACCACCACCACCGTCTCCTTGGGTGGCATGTTGTCCCAATGGGGTCTGCGGACGCTGTTGCTGGATATCGACCCACACGGATCCCTCACCAGCTATTTTCGCTATGATCCGGATGGATTGGATGAGAGTGTCTACAGCCTGTTTAAAGCTGTGGCGCAAAAAAGCCATGTGGATCCCCTCAGTCTGATCTATCCGACAGGTACTGACGGGCTGGATCTGATGCCCGCGGAGATGGCGCTGGCCACCCTCGACCGTCAGGCGGGAAA
The DNA here is from genome assembly GCA_040791665.1 of Candidatus Thiodiazotropha sp. Classification (GTDB taxonomy): domain Bacteria; phylum Pseudomonadota; class Gammaproteobacteria; order Chromatiales; family Chromatiaceae; genus Thiodiazotropha. Next base: position 200,235 of record JBFNNX010000013.1, on the reverse strand, counting down.
ACTGGATGGCATGGGTTTGGTGATCAAGCAGGCGCTGGCTCAACTGGAGAACCGATACGATCATGTAATTCTCGATTGTCCGCCGATACTCGGGGTTTTAATGATCAACGCCATGGCGGCCTGTGAGCAGCTGATTATTCCGGTGCAAACCGAATTTCTCGCCCTCAAGGGATTGGAAAGGATGTTGCACACCCTGGAGATGGTCATGAAATCCAGGCATGTGCCGCTGCCCTATCTCGTAGTGCCCACCATGTTTGATCGACGTACCCGGGCATCCATAGACAGCCTCAGGGTGATGCGGGAGAGCTATCCGGGGCGTGTCTGGCACAGCCTGATCCCCGTGGATACGCTTTTTAGGGAAGCCAGCAAGGCCGGTATTCCACCGGCGCTGTTCGCACCGCAGAGCCGGGGGGTCGCAGCGTATGAAAGATTGTTGCGCGACCTGCTCGATGAAAGTGAGGAACCGGTAATTCAAGCAGGTGTTGCCACATGAATCGCCGGCTCAGGCAGTCTCAGTCACCGGAAACGGCCAGCAAGATCGCAGAGCCTGACACGGCACTGAAAAGCTATCTCGATACACTGTTGTCAGAGATCGATGATTTGACTGTCACGCCTCCCCGGGTGGAGGTTAAAGAGCCGTTGCCCGATGCCGATATCAACTATGACGGGCATACTGAATCTACACTGACAACAGTATCAGAGCCGACGTCCGGTGAGGCTGAAACTTCGCTTGAGCCCAATGAACCGGACTGGGTTGAAGATACGTTTCAGGTGTTGTTATTCGAGGTGAATGGGATCAAATTGGGGATTCCGCTCTCATCACTCAGGGGGATACTCCCTTTTTCAGGAGAGGCGAGTCAATTGCCGGGACAACCGGCCTGGTCGTCGGGCGTCGTCGTCAACAGGGAAGAAAAGGTCGTAGTCGTTAACAGCGCCAGATTGTTGATGCCGGAAAGATTGGATGAGAGTAGCGCTGTCAGACCACAACACCTGTTGCTGATCGGTGATGGACAGAGGGCACTGGCAGTAGACACCATCTGCGATACGCTAATGGTGGATAAAGAGGAAGTTCGGTGGCGTTCCGGCAGTGGGATAAGACCCTGGTACGCAGGTATTATCATACAGGAGTTGAGTGTGTTGCTGGATGTTGACGGGATCTTGAATATGCTCGCCGGCTGAACAGGCCCTAGAGTGATATCGTTATGAGGTTTAAGCATGACTATTGAAGACGATGAAGAGGCCGGTGGTGGTCCGCTGATTCAGTTTGTTACATTCATTTTGATGGAAGAGGTCTACGGCATCAATGTAATGCAAGTGCAGGAGGTGCTTCGTATTACTGAGATCGCTCCCGTACCCGGCGCGCCATCTTATGTTCTGGGTATCATCAATCTGCGCGGTAATGTCGTGACCGTCATCGACACCCGCACCCGGTTTGGGCTACCCACCAAGGAAGTGGATGACGCCAGCCGCATCATTGTTATCGAGTCTGAAAAACAGGTTGTAGGTATTTTGGTTGACGCTGTAGCCGAAGTGGTTGAACTGCGTGAAACGGATATCGATCCGGCGCCGAATGTGGGTACCGAAGAGAGTTCACGCTATATTCAGGGTGTGGCGACACAAGAGGACAGACTGCTGATCCTGGTCGATCTCAATAAATTGCTGACAGATGAGGAGTGGCAGGAGATCAGCATGTATTGATCTCTGTCGCGCATCGGAGATTGAACAACCGGTATCCATACAGGGTCGAATTTCCAAATTACCTATTGCATTAGTGTTAACAGGCCCTAACAGTAACGGGCTAAGCAGGACTTTGTCCCTGGAAGCGTTTTTCGGCTATTCTACCTAGTGATCGACAGCGCAAGAGGCAAAAACGGTTAGATTTCGAAAAGGAAGCCAAACATGCCTGAGATTGGAGACCAAAATCCTCTTATTCCCCTGACTCCGGTGAAGCCAGCCAAGCCGCCGTTGCGACGTGAACGCCCCAGGCCTGCAGATGAACGTAAACAGAGACAGCAGAGGAAACCGAAAAAAGATGAGGATGATGGAAAGCCGCACATCGATGAGTATGCCTGACACTCCTCCTCTGCCCCGCTAAGGATGATAGGCATGACGGGTAGTGATGCGACACTCTTTTGGTTTGGTCTTCTGCCAATAGTGCTGCTGTTGTTGGTGCTGGTGGTTGTATTTTTGATATTTGAACGAAATCGACGCGAGTCCTACGAACAGCTTCGGCGGGAAATCGACACATTAAAGCAGACAGTCAGTGCGCTCTGTTCCAGTGCCGTCGGTGTCGATAAGCGTGTGAACCGCTTGGAGCGCCATGGCAGAGACCTGGAAGAGCGCCAGGAAAATATCGAACAGAGCAGTCACCAGGGTGAACCCCCATACAGTGATGCTATCCGCATGGTGCATGCCGGAGCCGGCCCCGAACAGCTTGTCTCTGAACTGGGGATCAGCCGGGATGCCGCCGATCTGATTATCATGATCCACGGCATAAAACGTGAAGACGCCTGACCCATGTTCAGTACCCCTGCTTGGTTTCGCTGCCTATAGCGGCACGGGAAAGACCACCCTGCTGAGACAACTGATACCCCTGTTGCGTGATGCCGGTTTGAGGCTGGGGGTGATAAAGCATGCCCATCACCAAGTCGAAGTCGACCAGCCGGGAAAGGATAGCTATGAATTACGCAAGGCGGGTGCCGGTCGGGTACTGCTCGCCACTTCCCGCCACTGGGCATTGATGGTGGATGAGCCGAAAGAGCGTGAGCCGGTACTGAAGGAGTTACTGGTACGACTCGATTGCAGTGAATTGGATCTGGTATTGGTCGAGGGCTTCCGGCATTTGGCGTTTCCCAAGATAGAATTGCATCGCGAAACCCTGCGCAAACCCCTGCTGTTTCCGGCCGATGCATCAATTATTGCCATTGCCAGCGATAATGGGATCAGAGAAGAGACAGCGCTGCCCCAACTCGATCTTAACGATGCGCCGGCCATTGCCGACTTTATCTGTGATTATTGTGCGCGTTTCAGTTCAGTCGAGAGTGATGTAAACGCCCTTTAGGTGCTTATTTTTCGGCAGTGATGTAGCAGATCCATCCGGCATCCGCCTCGCCTTCGCGGACAGGTAGAAACACACCATCGGGTTCGCCATCTTCATCGAATCCCTGCCAGTAGAATGTAACTTTGCTGAATCCCACTTCATCCAGCAGTTCATGAATCTCAGGCAAACTCCACAGACGCCAGTCGTAACTGAATGCGCGCTTCATGCGTGAGCCGTCCTCAAACTCGAAATGTATGTGACAGATCAGGTTGCCGGTGATGGGGTCATACTTCTCCTGTTCCCAGATGTAGGTGAACAGGGTGTCGCCATCCTCGATCTCCCGCTCCTCCTCGATCTCCTTGTAGGAGTCATAACCCCCATAGGCATCCATAAACAGGATACCGTCTTCGGCCAATTGACCATGGACCCGCTGAAAATAGTTTTTCAGCGCCGTACGCTCTTTAAACAGCCAATAGCTGAAATTCATGGCGGATATGATCTGCATCGGCTCGGTTTCTGCCGAGAGGACATTATCCTCGATTAATCTGATTCGTTTCTGCTGTGACGATTTCAGTCTCCGCAGTTGATTGTCCCGACCCCAATCGAGCACCTCTCTATCCAGATCGATCCCGATTGCATGATTGGATTTGCGTCGTCGCACCCATTCACAACAGACATTCGCGGTACCGCAGAAATCCTCCCTCAGACGTTTCGCCCTGCGACCATGTATTTTCTTGTAGGTGTCATCCACGAAATCGATTTCGGCCTCCGCGCACTGCACGGAGAGTTCATAGAGGTGGTGACGATCGGCCGATTTTGCCATCGAAGGTGATTTTTTCTTTCTTTTCGCCATGTTGATTCGTTACTTGGTCAGGTGATGCCGGTGTTCAAAAAAGCAGATTTGCAGAAACGTCATTGCTGTTGACCGGCGAACTATACTCCTAAATAGAGTCCTAAAAAACAGACGCAACCCGGATTGACGGAAGACCGCCGGCCGTGCGCTTTTCACACATTCTGTGATCGCGTCTTCGTATAGACTGAAATGTATTATAAGTATTTGTAAAATAATATGAATCAGATGCACAAGCTTTTCCAAGGCTGAGCATCAGGGAGAGGTAAAAAGAGGTGAGGAAATGGCAATAGCAATTACACTCAGAGAGTATCTGCAAAATCACGGTGTCAGTTTCGACGTCATCGATCATCGGCGGACCGACTCCACCCTGCATACCGCTGAAGCGGCACATATACCCGGCGACAGAATGGCCAAGTCGGTCTTGCTCGGAGATGACGAGAGCTATCTGCTTGCGGTTATTCCCGCGACGCATCGGCTCGAACTGGAGCAGTTGAAGCAGCTGACCGGTCGCAAACTCAGCCTGATTTCCGAGGATGAGCTGCAGCAGGCCTTCGCGGATTGCGAAACCGGCGCGGTACCGCCGACAGGCATGCCCTATGGCATCGAGACCCTGGTTGACGCCAGCTTGCTGAAGCAGCCCGATCTCTACTTCGAGTCCGGCGACCACGGCAAACTGATCCACATCAGTGTCGACACATTTAGAGAAATAGAGTCCGACGCCATCGTTGCCGAATTCAGCAGACACCTTTAGCCATTTGATTCCGGAGAGGAACTGGTTTAATCTTGCGCCTCCAAAAATCCGGAGAGATGTCCGAGTGGCTGAAGGAGCACGCCTGGAAAGTGTGTATACGTTAATAGCGTATCGAGGGTTCGAATCCCTCTCTCTCCGCCAAATAAAAGGGGGCCCAACAGGGCCCCCTTTTATTTGGCGGATAGTGAGGCTTTGATTCGAACCCTTCGTTCGACCAGGCGCGCAGCGCCGCAGGACACCGCAGCGTAGCGAAGGTGCCCCGAAGGGGTGAGCCGAAGGCGAATCAATCCCTCCTATCAGTAGGCACCCAAGCTTAGGAGTCCCTCAGCCCCCTTTTATTTGGCGGATAGTGAGGCTTTGATTCGAACCCTTCGTTCGACCAGGCGCGCAGCGCCGCAGGATTTCCCATTCTCCATATGCCATTGACAAAAGAGCAAGAAATCTTCAGAATTCGCGTTCCACAAAAAGCGCCCGTAGCTCAGCTGGATAGAGTACCTGGCTACGAACTAGGGGGTCGGAGGTTCGAATCCTTCCGGGCGCGCCATTTTCTCAACTATCATCTGTATTGCTAATCGCGCCAAAAGTAGAGTCGAGGGTATTCGAACCTCCGACTTAAAAGAGCCGGTTCGACCAGCGTCACGGGCGCGCAGAATGCCGCGCAGAGGTGGCCCCGCAGGGGTGAGGGCCGACGGCCCGAATAATCCTTCCGGGCGCGCCATATTCTCAAGTATCACCTGTAGTGCTAATCACCCCTGGCATGGAATCGTAGTTATTCGAACCTCCGACTTCAAACAGTTGGTTTTCATAATGTGCGTGAATAAGTATCCCCTCACACTACGAATTGAGCAATACCGTCACGAAACGACCAATCAACATCGTGATTCTCTGCAATCGTGATCAGAACATTCGCCGGATCTATACCAGGATTTTTTGCGAGGTTTTCAACGCATTTATTGTAAAAGGCCTGTTTCGCCTTGTTTGAACGGCCTGCACGCATGATGAGAAACATCATCACCCGATCACCATCGCGCTCCTGAAATTGCAGACAATGCGGTTCCACTTCATGAACGATCTGATAACGATCATCGTCAGGAAAGTCCATCGTTTCAATAACCGCAGAATTTACACCGTCGGTAACGGCTTTAATATAGTCAGGTGACTTACCCTTAAGTATGGAAATATTGACTAGCGGCATAGCAGATCCTCTTTTGTGGGTTGAACTGATTGCACATATACAAAGCAGTAAGGTATCGAACCGCCTGGCCCTACTCTAGTCTTGCTATGACCCCATCGCTTATGAATAGCAAAGATCGATAGTCGATCTATGCTTACATCATTCAATCCTGATTGGCTGGTACAGCCACAGCTTCGCTCTGTAACCTGCTGTGTTCGGGAATATATCGCGACACCAATGCAAAGAGCCCTGTGGTCAACAACATCAAGAGAGCGAAGAATCCATAGTAGTCAGCACCCTGCAGAAGATCACTGCCTTCGATGGCGAAATTGACCATGCTGGTAAAGAGGTTTCCCAAAGCGACGGACATCATGAAAAAGGCCATGACGAATGACTTCATCCGATTGGGCGCCTGGGTATACGAGAACTCCAGGCAGGTGATGGATACCATAACTTCGCCGCTGGTGAGCACCAGGTAAGCCAACAATTGCCAGGCGATGGTTGGGGTTTGCCCCATGTCGATCAGGTGCTGAGTCCATCCCGAGATAGCGAAGGCCGCAGCCGCGAGCAGCATGCCATAGCCGATCTTTCGCAGGGCCGTCAGATGCCAGCGGCGTTGGATTGCCGGATAGATGAGATAGGAGAAGGTTGGTACCAGCAGCATCACCAGCAGTGGGTTGGCCGCCTGGATCTGGGCCGGTAATATCTCCACGCCTGACAACGTTAGATCCATTGACTTGGCCTGGATTACCCAGGCTGAGCCGGTCTGGTCGAACAGCGCCCAGAAGACGGCAACGAAGAGATAGAGTATCAATAGCCGAGCCAGGGTGAGCAATCCATCGCGGCTGAATGTCTGGCGGACAAATTCCCACCCACCAGGGGGGATGTGGACAAAGCGACGGCGGCCGGCCCAGAAGAGTATTGTGGCGACGACCATCAGGATACCGGGTACACCGAAGGCCCAGGCCGGTCCAACTTGCTGCAACAGCCAGGGGGTGGCCAGGGTTGAGATGAATGCGCCCAGGTTGACGGCGAAGTAGAACCAGCCGAAGGCCCGCGGCAGAAGGTGTCCGTTGGTGCGGCCGAACTGATCCCCCACATGGGCGGAAACGCAGGGCTTGATTCCACCGGAACCCAAGGCGATCAGCCCCAATCCGAGCAAGAGGCCGAGGCGGGTATGGTCCAGCGCCAGGGCAAGGTGGCCGAGACAGTAGACCAGGGAGAGCAGGATGATGGTGCGATACTTGCCCAGCAGGCCATCGGAGATCAGCGCGCCCAGCAGGGGTGTGATATAGACCGCCGAGACGAATAGATGGAACCAACCCTTCGCCTCCTCTTCGTTCATCGGCTCCGCAACGCCGCTACTGTTAAGCAGGTACTGGGTCATGAATACCACCAGTATCGCCCGCATGCCATAGAAGCTGAACCGCTCGGCCGCTTCGTTACCGATGATGAAGGGGATCCCCGCCGGCATTTTACGGGACGGCAGCGGGGCGTGGAGATAGTCAGTCACGTATCATAGGTGCTCTATGGTGGTTGTATCTGGCCCATCATAACCAATTACCCGGATACACTGATACAACACTAGTCATTGAATGGGCTCTGCCGCGATCAATAAAAAGAGAGCAATCCCTTGATCCAATCGATGAAATCATAGATTCGGCCGACATAGGTATCCTTGGGGCGATACCCCTTTGTGAACGATCGGGTGGCACTTTTTTCTATGGCGTCCAGAAGCAGATTGAGTCGGCGTTGATGTATCCCGGTACGCTTTTGGATGGGGTCGTGAAGCATACCGGAAAATGCGGCGACCAGGGCAATCGTCACCATTACCACTGGAATGGTTGCCATAACGATGTCAATAGGCGGACTTATGGGGAAGAGGGTGTAATAGATGCGCCCCATTGTTTCCCCGAGAAAGAATTCGGAAGCAGCCTGTTCCCTGGCGACCAGGTGGGCAATTGCAGTACCGGCCGAGAAAGATCCGGGGGTGAATTGATTCAACAGGGTCAAGCCTAGAATGGCTGCCAATGTGCCTGCAGTGATATCGGCGGCTACATTTCTTGTTTGTACATAGATCCGCAATGGTTCCATTGCGGCTTGGTAGAGAAGTCGTTGCAATCGCTTGTCTGCATCTTCAGGGTGGCGGGATAACATGAGGAAGTCTGTACACAGATGCGTGGTCAACATCTGCTGAACCCTTGTGGGAAGTCCGAGATGGATCTTCAATAGACGTTGGGCCGGGCGATGCGCACCGATTAGTTCGAAAAGCAGGGCGATCAGCCGGAGCAGAAAATTGGGAAATCCCATGAGGAAGTTGAATGGTGCGATCAGGATGTCACGTCCCAGGGCAAGTCTGTTTAGCTGGAAGGCGCCCTGCAGGGAGAAGTGCCTGTTTACGAAAATTGGAATTCGCTCTCTGCATTCCTCAATGTAGCTCACCAGCTGATCCTGACTTACCGGACTGTTGGAATACGGATGTTGACTATTATCGGACATCGTTTGAGGAAAGATCTGTGGCAGGTGGCAATACGAGTGGCTGGCATCATAACATCCCATGGGAATATTGCCTGATCTGGATCACACTATCCGTGCACTTCAACTGTCAACTTTCCTGTGCAAGCGTGCGCATCCACATACCGGCAACATATCCCATTCAACAACTTCCCGGTTCTTAAGGAGAGTGTCGGGTTTTTTACACGGTGCAGTAGGAATGGCAACCTGGAAGGCAGGGCGAACCACCCCGGTTACAGTGGCATCCGGGATGGTTCCGGTCGGATGGGCGAGCCCCATCCGACAGGGTCGACTCGCTGGGTTATCTTTCCGCCAAGCTGCCACCCACAATCTTTTCGCAGGTCCCTTTGAGTACCAGCATCCAGGCGTTGCCCTGGCCGTCTGTTGTGGAGGAGCCGGCACAGCTGGTGCCGGGGCCTGCCTTACAGTCGTTCTTACCCGCTTTGGCTACGCCGTAACACTTTTCCGTACCGGCAGATGGTGCGGCATTCGCCGCCCCCATGGCCAATGCAGTTGAAATCGCTCCGGCCACGATTGCTGTCTTTGTAGTCTTGTTCATGATCTTCTCCTCGGATGGATATGAAATCGATTCAGTAGGATTTGTCAGCCTGCTTGATGCATGACTTCAAGCAAGAATACGATCCAAGTTTGATCCTGGATTCACCTGAAGAGTAAAAAAGTTGCATGGATTAATGTGATCTTTGACTTTAGTGGCCTAGGGCCTGTTACCAGGCCCTGGGCGAATGGGGGCTTGTCGGCATCGCTGTTGTGCGGCAGCGATCATAGGGGTACGTCACCCGGCAACCGGAGCATCCGAATGTATAAGGCTGCCGGATGGATTCAACCGAACCCAACGACAAACTGTTGGAGAATCATTTGGCTAGACGGGCGCCGATGATGCCGAATTTGGCCTTCGAGAGTTGCGCTTTCGGGATATCGCTTACTCCCAGGTCGATGAGTCGTTTTTTCCCTGAGGGTAAGACCGATCTATAGACGCGTTTGAGTTTTCTGATCTGGCCATTGCTATCACGGAAATGGATTGCGATGACGATACTTTTTACATCGCGAGGGGTTGGATTGTATAGCTCCGCTTTGACTCTGCCCTTGTTATCCAGGCCGGTCCGCAGTTTGACATAGTTTTGCGGATTCTCCGACAAATCGAGAGCCATCAAGGAACTGTAAGCGGCCTTGCCCTCCGTGGTGTCTTTCGAGGCAGCCCTCCGATAGTAGGACTTGGCGGATTTCAAATTACCGGCGGCCTGGGCCAGGTTGCCCAGGGAGTTGTAGGCGTTTGCTGTCGGCAGTAGTTGGATACTCCTTTCCAGATCGAGTTTGGCGGCGTCGGCATTTTTCAGTTTTTCATTCACCAGCCCCCGCTTGAGGTAGTAGTAGAAAAAGCTGTCATTCAGTTTAATCGCTTTGTCATAGTGCCGCTTGGCAATGGCAGGGTGTTTGCTTTTCTCCTCAATGTCTCCGAGCAGGGCATGGAAGTGACCCTCCTTGGGTTCCAGGCGCAGGGCCTTGCGGACCTGTGTTCTGGCCTTCTTAAGGTTACCCTTTTGCAGTGCCTGGCGACCCTCGTCATAGGCTTCATAGGCCGGTTTGGTGCGTTTAATGTGGGCCGTTTTGGCCTTGAAACGATCCTTTCCGATAGTGCCGCCTTTTGGAAGCTCGGCAGCTGTCTTGATATTGTTGTCGACCCGCTCCTTGGAGGGTGGATGGCTGGCGAAGAGTCCGCTGAGCCAATCCTGGTTTTTACCTTCAGAGAGACGTACGAATGTACGTTGCAGATCGATTGCCCCCTGGGGATCGTATCCCGCCTTCGACATATATTTCATACCGTAGAAGTCGGACTCACGTTCTGCATCCCGGCCATATTTCTGGGTGATCAATTGACCTCCAAGACCGGCTCCCAACTGCGCAAGTTGGGCATAGTCTTTACCCTGGGTACCGATCACCGTTGCCATCACCGCACCCTGAATCAACATCCCGCGGGACATACTGTTGGCGGTATGCTTTGCCGCGGCATGGGTGATTTCATGACCCAACACAGCGGCCAGTTCCGCTTCGCTATCCAATTCGGTCAGAAGACCTCGGTTGATGGAGATCTTACCCCCGGGCAGTGCCCAGGCATTGGGTACCGAGTTGTTCAAAACCTTGAATTCGTAGGGCAGCTTGCGATCGCTGACGGCGGCCAGTTTTTGACCGATATCGCTGACGTAGGCGGTCAGCTCCCTGTCTACCATGTAGTCACCCCCCTGGGATTGGCGTAGCGGGGCATAGTTCTTCCGGCCGATCTCCATCTCTTGCGCCTCGGAGACCAGGCTTAGCTCTTTTTTTCCGGTGACAGGATTCACCGCGCAACCGGTGACGAGGGAGAGGGAGAGGACGACAGGGATCAGTAACCTATTCATGTCATATCTCGGTTTAAATCAGTTAAGCCATTTCTCTGTTGCAATCCGAGCAGTTTAACAATGCGCAGTGCGTTTTAAACAACCTCATTCGACCCTACGATAGCCGGGCTCATGATGTCAATGTGCCCGGCTCAAGCAGGATAAACAACTGGATGTCTAGTTTATTGACCACGATCTGTTAATGGCGTTCTGGTTCCTGTGCGGCTAATGTGAAATCTGTGGTGTGATCAATATAAGTATATGAATTATATTATATTAGCCGTGAGGCCTGGAGGCGGCTCCGAGGCGGTGGAGGCAAGGTTTTTTAGTTACATTGTTTTACATTCGTATATCGTCTGTTTTACTTTCGATCCATCGATAGTCGCGGATGGCGTATGAGGCGAAGCTAAACAGAAAGAGAGAAACCGGATTGTGTTTGTAGGTGTGCTAACGGGTACCGGCTACCCTCCTTGGTAATCCGGATTAATTGGCTGGCTGAATGGCAACTTACCTTCCAACGACTTGAGAAACGCCACAATTTCTTCAACCTCTGTATCACTCAGGGCCTGGTGTGTCTCTACTCTGAGTCGTTGATTGTCATTCAACCATTGAACCGATCTGTCGTCAGTGTCGCTGTTGCTTATGACCTTGTTCAACTGAACATGGGCCATGATGCGCACCGCCTCTTGCAGAGAGGAAACCGAACCATTGTGGAAATAGGGAGCGGTTCGAGTGACATTGCGTAGCGAGGGAATGCGCCAGACACCTCTGTCTGAGCCACCATCCTTTGCTGCTGCGCCGAGGTCGTCGTTTAAGCGATGCTGCTTCTCATACGCCGTATCGGGAATGGAGGGGAATATCCTGTAAGGCGTGTCGTCACTGAAGAGGCTTGCCGCGCTGAAATTCGGTCCGGAGTGGCAAAGGATGCAGCCGGTGGACTCAAACAGCGCCATACCGCGAATCTGCTTTTCAGTGAGTGCCTTCGAATCGCCCCTGACAAACCGATCATAAGGCGAATCCGGCGTTATCAGGGTGCGTTCATAGCTGGCGATCGCCTTGGCAATGGTGTCGATGGTGATCGATGGCCGGGATGGAAATGCCATGGCGAAGAGTGCCTGGTATTCCGGAATGCGGCGTACTGTTTTTACGACATGATCCAGTGAAGGCATGCCCATTTCGATCGGATTGATCAATGGTCCCTTTGCCTGATCTTCAAGGGAAGTGACACGCCCATCCCAGAACAACACCTTCTGAAAGGCCGCATTGAGTACAGTGGGAGCGTTCCTTGTGCCTTGTTGACCGTCGATACCGATCGATGCGCTCAACCCGTCTCCACCCCCTTTGCTATCGGTGAGTTCATGGCAGGATGCACATGAAAGGGTGCCGTCTGCCGATAGTCGTTTGTCAAAGAATAGTCTTTTGCCAAGCCCGATCTTTTCTGCGGTGGGGGGGTTGTCCTCTGGGTAGGGTGCCGATGTTGGCAGCGCCCGCCAGGTATAGGGGGTCTTAACCATCCCGGAATCATAGAGTTTGTCGCTAGATGCCATGACCGATGCAAACTCATAATCACGTTCAGGGAACAGCGACAACATAGGCCCGGGGAAGAGTGAGAAGATCACGATAAGCCCGATCTTCAGACTGAATGCGATGATACCGGTGCCGAGGCCAATCCCAAGAAACCATTTTCGCCGCTCATTTGGGGTGAGTTCGCGAACCATGCTGATCAGCAGAATAAAACCGGCAATGATCGCAAGCAATCCAAATGCCAGAAGCTCGACTATTCCCGTATTCATCATCTTATCGCTCCAACCCGCTGAACGTGGGAGATCTAAATGCCGACGGATTATTTGAAGCCAAGCTTTTTATACAGCATCAGCCCGGGACAGATACCTGTAAGGCCGGCGAAGAGCAGCATTCCAGCAGGTAGATAGAGGAACCAATGTACCTGATTCCAGCCGGATAACCCGATACCGGCAAAGAGCAGCGCGGCGACAGTTATAAACAGCATTCGTTGGGCATTCATCGGTCATCTCCATGGTGTTGAATTGTGTCGATGAAAAGCATAAGCTCGAGGCGAATAATTGAGAAATTCTATTTATGAATACCATTTATTTGATAAGCGAATAAATCAAGCTATGAATCTAAAGCAGCTTCAATTTGCCGTGCACGTAGCCGAGACCAATTCATTCAGCCGTGCCGCGGAGCTTTGCTTCGCCACGCAACCGACCTTGTCGAATGCCATCTCACAACTTGAGGATGAATTGGGGGGGAGATTGTTCAATCGAACCACACGCAGGGTTGATCTGACCCCCTTCGGCGAATATATATTGCCGCGTATCAAAGAAGTGCTGCTGAGTCTGGATGAATTGACCAAGGCGGCAGAGTCCTTCCACAATCCCGCGCATAAGATTTTACGTATCGGTTTTTCACCGCTTGTTGACATGCAGAGGTTGGATCATGTGCTGGCGCCGTTTCGACAGGCAAATCCGGATATCACGATTTTTTTCAAGGAGTGTTTCATCGACGACCTGGCCGAGCGTCTAAGCAGAGGGCAGATCGATGTACAGATCCTGCCGACGACAATTGAGAGTAATGGAGAAAATAGCTGTATTTTTTATCGGGATACTCTTCACTATCTACCGGCGGCAGATGACAATCGAGTGACGAATCATCTGTCATTCAAGATAACCGATTTGCCGGCAACCCCGATCATCCTGACTGGCGGTGGTTGCGGCCTCAATGCTGCCCTGTCGACCCTGCTCAAATCCCAGGGCGTCGAGTTGCATGCCTATGCGGGACAGGCTTTGACCTATCAGGTGATCGAAGATTGGGCATCTCTGGGAATAGGTGCCGGTATTCTGCCGAAAGCCAAGATATCACCTGACAATAAGGCGAACTATCCGCTGTTTGTCGATAAAGACAGACCCGCCTGTTTCAGTTTTGAATGGAGTTGGCAAGCGGAAAGTACCGAATCCGAGCATGTTAAATCGTTTATCGATTATATCCGGACTACAGTTCCGGCATTGGTTTCCGGTCAGGCTGAGACAAGCAGTCAGCAAAGCGTCGGCTGATCATATCGGAGATGATTGGGATTGATTTGAAAACCGAATAAATTCCATTCTTAAATACAATTTCTAATTCAAGCGTCATATATCTACTCTGAAACAGCGGCCAATTATGGTGCCGCATTGAAAACAAACCTTTGCCGTTAAGGAGTAGTGTTATGAAGACCCGTTTTCACAAACTTGCCATTGCCGCTGTTCTTCCACTTGCTTTTGTGTTTACTGCACCATCAACATTCGCCGGTAACAATGATCCATCACAAGCCTCTCTCTATGAAAGGCTGGGTGGTTATAACGCCATCAGTGCTGTTGTGGATGATGTGGTTGTGCAGATTGCCGCAGACGAAAAGCTCGGGCGCTTTTGGGCACATCGCGGTAACGACGGTATTTCGAGGGAAAAACAGCTGATTGTGGATTTCATTGTCTCTAAAGCGGGTGGTCCGCTCTACTACAGAGGGCGGGATATGAAACTCTCCCATGAGGGTATGAGGATAGATGAGAAGGATTGGGAGATCCTGATCACCGCACTGAAAAAAACCCTGCACAAATTCAAAGTGCCCGCCAAGGAGAGTCGTGAAGTGTTGGATTTCTTCGCCAGTACAAGAAAAGATATTGTGGAGAAATCCTAAGATCGCCTGATAGGTTAAAAGACCTGTTGCTTGCCGATACTACGTAACTCTCAGCGCGTGATCCAAGTATCGTTATCCTATTGGATTACACGCTGAGAGTCAGGATAGAAACTATTTCTCACCGGAGTGAAAAATGCTGTCAAGGAGCTTCTACTTGCTGACTGTGCTTTCCATCTTTTCTACTAATTCTGCCTGTACCGATTCAGAGCAGGACAATAGCGTTTATCGGTTTCGGTCGATCTCTTTAGAGATGGCGTCGAAGGCGGCATGGGGCGCAATCAATGATTGTCGTAAACGAGGTTACTCTGTTGCGGCTGCGGTTGTTGATCGAGGCGGCAATCTACAGACGCAGTTACGAGATCGTTTTGCCGGACCCCACACTGTGGAGACGGCTTATCGTAAGGCTTGGACTGCCAACAGTTTTCGCCAATCAACGGCGGAACTGGCCGGTATGCTTGAGGAACGGCGCATTCCCAATCAAGTGGTTAACAACCCCGGTGCACTGCTCGTGGGTGGAGGTCTGACGATAGAGGCAGGTGGGGAAATTCTTGGAGGAATTGGTATTTCCGGCGCCCCACCGGGAAAATCCGAACGGGACAGTATCGACGGTGCTTGTGCTTTGGCTGGGCTCGAAGTGATACGCGAGGCGTTGGAGTTCGCTGAATAATCAGAGCAATCGCGTGATCGATGCCAGGGCTTGTTCGTGACCTGGGGCAAGTATCGTTCCACCGCTTCTACCATGCGTATGGCAGGCCCTAATAGGTACCGTTTTCCAGGGGTTGGGTCAGCGTAAGAACTGCACAATCAATCTGTCCAATTGGTCGACAGTTTCCACGATCCTTTCAGTGGCATGCACACTTTCAACCGCACCTTTTGCGGTTGCGCCGGCAACGTCGTTAACGTTCACGATATTTTTGTTGATCTCTTCGGCCACAGCCGTCTGCTCCTCCGATGCGGTAGCGATTTGGTGATTCATGTCGTTGATGTTATTGATCGCACCGGCAATAGTCTCGAGCGCCCTGCCGGCGCTGGCGGCCTGTTCAACGCTTTTACCTGCCGTGTCCCGACTCTTCTCCATGACCTGCACAGCCTCCCGGCTGCCATCCTGCAACTGTTCGATCATCGCTTCTATTTCACTGGCCGATTTTTGCGTGCGGCCGGCAAGGGTGCGCACTTCGTCTGCCACGACGGCAAAGCCACGTCCCTGATCCCCCGCGCGGGCAGCTTCGATGGCGGCATTCAGTGCCAGCAGGTTTGTTTGCTCCGCAATGCCTTTGATGACATCGAGAATGTCGCCGATGTTAGTGGTGTATGTAGAGAGCTTGTCGACGACTGAGGCTGCTTCCTGAATCTCATCGGCCAGATTGTTGATGACATCGATAGTCGTACCCACCACCTGCTTTCCATTGGTGGTTTCATCCAGACCCAACGTGGTGGACTCGGCCGCACGGTTGGCGCTTTCGGCCACCTCACGAATGGTTGCCGTCATTTCGGTCATGGCGGTGGCTACCTGTTCAATCTCACTCGTCTGCGTAATTACGCCCTGGTTGGTTTGATCGGTGATATCTGAGGTGTTTTCAGCAATACCCCTCAGTATATGCGTTGTATCCGAGAGGCGGCCAACGACGGCTCTGAGCTGGGATTGCTGCATTCTGAATGCCAGTTCGATACAACCGAAATCATCGTCACGGCCGGTGTAGATTCGGCGCATCAGATCGTTATCGAAGAGTGATCTGGCCTCTTTGACCAATTTTGCGAAGGGTTTGGTGAGGAAAAAGTTGACCGTCGCGATCAGTGACATCGTAGTCAATAATCCAACTACGTTTATCGAGAGACTGCTACTCGATAGACTGGTCATTACGAAAGGCAGAAGTGCAAACAGATTACCCAGGATCAGCTTTGCATTCAGTCCAATCTTACTGCCTTTACTCGGTTTGACGGGCTTGCCTTCTTGAAGTCGTTTATAGAGCGGTTCCGCTCTCTGTACCCATTCAGGATCGGGTTTGTAACGAACCGATTGATATTCAACCGTGGAGCCGTCCTGCAATATCGGTGTCACGAAGGCATCGACCCAGTAATAGTCCCCATTTTTACAGCGGTTTTTAACCAATCCCATCCAGGGGTTGCCTGCTTTGATTTCCGTCCAGAGATCCTCGAACGCGGCAGGTGGCATGTCCGGATGACGCACGATGTTGTGGTTGCTATGCAATAACTCCTCTTCAGAGAAGCCGCTGATATCGACGAATGTCGGATTGATGTAGGTGATAGCACCCTTCAGGTTGGTTGTTGAGAGGATATTTTTATCCTCACTGTAGATTAGTTCGCGATCCGTAACAGGCAGATTTTTTTCATTTATGCAGAACACTCTATTCAGGGAACAGGTAAGGCATGCAGGAGCCTGGTTTTTCGATAGATTATTACGGCAGAATCAAGAAAACCTGTAGGGATCAATGTAACTTTTCAAATCGAATCCGATGCAGTTGTCTTAACTTGAAGGATCAGCAAATATCGATGACGTGGATTTTAACGAGTGGGTTTCGTATAACGCCTGTTTTTTAACAGATCTATATTGAGAGAGAATTGGTGCCGAGGAGAGGACTTGAACCTCCACGGGGTTGCCCCCACTAGCACCTGAAGCTAGCGTGTCTACCAATTTCACCACCTCGGCTAGGATGTGGTTTGCCGGTGGCCGGCGTAGAGACCGCGAACTCTACAACCAGTTCCTTTTTCTGTCAATCCTCTCAGTGTCAATCGGCCCTATTCGATTTGCTTGGCTGGTTAAACTCAACTGTGTTAGTTTGCTGCTTGTTGTGATCCATTGGACCAGTGAAATCAGGCCCTAGGGTGCGGATACCATGAAAGTCATGATTTTTTACGCCGTCAAACATCGGCAGCTTCTTTTTCTACTGCTCTTATGCTTGTTGCCATTCTCGGCCCATTCAGTGACCCTTGAAGGAGAGATGGCCCAGGGGGGGATGCTGATAGGTAAAACGGAACCTGGCGATCTGATCAGATTTAACGGTAAGCCAATACGCGTCTCCCCCGAGGGTGTTTTTTTACTTGGTTTTGGCAGAGATGACAGCCTGCGGCATACCCTGGAGGTGAACAGGGCAGGAAAGCGTGTCGAAACAAAGCAGATCACAATCGCCAGAAGAGAGTATCAGATTCAGAAAATCGACGGTCTTCCCCCCAGTAAAGTCACGCCACCAAAGCGAGATTGGACACGGATCAAAAAGGAGGCGGCACTGGTAAAGCAGGCACGCAAGCGCGACGACGATCGCAGCGATTTTATGAATGGATTCATCTGGCCGTCAAAAGGAATTATCTCCGGTGTCTACGGTAGTCAACGTGTCCTCAACGGTGTACCCAAACGGCCACACTTCGGCGTCGACATAGCTGCCCCGGTGGGTACGCTGGTCGTCGCGCCGGCGGATGGTGTGGTGACCCTGGCTTATCCAGACATGTTCTATTCGGGAGGAACCTTGATCATCGATCATGGTCATCAACTATCGTCCTCCTTCCTGCATCTGCATAAGATTTTGGTCAAGGAGGGTGAGCGGGTAAAACAGGGTGATCCGATCGCCGAAATCGGCGCCACCGGTCGGGTGACCGGCGCCCATCTCGATTGGCGTATGAATCTCCGCCAGGCCCGTATCGATCCCCAGCTCCTGGTGCCTCCCATGCCCAAGGCCGAATAGAAGGGACTGGTTGATATTTGTTACAGGCTGGGCCGGCGATCTATGGTAAAGTCTCCCGGTATTTTTTTATGGTTTGACTGCCGTTCAGGCGATGGAATAACAATGAAATCGATGAAACGATTGATCCTGTTGCTATTGACACTTGTTCCCGCGTTATCAGTTCAGGCAGAGGACCTGATGACGATCTATCAGCTGGCATTGCAAAACGATCCTCAGTTGCAGGCTGCCAAGGAGCAGTTGAGTGCGGCTCGAGAGTCCAAGAGTCTGGCCCGTTCGCAGCTGTTGCCAACAATCGGATTGGGTGCCACCTACGATGTGGTGCGCAGAGATCTCAAGACCTTACAGGGGACGCCTTTCGACGATCGAAGCACCAGCCATGACAAGGCGCTTGGATTGAACCTGACCCAGCCGATCTATCGCCGGGACCGGTTGCTGCAGCTGGAACAGGCGGATAGCACCATCGCCGAGGCCGAGGCCGAGTTTGCGGCGGCGGAGATCGATCTGATGGTGCGCAGTACAACTGCCTATTTCAATATCCTCTCCGCCGAGGACGATCTTCGGGTCGCCAAGGCTGAACGTGAGGCCACCGGACGCCAACTCGAACAGGCGCAGCAACGGTTCGACGTCGGCCTGATCGCGATTACCGACGTGCATGAGGCCCAGGCGGCATTCGATGCGGCCAGGGCGTCGGAGATCGCCGCGGAAAACAGTCTCGACAATGCCTGGGAGGCGTTGTTTGAGATCATCGGTCCGCAACCGCAGCAAAGATTGGCCAAGCTGGGTGAGGAATTGGCACTCAATCCACCCGTGCCCAATGCTCTTCAGGAGTGGTCGGATACGGCCCAGCAGCAGAATTACAGCATCATCGCCGCCCGTGCCGGTCTCGAGAGCCTCAAGCAGGAGATCGAAGTCAGCCGATCCGGCCACTATCCGACCCTGGACCTGGTGGGCGGCTATGCGATGAATCGCAGCGATTCCGATACCGCCACCGAATCCGATACGGGGACCATCGGACTCTCACTCGAAGTGCCGATCTATACCGGCGGGGCGGTGAGTGCGCAAACCCGCCAGGCACAGGCGAATTTTCGCGCCAGCCAGCAGGGCCTGGATCAAACCCGCCGCGCGGTAAACCGACAGGTGAGGGATGCCTATCGTGGCGTACTCTCCACCATCAGCCAGGTCGAGGCCCTGAAAGCGGCTACCGTGTCTGCCCAGAGCGCGCTGGAGTCGACCCAGGCAGGTTACGAGGTGGGAACCCGGACCATTGTCGATGTCCTCAATGTGCAGCGTAATCTCTTCTCATCGCAGCGCGACTACCTCAATTCCCGATATAGCTACATCATAAACGGACTCAATCTAAAGTCCGCTGCAGGTACCCTGAGCGAATCGGATCTGGAGCGGGTCAACGGTTGGTTGGAGCGCTAGGGGAAATCATGTCTGGCAATACCATCGGCAAGTTGTTCAGCGTTACTTCCTTTGGCGAGTCCCACGGTCCGGCCATCGGTTGTATCGTGGATGGCTGTCCTCCGGGGCTGGAACTCTCAGCCAGCGATCTGCAGCACGATCTCGATCGTCGCAAACCCGGCACCTCACGCCATACCACCCAGCGGCGGGAGGCGGACGAAGTGGAGATTCTCTCCGGCGTATTTGAGGGGAAAACCACCGGCACTCCCATCGGCCTGATCATACGCAATACCGATCAACGCTCGAAGGACTACTCCGAGATCATGGACCGCTTTCGGCCGGGGCATGCCGACTATACCTACAACCAGAAATACGGAATTCGGGATTACCGGGGCGGCGGACGCTCCTCTGCCCGCGAAACCGCGATGCGCGTCGCCGCAGGGGGGATCGCAAAAAAGTATCTAGGCGAACGCTATGGCATTCAGATCCGCGGTTACCTGGCGCAGCTGGGTCCAATCAAGGCTGAAAAGCTCGATTGGGATCAAGTTGAAAAAAACCCGTTCTTCTGTCCCGATGCAGACAAGGTGGCGGAGATGGAATCCTATATGGATGCCCTGCGTAAAGAGGGAAACTCCATCGGCGCACGCATCAATGTGGTGGCCAGCGGCATGTCTGCAGGGCTGGGCGAGCCCATCTTCGATCGTCTGGATGCCGAGCTTGCCCATGCGCTGATGAGCATCAATGCGGTAAAAGGCGTCGAGCTGGGTGCCGGCTTCAACTGTGTCGAGCAGAAGGGTACGGAACATCGAGATGAGATGACTCCCGACGGTTTCCTTACCAATCACGCCGGCGGGGTGCTGGGAGGAATCTCCAGTGGTCAGGATCTATTGGCTTCCATTGCCCTTAAGCCAACATCGAGTCTGCGTTTGCCAGGTAAGACAATCAATCGCGACGGTGACCCCGTCGAGGTGGTAACCAAGGGGCGGCATGATCCCTGTGTCGGGATTCGGGCCACACCGATTGCCGAAGCGATGGTGGCGATCGTGGTAATGGATCACGTGCTACGCCATCGTGGACAGAATATGGACGTTAGCAGGCCCTGACACGATGCGGATGCCCTACTGGCGTCTTTCCAGCTTCTACTTTTTTTACTTCGCATCCCTCGGTGCCCTGATCCCTTTCTGGGGGCTCTATCTTCAGGCACGGAGTTTCAGCCCGGTAGAGATCGGTGAACTGATGGCGGTGATCATGGTCACCAAATTGATCGCGCCCAATATCTGGGGCTGGATCGGTGACCATACCGGCCATCGCATGCCCATTGTACGCCTCGCATCGCTGCTCTCGTTATGCTGTTTTCTGGGGGTCTTCATCGCAGAGGGTTTCTGGCCCTTCGCCTTGGTGATGATGCTGTTCAGTTTTTTCTGGAATGCGTCGCTGCCGCAATTCGAGGCAGTCACCATGAGTTACCTGAGGGAGCGTATTCAACGCTACAGTCTGATCCGTTTGTGGGGTTCGATCGGTTTTATCCTTACTGTTGTCGCATTGGGGGTCATGCTCGACAAGTGGGGCGTTGTGGTGATCCCCTATTTCGTACTGCTCCTCTTCTTCGGCATCTTCGTCGACAGTCTGTTGGTTCCGGAGAAAGAGGCGGTAATGCCCGAGCATGACCAGGGATCGATCTTACATGTGCTGCGACGGAGTGATGTAATCGCCTTTCTTGTAGTCTGTTTTCTGATGCAGGCCAGCCATAGCGCCTACTACGCCTTCTACTCCATCTATATGGAAGAGGTAGGTTATTCGAGCAGCGTCATCGGGCAGCTGTGGGCCCTCGGTGTAGTCGCCGAGGTGGGACTGTTTCTGGTGATGCACCGGCTGCTACATCGATGGGGTGCGCGCAAGGTACTGATCATAAGCCTTGTCATTGCGGTGGTGCGTTGGATCCTGGTCGGGTCGGCACCTGATAATCTTTTCTTAGTGCTGCTGGCTCAGGTCATGCATGCGGCCACTTTCGGAACCTTCCACGCCGCTGCCATTCATCTGGTGCATCACTATTTCATCGGTCGCCACCAGGGTAGGGGCCAGGCACTCTACAGCAGTGTCAGCTTTGGAGCGGGTGGAGCCTTCGGCAGTCTGCTCAGCGGTTATCTTTGGAGTGGGATTGGGGCTGCCGCAACCTTTTGGATTGCAGCAGCATATGCGCTATTGGCGGTTGTCATTGCCTGGCGCTGGGTCGACCGGGAGGCGTAGGCGTGAGATGCCGAGGTGAGCATGGGATTGGTCAGGCATTCAGCAAATTGCAGCCTCTTCTCAACAATCGCTTGACAGCGGTTGTGTTGGGCAGTAAGTTGCGCGCATGTTGCACTGCAACACCATTCTTCTGATCTTTAATCCCTTCGCCAACCACTGACTCGGGAGCTCCACTATGGCCATCGAACAGACCCTATCCATTATCAAACCGGATGCAGTAGCAAAAAACGTGATCGGGAAGATCTATAGCCGATTCGAATCCGCCGGTTTGAGGATCGTGGCTTCGCGGATGCTCCAGTTGAGCCGTGAACAGGCGGGGGAGTTCTATGCCGTACACAAAGCGCGTCCCTTCTACAACGATCTGATCGATTTCATGACTTCGGGTCCTGTGGTGGTTCAGGTGTTGGAAGGCGAGAACGCCATCAACAGCAACCGTGAGATCATGGGTGCAACCAATCCGCAAGAGGCGGCGCCTGGTACTATTCGGGCCGATTTCGCAGAGACGGTGGATGAGAATGCAGTCCATGGATCCGATGGTCCGGATACGGCAAAGGTTGAAATCGGCTTCTTTTTTCCCGACGGGGTATGCGCAAGAACCCGTTGATCGTGGACGGGACTATTTGCTGCCGGAAAAGAGTAACAACTCCCGCATCGCTCGTGCGGCATTGGAGAGCGTGCGTTTATGATGAGTGACGATGCCAAGCGAACGGCTTAGCTTCAGTTCGGGGACCTGTAGCGGAACCAGGTGATCATCCACCAGGATCTCGGGCAGGAGACTCCAGCCCAGACCGATGGTTGTCATCATCTTCAGGGTCTCGAGATAGTCTGTGGAGAGAGTGCAGTTGACCTGCAGGTGGTGCTTACCGATGCGTTGCTCAATCAGGGTTCGGGTGTAAGTGCCGCGGGTTGGCAGAACCGCGGGGTAGTCAGACAATTCGCGCAGACTCACTGTCCGCCGTTTTGCCAGGGGATGGTCAAGCCCGACCACTACGGCCAAAGGGTCATGCCAAATTGGCTTGCTCTGCAGGGCGTCCACAGGATTCAATGGGAGTGTAACCACGGCAAGTTCCAACTCTCCCTGTTCCACCGATTGACACGCCTTTTCCGACTCCATGAAGCGAATGTCCAGTTCAACTTGCGGATTGGTGTCACTGTAGCTGCGCAGAACGGCCGGCAGGCGATGCAAGCCGATGTGGTGGCTCGTTGCCATGGCCAGGCTCCCGGCAACCCGACCGGTGAGATTGGCAAGTTCCCGGCGAATATCGGTCAACTGATCAATGATATGTTCCGCTCTCGGGAGCAGATGTCGCCCAGCTTCGGTGAGAAAGATCTGGCGTCCCATGCGATCGAACAGTCGGGTATCGAGTTCACTCTCCAATGTGGCTATGCGCTTACTGATAGCGGGTTGGGTGAGGAAAAGATGCTCAGCCGCCAGGGAGAAAGAGCCGTCGTGAGCCACCTGAACAAAGGCGCGAAGGGTATTTAATTCCATATCTATTCCTAAAAAGAATGGAAAAAATGAAAATTATGAATTTGTATTATGTAGCATACTCCCCTATGTTTTTCACTAGTATTTTTTAACTTTCCCTGTGAGGTTACGAGAGATGAGCGCCAAGACCCTCTACGACAAATTGTGGGACTCTCATGTGGTGCGTACGGAAGAGGACGGTACATCACTGATCTACATCGATAGACATCTGGTGCATGAAGTGACCTCGCCGCAGGCATTCGAAGGCCTGCGCCTGGCCGGACGCAAGCCATGGCGGGTCGAGGCCAATCTCGCAACGCCCGACCATAATGTACCAACCACGCCTCGACAGGGTGGGGTTGAATCCATCCAGGATCCGATTTCGCGGACTCAGGTCGAGACCCTGGATGCGAATTGCGAGGATTTCGGTATTACGGAATTCAAGATGCTTGATCCAAGGCAGGGCATTGTTCATGTTGTCGGGCCTGAGCAGGGGGCGACCCTGCCGGGTATGACGGTGGTGTGTGGCGACTCCCATACCTCCACTCATGGCGCGATGGGCGCGTTGGCGCATGGCATAGGAACTTCCGAGGTAGAGCATGTACTTGCCACGCAATGCCTGATCCAGAAGAAATCGAAGGCAATGCAGATCCTTGTCGAGGGTAAACTGGTGCCTGGCGTGACAGCAAAGGATATCGTGCTTGCCATCATTGGCGAGATCGGTACCGCAGGGGGTACTGGTTATGCGATCGAATTTGCCGGATCAGCTATTGAAGATCTCGCTATCGAGGGCCGTCTCACTCTCTGCAACATGGCTATCGAGGCAGGCGCGCGTGCGGGCTTTGTGGCCGTTGACGATAAAACCATCGATTATGTCAAAGGGCGTCCCTACGCACCCAGCGGCGAGACATGGGAGCAAGCAGTGGCCGACTGGCGGACCTTGCACAGCGATGAGGGTGCGCAATTCCATCGCGTGGTGACCCTTGATGCGGCTGCCATCAGACCTCAGGTTACCTGGGGCACATCCCCGGAGATGGTGGTGGCGGTGGATCAGGTGGTACCCGATCCCGCCAATGAGTCCGATGATGTCAAGGCGGAAGGGATGCAGCGTGCACTCGACTACATGGGCCTGGAAGCGGGTACACCGATCACCAAGATAGCTTTGGACAAGGTCTTTATCGGCTCGTGCACCAATTCAAGGATTGAGGATCTGCGTGTAGCGGCGGCGATTGCTAAAGGTCGTAAGGTGGCGGACAACATCAAGCTTGCCCTGGTGGTGCCCGGATCCGGTCTAGTCAAGGCCCAGGCCGAGCAAGAGGGGCTCGATCGAATCTTTGTCGATGCCGGTTTTGAGTGGCGTGAACCCGGCTGCTCCATGTGTCTTGCCATGAATGCTGACCGTCTGTTGCCTGGAGAGCGGTGCGCCTCCACTTCGAATCGAAATTTCGAGGGCAGGCAGGGGCAGGGTGGACGCACCCATCTGGTGAGCCCCGCCATGGCCGCCGCCGCCGCGGTAACGGGTCGTTTCGTGGACCTTGACGATCTCAACAACAGATGAGAGCGACTTTTGGATTAACAGGAGACAGCAATGGATAAATTCAAAATATTTACGGGTGTCGTCTGCCCTCTGGATAGATCCAATGTGGATACTGATGCCATTATTCCGAAACAGTTTCTCAAGTCGATCAAGCGTTCTGGCTTCGGCCCCAATCTGTTCGATGAGTGGCGTTATCTGGATCACGGTGAGCCGGGTATGGATAACGCTAAACGGCCTGTCAATCCCGGTTTCGTATTGAATGATCCTCGCTATCAAGATGCGCAGATTCTTCTGGCAAGGGAAAATTTCGGTTGCGGCTCATCCCGTGAACATGCGCCCTGGGCTCTGGAGGACTACGGATTTAAGGTGATATTGGCACCGAGCTTTGCCGATATTTTCTTTAATAATAGCTTTAAGAATGGATTATTACCTATTGTTTTAGAAGAGAAAATAATAGACGATCTTTTTCGGCAGGCAACCGATGACGAGGCCCTGCAGATGACAGTGAACCTAACGGATCAACTGCTAACGACAAACCATGGGCAAATCCCATTCGACGTGGATGCGTTTCGCAGGCACTGTCTGCTGAATGGCTTGGATGATATAGGTTTGACCTTGCAGCATGTTGACGCTATCAAGGCCTATGAAGCGCGTAGACGGGTAGAAGCCCCTTGGTTGTTTACTGAATAAGCATCGCCCGGTGCTCGGCATGTTGTTTGTGTCGGTCTCTCAAAGATTCTATAACTTCTTGAAAATATAAATTATTACCGCTACCGAACGCTGCTCGGTCGCAAGGTGCAAAGTGATGAGTAAAAGCATATTGATTCTGCCGGGTGACGGCATTGGACCTGAAATTGTTTCAGAGGCTGTCAAGGTATTGGCGACACTGCGTGACGATTTTGGTTTGGATGTCGAACTCGATGAGGCATTGGTCGGAGGTGCCGCGATCGACGCTACAGGTGGGCCGTTACCTGACGCCACGCTTGATTTGGCTCGAGAGGTGGATGCCATCCTGCTGGGCGCTGTGGGCGGACCGAAATGGGAGGCATTGGATATTTCAATTCGTCCGGAGAAGGGGTTGTTGGGACTGAGATCGGAGCTGAATCTGTTCGCCAATCTTCGTCCAGCCATCCTCTATCCGCAGTTGGCAGCGGCTTCCAGCCTCAAAGCGGAGATCGTGGCCGGTCTCAACATCATGATAGTGCGCGAGCTCACCGGTGGCATCTACTTTGGTCAGCCAAGAGGAATTCGTGAACTGGATAGTGGTGAACGTCAGGGCTATAACACGCTTGTCTACAACGAATCGGAAATTGATCGTATTGCCAGAGTCGCCTTTGATATCGCCAGGAAAAGGGGTGGCAAGCTCTGTTCAATCGATAAGGCCAATGTGCTGGAGTGCACCGAGCTTTGGCGAGAGATCGTGACGCAAGCTGGCAGCGCGTATCCGGACGTGGAACTGAGTCACATGTATGTCGACAACGCCGCGATGCAACTGGTGAAATGGCCAAAACAGTTCGATGTGATGGTGACGACAAATATGTTTGGGGATATTCTATCGGATTGTGCTGCGATGCTGACCGGCTCCATTGGCATGCTGCCATCGGCTTCGCTCGATGAGCGGGGTAAAGGGATGTATGAGCCGATTCACGGATCGGCACCCGACATAGCGGGACAGGGTACGGCCAATCCCCTTGCAACCATACTCTCCGTGGCCATGATGTTACGCTACAGCCTTGATGAACCGTCGCTGGCGGATCGGATAGAAAACGCAGTGGAGAGGGTTCTGAATGATGGTTTGCGTACACCGGACATTATGTCGGAAGGGAAGACTGAAGTGAGCTGTGAATCGATGGGTGACGCTGTGGTGTCGGCGTTGGATTAGTGTTAACAGGCCCTAGATTAGGCATGCCGCTATTGAAAAAGCGGGTAATGTTTGAAAGGGTAGTTGGCTGAACATTACGGTTCCGTTGTATGTAGAAACAGGGCAGCGATCACCCCGGGTTTCGGTGCGGCAAGCCGCACCGTGTTACTGAATTACTTTTTTTGGTTATATCGAGATGAAACGAGTCGGATTTGTTGGTTGGCGCGGGATGGTGGGTTCCGTATTGATGGGACGCATGCGGGAAGAGAACGACTTCGCCGCTATTGAAGAGCCGGTATTCTTTACCACATCGCAAGCCGGTCAGCCAGGCCCTGATATCGGCAGAGAACGGGCGCCCCTGAAAGATGCCACCGATATCGACGCCTTGATGGAGATGGATGCGATTCTCACCTGTCAGGGCGGGAGTTATACAAACAAGGTCTATGACAGCTTGCGCTCGGCGGGTTGGCAAGGGTATTGGATCGATGCGGCGTCCAGTCTGCGCATGAAGGACCATACACTGATTGTCCTGGATCCGGTGAATGACGGGGTTGTTCGCGACGGCCTGGCTAACGGTACGAAAGATTTTATCGGAGGCAACTGTACCGTAAGTTTGATGTTGATGGCATTGGGAGGGCTTTTTCAGCAGGATCTCGTGGAGTGGGTGACATCTATGACCTATCAGGCTGCCTCGGGCGCGGGTGCGCGCAACATGCGCGAATTGATCAGTCAGATGGGTGCCGTTGAAGCGTCGGTACGGGATAATCTGTCTGATCCCGCCTCTGCTATCCTCGATATCGACCGGCAGGTGGCTGAGACGTTGCGCAGCGAGAGTTTCCCGACAGAGAATTTCGGTACCGCCCTTGCGGGAAGTCTCATACCATGGATCGATGTGGCCTTGGAAAACGGGCAGAGCAAGGAGGAGTGGAAGGGATTTGTCGAAACCAACAAGATACTCGGTCGAAGCGATAAACCGGTGCCCATCGACGGTACCTGCGTAAGAATCGGCTCAATGCGCTGTCATAGTCAGGCATTGACCATAAAGTTACGTAGTGACGTGCCGATAGACGAAGTGGAGTCGATATTGGCCAGTGCCAATGACTGGGTAAAGGTTGTCCCGAATGAGCGGGATATTACGATACGGGAATTGAATCCCGCCCAGGTTACAGGAACCTTGGCTGTCCCGGTGGGACGGCTGAGAAAGATGAATCTGGGTGAAGAGTATCTGAATGCCTTTACGGTCGGTGACCAACTGCTTTGGGGTGCGGCCGAACCGTTACGGCGTATGCTAAGAATTCTGCTGGAGACTTGAACCGCCGACAGAGTCGCTACGCTGATGATGTGCAACCCCGTCGTAGAGTCGACCGGCTGACGACGGGGTTTTCTATTTCAGGTCAAAGGTTGAGGATATTGACTCGGCGTAATTTTTCAGTAGATGGAAATGGCAGGGCGTTATCAGGAATAGAGGACTATTTGTTCAGCGTGAAAAACACGACCTATTTCTCACTTTGGGTAGTCGCCGGCTAGCAGCGGTAAGGTATCGCAAAAAATAGTGTGAAGATCATCGAAGTTTTGGTAAAAAGATCATTTATCAGCTATAGTTAGCGACTAATTATTAAGTTTATTCTAAACCTATCGGGACTGTTTAGGGGACCATTTTGAACACTATATTTCGGAATGAGTTTGACCGGTGGGTTATGTTTTCTGGCAAGGAGGAAGCATGATTCGTAAGCTGTCTCTGGCAGTGGCTGTCGCAACAGCCCTATCACCCGTTGGCGCTTTGGCTCTCGGATTGGGTGAAATTCATCCCCGGTCTGCTCTCAACCAAGCCTTCAAAGCCGATATCGATCTGCTTTCAGTATCCCAGGAAGAATTGCAGGATGTTCGTGTCTCGCTCGCCTCCCGCGAGGCCTTTGAGAAAGCCGGCATGGAGAGGCCCTATCTATTGACTGGTCTGAAGTTTGCGCCGATGCTGACTCCTGCCGGCAAGCCGGTCATCTCCATCTCGAGTTCTGATGCCATTCGGGAGCCCTTCCTGAATTTTCTGATTGAGGTGAATTGGCCGAAAGGCAGGCTGGTACGCGAATATACGGTGCTACTCGATCCGCCGGTTACCCTCAAACGTGCTCCACAGCCCGTTACATCTCCCACAACCACAATGACACCGACAACCCAGGTCAGTCGGTCTCGACCCGCGATGGTAACCTCCTCAACGAGCAGCGAGGGTGGTAGGGAGTATGGCCCCGTACGGCCCAATGACAATCTCTGGAATATTGCCAAGGGTATGCAGCGGTCCGATGAGTCCGTTGAACAGGTGATGATGGCACTGCAGCGCCACAACCCCTCTGCATTTATCAATAACAACGTCAATAACCTCAAGGTCGGCAAAATACTGCGACTGCCAGAGGATGCGGGCGTGACCTCAATATCCAAACGGGAGGCGCATGAGGAGTTCCTTGCACAGACAAGGGCATGGCAGGCGGGGCGTACAGGTGAGGTAGACAGGCCTGCGGTTTCCAAAAAGCCGGACGAGACCGAGATCAAGGAAGAGGATCGTCTGCGTCTGATTTCAGCCAAACCTGGCGAAGGCGAAGCGGCCGAACGGGAGGGCATGGCTGAATCGGAAAGCGAAATCAATCGCTTGCAAGACGAGATCATGCTTGTTCGCGAATCCAACGAAGGGGTCGTACAAGAGAACGATGCGTTGCGCAACCGGGTGCAGGAGCTGGAGAAGCAGATTAAGGATATTCAGCGGTTGTTGACACTGAAGAGCGATCAGCTGGCGGAGATACAGTCTGCACAGGATATAGCTGCTGAGAAAATGGAGGAGATGGAATCGGTCGAGACTGCTCCGGCAGAAGCGCCCGAGCCAGAGATGGAACCTGCGGTAGCGGAGGATGTGACCACAACAGAAACCGAGGTGGAACCGACAATCGCCGAGGTCGAGGAGCCTGTTGTTCCCGTACCTCCGGGCACTGTGATCGAAGAGGTCGATATCGAGGCGCAGATCGAAGCTGCCCAACAGGAGGAGGCGCCTGTAGAAGAGACGACTCCGCCCCCTGTCGAGCCGGAGCCGGCACCGACCCCTGCTCCTATGGCTCAACCGGAACCGGCGGAACCGCCTGTTTCCGTATCGCCGCCGAAGAAGGTGAGCTATTTCGACGGCATTAAAGAGAACAGCACGCTGTTGGCCATCGTCGGTGGTGTTGCGGTATTGCTGATCGGCCTGTTGTGGATGATCATGCGTCGCCGTAAAGAGGCTGAGGCAGAATTTGCCGAGAGCATTCTGGTGTCACCCGACAGTGGCGTTGTGGCCACGGGCAAGGACGACTCCAGTTCGCTCACTGCGCCGACCGATGAAACCTCATTCATGAGTGATTTCTCACCCAGTGATATCGATGCGCTGCAGGACGAAACCGGTGAAGTCGATCCTCTCTCCGAGGCAGATGTCTACATCGCCTATGGCCGCTATCAGCAGGCTGAAGAGCTGATTAAGCAGGCGATAGAGAAGAATCCGGAACGTGAGGAGCTCAAGCACAAACTCGCAGAAATCTACTTTTCGGCGAAAAAGCACCAGGACTTCAACTCCCTGGCACAAGAACTCCATGATGCGGGTCTGGAGGATAAAGAGCCGGATAGCTGGTCAAAAATCGCAGCAATGGGTAAGGAACTGGATCCGTCCTACGCACTCTACGCAGGGGCTGCCGGTATGGCTGCGAGCGGTGTTGCCGCGGCAGATGACGCATTGGATGATCTTGGCTTGGATCTCGCCTCTGAGCCGGCCGCCGAGCCCGAAGAGGTGGCGGAGGCTCAGGAAGGTCAGGATTCTTCGGATATCGAGATCGATTCAATGGATCTGAGTGGTCTTGAAAATCTCGATGAAATGGATTCCGAAAGTCTCGAAGGTAATTTGTCCCTGGATTCGGAATTTCTAAACAAGATGGAGTCTGGTGAGAGCTCAGTGGAGGAGGATGAGGCACTGGATATCGATCTCAGTGATCTGGATATGGACTCTGAACAGAGTGGTGTCGCTGAAGAGCCCCAGCCCTTCGATCTGTCCGACGTTGAAGGAGATTCGGACATTGCCGCTGATTTGGGCGCATCGGATGCACCCGATGCCATAGAACTCGAAGATTCAGAGTCCCTGGATAACCTGGATCTGGAGAGTATCGAAAAGGAACTGGAAGGGCTCTCGTCGGATCTCGACAGCGAAGAGCCAGAAGCTGCGGATGAGTTGAGTCTGTTGCAAAGTCATAGCGAAAACCTGGACCTCGACTCCACGGATGAGATTACAACCAAGTTGGATTTGGCCCGGGCCTATATAGACATGGGTGATATCGAGGGTGCTAAAAGCATCCTTGACGAGGTCTCCAGCGAAGGCAGTGAAGCACAACAGAAAGAGGCCCAGGAGTTACTCAACGGTCTCGGCACTTAAGACAGAGACTTTCAAATCTCATAAGGGGCGCACGCCGGGTGCGCCCTTTTTTATTGCTCTTACCCTAGATCAAAAAGCTAAATTAAAGAGAAAGAATTAGCCGCAAATGAACGCTAGTCACCGCCAATAAACGCGAATTGTTTAAAATCAGTCAATGATTTGTAATCCAAATGCTATGAACTTTGAAATCCTATGAAGGTTTCTTACAACGGAAATTACATGGAATTATTTATGCGATCACCATTCACAATGTCCCGTTATTTGCGATAGTTTGCGGTGATTGGCGTTCATTCGCGGCTTAATCAAGTTTTTTTGAAATATTTGATTGGTTGTTTGCTCATTAAGTGGTGAAGAGCCTTTTTTAAATCAGGGTATGTGATGAAGATAGCGCTGGGTGTGGAATACGATGGCAGTGCATTTCACGGCTGGCAGTACCAGGGAGATGTTCGGAGTGTACAGGAGTTGTTACAACAGGCACTCTCCAGGGTGGCTGATCATGAGGTGACAGTCCACTGTGCCGGCCGGACAGACTGCGGTGTGCATGCCACGGGGCAAGTGGTTCATTTTGAGACAGATGCCAAAAGATCCGATCGCTCCTGGGTGTTGGGAAGCAATGCCAATCTGCCGTTGGATATCAGCATCGGTTGGGCCAAAGGGGTCCCGGCAGTGTTTCACGCACGCTTTTCCGCTGTTGCCAGGCGTTACCGTTACCTGATCCTGAATCGGCGTTTTCGTTCTGCCCAGTGGCGTGATCGTGCGGTTTGGATTCACCGTCCCCTGGATGAGTCACGTATGCAGCGGGCGGCACAGGCACTGATCGGTACCCACGACTTCTCTTCATACCGGGCGATGGGGTGTCAGGCCAAACATCCGGTCAGGACAGTTCACCGACTGCAGGTCGAACGGGTTGGCGAGTTTATCTCAATCGAGGTTTATGCCAATGCCTTTTTACATCATATGGTGCGTAATATCGCCGGTGTGTTGATTGCTATCGGAAAAGGCGAGCAGGATGAGTCGTGGACTCAGGATGTATTGGATTTGCGTGATCGTACTCTGGGTGGGGTCACAGCGCCACCGCAAGGACTCTATCTGACGAAGGTCGACTATCCGCAGGAGTTTGCGATCCCGGATCCGCCTGGGGCAGGTTTTTGCCTCTGTTAGGTTAGCCTGCCGGCAGCAAATCGAGATTTTACACTCCTCTGAAATCATCAAACAATATGACACTGCACTAGCCTCAGGGTGATGCATAATGTATCTTTCAGCAGCTTATGAGGACGCGTATCAAAATTTGTGGCATCACCAGGGTTGAAGACGCCGCCGATGCGGTTCGGTTGGGTGCCGATGCCATAGGATTGGTGTTCTATCCCCCCAGTCCCCGTGCCGTCTCACTGCAGCAGGCCAAGGCTATTGTGGAAAGCCTGCCACCCTTCGTCACGGTGGTTGGTCTATTTGTCGATCAGGATCGGGATACGATTGAAAGATATATCCATGAAGTTCAGATCGATCTGCTGCAGTTTCATGGGGACGAGTCGGCGGATGAGTGTAGCGGATACCCCAGACCGTGGATCAAGGCAATCCGTATGTGCGAGGGGATCGATCTAGTTGAGATTGAGCGAACCTACAGCAGAGCGTCGGGTCTGTTGCTGGACAGCTACAAGGCAGGTGTGCCCGGAGGCACCGGCCAGTGTTTCGATTGGGGCCGAATACCTGCAACCCAGGCTTCAAGGATAATCCTTGCAGGTGGGCTCGATCCACAAAATGTGGCTCAGGCCATTCGGCAGGTGCATCCCTATGCAGTGGATGTGAGCGGTGGTGTCGAGCGCTCGAAGGGCATTAAAGACGCGGCGAAAATTGAGGCATTTATTGCGGGAGTTAAGCGTGGAGACAACTGAGAAAATCATTGGGTCCCTACCCGACAGCAAGGGGCATTTTGGTCCATATGGCGGACTCTTTGTCTCGGAAACCCTGATGGCGCCGCTTGAAGAGTTACGTCGCGCCTACCATCGTTTTATGAACGACAAAGCGTTTCTCGCGGAACTCGATCAGGATCTGGCTGACTACGTCGGACGCCCATCTCCCATCTATCATGCCAAGCGCTGGAGCGAGCAGTTGGGTGGCGCTCAGATCTATCTTAAGCGAGAAGACCTCAATCATACCGGTGCCCACAAGGTCAACAACACGGTGGGGCAGGCACTGCTCGCCAGGCATATGGGCAAGACCCGCATCATCGCGGAAACGGGTGCGGGTCAGCATGGTGTGGCCAGTGCGACAGTTGCTGCACGGCTTGGTTTGGAGTGTGTTGTCTACATGGGCGCTGTAGATATCGCACGGCAGGAGGCGAATGTCTACCGTATGCGTCTGCTGGGCGCCGAGGTGAGAGCGGTCGAGTCGGGTTCCAAAACCCTCAAGGACGCACTCAATGAGGCGATGCGAGATTGGGTGACGAATGTGGATAACACCTTTTATATCATCGGCACGGTTGCGGGACCCCACCCCTATCCGGCGATGGTACGCGATTTTCAGTCAGTTATTGGCAGGGAGGCCCGCAGCCAGATGGGACGCCAGGCGGGAAGGCAGCCTGATGCACTGGTCGCCTGTGTTGGTGGAGGATCAAATGCGATCGGACTTTTCTACCCTTATCTGGATGACAATGAGATCGCAATCTACGGCGTCGAGGCGGCAGGGAACGGCTTGGAGACAGGTCAGCACGCAGCACCGCTCTGTGCCGGACAGCCTGGCGTATTGCATGGCAATCGCACCTACCTGATGGAGGACAAGGACGGACAGATTATCGAGACCCACTCCATATCCGCCGGTCTGGATTACCCGGGGGTTGGTCCTGAGCATGCATGGTTGAAGGATAGCGGTCGGGCCAACTATGTCGCTGTCACAGACGATCAGGCCCTCGCCGCATTTCATGATTTGACCAGGATTGAAGGCATCATTCCCGCGCTCGAGTCGAGCCACGCCCTTGCCTATGCGGCAAAGCTTGCCACCACGATGAGTCCGGACCAGATTATACTGGTCAATCTTTCAGGGAGGGGTGACAAGGATATGCATACTGTGGCAGCGCGGGAGGGTATCCAGCTATGAGTCGGATAGGTAAGAGGTTCACGCAGCTCAAGGCGGAGGATAGGAAGGCGCTGATTCCATTTATAACCGCCGGAGACCCGATCCCGGAAATTACCGTCGATCTGATGCACGATCTGGTATCTGCCGGTGCGGATCTGATCGAGTTGGGTGTACCCTTTTCCGATCCCATGGCCGATGGTCCGGTGATCCAGAGGGCCAGTGAACGTGCATTGGAATACCATGTCAGTCTGCGTGATGTATTGGAGATGGTTGCCCAGTTCAGGCAGTTCGATGCTGAAACACCGATAATATTGATGGGCTATCTCAATCCTATAGAGACAATGGGATATGAGGAATTTGCCGCGCAGGCGGCAGAGGCTGGAGTGGATGGTATACTGGTAGTCGATATTCCGCCTGAAGAGGGCCGGGATCTGCAGCAGCTGTTGCAGGCCAGGTCGATCGATCAGATCTATCTCGTGGCGCCTACCAGTACACCTGATCGCATTCGACGGATCTGTGACTTGGCTGGAGGCTTCGTCTACTATGTCTCCGTGAAAGGGGTCACAGGCGCCAGCCATTTGGATCTGCAGTCCCTGGATGAGAAACTGGCTGAGATTCGTGCAGCAAGCGATCTACCGGTGGGGGTCGGCTTCGGCATCAAGGATGCGAAGACCGCTGCAGCCGTTTCAACGCTTGCCGATGCCGTAGTGGTCGGCAGTGCGCTGGTTTCGCGTGTGGAAGCCCTGGCGGACGAACCGGAGAAGATCGGCGCATCACTGCGTGAAGTCATCTCATCCATGAGACTGGCGATGGACCGGGCAAATTGATTACGCTGAGACTTATGCCGACTGAATCTATCGATTCAGCGGCAACGACGAGATAAAAAAAGGTCGAGTACATTTTATGAGTTGGTTTGAAAAACTGATGCCTAGCCGCATCCGTACGGATGCCGGACACAAACGTGCGGTTCCGGAGGGACTTTGGGCCAAGTGTCCGGGGTGTAGCGCTATTCTCTACCGGGCGGAGATGGAAAGGAATCTGGATGTCTGTCCAAAATGCAACCATCACAACAGGATAGGCGCCAGGCGTCGTCTTGAGACCTTTCTCGATCCGGAACCCCAGGAGGAGATAGGGGCAAACCTGGAGTCAGTGGATCCCTTAAAATTCAAGGACAGTAAAAAATACAAGGAGCGCATCAGTCAGGCGCAGAAGGGTTCAGGTGAGAAAGAGGCCCTGGTGGCCATGCGTGGTCAGTTGAAAGGCATAGACTTGGTTGTTGCCGCCTTTGAGTTCAGCTTTATGGGGGGCTCAATGGGGTCGGTGGTGGGTGAACGCTTCGTGCGAGCTGTCAACATGGCCTTGGAGAGGCACACACCCTTGGTCTGTTTTTCAGCCAGTGGCGGTGCGAGGATGCAGGAGTCGCTCTTCTCGTTGATGCAGATGGCCAAGACAAGTGCCGCACTTGAACGACTGCAAAAGCGCGGACTGCCCTTTATCTCAGTGATGACCGATCCTACCATGGGTGGCGTATCGGCCAGCCTGGCGATGCTGGGGGACATAAATGTGGCAGAGCCCAATGCCTTGATCGGTTTCGCAGGCCCCCGGGTTATTGAGCAGACAGTGCGCGAAAAGCTTCCCGAAGGTTTTCAACGCAGTGAATTTCTACTCGATCATGGCGCCATCGATATGATCATTGACCGCCGGGATATGCGAAACCGTATTGCCGATTTGCTCAGCATCCTGCTGAATAAGCCAAGGGCCTGATGACTGGCCTTAAGGCCGTATTGCAGCAGAACGCCAGACATATCCCCAGTCATGGGTTTTTCTAAATTAAGTTATTGATTGTAAATCATAAATATAAATTGTTTGTTACCTTGTTGATGGTTTGCAATATAGGTCGGTGGAGTCTCAACGGTGCGCTTTGAAACCTTGGATCAATGGCTCGACTGGCAGGCAAATCTGCATCCAAGAGAGATCGACCTGGGTTTGCAGCGGATTAAGACCGTCTGGCAGCGACTGCAACCGGAGGGATTCCAGGCGCAGGTCGTGACGGTGGCC
This sequence comes from Candidatus Thiodiazotropha sp., assembly GCA_040791665.1. GTDB lineage: Bacteria > Pseudomonadota > Gammaproteobacteria > Chromatiales > Chromatiaceae > Thiodiazotropha. The sequence continues at coordinate 164,039 of JBFNNX010000013.1, read as the reverse complement.
GGCACCAATGGCAAAGGCTCTTGTGTAGCCATGCTTGAATCGATATACCTCCAGGCAGGCATCCATATCGGCAGCTTCACCTCGCCGCATCTCGTCCGCTACAACGAACGTATTCGCTTAAATGGTGAACCGGTTTCCGACCGGCAGCTATGCCGTGCCTTTGAGATGATCGATCAGGCAAGGGAGCAGATAAGTTTGAGCTATTTTGAGTTCGCTACCTTGGCGGCACTGATCTGTTTCGCTGCGGCGAAACCGGATCTGGTGATTCTGGAGGTAGGGCTTGGTGGTCGTCTCGATGCGGTAAATATTATCGACGCGGATGTTGCCTTGATCACCACTATCGATTTTGACCATACCGATTGGCTTGGGAATGATGTTGAATCAATCGGCAGGGAGAAGGCGGGTATCATACGCAGTCGTAAACCTGTGGTATTGGCAGATCCGGCCATGCCACGGTCGGTACTCGATCATGCTGACCAATTGGAAGCCGATATCTACCGGTTCGGAAAGGATTTCAATCATCAGACATGCAATATTGGCTGGTGCTGGTCGGGGCCGAACGGGGTTGAGTTGGAACTCCCGGAACCCGGTTTGACTGGTAGCAAGCAGCTTTTGAATGCCAGTGCGGTTGTGATGGTCTGTCATCTGCTGCAAAACCATTTTCCGCTGCATGAGGATATCATCGCCAAGGGGCTGCGGGATGTCAGGTTGGCGGGGCGATTACATTTCGTACCCGATACGCCTGCATTGTTATTGGATGTCGCCCATAACAGGCAATCATTGGAGACATTGCGTGATGCCTTGACTCAATTGAACTGGCAGGGACGTATACATGCACTGTTCGGGATGTTGCAGGACAAGAATGCGGCCGATGCAGCCCAATTGATTGGACCGCAGCTGGCGAGTTGGCATCTGCTCGATTTGAACGGCTGGCGGGGTCGCAAGGCAGAACAGCTTGCCGACAACCTGAGACAGGAGGGGGTGAAGCAACCTATCAGTTGTCATCGCAGCTTTTCAGAGGCTTACCGGGCCTGTAATGATCGGGCTGATCCCCAGGATTTGATCCTGATCTTCGGCTCTTTTCTGATTGTGGGAGAGGCTATGCACAATTTGAACTTGTCATGAGGGTTATCCGGAGTTGAGCTGATATACTTGGCTGAACAGGCGTGGCCTGAATTCTTGAAGCATGTTCGACTTGTCACTGAATCGTAAGCTGGAATAGTGAATATGGGATTGGAGGAGAGACTCAAACAGCGATTACTGGGTGGCGCGGTGCTTGTTGCATTGGTCGTTATTTTCGTGCCCATGCTCATTGAAGAGCCAGTTGAGAGGCGCACCGTTTCGGATCACACCATTCCAGTCAAACCGGCGCTCAAGAAATCCACGCCGGAAAAGAGGATTCAGCCGCATAGAGCGGCTGAACCGACGCCGGCGCCTCCACCAACAAAGTCGGAACCCCAGAAGGTCTCCAAGCCGGAGCCGACTGTCGCAAAGGAGATTAAGCCGCCTGTATCTAAGCCTGTGAAAGTAACCGAGAATGCATCAACTAGACCATCGCCGACTGCATGGATGATCCAGGTCGCCAGCCTTACGAATGAGAAAAATGCCAAAAACCTGGTCGAACGTCTGCGTAAGGCTGATCTGCCGGCGCAGATGGAAAAGGTCAGGTTGAACGGTAAACTCCACTACCGTATCAGGGTCGGGCCGGAGGTGGATCACAGACTGGCTGAAAAAATGCTTGCTAAGATAAAGACAGCATTCAAACTTAACCCAAAGCTGATGCGGTACCCGGAAATCAAGGAATAACCGGGCATACGGGGAGATAGATGAACATCGCAACACAGGCTCAAAGCTATTTCAACGACTGGATGTCCGAAAAGACAGCCCCTAAATGGCTGGAGAAGCTACTCACCAAGCAATTGCCGGTGGCAGTGGCGTTGATACTGGTTTTACTGATCAGTTGGCGTGCCGCGGAAATCACATGGAGCCTGATACCTGCACCCGAGATTCAACAGAAGACGCAACCACAGGGAGTTAAAACCACGCCGAACAACCAGCGGAAGATGACCTCCAATCAACTCGACAGTGTGGCGAAACTCCACCTTTTTGGTGTTGCTGGGGCTGCCAAGACGGTAAAGAAAATCGATACCAAGGCACCGGAAACCCGACTCAACTTGACACTGCATGGAGTTTTTGTGGCTGACGAAGCTGAAAAGGGAGAAGCCATCATCGGGACATCGGGTAACGTGCAAAAATACTATAAAGTCGGCAATGCAGTCATGTCGGGTGTTACCTTGCAGGCCGTGTTCGAAGATCGGGTGGTATTGTTGAGGAATGGGCAGTCGGAAGTGCTACGTTTTCCCAAGGTATCGAAACCGAGATCCGTAACGAATTCCCGGAATAGCACAAAGGCCAAAAGCCGCTCTTCACAAGCGGGTTTCGGCCCGGGAGCCACAGCCGGCGGTACAAGCAAGAATCTGAAGAAGTATAGTAATCTGTTGCGCAACGAACCGTTGAAGATTTTTGAATATGTTCGTTTTGTGCCCGTTAAATCCAGGGAGGGCATGAAGGGATATCGAATATTACCGCAGAAGAATCGCGAACTCTATAACCAATTGGGTGTGCGGCCCTCGGATCTGGTGACCTCTGTGAACGGCGTTGCCTTGTCCAATGACAAGGAGGCGATGAAGCTGATGCAAAAACTGAAGGATGTGAAGAGCATTCAGGTCGAAATCGTTCGCAATGGAAAGCCGCAAACACTCAATTTCGATCTAAACTGAATTCTCCGTTTACCTGGATCTCACCTGTTACATTCCAGGCGGAATCCTATATTGCAGTTGGCTAGGGCCTATTGAGACTGATCCAATCGGCCCTGCGGTGAGCGCTAAAGATCGGGTGTTGCGGGTGGTGTCGGACGATTGGGTACCAATGCAATCTCATCGCCATCTTCAAGACGGGTGAAAAACTCGGCAAACTGCTTATTGACAGTAGGCCTTAAAAGCGATTCATCGAAGATTTGAGCGACCTGGTGCCGACGGTTTGCGAGTAACTTCAGTAGCTCAGAAATGGTTGTCACTGAAGCTGGCAATACCAGCTCTTCACTCTGCTTGCCCATTTTGTCGGCCAGCCAGGAGAAATAGTAGAGTTTGATCTTGCGTTCCTCCTGTCCGCTTTCCTGGCGTGTGTAGCCTACGGTTTTTAACTTTTCGAGATAATTGTTCCAGTTCTTCTCTTGCTCGACGCCCAACTTATGGAGCGTTTCCCATGAGTAGATTCCAGTATCGTGTCCATCATCGAAGATAAGGCGTATGGCATACTGACCCTGAGGTTCTATTTTAACGATGTTGACCGATTCCTTTCCTGTGACGGGTAAATCGCTTGCTTTGACCTCCGCCGCCGTGGAGAAGACACGCAGATACTCACAAGGGAGTTCAAAACTCATTCCATCGGAAAACCGCAGTGCCAGAAGGCGGGATTTTTGGTGCAAATTGATCTCAATGGGGGTTGGGATCTCATTCGACATAATTCACGCAGGCCAACAAGGTTAGGAAAGGGGCAAGGATGATGTCATACAAAGGCTTCCCGCTTCAACCTGGAATCTTTGATGGCCTTATCAGCGTCTGCCGTTTCCACCCGTCCTGAGAAGGGTACGATCCATGGCGCGACTGCTCAGCAGTCGCCGCAGAATCGCGAACAGATGGGTAGGAAAGGTTACGTGATAGCGCGGTTTGGGCCTGTTACTCTCCAGAGCATGGATGACTTTTTTCAGCACCGCTTCGGCTGGCAGGGTAAAGGGAGCGGCAGGTCCCTGTTTTTCAAGACGATTTATCAATGCCTGGTAATATTGCCGATGGACTGAATGGATGCTGTCGATATATTTCAGAAACATAGTATGGGCATTTTCCCGAAACCTGCTTTCGATCGGTCCCGGTTCAATCAGTGAGACGTAGATACCGCTCCCTGCAAGCTCCAAGCGCAGGGTGTCGCTTAATCCCTCCAGGGCATATTTACTGGCCACGTAGGCACCACGATAGGGCAGAGTGATAAAACCCAAAATGGAACTGTTTTGAATGATTCGCCCCTCTGCCTGACTGCGCATAGCGGGTATGATCCGGCAAGTCAGTTCGTGCCAACCGAAAAGATTGGTTTCAAACTGCTGCCGCAACACCTCGCGGCTCAGGTCCTCGACTGCTCCAGGCTGACCGTATGCGCCATTGTTGAAGAGGGCATAGAGACGTCCGTCGGTTTTTTGTAACACCTGGTCCACGGCCCGATCGATGGACCTGCTGTCATCGAGATCGAGCTGTAGTGATTCGAATCCCTGTCGCTGCAAATCGGCCACATCCTCCTCCTTGCGGGCACTGGCAAAAACGCGGTAACCGCGGCCTTTTAGTCCAGCTGCGACGCAACGGCCTATACCACTGGAACAGCCGGATATGAGTACACTTTTTTCTTTTGACATATTGGCGGTAATTTAAAATTTTTTGTAACAATTCAGCACATGATAGCGTGTTTTTCAGCAATCCAGTGCTGATTCGAATGACTTACGGAGTGAACGCCTCAAGGGTTTTGAGGAATTAAAGTTTGACCATTTCCTACCGCTAAAACAAACAGATTGGAATCTTAATGCAACTCCTGTGACTGACCCGGGACGGGTTACTCTCAGCCAGCTTTTCAAAGATGCATAAATAAGCTACGGGGATTCGGAGAAATAATTAAGTGGATATTGCTACTCTGGTTGGCCTATTGGGTGGTTTCGGCATCATTATTGGAGCAATTGCTTCGGGTGGCGATGTGATGCTGTTTGTGAATATTCCTTCCCTATTGATTGTTGTAGGCGGAACATTCATGGTGACTTTGATGCAGGTTTCCCTGGGTGACTTTCTCGGCTCCTTCAGTATCGGTATGAAGGCCTTTTTCTATAAGACCGACGACCCTAAAAAACTCATCGAAGAGGCGGTTGAGCTGGCTGACATTGCACGGAAAAACGGATTGTTGGCCCTGGAGGGGCAGGAGATCGGTAATCCATTCCTCCAGCAAGGTATCGGCCTGTGCGTGGACGGTCATGATCCGGTGTTGGTCAATAAGTTGTTGACCAAGGATATCGATCTGACAATTCAGCGCCACGAAGTCGGCCAGACCATGTTCAAGAATATGGCTACCATGGCACCGGCCATGGGAATGATCGGCACACTGGTAGGTTTGGTGCAGATGCTGGCGAATATGTCGGATCCGGCCAGTATCGGGCCCGCCATGGCAGTAGCCTTGCTGACAACCCTCTACGGTGCCGTTATCGCGAATGCCTTCGCACAACCCATTTCTGACAAACTGGCCCGGGCCAGTGCGATGGAGAAGACCAACAAGTCACTGATCATGGAAACAATCTCTGGCATCCAGGAGGGTATGAATCCACGGGTGCTGGAACAGCTGTTGAGCACTTATCTCCCAACCGGTAAGCGTCCGGTTCAGGAAGCCTGATCAAATGGCGGACGAATGCCCGAAATGCCCAGACGGCCTGCCGCCGTGGTTGGCGACCTTCGCCGATCTGATGTCGCTACTGATGTGTTTCTTCGTTTTGCTGCTCTCATTCGCGGAGATCGATGCCGCACGATTCAAGAAAATGGCCGAATCCATGAAGGATGCCTTCGGTGTCCAGCGTGAAATCCCGGTAATGGATGTGGTTAAGGGCACCAGCGTGATAATGCAGGAATTCAGCCCGGGAAAACCGGAACCGACACCGATTCAAGAGCTCCGCCAGCAGACTACGGATGTGGACAAGGATTTTCTGCAGAGTGAGGATCAACGCAGCGAGGCCGAGGAGCAGCTGGAACTCGATATCGACGTGGCAAAGGCAGCGATGCAGGCCCAGATCGAGGAAGAGGTCAAGGAGCAGGCGGAAGAGCTGCAGGAGATGCTGGACAGCGAAATCTCTGAAGGATTGCTGGATGTGGAGACGGAAGATACAAAAATCATCATCCGTATCCAGGAAAAGGGTTCATTTCCATCGGGTCGGGCAACCCTCAATCCCGATTTTTTCGAAGTAATATCCAAGATAACCGATGTAATCGCTAACACTCCAGGTAAGATCATTGTTGCCGGTCACACTGACAACATCCCGATTTCCACTCGACGCTTTCGCTCGAATTGGGAGCTCTCGTCAGCACGGGCCGTGACTGTTGTGCATGCCATGCTGAGTAATGCGGGCATTGATGAAGGTCGGTTTCTCATCCAGGGGTTCGCCGATTCGCAGCCACTGGTAACCAATGATACGAGTGAAAACAGGGCACAAAACAGGCGTGTCGAGCTTGTGATCCAGCGAGGCGAGGATCAAGATAGCGGTGAAGTGATTAAGGCCAGTGAGCAGTAGTGTTAGCTGGAGAGGAGTGCTGATAGATGACGAAAAAAGAGATCGGAATGTCCCAGGATGAACGCAGAGAATTCTTTCGCATCGATGATTCGATACAGGTCAGCTACCGCGTGATCACCCTGAACGAGCTACCTGAAAGCATCGATGATAAATTGCAGGGGACAGACAGATTTACGGTCATGACCCGGCTCCAGACCATCAGCCAGCACCTGTCCGCCCCCCTGCACCGTATCGAGCAACGGGATCCCGATATTGCCGACTATCTCAAGGCGTTGGACGAAAAGGTCAATTTACTCGGACAGAGTTTCCTTGCGCAGGAAAATGAGCTACTGAATCGGCCCTCCCATTCGGTGAACCTCAGTGCCGGCGGCATTGCCATGGATCTCACCGAAAAGTTGCAGGTCGGTAATCTGGTAGAGATAAAGCTGCTGCTTTTGCCATCATATACTGGCGTGGTCGCCTACGGCGAGGTGGTTGGCATCGAAGAGGCAATCGATGGAGATGAGGCCTATCCCTATCATACCAGGATTACTTTTACGCTCATCCGCAATAGCGATCAGGATGCCTTGATCCGTCACATTACTAGGCGTCAGGGCGAGATGCTGCGTCAACGTAGAGAGCAGCTGGATCAGCAGAGCGACTGATTCACCGCGACTGACCGGGTATTGAGCCAAGATCTGGGCGCTTTTCTGCCGCCCCTATCCACCACCAGTTCAACAACCGCAAAACGATCGCTCGAGTGCGTACAGATCAGAGACTGGCCTGACAGGCATTGCCGAGGTGGAATTCGGTCTTGAAATGTCGTTTATCATCCCCAGTATGGTAGGATTCCCCGATTCAGCGGCGCTTTTTAATATCGATGTCGCCGCAACCGAACGATTGAGGAACCTGTAATGCCAATCTATGAATATCGTTGCGAGGCTTGTGATCATCAGCTGGAAGTCATCCAGAAAATGAGCGATCAGGCGCTTTGCCAATGCCCGGAATGTAAGAGTGACAGCCTCAAGAAGGTTATGTCGGCAGCCGCTTTCCGTCTCAAGGGAAAGGGTTGGTATGAAACCGACTTCAAGAACGGGAGAAAGAAAAACATCCACGATAGTGGTGGCAGCGAGAAAAAGGCTGCCAAAAGCGAGAGTAAACCGGCCGGTTGCAGCGGCGGTTCTTGCGGGTGTCATTAACACCCGGCGGATAGTTTAATATGAGCTTCCTTCGCCGTTATCTGGTGGCCGGTCTGCTGGTCTGGCTGCCCCTTGGGGCCACCTTTCTTGTGATCAATTTATTGGTCAGCTGGATGGACAACAGCCTATTACTGCTGCCTGAGGCCTACCGTCCGGATAATCTGTTCGGATTCCATATTCCGGGACTGGGGGTCCTACTCTCCCTGCTGATACTGCTCCTTACCGGATTGGTGGCCGCCAATCTATTCGGGCGAAAAGTCGTCAGTATGTGGGAGGGGTTGCTGGCCCGGATACCTCTGGTCAGATCGGTCTATTCCGCTGTCAAACAGATGGTGGAGACCATGTTTGCCGATAAAGGCAAATCGTTTCGCAAGGTGGTTTTGGTCGAGTTTCCTCGGCGTGGCCTCTGGACTCTGGCCTTTTTGACAAGCGAAGAGAGTGGGGCGGTTCAGCGGGCGACCGGCCGGGATGTGGTCAACGTCTATGTTCCCACCACACCGAACCCGACAGGCGGCTATTTTGTGCTGGTGCCGAAAGAAGATATACGGGAATTGGATATGAGTGTCGATGAAGGGTTGAAGATGCTCCTCTCCATGGGTGCGGTCAATCCGGGCGATGGGCTTGCAGAGTCAGAGGTCAAGCCGTAACATTCCCGCCTTTTAGCCCGATACCGGCGGATTCTCACAGGAAATTTCCATGCGCAGTCACTATTGTGGACAGATCAACAGCTCTCATATCGATCAGGAAGTAGAACTTTGTGGTTGGGTACACCGAAGACGGGATCACGGTGGGGTCATATTCATCGATCTGCGGGATCGTGAGGGCCTTGTTCAGGTGGTCTACGATCCTGATTTGCCGGATGTTTTCAGCGTTGCCGAGCATGTGCGCAATGAGTATGTACTGCGCATCAAAGGACGTGTCAGGGCCAGGCCCGAAGGTACGGTAAATCCCGATCTGCCCACCGGTGAGATCGAGATCCTGGGATTGGAGCTGGAGGTGCTGAATCATGCCGAAACACCGCCTTTCCAGCTCGATGAGCATGAGAACGCCTCAGAAGAGATACGTTTGCGTTTCCGTTACATCGACCTGCGCCGTCCCGAGATGCTGGAGAAGATCCGTACCCGGGCAAGGGTTACCCAGGTCTTGCGCCGCTTCCTGGATGATAACGGGTTCCTGGATATCGAAACACCGATGCTCACCAAGGCGACACCCGAAGGCGCGCGTGACTATCTGGTGCCCAGCCGTACCCACCCAGGTTCCTTTTTCGCCTTGCCTCAGTCGCCGCAACTCTTCAAACAGCTGCTGATGATGTCGGGCATGGATCGCTACTATCAGATTGTTCGCTGTTTTCGCGACGAGGATCTGCGCGCCGACAGGCAGCCGGAGTTTACCCAGCTCGATATTGAGACCTCCTTTCTCGACGAGGATGAGATCATCCGGCTCAATGAAGAGATGATTCGTCAGCTCTACAAGGAGATACTGGATGTGGATCTGCCGAACCCCTTTCCCCGCATGAGCTATGACGAGGCTATGGAGCGATATGGATCGGATCGTCCCGACCTTCGCGTACCCCTTGAGTTGGTGGATCTTCGTGACCTGATGAAAGAGGTTGAATTCAAGGTCTTCTCCGGTCCTGCGAAGGATCCCAAGGGACGTGTAGCGGCCTTGAAGGTACCCGGAGGCGGTTCACTCAGCCGTAAACAGATCGATGAATACACCAAATTCGTGGGGATCTACGGCGCCAAGGGGCTGGCTTATATCAAGGTCAACGAGATTGCCAAGGGAGTCGAGGGATTGCAATCGCCGATACTCAAATTTCTCCCGGATGAGGTGGCCGAAGCGATACTGCAACGCACCGATGCCAGAGACGGCGACCTGATCTTCTTCGGCGCCGATAGGAGCCACGTGGTGAATGAATCGCTGGGTGCCCTGCGGGTCAGATTGGGACATGATCTGGAACTGCTGCAGGGAGAGTGGCAGCCGCTCTGGGTGGTCGATTTCCCCATGTTCGAATGGGACGAACAGCACGACCGCTGGACACCCCTGCACCATCCGTTTACCTCACCCAAGCTGGATCAGCTCGATGTGCTTGAGAGCGACCCCGGGGCCTGTAAATCGCGGGCCTACGACATGGTCATGAACGGTGTTGAGCTGGGAGGCGGTTCCATCCGTATCCACCAGCAGGAGGTACAGCAGAAGATCTTTGAGCTGTTGGAGATCGGCGAAGAGGAGGCAGAGGAGAAGTTCGGCTTTCTGTTGTCCGCATTGCAGTACGGTTGTCCCCCGCACGGTGGTCTGGCCTTCGGTCTCGATCGACTGGTCATGTTACTGACCGGTTCCTCCTCGATCCGCGAAGTCATGGCCTTTCCTAAGACCCAGACAGCGGCCTGTCTGCTAACTGCCGCACCTTCGGAAGTTGGCGCCGACCAGTTGCGGGAACTCTCGATCCGGGTTAGAAAACCGGTTAGTGAAGAAAGCAAATAAACGTCCCGAGTCGGTCCTGGTTGTGGTCTACACCGCAGCGGGCGACATATTGATGTTGCGTCGAACCCGCCCCGGGGATTTTTGGCAGTCAGTGACCGGGAGCCTGGAGTGGGGGGAATCCGCCGTCCAGGCTGCGCGTCGGGAACTCTACGAGGAGACGGGAATTCTGGCCGGCGGGGCCTTGTTCGATCTTGCCTGTCAGGAGACCTTTCCCATCCTTCCCGCCTGGCGCTCCCGTTATGCGGCCAGCGCCCACACCAATACCGAGCACTGGTTCGCTGTAATGCTGCCTTTCAGGCGGCAACCCAGGCTGCACCGGCAGGAACATGCTGAATATCGCTGGGTCTCCCATGCACAAGCCCTTCGCTTGGCGTCATCGTGGACAAACCGGAAAGCGATTCACCATCTTTTCGGCGAAACCGCTTAGGGCCTTCCAGCCGCTCCTGGTCCGCACAGCGTAGTACCCTTCAAATTACTGTTTTGCAAGCCATGCAGCGATTGCGCGCATCTCCTTTTCGCTGACAGCAGTCATGATGCCTTTCATAATGCTCGATTGGCTGTTGTTGCGGCTGCCATTCTTCATATCGCGCAGTTGATTGTAGAGGTAGCCTTCATTCTGTCCCGCGATCTTCGGATAGTATGGTTTCACAGGTGTGCGGCCATCCACGCCATGGCATCCGGCGCATGCCTTCGCGAGGTAGAGGTTGGCACTGTCAATGTCTACATTTTCGGCATATGCGGTTGATACCAGAATTGTTGCAATGAGACCGCAAAGATATAATGCAATGCATCTCGTGTTTTTCATCTTGTTGACCTCCCGGCCTTGAAAATTGTGTGAAGGTGTTCACTCATTCGAATTCAGTCTCGTCATTCTGAAACATCCTGGCGACTTCAAAGCGCAGGCGTTTGTCGATGCCGATCCCCTGCCAGCCATCAACACTGCTCAATGCCGCCAATGCCAGTGGAAATCCTTCGTTATTGCGAATGAGCAGGGTTTCGGTGATGCCATCCGATATTTGACTGACGATTTGCCGTCCATAAATATTCTGGTAGTCGACTTTTTCCTCCGAATCCCAAAGATCGCTCTGCGCATCGTCGAGGGTCACTACTGCGAGGGGGCGTCCATCCATCAACCTGATGAATTGATGGATCTCATCGATAGTGCGCTGTCTGGATTCCTCAATGGGATCTTCGGTAAACTTCAATGAGTAGTCGGACATAGGCTATCCTTGTTTTTTGACGCGAATACAGACATGCCATGGCAGAAGAAAGACCCAAAGTAAAAAAAAGAGCGGGAAAGGTTGTACACAGTGCGGTTTCGCTGCATGCCCTTGAAAAGGCGAAAGAGATACGAACCCGCTATGGTGACGAGATCGATTATCAGGCCGTGCTCTGTATGCTCGAAGATCGAAAATCGGTTCGCTATCCGGTTCAGGTCAAGTTTGTATCCGAAGGTATCGAGCCCGGTATGTTCGCTAGAACCGAACCTGTATCCGATAATCCTGCGGATGGTTATAGTATCTTGTTGCACAGTTATTTCGAAAATCGACACGACGATATACCCGCACTCATTCTCTATCAACTGGTACTGGTCAACTATGGCGATCTCGCCACTGCAAACGATGCAGAAATATTTGGCGCCACAGTGCTTGGTATGGATCGCGACGCCTATTATGAGCGGATCGTCTCTCTGGTTGATGAGGTTTGGGGTTGCTGACTGCACCAATCCACCTCCCTTTGCATTCGTCAACCAAGGTTATTCAGGAAGCTTCGCTAGCCATTCTGCCAGTACGGACATCTCTTCATCACTGATCAGGTGCATTACATTTTTCATGGCCATTGAGTGCGCATTCGATCGCGATCCGATTTTAATATCCTTCATCTGTGTCAGAAGATACTGTTTTGATTGGCCAGCCAGTTTAGGATATTCGTCCATCACCGGCTCTCTGCCATTATCGCCATGACAGGCGATACAGGTGCGTTCGTGATAGAGAGCAGGCGCGTCCAATGCCTGTGCCGAAACAGGTGACAGGGCAATGAGGAGGATGCCGATGAAAGTGATCAATCTGTTATCAATTGTCATAATGTAAATTCCCAGGAAGAAACTGCGCTTATGTCTGTGACCGGAAGCGGAAATTATCTACAGGCCGCTGGATTTCGTTTGAGCCCCCTCAGCTAAAGCTTGCATGCCTTGTGCATCGCAACTGTACCGCCCAGTAGGGGTCTGCCGATTTTCTCCGTTGATCAGCATCGTATTAAACCCGAATCAAGGGCCATGTATGTACACCCCACTCAGCGTCCTGAGCCGTCGTATGGATATCGGTGATATGGCAATCCTTAATGAAGCACTTCATCTTGGGCTGGGCCATGATGCATCCTTTCATGGTTCGCATTGGTCATTCCCTTGGGCAGGTTCGGCGCCGGTTCCGGCCGCAATTGGGCAAAGCCGGAGTTTCTTCCGCCCTGTTCAACATCATGCGGGTTGTGGCATTCAGTACAGACCCACCAGCGTTTTTTACCGCCCTTGTCCCACATGCCAATACGCTTACCGTGGATGCCATCGCGCCAGGCACGATAGACCTGACCGTGACACTTGCCGCAGAGTTTCTGCGGTTGATTGAAGCTGATCGAATAGCCAAAGTTGTCGATCAGCTTGGTGCGGTCGACCAAGTGATGACAATCAAGACACCAGACTCCTCCTTTGCCATGTTTAAGATTCATGGCATCAGGGATAATGTCCAGATGCATCTTTAACGGGCGTGGATCCTTGTTGTATGGGATAGGAACGTACTCGCCGTTGTGACAGGCCATACTGCATATCGTCAGTAGTTTATTCCTGTCAATTTGTGGTTCACGGGGTTTGACCACGGCCTCTTCATGAAAGTAATCCGCTTCTACATCCATGTGACCCATAGGGATAGTGCCTTCGAAAGGGTCTCCCCACCACAAGACGCCCCCTGTAGTGGTGGAGCATTTCACATTCATCAGTCCAGGTGCAGTTTCATGTGAAATGACCTGTGACATGCCATCCCTGCTTTCGAAGCACTCTTTGTCACCCTGAGCCTCGGTGCCGACGGCGGCCTCTATCCATATAATCGCCAGTAGGCACAGACCCATAATAGACAGATGGTTTCGATAGCTTGTCATCGTTTTTCTCCAAATCGATATTGCCTGCACATTCCATGAGTCATGAGGTTAGGTTGCTGCTTCGGTCTGTTCGCCTGTAATAGGTTGTTTGCTTTCTGCCGATTGGTATCGGACCTCTCCCAACAAGACGGCTACCGCACCTTTAAGCATGAAGGTAAGCAGAAAAAACCCGATTGCCCATACACCCCCAACAACCATGAGTTCGATATGGCTCGGTGTATATTCAGCAAACTCACCAATGGGTGTTGGGATAACGCCGGGTAACATCAATCCCATTCCTTTTTCGACCCAGATACCGATAAACGCGGCAACACAGACAAAGGGTAGGATATTCAGGTTTTTTCTGACCTTGGGTATCAACAACAGTATGAAAGACACCACCATCAGGGAGAGTGCGGTCCAGAAATAGGGCACCAGGCTGTTGAGGCCATTGTGCCCAAACATCAGATATTGCAGCCCCAGGGAGTGCTCAGTAGCGGGGTAGAGTTCAGTCACGATCTCTGACATAGTCAGAAACAGGGCGATACCGAGGCACCAGACAACAATTTGGGAAAGGAGATGGAAGGCCTCATCGGCAATCTTCATGGGGGTGAAGCGGCGCACCAGAAGGAAGACTATGATGATCAGTGATGGACCTGCAGCAAAGGCCGTGGTGATGAACTTGATCGGCATCATCGAGTGGAACCACATCGGACGCGCGGGCATGGTGTTGATCAGGAATGCCGTCACCGTATGGATACTCAATGCCCAGACAATGGCGACGTAGACGATCGGCAGATAAAAGGCCTTGTTGACTTCAGTGCCGGCATATTTTTTATACAGGTAGTAGAAGCCGCCGATGATGTTGAGCAGCAGGTAGCCGCTGAGCACGATTACATCCCATGTCAGCATGGCATGGGGCCAGTTGAAGATGCCGATTACGGGTAAGATATGCCACAGGCGGTCCGGCCTCCCCATATGCGCAATCACGAAAAGCAGACACATCACCACGGCGGCGATGGCGAGCATTTCGCCAAGTACCACAATCCGGTGCAACTCTTTGTGTTTGTAGACATAGGCGGGAAATACTACGGTTACCGCCGCTGCCGCCACGCCGACCATGAATACGAAATTGGCCAGATAGAATCCCCAGCTGACCTGATCATTGAGATTGGTGACAATCATACCGCTGGCGATCTGAACATATTCGCCATAGCCCCAGAGCATGATGAAAAAGGCGAGAAAAAGCATCCAGGCCCAAAAAAGGATACCGCCGGTGAAGCCGGCCCGCAGGAAATCGACCACGAATTGAAGAAAGCGCATCATGAGATCTCCCATTAATCCATGAAGTAGAAAAACTTAGGATAGGTATTGAGGTCGGCCCGTAGGCGAAATACCTTTTTTTTCGCCAAGACCTTGCGGATTTCACTGTTCGGATCCAACAGATTGCCGAACTTGCGGGCGCCGACAGGGCATACCTCGACACATGCAGTCCAGCGGCCTTTGCGAGTACGTTGAACGCAGAAGCTGCACTTCTCGACAACACCTTTCATGCGGGGGCGGTTGCCGAGATAGTGGGTATTGGGATTCATCTCTTCCTTTGGAAGGTTGGGTTCGCCCCAATTGAAGCGCCGTGCCCAGTAGGGACAGGCACCGATACACATGCGACAACCGATACACCAGTTGTAGTCGATAACGACGATGCCGTCGGGATCACGATAGGTGGTGCGCACCGGACAGACCTTGACGCAAGGAGGTTTCTCGCACTGCATGCATTGCATGGGGAAGTAGAAGGCATCCTTTTCCGGCACTTGGTCCGGTTCATAGTAGTGTTGACCTTCCAATACTACCCCGGCAGGTTTGTAGGCATTGCCGCCGACCTGAACGCCGAATGATTCCGGGTAACCGTGTTGATCCCTGTCCGCTTCAGAGAAATTCCCCTTTTCCATGCGTAACACGCGAATCCACTCAATCTGCTGTTCGTCGCCACGGGACTGGTTATTCTCCGCGACGCAGGCCTTAACACACCGACGGCAACCGATACATTTTTGTATATTCAGCGCGTATCCGAACAAAACACCCTCCATGGAGGGGGCATCATCGACAATGACTTTTTTCCCGTATTCCTCTGAATAACGGGTCTCAAGGCGTTCGATAGCTTCCCGTTTCTCCTCATCAGTCATCAGCCGATAGTTTTTTTGGAAATGTTCCGCCCATGTGACATTCGCTTTCGCCGGTTTGGGATCGGATAGCAGCATCGCCGCGCCGGATAGTGATGCCACCGTGTAGTTGCCCGCACTGCGCAGAAAATCACGGCGGGTAGTGAGTTTGCTATCGTTTTCTTTGCTCTCTTCTTGTTTGGGCATGGCTGTCCTCTGATCGAGTGGCTATCGGATAGACTGGAACAATCTCTTGATGATCAGGATTCTTTGTTGTAGGTATCGACGAACGACTGCACCATTGTGTCCTTTTCCTGGTCAGTCATAAGCACATATTCCCGTTGCAGGAGTTCTTCCTCACCCTTAACGGCGTCTTTTATATATCGCTGTCGCAAGTCGGGTTGAGGCATGGAATCAACGACACTCTTGGCCAGTCCAGCGGTGCCGGCGACGCTTACCGTGCTGATGGCTGCCTGCTTGAAAAAATGTCTGCGGGTAGTATCCGGCTCATCTGAACTGTCCAACCGGGTGTGGTGTTGATTATCAGTATTTCCGAACAGCCATTTTTGCAGCGGCATGATCCATCTTTTAAGCATCTGAATTACCCCTTGGCCT
The DNA here is from genome assembly GCA_040791665.1 of Candidatus Thiodiazotropha sp. GTDB lineage: Bacteria > Pseudomonadota > Gammaproteobacteria > Chromatiales > Chromatiaceae > Thiodiazotropha. The sequence goes on along the minus strand of JBFNNX010000013.1, from coordinate 148,110 downwards.
GATTCAAGATTGTCAATACGTTCCACTTTACCGATCAGCGGCAATCGGCAGCGGTGAAGTGTGGTCGTTAAAAAAGCGGAATACTGCAATCGCGTTAATTTTTTACAGCGGCTGTGTGTCGGATGTGCAAGCCGATCTCAACGGAAGGAGCAATCCCTGTGCCATTGTGCGGGTTGATTCGATATCCTATTGTTTATTTTGATAAAAAATATATTGATAGTTACTTTCAACAAGCGCCGACCAATGGCTGAACCTGACAATTTGTCTTGCTGATTGATGCGATTGCTGATAACTGTTTGTTAACAAAAGAAAAAAAATATGCCATTTTGGCGTACCGCAAAATGTGATGAGCGGGTGGCTGTTGCTACAAAAATACAGGTCAATGCCAAGTCTTGTACGATTAAACCCCCCGAGTACCTTGTAAACAGTCTGTATTCAGGGAGAATCGATTACGCGGTAGAAATTGGGCATAGGATGTTTTACTGACAAAATTGGTAGCAGGGACATTGGACAGGTTATTGAATCTCAGCGAACAGCAGGTGAAAAAGGGATATGGGTGAAACGATTCATTTGCACACCGACAAGCGAGAGACTTTAGTCGATATCACAGACCAGATTGAACGAGTTTTGGCACGCAGCGGTATCGAACAGGGATTGGTGAATGTCTATGCGCAAGGGGCAACGGCGGCGATCATGATCCAGGAGAACTGGGACCAGAGTGTGCAGACCGATGTGGTCAACCTGCTGCGCAAAATGATCCCACAGGGCGTCTGGCTGCACGACGCCCAGGACGGCAATGGAGACAGTCACCTCAAAGCGGGCTTGGTTGGGCCATCCGAGACCATCCCGATTATCGATGGAAAACTGGGGCTGTCACGCTGGCAGAATATCTTCTTCTGTGAGTTTGATGGGCCAAGGAGTGACCGTAGGGTTGTCTGTACAATAGTGTCAGAAATATGATGAACACATTCTAGCGCTAAAAGGATACATATCTGTTTTATAAACTAGGACTCCGATTTTAGTAACATCCGTGGGTACACGATTCCATGATCTGCCAGGTAGTTCGGGTTTATGGCATCCGCGTAGTAATAAATTTTGGTTTTACTGAAGTACTGGGCAGTGGGATAGAACAGGCGACCTAAGGGTCGCCTGTAATGCTATTCACTGGACGGGTGGTTATTTTTTATTACAACCGACCGTTTTGATGGAGTCTGTACCTGTTACGGGATCACCATCCAGGGTTTGGGCCGATAGAGTTGCTTCCGTGTCACCGCAGGCAATACCTGTTTCTCCTGTCTTTACCTTGAAAACCAAATCCCAGTCGCCGTCATGGTCGAAGTCTTTAACCCGGCTTTGCACGGCTTCGGCGCCGTCTGGACCGAATCGAATGGAGTCAATGTTTACCATGCTGGCGTCAAAATCATCGGTTGTCAGTATGGCGACTTTGAGTTTGCCTTTGGAGCGAGGATTGACCGGGTTCTTCATATTGTGGGGTTTGATATCAATCAGGACGCTGGTGGCATAGCTGACATTCCATAGCGTGGCGTGAACCTCTCCTGTTGCGGTCTCGCTTTCACCGACAATCTGTCCTGTGGAATTGATGGCGTAGGCTTTACTGTTTGCGCCACCCAGTGTACCAAGTGATTGCATGCCAAAATCGGTATGCCAGATGAATGCTACCGTTTCTCCGCTGGCCGTGTCGCTGTGGCCGACGATTACCCTGTCATCATTGATATCACGCGCTTCACTATTGTCGCCCCCAAGCGTTCCCAGATCGATTACTGTTATCGGTTCAGGCCAATAGACTGCATGAGAGTAGATAGGCGGCCCAACGAGTGTGCGTCCTGCGATCTCACCCAATTCATTGATTCCATAGGCATCGGTGTCGAGCCCCGGTTGTAAAAGTACGAGAGTTTCTAATGTGCCTGCCTGCCAACGGAATCCCGTTATAAAGGAAACAAGTGTGCCTACCGCTTGTCCCGCATGATTGATATCTTCCGTGTTCGCGGGGCTGAACGGACCAGGATCCGTGACTCTTACATAAGGAGGAAAGGGGGGATAATTAGGTGTGCCGTTCAGGTCCCAAACCACCCCGGCCAGATCCACACTGCCCGAGATCAACCCACTGTTATTGATTGCAGTCGCGGTGCTGCTGGAGTTGATGTCGTCTTGGGGTGGAAAGGCACCCAGATCACGCATCACACCACTTTCCCAAATAAAACCGTGATTGACTAAATCACTCGTTATTGGATTCAAGATATTCGAACGACCGACAATCTGGTCGTCGTCATTCAGGCCAAGCGCAACACTGGAATCACCATCAGTCAGTGTACCCAGGTCTTGCATCACGCCTCCTGCAGGGAGATAGAAGGCATGGATTTCACCTGACAGGATATCGCTGCGACCAACTATGTTACTAAACTCATTTATGTCGTAAGCAATGCTGGAGGTTCCGCCAGGCAATGTGCCTAAATCTACCGCTTGTATATCGGTTATAACTATCTCAGCCTGTACAAAGCTGCTGCCGAGGTATATTGCAAGCATCAACGCAGAGAGTGACTTATTCATTGCTATCCTCCTGGCTGCTGTAATTACATGATATTGATATCACGTTGGATACCAACTATTTAACAATATCTTTTTACGACTAGGGCGGCAATGAGACACATCACCAAAACACTATTTAATTGGTAGGTTTGGTCTGAAATGTTTTTATAGATAACGGCGGTCTATAAAGCTGCCTAATGAGCCGTTATGTAAACTGAGTCATTTATACAGATTATTTTAGGGAGCCGTGTCTTCCAGTTGGGATAGTTATCATTGTCCTAATGTTATAAGGAAGAGTTTGATCTTTGTTTAAAGATCAATTACCAAGTTGATTTTTACGATATCAATATAAGTGAAGTTAACCGCAATTCTGCCGGTTCGCTAGTTATTTATTAATAGAGTACTTATGATCGACGTAGATGATTTCGTCTGTGTTGTAACCTAACGATTTAGAGTGATCGAGAAAACGTTTAATAATCTCTTTGTCGATATCGGGATTTCTTGCCAGTAGCCAAAGATAGTCGCGGTTGTAGCCGCTGACAAAGGCGTACTGGTAGTGCGCTTTATCCAATTCGAAGATAACATACGAGCTGTAGAAAGGGCCGAAAAACGAGACCTTCAAATGGCCCTTGCTTACTTCATCGACAAAGAATGCTTTGCCTTGCGCCTCTTTCCATTGTTTATTCTTGGTGGAGTATCCTCGGTTGATGACATCGATGCCGCCGTCTTTCCGTAATGCGTAGTTGGCGGTGACATTATTCAGACCTTTCTCAAAGCGATGGTCCAGGCGTGCGATCTCATACCATGTGCCGAGATATCGGTCGATTTCAAATCCGCTGATGGGCTGGATGCCTCGAGGTAGCTGAGTACAGCCTGTCAGTACGAGACAAACAGCCAACAGAAAAATACTACCTCTGGAGATATCTGATCCCGCAACACAAAACCATTTGCGTTGATCAGCATTCATTTCCAGACATCGATATTAAGAGGGTTGTTCTTCCAAGGCATCCAGGAAGCGCTCCGCGTCCAGGGCCGCCTGGCAACCTGTACCGGCGGAGGTGATCGCCTGTCGGTAGACGTGATCCATGACATCGCCGGCGGCGAAGATGCCAGGGATCGAGGTTTGGGTGGCGTTGCCTTCCAACCCGCCGGTGACGTGCAGATAACCATTTGTCATATCGAGTTGGTCAACGAATAGATCAGTGTTGGGGCTGTGTCCGATGGCGATAAAGACGCCTTGCAGATCGACCTCCTTGGTCGCGCCGTCCTTGACATTCTTGATGCGCATGCCGGTAACCCCGCTCTGGTCCCCCAGCACTTCATCGAGCACATGATCCCACTCAATGGTGACATTTCCATCCGCTGCCTTGCTCTTCAGTTTGTCGGCCAGTATCTTCTCGGAGCGAAACTGATCGCGGCGGTGCACGACAACCACCTCGGAGGCGATGTGCGACAGGTAGAGCGCCTCTTCCACGGCGGTATTGCCGCCACCGATGACGGCGACCCGCTGGTTTTTGTAAAAGAAACCGTCGCAAGTGGCGCAGGCCGAGACGCCGCGACCGCGGAATGCCTGTTCAGACTCCATGCCCAGGTATTTGGCGGAGGCTCCGGTGCAGATGATCAATGCATCGCAGGTATAGACCGCCTGGTCTCCTGTGAGACGAAATGGCCGTTCACCGAGTTCCGCCTTGTTGATGTGGTCGAAGATGATCTCGGTGTCGAAACGTTCCGCATGCAGGCGCATGCGTTCCATCAGGTCCGGCCCCTGCACACCGGCGTTGTCACCCGGCCAGTTGTCCACTTCAGTGGTGGTCATCAATTGTCCGCCCTGTTCCATGCCGGTTACTAAAACGGGGTTCAGGTTGGCACGGGCGGCGTAGACCGCGGCGGTATAACCGGCGGGACCGGATCCCAGGATCAGCAGGCGACAATGCTTGGTTTCACTCATGTATACTTACTCCAGCTCGGGCCTGCCACGGCTTGTTGCGTGGCAGGCGATATTATTAAGACTCGGCCTTGCGTGTCCTTAATCGGTGACCCGCATCCAAGACAAAAATCAGGATTGCGGGAATACTACGTAATCATCCCTCCTGGGTAAAGAATCGAGAGATTATGGTAATGAAAATCGGCATACCGAAAGAGATCAAACCCCTTGAGGGACGGGTAGGTTTGGTGCCCGAGGCCTGCGGTGAGTTGGTCAAGGCAGGACATCTGGTGATGCTGGAGCAGGGCGCGGGCAGCGCCAGTGGTTACACGGATCAGATATATGAGAAGGCCGGGGTGAAGATTGTGTCCGATGCTCAGACCATCTACCAGCAGGCCGAACTGGTAGTGAAGGTCAAGGAGCCCTACGGTAATGAGCCGGAGATGCTGCGGGAAGGGCAATTGCTGTTCTGCTTTCTCCACCTGGCAGCGGATGAGGGACTGACCCGGCGTCTCTTACATTCAGGCGTCACCGGCATCGCCTTTGAAACGGTGGCGGACCGAGGGGGGCTGCCGATTCTGGCCCCGATGAGTGATATAGCCGGTCGAATTGCGGTGCAGAATGGCATTACCCTGTTACACCATCAGCATGGGGGCAGGGGGCTGTTGCTGGGTGGCCTGCCAGCCGCGGAACGGGGTCATGTGGTGATATTGGGCGCCGGTCAGGCGGGTGGCAATGCCGCCCAACTTGCCGCTGCCGTAGGTGCCCGGGTCACGGTGTTTGATCGATTAAGAGAGAAAATGGGCGCCATGCGGGTACTTGGCAACAGTGTCACTGCACTCTATCCCTATCAGGATGCGATCAGCGAAGCGGTTGCCAGTGCCGATCTGCTGATCGGTGCGGTATTGATTCCCGGAGCGAAAGCGCCGCATCTGATCTCAAGACAACAGATTTCGACGATGCAGGCGGGTAGTGTGGTTGTGGATATATCTGTCGATCAGGGCGGGTGCATCGAGACCACCCGCCCGACGACCTATGAGGAGCCGACCTATCAGGTGGATGGGGTGACCCACTTTTGTGTGACGAATATGCCGGGTGCGGTGCCCAGGAGCGCCAGCCAATCCCTCTCCGCGGCGATGATGCCTTATCTGAAACGCCTGGTTGAGGGGTGGCAGGACGATCCGTGCCTGAAGGCGGCGATCAACCTCTCCATGGGGGAGCTGATCTATCCGGCCTTGCGTGACCAGTATTTATGAAACTACAATAATAAATAACTGTAACATTTTAATTTAAAAAGATTATTGATATGCCAGCACAGGCCAAAAGCCAACAAGCATCAGACCAGAGTGCATTTCACAGCCACGTCAGCCATGCCATGCGCGAAGGCATCATGTGGAGCCTTTTCTGCCTCAGTGGTTATCTATTGCTCTCCCTGTTCAGTTATTCGCCGCTGGATCCCGGTTGGTCCTATACCGGGCCTACCATCTCAGTACGGAATTCCGGTGGTCCTGCCGGTGCCTGGTTTGCCGATGTCTTTCTCTACCTATTCGGGATTTTTGCCTATCTGTTTCCTATCATGTTGAGCTGGAGTGCAGTACTCGTATTCCGTCGTCGCAATCCCGATGATTCCGTCAACCTGAATCTGGTGCTGGTGCGTTGGCTGGGATTCTTTATCACACTGGCATCCGGCTGTGCCCTGGCCGCACTCCACACCAACCATTTGGCGGCAACTCTGCCAACAGGTACGGGCGGCGCCCTGGGTAATTTTCTTGGCGGCCACTTCGAGGCCTCTTTCAGCCGCTCCGGCAGTTCTTTGCTGATGCTGGCGCTGTTTCTCAGTGGTTTTACCCTGTTCACCGGCGTCTCCTGGTTTACCGTGATGGATTTTTTGGGTGGGATGGTGCTGGGTGTGATGCGTAAGACCCAACGCTTCTACACTCACTGGCGAGAAAACCTGGCGGCGAAGCGGGCACGCCAGGAAAGGGTTGAGCTGATCAAGAAGGAGCAGAAGAAGTCGGTCAAACGCAAGCAGCCACGCATCGAGCCGGTGATCAATGCGCCAAAAGCCAGTGAGCGGATTGAGAAGGAGCGCCAGGTGCCCCTGTTCGAGGCCGATCCCAACAGTGAACTGCCACCGCTGGCGTTGTTGGACCCGGCCAAGCAGACGGTGCAGTCCTATTCACCGGAAGCGCTGCAGGCCATGTCGCGTCAGGTGGAGTTGAAGTTCTCCGACTTCGATATCGAGGTTCAGGTGGTTGCAGTCCACCCCGGTCCGGTGGTCACCCTGTTTGAGCTGCAACTCGCTGCGGGCACCAAGGTCAGCAAAATCAGTAGCTTGTCTAAAGACCTTGCGCGAGCGCTATCGACCATTGCGGTACGTGTGGTGGAGGTGATCCCCGGTAAATCGGTGATCGGTCTCGAAATCCCCAATGAGTATCGTGAAATGGTCTTTCTCAGCGAGGTGCTCCAGTCGGAGACCTACGAATCGGCGAAATCCCCCCTGACCCTCGCCCTGGGCAAAGACATCGCCGGCAATCCGATGTGCGCCGATCTGGCCAAGATGCCCCATGCGCTGATCGCCGGTACCACCGGTTCCGGTAAATCGGTGGCGATCAATGCCATGATCCTCAGTCTGCTCTACAAGGCCAAGCCGGATCAGGTACGGATGATCATGGTCGATCCCAAGATGTTGGAGTTATCGGTCTATGAAGGCATACCCCATCTGCTGACCCCGGTGGTGACCGACATGCAGGAGGCGGCCAATGCCCTGCGCTGGTGTGTCGGCGAGATGGAGCGGCGCTATAAACTGATGGCCAGCCTGGGTGTGAGAAACATCGTCGGTTACAACCGCAAGGTCAAGGATGCGATCAAGAAGGGCGAACCGATCAAAGACCCGTTGTTTCAGCCCGAGCCAACCGAGATCATCGAGGCGATGGAGCATCCCACCCTGGAACCTCTCCCCTATATCGTGGTCATTATCGACGAGCTTGCCGATATGATGATGATGGCGAGAAAGAAGGTCGAGGAGTTGATCGCCAGGCTGGCACAGAAGGCGCGTGCCTCAGGTATCCATCTGATTCTGGCCACACAGCGGCCATCGGTGGATGTGATCACCGGTCTGATCAAGGCGAACATACCCACCCGTATCGCCTTCCAGGTCTCCTCCAGGGTCGACTCCCGTACCATCCTCGATCAGATGGGTGCGGAACATCTGCTGGGTCATGGCGACATGCTCTATATGGGTACCGGCAGCAATATCCCGCAGCGCATGCATGGCGCCTTTGTGGATGACAACGAAGTGCACCGGGTGGTGAAACATCTGAAACAGGCGGGAGAGCCGGACTATCTGGAAGAGATCCTCCAGGAAGCGACCGAGTCGGTGCCCGGTTTTCCGGCGGAGAACGGCGATGTGGAAGATAGCGATCCGCTCTATGACGAAGCGGTACGCATCGTCACGGAGACGCGCCGGGCCTCGATCTCGGGTGTCCAGCGCAGGCTCAAGATCGGCTACAACCGGGCCGCGCGGATGATAGAGGAGATGGAGCGTACCGGTATCGTGGGAGCGGCGGAGAGCAATGGCAGCCGAACCGTACTGGCGCCACCACCGCCAAAAGACTGATTGAGAATATAGTTGTATGCAGACAAGCTTGAAACTCATTTGTACCCTGATTCTTTTGGGGGTTGTGCAACCCTTGTGGGCATTGAACGGTCCGCAACAGCTGGAGGCCTTTCTCAAGGATCTCACAACCCTGCAGGCGGACTTCGAGCAGACACTGCAGCAGGATGACCAGGCCTATACCAGCAATGGTGTCTTCTATCTGAAGCGCCCCGGTCTGTTGCGCTGGGAATACACGACGCCGAGTGAGCAGTTGATCGTGGCTGATGGCGATCGCATCTGGCTTTATGATATCGAGTTGGAACAGGTCTCCCATCGCAGTCAACGGGCGGCACTGGTAGGTACACCGGCTCAATTGCTGAGTGACCAGGCCCCCATCAGTGAGCATTTCCAGGTCAATGACCTGGGCGAAGCCGATGGATTGAGTTGGGTCGAACTGCTGCCGAGAGAGAAAGAGTCCCAATTCTCCAGCTTAAGACTGGCCCTCAATGAGAATAGTCTGCAGCGTATGGAGATGATCGACAACTTCGGGCAGACCACCCGCTTCGTGTTCGACAACCTGCAACGCAACCTCACACTGGATGCCACCTTGTTCAGGTTCAAGCCACCGCCCATGATCGATCTGATCGGTGACCTATGAACGATCAGGATCTCTTTGCCCGGAACGGGGGCGGAGAGAACCGCCCACTCGCAGACCGGATGCGGCCGCGTACCCTGGAACAGTTCATCGGCCAGTCCCACATCGTCTCAGAGGGCAAACCTCTGCGGCGGGCCATCCAGGAGGACCGCCTCCATTCAATGATCTTCTGGGGTCCCCCGGGTACGGGGAAGACCACCTTGGCACGGATGATCGCACAACACTCAGGTGCACAGTTTCTCAGCCTCTCGGCAGTGTTGTCCGGTGTCAAGGAGATCCGTGCCTCAGTCGAGCAGGCGAAGCTCTATAAACAACAGACGCAACGACAGACCGTTCTTTTCATCGATGAGGTGCACCGGTTCAATAAATCCCAACAGGATGCCTTTCTGCCCCATGTGGAGGATGGCACCGTGGTCTTCATCGGCGCCACCACCGAAAATCCATCATTTGAGCTCAACAATGCACTGCTTTCCCGTGCCCGCACCTATGTGCTGAAAGCGCTGACACATGAAGAACTGAAACAGATTATCGACCTGGCGCTGAAAGATGCCGGCAATGGACTTGGCGCAAGAGGGCTTCATATCAGTGACAAGGCCCGCACCCTGCTTGCGGAAGCGGCGGATGGCGATGCCAGAAGGGCACTGAACCTGTTGGAGATAGCTGCCGACCTGACCGAGTCGGGAGAGATCGATGAAACGGTCGTGGCGGAGGTGGCCGGCGGTACGCTGCGCCGTTTCGATAAAGGCGGTGAAGCCTTCTACGATCAGATATCGGCCCTGCACAAATCGGTCAGGGGCTCCGCTCCGGATGCGGCCCTCTACTGGCTGGCAAGGATGGTCGACGGCGGTTGCGATCCTCTCTACATCGCCCGCAGGGTCGTACGCATAGCCTCGGAGGATATCGGTAATGCGGATCCGCGTGCCCTGCAACTGGCCCTGAATGCCTGGGATACCCAGCAACGGCTCGGCAGTCCGGAAGGGGAATTGGCTATCGCGCAAGCCGTGGTCTACATGGCATGCGCCCCCAAGAGCAATGCCGTTTATACAGCATGGAATGCCGCCCTAACCGAAGCCAGGACATCCGGCTCCCTAGAGGTTCCTCTGCATCTACGCAATGCGCCCACCAAACTGATGAAAGAGCTCGAATACGGTAAGACCTACCGCTATGCCCACGATGAACCCAATGCCTACACTGCTGGTGAAAACTATATGCCGGAACATTTAGCGGGCCATCGCTACTACTATCCGGTCGATCGGGGTATGGAGATCAGGATAGCCGAAAAGCTGGAATTTCTGCGTAGATTGGATGAAGAGGCTGCAGACGATTGAACAACTCAGCGGCCTCTATGTTGAAGAGAGAAACGCACAGTCTGGAAAGACATCTCATCACTAGAGCATCCAAAAAAAATTTCGGTATTAGCGTCCGCTTTTAATAAAAATTTACCCAATAAAGATCCTCTATATCGCCAAATTATGTGAATTGGCTCACATAATCATGTGGTCATTTTCTGAAATGAACCGCTAACAGTCGATCAGGCGTTCCCATAATTGGGTATTAAACGTTAATCTTTTCCCCGACCATTGGATGGTCATTAATGGAATGACTAAGTTGTATTAGAGGATTAAAGGACATGAATGGAAGCTTAAAGGTTATATTGCTGGTATCGATCTCCCTGATGCTGGCAATGCAAGGATGCGGTGGGGGCGGAGGCTCCTCAGACGATCCAGTCAACACGGGTGAATCAAACAACAACGACTCAACGGCCGACGATTCGAACAGTGGTTACACGGGATTGGATTCCCAAGCGACTGTCGATGAATCCAACGCTAAGGATCTGGCTATTGCCGCTGCATCAGGCATCGCGCAAGCTGTCGAGGAAGAGAGTGTCAGTGCCCCCTTTTCTGTTCCTGGCACAGCAGCCAGGTCCTATGAACCAACGGAAGAGATGCATCAGCAAACCACGGCAGAGGTATGCACTCAAGGTGGAGAGGCGATAGTCGAGGAAATTACCGAAGAAACTGACCACTGGGTAAACGTATTTTCCTTGAACAATTGCAGTTACGGCGAGGGATTGCACATCAACACCTTCACTGGGAGAGTGCGGCACACCTATTCCAAACAATCGAACGCCTTTGACTATGTCATGACAGGTACGGTGTCATCAGCCAGTAGCCAATCAACGGATATCAACTGGCGTGTGGCTTGTGACGCCAATTTCAGATGCAACATGTCTTCCGATTTCCAAGGTTTCGACGGCCGTAGTTACCGTATCACGGAGATTGACGTTACAGATGATGATAATTCGGTTTATACGGCAGCAGGCAGGATCTATGATCCTTTTCATGGCTATGTTGATGTAACCACGGAAATCCCATTCACGACGGGTTGCGAAAACGGACGACCTGGTTCGGGACGTTTGAATTTTACCGGTGCTGACCAGACCTCCGGCTACATAGAGTTTGTCAGTTGTACCGAGTATGTAGTCGCAACCAGTAGTGGAACCGCGAATAGTTACACCTGGTAAACAAGGATTAAGGACCATAACAGGATGTATGCAGGTGAACGTATGCTGTTGATGGTGGGATGTGTCTTATCTGCCTGTGTATTCGCATGCGATGCGGCTGATCTCATCGAATCATCATCCAAGGACCGGAAAGCATCCGCGAATAAGCCATTCAGTGCGGTATTGGTCGAATACAGAAGAGACAGTGCGGACGTATACAGTAAATCCAGAATCTATCTAAGTCCTATGGGGATGCGCACTGAACGTCTTTCTGTTCAGAACGGTGAACCTAATCTTGTAGTGATCAAGAACCACCATACTGAACAGGTGTGGCTGATCAACCCGGTCAAACACTACTTCACTGAATTACCAAGCGATAAAACCAAAGAAACAGAACGGGTGATAGAAGGAGAGAAAAGGCCGCTGTTAGGTATTCTGGCAAACGAGCCTTGCTATGGAATGAGGGCCGAGAAGCAATCCGTTCGAGCGGTCGGAGATTCGGAACTGAGTATCTGGTATTGCTTGGATGGTGATGGCAAGCAATATCTGCAACACTTCAGTACGCTGCTTGGTGTAGTCATTCGTCAGGAATTTCAAGATGAGCGAATAAGCGAGCTGCAAGATATTACATTTATCGATGATTCAGGAAAATATTTCCAACCTTCCAGTGACATGCAACAGATTTCAATTGAAGAACTGATTACCGGAAGGATGACATTACCGGATTTTGTCGAATGAGGTTGGAATATGGATTGGCAGATAACGGGTGAGGATTAATTGTTGAAGGAGGGTGTCCATTTATCAAGTGTCTCTATTTGCTTGGGATATATAAATAGATCTTGAAGGAAAGCATATTTTTCAATCGAACCATTTATTCAAGGAGCTGTTAAAGGAGCTACCGATATGTCTACAAAACTTAATAAGTCAGCAAAGAAAACACACTTTGGTCAAGGTATGACCGAGTACATAATCATAGTTGCCGTTATAGCGATTGCCGCTATCGGCGCATTCGGTTATTTCGGGCAGATTGTTGAGACACAGATTGCTGGTGTTGGCCAGGAGCTTGGTGGCAATAGTGGTGCGGATGCGCGAACTGCCGCAGGTGATCTGGGTCAAGCATCGCAAGATATGGCGGCAGAGGCCAACAATAGTATGACCAACTACCATGATAATGATTCTGAAGCTGCGCCAGGAGGAGGTTAATCGGTCTATTGCAGTAAACTGATCATAATATCGTAGTAGTCGTCCGGTTTTTTCTATTTCTGATGGAAAAAATCGGACGAAATTAGGTGTACTTCAATGACTCACATATTTCGATCCAAGGAAACCGGTCAAGCATTGCCGCTGGGAATTGCTTTTCTTATGTCCACCATTCTGCTTGGTTTGGTATTATTCAACACAGGCCAAACCGCATCAGAAAAATCCCGCCTTGTAAATACAGCTGATGCCGCCGCTTACAGTGGTCTTATTTGGCAGGCGCGAGCACTCAACTATCAGGCTTATACAAACAGGGCGATGGTTGCCAACCAGGTCTCAATTGGACAGATGGTGAGTCTCACCTCATGGACTCAATACGCATATATCGTTGCCCGCAATATAGATTACATCGGTACCTGGTTTCCTATCATCAGACCCTATACCCAGGCGGCAGAATCGATAACAGAGATGATTGACGGTGTAATGGTAAATATTGCTGAGGCCTTCATACCTGTTATTGACACTGTCAATGGTGTTTTGAGTCAGTCGCAACATGCAATATTTTTGGCAAGTTTCGCTGCAACACCCGGTATTGTGAGAGAGGTTGTCGAGAGAAATGATGATCGTTACAACGTCGATACGGCTTATGCGGTTATCGGTATGGGACAGAATGGAGTGAATTGGAACAGTTTTACTGAGAGATATGAAGATAACGATGGACTTTTACGCAAGGCAAACGTCGTAAATCGCTCAAAGGATGAATTTACCAGCTCCAGGAATCTTCGAACTGGTGACATGTTGCCTGGCGCACCAAATAGACTGGATCTTGGTATTGTACGCGTTTGGGTTAAAAAAGAGGGGAGGACAAATTTTATATCCGAGGAGTCAACGTCAAGCAGTTATATATTTCAGAATAACAGTTCAGCAAGTAATTTAGAATGGGAATGGAAAGGTAAGGATACACTCTCCTTTCACATAGAGGTATGGGATTGTGACCATCGTGGATGTGGCTGGGATCATGATGAAATTCCATTGGGGTGGGGCTCTCGTTATGTCAATGGTGATTTTGAATGTGACGATAGCCAATACCAGAGCAGCAGTTGGTGGGGATGGTATTTCTTTAACGATGGTTGTCCCCGCTATATGCAAGAAAACAGATGGGCAGAAAGGCTTGCCAATATGGAAAAGGAAGAACTTGATGCAGAGTATGAAGGTATCAGGGCCTATTATGACTTGCAGGATTTAAGTCGTGAAAACCGCGATCCCCGACTGACTTTGCGTATCGAGGTCGAACTGCCGCAAAATCATGTGCGAACAGCATCGAAAATAGACGGCCTAGGGTCGGATTCTGTGCCAAATGAAGAACTGAGAAATGGCATAGGTGAGGGAATGTTCGGAACGCAAGACCAGATGGCCGGCGAAGGTTTGGCGGCAATTTCCAGTAGCGAACTATTTTTTCATCCGCCTGATGACTACCTGCCGTCAAGAAGAAGGGGTAGATATGAAATTGCCAGTCTGTTCAGCCCATATTGGGAAGTGAGATTGACTGAGACGCCTTCGTCCAATCGATACATGGCATGGGCATTGAGAGATCCTTCACTCTTATCGGATGGTGCATCCGGTGTTGCTGCGGGCGTACAGCATTACATTGGAGAAAGAGAGGAAGAATTGCAGCGATTACTAGACCTTGAAGAGTCACTGCAAACGCAATTAAGCAGCACAACGGATGAGGAAAGACGCGAAGAGCTAGAGAACCAGCTGGTTAATGTGGATTCACAGCTCACACAACTGCAAAATATGCATTACAGTACAGATTTGGTGGCAAACGACCTGCAGCAAGGTATTTCACAAGGTGTCAGTACGGCGGCGCAAACACAGGTCGGACAGTATGAACAGATGCTTGAGCAGTATGCTCAGCAACAGGGAGAAGCGTATGTTGATCAGTTTGAAGATGAGATTGTCGACCAGGTGACTAATCAACTGCAGCAAGCACTGGAGGACGCTGTTGAAGAGGCAGCGGAAAGTGCAATCACATCATTCTTGTGATTACCAATTCGGCTTTGGTTTAGGCGAGTTGATCAACAAAAGGATACACTAATGATAGCCATCAAACAGTGCCGATTATTGAAACAGAAGGGAAATGCCACTGTTGAATCAATCTTAATCGCAACAGTTACAGTACCTCTGCTGACAGGTATCCCGCTGATGGGCAAGATCGCAGATATTAATCATACGACTGCTCAGTCAAGTCGCTATCTGGCTTGGGAGCAAACGATTGCAGGGCCGCATTACAAAGATATCGAGCAATTGGAGACAGAAGTCAATAACCGGTTTTTTGCTCGTCCTGATCTACAGATACGAACAGATCGTGAGGCACTTACCGATGAGGGGTTTGAGAACCCGTTTTGGAGCGGTTTTGGCTATGAGGAAGATGATGAGGAAAATCGTCTTGTGGTGCTTGGCAGAGGTTTTGATGCAGCAGTCAGCAACCAACGTCCCGAGAGTATAGCGGGCACGCTTTCAGCAGGGATCAATGAAATTGGCGATACGCTTGCCAGTATTACAGGTGGTCAGTGGGATATCGAGGAGAATGGTTTATATACTGGCCGGGTATCGATTGAAGTCGCTGGTAATACAATTTTGACATCAGGTGTTGACTGTAATGGACAGGAATCTGAATCCATAGCAGCATGTATTACCCGTTCAAACACAATCTATGCGGATAGTTGGGACGCCAGAGACCCTGCGCAAGCCGCAAGACGGTCACGGTCATTCGTCCCGGCCGGAGCTCTGGAATCGGTAGGTGATGCGCTGGCTGGTGTGGCAACCACTGTACCCTTCTTTGCGGATATTCAAGGCCTTCGTTCTGATAGCAATGGGGGGTTTGGTTATATTAACCCACATGTGTTTCCGATGGATCGCTATGCGGAAGACTAAAGTGGCATTTAATGTAAAACATTTCAACGATATCTGGCGTTATGCAATGTGTTCTTTAGCATTTAGCAGTACTTGCTTTGCTTATGACATTCACGATGTTGCAGATCCGCCAGTTGCATCAGTGATATACGTGGGTGAGGTTGTTCAAAACGGAATGCCAATGCAGATGAAGCAGTTTTCTACAGAGTCTTCGGTGACGGAAGTGTTAGCATTCTACAAACAACGTTGGTCAGACATGTCAAGACACCAGAACAACATGCCTGCCTATTTGGAAAAACATGTCGGAGAATGGCATGTATTAAGTAAGATGGAAACAGATAAAAGCGTTGTCGTGCAGGCGCGAAAATCAAACCGGGGATCTACTGAGGGTTATATATCAGTCAGTGATATTTCTCATGCAACAAAGCCGAGCCAGTGGTCAAGTGACTTTCCTCGCATCCAGGGTACCCAGCTTCTCTCAAATACGGAATCGATCGACAAGGGAAGAGTTGCATATACGCTGGTGCTTTTCAATGACTATTCCGTGCATGTAAATAGAGACTATTATCGTGACAACATGCATGCAGATGGTTGGCGCTACGCTAGAGGAAGCGAAAAGGCAAAAACAGCGATACTCTATTTCAGGAGAGATAAATGGCATTGTGATATTGCAGTAACTGAAGCAGATGATGGTAAGACCATAATCATCGCCAACCTGGTAGAGATGAATGAAAAAAGCTGATCAAAAAAGCACGCTAAGCAGACAATCAGGTCACATCGCCCTGGAGTATGCCTTAGTGACATTCATACTGGTTATGCTCTTATTTGCACCGGTAATTGATGATAGTCAGTCAGTGATGGGGCTGTTTATGGATTCGATCAGAGACTATGACCGAAACAGGTCTCTGCTCTATTCATTACCCTAAATGATCGAGTAAACAACTATGGATATGATGCATGCCAAAGATTCCTCTGGTCAACGAAAGAAAGTCAGTATTATCAACAAGAATGTAATAATGTTGATTATGTCATTGGCACTTGGTGTGGGCGGGGTATATCTGACAAAGGATTTTATAGAAAAAAAGGTCAACTACTACAAAAGCCAGCTGGAAAAGACCGAGGAGATGGTTGCTCTTGTAGTACCGAACAGAAATATACAAAGAGGAACAGTCGTTACATTGCGTGACTTTTCTGTACGTAAAATTCCCGCAAAGTATGCGCATAAAAATGCAGTTACTGAGTCAACATTCGGTACTGCAACAGGACAAAGAGTCAGTTTTGATATCACAAAGGGGCGACCACTTCTGTGGGCTCATCTTGAAGGCGGATTGATACCAACCTTTTCCGGTAAACTAAAGCCCGGTAAGCGGGCGCTTGCCTTCACAGTCGACAAAATCAATTCGATATCGGGTTTTCTCCAGCCGAATGACAAAATTGATCTGTTACTCGACTACAAGGACAGGGTCATTCCGATAATTCAAAATCTGCATGTGATTGCTACTGGTCCCTATACCCATATAGATAAAACCGGAAGACAGTCAGATGATTCATTTCGAATTATTACAGTTGAAGTGACGCCGGAAGTGGCAGAAAAAATTACGCTTGCTAAAAGTATTGGAAAGATTACGGCGCTGTTGCGTTCACCGCAAGACGAAAAATTGATTAGCGATGATCCAATGACAGTTGCACGCTTGTTAAACAAGCCGAATCCAAAACCTAAAATCAGGAAACGGATTGTCCGAAAAGAAAAAGGAATTGAGTACATTATTGGTGGTATATGAGATTGATTTTTCTACGGAATATGCCCTTTTTGAGGACAATCAACAAGTGATTAGTAAAGTCTTAAAAACAGTCATCACCTTATATATGGTGATGATGACAGCCAGTGTCTATGCAAAGAATATCGATCTGTTTATTGGTGAGGTCAGGATTCTCGGTAAAGTATCTGTTGACCGTGTTGCGATTGGACAGGCAGGTATAATCAAGCTAGAGATTCTTAGTACGGATGAATTACTGGTCATTGGCGAGAAGGCAGGAAGTACCTCCTTGCGACTGTGGAATAAGAATGGAAGTTATAGTCAGTACAATATTCGGGTAACAGAGCAGGATCCTGAAAAGCGTGTTCGAATGGATAGTATGATAAGGATCAGTGTCAAGATGGTTGAGTTCAGAAAAAGTGCGCTCTCCAAGCTTGGCATAGACTGGTCGACGGATTTAGATGGACCAACCTTCGCGACAGTCGGCGATTTTGTAACGAATTCCCTATTCAGATCGCCAACCTCAGCAATTGATGGCACACCACTACCTCTCAATGTGAAGCCCTTCGTGTCTTACTTCGGTATAGCGACAGCGTTGACATCCCGCATCAACCTGCTGGCGTCAGATGGTGATGCTGTCGTATTGTCCGAACCTGTTCTCAGCTGCGTCAATGGTGGTACGGCAAAATTTATATCTGGTGGTGAGTATCCTATACCCGTGATCGGTACAAATGGTGGAACCAGCGTGGAATTCAAGCAGTATGGAATTAAGCTGGATATTTCACCGCGGGTAAACAATGAAAAGCAGATATATACAACCATAAAAGCAGAAGTCAGTGAGATCGACACGTCTACAACTGTGTTGGATGTGCCGGGTATTTTAAAGAATGAAACGGAGACCATAGTCAATGTTCATTCCGGTCAGACAATCGTTATATCGGGATTGTTAAAAGCAAAACAGGGCAGAGGCACCAGTAAGGTTCCAGGACTGGGTGATTTACCTGTACTTGGCGGCCTTTTCAAGAGTAATGATATTCAGCATGAAATGTCAGAAATGGTGGTCTTTCTCACACCTGAGGTTGTTGAAATTGACGATACCTATGATCAAAGGGCAAAAAATCTGATGGGGGTTAGAAACAATGCTGTTAATCAACTAAAGAAAGAGCTTGAGTTCAGCATCCTGGATTAGTCGAAATGTTTGATATTCATTACCAACAAGGCCGCAAGCGTCGGACTCGCTACACTGTAAAGGGAGACAGGTGTGTAATCGGCAGCGCACGTCATAGCGATCTGGTATTCAAGCATAGACATATTGCGAAAAGACATGCAACACTATTTTCACAAAACAACCAGATACATATTGAGGACTTGGGAAGTATCACGGGAACCTGGGTCAACAGAGAGCGTGTTATCAACTATGGTCCTTTGACAGACAATGACGAGATTACAATCGGTGATGTCATCCTGAGAGTAGAGTTTGACCCAAGTAAGGCAAGTTCTGCAATATCGCAACACTCTGTTGAAGAGAGTCCAGACGCAAGTCGGGGAACAAAAGAACCGGTACAAGAAGCTAACCCTGTCAATAGCCTGATCGATGAACAAGGAAAGGTTATTCTCTACTGGACAAGAATAATCCACGAACAGCTGATATCTGAGATGGATCTCCGTCGCAAAGACGTGCACAGCATGTCTGATGAACAGTTAAGGATCGAGGCAGAAACGCTGATAGATCAAATCATTGGCCGCATCACATCAGATCTCCCTGCAGATATCAACTTCACGAAGCTTCGTAGTAGCGTGATCAACGAGGCTGTTGGTCTTGGACCGCTTGAGCGTTTTCTAGAGGACGATTCAATTACGGAAATCATGGTCAACAATCACCAAGAAGTTTTTGTAGAGCGTGCTGGTCAATTGATCAGTAGTGGTGAAAACTTCAGTAGTGACCAAGCCGTCATGTCGGTCATAGAGCGTATTATAACCCCGTTGGGCAGACGCATTGATGAAGGAAGTCCAATGGTTGATGCCCGTTTAAAGGACGGTTCTCGCGTCAACGCCATCATCCCGCCATTGGCCATAAAGGGACCTAGCCTGACAATCAGAAAATTCGCTAAACATCGATTGACATTCAACGACATCATAGATTATGGATCGATCAATCAGGAAATGGTCGATTTTCTCAGGGTTTGTGTCGAGCAGCGCAAGAATGTCATTGTATCAGGTGGTACCGGTTCGGGTAAGACCACCTTGCTGAATGTGTTGTCAAGCTTCATCCCGGATGGTGAGCGCATAGTCACCGTGGAAGACGCTGCCGAGCTTAAACTCTACCAACCTAATCTGGTATCGCTGGAGGCAAAGCCGGCAAATATAGAGGGGCGTGGCGCTGTCACCATTCGTGAATTGGTGAAGAACACGCTACGTATGCGTCCTGATCGTATTATCGTTGGTGAATGCCGGGGAGGCGAGGCCCTTGACATGCTGCAGGCAATGAATACGGGCCATGATGGTTCACTCACTACGGCGCATGCAAACAGCCCGAGGGATGCACTTTCAAGGCTTGAAGTAATGGTGTTGATGGCAGGTATGGATCTGCCGGTCACGGCGATACGTGAACAGATAGCTTCTGCGGTCAACATTATTGTTCAGCAGACACGATATGCCTGTGGTTCCAGGAAAATTACCAAAATTACGGAGGTTACCGGTATTGAGGGTAATACGATACAGCTGCAGGATATCTTCAAATTCAGGCAGCGTGGATTCAACGAACAGGGAAAAGTGTGGGGAGAGTTTGTTGCCTCTGGTTTCGTGCCCTCCTTCTATGAGTCATTAAAATCAATTGGCGTTCCGGTTGATTTATCAATCTTCGGAAAGAAAAAAGACGAGTTCCATTGATGGATATCAATTTTATTCTTGCACTCGTATTTGTAGCTATCAGCGCCGCAATCTGGGTACTGTTGGGATTCAGTGTGCATGGCTATGAGCGCTATCAATCGGTATTTACAGAGCAAACTGAGAGCAAACTTGAGAACCTGTTTCTGTTTGTAGATGCAAAAAAGATGTTTTTGCTGAACGTGGCGTCATTGCTGGCACTGCCAGTTACCATTTACTTATTCACTGGATCATTTTTCTATATCGTGCTGACGGTCCTTGTATTGCTGGTAATGCCGAAATTATTGCTCATGCGGATGGAGGCCAAGCGCAAGGAGAAACTTATTCATGCACTACCAGATGCATTGACGCAGATTGCCAGTGGTATGAGTGCCGGCCAGACTTTCCTTTCAGCTGTGGAAACCATGGTGAATGAGACCAAGGGACCTATAAGTCAGGAATTTTCCCTGGTTCTAAGGGAGCAGAGACTCGGTATGAGCCTATCCGAAGCGATGGATAATCTTGCTGAGCGAGTGCAGACCGAAGAATTGGATTTGGTGGTCACAGCAACGCAAATTGCAAACGATGTGGGTGGTAACCTATCGGAAATATTCCGCCGATTGTCGGATAGCCTGAGGTGGAAGATGGAGATGGAGGGCAAGATCAAGGCGCTCACATCTCAGGGAATCTTGCAGGGCTGGGTGGTCGGTTTGTTGCCGTTTTTCATTATCGGCGCACTCTATTTTGTCGATCGTGAAAATATCGCACCAATATTCACCAATCTGCTTGGTTGGATCTTTTTAGCCGTCATCATAATCCTTGAGATTATTGGCGGGTTAATGATTCGAAAAATAGTCAATATAGATATTTAAAAATGGAATTTATAATCGTCAGCGCAATGTTCGGTGGGGTGGTTAGCCTGATAATCTGGAACACATATCGGGTGTTTGCCGTGGTTCCGGATCAGGACAGATCTTATCTGGACCGCCCACCATTGGGATTTCGACTGACATGGCCGCTTGTCAGTGCATTCGTACACTATTTCGGGCCGCTGATAACCCAAAACTATCGCATTGTCACATTATTAAGGCTAAGGAAAGCAGGGATCGACTATATGTTGAGTCCTGACCAGTTCTTTGCGGGTAAAGTGATTGCGGCTGTAGTGTTTTCACTCTTCGTCTATGTGTTGCTGAGTATGATCGGGTCCAATGCATGGTATATGATGGCGCTCGGCCTGGTAGGTGGTTTCTTCTATCCGGAATTATGGTTACGTGAAGCAACAGAGGAACGTAATAAAAGCATATTTAGAGAGTTGCCGTTCTATCTCGATATCATCATTCTGGCCGTAGAATCGGGAACCAATTTTACCGGTGGACTGCAACAGGCCATCAATAAGGCATCAGACGGTCCTCTCAGGCAAGAATTCAGTCGCGTTCTCAGGGATATTCGAGCAGGAAAACCAAGGGCGGATTCACTGCGCGACTTGGGCGATCGTGTGGACACTGAAAGCATAAGAAACGTCGTCAGTAGTATTATCCAGGCTGAAAAGTCAGGTTCGAGTCTCGGGCCTGTACTCAAAGTACAGGCCGATCAATTGAGGTCGACCCGATTCCAGAAAGCGGAAAAACTGGCCATGGAGGCGCCGGTCAAGTTACTAGGCCCGCTGGTTATGTTTATTTTTCCCAACACCTTTTTGATCATCATCTTTGTCATCCTTAGCAGCGCGATTCAAAAGGGTGTGTTGACATGGCCTGTATTCAAACCATTGGTATGGGCCTTTAACTGGCCGGGTTAGGAAGCTTAAATGAAGTCTATATTAAAAATTATTGATGCCACATACACTAAACGATTGGTCAGTGGGCTATCGGTTTGTTTGTTGAGTCTTTTATTCTCGGCATGTAACAACAGTAATGATCAATTCTCACCAGGTACAAATGTCTCAATCGCGCCTTCATCCTTTACCTGGACTGTAACCGAATTGCTCGATACTCAAGGTCAATGCATCTTCTACCCTGACGATTACCAAGACAATGTCATGGTGGTTACTGTCAGTGATCCAAATGATAGACCGATTGGTGAGATGAAGTTGGAACTTTATCTATCACCTTCCAACTCCACATCCAATCCAATACTCAGTAACCAACATGTGTTTTACCTCTATGACGACTTCAATGGCAATGGTGTTGTAGATCATCCGGAGGAGCTGGTGAGCGGTTCCGGCGATCCGATACTCTATGAAACGGAAACCGAGGAATATCACGGAACCAAGGCAGTCATCGTAAGAACGAATACATCCTGTGGCGGCTACCGCGCAACACTGCATGCTTATGCCGGAGATGGCTATGGCGCTATGGAGATCAATACACAAACAGAAGAAGATGGTGAAGACGAACAGGTGACTGAGCAAGAGTAGGGAACATGAAACGTATCAGGCTCAAAAGACATGCTACTGAAGACGATCCCGATAAAGGGTCTCCTGCACTCGAGGCATGGGTGGCAGATAGCTATTTGACTCGCCTGCGTGGTCTATTAGGGAAAAAGCGCCTTGACGATTCTGATGGTTTATTGCTTACGTGCTGCGCATCAGTACATACATTTTGGATGTGTTATCCACTGGATCTGGTATTTATGGACAAGAAGGGTAAGGTGGTGAAGTGTCAGGAGGGTGTCAAGCCCTTTCGTACTGCATCGGCACGTGGCGCCTACTACACGCTGGAACTGAACCAGGGAGTGATCAGTAAACAGGGTATTTCCGAAAATGACGATTTTTATTGGTAATCAGTGACAGTTTAAGAGGGCCATTGTGTTAAACAAAGCAGTGATTCAAATTCTATGTGCATTAGTGGTTATTACGCTTGCAGCATGCAACGGAACTGCTCCCAAGCAGAAGGCATTTACAAATCTGGAGATTGCCGACAGCGCCTATGAGCAGGGCAGGTGGGTTGAAGCGGAGCAACACTATCATGCAATTACAGAGATTGCCCCCAATGATTTCTATGCCTGGTTCAGGCTCGGAAACTCACGGCTCCATCAGGCCAATATCGAGGCCGCGATTCATGCCTATGAATCATCACTACAGCGTGATCCGAGGCAACCGAAACCACATCACAATCTGGCGGAAGCCTATTTGATGAAAGCGCATCAGTCATTACAGAGGGCGCAGAATTTGGCTGAGGAATCAAGCAATGAACGGCTGGCGATAGAAACCAAGCTCAAAAAACTGCGGGGAATAATCTATAAGCCGATCAGTGATATTCCTTCGCCGGCGAAAGGGCTGATCCGTTATTGAGCTGAATAAAAGACGGAACAGGGAAATGTAGTTAAGGAGCGCAGGATGAAATTCAAAGGGAACTTGAACCGTCTAATCAAAAGGCACCATGGCGCGGCGATGACCGAGCTGCTGGTCTCGCTGCCGGCACTGTTGCTGATGGGGCTGGGAGGCCTGCAGTCGGCGCTGCTATTCGACGCAAAAACCACCATCAACTACGCCACCTTCGAGGCAGCGCGCAAGGGTGCGGTCAACCATGCCCAGAGTGATGCCATGCGCCGGGAACTGGGCCTGCGCCTGGCGCCCCTGTTCGGTGGCGACGGCAGCGCCGAGAAAGCGCTGTCGGCGATCACCCGTGCCAGCCTGGATGTGCAGGACAGCCGCTTTACCGAGATCGAGATCATCAACCCCACCATCGAGGCCTTTGACGAATTTGGCCGCGAGATCATTGATCCCCGCACGGGTGACGTTCACTTCGGCATACCCAACAGCCACCTGCGTTGGCGCGACCGTAACGTGGGGCGCAGCGGCGTCAATATCCAGGACGCTAACCTGCTGAAGGTCAAGGTCACCTACGGCTACCAACTCAAGGTGCCGCTGATGGACCGGGTGATCCCGGCGGTGATGCGCCTGGTCGATCCGGCGCACATCCACTACTACAACGCCCGCCGACTGCCGATCACCTCGGTGGCGACGGTCCGCATGCAGTCGGATGCCTGGCGGGACGACAACAATGTCCACATGATGCCGCCTGGTGGTGGTACACCACCATCAACCGAGGACGATCCGCAGAGCGGCAGCGCCACCCCGGGTGATGACGACGAGGGACAGGGCGGCGATGACAACGATACGGATACGCCGACCGATGGAGACGAGCAAGCTACCGGAGTGGGTGATAGCGGCACGGGTGATCATGACAGCGGTGACACCGACACGGGCGATAGCGGCAATGGTAACAACAGCGATGGCGACGACCTGCCCTCCATCAGCGACGGTGATGACCAGGGGCCGCCACCTTGCGATCCGGACGATGCGCCCGGATTAACAGACAGCCCCACCGCGCAGAATGCCGGCATTGCCAGCAGCCACACCGGCAACCCGATCCATGTGGTCACCGGCAACAAATACCAGCAGGAAGTCGACCTGACCCCGCTGCCCGGCACCCTGGGCCTGCTCTTCAAGCGGCACTACAACAGCCACAGCGACTATAGCGGTCCCCTGGGTCACGGCTGGAGCCACAGCTACGACCTGAGTCTCAAACCAGATGGCGACGGCTACCGTCTGCACCAGAGTGACGGCCGGGTAATCCACTTCCAACCCAGCGACACCCCCGACCAATTTGTCGCCCCCCGCATCAGCGACGGCTGGCTGCGGATCAATGAGGTCCAGCTCACCTGGCACTGGCGCGACGGGCGACAACTCCAGTTCAACCCCCAAGGTCAACTGCAACGGATCGTCCTGGCCACCGGCCAGACCCTGCGCCTCTTCTATAACCCTCAGAGGAAACTGTTCCTGGTGCGCGATCCACAAGGGCGGGAGCTGAGTCTCGATCACTACCCCAACGGGCGCCTCAAGGCCCTCTACGACCCCAGCGGAAAAGAAACCCGCTACCACTACGACGACGTCGGCAACCTGCAACAGGTCACCCGGCATGAGGGCACGACGCGGATCTATCATTATGAAGACCCGCATGACAGCCACAACCTCACCGGCATCACCGATGAGCGGGGCATCCGTTATGCCACCTGGGAATATGACGACAAGGACCGGGCGGTCCTCTCCACCCATGCCGACCAGGTAGGCCAGGTCAGCCTCGACTTCAGCACACCCGGTGAAACAAAAGTCACCGACAGCCAGGGCAAGGTCAGCACCTACACCACCAAGATCAGAAACGGCGTAGCCCTGGTTACCGCCATCCAGGGTCCCGGCTGTTCCAGCTGCGGCCGGGGCGATGTGAGCTATCGCTACAACGAGCAGCTGCAACTGATCGAGGTTGCTACTAAGGATGGCATCTCCAAACACTACACTTACGATGCGCAGGGGCGCACTCAAAAGGTGGGTCAACAGAGTGCCGATGGCACAGTGCGTGAGGTTGCACGCTATGAATATGCGGACAACACTGCCCTGAAACCCAGTGCGGTGATCCGTCCCAGCATCAATCCCCAGGGTGAACACCGTCTGACGAATCGCTACAACCCCCAAGGTCAGCCCATCGAGATCACCGAGAGTGGATACCGTCCCGAAACGGATGGCCGTTTTACTCCCATCCGACGTACCACCCAACTTGAATACAACGCCGCCGGCAATCTCATCAAGATCGATGGCCCGCGTGAAGGTGTCACCGATCAGATCCAGCTCAGTTACGACAGCAAGCTGCGACTCAGCACTATTGCCTTAGCGGATGAAACAACACAAAAGGTGCTTGCCTATGACGACTATGGCCGTCCAATTAAAATCCAAAACAGCAACCAAACACCACTGACGATTCGATACAGCAGATGGGGCAAACCGCAACAGATCCGTCAGGGTCAAAGAACTGTCAGCTATACGTACGATGTCGTAGGCCAGCTGGTCAGTGTGACAGAGCCCGATGGGGAGGCATTGAACTTCGATTACGACACCGCCGGTCGGGCAATCAGCCTGCGCGACGCAGAGGGCAATAGCGTGCGGAAGTTGATCGATACCGAGGACAGGCTACTTGCCTATTCCGTGGAGGGTTCGCAAGGCGATGTGCTTCGGGCGGCGATCTACCTGCGCGACGCCAATCAGCGGTTGCGCGGCGTTGTCACCCCCGAAGGGATTCAACGGATGGTCGGTTATGATGAAAATGGGAAAAAGACCCTGAACACCAATGGTGGTGGTAAGGGCAGCTATTTCATGCGCACCAAAACCGGTGCCCTGAAAGCGATAACAGATGCGGACGGCGGCGAGCTACGCAAAGCGAGACTGGCCAACGGTCGCATCACCCTCACTCAGGACAGCCTCAAGCGTATTGATGTGATGATGCATGATGACTTCGGCAACCGAATCGCCTGGCAAAATCCGGACAGCGGCCTGACCTATTATCGATACGATCAGGCCGGCAATCTCATGGAAAAACGGGATGCCGCCGGCAATACTACAAACTATGAGTATGACGCAACAGATCGATTGATACGGTTGGAGAGTCCTGACGGGATAACCCGTCTTCGCTACCAAGCGGGCCTGCTGGCCGAGGTGGAGGGTCCTGACAGTAGACAGCGCTATAGCTACGACAACGAAGGACGACTGGAAAGCCATAGCCGTGAGATAGACGGACACCGGTTTATCACGTCTTATGCCTATGACCCCAAGACCGGCAAGCTCATCACCCGGCAATTACCGGGTGGCGAACGGTTGAGCTATCGCTATCAGGGCAACCAGGGAAGACTTAGCGCAGTGATACAATCGGATTGGCTCAGTGACCAGCCCTTGCTAGAAGGTGTCACCTACGAACCCTTCGGCCGCATCACCGGCTATACCCATGCCGACGGTGGCAGGACAGAGAAGGCCTATGACAAGAGCGGACGTCTCATCCGTCAGGCGCACACCCGGTTAGGTAAATACAAACTGGCCTATAATGTCGCCGGTGAACTGATCCTGATCGAAAAGGATCAACAGCACAACCGCTATGTCTACGATGCCGCCGGTCGTCTGCGCCAAGCTGACACGTCCACCGGGAAAAAGCAGTATCGATACGACGCGCTGGGCAATCGTCTGAACCAGCCATCGGGTTCGCTGAAGCAAGTGAGTGCCCGGGCCTCGGCAAGCACATTATCCAATGAGGCTAAAAAAGATCGCCTGGGTCGCGTGACGTCGCTGGGTCAACGGCGCTGGGAATACAACGTCGCCGGGCAGCCGGTCAGGTTCTACCGGGGAGAGCGGCTTGTCGCTGCATACCGCTATAACCACAAGGGCGAGCGCATCCGCAAGACCGTCTATCCCGATGACCCGACGCGATCGCCCGAGATCACCTACTACCTCTACGACCTGCAACAGCGTCTCAGCGCCGAAGCCGATGAGGATGGTGACATCATCCGTCAGTACCTCTATATCGGGCGAACACCCTACGCCATGCTCGAGGACGGCGTTGCCTACAGCATCCAGAGTGATCACCTTGGTGCACCCCATAGTGTCACTGACGAAAAGAGTCAACTCAAGTGGCAGGCTGAATATGACCCATTCGGTCGTGCAGTGATCAAAACCCAAAGGACCAGCTTCAATCTGCGCCGCCCCGGACAATATGAAGACGCCGAATCAGGGCTCTATGACAACTACCTGCGCCGCTACGACCCGGACAGCGGTCGTTACCTGGAGCCTGATCCCTTGGGTAACTTGGACGGCATGAACCGCTACGTCTATGTGGGTAACAGGCCAATGGACAAAATTGATCCGTTAGGGCTATTCAAGGTGGCTGCTTCAACGGGCGGAGATCCGGTTCATGAGGCGATTCTACAGATTGCCTTTGATCGATTTAATCAGGAGTATGCCGCTGAACACGGTGGTCAGGTAGCTTTTTCTCAGCATACGATTAACCTATTTATGTATGCGAATATTCGTACTGACCTAATTATGGATAGTGAACATCAGTATTTGTTTCAGAACCATTTCGATAATCCGACAGATGGGCCTTTGAATGATGGCGATGCAGGATGGTTTTCAGATGCACTAGCTACAATTAATAGTAGACGACAAGAGTATGGGAATATATCTGGTGAAGTAAGGGTAGATGTATGTGCTCCTCCGGGAAACGAGCCAATTCGTCAAAACCCCAATATTATGGATATTGTTGAAAATTTCGGTGCAAACACTCATACCCTAGCAGATTTTTATGCTCACTCGAATTGGGTAGATGATGCCACAAGAGGTGGGTATTACATATTGGAGAGAGAAATCGATAGTTTTGGTACCAGGGAGGTTGTAGAAGAAGGTACAGTGCCACATGGATTAGCCATGACTAGCATATGGAATGAACAAGTAGAAGGATATGATTTATATTCAGGTCAGGTGGACGGTCTGATTGATATTTTTGGAAGTCCTTTCAGTGGTGAAAGGATGGATATATTTGGAAATGTGGATAAATCAACCCATGCATACTGGGAGAAGGATGCACCACCATCTGATGAAGAGTCAGGAGAATTCAGACGTTTTGAAATGGCTCGTAACTTGGCAATAGAACATACGTTACAAGAAATTAGGCGACTATGGGAAGAATCGGAAAATAATATGCAACTAAGAGTGATCTATTCGATGAACAGTGAAGAAAAGGGGGCTGAAGGCGTACAATACAGTTTAGAGGGATGCGTATTATGTCCGGGGTTTGGAGATTTCGAAGACATCGATTCCCAAATCGATTATGTCGCTGAATTTATCAACGATCAGAACTGGTGATAGAGTACTTGGATGGACGCCGCCGGGTATATATATATCTATATAGCTGCAATCATCTTTGCGGGATTGATATGTGTCACTTTACTGCTCGTTGTTCTGTATCAGTACGGGAACAATAAAAAGATAAATAGAAAAACTGCTGTTTTGACAACAGTTTCAATCACATTTTTTGTAGCTGTGTTTTGGGAGCCGGTTGCCACTACATTGATTGTAATACCATCAATGTGTAGGGAATACGGTGGTTTACATATATATATGAAGGTAAATGCGAATGGTTTTTATAGCAATGTTTTTGATAAGCGATATTTAACGGACTACGGCTACTCGTTTTTGGAATATGTCGATTATTCACATAATTCGAAAAAGAAATATGTAACAAAAAGAATTGGGCAGAATGGAGATATTGCAATTGATAGTGTATGGAATGGGAAATCACCACTAAGCCGCTATCAATACATAACTCGTAAACGGTTTGAAATAGAAACAACAGGTATCATGAAATATATTGATGTGCGAGGGGAGAGGGAATATGTAATGGATACCCGCACAAATGAAATACTTGGCGAGATCAATAGATACTACTATGCAGGAAGCGATTTTCGCTATGCCATGCACAGATTACTGGCAGATAAAGCGGAAACATGTTCGTCTTCAGAACGTGATCCAAAGGAAATACCACTCCCGGTACACATATTGAAGCCAACCCGATAGAGAGTTTGTAAAGGGTTCAAATCTGCACATATAGTAAAATATTCAATACAATCCCTCCATGTCACGCCCACTGTGAATAGAATATGAAAATGCCTATAACGAATTAATTGGATATCCACTCTAAAAAGCCCTTCTTGCGAACACGCATTCCGGAATCACTGCTGGGACATTGCCATTAATTAACTATTACTAAAAATCATCAAACCGTTTATTCACAAAAAGGCCGCAAGACTTAAGTGTGGGAGACTAGATCTAGCAACCATTTCAATCAGATGTGTTGGATGTGCAAATGGTTATATATTTGGGAGTGGGTGCCTGATTTAATGCTTACGCTTATGCTTTATCGAATCCAGTTAAATATATTGATCCATATGGACTAGATGTCTTTATGTTTGACCGTGATTTAGATGGTGTTTTCGTAGGTCGGCACAAATATTTGGTCCTTGTTCCAGACAATCCCATAGACTTTGCCGGGAGATCGTACAACATTGGAAGCTACAGTATGACTCTACGAGACCTGGGCAATGGAACCTTGGGCTTTGTGATAGGTGCTCAAAACATTGGTGGTCGGCTGATTGCACAGCCATTTAATAATGCTGATTATCAAGCTACCCGGGAGTTTTATAATCCAGGTCAGTTTACATCTTTTTGGAGCCCCGACTTTTCCGCAACCAGCAGCTTGTGCAGTCCAAACACTAATGCTCCACCACGGTCTGATACCCAAATAATAGAAGATATAATTGCAGCTGTACAAAACTACGCAACAACGGAAGCTTCCCTAAATATTAGATACCCAAGTGCAACCCAACAATTGCAAGAAGGTAATGGGTATGTAAACAGTAATAGCTGGGCTCATACGATAATTGACTTTGTCGGATTGGATGTGGCGCGAGGTGATGATTGGCCTGGTGCCGACGCGCTAAGTGGAAATAGGCTTAATCATGGCTACTTGTCCGCAGGAGCAATTAATCAATTAGACGCGCATAACGTCGATACCGATGGCGATGGGATTTTGGACAATATCGACAACGATGACGACGGAGATGGGACAATAGACACAACTGATGCTGATCGGCGGGATGGTTCTGTGCAATGAAGTTGCAAAATGTATTAGTTATCGCAGTGCTTTCTTTATTGGCGGAGTCTTGCACCGATATTGATTCCAAGATTCCATGCACCGCTGAAATTGATTGGATACCCAGAGAGAAGGAGATTGTCGAGGCTTCTTATTCCATCTCGCAGCAAGTGATCATTGCAAAAAATTCGATGCTTGAGGCTGATATCGATTTCACTCATTTGGGTGCGTACAGCAATCCTTTTATCACGGTTGGTCTTGCCAACAGGCAGAGCAATAAATTAATTATTAATGCTATTGAGTTAAGAATGTCCATAGATAAAGAAAATCTTCCAATCAGTCGAATTGATGTGTTTGATTATGCGTCGTGTAAAAGCTCAAAATGCGTGAGCACCTGGGAGGTAAACGAAATCAATAATCTGGCAATTACCTCGGGTGGCTTTATCAAACTGAATTACTACTTTGACTATCGCATAAGCAAACAACCGGAAGAGGCGAACGCAGAAGTAAAAATTGAGATAACGAAAGGTGTCGATCAGGTAATTGATGTAGAACGCATGATTCCTTTGGATAAATATGTGGTAAGATACAACTGTATTTGGGGTAAAGGCCATCCTTACCAGCGTATCGAGTGAATCGGTCAGTGACTAACTGTAGAGCGCAAAATTGCCATCGTAGTTTCGCCTAAACTAGCGGTCGTAGGATATTGAGGGTTTACGACCGTTTTGCCAGTTATCTGGACATATATGAACGCCTCCCCGAGTTCAAGGCTAAAACGATGAAGGAACGGTTCGCTGACATATATCCGGCATCGTAATGGATCCTGACTTAAATGATCCGTGCCTCGATGAGATCCGCGCCCTGCAGCCTATAAACCCACTCGGCTTTTCGCCAACGGCTAAAACGGACATCCATCCAAAATTTGCCAAAATCCATGAAATCTGGCAATTTCTAACCACATCAGCTATCAAGGAGTGATACGATGCCCAAGCCAAGGAAAGCCCTTGTTTTACTTGAAGAAACCCCCTATTATCACTGCGTTTCCCGCTGCGTGCGCCGGGCCTACCTCTGCGGTGTAGACTCACATACCGGCAAAAGCTATGAGCATCGGCGCCAATGGATCGTCGATCGCATGAAACAGCTGTCAGATGTATTCGCCATCGATATCTGCGCCTATGCCGTGATGTCAAATCACTACCACGTCATACTCCATGTCGACACCCAATGCGCAGTCGAATGGAGCGAGCAGGAGGTGATCGCACGGTGGGAGCGTCTCTTCTCGCTGCCTGTGCTAGTCCAACGCTATCTTTCTCAGGATACTATTACCCGTGCTGAGCGCGAAACGGTTTCAGAATTGCTGACAGAATGGCGCAAACGACTGCACGACATCAGCTGGTTCATGCGTAGTAATAGTGAGTGCGTGGCAGTACAAGCCAGCGCAGAAGAGAATTGCAAAGATCGATTCAGGGAGAACGTTTCAAGAGTCAGGCGCTGCTGGATGAAGCAGACTCTGTTAGTCTGCATGAGCTACTTGATCGTAGTTCTTTGCAAGCCGATTTGCGAAGATACCTGAAAATCCTGATTTCACTTTAATTCTCGGTATTGGGTATGATCGAGTCCAGGCGTAAGTCCGGGTACAGAAAAAATATTGGCGCCGATGTCAGGGGGCAGCACTGTATAGTTATCGTCCTTTCATTGCATAGTAAGTGTTAAATCTTTTTGGGAGATATCAAATGGAGAGTGGCATTACCGTGCAAAAACTATCCGTCAAATCACCAGTCCGGACATAAACAATCGACTGTTATATTTATCATCTTCATGTATTTTTTGAGATGCCACGGGTATTGTCGCCAGCCGGCTCACCAGATTCCGGGTCCCAGCCGAATGCGATCGTACGCCACATATCCCGATAGTCATAATCTGTCTGAAGCGCCAGATTCAACCGGTTGTAGGAAGAGAAATCACTCACCAAATGAATCAACTGCACAATGCCTTTGTCACTTAATCCGATATCACGCAGGCCATCCAGGTCATCGTCGGATACAGACTTCGGGTCGTTGTTGGCCTTGAGTGCGACGTCAAGTATGGCTCTCAGGCGGCTATCCTCCACCATATCAAGGCCCTCTTCAGCCAAGGCTTTGACATAGCCTTCTTCTGTTTTCAAACCGTAATTCAGGATAGTACAGAAAGCCGCTGTACAATAGGGGCAGCCATTGGCCTTGGAAACCAGAATACCGATATGCTGGATTTCCGGCAAAGTCAATTCACCTAATTGCCATAGTACTTTGGTTGAACCAAGCTTGGCCTTCAAATACTCCGGAAAATTCATCTCAACATAAAAATGATTGGGTACCGCGCCTTCCATATCGGTAACCCAGCTGAAGATCTCCTGGATGATTGGATCATCAACCCTATCCGGTTTAACGATTTTTACGCGTGCCATCATATGCCCCCAATTAACCGCTCTGTATGTTTCAGTGTAAATTAAATACACTTAAGCCTATTATCTAGGATATACAACACGATAAAATATGTACTAAAGCATGTTGTTAGAGTGCTGTTCATATAACGCAATATCAATACCATAGTTATTCAATACTTTCTGCATTTGAAGGCGTTTTTGCCCAGCCGCAACAGCCATATCTTTAGCAAGAATCTCCGATCTCTCACGTTGTGATTTTTTTGCGGTTTTAGCTTGATCAAGACAATAACATGTGCATGGAGCACAGTTCATTGCCATTACTGCCGATAACCCTACAAGAATTCCAGTCCTTTGATCCAAAAAATTCAGTTATATGAGTTGACTCATAGAATGAGTCGTATAGCGCTTGTCGTAGGGTGATTCAGGTGTTTTGACACATCACCGCGAGAATCTGTTACGGGCCAAGCTCAGCTGCAAATAAGTACCCGGTGATTCAGGCCGGCCCTGTCAGCACGCGCTTATTGAGAAGAGAGGCTTCATACCTGGTACTGATATTCAGGTAACAGTAGTTATTACGTGATTGGTATCGCATCATCAGAAACAATTATAGTATACAGTTCAAATGTGATCGTGTGTAAATCGATCATTTGCTCAGGCTTGAGCCAGTTTGATGCATACCTTAAAACTGGTTTCCCCTAACAATATAAACCACAGGCCTGTCATCTTTTTACCAAAAGCGCAAAACGTAATACGCTATCGAGGAGTCTTGAATGATGGAGCGATATACTCAAAAGGAGTGTAATGATCCCTTATTTAGGGAGCTGTCAAATGTGACGGAACATGACATTGCACTGGATATGCTTATCCGGAAGGCCAGAAAGGACAGCCGCCACGGCAGTATGAAATACTTCATAAAGAAGAAGGCATTTAGTAAGCAACAAGCTAAATGAAGTCAATTGCGTCAATAATTATCTGAAGCGGCTATTACATCAATCGATGTATACGTTAATCCATCCACTGTGGTAGTTTAAGACCCATGGTCTCCATTATCGAGCGATAGACTTCGGTCCAGGCTCCTGGCTCCAGTACGTTGACATCGATTCGGTGTAATTGACCCGAATGAATAGCCTGATCGAGGGATGTAGATACCTCCATCTGTTTGTCTTTAAGCGAGAAAATCACGGCTTCTCGGATCTTTTCCGCAACCTGGGCGGCAATTTCCGGAGGACCGACGATGAGTACACCCTGTTTGGAAGCCTCCATGGCTGCATCGAAGTCCTCCTGCATGATGCCAACGATGCTGCCGCCGAATTTTGTGTAAAAGAGCACCTTTTTACTGACGTTAGCCAGATGAAACCTTGAAAGTGATGTACGACGATAGTTGGCGTCCGTAATGCGCCGGCTCGTGGTGAACCAGGTCGGCCGAACAAATCCCTCTTTCACCAATAAACGACGCGGTGCACTGCGACTACCGGTCCATACACTACCTGTAATACAAACGATCTTTTTACTGTTTGGGATCTGCATCGGTTACCCCATAGAGTTTCTCTTTGTCGGACGGTTGTTATCGATACCATCGATATTTGTCGCGCCCATTATTGAGATAGTGAAGCTATCAACTTTAACTGCAGAGGATACTAACGCATAAAATCAAGCAGGCCGCCACTGCCTTTGTTTTTATCGATATAGTCGGCCACCTTATCGTGGCCATTGCTGCGCGCAATATCGTGTGCGTTTTCACGGCGCAGGTTGAGATGATGGGCATCGGCCTTGACTTCCAGCAGCCGCTTTACGACTTCCATGTTGCCTTGTTCCGCCGCCAGCATCAGTGCTGTATTACCCGCATGGTTGTGATGGTTGAGATCAGGGCCATGGCGCAGCAGAATGTCGACGGTGTATATGGATCCGTTTCTGGACGCCAACATCAAGGCAGTATTGCCGTTATCACTTTCACGGTCTACATGCTGTTCATTCTGCATCAGTTCGTTGACCAACTCTGCATGACCGAGGGATGCGGCACGCATCATCGGTGTAAGCCCGTCTTTAGCATAAAGATCGATCTTAGCGCCTGATCGCAGCAGCTGGTAGAAGATGTCTTTATCGCCGGCATCGATGGCATGATAGAGCGGTGTGCGGTCTTTCTCATCAGCCTGATCGACGGCTACACCCTTTTTCAGCAACATCTTGACGATTTCAGGCTGTTGTTTCGCAACCGCCAGAATCAAAGGAGTGATACCCTCACCGGTGGCTCTGCTGGCATCCGCGCCTTGCGCCAGCAAAAGTTTGACGAGCGTTGGGTTTTTGTGCTCCACCGCCATATGCAGTGGTGTTACGCCATTATCACCGACAACATTGACATCAGCGTTGTACTCGATCAGTTGCCGTGCCAACTCCAGATTGTTTTCTCTACTGGCGAGCAGTAGCGGAGTAGGGCTTGCTGCGGAAGCAAGGTTGGGATCGGCTCCTTTCCCCAGTAACAGGGTTACGACATCTTTGTGGCCCTGCCAGACACTGCGGCTCAAGGGTGTGAGCCCCTCCGGATCGAAACCGTTAATGTCGGACCCCTCTTTCAACAGGGCCTCGATCAGTGGCATCTGTCCCCGCCATGCCGCCAAGTGCAGAGTGCTCCAGCCGGCAAAGGGATTCCTCTCTTCGTTGGCCTTGTTTCTGGATGGCATGACCGATTGGCTTACCTTGGCCAGATCGGGGAATTCGCTCCTTCGGTTCTTGGTCTGGGTGGCTATGCCGCCCGCTGTCCTCAACTTTTTGGCGATGACGTGATATTTACGCAGCTCGGCCAGGTCCAGTGGGGTCTGCTTGTTGCGGTTTTTCGCATTCACCTTCGCGCCGCCGCTGATCAGGGCCTCGACTGTTTCTGCCTGTTTTCTGTTGGTTGCGACCAGTAACGGTGTGTTGTTGTTGGCATCATGGGTTTCAAGTTTGGCGCCTGCCTTAATCAGGCTGCGTACGATGGAGGCATGGCCCAGACCGGCAGCTGAATGGAGGGGCGCATCACCCAGGCTGTCACTTGTATTCGGATTGGCGCCGGCGGCAAGCAACATTGCGGCAATTTCCTGGCGATTGTTGATTGCTGCCTCATGGAGTGCGCTGCGGCTGAACTCATCCCGAGTGTCAGGGGAGACGCCGCTGGCGAGCATACGTTTGATGGTCTGTGTCTTACCCGCGGCAGCTGCCCGATTGAAGAGTTCCGATATCTGTTTATCATCCAAGCCATCCGTGGGAGAGGTAGTACCCAGGAGATCGAGTTTCTTTTGTGCCAGTTTGTGTCCCTGGAAGGCAGCCCGTTGGTACCAGTCAGTGGCTGTTACGAGATCGGCTTTAACACCCCAGCCGTGTTCATACATGGTCCCGGTTATGTATTGCGCCTCTATATGTTCCTGTTTGGCTGCCTGCAGAAACCAGTGATAGGCCTTGGCCGGATCCTTTTTGACACCGCGTCCCGCACGATAGAGCCCGCCAAGGGCGAATTGTGCATCCTGATCACCTTGTTGGGCCAGGTTCTGATAGATTTCCGCCGCCTTGGTGAAGTTGCGCACGCGTATCGCCGCTTCCGCTTCTTCATGGGTGGAGGCGTGGAGCAGCAGTGGAAAAAGGAGTAGGAAGATCAGCAGAGATGCTGCTGTAGAGCGGGGTAGGGTGAGGTTTCCATCTCTTTTAGGCTGTGCCATGTTTGGTTTCCACATCGATTCCTGTCTCTTTTAGAAAGCCCGTTGGTAGGATGCCGCCGGCACATATGATGGCTGCGTCATTAGGAATTACAATCTTATCTCCCCCTTTGTCGATGGTAACCTCCTCAGGTGTGAATTCAACCACATTGGAGCTGAGCAGTAGATTGATTCTTCCCGTATCCACAGCGGCGTCCACTTTCGCCCTGTTTTTCTTTTTGGCCCGGCTGAAGGCGCCACTCCGGTAAGAGAGCGTTACCGTGGTTCCCGGTTCATCGGCAATGCTATGGGCTGCTTCCAAGGCGCTATCGCCGCCGCCGACGACCAAAACATGCTGATTCCTGTATTGTTCCGGATCGATCAGCCGATAGGTGATCTTACTCAAATCCTCTCCCGGCACACCGAGTTTTCTGGGTGTGCCGCGTCTGCCGATGGTGAGTAGCACCGTACGGGTATGATAGACGTCTTTGTTGGTTTTGACCTCATATCCTCCCTTGTCATCAGGCAGGATCTTCTCCACCCGCTCGTGGTAACTGATTTTTACACCGGTTTTTTTCTCTACTTTCTGCCAGAATTCCAGCAGTTTCTCTTTGGTAGTTTCGGTGAATTTCACATCACCGACCATTGGCATTTTCACAGGAGCGGTCATCACTAATTTCCCCCTGGGGAATTGAAACACGGTTCCTCCCAGGGACTCCTGTTCAACGGTCTTGTATTTTATTTTTTTCTCCATGGCTCTGAGGGTGGCACAAAATCCAGCCGGTCCGGCACCGACGATGAGGACATCCAGCGGAGGCGATGCGGCTGCCCCATTTTTGAGGCCTTCGGCAATGTAGTCCAGTGCTTTATACCCCTGCTCGATGGCGTTCCTGATCAGCCCCATGCCACCCAATTCTCCGGCAATATAGATACCGGGCATACTTGTCTCGAAGTTGGGTTTCAGGAGTGGGATGTCCACACCGCGCTTTTCGGTACCGAATACCAGGGTAATTGCATCGAACGGACAGGCTGTCTTACAGGCGCCGTGGCCGATACAGTTGGTGGGTGCGATCAGTTCCGCTTTGTTGTCAATCAGGCCAAGTACAGGATGGTTCGCCTGCTCCGGACATGCCTTGACGCAGGTGCCGCAGCCCATGCACTTCCCAGGGTCGATTAACGGATGGAGTGAGGCGGGTTCCGTCAAACCGGCCTCGAACTCCTCGGTCTTCAGTGCGAGGTTCCGTTTGCTTTTACGTTTGGTATAGATGACATAGATTAACCATACCAATAGTATGGGTATTGCATATATCATGTATAGTTCTAGGGAGTACTGCATCTTGCTGTCTGTACTCAATATTTTAGAGAGTGTTGTAGTTCACATTTCATCGGCTCAGAGTATCTGAATTTTACACCCTTATTCATCATTTCGGTCTCTCTGCCGAAAACGTAAATGTTGCCAGAGTGTGTTTTTGTGAAGCCCTTCATAGATGGGAAAAATGTCCCAATATAAGATAGCAACATGTACTAAATTGAGGCTGATCATAAGATACACTCAATAATAAATGTTAATAAATGATTGATTTTATACCAAGTTATAGGTGACTTAGATGAATACAGCCGCAATTCAGGCCAGTGTTAATGAGACAGTCATAGATAGGATTCTCTCCGCATGGCAGCAACGTGCCGGCCTCATCACAACTCTGGGTTTTACACTGTTCTCCATGCTCTTGCTCTATATGGGGTGGTTAAACCATACAGAAGCGGTATGGACGGCGGAGTCGGGTTGGGGATATTGGTTCGGGATTGTCGGTGGCAGCCTGATGCTGTTGCTGTTGCTCTATCCCATGCGCAAGCGGCTTCACTACATGAACAAATGGCTGACAGTCAAGTTTTGGTTTCGGCTGCATATGGTATTTGGCGTCCTGGGGCCGGTATTGATCATGATGCATTCAAGCTTCCACATCGGATCGCTCAATGGCCAGGTGGCGCTTTACAGCATGTTGTTCGTTGCCATTAGCGGCTTGTTCGGTCGTTATTTCTATACCCGAATCCACTACGGTTTGTATGGTAGAAAGGCCACGTTCGCCTCCCTGCATGCGGATTCGGCAGAGCTAAAGAAGAAACTCGGTCCTTTGTTCGAGCTTCAGCCCAGGGCAAAAGAGACCATGAAGCAGTATGAGAAACTGGTCATGGAAGCGCCCAAAGGACCGATCGCCAGCGCCAAACATTGGTTCAAGATGCGGCTCATGTCTGCCAGGATCTACCCGATAGTGATGCGCGACTTGAATAAAAAACTATTGGCAGCTGGCCATCGAAAGAACTGGGACAGGGCCAAGGTGAGGCGTAAACAGCTGCGCATTCGTCGCATGTTGCTTACACATCGCAGTATACTTAGGCAAATTCTCGAGCTACATTTCTACGAGAGGCTCTTCGCTATTTGGCATCTGCTTCATATGCCGTTGTTCATCATGATGGTGATAACCGGTTTTGTGCATGTCTATGCTGTCCATGCTTATTGATTAACATGCAACTATTTTAAGTTCGTGATGATACGAAATGGTTGCTATGCCTTTTGTCTGTGTCTACTCATGCTTTGCTCTATTTCTCCTGTCATGGCTGGGAAGCTGGATCTTATTCTGATGCCTGGTCCGGTGATTTCCGGGCATGCTGAGTTTGAGGAAAAGTGTGAAAGCTGCCATGAGACTTTGAAAAAGGCCGATCAGGTGGAACGTTGTCTCTCATGTCATGATCATAGCGACGTCGCCAAGGACATCGAAGAGGGTATGGGGTATCACGGCAGGCTTGATCCGGTAGAGGCTAAAAACTGTAAACGCTGTCATACGGAACACAAGGGCAGGGATCGGGATATAGTCAACCTGGATAGCGAGTCGTTCGATCACAGCCAAACCGATTTCAGACTCAAGGGAGCCCATACAACCTTGGCGTGTCAACTTTGTCATACACAAGAGTACAAGAAACACAGCCAAGCCCCTTCACTATGTTTCGATTGTCACAAATCCGATGATGTCCACCACGGGAAGCTTGGTGAGGAGTGTGATACTTGCCATAACGAACAGAGCTGGCGCAAGCAGACCTTCGATCATGACCTCGATACGGAGTACCCGCTAAACGGTAAGCACAGAGAGTTGGACTGTACTTTGTGTCATGCCGAGGACCATTATAAAAACACGCCAAAGGAGTGTGTTGGCTGCCATCTGATCAATGATGCGCACAATGGGCGTTATGGCAGGGTGTGCGCCAAGTGCCATAGCACAGAAGGATGGAATGAACTGGTCTTCAACCATACATCCGATACCGAATTCCCACTGGAGGGGCGGCATAAGGATGTCCCTTGCGATACCTGCCACAAACAGGGCCCGTTTGAGAAAAAGCCTGCCAAAAGCTGTTTTTCATGCCATGAAAAAGATGATGTACATAAAGGCCGAAATGGTGAGAAATGCCAGGATTGCCATAACGCTGAGAGTTGGACCAAGGTAAAGTTCGATCATGGAAATGACACCGAATTTTCACTCAAGGGCAAACATCAGGATCTGGTTTGCACCGCCTGCCATCGCACAGTGGCGATGGACGACCTCAAAGAGGCGGATTGCATTACCTGTCATCGGGCGCTCGATGTGCATAAGAATGAATTGGGTGAAGATTGCGGTTATTGCCACAATGAACAGGGGTGGAATGTAAAGCTCTTTTTCGAGCACGACATTACCCGTTTTCCCCTGATCGGAATTCACAGTGTTACCACTTGTGAATCCTGCCATCTGAACGCCGAATTCCAACAAACCGACTCTGCCTGCCTCGCCTGTCACGAAGCCGACGAGCCCCACGAGGGCCGCATGGGTGAGAAGTGCGGCGACTGCCACAATCCCAATGCCTGGTTATTGTGGACCTTCGATCATGATACCCAAACCGACTTTCCGCTCGAGGGCAAGCACAGTGAAATCTACTGTGATAAGTGCCATCGAAAGGACCTGACAGAACATAAACAATCCGCTAACCACTGCTACGGCTGTCACCGGGGAGATGATATACATCGCGGCGGCTTTGGGCGTCACTGCGATCGTTGCCATAGCACAGAGACATTTGAAGATCCGGTCATACGTTGACTGTCATCGGAATAGACAAATGATGAATATGACTCAGAACGGTAAGGCAGCGTCCGATAATGGATTGACTCAACTTACTTGGTTGATGCTTCTGCTGGCTGTGATATGCGGAGGGCTGTTCAGCAGTTATGCGTCAGCGGTATCCTCTGATTACGATCATTTCTCCACAGGATTCCCGCTCACCGGTGAGCATCGCAATGTGGAGTGTGACCAGTGCCACGATAAAGGACAGTTCGCAGGAACCCCAGTGTTGTGTAGTGGCTGTCACAACGATACCGATGCCGCAGGCAAGTCTATGGATCACATTCGCAGTGATGACCAGTGCGATGACTGCCATACCACGGTAGGTTGGCATGTGGCCCGTTTTGATCACGGTAGCATTTCCGGTGACTGTTTTGCCTGCCACAATGGCAGTGCCGCTCAGGGCAAGGGCAGTGATCATATCCTTTCTGGCAACACCTGCGAATTCTGCCACTCAACCTTCAGTTGGGCGAGGGTCAGTCACGTGGACCACACCCAGGTCACCGGTACCTGTGAAAGCTGCCACAACGGCGATATCGCTGCGGGCAAGCATGCCAGCCATATCGCCACTAACGATTCGTGCGATACCTGTCATATCACCCAAAGCTGGCTGCTGGTCTTTTTTGACCACTCCAATGTGGTCAGCGGCACCTGTGAGACCTGCCACAACGGAGTCAGTGCTACCGGTAAATCCGCTTCCCATATCGTCACCTTCGAGCCCTGTGACTTGTGCCATAGCACCAATGGCTGGCAGGTTGCCAATTTCTCCCACGCCGGCATCAGCGACAATTGTGAAAGCTGCCACAACGGGGTCAGTGCCACCGGTAAGAATATCGGCCATCTGACGACCACCGCACCCTGTGAGCTCTGTCATACCTCTACCAATTCCTGGTTGGTCGTCAATTTTATCCATGGAGAAGAGGCGTTTGGACGATGCTCAACCTGTCATGATGGAATCACGCAACCGGGTAAGCATGCTGAACATATTCAGACCACAGCGGAATGCGACCGCTGCCATACCTCGACTGAATCTTGGGATCGGGTCGGTTTCGATCATAGCGAGGTGGTACCTGGAACCTGTGCAACCTGTCATGATGGAGTGCAGGCACCCGGTAAACACGCCACCCATATCGTCACCACTGAATCGTGCGATGTCTGCCATGCAACGACGGCCAACTGGAATGTTATCCGTTTTAGCCATGACAGTTTCGAAACTGCCGGTCTCTGTTCAACCTGTCATGACGGTGTTCGGGCCACCGGCAAGCACGCCACCCATATCCAGACAACCGAGCAGTGCGATACCTGCCATAACTCCACAAACGACTGGGCCAATACCAGTTTCGATCACTCAGGTGTGGAGACTGCGGGTCTCTGTTCGACCTGTCACGATGGGACAACCGCCACCGGCAAGCACGCCGCCCATATTCAGACCACTGATCAGTGCGATACTTGTCACGGCTCGACCAATGCCTGGAATATCGTGACTTTCAATCACCCGGCGGATGTGGCCGGTCGCTGTTCAACCTGCCATAACGGTATTCAGGCCACCGGCAAACATGCCAACCATCTGCAGACCAACGGGGAGTGCGATACCTGCCATGTCATTACCGCATGGAATGTATCCAACTTTGATCATAGCGGTATTCCCAGCGGCTGTGAGTCCTGCCATGACGGTGTGATCGCAACCGGCAAGCACGGCAGTCATATCCCCACCACATCCTCCTGTGAGGCCTGTCATTCCACCAATGACTGGACCCTCGCCAACTTTACCCATGAGGGTGTCTCGGGGAGTTGTGAATCCTGCCATAACGGCAATATCGCCACCGGCAAGCATGGCAATCATATTCCCACCAACGCATCCTGCGACAATTGCCACAACACCAGCGGCTGGGCGATCAACAACTTCAACCACGAAGGTGTTAGCGGCAGCTGCCAGTCCTGTCATGACGGCGTGCTCGCCACCGGCAAACACGATGCCCATGTGGCCACCACCGCGGCTTGCGAGGGCTGTCATACGTCGACAACCAGTTGGGCGGAAATCAATTTCGACCATTCGATCGTCACCGGAACCTGCGAAAGCTGTCATGACGGCG
This sequence comes from Candidatus Thiodiazotropha sp., assembly GCA_040791665.1. GTDB lineage: Bacteria > Pseudomonadota > Gammaproteobacteria > Chromatiales > Chromatiaceae > Thiodiazotropha. Next base: position 105,363 of record JBFNNX010000013.1, on the reverse strand, counting down.
TTACCGCCACAGGCAAATCGCCTGATCACGTCGAGACAACGGCTGCTTGTGACAACTGCCATATCTCGAATGAGACCTGGACCAGTGTCAGGTTCGACCACAGCGGCATCACCAGCGGATGCGAGAGCTGCCACAACAACGTGGATGCGATCGGTAAACCCGACACCCATATTCCGACCACTGAACCTTGCGAAAACTGTCATAACACGGTGACCTGGAGTACCGGCAGATTCGATCATGCCAATGTGGCCGGCGCCTGCTCAAGCTGTCATGACGGTACCACCGCCACGGGCAAACCGGCGCAGCATATCCTCACCGATGCCCAGTGCGACAGCTGTCATACGTCGACTATCAACTGGACACAGATCAGTTTCAATCACGACAATTTCCAGGTGAGCGGAAGGTGTTCGGACTGCCATGACGGCACACTGGCCACGGGTAAACATGCCCAGCATATCGAGACCACAGCCCAATGCGACACCTGTCATCTCTCCACCCTGGTCTGGACCGATACCAGTTTTGATCACAGTGGCGTCAACACTGCGGGCGCCTGTTCCACCTGTCATGACGGGACAACCGCCACCGGCAAACATCCCAGCCATCTCACGACCACTGAAGAGTGCGATGTCTGCCATACTTCGACCACCTCATGGTTGCGGGTGACCTTCGATCACAGTTCGGTACCCACCGCGGGGGTATGCTCCAGCTGTCACAACGGTATCCAGGCCACCGGCAAGCATGCGACCCATATCGATACCAATTCCCAATGCGACGTATGTCATACCACGAATGGCTGGACGGTCACGACTTTCGATCATAGCGGGGTTACCGATCCCTGTGAGTCTTGCCATGACGGCAATACCGCCACCGGCAAACATGCGGCCCACATCCCTACCACCTCGGCCTGTGATGTCTGCCATACCACCAATGACTGGACCATGGCCGGCTTCAGTCACGCGGCGGTGGTCGATCCCTGCGAGGTGTGCCACAACGGTGATATCGCAACCGGCAAGAGCCCATCCCATGTGCTGACCAATGCACCGTGCGACACCTGCCACAACACCAACAGTTGGCAGATCAGCAGCTTCAACCATGAAGGCGTAACCGGGAGCTGCTCTTCATGCCATGACGGGGTACAGGCGACCGGCAAGCATGCCTCCCATGTAGCCACGACAGCCTCCTGCGAGGCCTGTCATACCTCCACCAACAACTGGCTGCAGATCAATTTCGATCACTCCGTGGTAACGGGTACCTGTGCCAGCTGTCACGATGGCAATACCGCCACCGGCAAGCCGGTCGATCATGTCCCGACCGACGCCGCGTGTGATAATTGCCATATCTCCAATACCACTTGGTTGAACGTGCGGTTCGACCATACCGGCATCGTTGCGGGATGCGAAAGCTGTCACAACAATGTGGATGCCATCGGCAAACCGGCGACCCATATCCCGACCACTAGGCCGTGTGAGGATTGCCATACCACCGTGACCTGGGCCACCGGTACCTTCGATCACGTGGGTGTTGTCGGTACCTGCTCGAGTTGTCACAACGGCAACACCGCTACCGGTAAACACGCGGCCCATGTGAATACCAACGGGCAGTGCGACAGCTGTCATACCTCCACCGTGACCTGGCTGTCGGTGAATTTCGATCACAGTACGGTTACCGGTCCCTGCTCGAGCTGTCACAACGGCACCATTGCCACCGGCAAGTCGGCCAGTCACGTGGCCACCAACGCGGAGTGCGACATCTGCCATGTCTCGCAGAACAACTGGACCGCCGTTAACTTCGACCATTCGGTGGCGATCGGTGTCTGCTCCAGCTGTCACAACGGCACCACTGCGACCGGGAAACCGGTAAATCATGTCCAGACGACCTCGGAATGCGATGCCTGCCATATCTCACAGACCAACTGGCTGGCGGTACAGTTCGATCACACCAATGCAGCAGGCAACTGTTCGAACTGCCATGACGGCATAACCGCAACCGGCAAGGATCCCGGACACGTGCCGACCACCGCGCAGTGCGATGATTGCCATCTCTCCACATCCAACTGGCTGAATGTCCGTTTCGTCCATGGCAACGTGGCCGGCACCTGTTCCACCTGCCACAACGGTGTTACCGCGACCGGTAAACATGCCACACATATTTCAACCTCGGCTCAATGCGATGTATGCCACACTTCAACATCTGATTGGAGGAGTGTGAACTTCAGTCACAGTGGCATAACCACAGGCTGCTCAAATTGCCACAATGGCACTTTAGCCACCGGCAAGCCGACCAACCACATACCGACGACGGAAGAGTGCAACGTCTGCCACTTGTCCACCAGCAACTGGCTGAATGTGAGATTCAGCCATAGCGGTGTGGCCGGTACCTGCTCCAACTGCCACAACGGTAATTTCGCCACAGGCATGCCGCCCGGACATGTGCCGACCACGGCCCAGTGCGACAACTGTCATACCTCCACCACCACATGGACCGCCGTGACCTTCGATCACACCGGTGTGACCGGGAACTGCGATTCCTGCCATAACGGAACCATTGCCACAGGCAAGCCTACAGGGCATTTCGTGACCACTGTACAGTGCGATAACTGCCATACCACGAACGGCTGGCTGCCGGTGACCAATTACAGTCATATATCCAGTCGGTATCCAGGGGATCATCGGGGTAACTTTGGCTGTAATGTCTGCCATACCAGCAACAACGAGTCAGTGCCCTGGCCATACCCGACCTATGCAGGGTCATGCGCTGGCTGTCATGCAGGTGACTATGATCGTGGCGAAGATGACCACAATGGTCTCAGTAATGATCGAAACTGTGGCCAGAGCGGTTGCCACAGGGTTAGTGATCGCGAGTGGTGATAGGGATTTCCTTACCTGATAATCTTCCTCGCTTTGGAGATTATCAGGTAAATGGCCACAATTTTTCACTGTTTCTAAACATGTCTTGGGATTGCTGTTGGTTATTGACCTGTTGCAACCTACGGTGCAGCCTGAAAAAATCTATGCGGTCTTCATCCATATCAATCGGGTAATAAACGAGTGCGGCATAACTATCAATCATGGATCCAACACGGGCTGTTGTTGCTTGTATTGCTTTGTTCATGGCAGGCAGGTGCAGCGACCCGAGTCCTTGATCGTATCGAATTACAGACTGAAGGTGAGGACAACATCATCTCGGTCTATTTCAATATTCCCGTTCGATATGTCTCCCATCTGATCAACGAGTCCGGCAATGAAGTCGGAGTACAGCTGAAGCTTGGTCAGACCGCCGATATCGAGCTGACCGATCTGGTTGAGAGCGATCAGCTGACCTGGAGTCCGACCGCAGCGATCCCATTGGAGAAGGTTGAATTTCAGGGCAATATCATCGGCACTTCCACGCTGCTGGTATCGTTTGCCGCACCGGTGAACAATGTGAGAATACGGCAGGGACGCGACTTCTATGTCATGCAGTTTATCCTGCCGGAGTCACCAAGGGTCTCGGGCATGGCGGGTACGCTTGCCAAGGCCATCGATGTCCCGGTACCGGAAACCCGTGCACCGCTCAGTGTCAAATCGCTGCCCTTGGTCATCTATGTAATCAATCTCAGCACCCATTCGGAACCTGTCGATTTCACCCAGATTGCACCTGTGGCGGTCGGTGAAAATCAGTTGCTCTATACCACCAAGTCTAAGGTGGAGGAGCGTACCCTGTATCGATTGCGCTTAGGCTTCTTTCGCACCAAGCTTGAGGCCCAGGAGCAACTGAAGGCTGTGAAGAATTTTTATCCCGATGCCTGGATCGACACTGCGGACATTCAGGAGCGGCGACAAGCCTTTTTTGACCGGGGGATTGAGCATATTTTCAGTGACCAACTGATGGAAGAGCCTCAGCTGGTGGACGTGGATCCCCGATTGACTGAAATGATGGAGATGATACGCCGCACGATAACGGCGGGGGACTATGCCAAGGCGGTACGGCTGCTAGAAGCACTGCTGGAGGAACCGGAAAATATCTACACCAAGGAGGCGCTCGAACTCCTGGGACTGTCACGAGAAAGAAACGACCAGATTGCACATGCAAAAGGCGAGTATCGCCGTTATTTGGAGAAGTATCCGGAAGGTGAGGATGCCGAACGTGTCTGGCAACGCCTGCTGGGTCTGGAAACCGCACCGATGCGGCCAAAGGAGTCACTGCGTAAAAAGCAGCAGGAAGAAGAGGGTGAGGATGGACCGAAGGTGGTATGGGATACCTATGGCAGCCTCTCCCAGAACTACCGCAGGGATAGCATCGACAGCCCGTTTGTCGAGGATGAGGACAGTGTCACCCGGTCGGAGATTGAGACATTCATCGATCTGAATTCGAGACGCAGGAGTGAGGATATCGATATGCGTTTCAAGATCACCGGCAGCTACATCCTCGACCTGTTGGACGACGGTGACGGAAATGACACCACCCTCAGTGATGCCTATATCGATGTGGAGCATCTCGATAGCCGCACCAGTGCCCGTTTCGGTCGCCAACGGTTGCGGTCCAGTGGCATCCTCAACCGCTTTGACGGTCTAGTGCTTGGCTATCAGTTGACCCCCGATATCACACTCCGGGCGACTGCCGGCCTACCGGTTGAACGGTCGCGCGATACCTTTTTGAACGACCATAAGCAGTTCGCCGGCCTCAGTGCCGACATCTCAAGCATTTTCGAGAATTGGGATCTCAGTCTCTTCATGGTGGAACAGCGCGTCGATGATCTGGTGGACAGAAGGGCGATTGGCGGTGAAGTACGCTACTTCGATCCCAACAAGTCGCTTTTCAGTCTGCTCGATTACGATATCTTCCACGAAGAGGTGAGTATTTTCATGTTGCAGGGTAACTGGCGGTTTGAGAATGAGACCCGCGTGTATATGAATCTCGATTATCGGAATACACCGATTCTGAGTACATCCAATGCATTGAGTGGCCAGGTCGATCCCAATACATCGTTGCCGATCGAGTCGATTGAAGAGCTGCAGAACTTCTTCACCGATGATGAGATCTACGAGTTGGCGAGGGATCGAACCGCCGAGTCTACCTCGCTCTCCCTCGGCATAAATCATCCGTTATCGAAAACCCTGCAACTGAGTGGCGATGTGACGGTCAGCAAGACTGGCGAAACGCCAGCCTCGGGAGGAGTGCAGGCTACCGAAGAGACGGATAATGAGTTCTTCTACACCTTTCAGGTGATTAAAAACGATCTGCTGAAACAGGGTGATATCGGTATTTTCAGCCTGCGCTATTCGGATGCCAATACCTCGGATACCTTTAGAGTGGGTGTCAGCAGCCGCTATCCTATAACCAATGCCTGGCGAATCAATCCCCGCATCGATCTCTCCTATCGAAAGAACGACGACAACGATGGCTCACGAAAAACGATCAGCCCCTTTATCCGCATGGATTACCGCTACCGCAAGAACATGACATTCGAACTGGAGGGGGGGCTTAACTGGTTCGAGGAAGACGATGGTACGGAAGTGACCGATTTTACCGACTATTTCTTTTACGGCGGTTATCGTTGGGATTTTTGATCAACAGCCATGATATCCAATCATAATCCAGGGCTGCCCAACACGCATTTCGGTTGTCGCAGCAATACTCCTGATTCACTCCTGTTCGGCATCACAGTGGCATTCAAATTAGTGTTAACAGGCACTAGGTAACTGTGGTTATAATCCCGCCTTCATGTACTAAAAGGTCCAGAGATTGAACCAGCTGATAGCCATTGCATCCGGAGGCGCAGTCGGAGCGTTGTTTCGCTTTTGGGTATCCAGTGGCGTATACAGCCTGCTCGGTCGCGGGTTTCCCTATGGCACGCTGGTGGTAAACGTTCTGGGGTCGCTGGTGATGGGGTTTCTCTATGTCCTGCTTCTCGAGCGTACGACTGTATCACCGGAAATGCGGGGTGCCCTGCTGATCGGTTTTCTCGGTGCCTTTACCACCTTTTCCACCTTCTCTATCGAGACGCTCAACCTGCTTGAGCAAGCGGAGTTGCTGAAGGCCGGATTGAACATTCTGGTGAGTGTCATCGCTTGTGTTATGGCTTGTTGGTTCGGCCTGGTTGTTGGGAGACAGCTATGAATCTGACTGAAGTGACCATGGTGCGGGTCTATTTGACCGAAGGTGATCATCAGTTGCGAAAATTGCTCGACTTTTTACATCGGGATGAACAGGTCAGCGGGGTTACCGCGTTTCGCGGTATTGCCGGTTTCGGGCGTTCGGGCAAGGTACATGAGTCCTCCTTGCTGGACATATCCATGGATCTGCCGCTGGTGGTCGAGTTCTTCGATCTGCCCGAGAAGGTGGATAGAGTGCTGCAAGATCTGAATCAATGGGTTGAACCGGGCCACATAGTGAGTTGGCCCGCACATATGAATACGGGTGAATAATCAATGTTGGATCCGCGATTGTTAAGAAACAGCCTGGAACAGGTGGCCCTGCAATTGGCGCGCCGGGGTTATCAGCTGGATGTTGAACAAATCAGCACGCTGGAAGCACAGCGCAAGCAGTTGCAGGTAGCGTCGCAGGAGTTGCAGAAACAGCGTAACAGTCGCTCCAAGTCGATCGGTAAGGCTAAAGCGGCAGGGGAGGACATCGAGCCGCTGCTGGCTGAAGTGGCGCAACTCGGGGATCAGCTGCAGGCCTCTCAGGAGGCGCTCAACCAGGTTCAGGAGACGCTCTCGGAGATCACCCTCGGCATTCCCAATCTGCCCCATGAATCGATACCGAATGGCAAGGATGAGGAGGACAACCGCGAAGAAAGGCGTTGGGGGGAACCGCGCGAATTTGAATTCGAACCCAGGGATCATGTCGACCTCGGGGATGCCAACGGACTACTCGATTTCGAAGCGGCTGCCAGGTTGACCGGCTCTCGCTTTGCCGTCATGGCGGGACCGCTGGCGAGAATGCATCGAGCGCTCATTCAGCTGATGCTTGATACCCATACGACCGAACACGGCTATACCGAGGCCTATGTTCCCTATATGGTGAATGCAGACAGTCTTCGCGGTACCGGCCAGCTGCCGAAGTTTGAGGAGGATCTGTTCAAGCTCTGCGGCGAGTCTGAATACTATCTGATACCCACTGCGGAAGTGCCGGTGACCAATTTAATTCGGGATCAAATTATCGATGCCGATTATATGCCGCGCAAATGGGTGGCGCATACTCCCTGTTTTCGCTCCGAGGCCGGTTCATACGGTAAGGATACCCGGGGCATGATTCGCCAGCATCAATTCGAGAAGGTCGAATTGGTCCAGGCGGTTCCAGCCAGTCAATCGTTTCAGGCCCTGGAAGAGCTCACAAGCCATGCCGAGGCAATCTTGCAGAAGCTTGAACTCCCCTATCGGGTTGTGACACTTTGTACCGGAGACATCGGGTTTTCAGCCACCAAGACCTACGATCTGGAGGTCTGGCTACCGGGGCAAAATCGATACCGCGAGATCTCTTCCTGTTCCAATTTCGTCGATTTTCAGGCTCGCCGTATGCAGGCACGCTGGCGTAATCCGGAGACGGGCAAGCCGGAGTTGGTCCATACCCTGAACGGATCAGGGTTGGCAGTGGGCCGCACGCTGGTTGCCGTGATGGAGAACTATCAGCAGGCTGGCGGTTCTATCACTGTTCCCGAAGCGTTGCGCGGCTATATGGGTGGTTTAGAAAAGATAGGCTAATCCGAGGTTTTAATCGGGGATGTGATGATGGGGCCAGGACTGAACTGTTCGGGCTAGACCATCATGATGAGCAGAATGACAAAACCGATGACAAAGGCTATCGGCAACAGCACCGCCTGCCAATCTCCCTCTTGCGCCTTGGGGCTGTTCTTGAGCATATGTTTGGCCCGGGGCCAGAGAAAGAGAATCATTGCACCCAACAACAATGCCCAGATGATTTTTGTCCAATCCATCGTACTTGCGCCCCTTCAAACCTCGACATAAAAAACCCCGGCATTGCCGGGGCTTCTCTGCATCCAATTAGTACAATCAATCTTCCCCGGAGAGAGCTCCGAGCAGCGAAAGCAGATGGACGAACAGGTTGTATATATTCAGGTAGAGGCCAATGGTTGCCATGATGTAATTGGTCTCTCCGCCGTGCACCATGCGGCTTGTGTCATAGAGGATAAAGCCACTCATCAGCATGATCACGACCGCTGAGATGGCCAGATGCAGCGCAGGCATATTGATGAACAGGCCTGCGAGTATGGCAACAAAGACGACCAGTAATCCCGCCATCAGAAAACCGCCCATAAAGCTGAAATCACGCTTGCTTGTAAGGGCATAACCTGAAAGGCCGAGGAATATGATACCGGTGCCGGCCATGGCGGTTCCCACGATCTGTGGCCCGTTCGCCATGCTCAGGTAGATATTGAGAATTGGACCTAGACCGAATCCCATCAGACCGGTAATGCCGAAAATCACTGCCAGTCCGGTAGAGGAATTGGCTGTACGTGGCAATACAAACCAGATCAGCACGATGGCGCCAATCAAAGAGGCCATGTAGGTCCAGCCAGGCACGGCAAGAAAGACAGATGCAGTCGCCGTGATAGCGCTGAAAAGCAGCGTCATGGAGAGCAATATATAAGTGTTTTTTATCAACTTATTAGTTGATAGTACCGACTCCGAGGAACGGGCGGCGCTGATATCTAGACGATTCATTTTGGCTTAATCTCCTGATTACTTCCCTAAAATCAATCTGACAGGTGAGACAGTTATTGTTTTGATTCGTTCAGCACAGGATACCGCTCCTGGCGAAAAGATCAATACACATTATTTGGTGGTAAATAGTGGATATTTCAAGGTTAGTTAGTGTATCCTAGCGCCGCTTCGGAGAGGTGGCAGAGCGGTTGAATGCGGCGGTCTTGAAAACCGTTGAGGGTTAGTAGCCCTCCCAGGGTTCGAATCCCTGCCTCTCCGCCAATTAAAAAGGGGGCCATGCGGCCCCCTTTTTAATTGGCGTTGCGGCAGGTTTTGATTCGAACACTTCGTTCGACAAGGCTCGTTACGCCATGAAAGCGCTCCGATGGGGATACTATCTGGTTTGCAGCTTGTTTCGCGGTATGTAGCCTTAATCTAATGGAACCTGGCAATTCGTCGCTGTCGATCCATCCATACGCACCATTGAATATAGGCTTTATTTAAGGTATTGATGCCAACTCTATGATTTACATAAATAATTATGTCTAGCAAATAGTGAGTATTGTTAATTTTTCTAACAATATCCCTCCAGCTGTTTACATTATGTTCATTTATCAGTAATCCTTGTTATTGTGTATTCTTGGGAATGGGGCATGATTTTTTTTACTGATCCCGAAAATACAATGTTAACAAAAGATTCTATACAAGCTGTCACGGTTATGCATTTATTACCAGGACATGATATCAAGTGGTCACAAACAGTTGATTGCGACCATCTACATATAAGGTAAGTAACACGATGAAAAAACAATCTTATTTTCTAATGATGATTTTTTTTCCGACACTGTTGCTAATAAGTGGATCTGCCTTTGGTGCAAGGTGCGGTGATGGAATTTCTGATCCCCTCGCGGGAGAGCAGTGTGACGATGGCAACACCATCGATGGGGACGGCTGTTCCTCCTCATGCCAGATCGAGCCCATGTGCGGTGATGGAGTCGTGGATGTGGATATAGGTGAAGCCTGTGATGACGGCAACACTATCGACGGAGATGGATGTTCCTCAAGCTGCCAAGTCGAGCCCATGTGCGGAGACGGCGTCGTGGATGAAGGCGAGGCCTGTGATGACGGTAACAACATGAACGGTGATGGTTGTTCCGCATCCTGCACGATCGAAGCCTATTGCGGTGACGGCGTTTTGGATATCGGTGAGGCTTGCGATGATGGAAACAATGTTGACGGCGACGGTTGCTCCTCGGAATGTGGAATAGAGCCATTCTGTGGTGACGGTAACCTCGATCCGGGTGAGCAGTGTGATGATGGCAACAATGATAATGGCGACGGTTGTTCAGCACTCTGTGAAGCGGAAGTTGACGGCGGCGATGGCTGCACTCCTGGTTACTGGAAACAAAGTCACCACTTTGACGCCTGGAACCTGTACAGCCCCGATACGTTGTTCGGTGATGTTTTCGAAGACGCATTTCCTGACCAGACTCTGCTGGACGTCCTGAGCCAAGGCGGCGGTAAGCTCTATGCATTGGGTCGCCATACCGTGGCTGCACTCCTGAATGCCGCCTCGACAGAAGTCAATTATGGGCATACTCCGGAATCAATAATCGATACCTTCAATGCGATATATCCTGGAAGCAAAGACGACTACGAGGCGCTCAAGGATGAATTCGAGGATGACAATGAGAGAGGCTGCCCGTTGAACGCGGGATCGTTAGGCAACGATGAGTCTCGTGGCAGGAGTGATGAGCGCGGTCAGCCTAATGCTGTGTTCGGCAATGGCAATGGAAATGGAAATGGCAACCGCAGAGGGGGGCCACCCAACTAGCAATGGATATCGGTATACAAATTAAGGGCTGCCTCTTTCGCAGCCCTTTTTTTTATGGTTTTGGGAACTTCTCTTGAAATCGCTCATCAATGCTCCAATATTGACAGAAAATTGGGTACCTGACTTGGTGAATCTAAGATGATGAGAATAGCGCTGTTCCTGGGAACGAATCTGGCAATCTTGATGCTGATCAGCATTACCTTCAGACTGCTCGGTATAGAGGGTCTGCTTCTGGAGAATGGGGTCGATCTCAACCTCAATGCTTTGCTGGTCTATTCAGCCGTTATCGGTTTTTCAGGTTCACTGATATCGCTCTTTATCTCCAAATGGATGGCGAAACGGAGTATGGGTGTCAAGGTAATCGAGGCACCGGGAAACGAGGTGGAGAGATGGTTGGTCAATACCGTTGAAAGGCAGACGCAACAGGCCAATATCGGCATGCCGGAAGTGGGGGTTTTTGATCACGCCTCCCCCAATGCGTTCGCTACAGGGTGGAACAAGAACAGTGCCTTGGTCGCGGTCAGCACGGGTTTGCTGCAGCAGATGAACAGGGATGAGGTTGAAGCCGTGCTCGCTCATGAGGTCAGTCATGTGGCGAACGGAGATATGGTTACCCTGTCATTGATACAGGGGGTGGTCAACACATTCGTTGTTTTCCTCTCCCGGGTCATAGGGCATACGGTTGATCGCATCGTGTTCAAGACCGAACGCGGCTATGGTCCGGCCTTCTTCATCGTTTCCATGATTGCCGAGTTCGTTCTCGGGATTCTGGCGATGACCATAGTCATGTGGTTTTCCCGTTGGCGGGAGTTTCGCGCCGATAGAGGAGGGGCTGAACTTGCGGGTAGGGGGAAGATGGTAGCCGCCCTAAGGCGTTTACAGCAGGCCCATGAGCCGGAGTCACTGCCTGATGAGATGGCTGCATTCGCGATCAGTGCCGGCAAAGTGCAAAAGTTGTTTGCGAGTCATCCACCGTTGGAATCGCGCATCGAGGCACTCCTGTCGGAGTAGGCGATTAGCTGCCTGAAGTTCTTGATTTTGGACGAAAAATAACTTGGAGAGGGCAAACAGGAAAACCTACCTGTAATCACAAATACATCGTGCAGGTCATTGGTTTCTTCTTATTGCAACGACAGGCCGGGTATTCCCGACCTGTCGCTGTCGGTAATTCAGTGTGGTGCTCGGGCCACCATCACAAGCGCGGCAGTCCGACTGTTACCAGCGACCGCCACCACCACCAGAGCTTCGTTTTGGCTTATCCATCGCTTCATTTATTCTCAAGTCACGGCCCTGAAAGTCCTTGCCGTTGAGCTGAGAAATAGCCTTTTCGGCATCACCTTGGCTCATTTCCACAAAGGCGAACCCCCTTGAACGACGGGTTTCTCGATCCAGAATAAGGTTTGCCGACTGCACCTCGCCAATGCCTGAGAAAAGCTCCCGGACATCCTCTTCTGTGGCGGACCAGGGAAGGTTGCCAACATACAATTTAGTCATCTATCTACATTCCTAACAAATAATAGTCATAAGTCCAGGGTCTGACGGTCCCATGCAAACCTGCCAGACAGACCGTGAACGCTAAATGGCACGGTTTTTCATCCACCTTGCCTGAGCCTGGAAACCGAAGGATGCCGATTCTCGACCTGAAGAAAATCAAATGAGGAAGCGGTTATGGGTCTGTTTCGTAGCGTATTCAGATCATACCCCTGAATAAAACAATATGCTAATGATTTTTTTATGAAAATCGTCATAGGCATAGTCTGTTAATTTTGTCCCAAATCAGCTTGAATGTAGACTGCTAGAGGAATTATTCAGCGATTTGGTCAGAGCTTTCGGAAGTGTTTGAGGTGGGTAGGGATTATCATGGCCAGTGGCGGAGTCGAAACCAGGTCATATGGCGGATGCCATCAACTTGTGAGATTTTGGGAATTTAAGATTTCATTAAGGAATCATGGCTAACTTGAGAGGTCTGGTTTCAAGGTGCGCAAAAGCAACTGAATTATTGAGAATTCCCAAATGGAACCTGTGAATAATTCAAAGTTGCCATGATATTTAAGTAACTGACTTAAATGAGAGTCTGAAGATGCGAATCCTGTTGGCGGAAGATGACAAATATCTGGGCGAAGGTTTGACTCTGGGGTTGAAACAACTCGGGCACACAGTGGACTGGGTAATGGATGGTTTGGCTGCGGAACAAGCCTTATTAACAGAGAACCTGGATGCATTGATTCTTGACCTGGGCCTGCCAAGACAGGACGGGCTGCATGTATTAAAAAAATTACGCAAGCAGGGTAAGGATCTTCCCGTGCTTGTTCTGACAGCCCGTGATGCGGTCGAACAGCGTGTCGAGGGACTCGATCTGGGGGCCGATGACTATGTTGTGAAACCCTTTGACCTGCTGGAAGTGAATGCCCGGTTGCGCGCGATTACCAGACGCCGTGAAGGCCGTTCGGCCACCGTTATCACTTATGGTGACCTGGTACTGGACCCTGCAGCCCACACTCTCACCAGGGCCGGTGAAGAGATAATGCTGGGTGCGAGTGAATTTGCTGTGTTGGAGTCACTGCTGACTCACCAGGGGCGCATATTATCCCGGCAGGTATTGGAGGAGACGTTGTATGGTTGGGATGAGGGCGTGGAAAGCAATGCCGTAGAGGTCTATATACACCATTTACGCAAGAAATTGGGTAAGGATCTTATCAGGACCATTCGCGGTGTCGGTTACACTATCCAGAAATCAGTTCATCAATGAGATGTAAGCGTGCAGCAGACCACTAACCTATCGATACGCAGAAGACTCTTAATCAGTCTGATATCCACAATTGTCATTCTGTGGTTAATATCAGCCTATTTTGTCTATCTTGCCGCACACCATGAAGTAGAAGAGATCTATGATGCGACCTTGGCTCAGGAGTCCCGCATTCTTGCCACATTGATGCTTCACGAGGTTGAAGAGGACAACGAGGCAAGGCAAGACTTACAGAAACTTGTCAAGGAGTTGGGTGAGGATTTCATCAATAGTTCTGTCTCATTCAAACTGTTTATTGATGAATTCATGGCCGATGAGAGTGAAAAGGATTATCTGACACTGGTACCTCGTGAGTATACAACCGGTCACCGTTATGAAGCGAAACTCGCCTTTCTCATAAAAGGGGTCAACGGAAGAACTTATTTGCGATCAAATCTGCCCACCTCGTTTAACACGTTTACCGAAGGTTATAACAATCAAATCGTGGACGGCAAACTATGGCGTATGTACGGCTTAAAGGAACCTAGCGGTCAGTTCCACGTGCAGATCGGGGAGTTGATGTCAGTCCGTCAGGAAACTGTGTCGGAGATCGTTTTCAACAGTTTGTGGCCTATCATCATCTCATTGCCCGTCATTGGTTTGTTTATTTGGATCGTCGTGGGCGGAGGGCTAAAACCGCTACAATCCATCGCCAACAAGGTTAAGAACAGGGACCCGAAGTCACTGGAATCGATCTCCACTCATGGCGTACCCCGAGAGGTCGTGCCTATGGTGACATCACTGAACAGTCTGTTTCGTCGGGTGCAAAGGGTTTTGGAGAATGAGCGAAGGTTTACGGCGGATGCCGCACATGAGTTGAGAACACCGATTGCTGCATTGAAGACATTGGCCCAAGCCAAATCACTTGCCGATGAAAAAAATGGGCATGGCAATTTTTTGAATCAAGTGATACGCGGAGTCGATCGTGCAACTCACTTACTGGAGCAGTTGCTGACTCTCGCACGTATGGATAGTCGATCCCTCGAGCAATCACATGTAGATGAAGTGGACTTGCATGGTGAATCGATCAATATCTTAGCATCACTGGGTGCGACAGCCTTGGCGAAAGATATCGAACTCGCTTATGAAGGTGTGGAGCATCCCGTAATGGTGCCTGGCTATACACCAGGCATACAGATTCTATTGAGGAATCTTATCGACAATGCAATTCGCTATACGCCAGAAAAAGGGGAGGTCTGTGTAGTCTTGCAAGAACATGAATCAGATATTAAATTGGTTGTCACGGATACCGGTCCCGGCATTCCCGAGGAGAAGCAACAAGGGTTGTACCAAAGATTCAGGCGAGGTGAGGATACCAATACCCAAGGAAGCGGACTTGGGCTATCAATCGTTAAACGTATTGTTGATCTGCACCATGCAACGATTGAAATGGAGAATCGAAGCGACCGCAGCGGACTGGTTGTAATTGTTTCATTTCCCAGACATCATGCGTAACTAGGGCCGATTGGATTAGTGTTAACAGGCCCTAAGCAATTTATCCGGTCAACGGCTTAGTAATATGTGATATCAGGATTCAATCTGGTTGCCGTTGCTGATCACAGATTTTCCTTGCCATCACCAACAGATGTTCCAAATATCGAAGACGCTTTTCCGACAGCTCAACCTTGTCTCTCAGCTCCGAGTCTTCTTCACCTCCATCGATGATATGAAAGGTGTCCTCAAAGAAAAAGACGAAGAAACTGTCAAGAAATCGAATCTCTCGGTTTGTGTCCATGATTAGATTATCAATTCCGAAAAGGTCGATCATTTTAGGGTTATCCGATTTGCGCCATGCTTGAGCCGCTTTGACGAACCGGGCCAGCTGTATGCGTGCTTTAGGGTATCTACACAACAGCTTCATTGCCTCTTCTTCATTCTGTTGATTGGCGATGTTAAACCAGATATTGACTGCTTTCGCCAGGACGAAAATACTCGGTCTGCCGTTGATTTTGCTTGCCACAAACAGGGCATCCGGGATAATCTCGTCGAGTGTTTCCTTCAATTGGCGGTAGTGACGAGCCAGCAGGCCAGCCTCATTGATTGAGTGGTCGGAAAAAGGTCGTTTGATGACAAATTCCGTATAGATCACGCCATCTTCATTATCGGATTCTGTTCCCTGCCGCTTATTACTGCGCCATACCTCACAGTGGCTGCCAATAGTCGATACCAGTGTCGGTCGCAGGCGTTTTATGTCGAGACAGGCTATATTTACTGATATCTGGTCTCCATGCTTATTTTTAACATTCTGCATCTGGCTGGTACCTTCAACTCAGGGGCGGAAGAGAGAGAAAAAGTCTGCATGTATTGGGTGAAATACCTCAACAACACTGCGCAGATTGTGTCAATCTCGGGCGAGCACATGTTTCAGAAATGCCGGTATACGATGATCCAGCCAGTAGACAGGCCGCCAGGGAAGGCTGCCCTTAACAAATCCTACATGACCACCTCTATCTGAGAGTTCTAGTGAAACACCCGGACCGAGATCTTGCAAGCTTGGCACATCCTTCGGTTGCATGAATGGGTCATCCCGTGCGTGCAAAATTAGAGTAGGTGTTGTGATGTGCTTTAGGAATTGTGCGCAGCTGCAACGGTGGTAATAATCTGCGGCATCGACAAATCCGTTCTGTAGGGCAGTAATTCGATCATCAAACTCATAAATCGTGCGTATTGAATTGATATCCTCCACAACGGAAAATGATCTGGAACGACACTTTTGTGTATAGGATTTCAACAGCTTCCACAAAAGATGGTGGTTGTACACTTGTGAGAAGCCATGCTCCAGACGCGTTACAGCGCTTTCTAGATTAAAGGGAACTGAGACTGCAACAGCCGCCTTCAAAGCTGAATTACGACCTGATTCGCCGAGATATTTGAGTAACAGATTGCCACCGAGCGATATGCCGATGATAGCCTGTGGTACATCTCCTCTCTTGTGCAGAAACTCGATTATTTCAACCAAATCTTCCGTGGCCCCGGAGTGGTAACTGCGTTGCAGCCGGTTAGGCACGCCGCTACAACCTCTCAAGTGCATGAAGAGGCATCTGAAACCGGCTTTGCTTAAGGCCGAGATGAGTGTAGTCGCATAATGGGATTCGAGAGAGCCTTCAAGTCCGTGTATCAGCATCACTAAGGGACCTTCAGATTCATGCCAAGCAAGGTCGATGAAATCCCCATCATAGAGTTCGATCCGCTCCCAGCGGAACTGCAGAAGTGGACGGTGTCTGAACAGGCTGGGCCATATTGTCTGCAGGTGAGGGGAAGTTAACCACCAGGCCGGTTTGAACTCACTTATGATCAGTTGTGCCATCTTTTTTGTTGTTAACCGGGTTCGACTGCCACTCTTTAAAGCAGGTAAATGGACTGACATCAATGGGTCAAATGATTGGGGTCAGTACTGCTCGCCATCTCCAATTTTGCCATAAGTAGCTGAGAACGCTCGTCAAATGAGACCGCATCCAATATTGATTGTTTATCCCCATGAGATAATGGAAGCACTGTGGTCAAGACATTGACAAGCTGTGGTGTAGTCAGTTTCTGGAGCTGTTCGGTGTCTGTCTGAAGTGAATTAAAGGCCAAATATCGATCTAGGCAGGAGTATATGCTGTTTCGTTTGTCTTCCGTGTTTGGCAGATTAAAATCGTAATCGGACTCGAATCGCCGCCAATTGGGTTTGATCAGTCGATAACCTCGATCCGACGGCAACTCGGTCTGGAGATCGAATCGACAGACACCCGTGATTATGATTTCGATGCGTCCATCAAGGGTCTCGTTGTAGAAAGAGATTCGAGCTGCACAACCCGTGGTGTGTAACTGCTGTTTTGTCGAATGTTCGCTATCATCGGGTTGTATCATCCCGATCAAGTGATGGTTTCCCAGTACATCCTGAACCAGGTTCAGGTAACGGGGTTCAAAAATATTGAGTGGCAATTGTGCTCCGGGCATGACAACGGCCCCGCTGAGCGGAAAGATAGGGAGCATAGACGGTAACTGTCGATAGCCGGGGATAAACGGATTTTGCATGAATGAACTCCTATAGCCAGTAAGCGTTGTCGCCAGCCGTAATCGTTCCGTATCTTATCCTTGATAACTAGGGCCTGATGACGCCAATCCAATAGGCTCTGCCGCTACTGTCTTTCGCTCGGCAAAGCGGAATGAGCGATGTGAAATGATGCTACATGGGCGAATGAGTACACCACTGGGCGGTAAAATGGTCCGATCCTGCTGGTTGCGCCCCGAAGGAAGCGCCCTTGGAGTGTCCCAGAAAAAGCGCCACTCAAGGTCGCTCGTGGTTCAATTGGACTAGTCAATCTTCTCTCCTCACGCCTTGAATGGCGCTTTTCAAGTGTAGCTAAGCCCATCAGATCAGTGCTAACAGGCCCTTAAACGCTGGATCGATTAGTGGTTAATGCCGAAACACTCGCATAACGGTGCCGTGAATCTATAATCCAAATAGGAGAAGCCGTACCCATATTTTTCAGATAGTATCAATATCCGTATATATCCATCTAGTGACAACCTGACCGTGAATACCAGGTACGGATTCTTAGGTTGATCGGTGGAGAAGCATGTCCAAGCAATTCCTTTTGGATAAACATAAGGAGAGACAGATGAGTAATATCGAATCCCTGCTCGGAACAGAGGCTGAAGGTTTGCTGACCCACAGCTGCGAGACTATCGATAAATCGATGTTACAACTACCCGGTCAAGACTACGTCGATAGGGTGTTAAGCCAAAAAGATCTCAAGCCGGGCGTGCTGCGTGCAATGCAGACGTTGATCGGTACCGGACGCCTGAGCGGTAGCGGTTATCTCTCCATCTTACCGGTAGACCAGGGTGTGGAGCACTCAGGTGGGGCGTCATTTGCCGCCAATCCGATCTATTTCGACCCTGCCAAAATAGTGGAACTTGCCATCGAGGGTGGATGCAATGCCGTCGCTTCAACGCTGGGCGTATTGGGTTCGGTGGCCCGTCGGTATGCTCATAAAATCCCATTTTTAGTCAAAATCAACCACAATGAAATACTCAGTTATCCCAATTTTTATGATCAAACCCTGTTTGCATCGGTGGAACAGGCCTTTGATATGGGAGCGGTTGCCATAGGTGCGACTGTCTATTATGGCTCTGAAGAGTCAAGACGGCAGATTCAGGAGATTTCGGAAGCCTTCCAACACGCCCATGAGTTGGGAATGGTTACTGTTCTATGGGCCTATCTCAGAAACAGTTCCTTCAAGGTGGATGGTGTCGACTACCATACAGCTGCAGATCTGACAGGTCAGGCCAATCATCTAGCCGCGACGATTGAGGCGGATATCGTTAAACAGAAACAAGCGGTTGGAAATGGAGGCTATCAAGCCATCAAATTTGGCAAAACAGACGAAAAAGTCTATACAGAACTCACCAGCGAGCATCCAATCGACCTTGTGCGCTACCAGGTGGCCAACTGTTATCTGGGTAGGGCAGGGCTCATCAACTCTGGCGGCGCCTCTTCCGGGGAGGGCGATCTGGCACAAGCGGTGCGAACTGCTGTCATCAATAAACGAGCGGGCGGCATGGGTATGATCTCCGGGCGCAAGGCGTTTCAACGCCCTATGGGGGAGGGGGTTGATTTACTCCATGCAATTCAGGATGTCTACCTCAGCAAACAAGTTACAATTGCATAAATATTAAGGAGTTATAATAATTTATCTTACACTCGGAATGGCTGCGTTGACTGAGTATCGTGCGATTGGGAAATATGATGTGGGTGTTTATCAAAGGGATTCCTGAAGAGACTCCGGTGAAGGAACTGCATAAACTGATAACTCGCCAATTCAGCCCGCTCTGGTCTATCATGCCAATCAGGGGAGTGAAGGTAGAAAAGAGTAAAATCCTCAAGATCATGCACACAAATTCCAGGGTCTGGGAGTACTATGGGCTTGTCTATATCAAACCCTCACGATTAGTGCATGCAGCAATAGGCAGATTGAACACCACAAAATTCAAGGGAATGCGAATGCAAGCTCATCCCTATATCAGGCGGCATAAGAGTAGGGATCGACGTCAGCGATTAGTTGAGGGAACAGAGCAATATCCGGGAGACCGCCGGCGAAAAGACCGCCGGCGTGGAAACCTGGTGAGTCAGATCAGTGATCGCATGGGCTGACTGAAGTACCGGGTCCGTTTATCGATAATCTATGAAGGAGATGTGGAAGTTAACATTTTTTTTAAAATCACAGCTTTCGATAGGGTTTTACTAGCCCTAGAGTGATAGTACCCAAACCAACTATAGAGAGATAACAATGACAAAGTTAGTCGACATCGAAGGTATCGGTGATAAATACGCTGAAAAGTTGACGTCAGCGGGGATCACCAGTCTGGAAAATCTGTTGGAAAAGGGAAGTACCAAGAAAGGCCGCAAGGAGATCGAAGACGCGACTTCGATTAGCGGAAAGCTGATTTTAAGATGGATCAACATGGCCGATCTATTCAGAATAAAGGGTATTGGTGAGCAATACTCGGACCTACTAGAGGCGGCTGGGGTAGATACAGTGCCTGAACTGGCACAGCGTAAAGCGGAAAACCTGCAGAAGAAGATGATTGAGGTCAATGAAGCCAAAAACCTCGTGCGCGCCACTCCGAGTCTCTCATCGGTTGAAAAGTGGGTGGCTGAAGCCAAACAGCTGCCCCGCGTGGTTACCTATTAACACCTGGATTGCCGTATTGCGGCATTCCTAGGTGGGTAGCCAGAGCTTGATACGAAATGGCCACTGTCGTCTGACAGTGGCCTTTTCTATGTACACTTGCGATAGCAGGATTGACAGATACCCTTGCGGTAGTACGTTTCTGGATGAGAGTATATTAGGTAAAATAGATAATGTTTAGGTAGGAAGAAACCGGAGTCTGAAACATGCCAACCTATGATTATTACTGTGATGCCAATGGTGAGAAGGTTGAGGTCTTTCATCCCATGAATGAGTCGATCAGTAGTTGGGGTGAATTATGCAGCAAAGTCAACAGGCCTCTGGGGGATACCGCGGAAAACGAGCCTGTGCGAAGGCTGATAAGCAGTGCAGCTGTTATCAGTAGCGCAAACCGTGCTGACAGTGAACCTGCATGTCCAGCTGGGGGGTGTTGCCCAGGCGGCAGTTGCGGGTTTAACGATTAGCGTGAACATGCACTAAGACAGGGGAGATGATCTATTTTCTACTGCTGGGGATTCTACTGCTGCTGATATTGGGACCGCAGCTGTGGGTGCAGCACATTATGGCGAAATACAATCGCCATCAAGAAGAGAACTTCCCCGGCAATGGAGGGGAATTAGCCAGGCATCTCCTGGACCGCTATGGCCTGAATCAGGTACAGGTCGAAAAAGCTGAATCCGGTGATCATTATGATCCAAGGGATAAAGCGGTCCGATTATCAAAAGACAAACTGGAGGGGAAAACCCTTACGGCCATTACAATTGCAGCCCATGAGGTCGGACATGCATTACAGGATGCCGCGGAGGAGCCGCTCTTTCAGTGGCGTAGCCGACTTGGATCGATCGCTGTAGGTGCACAACGGCTAGGTTCATTTTTACTTTTCGTGTCACCGATTCTCTCCATTGCCACACGCGCACCCTCGGCTGGTCTGTTGAGCGCTACGGCTGCATTTCTTGTGATGGGCTCAAATGTGATCCTGCAATTGGCCACTCTGCCGGTGGAGCTTGATGCAAGTTATAAAAAGGCTTTGCCACTACTCAAGAACGGATACTTGCAGCCGGAACAGTATCAAGGGGCAAAAAAAATATTGAAAGCTGCTGCATTCACCTACCTATCCGCCTCATTGGCTGGATTGCTCAATTTCTGGCAATGGATACGTGTGTTAAAGAGATAGGGGCAAACAACGTATTTCGGTAGTATCTTCTGTAGCCTGTGATGGTCGATCAGAGATAGCGCGAGAATATAGACATAGAAGAACAGCATCGTATATATAGGGTGCCATTTAATAATGAGAGAAACGAAATGGGATCGGGGGAGATGATGTTTGGATATTATAAATGGATTTGTATTGCAAAGTTGATCGGTACATTCCTCTTCTTACAGCTATGCGCAATAAGTCTAGCTGCCGAAGAGTTGCAGGAATCACCCGTACCCGATGCCTATGTGGCCAGAGCACAGTTTACGACTGCAGTTGTCGATAGAGAGCCGGTCGATCAGATTGTAAAACTCGATGCGCAGGCAACCAGGATCTTTTTCTTCACCGATTTGAGGAATCTGCAGGGTCGAACCGTGACCCATCGCTGGGAGTATGATGGGCAGGTTTTAAGTGAAGTGGATTTTGAAGTAGGAGGACCCCGTTGGCGAGTCTATTCAGCAAAAAGTTTAGATCCCGGCGAGCCGGGAAAATGGACTGTGTTTGTGATCGACGAGTCGGGTTGGCCCTTGCATGCAACTATTTTTGAGCATGGAGAGATTGCAGATTAGCTGCCCAGGTCGATGCGGTGTTCATATTGGTGGGCTTGGAGGATTCGTTCCGTCCTTAAACTTAAACCGGCTTGGTTTGATCGAATGGAGGGGCTGTAACCCAAGTTCGAGTTGTTCGTTGCGTGTTGATCAAGGAAGATTTTCTGCGATGCCTATTGTGCCTTGAGATTGAATTCCTCCTCTGCCATTTTGCGCAGTGTCAGCTCCTTTTCCAACCTCATCTCATCAGAAATTATCTTGTTTACTGCTTTTTCAGTCACTGGCTGCGGCTTTGTTGCCCGAAGACTCTGTGCCGGCTCTTGTGTGGATACTGTAGGTTTTGCATAATCCATTGCGTTTTGTGACTCTATCTGGCTTTGTCCTGACTGAATATCCGTGGTTGTTCCGTCAACATCCGGGTTGTCACTCAAAACCATGTAAAGATAAACGCCACCGATTATCAGCATGAACGTGAAAATCATACCGGCTATGGCGAAGGAGGAGAGATGGAAGCCATTCTTGAATAGCAGGGGTTCCGGTTCCACCCGAAATGGAGGAATGGTTGGTTTATTTTTGACCTGTTGTTTGGTCTGTATCTGATCTTGTTCCGGGAATAGATGTACGCTGGGAGGCTCGCTTGTAGGCGAATACAGATTGCTATCCGGTGCGGCTTTGAGCGACAGATCCGAGTTTTGTGAATCGCTGATGAAATCGGAATTAGGCTGGAGCGGAGGTTTCGTGTTAACGACAGCGCTGTCTCTCTCTATGTGCCCGGCACCGGTTTTGGCCGCTCTCTGATATTTCTGTTGTTCTTCTGTTAATTGTTGCTGCAACTGGTCAAGTTGCATGTTTAATAGCTTGATGTTGTCTTTAAGGCTGTTTACCAATTGATTGGATTTGACATTCTCAACCTCGGCTTTCTCGGCGCGGCTGGTCAGCTCGGCAAGCTGATTCTGGAGGTTTCTATTCTCTTCCTCGACAAATTGCTGAGTCTCATTACCGGAATTGGTCAGTGACTCTTCAATCAAGGTCGCGTTTTCAACCTCTATGGCCTGAAATCGCTGCAGAAGGTCTCTGTTTTCACTCTCTACCGTTTCAGCTCGCTGCAGAAGGTCACTGTTTTCACTCTCCACTGCTTCGGTCCGTTGCAAGAGGCGTTTGTTTTCACCTTCTACTGCTTCAGTCCGTAGCAGAAGATTTTTGTTTTCACTCTCTATTGCTTCAGCCTGTTGAAGTATGTTCGTATTCTCATTTTGGAGCTCTATAAATTTGACCTGAAGTTGCTGCTGCTGGCTTTCTACCTCAAACAGCCGTCTACGCAGATTATCAGCCTCAGCAGACTGATTCTTCCAGTGTGCGATCTCGTTGATCAATTGACGATTTTCGTTTGTCAAACGCTCAATCGTCTGTTTGTGTTCAATCAATTCACTGGCTTCATCATCCTCCTCGTCAAAGTCACTACCATATTTGGCCTTGATTTCAGCAACCTGTTCAGCGGCAAGGCGTTGAATCTCAGAGGCGCTTCGAGTAGAAGCGGATTGCGAATATGTTGTACTACTGCTTGATTGCCGGGATTGACTGGTTAATTCAGAGGAGTCGCCTGCCAGAGTAACCGGTATCAGGGTCTCATTGCCTTTGTCGACTACCTTGTCGCCACCATTCTCAATTGCCGCTTTCAGACGACCTTCAGCCAGGGATATCAACTCGAACAGACGTGTGCCGGGTTTGATGTCAGGTGCGGAGATACCAATGCTGGCACTAATGATCTGCTCAGATTCACCCAGATAAAATTGTTTCGATGAGAGGTCTTCGAGGATTCTTCTACCGAGATAGCGTGTTCCAATGGCGTTTGAGGCTGGACGCAGGATAGCAAACAAACCCTTGCCGAAATAGGCCAGGGCGTCGTCAGGGTGAATGTGTTGCTTGATTATCTCAACCAGTGTGAGCAGTATGTGTTCAATCGCCGGGTCGCTGTATTGAGCCGTGATCTCATCGATCTGGTCTATTTTGACCAGTGCTACAGCGAGCTCGTTCTTATTGCGAATGGCAAAGGCGAGTTCACGGCTGGCGGACTCCATGAATTGTTCTCTATCGACAACCCCATCAAGAAAATCGGATTGTGGTTCAACCTCTTCCTGCTGGGAAATATCAGCTTCAAGGTGGGCGATATCCTGTTCCTGATTCCTGTTACCCAATGTGGTCAGAAAATTTCTTATATTTGAGGGGTCGAACGGTTTGTTGATAACCTCATCCGCACCTAGTTGAGTCAATTCCTGGCGTATTTCCGGGCTCTCCTCATTTCCGGTGACAACGATAAAAGGCATTGTCGCCATGCTTGAGGAGTCAGAGGACCTGATCTTGGTCAATAGGCTCCGGCCATCGAGTTTGGGCATAGAAAGGTCACTGAAGACAAGCGCGATTGACGGGGTATTGCAGAGAAAATCCCACGCCTCCTGGCCATTCTCAGCTTCGATGATCTGGCAATCGTCTTTTAAAATATTCTTCAGCGAAACTCTTACCACTCGGGAATCGTCAGCAATAAGCACAATCGGCTTATCGCTGGCATGATGAGAAAAGCTTGTCAGGGCCTGTTCTGCCATTCCGTTTGATTCTTCTTGCTTAAGCATGGGTGAATTGTGTCTACCTTTAGCTTCGACTATTTAGCCAAAAACTTTAGATGCCATCAGTTCATGCAAAACATTTGATATATGGGGTAAGGTGTTGTTTGATATAAAGAAGAATATTAATCCCATGTCACAAAATGTGAAAATTGAGAGTTGCGTCACCCATGATTTAAGGATCTGATGGCAGTTCCTGCTATTTGAAATCGAAACTGACGGAGTCCCCGATCATGTCGTGTTGCCAGCCGATCCTGGCGTGCTGTGACAGGTCTCTTCCTGAGAGGGGCAAGTATCAGCATACTCTCAAGAGAAAAATAGATTTAGGAACGGTGTCAAAGATTATAAAAATATGGTGTATTATGGGGTTATTAGCATCAGTTAATGTAATCTGAATCCAGATTGCACAATCTGAATGCGTGCTAAAGTACTGAAAATTGTGAACCTTGACGCACTCCTATCCCTCAACTAGTTTGAACATCAAGTTGGCCTGGAGATATTCTTTTTCCTGCCGATACCCAAATTGATCATCACAACCAAAGAGCCAATGCAGGAATAGATGACAAAGTCAGTCTTTTATCTTTCAGATGGTGCGCCGGTAGAAGCCGAGGACGTAAAAGAGGCTCGAGACAAGGAGCGTGAGAACAGTATCATAAAACCCTTTATGGACTCGGTTAAGGAAGACCTGGTCGCAAACAAGATTTATCTTCCTACGCTGCCCGCTTTGGCACTCGAAGCCTTGGTGGTTATCAATGATGCCGACAGTTCGGCACACGACCTTGAAAAGGTGATATCCCGGGACGCGGCGCTCACTGCAAGATTGATTCGTTATGCCAACAGTCCACTCTACCGGGGCTTGAACACCATAGCCTCTATTAAACCGGCGATCACTCGAATAGGATTTCAAAGGGTGAAAAACGCAGTCTATGCCGTATCGATGAAGGAGGTATTTCGCACCTCGGAAAAGGATATCGAGAGACGCATGAATCAATTGTGGGCACATTCGGTTAAGGTTGGCGCACAGGCGGCGATGCTTGCGAAGGAGCAACCCGGGCTCGATCCGGATATCGCCCTTGTCGCAGGGCTGGTCCATGATATCGGTCAGATTCCCCTATTGATTAAGGCGTGCAACTATCCTGACATGATCGCCAACCCTGAATTTCTGGAGAAGGTATTGTTGAAATTGCACACACAATTGGGTGGCAGCATATTGAAATTGTGGAAGTTCGATCAACATGTCATCGATGCGGCCGCAGAGCATGAAGATCTTAAACGGGATCCGGGTGATTCACCCGTAGACTATGTGGATCTGGTTCAGGCCGCGAATATCATTGCCTACGAAGGTACAGATCATCCGCTGGCAAATATAGATCGTTCTTCCGTCAAGGCCTTCTCTCGTTTAAAGAAGGCCGGCAATGATGAATCATTGGATGAAGAGACTAAAAAAGTCGAGGATGTATTCTTTTGACGAAGTTGGAATGATGCAGGCTACTCAGCCAGCACATCCAGCCCCTCATTGCGCAACATTGCAATAAGGCGTATCAGTGGCAGGCCGATCAGGGCATTAGGATCCTCCCCCTCCAGACGTTCAAAAAGAGAGATTCCCAATCCCTCCGACTTGAACGAGCCGGCACAATTATAGGGCTTCTCTTTGAGCAGATAGTTTTCAATCTCCCTTTTCTGCAAGACCCGGAATATGACATGAAAGGGTTCGCAGCATACCTGGATATGTCCGGTGTCGCTGTTCAACAGGCACAGGCCGGTTAAAAAACTGACACGTTTGCCGGAGACGCTGATCAACTGTTCCACTGCCTTTTGATGGTCTCCCGGTTTTCCCATGATCGTCCCATCAACGACCGCCACCTGATCGGAGCCGATGACAAGCGCTCCCTTATGATTTTTTGCAACCTCCCTTGCCTTGCTCTCTGCAAGACGGGTTACCAGCCGCTCCGGTGGCTCATCCTGCAGTACGTCCTCGTCAATATCGGGTGACGTACTGCTGAACTCGACCCCAAGTCGACTCAGCAGTTCACGGCGAAACGGGGAACTGGAGGCAAGGATCAGTGGCTGATGCTGTGAACTATCGGAGTAGGGCATTTTGATACTACTTTATGTGACAATGTGGATTCATAGTATCAAAAATACGAGTCTCTTAGCGTCATCTGACGGTCGAGCCGTGGCAGGAAATATCCGACCGGTTATATTGGTTATTAGCGAGGGTTGAAGAGATTATTATTAACATGTTAAATACATTCCATATAAATTCTAAATAAAAAATTCATTTTTGCATGAAAAACAGTATGATAGCTATTTCGTGGGGTTTCCGCCTTGCTTGACAACAGGAGTAGACCCAACGTAGAAAGACGGAATTATTCACTACAGAGTTAAGGTCTACTATGCCAACAACAGACTTGCTAATGTCCGGCGTCAATCTCATGGTCATCGGAATGGGGATCGTGTTCACGTTCCTTCTGCTCCTGGTTTTCGCCATGAAGGGGATGTCTAAATTTGCGATGTTTGTTAATGAGCGACACGGGACTCCTGAGAGGGTATCATCTCAGCCCGTGATTAAGGGGCAGGAAGGTATGCGAGGTGATTTGGTAGCTGTCATTACGGCTGCCATTAGCAGTTATCGCGCTACCCGCTGATAGATCTGTTAAAATTCCCTGATTTTTTTAAATAAACAACTTTTTGGCTGTTTATCAATCAACGGCGGCTAGTTTATGAGTGAAAAGAAACCTCTTGGAATTACTGATGTGGTGCTACGCGATGCGCATCAGTCCCTGTTTGCAACCAGAATGCGTATCGACGATATGCTGCCCATTGCCGAGAAGTTGGACAATGTCGGTTTTTGGTCATTGGAGACCTGGGGTGGCGCCACGTTTGATGCCTGTATTCGATTTCTAGGTGAAGATCCCTGGGAGCGTATTCGAACACTCAAGGCGGCGATGCCGAAAACTCCCATGCAGATGCTGTTCCGTGGACAGAACATCCTCGGTTACAGGCACTATGCTGACGATGTGGTCGAAAAATTTGTCGAGAGGGCGGCCGTCAACGGTGTTGACGTCTTTCGTATATTCGACGCCATGAATGACCTGCGCAATCTAGAGACGGCCATCAAGGCCACACTCAAGGTCGACAAGCATGCCCAGGGAACCATGTCCTATACGGTCAGTCCCGTACACAATATGGATTATTGGGTTGACATGGGTAAACGCCTGGAAGAGATGGGTTGCGATTCGATCTGCATCAAAGATATGGCAGGCTTGTTGAATCCCTATCTCGGCTATGAACTGGTGACCCGTCTCAAGGAGGCGATATCCATACCCATCGCCATGCAAAGCCATGCCACCACCGGTATGAGTACGGCCACCAATATCAAGTGTGCCGAAGCCGGTATCGACATGCTCGATACCTCCATCTCCTCGATGAGTATGACCTATGGACATTCGGCAACGGAATCTGTGGTGGCGATCCTGCAGGAAAGCGATCGCAACACTGGATTGGATCTGAATCTGCTGCAAGAGATCGCTGCCTACTTTCGTGAAGTGCGTAAAAAGTATGCCAAGTTCGAAGGTTCGCTCAAGGGTGTCGATTCACGCATCTTGGTGGCACAGGTGCCTGGCGGCATGTTGACCAACATGGAAAATCAGCTCAAGGAGCAGGGGGCCACCGATAAACTGGATCAGGTACTCGAAGAGATTCCCCGTGTGCGCAAGGACTTGGGCTATATTCCCTTGGTAACACCAACGTCGCAAATTGTCGGAACCCAGGCAGTGATCAACGTCCTGATGGGTGAACGCTATAAGAGCATCGCCAAAGAGACGGAGGGTGTGCTCAAGGGTGAGTATGGCGCCACTCCGGCACCGGTAAACAGCGAACTTCAGCTGAAGGTTCTTGACGGGGCCGAGCCCGTCACCTGTCGTCCCGCAGATCTGCTGAATGATGAGATGGATAAGCTTTCCGCTGAATTTCACGGACTGGCCGAAGAACACGGTATCAGGGTTGCTGACGATGAGGTGGATGATGTACTTATCTACGCGCTCTTCCCTCAGGTTGGCCTGAAGTTCCTCAGGAATCGCGACAATCCGGATGCCTTCGAGCCACCACCCAGTGCCGAATCCACAGTACCTGCCCAAGCCCAAGCTCCGACTCCTGTTAGCGCGACGGGTACAGCAGGCGGACCAGAGTCCTATCAGGTCGAGGTCAACGGTGTTACCTACAATGTGAAGGTCACTCCATCAGGTACTGTGAGCGAAGTACTCCAAACATCCGCACCGGCGGCGGCTCAGAATGCAGCGCCGGTTACCGCGGTCACCCCTGGCGGGGATGTAATCAACGCACCGTTGTCCGGTAACATCCATGCCATCAAGGTCGCGGCGGGAGATGCCATCGCTGCCGGTGATGTCGTGATGGTTCTCGAGGCCATGAAGATGGAGACGGAGGTGCGTGCCACTTCGGCAGGAACCGTTGCACAGATTTTGGTGAAAGAGGGTGAAACCGTCCAGGTTGGATCGCCTCTAATGAGTCTATCCTGATATGATCGAAATAGGTATTCAGCCGCTTTGGCAGTCAACCGGGCTGGCCAATCTGGGGTGGGGTCAACTGCTCATGATGGGCATAGGCTGCCTGTTAATTTATTTGGCAATCGTTAAGAAGTTCGAACCACTGCTGTTGGTGCCGATCGGATTTGGCGCCATACTGAGCAATATCCCGCTTGCCGGTATCAGTGGTCCCGACGGACTCTTGGGCTATATCTACCATGTTGGCATAGAGACAGGTGTTTTCCCCCTGCTGATCTTCATGGGGGTCGGCGCACTGACTGATTTCGGCGCCCTGATTGCGATGCCCTGGACGCTGTTACTGGGTGCTGCAGCCCAATTCGGTATCTTTGTTACCCTGCTGGGCGCCTTGGCGTTGAATTTCGTGCCGGGTTTCGAATTCAGTCTGGCCGATGCGTCAGCCATTGCGATCATCGGGGGTGCGGATGGACCGACGGCAATCTTTCTCGCTTCCAGATTATCCCCCGACCTGCTGGGAGCAATAGCCGTTGCGGCATATTCATACATGGCGCTGGTACCGATCATACAACCCCCGATCATGCGCCTTCTGACCACTGATAAAGAGCGCAATGTGGAGATGCAGCAGTTACGGCACGTCACCAAGCTGGAGAAGATTCTTTTCCCGCTTGCGGTTTTATTCCTGTGCGCAATCTTCCTTCCTTCAGCGGCTCCTCTGATCGGTATGCTGACATTCGGTAATCTGCTCAGAGAGTGTGGTGTCGTCGAGCGATTGAGCCATGCTTCGCAGAACGAAATCATCAATGTAGTGACTATCTTCTTGGGATTGGCCGTGGGCTCAAAACTTTCGGCAGATAAGTTCCTTACGGTCGAGACCTTAGGTATTTTGGCGCTTGGCGCCTTCGCCTTCTGCATCGGTACGGCGACCGGTGTCATCATGGGTAAGATCATGTATCGGGTAACTGGCGGTAAGGTGAACCCCCTGATTGGGGCCGCGGGCGTCTCTGCGGTGCCGATGGCTGCCCGTGTCGTCAATAAGGTCGGTCTGGAATCCAATCACCACAATTTCCTCCTGATGCACGCCATGGGACCGAATGTGGCGGGTGTCATCGGATCGGCCGTGGCCGCCGGTATCCTGCTGGCCCTGGTCGGCCACTGATTCCCACAGCGCCCATGTCATTTTGACATGGGCGCCATACTCATAATATTATTGCCCGCTTATGTCGAAGCGCTTTCCTGATCGGTTAGATCCGTGGCGTTTCGCCGATCTTGGCAAAGAGATCGGCGGAGAGCTTCCTTTGGACACCTTTTCAAGGTTGAGCGCTTGCTTGCTGAAACCTGCGGGAAACGTCAGTTTCAGACTGTCGTTTGGTCGTGACCAGGAGCGGCGGGCGATACTCAGAGGATGGCTCAAGGCGAAATTGTCGTTGCA
The DNA here is from genome assembly GCA_040791665.1 of Candidatus Thiodiazotropha sp. Classification (GTDB taxonomy): domain Bacteria; phylum Pseudomonadota; class Gammaproteobacteria; order Chromatiales; family Chromatiaceae; genus Thiodiazotropha. Next base: position 75,106 of record JBFNNX010000013.1, on the reverse strand, counting down.
GTGCCAGCGGTGTCTGGAAGAGGTGAATCTTCCGATCGATACCCGCCTGTCCGTAGTATTCGTCCAAGGGTTGGATGAGGCCGAGATGCTGGCTGAAGACCTGGATCCTTGTTTGGTCGAGGATGATCAGGTGGTGTTCAGGGATTTGATCGAAGACGAATTGCTTCTGGCGTTGCCGCAAGTGGCCATGCATGATCCTGGGGCTTGTGCCGCGCCTTCGTTGGGAGTGGCTGAAGAAAAGCCTAGTGAGAACAGCGGGCAGGAACGAGAAAACCCGTTTGCGGCTCTGGCGGAGTTTAAGCGGGACAAAGAGTAAATTGGTTAACAGAAAGATTATTCGGGAGATCAGCCATGGCTGTTCAGCAAAATAGAAAGACTCCTTCAAAGCGTGGTATGCGCCGTGCTCATGATTCGCTGAAAGGTGAAACGCTCTCAATCGATTCCACTTCGGGTGAAACCCATCTTCGTCATCATGTTACAGCGGATGGCTTTTATAAAGGCCGTAAGGTAGTCAACTCAAAGGGCGAGTGATCCCCCGATTCCCGCTATTCATGATTAGAAACCCATCAAGGGCGATCCCTTGTTGGGTTCTTTAATTGATAGGCAGAATCTTCGATTGGCATGTCTCTCGTAATTGGAGTATTCCGTTTACATCTGTTGATTCAAATCGATTCTGTATAAAACTTGAAAAATGACAAACGGTCCAACGGGTTTCAGTGGATGGGTGAATCGTTAGCACATGAGTAAACCAGTAACAATCGCATTGGATGCCATGGGAGGGGATATTGGCGCAGATGTCGTGATACCTGCTGCCAGGGAGTATCTCCGACGTGATCATGAGACCGCGCTTATTCTGGTTGGTGACGATAATATCCTGACAAAGAAGCTGGGGCCTCATCCATTCGGCGAGCGACTGCAAATCAAACATGCCTCCCAAACAGTTGCGATGGATGAACTGCCATCCAAAGCCCTAAGAAACAAGAAAGACTCGTCAATGCGTGTGGCGATCGATCTGGTCAAGAGCGGGGAAGCAAATGCCTGCGTCAGCGCCGGCAACACAGGGGCGCTCATGGCCACATCTCGCTTCGTGTTAAAGATGCTGCCTAATATAGATAGACCGGCGATTATCACCGCCTTGCCATCCATCACCGGCCAGACTTTTATGCTGGACCTTGGCGCAAATGTCGACTGCAGTGCCGAGCACCTGGTTCAATTTGCTGTCATGGGCAGTGAAACTGTGGCAGCAGTGACTGATATCGCCAATCCGAAAATCGGTCTGCTCAATATCGGGCAGGAAGAGATCAAAGGTAACGAACAGGTTAAAGAGGCACACGAACTGTTACTGCAGAGCTCGCTGAACTACGTGGGTTATGTCGAAGGTGACGATATCTACCAGGGTGGTACGGATGTGATTGTTTCCGACGGTTTTGTCGGCAACATAGCGCTGAAGAGCAGCGAGGGCGTGGCGAAGATGATCCGTCACTTCATGACCCTTGAATTCAAAAAGAACCCGCTGACTAAACTGGCTGGTTTGATTGCAATGCCTGTGCTGAGAGCGTTTCGTAAACGTATAGACCACAGACGTTATAACGGTGCCAGCCTGTTGGGTCTGCGCGGGATAGTGATCAAGAGCCATGGTAGTGCTGACAAACTGGCTTTCATGAATGCAATCAGCATTGCGCGTAAAGAGGTTTCATGTGATGTCCCGCACCGCATATCTGAGCAGGTTAAAACTCATCTGGAAAAAAGGGAGATCGCGTGATCTATTCGCGTATCACAGGCACGGGTGGATATCTGCCCGAAAAGGTGCTCACCAACCAAGATCTTGAGAAGATTGTAGATACCACCGATCAGTGGATCTTCGATCGTACAGGTATCCGTAAGCGGCATATTGCGGCCGATGACGAGTTTACATGTGATCTGGCGGAAAAGGCCGCGCTTAATGCGATTGAGATGGCTGGTATCGAAGCCAGTGACATCGATCTGATTGTCGTTGCCACAACAACCGCTGATCAGGTTTTTCCCAGCACTGCGTGCCTTCTGCAAGCACGCCTTGGGATCAGGGGGCCTGCCGCATTTGATGTTCAGGCTGTCTGCACCGGTTTTGTTTATGCACTTGGCGTCGCTGATAACTTTATCCGGTCCGGGGCGGCGAAAAGGGCGCTTGTTGTAGGCGCCGAGACCTTCTCTCGCATTATTGACTGGGGTGATCGAAATACCTGTGTGTTGTTTGGCGACGGTGCCGGCGCGGTTGTCATCGAGGCGAGTGATGAACCGGGCATCATCTCCACTCACCTGCATGCGGACGGTGCTTATGAGAGCCTGCTCCGGGTTCCAACCGGTATCTCCCGCGGTTACAAAAAAATACTACAGGGTTCGGCATATGTCGAGATGAAGGGAAATGAAGTCTTCAAGGTTGCGGTAACCACCTTGGGCAGGATCGTGGATGAGACCTTGGCCGCCAATAACATGGAAAAATCAGATGTGGATTGGTTAATTCCCCATCAGGCCAATATAAGGATCATCAATGCAACCGCGAAAAAGCTGCAGACCCCGATGGATCATGTGGTAGTTACCGTGGATGAACATGGTAACACCTCTGCGGCATCGGTACCTCTCGCTTTGGATGTGGCGGTCAGGGATGGCCGGATTAAGCGTGGTGAGACCATCCTCATGGAGGCATTTGGCGGCGGTTTTACCTGGGGTTCGGTATTAGCGAAATTTTAGTGGTTTGACATTGTAAGTTATGAGTAATTCATCATTCGGTATCGTATTTCCAGGACAGGGTTCTCAGTCCGTTGGGATGTTGAGTGAATTGGCAATAGCCCATCCAATCGTCAGTCAGACATTTGCTGAGGCAACGGACGCATTGGGCTACGATCTATGGGATCTGGTTCAAAACGGTCCGAATGACGCACTCAACCAGACCATGAAGACACAACCCGCGATGCTGGCTGCCGGGGTGTCTGTGTGGCGGGTCTGGCTGGAGCAAGGCGGTACCAAACCCCAACTTATGGCGGGACACAGTCTGGGAGAATATACGGCATTGGTTTGTGCGGATGCGATTGAATTTGCCGATGCAATCAGGCTGGTGTCCGAACGAGGCCGATTTATGCAGGAGGCTGTGCCTGAGGGAAGTGGTGGTATGGCGGCAATCCTTGGACTCGACGACGATCAGGTGAAAACGGTCTGTGCCGAAGCCGCATCCGGTGATGTGATAGAAGCGGTAAACTTCAATTCACCCGGGCAGGTCGTCATTGCCGGTCACAAAGAGGCAGTGGACCGGGCATGCGTATTGGCTAAGGAGGCAGGTGCTAAACGTGCATTGCCACTCCCGGTCAGTGTGCCATCGCATTGTGCATTGATGAAACCGGCTGCAGAGCGATTGGCTCGATTGCTCAACGAGATCACCATTGCACAACCCTCAATATCCGTTATTCACAATGCTAGTGTCGCATTGGCAGCGGATGCCGAGACGATTCGTGAGCAGCTTGCCGCTCAGTTATACAGTCCTGTGCGATGGGTGGAAACGGTACAGATGATGGCGACCTCGGGTATTTCGAGCCTGCTTGAAGCAGGGCCCGGAAAGGTCCTGGCCGGATTGACTAAAAGAATCGATCGTGGTCTTGTCGGTTTGCCTGTATTTGATGCAAAAAGCTTGATGCAAGCGCTGGAGACATTGAAATGAGTCTGGAGAATGAGATAGCAGTGGTTACCGGCGCCAGTCGCGGTATCGGTGCAGCCATTGCCGACACCCTGGCGGATGCGGGTGCAACGGTGATCGGCACAGCGACCTCCGAGACTGGTGCGCAAGGGATTACAGCACGTTTTAAGTCTGCGGGTCATGCCGGGTGTGGCATGGTGTTGAATGTCGCTGATGTTGAATCTATCGATGCGCTCATGGAGGCGGTCGGTAAGGAATTCGGTAATCCTACTGTATTGGTGAACAATGCCGGTATTACCCGCGACAACCTCCTCATGCGCATGAAAGATGAGGAGTGGGAAAGCATCATCAATACCAATCTGACCTCTGTTTTTCGTCTCAGTAAGGCGGTATTGCGCGGCATGATGAAGGCACGGAAGGGTCGTATAATCAACATTTCATCCGTAGTCGGTGCGATGGGGAATGCCGGTCAGACGAACTACGCAGCCGCCAAGGCGGGTATCCACGGTTTTACACGCTCTTTGGCCAGGGAGGTGGGATCGAGAGGAATTACCGTCAATTCCGTGGCGCCGGGCTTTATCGAGACAGATATGACAAACGAGCTGCCGGAGGAGCAACGCAAGAGTCTTGAAGAGAACATACCTTTGCAGAGACTGGGGTCAGTTGAGGATATTGCCAATGCCGTATTGTTCCTTGCGGGACAATCCGGGCGTTATATTACCGGTGAAACACTCCATGTGAACGGTGGTATGTATATGAGTTGATATGTGAAAACTCGGGATCTATTCTCATATTCAACATAAATAAATTACTGTAACATATCGTTAATTAAGTTTATTTATGCTGAATTTTAGGTATGAAAGTTATCTGAGGATTACGCTTTTCTCGAGTGTTTTTTGTTACTACAATACCGCATCGGTCCTTTTCGAGGCCGACGGATAATCCAGAGGAAATTAATAACATGAGCGATGTCGTAGAACGAGTTCGTAAAATTGTCGTAGAACAACTAGGCGTGAAGGAAGAAGAGGTAACGCTAGAAGCCTCTTTTGTCGATGATCTTGGCGCTGACTCTCTCGACACAGTGGAATTGGTTATGGCTCTCGAAGAGGAATTTGAAACCGAGATTCCCGATGAAGAGGCTGAAAAGATCACGACTGTGCAACTTGCTGTCGATTACATCAACGCACACAGTTAATCTTTGCGCCAAGATTTTCTATTTTTTACAGGCCGTCAAGCTCTATCAGTAGAAAGGGGCGCGGCCTTTTGCTTTTCAGCAACACCACTGAACTTTGGGGGTAGTCATACATGACTGCAAGAAGGGTCGTCGTTACGGGTTTAGGTATGGTAGCGCCTGTCGGGCTGGATATTCCTACATCGTGGGAAAATATTCAGGCCGGTAAGAGCGGGATCCAGCCCATTACCCATTTTGATGTTGGGTCATTTTCTACCCAGTTCGGTGGCCCCATCTACGGTTTCGAAATCACCGATTACATAGCGAAAAAAGAGGCCAAGAAAATGGATAAGTTTATCCATTATGGCATTGCCGCCGGTATACAGGCGATCAAAGATGCAGGGCTGGAGGTGACTGAGGAGAATGCGGAACGCATCGGCGTTCTGATCGGTTCAGGTATCGGCGGCATTACCGGTATCGAAAACAGTTACCAGGCCTATCTGGATGGCGGCCCTCGCAAAATCTCGCCGTTTTTCGTGCCCTCGAGCATCATCAACATGGTCTCCGGTAATCTCTCTATCATGTATGGATTGAAGGGGCCTAACTACTCGATCGTTTCCGCATGCAGCAGTGGTGCTCACAGCATCGCCGAGGCCGCTATGATGATCCGGCACGGCCGCACGGATGTGATGATCGCCGGTGGTGCCGAAATGGCCACATCTCCGGTTGGCTTGGGTGGATTCGCAGCGGCACGGGCACTTTCTCGTCGTAACGATGATCCGCAGGGAGCCAGTCGCCCCTGGGATAAGGATCGGGATGGTTTCGTTCTCAGCGATGGCGCCGGTGTGGTTGTGCTGGAAGAGTATGAGCAGGCCAAGGCGCGTGGCGCGAAGATCTATGCGGAATTGGCCGGAATCGGTATGAACTCCGATGCCTACCATATGACCGCACCATCGGTTGACGGTTCAGGTGCTGCCAAATGTATGGAGTTGGCACTTCAGGATGGTGGTATTAACGTGGATGAGGTTGATTATATCAACGCTCATGGAACATCCACCCCGGCTGGCGATGTAGCGGAGACCATGGCAGTCAAACGTGCATTCGGTGATCACGCACACAAGCTTTGTGTCAGCTCCACGAAATCGATGACGGGTCATATGTTGGGTGCGGCAGGTGGAGCAGAGGCCGTCTATACGATACTGGCGCTCTATAATCAGGTTGTGCCGCCCACTATAAATTTGGAAAACCAGGATCCCGAATGCGACTTGGATTACGTTCCCAATAGCGCAAGGGAGATGAATCTGGACGTGGTGATTTCCAACTCATTTGGATTCGGCGGCACCAACGGTACCCTGGCATTCCGCCGTGTGACATGAGGACGAATGCTAATTGCTAATTAATGGCAAACCGGGCGATCTGATTCCGTTTTCCGATCGTGGTCTGCAATATGGCGATGGTTTGTTCGAGACATTGGCTGTCAGTCAGGGGCGCCCCTGTTTGTGGCAGCGGCACATGGCCCGACTTTGCCGTGGGGAAACAGCGCTCGGCTTCCCTCCCAGCAATAAGCAGCTGCTCGAAAAAGAGGTTCTCGCACTCTGTGCTGAGCACGATCTTGCGGTCTTGAAGATCATACTTACCCGGGGCAGCGGGGGGAGGGGCTATACACCCCCCAATCCCAGTTCACCACGACGCATTATCAGTCTCCACCCCTGGCCAGACTATCCGCAGACCTGGTATAGCGAAGGTATTCATCTTGAAATTTGCCGTACCAGGATTGGTCGAAACAGTCAGCTGGCAGGCCACAAACACTTAAACCGTCTCGAACAGGTACTGGCGCGTAGCGAATGCCAGGATGCTTCCCTGGCCGAGTGTTTGATGATGGATGAAAGGGAGAGGGTGATTTGCGGTACACAGTCAAACCTATTCGTGTTGCGGGGCAACACAATCTACACGCCCGATCTTACCCATTCAGGCATTGCGGGTGTGGTCAGAGAATTGGTGATTGAAATAGCAGGGCAGCTTTCAATCCCATTGGTCATCACCGATTTGGATAGGGATAGTCTGATGAACGCCGATGCCATGTTCGTAACCAATTCCGTGATGGGACTCTGTCCGGTCGCGGCACTGGATAAGCGGCAATTTGATCTGGATAATATACCCCAAGAGTTGCGCAACAGGGTGCAAGATGCCTGTAGAGAGACTCAGTAATCACCCTTTTAGTCCTCCAATAGCAGTGGCAACCAACTTCACCCCACGGATTTTTCCAGTAGAATGGCGCTATGCTTAATCGTCTACTCGGTATCCTGATCTTTGTCGTCAGCATCCTTCTGGCTTGGGGTTGGATGGAATATGACGGGTTTATCAGCAAGTCCCTCAATATACCCGAGGAGGGTGTGAACTATATTCTGCATCCGGGCATGACGGTCAGAAGTTTGGCTGAGGATCTGCGGCAACGAGGTATGCTCGAGAAACCCCTGCTGTTGAGATTCATCGCCCGTTGGCAGGGTCAAGCCAGCAAGCTGAAGGCCGGCGAATACTATCTGCCTGCTGGAACTACGCCACCGAAACTGCTCGAAATCCTCAGCTCTTCACAGGTTGTTCAATATGGCCTCACAATTATCGAGGGGTGGACTTTCGAACAGTTGATGGCTGCAATCAGACGAGATCCGGTATTGGAACATAGCCTGAAGGATGTGGCGAATGATCAGGTGATGCGGTATCTTGGTCTGGGCGAACTGCATCCGGAGGGACGTTTCTATCCTGATACCTATCACTTTCCCCGTGGTACTACAGATGCGGCATTTCTCAAGCGGGCCTACAGACGTATGGAATCGGTATTGGAACAGGCCTGGCAACAGCGAAAGAAGCAGCTGCCGCTGAAAAACGCTTATGAAGCCCTCATACTGGCCTCGATTATCGAGCGTGAGACAGGCATACCAGAGGAGCGTGGCCAGATAGCCGGTGTCTTCATCAGACGCCTCGAGCGCGGCATGCTGTTGCAGACCGATCCCACCGTTATCTACGGTATGGGAGACAGTTTTGACGGCAATATCCGCAAGCGGGACCTCACCCAAGATACCCCGTACAACACCTATCTGCACAAAGGACTGACGCCGACACCTATTGCCATGCCGAGTGGTGCGGCGATTCATGCGGCATTGAATCCTGAAGAGGGTAATTCGCTCTATTTCGTGGCAACCGGTGATGGCGGACACTATTTCTCTTCAACCCTTGAGGAGCACAACAAGGCGGTACGCAAGTATCAGTTGAAGAGATGATTGCCTTGAATACAGTGGCAAAAGGACGATTCATCACCGTTGAAGGCGGTGAGGGGGCCGGAAAAAGCAGTAATCTGGCCTTCATTCAATCCCTGCTTGTAGCAGCTGGCAAACAGGTGCTTTTTACCCGGGAGCCGGGTGGAACCCCCCTTGGTGAGGCCATTCGAGAATTGCTATTGGGGCACAAACACACCGGTATGGCGGATGATACGGAGTTGCTGTTGATGTTTGCCGCTCGCGCGGAACATCTGCAACAAAAGATCCTGCCAGCCCTTGAGCAGGGGATTTGGGTATTGTGCGATCGATTCACCGATGCGAGCTTTGCCTACCAAGGGGCGGGAAGAGGGCTGTCTCTGGAGAAGATCGCCAAGTTACAGCAATTTGTTCAGGGTTCGCTACGTCCCGATCTGACGTTACTGCTCGACTTGCCGGTGGATACCGGTTTGCAGCGTGCCGGGAAGCGTTCGGAGCCTGATCGTTTCGAAAGCGAGAACCGCGACTTCTTTGAAAAAGTGAGAGAAGGATACTTGCAGATCGCTACGCAGGAGCCTGATCGCGTTCAGGTAATCGATGCTTCTCCAGCCTTGGACATAGTGCAGAAACAGATAAAAACGGTAGTTCAACACTATCTGGAGAATCTGGGTGAGTGAGTTGCGTTATCATCGTCTGCCTTGGCACGACGAGCAGTGGCGCTTTCTGCAACAGGCCGTGGAGCAGCAGCGGCTGTCCCACGCCTTGCTACTCTCAGGGCCACCCGGATTGGGAAAAGAGCGCTTCGTACTCGGTTTTGTCCAATCCACGCTGTGTGTGGAGAGGGGCAGTGGTGGCGAAGCCTGCGGCGTCTGTCGTCAGTGTCAATTGCTGCACAGTGGCAACCATCCCGATTTTCGGTGGTTGAAGCCGGATGAAGAGAGTAAAAGCGGTGAGATAACGATAGAAGCCATTCGCAGCCTCACCGCCAATGCATCATTGACCAGCCATGCGGGTGGTAACAAGGTCATCGCCATACAACCGGCTCATCGGATGAACAAGGCTGCCGCCAACAGCCTCCTCAAGACCCTGGAAGAGCCGACACCGGGAAGCGTGATATTGCTATTGACCGATCGGCCAGGCAGGTTGCTTGCCACTATCCGCAGCCGTTGCCAGAAAATACATTTCAAACCTCCACGTAGGGAGCAGGCCATCACGTGGCTCTCTGACAAAGTGCTCCACGAAGATCCGGAACTGCTGCTAACTCTGGCCAACGGTGCACCACTCAAGGCGCTTCAACTTGACAACAGTGAACTCCTGAATGCGCGCAAGGAAATGGCAAATGGTTTTTTACAACTTCGGGGAGGAAGGCGTGATCCTGTCAGTCTGGCTCAAGGATGGGGTACCTTTGACAGAGTCTTGCTGCTGGAGTGGCTGGCGGGCTGGGTGATCGATCTGATTCGTCTGAGGGAAGGGGGGGGTGATGGGGTGCTCTTTAACCGGGATCTCACTCAAGCTTTTCAGAAAACGGCCGACAAGATAAACTCGAGGACTCTACACAGCTATCTGCTCCAGGTATATGAAGCCAGGAGAACCGTAGAGAGCAATCTTAACCCGCAATTGACCTTGGAAAAATTGCTGATTTCCTGGTGTGATTGCAGCGCATAGGTATTGGACAGAAACAGAGAATCGTATGGCTGGTGGACCAAAACAAGGAATACTTTCGCTGACTATCAAGGATAAAAATGCCTTGTATGCAGCCTATATGCAATTTGTTGAATTTGGGGGACTTTTTATTCCCACTACCAAGCAATACCGGCTGGGTGACGAAGTCTTCATGTTACTGACGCTGATGGACGAAACCGAGCGTCTGCCGGTGGCCGGAAAGATCATCTGGATAACGCCAGTCGGCGCAGAGGGTAACAGAGCCGCCGGTATCGGTGTCCAGTTCAGCGATCAGGATGGCGGTGCGGCACGCAATAAGATCGAAACCTATCTGGCCGGCGCATTGAAATCAGATCGTCCCACGCACACCCTATAATCTTAAGCCGTTCAATATTTGAGTTCACAAACTGACCAATGGTCGGGCGTCTTTCTTTATACGATGCAACTAGAATACAGATCAGTATCGGACCCCCCTGCCTACGGCGCTTCGACAGGTATCATCTGCTGGATGAAATAGTCGATCCTGGAATTGAAGATATTGTAACAACCCCCTGTCAAAACCAGTAATGCCCAAGATAGGATACCTCCATGTTAGTCGATTCCCACTGTCATCTCGACCGCGTCGCCCTTAGCCACTATAACGGTGATTTTGCCAGCTTTATGCGTGCAACTCTTGCGAAGGGTATTGATCACCTGTTGTGTGTCTCAATCGATCTTGAATCCTGGCCAGCCATGGCGGCCCTGGTGGCGGATTATCCACAGATTTCTCTCTCGGTGGGAGTACATCCAAATGATAAGGAGCGTCACGAACCTACGGTTGAGGAGTTGCTGAGACTCTCACACAGTGACAAGGTCGTTGCCATCGGAGAGACCGGTCTGGATTATTTCCATGGGGAAGGGGATCTGGATTGGCAGCGTGAACGGTTTCGGCAACATATTCGAGCAGCCAAGATGGCGAGCCAGCCTCTCATCATACACACCCGGGACGCCCGTAACGATACTATCCAGATCATGCGGGATGAGGGAGCGGATGAAGCGGGTGGTGTGATGCACTGCTTTACAGAGAATTGGTCGATGGCAAATCAGGCATTGGAAATGGGCTTTTATATCTCATTTTCAGGCATCATTACCTTCAAGAACGCTGTCGAGTTGCGTGAGGTCGTTAAGCAGGTACCGATGGATCGCATGTTGATCGAGACAGACTCACCCTATCTCACACCAGTACCCCACCGGGGCAAACCCAATCAACCCATCCACGTGCGGCATGTGGCCGAATGCATGGCCGAGCTGAAGGGGCTGACACTCGAAGCAATTGCCGATCAGACAACCGCCAATTTCTATCGCTGTTTCCCGCTGGCGCAGGGTGCACGATCCAATTCCACCGGATTAGCTCATGAATAAATCAGTAGTTCTATTGGTAATCTATTGCTTCTCTTCTTTAGCCTTGGCGGCTCAAGATAGCAGCACAGATGGTTCTCCCGATCCCTATGGGGATTTGGTCATCAACACCAAAGGTGGTCTTGAGGTGACCACGACCGATGGTGAATTCTCCATGCAGTTTGGAGGCAGGATCCTGGCTGATGTCGCACTATTTGATGAGGATAAAAATGTCCTTGGCAACGGGAGCGAACTGCGTGATTTGAGACTCGACCTGGAAGGACGGCTGTTTGCCGATTTCATCTATGAGCTCAGTGTCGATTTCTCCGATGGAGACGCGGATGTCAAGGATGCTTGGGCCGCCTATGATGCCATTTATCCCTGGCGCTTTTCAGTTGGGCATTTCAAGGAGCCGTTCAGCCTGGAGGAGATGACAAGCAAGCGATATCTGACCTTTATGGAGCGTGCCTTGCCCAATGCATTCGCTCCTGGAAGAAACATGGGGATTGGCGCCCATTGGTCGGGTGAACAGATGACTTTCGCCGCCGGCCTGTTCGGCGATGATTACAACGATGACACTGACGATGAGGGCGATGAAGGCTGGGGTGTTAGCGGCCGCCTGACCTATGCGCCGCTGGCAGAAGATAGATCGGCGCTACATCTGGGTATAGCCGCCAGCTATAGAAAGACGGATGATGAAGAGGAGGTGCGAATCGATACCAGGCCGGAGTCCCATCTTACCGATATTCGTTATCTCGATACTGGCAAACTCAAGCAGAGCCACTCTACTACGCTATTGGGTCTTGAGGGGGCATGGGTGTCAGGTTCGCTTTCAGTGCAAGGGGAGTGGATGCAAGCCAAAGTAGAGCGTGATGAGAGTGTGGAGCCCACCTTTGAAGGCTGGTATCTGCAGGTTAGTTGGTTTTTGACTGGTGAAAGTCGCCGCTATAAGCAGAGTTTGGCGAAATTCGGACGTATTCGGCCGCTCTCCGACCATGGTGCAGTGGAGGTTGCCGCGCGTTTCAGTTCCCTGGATTTGAACGACGGAGAGATAGAGGGCGGATCAAGTGACAACGTTACATTGGGAATCAATTGGTATATCAATAAACAGATCCGCCTGATGGCCAACACCATATTTGTCGATAATGACAGGTTTGCCGATGCGAATGGCGATGTGGAAGGGGAGGATTCGCCCTCTATTCTTCAACTTCGGGCTCAGGTTGATTTCTAGGGTTTTGGCAGTGACAATCAAATTAATGCTAATAGGCCCTGAAAATGGTTCGTGACATCGGCAAAGGAACTGCTTTGCTGCTGTTCCTTCTCTTCTGTTTGCCGCCTTTCTATGTCGCAGCAAGCAGCAGTGATCCGGATACTTTGGTAATAGGCAAGATCAGCCATAATCCCAAGAAACACTATCGCTATCTCAAACCCATGCTTATGTACGTGGTGGAAAGAATGCACGACCTTGGCATCAGAAAAGGCAAGGTCCGCATGGCAAAAAGCAAAGAGCATATGGCGGAATTACTGGCCAGAGGCGAGGTGGACTGGGTAACGGAAACGCCTATTGCCGCGGCATACCTGCATGAGAAAAGCGATGCAGAGTTATTGTTGAGAAAGTGGAAAAAAGGTGCGCCCGAGTACTATACGGTATTTTTTTCACTTAAGAATGGGGCAGTAAATAAACTAGAGGATCTGAAAGGAAAGATCATTGCACTTGAGGATCCCGCATCAACGACTGCCTACTATCTGCCTATCTATGCAATGTTACAGAATGGATTGATGCCGGTTGCATTGAACAGCTTTCGAGATTCACCCCCGGCGAATAAAGTTGGTTTCGTATTTGTCAGGGAAGAGATCAATATTGCCACACTGGTGAATAAAGGTATGGCACATGCAGGCGCATTCAGTAATCTGGACTGGGATAAGGAGGATCATCTACCTTCCCAATATCGTGATCAGTTTTCTATTTTTCAAACTCTTCCACCGGTCATCCGCGCCGTGGAAATGGTGCGCCGTGATATGAGTCCGACTCTAAAAGGACGGCTCGAAGAGATATTGCTAAAGGCCGATGATGATCCGAAGGCTCTGCCTATCCTGCGTGCCTATCAGCGAACAAAGAAATTCGATGCACTGAGTGATAAGCAAAAACAATCGATATACGATATGTACTCCATAGTTGATCGTGTCGATCATGCACTCACCCCCTAAACGCTCAAGTTATTGGCAGAGGTAAACAGATTGCGATGCAAAGTGCGAAGAACATTCTCATACAATTCCGCCAGGGATTGATTATATTCGTGGCTTGATGTAGCCCTGCAGAACCCTCATGAGCTACTGATTAAATGGCAAGAAATCTTCAATTTAGATATACCGTTGCGATCGGTGCCGGAATCGTCATTATCACGCTTATCCTTGCCGCGTTGTTTTTCGTCCAGTCGAAGGAACTGCTTTCAAATATCAAAACGACCACCACCTCCACAATGAGTACTGCTCTGCATAATGAGGCAAAAAAGCGCCTTATGAATCTAAGTGCAATTCTGAGTGAGGATTTGGCTAACCCCCTCTACAATTTTGATATGCTGGCTATCTTGCATCTACTGCAAAGCGTTGCCAATCTGGACGATATCGTCTATGTCATGGTAGTCGATCCACAGGGTGTGATTGTTCACGATGGGACCGAACGTTTGGATAACTACGGCAAGCGGTTGGAAGACGGGAAAATTCTAGAATGGATTAAAACGGAATCGGCACCGCTGCTCAGCAATTCGGAAGAGGTGATGGAGATCGTCTCCCCAGTGTATATTGCCGATGAAACACTTGGCTGGGTCAGAATAGCACTATCCAAGAAGGTGCAGCTTGAGAACACGCTGAAACTGACTCAACAACTATCCAATTTAACCTCGGAATCTCAGCAACGCGAACGATATCTACTGTTTTTCGTTACGGGTATTTTGCTTCTGCTTGGTTTGGCTTTGGCTGCATTGATCTCAAATCGCTTGGTGTCACCGATTCGAACGTTGACAGAATATGTCAAACGTGTCGGCGAGGGCGCCTACGGCATTGAGCTGGAAAAAAGCCGAGGTGACGAGATTGGTCAACTGATCCACTCATTCAATCGTATGAGCAGGGATCTATCCAATACATCGGTATCAAGACAGTATCTGAATGACGTGCTCAACAACCTGCGTGATGCATTGATCGTCGTTTCCGCCGATAAGAAAATTATTATGGTCAACAATGCCGCTGCTGAAATGATCGGTTACGATAAAGAGCGATTGATGAGCATGTCATATTACGACCTTATAGACAGTCGGGACGGTGTACGCGTCAAACAATGGCTGAATTATCTTATGAAGGATGAGGCAGACAGTATCGATGCCAGATATATTACCGCCGAGGGTTCTAATGTGCTGGTCTCCCTGTCAGGCGCCTATCTCGACTTCTCGGGAGGTTTCGGACAGATCATCACTGTTGCACAGGATGTCAGCGAGCGTAGGAAAAACGAGGAGCATATACGCTATCTGGCACAATATGACGGCTTGACCAATCTGCCCAATCGACAGCTTTTCAGCGATCGGCTAAAACATGCCATGGAGCAGGCCGATCGGGGAGAGTATCTTGTCGCCTTGATGTTCATCGATCTGGACCGCTTTAAAAAGGTCAACGACAGTCTTGGCCACCATGCTGGTGATCTACTATTGAAGGAGACGGCCGTGCGATTGAAGAAGATGCTCCGTATGGGTGATACCGTGGCGCGTTTAGGGGGTGATGAATTTACTATTATCGCGGAACAGATCAAGTCGATAAGCGATGGTGTCAATATTGCCAAAACCATACTTGAAACCATCAGGGAACCGTTCGAGATCGACACAAGGAAGGTGCATATCGGATGCAGCATTGGTATCGTCTTCTATCCATTCTCCAAGGATGATATCGGCAGCTTGGTTCAGAAAGCCGATATGGCCATGTATCAAGCAAAAAGGAGTGGGCGAGGACAGTATTGTGTCTATAGTCATTTGTTGGGCGCCAATGAGGATGGCCTATTACAGCAGGAGAGCGAATTGATGGAGGCGTTGAAAACAAAGAGCTTCCATCTGCTCTACCAGCCAATGATCGATATCAATACAGGGGCAATGGTCGGTATGGAGGCCCTGCTGCGTTGGGATAGTCCAAGGCGTGGATTACAGGATCCCACAGAGTTTCTTCCATTTCTTGAAAATTCAGGTTTTATCATCGAATTGGGTGATTGGATTTTGGAAAGAGCCTGTAGAGAGATGCTTGCCCATGACAATAACGGTCATCACCCATTACAATTGAATGTCAATGTCTCCATCCATCAATTTAACCAAGGCGATTTTTCCCATCGGGTTGAGTCGATTTTGACTAAGACGGGCTTTGATGCAAAGCGGCTTGAATTGGAAATCACTGAAACTAGTCTGATAGAAGATATCGAATTGAGCAGGAACGTTGTACGCAGTCTGAAAAAGCTCGGCGTTCGCATCGCGGTGGATGATTTCGGTACCGGATATTCTTCCTTCTCGTATCTCAGAGACTTTACCCTGGATACCCTGAAGCTGGATTCCAGTTTCATCAAGGGGTTGCCGGCAGACAATTATGCCGTCGGTATTTGCACGGCGCTGATAAAAATGGCGGAGATCATGGATCTGAATGTGGTTGCCGAAGGCGTGGAAAATTCACGACAGTTAGAGTGGTTAAATCAACAGAATGTACAACAATGCCAAGGGTACTATTTTAGCGAACCTGTTGTTTTAACTGACTAGAGCCGATCGGATTAGTGTTAACAGGCTCTTGAAACCTCTGATTAATTCGGTTGTTCCGGCATTACAAAGGACGTGCAGCCATGTTCCCACACTTCAAGCGATGGATTAAGCTGGAAAAACAAAACCGTATTTTCCGCTTCCACGCTCTGTTTATGCCAGGAATGGCATTAATCAAGAGCTTCCTTATGCATTTAAGTGTCGACCGTTCGGGAATCAGTCGCCTGGTTGGAATAATCTGCCAAATGAGAGAAAAACTCTTAATGCCCGACATACATCTCACCACACTCTTTAGCGTATCGATCAAGGATCTTTTTCCGCTTCAATTTCAGAGTAGGTGTGATCAAGCCGTTTTCCACGCTCCAGGGTTCACCCAGCACGGTCACACGGATGATTTTCGCGTAACCGGGAAAGTTGTCCAGATGATTGTTGATACGGGCCAATACGTCCTGCGTCTGTTGCTCGCCGATATTGCCCAGATCCAAACCAAGGTTTTGGGCGTGCTCGGGATTGAGTACCACGATGGCGGATAGGTAGGGTTTGCTTTCGCCAAGTACCAATACCTGGTCGAACAGAGAATCCATGGCGATGCACATCTCCATGTCGGCGGGAGGGACCTTTTCGCCATTGGCCAAGACAATGATCTCTTTCAGTCGGCCGGTGATAAAGATATAGCCGTCTTCGATCTTCGCTTTGTCACCTGTATGGAACCAACCATCTGCATCAATCACCTCTGAGGTTGCTTGACGGTTATTCCAGTATCCCATCATCACATTAGGCGCCTTGCAGAGCAGTTCCTCATATTCATTGACCTTCACCTCTATCCCGGGGAACGGTTTGCCAACGCTGGCAGGAAGATTGTTTTCATGGGTATTGGCGGAGATGATGGGACTGGTCTCCGTTAGGCCGTAACCCTGCAGTATGGGTACCCCGAGTCCAATAAAGACCTTGGCTATATCTGGTGATAGCGGGGCGCCGCCGGATACTGCAATTCGCAGGCGTCCACCCAGCTTGTCCTGAATCTTACGCGCCACAATCTTCTCCAACAGCGGCCAGAGCAGTAATTTAGGTGACCACGAGGTACGTCCCTGCTGAAACTCGAAATGGGTCCAACCGGTTTCAACTGCCAGACTGAATATGCCGCGGGCTATGGCTGAATCGCTCTCGAGTTTGTCCTGTATCTTGGCATATACCCTTTCAAATATTCGTGGTACCGAAATTAAAATGGTTGGTTTAATGATCTCGAGATCCTCAGCCAACTGAGGAATTGATCTCGCATAGGCCGTGGCCGCGCCAGCCACGAGCGCCAGATAGTAACCAACAGTTCGCTCCAGGGTGTGCGAGAGCGGTAGAAAAGATAAAAAGGTATCGGTTGAATAGATCTCGATAACCTTCACACCGCTATCTAGATCCCACAAAATGTTGTGATGGCTCAACATGACGCCTTTAGATCGTCCCGTGGTACCAGAGGTGTAGACGATAGTAGCCAGATCCTTACTGGCTACATCGATGACCTGCAGCCCTTCGTTGGTTTGGCCGGGTAGCCATTCATCGATTGAGACCAGGTGGGGCTGAAGCCCCATCGGATCGACCTTGTGCAGCGAGATGATACGATTCAGGCCGGCTAACTGATTGCGGATCTGCTGAAGTTCATGCCACTGTTCGTTGTTTTCCAGCAGCAGCAGACGTATGCCGGCATCTTGCAGGATATAACCGATATTCTCCGGGCGATCATTGGTGTAGAGGGGGACGGTGACCAAGCCCAGGCACTGGGCTGCCAGATCGAAAATGGCCCATTCGCGGCAGTTGCGCAACATTATGGCTACCCTGTCGCCAGGCCTGAGATTTTCATTGCGAAAGGCAGCCTGCCAGCGTGCAACCAGTTGCGCCATCTCCTTCCAGCTGGTCTCTTGCCAAACCTCGCGATCTTCGTCGTATTGTATATAGGCAGTGGCGTCAGGCGAGCGTTTTACACGTTCCTGGAAGACGGCGCCTATCGTGTCGGCATCTTTCAACTGTATAGTATCGATGTTCGGATTATCCATGCTGGCACCATTTATTTCGTTTTCAGAACCCCGGTTTTTGTTGTTGGGTTCACTTTGGTGTGGGTAGAGTAGCATTTCGCGCCCTAGGGCTGTTGGCACTTAATAATTGATTCAGCTCCAACAGCCCTTAACTTATCCTATCCTGAACCGGTATGGAAATCTTTACGGATCAAGCGGCACCCCGTTTACTGAGTTTGGATATCTTTGAAGCCCTCTTTTCACTCTCAAATGTCACCGTGCCAAGGTTGCTGAAGGCATTCACCTGAATGATCTGGTTGCGCAGGCGGTCCGCCTCATCCAGGGCCACTTTTTCACTCTCGCTCAAGATCCCCAGGGAGACGGCTTCTGTGATCAGATTTCGATTGTCCTTGGATTTGAGCTGACCGGCCCGTTTTGCCCTGCGTAAGGTCTTTTCATGGGGTGCCGCGGCGTTCACTGCAAACAGCGCCTGTTCCAATTGACCGGCCCGTTGTTGCTGATTCTCTGTGGTGTAGATCCCATGGGTGAGTCGTTCCCTCGCCTCGTTAGGGCTGAGCAGAATACGCGCAACCTGGTGGTCGAGGTTGTCGGTGGGTTTATAAAACGGGAGTCCGGTGGGAAATATCACCAACCGTAATAGCCAAGCCAGGGGCCTGAACGGAATATTGCGTAACAGGCCACGCAAGGCGTGTTGGAAACGATAGAGTGAATCGTCCAAGGCCCATCTCATCAGAGGCAGATCGTCGTGACGTTCTCCCTCCCCGACATAGCGCTTAAGGCAAGCACTGGCGATATAAAGGTTGCTTAGCATGTCCCCCAGTCTGGCCGAGAGACGCTCTTTGCGCTTGAGCGAACTGCCCAGTGTCATCAGCGCCGCATCGGCAGTCAGGGCGAAGGTGGAGGCCATCCAATTCAGGCGTTGAAAGTAGCGTTTGGCAGGCCCGCCTTTCGGGCTTTCGGAAAGTCGTCCATGGGTGATGCCGAACCAGAGGGTGCGGGCGAAGTTTGTGGCAACGAAACCGATATGGTTGAAGAGAGCGTCATCGAACTGTGTGAGTGCGATTTCCTGATCGGGATTCTCCGCCGCCTCGAACTCGCTGAGAATGTAGGGGTGGGCGCGTATCGCCCCCTGACCGAAGATGATCATGTTGCGTGTGAGGATATTGGCGCCCTCAACGGTAATTGCGATGGGAATCGCCTGGTAGCCTCTGCCGATCAGGTTGTCGGGACCGAGACAGATGCCACTGCCACCCTGGATATCCATGGCATCATTGACCGCTTGGCGGTATCGCTCGGTAAGATGGTACTTGATGATGGCTGAGATAACAGAAGGCGATTCACCGCTATCGAGTGCGCTGAGCGTCAGTATGCGTGCCGCATCCATCTGATAGGTCAGTCCGCCAATCCTTGCCAGCGCCTCTTCCACCCCCTCGAAGTGGCCTATGGGTTGGCCGAATTGGGTGCGAACCGCGGCATAGGCGCCGGTATAACGGCTGGCGCATTTGCCGGCCGCGGTCGAGAGTGCGGGAAGTGAGATGCCACGTCCCTCAGAGAGGCATTCGACCAGCATCTGCCAACCCTTGCCGACACCCTCGGTTCCGCCGATTACCCAGGCCATGGGGATGAATACATCCCGGCCCACAATGGGACCATTCTGGAAGGGTATGTCGAGGGGCATGTGTCTTGAACCTATCTCCACGCCGGGTGTGTCGCGGGGGATCAGAGCCAGGGTGATGCCGGGTTGGGAGTCGTCCGAGAGCAGGCCTTGGGGGTCCTCCAGCTTGAATG
This sequence comes from Candidatus Thiodiazotropha sp., assembly GCA_040791665.1. Taxonomy (GTDB): domain Bacteria; phylum Pseudomonadota; class Gammaproteobacteria; order Chromatiales; family Chromatiaceae; genus Thiodiazotropha. The sequence continues at coordinate 55,391 of JBFNNX010000013.1, read as the reverse complement.
CCAGGCCGATAAGGGTTGCAACCGGCGCCAGTGTTATATAGCGCTTTTCCCAGTTGAGTCTTATCCCGAGGACCTGACTTCCTTCAAAGTCACCATAAGTGACCTGACCCATATCCGGTATGGCGCCGGCATCACTGCCCGCATGGGGATTGGTCAGGGCAAAACAGGGCACCTCCTCTCCGCTGGCAAGCTTGTTGAGATAGTTTGCCTTCTGCTCGTCCGTGCCATATTGAAGCAGCAGTTTTGCCGGGCCTAGGGAGTTGGGTACCATCACTGTAACGGCCGCGGTAATGCTGCGGCTGGCGATCTTCATCACCACCTGGGAGTGGGCATAGGCGGAAAAGCCGAGACCACCGTAGGCTTCAGGTACGATCATGCCGAAAAAGCCGGATTGCTTAATGAACTGCCAGACCTCGGGAGGCAGATCTCTGCGTTCGAAGGTGATATCCCAATCATCGAGCATATCGCAAAGGGTTTGTACCGGACCATCGAGGAATTCCTGCTCCTTCGCCGTCAGATGGCATTGTGGCTGTCGCAGCAGTTTGCTCCAGTCAGGTTGTCCCGAGAAGAGTTCACCGTCCCACCAGACACTCCCGGCGTTCAACGCCTCTTTCTCGGTGGTCGACATGGAAGGCATCACTTTCTGGAAAGCGGACAGCAGTGGTTTACTGATCCAGCGGCGACGTAGTTGTGGCTTCAGGTAGAAGAAGAGGCTTGCTGCATAGATCAGCCATAACGGTAGTACGCCAAGGGGCGTCATGAGCGCTGCCAACTGCAGGCTGATCAGGAGTATGGGCGGCAACAGAATCCATACAATCGCACCTGCAGATCCATAGGCCAGTCCCCACAACATCAGCAATAGAAGTAGAAATCCTAGCAGTGTCATCGGTCAGCCTCTCGCATTGTGTTGATTATTTGCTGAGCTGCTTCATCGTCCGGAGGATAAGTTCGTTTCTCTTTTTTCTTCTTACGTTGCTTGTTTATTTCGGATTCATTATCGGATAAATCGACCTCGTCCATCTTTGTCGCTTCTGCGAAGGCATGCTCGTTATCGTTGTAGAGGATCCTGTCATCACCCCACGGTAATCGACGGTAGACTCCCAGGTCATCGAGACCGAGAAACGGATATTTTATGATGTCAAAATAGGGTGAGTAGTCGAAATCCTTTGGTGTGAAGAGTCGTGGGTTTCGTTTAAAGAAGCGCAGGCTGCCGTCTTCATCGCGATCGATAAAGGGCAGGATTGGAAAATTGACCTTGTTAAAGGCGGATGCCAACAGTGATGAACAGACAGTTCGAGTCGGTGAGCCGGCATTGTGCTCAAACAGACTGGAGCGCCAGCGCCTGGGTAAGATATTCCAGGGGAAAAAGAAGCGGGCCAAGTCGATCAGGTGGCGTACATCATAGTCAAAGCCGATATGGTGAATGGCATGGGCAACCACTTTGTGCGCATCCTCAGGTTCAAGACCAGTGGGACGGCAGATGCGCAGATGATCCTTACGATACTTGGAGAGCGGGGTAATGATCGTACCTTCACCCAGCAGGGCCTCGACCATCAGCTGTTCGCTGAGATCGCCCTGATAGGCCATGCGTACCCGCTGCTGCAGTTGAGGGTCACGGATATCGTAGATGCGTCCGATATAGAGGGCTGAGTGGGTCCATGTGCTTTGAGTGATGGTCTTGATTACATTGCTGACCCGGCTGCGACCCTCAACCAACAGCACATCGGCGGGTCTGAGTTCATAACTGAGGCGATTGAAGTCGCATAGCGGCGATGCCGAGGGCGGGCTCTCTTTTGTCAGCCACTCCGCGATCCACTGCATGATTTTCCGCCCGACTTTCCTCATCCTAAAACCCAGCAAAACAGTATGTAATATAGGGAGTATAGACCGTAATTTTAGTGGGTGAGTTTCAATCCGTGAGGAAACATCGCTAGCTCAGACGGTCTGTGTAAGAGAAGAACAGTGACTGAAAAGCGTACATGGAATCACTGCAAATACCCAGAGAGCGGGCTTGTTCACTACTCAACGATAAATCTCAGTAATTATGAATAGAGTATATGAAACAAGTATTAATTATCTATTTATAAAGTAAATTATAATCATGTGTTTCAATAGCGAGCGTAGAATAATTCGATATCACATCTCGCTGGATCGATGTAGGGGGAGACCCCTATTCAGGAATCGATGAATGGTGGAGCGATTATTAATCTCGTTCCCGAATCCCACCGCTCCACCAGATTCGGCAGGCGCCCTCATCGGAGACCATACAGGGTCCGATCGGCGTTCTCGGGGTACAAGCCGCGCCATAGAGTCTGCACTGGTTCGGATATTTCCGACCTAATACCACCGCCGCGCAGTCACAACCCGGTGGCATCTCACCACTTCGTTTTCGCTCTGGAGAGTCATACTCGGGAAAACGCAAACGGGCATCCCAGTGCGTGTATTCACTGTTCAGCGCGAAACCGGAGTTGGGGATGACACCGATCCCGCGCCAATTGGCATCAACTACATCCATCGCTTTGTTCAGATGAGCCTTTGCGCTGGGATTACCGCCGGGTTTGACCAATTCAGGATAACAGTTATCGAGAAAGAGCCGATCGTCCAAATACTGTCTGACAACGGAGTAGGTTGCCGCCAGCAGGCTCTCCGGGGTAAAGCCGGCAACGGCGGCAGGTATGTGGTGCTGTTGCACGACGAATGACCACTCCTCCGGCCCCATTACGGTCGCCACATGACCGGGTGCGACCAGGGCGTTGAATCCCGGCTTTTCGCCACTGAGCAGTATGGATACAGCGGGCCAGGTCAGTCGACCCGATAGCAGGATGGTGAGGTTGTCAGGTATGCCCTCGACCAACAACGCGGCGACGGGTGCCGTGGTGGTCTCGAAGCCGGCGGCAAAAAAGATCACTTCCCTGCCGGGTGAGGCCTGAGCGATTTGCAGGGCCTCGATGGGGGAGGCGATGGGACGGATATCCGCCCCGGCGGCATGGGCCTGATCAAGGGAGCGGGGTTCACCCTTGCTGACATTGACCGGTACCCGAAGCATGTCGCCGAATGCCACCAGGGTCACCGGCTCATGCAGCGCCAGCTGCATCGCTTGATAGACATCCTCTTCGGGACATACGCAGACAGGACAGCCAGGCCCCGGAATCAACTCTATCTGGGTGGGAAGCGCTCCCCTCAACCCCGCCTGGGTAATGGTACGCTCATGTCCGCCGCAGACATTCATGATTTTGACCGGCTCCTGCAATGGCAGGGCATTTATTTGTTGCAGCCAGGATTTCGCGTTTATGGACATGGGGTCTTTAGCCGCAAATGGACGCCAATCACCGCGAATCTACGCGAACAATCTATTCTGTTGTTTGAAGTTGAAAGTGATAATTGTATGCGAGATGAAAGAGACCTCGTGAGCGACCGTGCGATCAGCAACATATGAAACTGAGATAGTTTAATGAGTAGCATCATTCCATTTGCGTTTGATTTGCGGTGATTGGCGTCTATTTGCGGCTTGTTTCTCTTCTAGAGTTTATCAGCATGTAACCTCACACCATCGGGTTGAAGTTTCGGATGCAGGGTCTCTCCCCTCGAACGTTTTTCGTTCTGCAGTTCAACTTGCTCCTGCAGCCAGTCCAGCCATGCATCCATGCCCTCGCCTGATTTGGCTGAAGTCAGCGTGATGGGCGCTTCAACGGCCAGCCGGCGAACCGCCAGCTCAGCCCGTTCGGGGCTGAAATCATCCAATACCGCCAGCAGATCGGATTTAGTGATCAGTACATGATCTGCGGCCCGGAAGATGACCGGATATTTACTGGGTTTGTCGTCCCCTTCGGTAGCGGACAGAAGGGTGATATTGAGGTGTTGACCCAGATCGAAGCTGGCCGGGCAGACCAGGTTGCCGACATTTTCGATAAACAGGATGTCCAGCTCATCCAGATTCATCCCATGCAGGGCATGATGGATCATATGCGCATCGAGGTGACAGGCGGTGCCGGTAGTGATCTGGACAGCCTCCACGCCTTTTTCGCGGATGCGCTCGGCATCGTTCTCCGTCTCCAGGTCGCCTTCGACGACGCCGATCCGGTATGTATGCCCAAGCTTGTCGATGGTGGTTTCCAGGAGGCGGGTTTTGCCACTGCCGGGCGATGACATGAGATTGATCGCCAGCAGCTGGTGACGGTCAAAATGCTCCCGGTTGTGGGCGGCCTGACGGTCATTCTCGCTAAGCAGATTCTGTATTACCTCCACTGCAACGCTACCATCCTCTGCATAGGCGTGTTTGCCACCCTCCTCGATGAGATGCCGATTGCCTTCGGTGATGTTACAGCCGCATGTATCGCACATCAGAATATGCTCCTTAATTTGGAATTACAGTGGGTCAGACCAGCCTGTTTCAATGGTTTTCCTCCCGTGTCAGTTCTACACTTGCGAGCAGGAGTTCATCCCCGCTGATGAGTCGGGTACGGAAATCACCACATTCACGGCAGATCAATCTATTCGCCGATGCATCGCACTCGGCACCACATTGTTGGCAGCGTACCCGTACCTGTTGCAGCACCGTTTCTAATTCGGCTTCGGCGGCAATACTGCCCGCGCGGGCGATCGTGAAGGCCTGTTGCAGCAGTTCGGGTACCACACCGGAGAGGGGGCCGATGTGGATGACGATTCTGATTACCCGGCTGGCCTGCTCCCGCTTTGCAATCGCTTCGACCTGTGCCAGCATTGCCTGGCAAACAGATAACTCATGCATCCGGAGGGGGTTCCGTCTTCGCCAGCATCTCGTCGTATATCTCCCAGGCCGAGCGTGCTTCCTGCGGCGTGACTTTTTGTATTGCGTATCCGACATGTACGACGACAAAGTCGTCCGGTTTCAATTCTTCATGCTGCAACATGAAGAGACTCACTTCCCGCTGAATGCCTTTTGCTTCACACTGTGCGGTAAAGCCCTCGATACTTTTGATTTGCATGGGTATGCCCAGGCACATGATATAACCTTCGTTTACAGTTATGATCTCGTGGCATGCCTGTTACGGCTGCCAACTATCCTGTCATGAGGGATCCCTGATCAGTTCAGCGCTTCCTTAAAATAATAGACGCTATTCGTAGCTGCCTATTTCATTCTCGCAAGGGGACTATTTTTGTCAATCGAATCTGTCTTGATCCTTGGTATAGGAAATACCCTGTTGAGCGACGAGGGTATAGGTGTCCAACTGGTGAATCGCATGCAGCAGCGGATCGGGACGCTTCCGGGCATTGAGTATCTGGATGGTGGTACCCTCAGTTTCACGCTGGCGGAACCCATTGCCAGGGCGGATGGGTTGATCGTGGCGGATGCGGCCCGCATGGGGGAGAGGCCCGGTACGCTCAGAATCTTCCATGATCGGGAGATGGACAGCTACCTTCAAGGCAATCGCGCCAGTGTGCATGAGGTAAGTTTGGGCGACCTGTTCGATATCGCCCGACTTTCCGATACCCTACCGACTCGACGCTGTCTGGTTGGCATCGAACCCGAGAATCTGGATTGGGGGGAGACATTGAGCGAAAGCGTGGAACCGGCAGTTGAAAAGGGCATTGCCGAGATCGTCACGATACTCAAGTCATGGGGCCTTTTGCCTGCCGGATACGGGTAACTCTAAATTGCATTGAGTTGTCAGAGATCAGGTTTTCAGTCTGCAATTATGATCCAGATCAGCTCTAGTATCAGTATTTAGTGATATTCTTTATGTAAACTAGGTAATCAATGAGACACCGAGTAGATGCGACTCATGCAGAAACTGCAAGACATCGACATCACTGTACGGGTTGAGGAAGCGGGTAGATCTAACCCACCCGTGAATCACTCAAATGCAATCCCTGTCATGCATGAAGTTCTGCACTCATTGAAACGACTCAAGGAGCGAGGCGTGGCGAATACAATCGATCTTAAATCCATACCTTTCGGCCCAGGTGATGAGGAAGAGCTGCTGCGTCATCTCGGATGTGGCGAGGTTACTATCGAGCTTCAATCCTTGGGTAAAAGCCGTATTTGCGAGACCCTCTATCCCGGTGTCTGGCTAATCGATCACTACAATGCCGCAGGTGAACGCGTGGCCCTTTCACTTGAGATTAATCGTGTACCGGAGATCGTTAAGTCTCAAGCCGAGGATATCTCGGATGCGATTCTCAGGCTCGAACAGCAGCTAAACCCAGATAGTTCCGCATGATTGTCGATTGCGGGAGGAGTAGTAATGGCTGAAGAACTCAAACCTATCGCTAAAACACTTGGTGAGAGCTTGCGGGAAAGCGGTGTCTCCAGACGGGGTTTTCTGAAATTCTGCAGTGTCACCGCATCGATGATGGCGTTACCGCCGGCAATGGTGCCTGCTATTGCCGCCTCTCTCGAGAAGGCGAAGAGGCCGTCGGTCATATGGCTCTCGTTTCAGGAGTGTACCGGCTGCACCGAGTCCTTGACACGCAGTCATTCACCCACCGTAGAGAATCTGATATTCGATCATATCTCACTCGATTATCACCATACCCTGCAAGTCGCATCCGGAGATGCGGCAGAAGCAGCGCGTGAAGCGGCGATGCACGAAAACGAAGGCAAATATATCGTCGTCGTCGATGGCTCCATTCCATTGGGAAATCCGGGCTTTTCCACTATCGCAGGCATCAGCAATCTGCAAATACTGGAAGAGACGGTCGCCGGTGCCGCCGCTGTGGTAGCTGTGGGTACCTGCGCGGCATTCGGTGGCTTGCCCCAGGCCAAACCCAATCCGACCGGTGCGGTTTCGGTCTCCGATATCGTGAAAGATAAACCGGTCGTCAATGTCTCGGGGTGTCCGCCCATTCCAACCGTGATTACAGGTGTATTGGCACATTTTCTTACTTTCGGATCCCTGCCGGAGCTGGACAGCCTGGGTAGACCGAAGGTCTTCTTCGGGAAAAGTATCCATGACCGCTGCTATCGGCGGCCTTTCTATGACAAAGGCCTGTTTGCCGAAACCTTCGATGACGAGGGGGCACGCAAGGGCTGGTGTCTCTACCGTCTTGGCTGCAAGGGTCCCATGACCTATAACGCATGCGCAACCACCAAGTGGAATCAGGGCGCAAGCTGGCCGGTGGAATCGGGACATGGCTGCCTGGGTTGTTCTGAACCCGATTTCTGGGATGCCGGCGGATTCTACAATGCCCTGTCGATTCCCGACAGCGATGTAATACGGCAGGTTGCCTATGTCGCGGGTGCAGGAGTGGCCATTGGCGCGGCGGCCGGTGCACTCAATCGCAGCAAGCAGGCCAAGGCTGCTTCCGAGCATGAACCAGTAACTATCGATGACTTGGATAAGAGATCATGAACACACCAGTTGATTTTCTTCTATGGGTTAGAGGGCCGGGTTTTGATATTGCGCTGGTCGTGCTACTGATCGGCATTCTGATCCGGCTGCTCGAGGTATTGATATTAGGCCGCAAGCCCGACTACTCGGAGCCCAGAGGGGCGGAGCTGGGATCCGGCCTGCGAACTGTGGTTACAAGAACCTTGCCGGAAAAGGGCTCCTTCAAGCGTTCCCCATTCACGGTAGTCGGTGGATACATCTGGCATATCGGTTTCTTCATCAGTCTTTTTCTGTTCATTCCCCATATCGAGCTGATCAATGCCACCATCGGACTCAGCTGGCCAGGTATCGCCAGCAATCTGGTTGATGCCGTCGCTGCAGTGACGATCGTCACCCTGGTGGCGATGCTGTTCAGCCGTCTGAGCCATCCGGTGAAACGTTACCTCAGTGGTTCGGAAGATTATCTGACCTGGTTGGTAACGATTCTGCCCATGATCACGGGGTATCTGGCCTACCATCGGATGATCGATCCCTATCCGCTGGTACTGGGTCTGCATATCCTCAGTGTGGAAATCCTGATGGTGGTATTTCCCTTTACCAAGCTGATGCATGCTTTCACATTTTTTATTGCCCGTTGGTATAACGGGGCCATGGCAGGTCGCAGAGGAGTTCAGTCATGAGCGAAGCAACCCTTGAACGAGGCATGAATGCCTTTCGTGAACAAATGAACGCACCGATTGCTTCCTTTTTCTCCAGTTGCGTGAATTGCGGTATGTGCGCCGAGGCCTGCCTCTTCTATACCGAGACAGGTGACCCAAAATACACGCCGATCAACAAACTGGAACCACTGCGTCGTGTATGGGAGCAGGAGTTTACCCTTTGGGGCAAATTGAAATCGATGCTCGGTTTGAGCGAACCGGTTACCGATGAACTCCTGGAGGAATGGGAACCTCTGATTTACGATGCCTGCACCCTGTGCGGACGTTGTTCCATGGTCTGTCCGGTAGGCAACGATGTCAGCTACATGATCCGGCATGCCAGGGAGGGCTTCGTGGCTGCCGGATACTCACCGGAGGGTATGAAGGGCGCCAGCCGCAGAGCGGTCACAATCGGCAGTCCGATGGGGGTTAAATTCCCCGCATTGGCAGCGCAGATCAAGCATGTGGAGGCCGATACCGGATTGAAGATTCCGGTGGATGTGGAGGGCGTCGACTACATGGCGTTACTTTCATCCATGGAGATCATGAATTTCCCGGAATATCTGGAAGCCTTGTCACGCATCTTCAAACAGGCCGATGTGACCTGGACGATCAGTTCCGAAGCCTTCGAGGCGACTAATTCGGGTATCCAGATCGGCTCATCGGATATTGCCCGGGAGCTTGTCAATCGGGTTGTGGTCGCGGCTGAAAAACTGAAGGTCAAATATGTCATCAGTCCCGAATGCGGACATGCCTATACGGCAATTCGCTGGGAGGGTCCAAATCTCATTGGCAGGCCTTACAAGTTCAAGGTTGTACATATCCTGGAGCTTCTGGATGAGCTGCGCGAAAGCGGTCGATTGAAGACTGAAGGTATGGATGAGACCCGGCTGACCTTCCATGATCCCTGTCAGATCGTCCGCAAGGGTGGTGTATTGGAACCGCCGCGCAACCTTCTCAAGATGGTCGCCAGTGAATTTGTCGAGATGCAGGATGCCAGGGAGATGAACTGGTGTTGCGGCGGAGGCGGAGGTGTGAGCGCCAATGAGAGGGCTGAAGAATTGCGCCTCAAGGTATTCAAACGCAAGAAGACCCAACTCGATGAGCTGAATGTGGAAACCCTGGTCACGGCCTGTGCGAATTGCCGGCTGATTATAGAGGAGGGTCTCGAAGAGTATCGCATGGAGATTCCGGTTGTGGGATTGACTGAGATGCTGGCTGAGCATCTGGTAAAAGAAGAGTGAGTACCACCAGGGCCTGCTGACAGGCCATAGCAGCATGGCTGAATCGTATCGATAGGAGACGAGAGAAATGAGTGACAGAATCGTCGTTGACCCCATCACCAGAATAGAAGGACATCTTCGCATTGAAGCCCAGATGGATGGTGATCAGATAGCCAGTGCTTATTCATCGGGTACCATGGTTCGCGGCATCGAGATCATACTCAAGGGTCGGGATCCCCGTGATGCCTGGGCCTTTACGCAGCGTATATGCGGTGTCTGCACCCTAGTGCATGGAATCGCATCGGTACGCGCGGTTGAAGATGCGCTCAGCTATCCGATACCGCCGAATGCACAGCTGATTCGCAATCTCATGATCGGTGCCCAGTATATTCATGATCATGTGATGCACTTCTATCACCTGCATGCCCTGGATTGGGTAGACGTGGTATCGGCACTCTCCGCCGATCCCGGCGAAACCGCTGCGCTGGCCCAGTCGATCAGCAACTGGCCGAAGGCATCTCCAGGTTATTTCTCGGATGTCAAAAAGAAACTGAAGGGATTCGTCGATGCCGGGCAGTTGGGTATTTTCGCCAAGGCCTATTGGGGACATGAGGTCTATAAGCTGCCGCCGGCTGCAAATCTGATGGCGGTCGCCCACTATCTTGAGGCACTTGAGTGGCAACGTGACGTAGTCAAGCTGCATGCCATATTTGGCGGCAAGAATCCCCACCCCAACTTTCTCGTGGGAGGTGTGGCATCCGCCATCGATCTCAACTCCGACTCGGCCATAAACAGCAAGAAACTCTCTCAGGTACAAAACGTCATCAACAAGATGCGTGAATTTACCGATCAGGTCTATGTGCCCGATACGCTGGCGGTGGCGAGCTTCTACAAGGATTGGGGCGAGCGTGGGGAAGGACTGGGCAACTTTCTTTGCTACGGTGACCTGCCTGCCACCTCCATGGATGAGCCAGACAGTTTCTTTTTCCCCAGTGGCGTCATTCTCGACAGGGATATCTCAACCGTGCATCCGTTGGATCTGAACAACGCTGAAGAGATACAGGAGCATATTGCTCACTCATGGTACGACTACAGCAAGGGTAAGGATCAGGGTCTGCACCCCTATGATGGTGAAACATCACTCAACTACACCGGGCCCGAACCCCCCTATAAGCATCTGAATGTGGAGGAGCCCTACTCCTGGCTGAAGGCGCCGAGGTGGAAGGGCAAGGCCGTTGAAGTAGGGCCGTTGGCGCGTGTCTTGATGTTGTATGCCAAAGGGCATGAACAGACCCGGGAATTGGTCAGTATGACTCTGAGCAAACTGGAGCTGCCGACTCGCGCGCTCTTCTCGACCCTTGGCAGAACCGCTGCCAGAACCCTCGAAACAAAGATCTTGGCGGACGCGATGCAGGGTTGGTACGACCAGCTCATCGCCAATATCAAGGCGGGAGATACCAAGACCTTCAACGAAGCCCTGTGGGAGCCAGCCACATGGCCGAATCGATGCAAGGGAGTGGGATTCATGGAAGCGCCCCGCGGCGCGCTGGGACACTGGATCGTTATCGAGGATGGCAAGATCGCCAACTATCAGGCGGTGGTACCGAGCACCTGGAACGCAGGGCCACGGGACAGTTCCGGTCAGGCGGGTGCATACGAGGCCGCGTTGCAGGATAACCACCAGCTGGCTGACGTAAAACAACCGGTGGAGATTCTGAGGACCATACACAGTTTCGATCCCTGTATTGCCTGTGCGGTCCACCTGTCGGATGAGGACGGTGAGGAGATGTTGCAGGTAAAAGTGAAATAAAGATGCAACTTTCCCACCGCGGGATTTACGCCTCTGTCCGTTGTATGGGCAGGGGCTTTTTTAATCGTTTGAAACCTATATGAGTCAATAACCACGCCCGGTTTCATTGATGTTTGCATTCCCACACAGGAACGTGGGAACGATATAATTCGCTATCGGTTTTTCAGGTGTAGAGTGCGGCTCGCCGCACCCTAGCTGTTAATTCGCTCAAACCGAGAGCCAATTTTCAGCTTGATTTCATTTACCTCTGCCATGCTCTCTCTCAACTCAACAGATTCGAGAGAGATGCGATGAACAATCAAGAGGAAATCAAAGTATGGGACCCGCTGGTCAGACTGTTTCACTGGACCCTTGTGGGTGCATTCGCGGTCGCATGGCTGACGGAGGATGAGTGGATGGACCTGCATGCAAATGCTGGCTATCTGATCGCCGCACTGTTGTTGTTCCGCCTGATTTGGGGCGTGTTAGGCACGCGTTATGCGCGTTTCACAGACTTTGTCAAATCCCCGTCCAGAATAATAGCTTATCTGCGGGATCTCGTTCGATTACGCGCCGAGCGCACCATTGGCCACAATCCTGCCGGCGGCGCGATGATCGTCGCATTGTTGACAACACTCTTGATAACCACACTGACCGGATTGTTTGCCCATGGTGCCACCGGGGCGGGTCCATTGGCCGAAATGTTTTTCTCAAACACAGCCTATGGTAGTGAATTGTTCGAGGAGATCCATGAGTTTTTCGCCGATTTCACTCTTTTGCTGGTAGTGGTGCATCTGTTCGGGGTCGGATTCGGTTCACTGCTGCATCGTGAGAATCTTGTGCGTGCAATGTTTACCGGTAGCAAACGGGTATGACCAGGTTCCGGCAACCGGTCTCGAAAGCCATATAAGTCGGGGGATGAAACAAATGAAGTCGATGTTAATGTTCTTACTGCTTATCAGTACTAATACTCTGCAGGCTAACACAGTGGACAGCATGCTCGAGTCATATCAGGCCAGTGGTGCCGGACCCTTCTCAGTGGAGCATGGACGGGCTGCATGGGAGCGCACGATTGTAAATGAAAAAACCGGTGTATCCAGATCATGCAGTGACTGCCATGGCGACGACCTGGGAAAACCTGGACGGCATATTAAGACCGGGAAGCGGATTGAGCCGATGGCGCCTTCGGTTAATTCAAAGCGCCTGAGCGATCCGAAAAAGATCGGGAAATGGTTCAAGCGTAACTGTAAATGGACATGGGGAAGGGTATGCACACCCCAGGAGAAAGGTGATCTCCTGTTATTTCTTCAACAACATTAGTGAGGTGAATGGATATGAAGATTCGAGCATTTTGGATATTGTTAGCATTGCTGTTAGCAACGATGGTTTTTGCAGCCGGTATAGTGATGGCCGATCGTGATGGAAGGGGAGGGGATGATGACTGGAGTGAACAATTTTTTCGTAGTTGGTTGAAAACTGACAATAGACTGAATGAGAGTCAATACAGCCAGCTTTATCGGGAGGAATGTGGCAGTTGCCATTTTCCATTTCAACCCGTATTTCTACCTACAGCGTCGTGGCAGACGATGATGCACCATTTGGATGATCATTTTGGCGAAAACGCCGAGCTATCGGATGAAGATCATGCAAATCTATTGAATTATCTTACTTCAAATGCTGCTGATAAGGTCAATCGCGAGATCCCGAATAAAATCATGTGGTCGTTGCGCTATACGTCTTCGCCGCAACGGATTACCGATACAGCATTCTTCAAACATGAACACGATGAAATTCCATATACGGTAATGAACAAAAAAACAGGTGAGCAATTGTCCTTCAGCAACTGCGATACCTGTCACCGGAGAGCGATGCAGGGCTCTTACAATGAGCATGAAATCGATATACCCGGAATCGGTCGTTGGGAGGATTAGTGTGTGTTTCATCAGCCGTAAAAGCTATAATCCAGTTACTCGGATATTCTCCGAATATGTTAAAGATTGTAAGCATGCCAGGTAAATCGACTGTAAGCCTGTTACTCATAGCAGTTGTCACGATCTCTACTCTATCGCTGGCCGATGAGGGTTATGAAGAGGCACGACGCCTGACCGAATCTGGGGCTATTTTGCCCCTTGAGGATCTGATGCGGACCATTCAGGTCCAACAGCCAGGAAGAATTCTGGAGCTTGAGTTGGAACGTGATGGGAATCGTTATCTTTATGAGATAGAGATTCTCGATGGACAGGGTGCGGTATGGGAATTCAAGGTGGATGCCGCTACAGGGGAGGTTCTGGAACGTGAACTGGAGGATTGAACTTGCGTCTGCTGCTGGTTGAAGATGATGATCTCCTCGCGACTTCATTGAAGAGTGATTTGGAGCAGCAGGGATTTGCCGTAGATCGTGCCCGGGAGGGTATCGAAGCGGAGTTCATGGGCGATAACATGGCCTATGATCTTATCGTCCTGGACCTGGGACTACCCAATCGTTCCGGTCTGGAAGTGTTGAAGAACTGGCGCTCAAGGAACAACCATACGCCGGTGATCATTCTCACCGCGCGGGATGCCTGGCACGAACGGGTTGAGGGATTCAAGGCCGGCGCGGACGACTATCTCGGCAAGCCGTTTCATATCGAAGAGCTGGTGGTGCGGTTACAGGCGCTGGTTCGCCGCAGTCATGACCTGGTCGGCGCCAGTCTGAAGTCGGGTGGACTGGAACTCGATGAGGAGAGACAGCAGGTCATATTGCCCGATCAACAGAGGCTCGATCTCACCGGTACGGAGTTTCGCCTATTGCGCTGTTTTATCCTTAACCGGGGCAAGATACTTTCTAAAACCCGTTTGACAGAGCATGTCTACGAACAGGACTTCGATCGCGACAGCAATCTGATTGAAGTCTATATCCGTCGATTGCGTGATAAACTGGGTAAGCAGGTGATCGAAACCCGCCGCGGACAAGGCTATATCTATGTCGGTGTTGAGCAGTAACTCCCTGGAACACCGTCTCCATCTCGGATTGGCGCTCACCCTTATTCTATTGATGGGGGTGTTGTGGCTGTTTGGCGCTAAATCCATTGAAACGCTCACAGAGGATTTTATAGCCTCCAGGCTTGAACACGACAGTGAAGCCCTGCTGGGCGCAATGGTCTTTAAGCAGCAACAGCCCAAGGTCAGGCCCGCTCGCATCAACCAAATCTATCATCGTCCCTATTCAGGTCACTATTATCTCGTTCGCCTACAGGATGACGTTGTGGTTACCTCGCGTTCACTTTGGGACTTTAAACTCCATGTTCCCTCATTGAAGGTGGGAGAAAACAGACGTCTCCACATGCTTGGGCCGGAGAAGCAACAGCTACTGGTTTACGTCGCCGGCTTCAGAAAGCAGGGACGTGACCTGACCGTTGTGGTAGCGGAGGATCTGATGCCGATAAAGCAGCAACGGGATCTGTTTTTACGAAACTTTGCCATATTGGCTTTGGTCGGTTTGATCATACTGTTGCTGGTACAGAGCATGGTCGTCAGGCGGGCATTCCGTCGAATAGAACCCTTAACCGAGGACGTAAAAAGCCTGGCTACAGGTGGTGAGAAGTCACTCAGTGAAGATGTTCCCGATGAGATGTATCCCCTGGTCAAAGAGGTCAATCACCTTTTGCAGTTGCTCTCGAGACGCAATCAACGATCTCGAAACGCCCTGGGTAATCTTGCCCATGCATTGAAAGGTCCCATGAACCTGCTGACATATTACTTTGACAAATCAACAGATGATGAGAATCGAATTGACAGCGCTCTGGCCGGGCAGCAGGTTGAGAGGGTAAGGCTACTGATCGACAGAGAGCTCAAACGTGCCCGCCTGGCGGGAAGCGGTACTACGAGTCAGAGATTTGATCCGCGTGTCGATCTGCAAGATCTGTTGACTGTCTTGAAGCAGATCTATCGGGAGAAGCAGTTGTCTATAGAAGCTGTGACAGCAACAGGACTGCCCCCATTCGGAGATCGGGAGGACATCCTCGAATTGTTGGGTAACCTTCTGGATAACGCCTGTAAATGGGCGAGAAACAGGGTTCGGTGCACACTTTCCGGAGAGGAATATTTAAGGATTGCCGTCGAAGACGATGGTGAGGGACTGGAGGATGAGGATTTCACCAGAATGACAATGCGCGGCAGTCGTCTGGATGAAAACAGGGAAGGGCAGGGACTCGGACTGGCGATAGTATCCGACGTGGTCAGCCTCTATGAGGGCGAGCTGAGCTTTGACCGATCACCGGATCTGCATGGGCTTAGAGTCAGTGTGGTTTTAAACCGTTTATAGCAGCATGTCGGGCGTAATCAGCTGATTCGTAGAAACTGGCATATACTGAGGGTGATGTTTGTACAATAAGGATAATGAGTATGAACCGATCAACTCAAACACGACAAAGACTTGCCGGTGTGACTCTGCTCGGATTTTTGCTCTTCTTTTCGCCTGTACTTACCTTGTTTGACAAGGCCTCCGAGTGGGCTGGCATTCCCATCAGCTACCTCTACCTCTTTGGCATCTGGTTGGCCCTGATTCTGTTGGCTGCGTGGACAGTCGAGGGTAGAAAGCACTAGCGGCAGGCGGCATGCTGACTACCACCATCGTCGTTATCGCTTCGCTGGGTTATCTGGGCCTGTTGTTCGCGATCGCCTATTGGGCCGATAGGCGAGCGGATCAAAACCGCTCGGTGATCTCAAATGCCACAATCTATGCACTCTCCCTGGCTGTCTATTGTACGGCATGGACCTTTTACGGCAGTGTCGGCAGGGCTGCCGCCACCGGCATCGGTTTCCTGCCGATCTATATCGGGCCCACGCTGATTGCCGCACTCTGGGGGACCCTGCTGTTGAAGATGGTGCGTGTGAGTAAAAGTCAGCGCATTACATCCATCGCGGATTTCATCGCTTCACGGTACGGAAAAAGTCACCTGTTGGGTGGCTTGGTGACGATCATTGCCGTACTGGGTATCGTTCCTTATATCGCACTGCAGCTGAAAGCAATCTCGCGCAGTTTCACCATTCTGCTGACCTATCCCGAAGTCAGCATGCCGAATCCTGCCGACTCTCTCCCCTTGTTACAGGATACAACGCTCTATGTCGCGCTGTTGCTGGCGGCCTTTACCATTTTATTCGGTACACGGCATCTCGACGCCAGCGAACGGCATGAAGGGATGGTGGCAGCTATCGCGTTCGAATCG
This sequence comes from Candidatus Thiodiazotropha sp., assembly GCA_040791665.1. Classification (GTDB taxonomy): domain Bacteria; phylum Pseudomonadota; class Gammaproteobacteria; order Chromatiales; family Chromatiaceae; genus Thiodiazotropha. The sequence continues at coordinate 39,164 of JBFNNX010000013.1, read as the reverse complement.
ATTGTCAAGCTGGTGGCGTTTCTTTCGGTTGGCATCTTTGTGACCTATCAACTGCATGATGGATTTACCGATCTCTTCGATAAGGCTGAAAATGCCGGTATTCTCAACCCGCTGATTATCGACGGTATGAAAGGTTACGAGAATTGGTTCGCCTTAACGCTACTGTCTGCACTGGCGGTGATGATGCTGCCGCGTCAGTTTCAAGTTGCCGTGGTTGAGAATAGTGGTGAACAGCATCTCAGGCGTGCAGTTTGGCTGTTTCCTCTCTATCTGTTTTTAATCAATATATTTGTGATACCCATTGCGCTTGCGGGACAGCTGACCTTTGTGGGAGAAAATGTAGATGCGGATACGTTTGTATTGACCCTGCCCATGGCTCACCACCAAGGCTCATTAACCCTGCTTGCCTTTCTGGGCGGCATGTCCGCGGCGACCGGAATGGTGATTGTCGAGACCATCGCACTGTCAACCATGGTCTGCAACGATTTGGTGATGCCTCTCCTTTTGAAACGCTGGAAACAGATACCTCCGGATGCGGACCTGAGCAAACTATTGCTGCGCATACGACGCGGGGCGATCATACTGATTCTATTGTTGGGTTTTCTCTATTTTCGGCTCGCCGGTGAAGCCTACGCGTTAGTCAGTATAGGGTTGATCAGCTTTTCCGCGGTGGCCCAGTTCGCTCCGGCCATGATCATCGGCCTTTACTGGCGTGGCGGTACACGCAGTGGCGCCCTGGCCGGACTCTTGTCAGGATTCGTTATCTGGGTCTATACGCTACTGTTGCCGTCATTCGCCAAATCGGGTTGGCTACCGGCTGGCCTGCTGGAACAGGGACCATTTGCCATTGAACTGCTCAAGCCGCAAGCACTGTTCGGTCTGACTGGGCTGAATGAGATTACTCACTGCCTGTTTTGGAGTTTGTCCTTCAATATCGGTGCCTATATCCTGTTTTCACTCTGGCGGACACCCAGGGTCGATGAGGCCACACAGGCCTCACTGTTTGTCGATGCCCTGAAAAATCAACAGTTTCTGGGAGTCGGCTTATGGCGTGGAACCGCAGAGGTAAAGGAGCTGCTGCATCTTGCGGAACGCTTCCTGGGAAACGAGCGGGCCAGGCATCTCTTTCAGGCCTTTGCCAAGCGAAGAAAGCTGACTGACATCAAACAACTGCCTGCAGATGCCGAAACGGTTTACTTTGCAGAGACCCTGCTGGCTGGGGCGATTGGCAGTGCATCCGCACGGGTGATGGTCTCTTCAGTGACCACGGAAGAGACATTGGGTATGGATGAAGTGCTGAATATTCTTGACGAGGCCTCACAGATACGCGCCTACAGCAAAGCGCTGGAGCGGAAATCCCATCAATTGGAGAAGGCCACGCGTGAGCTGAAGGAGGCCAATGAGCGCCTGCAGGAGCTCGATCGGTTAAAGGATGATTTTATGTCCTCCGTGACCCATGAGTTACGTACTCCCCTCGCTTCGATTCGAGCCTTTTCCGAGATCCTTAACGACGATCCGGATATCGCACTTAATCAAAGACGGCGCTTTCTTGGCATCATCGTGAATGAGACCAAGCGCCTATCTCGCCTTGTCAATCAGGTGTTGGATCTGGCCAAAATTGAATCGGGACGTGCCGACTGGAATGCGGAAGACGTGGATTTGCTTGAAATTGTCGAAGAGGCGATTTCCTCAACCGAACAGTTGTTTGCCGATCATGGAACCCGGGTGATCCGAGCGCTTCCTGACCACGCCTGCATCGTGACAGGGGACCGCGACCGCCTAATGCAGGTACTGCTCAATCTTTTGTCGAATGCAAACAAATTCGTGCCTGAGCAGACAGGGGAAGTGACTGTTTGTCTCATATCAAAGCAGGATCGATATGAAGTGAGCGTATCCGACAATGGGCCCGGAATCGCCGCAGGGGAGCTGCCCAATATCTTCGAGAAATTCCGTCAGGCGGGAAGCGCAAGCAACAAACCGATAGGCACCGGATTGGGATTGCCGATCAGCAAGAAGATTGTCGAACACTTGGGAGGAAATATCTGGGCTGAAAGCACAACGGAGAATGGTGCTATCTTTACCTTTGCGCTACCCAAAAAAAAGAAAGCAGCGTGATATCCGGAGAGGCCAATGACAAAGACAATTCTGATCGTGGATGATGAACCGAATATCGTACTCTCTGTTGAGTATCTGATGAAGCGGGAAGGCTATCAGGTCATGACGGCGAGTGATGGCCAGGTGGCCATGGAGGTGATTGCGGATACACGCCCTGATCTGTTGATCCTGGATGTCATGATGCCACGCAAAAACGGCTTTGAGGTGTGTCGTGAGATACGCGCGGATCCTGCACTTTCAGGATTGCCCATTTTGATGTTGAGCGCCAAAGGGCGGGAAGCGGAGATTAAAAAGGGAATTTCCCTGGGTGCGGACGCCTATATCACAAAGCCTTTTTCGACCCATGATCTGGTCGATAAGGTTAACCAGCTACTACAGTCACGGGAGTAAAAGGAGAGAGTGCTATGATGCCGGCTAAGCAGCCTCCCCAAAGGCCACCTAAACCGCTCGCGGAGTTTAAATCCGCGCATATGTCGGCTGGGATTGGCGATATACCCTTGCGGGAGTTGATGCAGAATGAACCTCTGATCATACAACCGGAAACGAGCATACGCGATGCCCTGTTTGCACTCAACCGTGATGATATTCAAGCCGGAGTGGTTGCACAGCAGATTGACGCACCTCTCGGCATCGTGACACTGCGGGAGCTTATCGAAGCGATTACCCTGAAACGCGCTGATCTGAGTGAGCCGGTGATTACCTACATGACGGCTGCGCCAATCTCCCTGCCGGTGGATGCACCGGCACACCGGGCCAGGGTAGCCCTGACACGCAGTCGATTGAGCCATCTTGTGCTACTGGAATCCAATGGTCGGCTATGCAACCTGTTGTCGCAATCCGATCTGCCGGGATTTCGGGAAGGTGGCGCAGAAGCGCTAATCAATACCGTTCAGCATGCAGGTAATGTGGATAGCATGGCCAATGCTGCCAAGGCGATTCGACAGAGAGGGCAAGAGCTGTTCGTCAACGGCATGGGGGTGGAGACCCTGTGCCAATGGATGTCAGGTTTGAACGACCTGCTTTGTATGCGTGTAATCGAGTTGATCGCCAACGAATTCGACCTGCCCCCTGTATCCTGGTGCTGGATGGTATTCGGCTCGGAGGGTCGGCTCGAACAGACATTTGCCGCGGATCAGGATAATGGCCTGATTTTCCTGCCCGATAATGAAGAGGATACGCCACAGATCCGCAACGCCCTTGTAGCGTTCGCGAAAGCGGTGAACAAGGCCCTCGATCGTTGCGGTTTTGCGCTATGCCGCGGTGATATCATGGCGGGCAATCCAAAGTTATGCCTATCTGTAAGTGAGTGGCGTGACAGGTTTCAACATTGGCTCTCAACACCGGATCCAAAATCGTTGTTGAATGCAACCATCTTTTTTGATTTCCGACCGCTCTATGGTCAGGATGAGTTGGTCGATGATCTGCACAACTGGTTGTTGCCAAGACCAGCGCAACATCCCCGATTCCTTCGCGCAATGGCGACAGAGGCGCTGACCTGCGCACCCGCTTTGGGTTGGTTTGGCAGATTCTCCTATGATGGCGGTCACCGTTACCCGCACACCATCGATTTGAAGAAACGGGGTGCGCGGCCTTTCATCGACGCGGCCCGTATCTGGGCGTTGAAGCATGGTGTCTGGTCAACAAATACCGCAGAACGTCTGCGCGCGGCCGCTGCCGACATGAAGCGATCGCCTGCCGACACGGCATCCACCATCGAGGCGTTTGACCTGATTCAAAGGATACGCATGCAGCGGCAACTGGCTGGCGGGGATTATGATGAAATCAACCGGGTCAATCCCTCTCGACTAAGTTCAAGCCAGCGTCTGATGCTGAAAGAGGCATTCAAGCAGGCAAAGCTGATACAGCTTAGATTGCGTCAGGAGTTCGAACACTAAACGCAATGCAGAAGCGCCTTCCTTCAACTTTCCTGGGAACCGTTTCTAGTCGGGAGTGGCAGTAGCGGCTCTTCCGGGAAGAAGGCAGTGCCGAGAAAAAACAGCGCTATACTGACAGCAGCTGCCGAATTTAGAGCAAATGTCCTATATATATTCAGGCAAATCCCCACAGTGAGGCTTACATGAAGCATGGCGCTGCGCTCCAATAAAGTGTGTGTTTCAAGCGGTCTGGATAAACAGGGTCTTCCGACGATAACAATCGCGGAGTACCCAACAATGCCGCAGATCTATTGATCATAGATACAGTTTTATTCCTCTTTTTATTATCACTGCCACTAAGCAGTAATTTATTTCACAAGATACGAAAAATGTGATGTGGCGATTAAAGTTGTTTTCAGACAGGTCGCCACTCACCCGTCTCTTGTTCGAGATTACAGAGAGCGTTTACATGGATGAAGGCAGAGATCCTGGGGCGCGCTTGGATAAATTACGCAAGGAGGGAATAGGTATCGCCATTGACGATTTCGGCACCGGCTACTCATCGCTGGGCTATCTGAAACGCTTTCCGGTGGACAAAATCAAGATCGACCGCTCCTTCATTCGCGATGTAACCAGCGACCCTGAAGATGCCTCTCTCTGCGAGGCGATTATCGCGATGGCCCACCATCTCAAGCTTCGAGTGGTTGCGGAAGGTGTGGAGACGGAACAGCAACTGCGTTTCTTACAAGCGAGAGGATGCGATTTTGCCCAAGGTTACCTCTTCGGCAAGCCAATGCCGGTTGAAGAGTTTACTGACTATATGAAACATAATCTGGAAAAATCGGCTTTTTCCTGATCTGTGGAAGGTAATATCAAAGGCAGGCCGTAAGTGGCGCGAGTCACCGGGGTACTGAATATACAATTTCACAGTTGAGATAATTGCCTGATAATCACTCCCGCTCATATAGGCTATTCAACGACTAATTGAACGCCTACGCTCACTTTTCAGGGTGAATTCAGCTTGCTTCCCTAAACTGAAAATAGCAGGGTGGCATGGAGCCCCCATCGGCTTTTAGTGCAAGGTGTCGGGAGTGATACCGCCGCACTGAATCAATTAGGATTGCAGCCATGATGAAGTTGGACAGATCGATAGTATTGGGTGTGCTACTTACAATCCCCGGGTTTCTGGTTGCGCAAACTCAACTGACGGCGACAGGGCCGATCCCGTTTACTGTTTTTGATAGGGATAGTAACGGTTTCATCAGTCAACAGGAGTTCGCATCCATCCATGCTGAAAGGGTGGCGTTGAGGGCTCAATTGGGTTATCCCGCGGGCAGGGCAGCGAGTCCGGTGTTTCGTGATTTTGACAGCAATGATGATGGTAAGCTCACTGAACAGGAACTTCTTGCCGGGCAACACTATAATCGTTTAATGAACAGAGGAGGGCCAAAAGGTCGCAGGATGGGCATGGGAGGCCGCAATATGCCGGCATTCAGCGACTTCGATATTAACGGGGATGGTGTGTTGCAAAAGGATGAGTTCGAACAGGCCCGTGCAAAACGGATCAGTGAGCGGGCCAGTCAGGGCTATCTGATGAGGAATTTGGCGAATGCGCCCAGCTTTGCTTCCATCGATAGCGATAGCAATGGCGAAGTAACTCCCGAAGAGTTTCAAGCGGCACAGATCGCACATAGGCAACAGCGAATTCGTTAGCTCAGTACGAATATATCGTCACTACTGGCTCGTCTGCCCTCAATGGGCGGGTGGGCCGGTTGTGTATTCTCCCCAGGAGGGTTCGGGATCTCTCGATCCAAACCGAAATTCGGATAGATGATAGAGTTGGCATTCGCCAAAAATCAGCGCAAGGAGGCGTAGATTGTGTCAGGCACGATCCAATCCATAACTTTGCAACCAAAGCCATCCCAACGGCTCCATGCCTGGCGTGTGGCCATGCATCTGTTGGCATTACTGACAACCCTTCTTGCGCCCGTGATCCTGTGGCATAAATTGCTCCTATTGTCGGCATTGGCACTGTATGGCTATGTCTCTTTCCGGCGGGGCAAGAGGGATAGCGGCAGCCAGATCCTGATGGCGAAGATAACACCTCACGGCAGGGCTAGAGTAGTCATGGGGGATGGCCGAAAACTGACGGCGCGGATTCGCCAGGACAGCCTCGTCACCCCCTGGCTGGTGGTATTGCGTTTTGACCTGGAGCTGGGTTTGCTACCGCCTTCGCTGGTATTGACGCCTGAAACCATCAGCGAAGAACAGCTGCGGCAACTGCGTGTTTTGCTAAGATTCAGTGAGGTCAGGCAGAATGCTTCAAGCGACTATCGCTAGGGAATCTCTAGCGGCAGGATATTGTTGACAGGGTAATGCCAAAAAGGGAGAAACCATGGTCGGTACCGTTCAAATCGAGAATGATTTCATCATTGGGGGGCTCCGCGATGCCCTTGTGACACCTAACTTCCGCCTTAAGGAGTTCTATCGATCGGGCGGAAAGGTACGTGTACACCGGGAGCTTGTAGCGGCACTGCAGATTCTGCGAGACAATCTTGCCGCCTCCATCAAAATCGACTCCCGGCGGCCTGCCACTGTAGAAAAGCCGTCTGACGATGGATTCTACGCGGTACTGGCGGCGGATGATCTCGCCCAGCTGCAAAAAGAGACGATGAAACTCCTCAGACAGGGCTACTTCAGTCGTTGCGAAGCCGTCCGGAATCAGCTCTATGTGGAGATACACGATCCCCTGAAACTTCCACGGATCGCACCCAAGCTCGCATTTGACTGCGGGGTGAAGGTGACCGCGGCTTTCGAGACCAGCGGCGATCCCTATCAACAGGTAACCGGTAACTTCGACAACGCCGGTCTCTCCTTCGGGCCGATTCAGTGCAATCTAAAGTCGGGCACCTTGCAGGAATTGTTCAGATACTTCCGAGGCGAGGATGAAGCACGGTTACGGCGCTGTTTTGAGGATCCGCAAGACTACGCGGCGTTCTGGAAGGTGCTCGATGGCTCCAGAAAGAAGGCTGTGGCCTGGGCGGATGGCTTGAGTTTAGGTTCGGGCAAACACGGATTTTCCCGACCCTGGAGGGGCTATCTGCAGACGGTTGGCAGAGAGCCGCTTTTCCGCCAGGTGATGTTGCGCTACGCCTATGACAAATATGGCAAACTGCTGATGTCCGCGCTCGCCTTCCTGCATGGGGTTTCGCCGCTTGAGATCAGCAATCTGCGTTGCCTCGCCGCGCTCTACGACATGGGCGTGCAACAGGGCAGTCTCAAGAAGGCCCATGCAGCCATCAAACGGCGGGTTGCCGCGGAACAACCCAAAGATGAGTTTGCCTTGACCCGTATCGCCGTGGAAGAGCGCGCCAAGAAGGCCAGCCCCCGCTGGCGCGCCGATTGTTTGAGCCGCCGTCTATGCATCCTCGAACGGCAACCTGTCTCGGTTACCCTGGATGGGCAGCGGGCGCGGCGCAGCAACCGAAACAGTTATCTGTTGCGGAATAGTGGGGTGAAGGGGCTGGATCGGTATTTAGTGGGTTGAAGTAGGAATGAAACAAGCCGGCGCCGTGCAACCGGATTTAGTTTGATTTCGTGCACTATCGGGTTCAATCCATCAATTCATACCTTTTTGAGGTTACTGGGTGAATAGTCAGACTGCTCTATTCTTTTCTCAACACTGGAATGCAGAATTGCACCTTTCGGAAGCTTGCGAGGGCGGCTTGGTAAAAAACGCAATACTCCGACCCTGGAATCATGCATTTTTGATAAAGGGTCGGGCTGAAGCCGTTCATACTGCTCTTGATCTATGAGCATGCCGGCGCCATTGGCTTTGTCCAACATCCATTGCAGTGGGATATCCGACAGACCTCTTTCACGATAGCCGCCACTTATGTCAGCGTGCACGCCAGCGAACCAAGCCTGCTCCAGAGTCTGGTCCTGAGCGATAGTGTTGTCCCAGAGCACCGGCCGGAAGAACTTGCGGGTTTCATCGATAGCCAACGCATGGTAACCAAACACAGTTTTGTCCGACAGCTGTGGATTGTTCCGGCGCCGGCTAAAGGCGCCAATAACCCTTACACAGTCCCACATGCCAATAAAGTATGGCGGGCACTCACGAGATAGGCTCGATTTGAATTCCTGTGCTTCAAGGTCAGTGACCCGGCCCATGCCATGGATCGCGTAGGGTACAACTATGGTCCCGGCCTTTTCCAGAAGGCCAAATGTCTCGAGTATCTCCGCAAGTGCGATTGCCATCGGACCACCTGCGCTGCTTCCAAAGAGGAATAGACGGTCGTCTTCCCGGTAGTTATCCATCAAAAATTTATATGCGTACTCGACATGGTCCGCAATGTCATGTCTTGTCCATACCCTGAGACCGGCTCTTAGATTCTGCCGCAAGGCGGAAAGAAAGCCGGCGCCCCCACGCATCTGAACACCAGGATCATAGTAGACAATCTGGCGTTCCGAGGCCGAGTAAGCCATGCGTGTCAGGTAATAAGCGTTGCTGTTTAACTCAAAGGTAGGAAATTGCTGGAAGTCAAAACAGACTACCAGGTTCCGGCTGGAAGCCTGCCTTGGAGTCGCCATGGCAGCGCTTTCCATTTCAGTCGGTAGTATAGCGGTACGGGGTTGATTACTTAGTTCGGCATATAGCTTGGTGAATGCTATATCGTAACTACTCTGGAAATCGACATATTCGATACGCCACAACCAGAACGGTAGACTGCAATCGCGGTAGAGCACGAGAAATATCGATTTACCGTGATCCAGAGCATAGCGTGTTTCATCGAGCACGTTTTTCGATTCAACGGCATGAGGTGAGAGTATCAGGATCAACCGTGAACACGATTCCAGAGCGGCCTGGATCGAACGTGTCCAGTCTTCACCAGCAGGGATATTGGTCTGGTCAAAAAAAACGTTATGAGCGCGTTCGGACAGATCGTCCGCCAATCGTCGGGCAAAATCCTGATCGTGCCGCGAATAGCTGATAAAGGAATAGTTATTCTTGTTGGATCGATCATTCATATCACTTTTTTATAATTCAATCTATTCCTGGCGGCATAGAGGGATCAGCTCCCTGGCCTCATCGGCAAGGCCTATGGTATCGGGAAAGAACCCATTGGCGGGCAGCCACCACTCTTCGTATCGACGTAATTGAAGTGCTGTGGATTGCAGCGGATTATCCGCGTCAGGTTTTCCGGACTGCACGACCTTATATCGAGCCTTCATCTCTCGCAGATAAAATGCGGCTGTTTCATCGGTCGGCTCTCCGATGAGTCTTCCCAGTAGCGCGAGTTCGGCCAACGAACTCTGGGCCCAATATTCATTGGGTCGAACACGAGCGACTTCGGCGGCACGGTAGGCGGTTTTCCACTTATTTGCATCTACCTTTCCGGTGATAGCGGCTTGTAGTGCCAGATACTGGACGCCACTCCAATGATGAGAGGGGTTGGCATCGAATGCTTCCTTATACCATTCGCAGGCACGACTGAGTGCTTCGCGAGAGGCGGCCTTGGCGGCATCCTCACCGATGTGCGTGAAGAGCAATTCCGCCAGCCTCTTTTCCGCGCTTCCTAGCAGGCCTCGATTCTCATCCAGAGCCCGCTTGTCTTCGGTCTGAGCGAGCAGTGTATTCAGCGCCTCGATCTCTTTTTTCAGGTCACCCCCGATGGCCTCAAATTCCTCACGACTGGCGTCAACCTGTGCCAATGCCTCGGCGCGATCCCTTAGATTCTTCAGTGAATTGAGATGGGATTTCAGTCGAACCTCTTGCAGAAAGTCGTTATAGTCCTCGGGAAGCTGCACGTAACCCACCAGGCTGACCCAGTCATGTCCCGCTTTGGATTGGTTGTCGTAGAGCTCTTTCCGGGTATGGTGGAGCGCCTCCCGTACGTCGAGACCGCTTAACAGATCCCCGTAGAAACGCCTGGTCAATATCTCTGAACCGAACTTTGTCAAAGGCAACTGGGACGCAATCACCACGGGAAAACCGCTCGTGTGCAGTAGATGGGCCAGGCTTTTGTCAGGGTTGATGACATCGGTGGCATTGCCCGCATCGCAAGCTGCCAGGGTTATCACAACAGCGCTGGACTGGATGCCATTCAAGGCTGCACACAAATCATCTGGATCCACCACATGGGGGCCCTCGATAGGATGGTTTAGCGCAATACCGTATCGATTGTCATCTTTCGTGATTACCTGCTGTCCATGCGCCAACAGGTGGCAGTGGGTAAAACCATCCTCATGGGTTATCTCTTCGATATCCTCGTATTTCACATTGCCTATCTCTACAAAGACATTTTCTATGTTACGCGGCGGTAGCCAGGGCTTCAGGGCATTGAGTAACGCCTCTCTGTGTTTTTCATGGGGAACGCTGCCGCCGGCGGCAGACCAGATGAATAATATCTTGGGCGTTACTGGCCAGTTTGGCGTTTTCTCTCTGAACACTTCTCCGCGTACACGCCGGGTAAGTACGACGCCATTGCCGCTGAGAAAGAGCGGTTCGCCATCTGCGGCCTTTGCGGCTTCGAAAGGGAGCGCTGAGAGTTCCGCGGCATTGGTCACTAGGTCGATTTGTTGCAGCTTATTGCTATGGTTTTTTATCTCATCGAGCAGTGGTCCTTCCTCGAGCAAGCTATCCTCATCGTGTTGCTGCAGCAGTTGTGTAAGATGCTGCAACAAAGTGTCAATTCCTTCATCACGGCTGGATTTGAGTTTATCGAGCAGCTCGCCCGCATCCATGTAGTCCTGGCGTCGTAGAAGATCAGTTACCAGTGAGGAGAGTTTTGTGAATGCATCGTCGTACTCCTGCTGATCCTTGTAGACATAGCGCAGGCTGTTCATCAAACGGTTGAATGGTATCTGATTGATGGGTATGCGAACCTGGTGGACACGATGATTCTTGATACTTCGCAAATAGTCGTCTCCGTCCCGTAGAATCCCTGTTCCCAAATTCTTGAATCGGGCGAATTCGACCAATATCGATTTCATTCGTCAGCTCCTCTGACAAACAGCACTCCCGTCTTTTCATCCTGCGGATAGTTGGCCTCATAGCCATAGACCTCGCGAAGCCTTTCATCATCCCAGATAAGGGTTTCGTCAGTGCTGTAGTTGAACCACAGCTTGGGCATATCGCCACCATACTTGATCACCCGTGCAACAGCTTCCGGATGGGGGTGTTGGAACTGATCGCCGTTGGATGAAAAGATATAGTTTTCACAGTCGAGATGTTGAATCAATTCGCTGCTTACGCTGCCCCTGCTGCCGTGATGGGGTAGTTTGCAGAGGTCGAGTTTGAGCTTCTGATCTCCAAGACGTTTTATAGATTCCACCAGCGTACTGGGATGCGCATCGCCTGCTAGCAGCACCCTGTAATCTCCATATTGAATGAGAAATGCGATGCTGCTCCCATTGGCGGATGAAGGGTCCTCTGTGTACTCTTCCCTGAGAAGCTGCTCGATGTCCGGGCGCTTTTTTTCCGGCGGGGGCTCTTCTTCCCCTAACAGGGCGAAGCGTCTCTCTGCTCTGGCTTCCTCCAGCTCTCCCGGGGTGATGTCGATATCGAGACACGACTTCTCCCAATCCTTGCGCAGGTCCGCCAGCATCGGGATCGTGGGCGCCATGAGGGTGATCGTCACTCCCCCGTCGAACACGATACGGGGAAGCGCTCCGGTTTCGGGGATGACCACGGCATTGCCGTTGAAACCATGGCAGTTCCAACTGTGGCCGTTTTTCAAGATAAGGTCAGTGAGCAGTTCTCCATGTTTGCCTGCAAGGACTTTCGGGCCGGGCGGTTCGGGGAGATGTCGATAGCCGTTAAACCAGATATCTCTGGCCTTGAAGGGGAGTTTGTCATCCTGGGCCAGTTCGATGATACCGCGGATGTGGTCATAATCGACATGGGTGACGACTAACAGCTCAAATTCACGCTCTTTATCCGATAGCCGTTTCAGTCTGGGTTTGAGCGCTCTTTTGTAGACACCGGGTGCGCCGCCGTCGATCAGCATGCGCCGCACCGGGTTCGACCCATACTCGAGCCAGAGACAGTCGCCGTAACGCGCTGGGAGAACTTCGAGTCTGAACATCTTGTGTCATCCCTTCTATTTTGTTGTTTTGTCTATCCGGCAGCAGGGTACTGTCGTTAAATAATGCCTGCGGGCAGTTTGGCCAAAAGATCCGGCCGCTGGTGAATGAATGCCAGCAGGTTGTCTGGCCTGTATGTATGGTCGTGTATGAGCAGCTTGATCGCCGAATCGTGGACATCTATACCGGCATGGTCACGCGTGGCGACCAGGTCGCGATCGCCACTCTCGCCGATGAGCCCCTTGATCCAGCCCCTGAGTTTCATGAAACCGGTAAATGAGTCGTTCCGCGTATCGCCGAACCAGGGTCTGTAGTAGCCGAGGAATTTGTCGTCCACAGCAAGCCCTTCCTGCTTGGCGTCATCGATCATCCACTGTAGAGCCCCGTTGGCGAGACCGTCGTTGGCATAACCGCCGCCGATACTGGTGTGCACACCGGGAAACCAACGCTGTTCCACCGACTGATCGGAGTGAGTGTCTCGCCAGATCTCGGGACGGAAATCGGTACGGCGCTCATCGATGGCCAAGGCCTGCCTGGCCACACTGACAATGCCTGGTGGTTTATCGCCTACATGGAAACTGAGTCCGGGCGCCGTGGTCCGCTCCTCTCTATCGAAATCGGCGCGTAACCGGGACCCCAGGGCCAGTACGGTATCGTAGACTCCGAGAAATCGTATCTTGGTCGGGAGGGGTGGCTCGATCTTTTTGCCGCTGGCGATCAGTTTCTGCCGGAGTTCCTGGGCTGCGCCATCAGCCGCCTCGGTTTCGATATAGTGTTTGAAGAAGTCCGGGATGAAGTAGGCATCGCGTTTGTGCAGCATACCCCCCATCCAGTCGATGAAACGGCACAGACTGCGCGCCTGCCCCGCGCCCCGGCTGAAACCGAAGACGAAGATCTCGTCGTCCGGTAGTTTGTTGCCCGCGATGAAGGTGTAGGCGGCTTCGATATTCTGTTCAAAACCCGCACCCCAGGCACCGCCCAGCACGGAATCGAGTTTGGCCAGCGCCTTGTTACGTAATCCTCGTTGTGCCGAAAGAGCGCCGACACCTTCGTCGTAGTAGGAGATCTGATCGATTCCATCTTCAGACAGAGGCAGAACAGCGCGATAGGTTTTGAGTACATTGGAGGGCTTGTGGACTTCGGTTCCGTCACCCCGTTCCACTTGATTCCCGGGGCTTGCCCAGGTTCCATCGAGACATATGATGATTCTTCGCATCGTACCAGCTCCATGGTCGGTTTAGGATTTATTATTCAATGTTCCATTCTATATAGACCAGGGCCGGTCTGTTGTCACTTAACCTCGATTGGGATTATTACTCTTGACCGGCAACATTTGTTTGGTTCCTTAGATCGACAGTCGCCATACAATTCCGGCTAAGCTGTCAGCCCAGTACGCCTCTCATCGCCAGCAGGGCGGTACCGAAGGCGGCCTCTTGTTGAGAGGCCGTGATCACAGGTACGGACAGCCTTCGTTGTCGAATCCGACGCCATGCTTCATTCAGTGCGCCACCGCCGATGGAATAGACACATCGTGGCTTTGGCGCCCCCAATTGCCTCAATAGACCATAGCCTGTTGCTTCGATGGTGGCGATACCCTCCAGCATCCCCTGAAAAAAACGCCGGTCATCAGCAGGGCGTGGCTGCAACCGGGGTTGATAGCCGGCGTCATTGAGGGGGAAACGTTCACCGGGCGACAGCAGGGGGTAGTAATCGAGACCGGTGGGTTGATCCGGTTGCAGGTCCGGGGTCATGCGTGCCATCTCCTCGTTGCTGAAATAGCTGGCCAGCACCGCGCCGCCACTGTTGGAGGCGCCACTTACCAGCCAGCGATCTCCCAGGCGATGACTGTAGACGCCAAATTCGGCGGCGAATACCGGTTTGTCTGAGAGTATCTTGAGCACCAGCGTACTGCCGAGGGAGCTTACCGCCTCACCGATCTCGTTGGCACGGGTAGCCAGAAAGGCCGCGTTGCCGTCCGTTGTGCCGGCGACGATAGGTATACCCTGTGGGAGAGAGGTGGCTTCAGCGGCCTGCCGGCACAGCTCACCGATCCTGGTGGCGCCGGGCACGACCTTTGGCAGCACATCACCGTCAACCTGCAACTTATCCAGCCAGCGGGGCCATTGGCGCCGGATCGGATCATAGCCCAATTTCAGGACATTATTCTCATCGCTGTAGCGATAGTCGCCGCACAGTCTGCCAAGGATCCAGTCTGCCTGGTGGCGGACAAGATAACGATCGGTGGAGAGGTTTTGACGAAGATGGAGCAGCTTGGCCAGGCTCGAGGAGGCGCTCAACACAGGGCTGCCTTCGGGCGCGATTGTTTTCAAAAACGACAGTTGTTCCATGCTACGGCTGTCGTTATACATCAAAGCCGGCGTCAGCGGTTTGCCCTGTTGATCCGATAGCAACAGGCTCGAGGATGTGCCATCCACGGCGATTGCCGCAATTGTATTGTCGTCGCAGGCCCTGCCGATCTCGGTCAAAACCTCTACCAGGGTTTGCCACCAGATCTCAGGGTCTTGCTGGCTCTGATGCGGTTGCGGTGTCTCCGGACTCGGCAGGGGTCTGCTTGCGGAGATCCGGATGGTCTCAGCGTCATCGATGGCGACGGCTCGACAGCCGGAGGTACCCAGATCGATGCCGATATAGAGGTTCATCTGCGAACGGCCTGGCGCAGGCTTACCCGTCGGTTTCTTTCCGAACAGGCTGTGTTCGCGGCTATCAAGGCAATCTTACAGCGGCAGGAGAAATCCAGTTATCCGCACGGTGCTCGACGACAACGGTGGTATAGATCCCGCCGCGTACATTGAATTCGGCGGTCAGGCGCATGAAGCGGGGCTGAGTGGCTTGAACGAGATCGCTGAGAATCTCATTGGTGACCGCTTCGTGGAAGGCGCCCTGGTCACGGAATGACCAGATATACATCTTCAATGCCTTCAATTCGACACACAGCTTGTCGGGTACATACTCCAGGGTCATCTCGGCAAAGTCGGGCTGCCCGGTCTTTGGGCAGAGACAGGTGAACTCCGGGATATTGATACGTATCGTATAGTCTCTATCCGGCTGGGGATTATCAAAGGTTTCAAGATCTTTGCTCGGTTGACTGGGCATGGTCTACTTGTCTCGTCGGTAAAATGGCGAAGAATTATACTCGAGCCTGAACCCGGCCAAAAGAGTTGCTTCTATAAATTAATAAAAACAATAGCTTACATTAAAAAGTTAAAGTGTAAAAAATTGAACTGCACTCTGTAACAATCCCCCTCTTTGGTGTATCTTAGCCGCCCATGCGTCTGGAGAAAATCAAGCTCGCCGGATTTAAATCATTCGTCGATCCAACCACAGTGCCGATTCCAAGCAATCTGGTCGGAATCGTTGGGCCAAATGGATGTGGAAAATCCAATGTCATCGATGCCGTGCGCTGGGTCATGGGCGAAAGCTCGGCCAAGATGCTGCGTGGCGAATCGATGGCGGATGTTATCTTCAACGGTTCGAGTGTGCGCAAGCCGGTTGGCGCCGCGACCATTGAACTGCTGTTCGACAATTCGGAGGGTCGGGCGGGTGGCCAGTACGCCCAATATAACCAGATCTCGGTCAAGCGCCAGGTCTCCCGTGACGGCCAGTCTCTCTACTACCTCAACAGCGTACGCTGCCGGCGCAGGGATATCACCAATCTGTTCCTCGGTACAGGCCTTGGACCCCGCAGCTACTCCATCATCGAACAAGGCATGATCTCACGCCTGATCGAGGCGCGTCCGGAGGATCTGCGCAGCTTCCTGGAGGAGGCGGCAGGCATTTCGAAATACAAAGAGCGCCGCCGCGAGACGGAGAACCGTATCCGCCATACCCGGGAGAACCTCGAACGCCTGACCGATCTGCGGGAAGAGGTATCCAAGCAGCTGCAGCATCTCAAGCGCCAGGCCGCCACCGCGGAAAAGTATCAGGAGCTGAAACAGCAGGAGCGTCAGGTCAAGGCCGAGTTGCTGGCCCTGCGCTGGCGCAGCCTGCATCTGGATCTCGAGCAGCGCCAGCGAAAAATTGCGGAGCTGCAGAACAGACTCGAGGAAGCCATTGCCGAGCAGCGCAAGTTGGAAGCGGCAATCGAATCGGACCGTGACAAACATACGCAAGTCAACGATCGGTTCAACGAGGTCCAGGGCAAATTCTACAGCCTGGGGGCGGAGATCAGCGGGTTGGAACAGGCGATCCAATATGCCCGCGATTCACAACGTCAGCAGCAGCAGGATCTGGAGCAGGTGGAACAGGCCCTGCAGGAGTCTGAGGCCCATAAAGCCCAGGACGAAGAGCGCTTGACGGAACTCAACGCCAGCCTGCAACAAGAGCAACCGAAGCTGGATCAGGCGCGAGGTGAGGAGGCCAAGCACTCCGAGGCTTTGCACGAGGCCGAACAGGCGATGCAGGCCTGGCAGCATGAGTGGGAACAGTTCAACCAAAAAGCGGCTGAACCGGCCCAAACGGCCCAGGTCGAGCGCACCCGGATAAACCACCTGGAACAGCAGGGGGGTAATCTTGAACGGCGGCTGCAGCGCCTGGATGAGGAGCTGGGACGCCTCGATGACAGCCAGCTGCTGGGCGAAATCACCGCCCTCGAATCGGATGAGAACCGGCAGAAGAGCGAGGCGGATGCCCTGCACGGCCAACTCGATCAGGCGGTGGAGCTGATCAATCAGCAGCGGGAGAAGAACAGTCAAACCGCCAACCGTCTGGATCGGGCCCGCGCCGATTTTCAATCCAATAAAGGACGTTTGGCCTCCTTGGAGGCGCTACAGCAGGCGGCCCTGGGTCAACTGGACGAAGGGGTGGAGTGGCTCGAGAAGAGTCAGCTCAGCGGCGCCAAGCGCCTGGCCCAGGAGATCAAGGTGGAGCCCCGTTGGCAGCAGGCGGTGGAGTTGGTGTTGGGTTTCCATCTGCAGGCCGTCTGTGTGGATGACATCGGCCAACTCCATGAGCAGTTGTCTCAACTGGAGAAAGGGGCGCTCACCTTTTGGGATACCCGAGTCGGGACCGGACATGATTACATCGCCGGAGAGGATAGCCTGCTGTCCAAGGTTACATCGGCCTGGAGATTGGAGTCACTGCTTGGCGGGGTGAAACTGGCGGATACCGTTCACGATGCCCTGGCAAGGCGACAAGGCTTGAAGGCGGGCGAGACACTGGTAACCCCGGATGGCTTTTGGCTGGGTCCCGACTGGTTGAGAGTCAGCCGTGAGTCGGATGAGAACGCAGGCGTACTGGCCAGAGAGGAGGAGCTTCGCAACCTGAAACAGACTCTTGTGGAGCGAGAGGATAACGTTTCGGAACTCGTCGCCGCTCTTGAGCAGGGAAGGGAATCGCTCAAGCAATCGGAACACAGCCGGGAACAGGCCCAGGCCGGTTTCAACCGGCTCAATCGGGCGCTGTCTGAAATACGCGCCAGCCTGAGCGGTAAGCGCACCCGCGCCGATCATCTCCGGCAACGCCGCGAACAGCTGCAGCACGAACAGCAGGAGATCGCCGATCAGATCAACAACGACAAAGAGTTGATGGAAGAGACCCGGTTGCGCCTGCATGAAGCCTTGGAGGCGATCGAGAACCTGGGCAGTCGTCGTGAATCGCTGGTGAAGCTGCGGGATGAGCTGCGCGAGCGGGTTGCAGAGGCGCGAGAGCGTCTCAACCAGCAGCGCGCTTCGACCCATGAGATGGCGTTGCGGGTGGAATCGATGCGTACCGCTCATACCTCCCTGACGCAAAATCTGCAACGGGCGGGCAGTCAGTTGGCTCAGCTTACCCATCGGCGGGAGGAGTTGAAAACCACTCTGGATAACAGCGAAGCGCCCCTGCAGCAACAGCTGGCGATGCTGAATCAGAAACTGTCGGATCGGACAGCCATAGACAAGGCCTTGAACGAGGTGCGCAGCAACCTTGAGGATGTCGATGGACACCTGCGTAAGATGGAACAGGAGCGTCATGTCGCGGAGCAGCAGGTACAGCAGCGGCGGGACAAGCTCAACCAGGCCCGTCTGCAAAGCCAGGAGGTGAATGTTCGCTGCATGACTTTGCAGGAGCAGCTGCACGAGGGCGGCCTGGATGCCGAGGAGTTGTTCAAGACCATGGACGGGGATGCCACAGAGGAGGCATGGCAGGAGCGGGCGGAACGGCTGGCGAATCGCATCCAGCGGCTGGGTCCCATCAATCTGGCGGCGATCGATGAGTTTCAAGAGCAGTCGGAGCGCCTCAAG
This sequence comes from Candidatus Thiodiazotropha sp., assembly GCA_040791665.1. GTDB lineage: Bacteria > Pseudomonadota > Gammaproteobacteria > Chromatiales > Chromatiaceae > Thiodiazotropha. The sequence goes on along the minus strand of JBFNNX010000013.1, from coordinate 20,848 downwards.
TATCTGGACGAGCAACACGAGGATATCTCCCGATCCCTGGAGACGCTTGAAAACGCGATTCGCAAAATCGACCGGGAGACCCGTACCCGTTTCAAGGAGACCTTCGACAAGGTCAATTCAGGTATCAAAGAGCTGTTTCCCCGTCTCTTTGGCGGCGGGCATGCCTATCTGGAGTTGACCGGTGAGGATCTGCTGGATACCGGCGTGACGGTGATGGCCCGTCCCCCGGGTAAGCGTAATACCAGCATCCATCTCCTGTCGGGTGGGGAAAAGGCGCTGACAGCCGTGGCCATGGTATTTGCGATCTTTCAGCTCAACCCGGCGCCATTCTGTATGCTCGACGAGGTTGATGCGCCGCTGGACGATGCCAATGTAGGACGTTTCTGCGATATGGTGAGGGATATGTCCGATCAGGTACAATTCATCTTCATCACCCATAACAAGATCACCATGGAGATCGCCAATCAGCTATCGGGGGTCACCATGCATGAGCCGGGCGTGTCGCGCCTGGTCACCGTCGATGTGGAGGAGGCGGCACAACTGGCCGCAATTTAACCATGGATGCCATGACATTGCGCATCGTTCTGTTGGTACTCGGCTGTGTCTTCCTGGCCGGCATCTACCTGTATGAGACCAATCGCCGCAAACGCGATTCAGCCCAGGCGCGCAAGCGCAGGGTTGAGAGGGTGAATTCGGCTCACGAGGTAGCGCCGGCAGAGATGGTTGTCGAACAGGTTGAACACCCTGATGAACAAGCAACAATTGTATCCCCGGAGGGTGATGATACCTGGATCGACTGGGATGAAGAGGATACTGAACTGCTGAACCAGGAGGTCGATGAGATCGGAACCATGCAGTCGGAGGACGATGATAGTCCCGAGCTTGAGTTGACCACCGACAGCGAATCCGCATCCTCGGATCCGGAGCAGCAGGATCTGTTCGGTTTCAGCGCCCAGGAGGAGTCACCGGTCGACGTACCGGTGCTGATTATTCAGATCAATCTGCGCGCACGTTCAGAGCCGTTTACCGGTCCGGCGATTCAGAAGGCGATGCAGGAAACCGGCCTTATTCTGGGTGAACTTTCGATCTATCATCGCATCGCCACCGACGGCAGCAACCCGCAGTTCAATGTGGCCAGCATGGTGGAACCCGGCGTGTTTCCCAAGCAGGATGTCGATGACTTCTCCACGCCCGGCCTGACCCTCTTTACCCAGTTGCCCGGACCCGGTGACAGCTTGGCGATCTTTGCGGATATGCTCTTTACCGCAGAGCGCCTGGCCGCCATACTGGATGGGGAACTGCAGGACGAAACCCATAGTGCCCTTACCAAACAGACCATCGAACATATGCGCGGTGAGATCATGGAGCACCGGCGCCAGGTCCAATTGGCCCGGAGCAAGGGTTGAACAAAAAGGCCGATGCGGCGCAGCGCATCGAAACCCTGCGCATCGATATCAACTACCACAACCGGCAATACTATGTCTTCGACGATCCGAAGATACCGGATGCCGCCTACGACCGCTTGCTGCGTGAACTGCAGCAACTTGAGTCGGAATACCCGCAATTGGTCACCCCCGATTCGCCCACCCAGCGGGTGGGGGACAAACCCTTGGATGGTTTCGAGGAGGTGGTTCATCGGCTGCCCATGCTCTCCCTCGACAACGCCTTCGGCGAAGAGGAGATAGGGGAGTTCGAACGGCGCATCCGCGATCGGCTGAAGCTGGAGGGCGACCAGGCTATCCGCTACCTGGCCGAACCTAAACTCGACGGCCTGGCGGTCAGCCTGCGCTACGAAAAGGGCAGCCTGGTGCAGGGCGCAACCCGGGGCGATGGCAGCCGGGGGGAGGATGTCACCAGTAATGTACGCACCATCAAGGCGATCCCCTTGTCGCTGCAGGGCGACGACTGGCCGGATATCCTCGAGGTAAGGGGCGAGGTGTTCATACCCCACCAGGGATTCGAGGTATTGAACAAGCGTGCCCGGGAGCAGGGTGAAAAGGGTTTCGTCAACCCCCGCAATGCCGCCGCCGGTTCATTGCGCCAGCTCGACCCCCGTCTAACCGCCCAGCGTCCCCTATCATTCTATGCCTACGGACTTGGCGAAGTCGTACCGGCACCCATCGCCGAACGGCAAAGCGGGGGCATTCGCCGGCTGCGCCAATGGGGCTTGCCCATATCACCGCTGCATGAAGTGGTTACCGGTGTGGAAGGGTGTATCGACTATTTTCAGCGCATCGTACAGCAGCGGGATGGACTGCCCTATGACATCGATGGCGTGGTGTTCAAGGTCGACGACCTCGATCTGCAACAGCGGCTAGGTTTCGTATCCCGGGCCCCTCGCTGGGCGATCGCCTATAAATTCCCGGCCCAGGAGGAGATGACCCAGGTCGAGGCCATCGAGTTTCAGGTCGGCAGAACAGGGGCGATCACCCCGGTGGCCCGCTTGACCCCGGTGTTTGTCGGCGGGGTCACGGTCAGCAATGCCACCCTGCACAACATGGATGAGGTGATGCGCAAGGATGTGCGGCCCGGCGATACGGTGATCGTCAGGCGGGCGGGGGATGTGATCCCGGAGGTGGTCAGCGTGGTCATGGAGCAGCGCCGGCCCGACGCCCGGACCGTCGATCTGCCGACGGCCTGCCCGGTGTGCGATTCGGATATCATCAAGCCGGAAGGGGAGGCGGTGGCCCGCTGCAGCGGCGGTCTCTACTGTCCGGCGCAACGCAAGGAGGCGCTGAAACATTTCGCCTCGCGCAAGGCGATGGATATCGAGGGATTGGGCGACAAGCTGGTGGATCAACTGGTGGAGCAGGAACTGGTCGATACCCCCGCGGACCTGTATCGACTGACCCTGGAGCAGTTGAGCGCCCTGGAGCGCATGGCCGAGAAGTCGGCTAAGAACCTGCTGGAGGCCCTGGAGAAGAGCAAGTCAACCACCCTTGACCGTTTTCTCTATGCACTGGGTATCAGAGAGGTTGGGGAAGCGACCGCCCAGTCTCTGGCAAATCAATTCGCCACCCTGGAGGCCCTGGAGCAGGCAGATGAAAATGCACTGCAAGAGACCCCGGATGTGGGGCCTATAGTCGCGGCACATACTCATTCATTCTTTCGACAGGCACACAACAGGGAGGTCATCGAGCAATTGATAGAGGCGGGCATTCATTGGCCGGCGGTGGAAATACAACCTGTTGAGCAGCAGCCATTGTCGGGTAAGACAGTGGTCATCACAGGCACCCTGAGCAAACCGCGGGATGAGGTCAAGCAGATGCTGCAGAGCCTCGGCGCCAAGGTGACCGGCAGTGTTTCGAAAAAGACCGATTACCTGTTGGCGGGGGAGGAGGCAGGGTCGAAACTGGACAAAGCAGAGAAACTGGGCGTCGCTATCCTCGACGAGGCGGCACTGCGGGATCTGGTGGCGCAAAACCGATAACGCCTCCGGGCTTGCGTTTATTCACTTCCCCATTCGTGATAGTTTCTATCCATAGCGTTACAGGATTGCAGGCATAACATGAACGACGAAACCGCAAAAGAACGGGAAATCATGATGGTGATGCGCAAGCTGCTGACCACCATTGTGCGCGAGGTGACCCCTGAGCACAAAAGTCTCAAGCACCCTCTCTCGGATCAGACCATCCAGGATATCCGAGCCTGTCTCGGCCTGATCACCGCCCACGAAAAGGAACTGGCCGATGCCGATGGCCGAACCGTTCAGGAGCGGCCCTACTACGTCGATGAGCCACCCGCGACCAAGGTCGTGCCGATCAGCAATATCGGCAAGGCCAAAAAGAATGACGATGAGTGAGCGTAATCTTTCCTGGTTACCCACCATTCTCAGCTATCCGCTATCAACCTCTCTCTTCCTCACTGTGGGTGATATGAAAGCAAGCCGCAAATGGACGCAATTTTTTGCGTTTTAACTGTCCTGTATGGAGTGGTAGGTTAGGGCCTGTAAGACAGCGTAGTTGGTTGTGCATCATCTTTATGGTGCGATCATACCGACGAGTGCCAGCCAAATCAGCCCGAGGAGCACCCCTCCCAACAAAAGTGCAAGATGGTGCGAACGCCTGGCTTTTGAGGCCCCTTTTACGAGTACCGTATCATTGTGATTTTCCGGGTTGATAAAGACGGGAATGTCATCTCCCGGTTTTAGAGAGAGCCACCATCGCACCGTATCCGGGTTGGGATCGCCCCAACCATTCACCTCCGGTACCCAGACATTCTCTGTTTCGTTAGAAACGGTGTTGCCGGAGTAGTTTTTTCCATCGACCGCATATTCATAATCGATCACTGGATAGAAATGCTTCAGCTTCGAGTATTGACCGATGGCGACTATTTCCGACGCTTCCCCGATATCGACTATTTTCGCCTTGTCCTCTATCCAGTCGCTATGTTGTTTATATTTGAGGAGCGACCCACCGCCAATCAGAATCAACATAACGGAGATTACCAGCAACAGGTGGTGAGCCTGTAGAGGCAGGAACAGGAAGACCAGATAGGCTACAGACAGCAGTGCAATCAATTTGACGGCAAGGAGGAGGGTTTTACTATCCATTCGTTATAACAATTTACTCGCAATTCCGTATATCCGGCTTGTGATATCGGCGCCAAGCGGCACCCGATTCACACAGGTCGCTGTTCGCCAGGTCGGCATCACGGAAGTCGACTTTCTCGACACAGGCCCCGCGAAAGGTCGATTCCCGCAGACACACCTTCCAGAAGGAGACACGGGTCAGGTCAAGACCGTCGAGGTTGATCCCAGTCAGGTCGACCGGATTCCCTGCGTGGCTTTCACGAGCCCTTTGACTCCATGCGCCGCCACCATCCCCTTGTAGCGCGGCAAGCAGAAGCTGGAGCGCCTCTATGTCGCCCTTGAAGCAGGCCTGGGTTTTATCGATGTCCACGTGTCGGAACTCCCAAGAATTCTAAAACATAAGGTCGCATTGCTGTCGTGCTGTTACCGATCCTTCTCCTTATCAATACTTAATGCTCCTTACCTGAATAGATCCACATTGGTTCCGTGTTGCCCGCCCGTTCAAATCCCATTTTTTCGTAGAATTCGATTGCTTTACCGTCTGCCGTCAACATTTGTTGATGAAAGTTTCTATATATGGAGAGCATGGACTCCATCATCATATGGCCAATTCCCTTGCCTTGGTGTGCTGGATGAACAAGCATATGCGGATAGTAAACAACCAGGTAACCATCTGAGATGGCATTAGCGATACCAACCAATTTCCCACCAATTCGAGCTGTTACGAGTGTATCAGAATTACGGAGAGCAGGAATTAGCTTGTCTGGTTGGTCCGCCGAAGACCAGCCGTTAGCGCTGTATAATTCTAGTACTTCCGCTTCTTTAATTTGACCATTGGTCTCTATTGTAACGTCCATATCTACCTGGAATTAAATTGTATAATCGATGCTTCAGTGGTGATGGCGATGTAGCGACACTTTTCACTGAAATGCCGGTTAGGCATTGAGATTCCGCTTTCTTCGACATACTTTACTTGAACCTTGGCTAATCGCCTGAAAAGAATCTGAAGACAAGCATTAAAACGATAGCGACAGTCAACCACACAGCAAAATTGAGGATAATGTCTCGCCGTGGCATTTTATTGGCACTGGTGTGTATTGATTCTCTAACGTTCTGTCGTTGCCATTTTGCTTCGAATGCATCAATCAGTTCTTTTGCTTTTTCAATGTCTGATTCCTCATATACCCATATTGAACCATCGGTGATAAAGGTTGTTGGCGTTTCGTAAAACTTAATATTTGATTCCGCTAACAATTGTCTTATTCCATTTGCCTCTGTCTCGGGTACGTCCCTTAAACTAAATATTTTAAAGCTCACTGCACGATACCTTTGCACTGTCCAAGGCGTGCCAGCGAGCGCTGGTGAGCGATATAATTGTCATGATAGGACAACTCATTCTTGTGTCACATTCGAAGTGCTTTCTCGTTTTACCAATTTCCAACGCGACCACTCTTTTAGCTTTACGGAGTTGTACCATATTAAATATGCATACAATACAAGTATGATTGCCACGGCTATTGCTGTGGGCCAGGCTATTCGTAACAAAATTAACGATATGAAGCTTAGCCCTATAATGACCATAGCTATATAAATTGTTTTGCGTTCAATAGGGTGGATATTCTGCTTTAGCGGCGTCCTACAGTGAGGACAAGCGATTCCGGATATCCTAGATTCATACCAGGGCTTTCCCAAAGGGAGTGGTATCGATTTCAAAAAACGATACTTTGTTGATTGATCGCAGCGGGGACAATTGTGGTTCATTATTATGCCGTATCTCTTCGATCAACCGACATTTTGGTGATCGGTTTCATTGATGTGTATGGTTGAATGCAAGTGTTTATAGCTGATCCCTGCCTTCATGTAGAGAGGTGATTAAGTAAGGTTCGTAACTTGCAGGTAATAGCAATTTATCGGTTTAGAACTCGTGCTCCGCAACAATAAACGCCGAAGACTTTGTGTGATCAATGAAATTTTCTTCATCTTCGAGCAGAGCGGCACCCAATTTCTGTCCTTCGGGAGAACTCATTCCCTCCATGAGTGCCTCTTCGGACTCAAACCAAACCTCGGCCACTCCGTCATATTCGGGCATCATTCCTCTTGACTTTCTCAGGCCATCGTTCAGAGGGGAATCGAGTGTATGTGACTGCACATAACGTTTAGCGCCCATCGCGTCTGCATTACTCATAAAAAATGGGTCGTGTTTATTTATCCAATAATCTTTGAATTCATCACGAGTCATGCTGGGGTGTCGTGTTATACACATAACAAACTTAACCATTCTTTGAAAACCTCAAATTTGCATTCACGTGTCTAGCATTCTAGCACGGCGGCACAGCTCTGCTGCGGTATGTTGTTCTCCAAAATTAATTGATACATGTGTGATTTCCCTTTAGGTACGCCGATACTCCGAATGATGCTAGACCAGGGGCAAGACTACTTTAAAACAATTCATTTTCTACGACACACAGCTGTTGAAACCAGCCGAGCCTACACAACAAGAGCCGGACAGGGCTGAATTGTAGGAGCGCTTATGCACTGAATTCAAATATTTCGTCGTGATGCCATAAAAGGTACTGCTCATCCCCAAGAATAATGATCACGTCTATCATCGCCACACATAATCGGTGATTATATTGCCGGCTCTTACTATCGCTTTATACCGCCGGCACAGATATTGTGTTATCCCGCCAGATGTGTTCAAAAAGTTCTCAATGGTGCTATGAGATATCGTTTGATGCCGATGCCGATAGGTTCTCTGGGATACCAAATGAAAATAAGTTCTAAGCCAAGATGTTTGATCGGGGGAAGGCCGGCAATGCAAAACCGGCTTGGCTTGACGGATTGATTCCAGTGTTTCCATGGCGACAGGAATCCCTAACTTTTCACCTTATAAGTTGCATCATTATTAAGATATATAGTGGTGAAACGCAAGAATATGGGGCATCAGGCGGTCAGGTGTTGTTGATTTCAGGCATTTTCTTAGCCCTTAGGTGAAAACTGATTGTCTGGTGGAGTTTGTTCAGGAGAGCAGGCGGTCGGGGATAGTCAGATGATGCAAACAATCTAGAATGGGAATGGCAGTTTGTTAAACCGGTGCCCGTCAGGAACGACGGGCACCCTGTTTTGATGACGCTTTGGATTACTTGGCTGCTTCAGCCGGTTTGTCCATCTCTGTGTTTGCTTCCATGCTTGGGGTTGCGCTGTCAGACGCTGGCACTTCCCCGGCAGGAGCGGCACCGGGTGCTGCGGCACTCGGGTCGGCAGCAGGGGCGGGCTTGGCATTCTTTTCATTGAAGACCAGCTTGCTGGAATCGCGCAGGCCCTGCATGTATTCTGATAGAGCGACCTGCTTCAGCTTGTTGACGATCTTGCCTTTGACGCTTTCCAGCGATGGCGCCTCTGTCTCTCGGGTGTCCTCCAGCAGGATGACATGCCAGCCGAACTGGGTCTCTACCGGGTCCGCGCTGTATTTGCCTTTTTCCATGGCTGTCAGGGCGTCGCCAAAGGGTTTTACCATCTGCGCCACATCGAACCAGCCCAGGTCGCCGCCGTTCTTGCCGGTGGGGCCGGTCGAGTGTTCTACGGCGAGTTCGGCGAAATCGGCGCCGCCGTCGAGTTTTTCGATCAGTGCGGCTGCCTCCTCCTGCTCTTTCACGAGAATATGCCTGGCCTTATATTCACTACCCGATTGTTCGGCGTACTCCTCCTGATAGGATTTCTGGATATCCTCTTCGCTGGGCTCGTGGTTGTTGGCGAATTCCTGGATTGCGATCTGGGTCAGCAGCTTGGCTTTCAGCAGCTCGATGGAAGCCGCGACTTCCGGACGGTTCTGGATGCCTTGTTTCTCTGCGTCCTGAGCCACGATGACGATATTGGATAGCTCATTGAGCACACTCATCTGCATCTCAGGCGAGTTTTGCGCATCGGGCACATTGCGCATGCGGTCCTGGAAGTAGAGGCTGTACATGGTTCGGGTAATCGCTTCGCCATTGACGGTAAGCAGGGTTTCGACATCCATTTCGCCGGTTGTGGGTTCGTTCATTTCGGGTACGGCGGCGGAACGGTCGCTATCCGTCTTGGCTACGGTTGAAGTCTCGTCCGTAGGCTGGTTGCAAGCTGTCAGCAGTCCTGCGCTGCAAACCGCAGCTAATAAGATCTTAGTTTTCATCGTTGAACTTACCTAGTTGTGATTGATTTATTGAATCGGGTTTCGAACCGCCGCCGTCAGGCGGGCAGCACTTTCTTAAACGGTTTTACCTGGACCCGGGCGTAGACACCCGCTTCGATATAGGGGTCTGCATCGGCCCAGGCCTTGGCGCTCTCGAGGCTGTCGAATTCGGCGACAATGAGACTGCCGGAGAAACCGGCAGAACCGGGGTCCTCGCTGTCTATCATCGGGTGGGGACCGGCCACAAGGAGTCGACCCTCGTTCTGCAGTTGTTTCAGTCTCGCCAGATGGTCCTCCCGTGCCTTGAGGCGCTGCTCCAGGCTGTCATCCCGATCCGCTGCAATGATTGCGTAGTACACTTAACCCCCCTCAGGTATTGATGGACCCTGGTTCGTTATCACTTATATGGCGTGCCAGGTAGAAGGCCTGCAGGACGATAAATCCCAGGGTCAGTCCCATGATGCCAAACAACTTGAAGTTGACCCAGGTCTCCTCCAGGGTGTGCGCAGTATTACACATCTCCAGTTCATTTCCCTGAAAATGGTGGCTGCAGTTGTCATAGTCGATCTGCTGCAGTCCGGTGAGTTCCATCAGTTGATGTTCAACGACGAAGAAATCGTTGGCCACATAGAGGTTGAGGAAACCCAACATGATGAAGAAGAGGCTCCAGGTCAGATTGAGCCTTTTCCATACGGGGTCCGGCACGGAGATGCTGCTCTCCATCATCCGTTGCACCAGCGGTTTCTTGCCAATGTATTGGCTGGCAAGAAAGACGGCGCCGAACAACCAGTTGATCACAGAGGGCTTCCACATGATGAAGGTGCGATCCTGCAGCAATATGGTCAGGCCGCCGAACACGAGCAGGATGCCGAAGGTGATCAGATGCATCTTCTCCACATGTCTATTGCGCAGCCAGCCGTAGGCAACCTGAACCACGGATGATGCGATGGCGACTGCGGTGGCGACATAGATGCCGTAGAGCTTGTAGGCCACGAAGAAGAGGATGACCGGGAAAAAATCTGCGAGAAATTTCATTAAGGGATCAATATGTTACAAAAAAGCATAGTATCGATGGCTGGCTGAATAGTACACCATGTGTTTATCGTATTTAGTGACCGCCTATAAAAGTTGGCTAATTAGAACCTGTTAACAGGCGTTAGTGAAGCGTTCTGGGCTGGCCCCAGAGATTATAATACTTTTCAACCACTTCCCTGACTTGTTGCGGATAATTGAGGATATCCATCTGTTCCATGCCTTCGCGAAAAAAACTGGGTGCCTGATCGGGCAGCAGGCGGCACAGGATCTGATAGGCTTCATCAATCAGCTCTGGCTGATAACTGCGGGTGGCGATTATTGCTTGATTCATCAATAGGATACTCCAGGGATGCGCTTTTTCTGCTTGTGTGCGCCCCTGTTGCATGAGTGGTTCCAGGGCTTTAATCAACTCCATAGAAAGGTCATAGAGTTGCCGCAGTTGAGAAGGTTCCCTGAATCTGTTCGCCAGGCGGGCGAGGGAGTTGATCACCGGCTCCAGGGTGTGCAGCTCCCCTTTTTGGCGTACGATCCAGAGTGCCATGGGCAGGGTCAGGTCTTCCATCTCCTCACTTTCTCGCTGCATCTTCAGCCCGGCGGCGACGGTAGAGAAGTCTACCAGCAGCTGGATGCCGTAATCGCCGAGTTCACTCAGCTCATTCAGTGAGGAGGGCGTGGCCTCGACAGTGGTATCCATCTGCCCGGACAAAATCTCCAACAGCTCTATCAGCCGATGCATAGCCTGCAGCAGTGCCGAGGGGGAGTGGTCCGGATCCTCGATACCGGCCTGTTTGCCGGCCGACACCACAGCCGGAGCGATAGCGTCAAATCGTTGTCCAATATAGTTTAGATCGAGTACTGGAAATAACATGCCCGTCATTGTATCAGCCTGTATTGATGGCGTCCGGGGCTGAGCTCTATTTTTTCAGCAAGCCTATCGGTTTCACCTCACTATGGGTACAATCCGCCCCCATGTTTTGCATATACGACCTCCATTGCCATTCCACAGCGTCAGATGGAACCCTCTCACCGCGGGACCTGGTCGCCCGTGCTGCCAAGGCGGGGGTTCGGGCCCTGGCACTCACCGATCACGATACCACCGCCGGTATCGAGGAGGCCCAATCGGCCGCCTCAAACTGCGGTTTGACGTTGATACCCGGTGTGGAGATTTCGGTTACCTGGAATAAGCACACAGTCCATATCGTCGGCCTTAACGTGGATCCCGGTAATCGAGCCCTGCAACAGGGATTGAGCGAGTTGCGGGCCTTTCGTGATTGGCGCGCGAAAGAGATCGCGGAGAGACTGGAGAAGGCCGGTATCGACGGCGCCTATGAAGGTGCGCTTGCCCACTCCAACGGTACCCTGGTAAGCCGTACCCATTTTGCCCGCTACCTGGTCGAGCAGGGTGTGGTAAGCGATGAGCGCAAGGTCTTCAAACACTATCTGGTGAAAGGAAAACCCGGGTTCGTTCCCGGTCAATGGGCCGGGTTGGCTCAGGCCCTCGAGTGGATACACGGTGCCGGCGGCGTGGCTGTTGTGGCGCATCCCGCGCGCTACAGGATGACTCGCTCGAAATTGAGACGCCTGCTCAGTGAGTTCGTCGGACTGGGGGGAGAGGCGATCGAGGTGATATCCGGCAGCCATAGCCGCGACGACTGCTTTGCAATGGCCAGACACGCCGGCGACTTCGGTTTGCAGGCCTCGGCCGGTTCGGATTTCCATTCCCCGAACAATCCCTGGATCGAGTTTGGACAGCTGCCCTTATTGCCCGACAATTGCCGACCCGTTTGGTCGGATTGGGTTATCGAAACAGCAATACCTGATATCCGGAAGGCCGTATAGTTGCCAAGGCAGATACGATGGCCCTGTTCCTTCAGATACATCCGGACAATCCCCAGCCACGGCTGATTATTCAGGCGGTGGAGATCATTCGTGAGGGTGGTCTCGTGATCTATCCCACCGATTCCAGCTATGCCTTGGGATGCCATATCGGCGACAAGGGGGCAATGGAGCGTATTCGGCGCATCCGTAAGGTGGAGCAATCCCACAACTTCACTCTGGTGTGCCGGGACCTGACAGAGATCTCCAACTACGCCAAGATCGATAATCGCGATTACCGCCTGTTGAAGGCTTTGACCCCCGGCCCCTATACCTTTATCCATAAGGCCACCAAGCAGGTTCCCAGGCGACTGATGCATCCCAAGCGAAAGACCATCGGTATCCGTGTGCCGGACAACACCATCGTCAGCGCCCTGTTGCAGGAGCTGGCGGAACCGATCATGAGCACCACACTGATCATGCCGGGGGAGGATATGCCCCTGACCGATCCCTATGAGATACGGGATCTTTTGGATCATCAAGTCGATCTGATTATTGATGGCGGCTACTGCGGTTTCGAGCCGACCACCGTGGTGGTGATGACGGAGCAACTGCCCGAAGTGGTAAGGGCGGGTAAGGGCGATACATCCATGTTCGATGTATAATCAGTCGTTTACCTCGATCCGAACTCGGACAGTTGTCTCAACTTATTGAAAAACAGTGAAATCTATACTTTCAGGACCTACTTTCAATGCAAGGGCTTAGTCTGATCCAAAAACTGGCGATTTTCATCCTGCCCTTGGTTTTCGCCATTACGGCGCATGAGGCTGCCCATGGCTGGATGGCCAAACGCCTGGGGGACAAGACTGCGCAGATGTTGGGTCGGGTTACCCTGAATCCCTTAAAGCACATCGATCCGGTGGGTACCATCCTGGTGCCTTTGGGTCTCTACCTACTGACCGGTTTTATGTTCGGCTGGGCCAAACCGGTACCGGTCAACTGGAATAATCTTCACAAGCCAAAACGGGATATGGGATTGGTGGCCCTGGCGGGGCCAGGTGCAAACCTCATCATGGCGCTGATCTGGTCGGTTCTGGTCTATGCCGGTGCGTTGATGCTGGAGAGCTTCGCCTGGTTGGGGGTGCCTTTGGTGTTGATGGGGGTTACGGGTGTGCTGATCAATACTATTTTGATGGCGCTCAACATGCTGCCGGTTCCGCCGCTGGATGGCGGCAGGGTGGTCTATTCCCTGTTGCCGCCCAGACAGGCACATGCCTATTCCAAGCTTGAAACCTACGGCCTCATTATCGTGCTTGCCTTGCTTATGACAGGACTCTTGGGTTTCATTCTCGAGCCTGTCGTCGCATTTACCATCATGATCCTGCCGGCCAGTGATATAGTTGCCAATCTTATTCCTGTGATTCTCAGTCCAGCGAGGAGTTAGTTTTGAATCAGTCGCCAAGCTCATCCCGCGTGCTCTCCGGTATGCGTCCCACAGGCCGCCTGCATCTTGGACACTACCACGGTGTGCTGAAGAACTGGGTGGAGCTGCAGCACCAGCATGAGTGCTTCTTCTTTATCGCCGATTGGCATGCCCTGACCACCCATTACGATGATCCGAGCGTCATTCCCGAGAGTATCTGGGATATGGTCGTCGACTGGCTGGCGGCCGGTGTCGACAGCGAAGCGGCGACTCTGTTCGTACAATCCCTGGTGCCGGAACACGCCGAACTGCATCTGCTGCTGTCGATGATCACACCGCTGGGTTGGCTGGAACGGGTGCCGAGCTACAAGGATCAGCAGGAGAAACTGAAGGAGAAGGATCTTGCTACCTACGGCTTCCTGGGCTATCCGCTACTGCAGTCGGCGGACATCCTGATCTACCGTGCCTCCCAGGTGCCGGTGGGCGAGGATCAGGTGGCGCATGTGGAGCTGACCCGGGAAGTGGCACGTCGCTTCAACCATATCTTCGGGCGCGAGCCCGATTTCGAGGAGAAGGCGGAACAGGCGCGCAAGAAGATGGGCAAAAGAGCGGCCAAGCAGTTCACTCAGCTGCAACGGGCCTATCAGGAGCAGGGCGACCCGCAGGCCCTCGAGGACGGTCGGGCGTTGCTGCAGGCACAGCAGAACATCAACACAGAAGAGCGTGAACGCCTGCTCGGATACCTGGAGGGCAGCGGGCGTTTGATTCTGGTCGAGCCGCAACCGTTATTGACCAAGGCCTCGAAAATGCCGGGACTGGACGGGCAGAAAATGTCCAAGTCCTATGAGAACACCATCTCCCTGCGGGAAAAACCGGAACATGTCGAACAGATGCTCAAACGCATGCCTACCGATACCAACCGGGTCAGGCGCACTGACCCGGGTGATCCGCAGAAGTGCCCGGTTTGGCAGTTTCACCTGGTCTACTCCGACGACGGCACCAAGCAGTGGGTCGAAGAGGGGTGTCGTTCCGCCGCCATCGGTTGTCTCGACTGCAAGGCTCCGGTGATCGAGTCGGTGCTGAACGAACTGAGACCGATGCAGGAGCGGGCCGCCGAGTTCGAGGCACAGCCCGATCTTGTGCGACGCATTATCCGTGAGGGCTCCGAAAAGGCCCGTGTGGTGGCTCAGGAGACTATGCGGGAAGTACGTGAGGCGATGTCGTTGAGGGGTTTCGAATGATGCGTTGTGGAATCTAAGAGGAGCAGTCATGGAAGAGGTTGAGCAACACCCGCACTACCATCCCGAGCAGGAGGAGATGCCTTTCGCCATGGTCATGGGCGAGCCGTTGGCGACTCCTCCCACTGATCTTTATATACCCCCCGACGCGCTTGAGGTCTTTCTCGATGCCTTTGAGGGGCCGTTGGACCTGCTGCTCTACCTCATCAGACGCCAGAATCTCGATATTCTCGATATTCCCATATCCGATATCACAGACCAGTATGTGCAATATATCGAGATGATGAAAGATCTGCGGCTCGAGTTGGCGGCGGAGTATCTGGTGATGGCGGCCATGTTGGCGGAAATCAAGTCCCGTATGCTGTTGCCCAGGCCCACAAGCGAGGATGAGGAGGGGGAAGATCCCCGGGCGGAACTGATCAGGCGCTTGCAGGAGTACGAACGCTACAAACAGGCCGCGGAAGATCTGGACGGTCTGGAACACATGACCCGGGACACCTTCCAGGGGCATGCGGAGCTGGTGGAGCGGCATGTGGAGAAGCGAGAGCCCGATGTGGACCTGAGGGAGATCCTGCTGGCGCTTCAGGATGTGATGACCCGTGCGGATATGTTCAGCAGCCATCGCGTGGAAAAAGAACCGCTCTCGGTCAGAGAACGGATGTCCCATGTGTTGCAGGCGGTGAACGGCAAGGATTTTCTGCCGTTTACGGAGCTGTTCGAGATCACCGAGGGTCGCCTTGGGGTGGTGGTGACCTTTCTTGCGATCCTGGAGCTGATGAAGGCCTCGCTGCTCGAGCTGGTTCAAACAGATGACTTTGCCCCCATTCACGTAAAAGCGAAAACAGCCTGACATGACAGATGAAGATAGATTAAAACAGATCGTTGAAGCCGCCCTGTTGGCTGCGGGACGTCCGCTCAACCTGGATCAGCTGCAGTCACTGTTTCCCGAGCGTGAGGAGCCTGACAAGAAACGGTTGAGGGAAGTATTGGCCGGACTTGGAGATGATTATCAGGGCAGGGGCATTGAAATCGCCGAGGTCGGCAGCGGCTTTCGCATCCAGGTGCGGGCCGAGTTCTCTCCCTGGGTGTCGAAACTGTGGGCGGAACGGCCGCCCAAATACTCCCGTGCACTGTTGGAGACACTGGCGCTGATCGCCTATCGGCAACCGATAACCCGTGGCGAGATCGAGGATGTCCGTGGTGTCTCGGTCAGCACCAATATCATCAAGACCCTCACAGAGCGGGAGTGGGTCAGAGTCGTCGGTCATCGCGATGTGCCCGGTAAACCGGCTCTCTATGCCACCACCAAGGAGTTTCTCGACTACTTCAACCTAAAGAGCCTGAATGAATTGCCGACCCTGGCTGAGATTCGTGATCTCGAATCCATCAATCGGGAACTTGAGCTGGTCGATCCTGAAAAGCAGCAAGAGCAGGGTGAGAAACAGGCAGATCCGGACTCGGATGTGCCGACCCCGATCGATCCGGACGAAAAGCCCGATGAGATAGACTTCCCCGAGGACGAAGATACCATCCCCATCATCGATGAGGCGTCCGAGGATGCAATCGAAGAGGAGGGTTCGCAGGCATCGATGGATGAGACCCTACCGGAGGAGCGGATGAGCCAGGCAGAATCCGGGGATGAGCACTCAACAAAACCCGCTACCCATGAATCGGAATAGGGGCAAAGCCGGCGAACGCCTGCAAAAGGTCCTCGCCAATGCCGGTATGGGTTCGCGCCGTCAGATAGAGGGATGGATCGTCGAAGGGCGGGTAGAGGTCAATGGCGTGGCTGCCGAGTTGGGGCAGCGGGTAAATCCCAGCGATATCATATACGTGGACGGAAAGCGGGTTGCGAAGAGTCTGCTCGAGGCGCCTGCAAGGGAGGTCATCGTCTACAACAAGCCTGAGGGCGAGTTGGTGACACGCAAGGATCCCGAGGGCCGTCACACCGTCTTTGAACGGTTGCCGAAGCTCAAGCATGGGCGCTGGATTCCCGTAGGACGCCTGGATATCAACTCCTCCGGCCTGCTGCTGCTGACGACGGACGGGGAGCTGGCCAATCAGCTGATGCACCCGAGCCGGCAGGTCGAACGGGAGTATGCGGTCAGGGTGATGGGCGAGGTTACCGAACAGCAGCTGAAGACCCTCACCCATGGGGTTGAGCTGGAGGATGGACCGGCCCGCTTCGAGGAGATCGTCGAATCTGGCGGAGAGGGCATCAATCGTTGGTTCCACGTCGTGATCATGGAGGGTCGTCAACGGGAGGTCAGGCGGATGTGGGAAGCGGTTGGCGCCCGGGTCAGCCGGCTCAAACGCGTGCGCTACGGCAGCGTGATTCTGGAGAGTGCGCTGAAGGTGGGACGCTGGCGTAATCTCAGTGAGCAAGAGGTCAATGACCTGCTCACCACCATGGGGCATAGCGTTGCCAAGCAGAGAAAACCACAGCGAGCCAAATCCCCTCGAGGTGATCGAAAGGGCCGTAAAAGTGCCGAGCCTTCGAAATCTCATCAGGCGAGGGGGCAGAAAAAAGTGGCGACCGGACGCAAGAAAGAGGATCGCAAGCCATCCGGCGGCAAGACTGACTCGATATGGAAAGGCAAACAGGGCGGCGCAAGACGATCGCGGTAAAACTCCCGACTGCAAAGCTGATGACGATCTATCAGCAACTGTTCGATCGTTATGGGGCACAGCACTGGTGGCCGGCGGAAACCCCGTTCGAGGTGATGGTGGGGGCTGTTCTAACCCAGAATACCGCCTGGTCGAATGTAGAGAGGGCGATCGAAAACCTCAAAGCGCTGAATGGTCTCAGTCTTGAGTCGCTGCTGGCCATGCCCAGCGAAGTATTGTCGGCACAGATTCGTCCGGCCGGCTACTTCAATATCAAGACAAAACGGTTATTGAGCCTGTGCCGTTATCTGCAACGAAATTCCGGTCTGGAGCAGTTGGATACCGATAAGTTGCGAAGCCGGTTGTTGTCGGTTCATGGTATCGGGCCGGAGACGGCGGATGATATTCTGCTCTACGCCTTCGATCGGCCTGTCTTCGTCATCGATGCCTACACCCGGCGTCTATTCGGCCGCTTGGGATTGATAGCGCATGATTGCGGCTACGAGTCTCTGCGTGCGGGTTTCGAAACGGCTTTGCAGAGCAATTCTTCGCTTTTCAATGAATATCATGCGTTGATCGTTGTCCACGCGAAGGCGCACTGCAGAATAAAACCGGTATGCGTCAGCTGCCCTTTGTCTGAGTCGTGTACCTATTGGGTGGATCAGCTGGCCAGCGGCATCTCTGCCGTATAGACCTGATTGCGTCCGTTCTGCTTGGCCTGGTAGAGCGCGGCGTCCGCCCGTTCAAACAGACTCTCGGGGGAATCCTGCTCAGCCATGGCGCTGACCCCCACACTGAGGGTGATGCGGATATCTTTCAAGGATTTGATGCGCAGGTTTTCCACGTTGCGGCGGATACGCTTTGCCAGCAGTTGGGCGCCTGCGATATTCGTATCGTTCAGCACGACGACGAACTCCTCGCCACCGTAGCGGTAGAGGGCGTCACTGCTTCGTATGGTCCGCTCCACTGTGGTGGCGATCTCCTTCAATACCAGATCACCCACTGCGTGGCCGTAGTGGTCGTTTATCTTCTTGAAAAAATCGATATCCAGCACCAGCAGTGAAAGATCGCTCAGTTTGCGACGATTGAACTCGATATCCCGACTGAAGTTTTCATCGAAGGCGCTGCGGTTTTTGATGCCGGTCAGGGAGTCGATGAAGGCACTCTGAATGGCTGCTCTGTAGAGCAGCGCATTACGCAACGGATATAGCAGGGCGGCAAGCAGGTTCTCGATCTGCTGTATCTCAATCTTCTTATAGCGTTTAGTGCGGCTGATGCTGATGTGACCAAGCGCGGTGTCCAATACGTTGAGATCATACTCGAGCCTGTTTCTGCCCGGTTTTTCACCAAAAAGGATGTCGACATCGCCATCCTTGCTACGATAGTTGAATGTGCCAAATTGAAATTGCGTCTGTAGGGCATTTGCGAACAGCTCGATCACGGCATCCACCTCAAGGGTGGTTTGCAGCTTACCGCTCAGTTGCAAAACCAGACCGAGGGTATTCTCCATCTCCGATGATTGCCTAGACATCTGCATGGGAGTGGGTGCAGATGGTTCCTGAGGTGTGCTGTAGATGACGCTCATGATAAAAAAGCTCACTCAAAGCTAAATCCTGCCATAAGTTATGCTAAAGACATGCCAATTATAAAAAACACAATGAAAACAATAACTAAAAAATGATATATTGGTGGAACGCCAAAAATACGACACCAAATCCAGGATTTAAGCAGAAGGGGGGAGGCTATAATTCGACAATATTTCGTCGCCTGGCCAAATGCAGATGGAGCTATGCTGAAATGTCGGTTACCTGTACTGAAATGAGGTGATCGGCACTCTTGGCATAAAAAAGCCTCTATCTCTACATAATCGGTAAAAAGAGAAAAAAGAGATGCTGAAAGTCACCACACTGTCGATTCTGCTGCTGTTTGTCGCACCTCAACTGGAAGCTGCAGGGAGTGAGGAGGGATTGCGTCAGGGACTGGTGAATCCGGGATTTCATGACAAGCCAGCCTGGTTCAAAAACTCCTTTCTCGATCTGCAGGAGGATCTGCAGGAAGCGGCCGAAGAAGATAAAAGAGTGATTCTCTATTTTCATCAGGACGGCTGTCCCTATTGCGCCAAACTGCTGAATGAAAATTTCTCCATCAAAAAGATCGTCGATAAGACCCAACAGGCCTTCCAACTGGTTGCGATCAATATCTGGGGCGACAGGGAGGTAACCGGATTGTCAGGTGAGACCACCACCGAAAAGGCGTTCGCGGCGTCGATGAAGGTCATGTATACCCCCACCATGCTTTTTCTGGACGAGCAGGGGCGAAGGGTGTTGCGTATCAATGGGTACTACGCGCCTCACCGCTTCATGGCGGCACTGGACTATGTCGCTGGCAGAGAGGAGCGCAAGCTCTCGTTCCGGGATTATCTGGCCCGCATACAGCCGGTCGCCTCCACCGGCAAGCTGCACAGAGAGGCTGGCTATCTGCAGCCACCGATGGATCTGAGCCGACCCGATGGAGCCGGCAGGCCTCTATTGGTTCTGATGGAGATGAAGCAGTGCCCCCCTTGCGATGAACTGCATCAGGAGATCCTGCCGCAGCCCACACTGCAGGAGAGTCTGCAAGGATTCGATGTGGCGTTGGTGGATATCTGGTCCGGAGAGGAGCTGATCACTCCGGACGGCAAGCGGATGAAGGCGACAAAATGGGCTGAGCGCCTGGGGATTCAGTACGCCCCCAGCATGCTGTTCTTCGACGGGTCGGGAAGGGAGATATTTCGCTCTGAGGCCTATTTGCGAACCTTCCACACCCATGCCGTCATAGACTATGTAGGCTCAGGCGGCTACCGCGATCAACCGAATTTCCAACGCTTCGTACAGGCCAGGGCGGACGAGATGCGCGCCCGGGGCGAAGTGGTCGACCTGATGAAATAGCCTCTGCAGTTATTGATCCGTAGCAGGGCGCGATTTGGGGTTCACTCGGGGGGGATTCTAGGGTAGTATTGCGCGTTCCAAATTTCGGGTCGTTAGCTCAGTCGGTAGAGCATCTGACTTTTAATCAGGTGGTCATAGGTTCGATTCCTATACGACCCACCATATAAATCAAGGGGTTACGTTCTGTAGCCCCTCTGATCCACCCGAAATATTGCCAACAGTGTTGTCGATATTGAGACAAAATCCCAAGATTATCTTCTTTATAGTTACTAATTCATCGGGCTGTATATTGCTTGCGCCCGTCAGTATGGTTATACCAATCTACAAGCTTCAACATAGAAAATAACTTTCATGTGGTACAGGCGCGGCTTCTTTGCCCAAGCTGCTATCAAAACAGATCGTCGTGTATCCCGTTAGGACTGCCCCAGTTCATTTTATAGCTACTTTCTTTAATCATTAACAACGATTCAAAAATTGGCTAACTAATCAATTTCATCAACTAAGGCTAGTAATCTTTGTCGGTTGCCTTCGATAGTGTTGGCGTGTCACTGACCGGGCAGAGTGTCTCAGGTTAGCGGTAGAATCTTCAACCGTCTCAAGTTCGATGGTGTGCTTGGCGCGGTTATCATTAGATACCGCACGGGTGAAGTCTCTAAACAAGTTTGGTGGCATTGCATCCAAATATCCGGCGTGCGCGACAAATAGAGCCTTCGACTCCCTGGTGAAAGATATACAGGGTGATGATATGGCACTGATTGATTATCTGATGTACAGGGAGAAGGATTAGTTTAACTCAGTCTAGGCAATTAAATTCTGCTGATCAGGTAATCGCCTGATGGTGGGTTTTGATGATTTTCACTAAGCAATACTTATAACTTTATGATATATATACAGTTAACAGATATGTAACTTTTATCGTGTTGATCTATATCAACAAAACATAAAATCAGTACATGCTAAACATTGATTAGATAAAAACAGAGGGCGTAGGCTATACCCTAGCTTCCAAATATGGGTTTTACCCCGATTCCACGGACGGTTGAGTTAAGAGTGATTTCTTTTGTTTAAACCCATCAAGTTTTCTCCTGCGCCTTGTGTTGTGGA
>JBFNNX010000012.1:0-2476 GCA_040791665.1 Candidatus Thiodiazotropha sp. | reverse complement strand
CGGTACTGGCAGGCAATGTCTGGAAACGGCAGGCATCAAGCATTGGTCTTTACAGAAAGAGAACATAATGAGAATATTGCTATCTCCATGGAAAGGAGAGCGATATGTCTCAGGTCGCGACCACGGACCGGTCGCCACACAGCCCATCTTATCAGCGTCATCGACCGGAACAGACGCTTCTCTATCAAATCATCGAGCCGAAGTTCAGGGATGTGATGGGTATGCGCCGGGCACCGCAGCTACGTGCTTCTTGTGACGTGAAGAGACCCTAATGCCGTGGGCGCATGGATGCGCAGGGGCGACCAACTGAAGACGAACAGATGCTCGGCATGACAGCTGTCGCAGCGCACCCGCAGAAACCCATGCTTGAGACGCCAGCACTTGAGGAAAACCTCGAATTCCTGCTCAATAAATCAGGGCAAGGCATCGTCCTGCGCCGTCAGTTGCACCTTGGACGCCGGGTAGTATTGCGGTTCAGGCTTCGCGCTCCTTGCGTGGAGCGACAAGCAAGTCAACAATCCCGTCAGCCTTCATGGGACGGCCGAAATAGTAACCCTGAAACGACTCACAGCCGGCCTGGTGCAGAAATTCGACTTCAGATGGACTCTCCACTCCCTCGGCGATGACGTCCAGGTTCAGATTACGCGCCATGGCGATGATGGTACTGACAATGGCGGCATCCTGAGGATCTTTGTACACATCCCGAACAAAGGACTGGTCGATTTTCAGACGATTAAGGGGCAAACGCTTGAGGTACGATAGCGAGGAGTAGCCAGTGCCGAAATCGTCGATGGCGAAACGCAAACCGAAATCTCTCAATCGGGTCATTTTGAGTACCGTGTCCTCGATGTCCTCCAGCAACATGCCCTCGGTGACTTCCAATTCCACGCATTGCGGATCGATTCCTGATTGCACGATGGCGCGCTCGACCTTTTCGGTGAAATCCTGCTCGTGAAACTGACGCGACGAGACATTGACAGAAACGGTATCCAGCCCCTTAGCCTCTGGAACATCATGCTGCCAGATGCGCAGTTGCTCCAGTGAGGTGGCCAGTACCCACTCGCCGATGGCCACGATCAGGCCGGAATCCTCGGCGATGGTGATGAACTCCGCCGGCATCACCAGGCCACGGCTTGGGTGTTCCCATCGCGCCAGCGTCTCCACGCCGATCACGCTGCCATCGGCAAGCACCTGTGGTTGAAACAGAAGGAACAGTTCGTTATTTGCCAGGGCCTGGCGCAGATCCCGCTCCATCAGCAGGCGATGTTCCATAATTTCCTGCATGGTGGTTTCGTAGAAGCGGATCGCGTTGCGTCCACTCTGTTTGGCCTGGTACATGGCGGTATCGGCGTACTTGATCAGGTCCTCGCTCTCCACCGTTTGATTGGGGTACATGGCGATGCCGATGCTGGCGGTGAGTTGCAGATCATGGTTCTGAATCTCTATCGGCTTCGCCACTGTTCGGATTAGCTTCTCCGCCACCAGGTTGGCCTTGCTGATGGCCGATTCCAAATCTCGGCCAAGCAGCGGCAGCAATACCAGGAATTCGTCTCCACCCCAGCGGCAGAGAGAGTCATCCATCCTAAGCATGGAGTGCAGACGTTCACTGATGCGTACCAGGAACTCATCGCCGATGGTATGACCGAGGACATCATTGAGATTCTTGAAGCGGTCCAGGTCGAGGAACAATACTGCTCCGAGCTCATTGTGTCGCTTGGCCCGCCTCAACTCCTGATCGAGCCGGTCGGTAAACAAGCGCCGGTTGGGCAGATTCGTGAGTTCGTCGTGATAAGCCAGGTATTCGATGCGTTCGTTGGCGTAATGCCATGAGATGCCCATGCTCAACACGTCGGCAACCCGGAGCAGAAAGGCGCGCAGTTGCTCGTCTTCGTCCTGCTCACAGCTAAAACAATGAACCAGCAGGCCAAGGGGAGAGCGGTCATTGACCAGGGGCACACAGAGATGCCCGACTTCCCCGTGATCGCCCAATTGTATCGACGGATAGGGATTGGCATGTTTGCAAACCACCATATCCGCCTGCTCCATCGCCTGGCCGCAGGCGCAGTAGCCGAGCGGAATCCGCTTGCAGGCGGTCTGATCCTCTGCGGAGAACTGACGGCTGGCAACCATTTGCAGATGGGGATCTTCATCCCATTTGATGAGATAGATGGCGTTGCGGGTCTCCGGGAAATCCCATTGCAGATTGTCGTTGAGCAACTGCAGGGCCTGGTCGAGGTAGTTGTTCAGCGAAACCGAGCCCAGCGACGAGTTGAGCAGTTCGGTGAGGGCATGCTCACGCAGCATCGCCTGCTGGATACGATCATGGGAAATCTTCAGTTCGTGGGTACGCTCCTCTACCTGTTGCTCCAGGTCATCCCGGACGGATTGCAGTGCCCTGTGGGCATCGAAAAGTTCTGTGTGGGTCTTTACTCGCGCCAGCACTTCCTCGATCTGGAACGGTTTGACAATGTAATCC
>JBFNNX010000011.1:0-1099 GCA_040791665.1 Candidatus Thiodiazotropha sp. | reverse complement strand
AACGGGAGGTGATCTTGTCAACGGAGGCATCGACCTCCTCCGGATTGAGAATTGCGTCCACATACAGATCATCGAATAGCTGTCCAGCCTGGGCCGAGTCGAGGACGTCGCCGGTCTTGTCGATGCCGAAATCTTCGAAAATAACGGCCAGCTTCTCCTCGAGCACCTCCCGGACCCGGTGTTCCACCGAATCTTCGAAAACGAAGTTGACGGCACGCACCACATGCGTCTGGCCGATACGATCCACCCGGCCGATGCGCTGTTCGAGCCGCATGGGATTCCAGGGGATGTCGTAGTTGATCACCACATGGCAGAACTGAAGATTCAAGCCTTCGCCGCCCGCGTCGGTTGAGATGAGGATGCGGGCATCCTCGGCGAACGCTTCCTGCACCTTCTTGCGTTCGTCCATGTCCATGGAGCCGTTCAAACAGACCACCTGGAACCCACGCTCGGTGAGGAACTGCTGCAGCATCTGCTGGGTTGGAACGAACTCGGTGAACACCAGGACTTTCAGTTCCGGATTGCCTTCTTCCGCCTGCAACTTGTAGAGCCAGTCAAGTAGTGCTTCGGCCTTGGCGTCCGCTCCTACCTCCATGCACAGAGTAGCCGCTTCCAGAAGCAGCTTCACCTCGGCGCGTTCGTTTTTGAGCGCCTTCAGGTGTGTGGTTAAGAGCGTCTCAATCTGCTCCTGACCATTGAGGTCGGCCCATTCGTCCCCGGCATACATCGGAAAAAGGGACAATTGCTCCTGCGGTGCTTCGAGTGCCTCCAGCCGACGTTCGAGTGTGGTGCGGATAGCGGTCGTGCTTGACACCACCAGACGCTGCATCAGGATCATCAGAAACCCGATGTAGCTGCGCTTCTCGCGTATGGCCTGGTTGTAACCCTCCCGAACGTATTCGGTGACCGCCTCGTACAGAAGTTGCTGGTCCCGATGTGTCTCTCCCCAGGAGATAGGCGCAAGCTCCGTCTTTCGCGGTTTGAAAAGCGGCTTTCCCTCCGCGGTGATGGCGCGGCGTTTTTCAGTCCGGATCACGTAGGGTTGAACCCGGCTTCGTGTCACGCTGCCTATGTCGGGAAAGGCTTGATGCCCAAGCCT